>NZ_QNRJ01000003.1 GCF_003315075.1 Rossellomorea aquimaris
ATAAGTGGTCACCCGATGCCATCATTGGGCACGCGAAGAAAACGAAGGATTTCGAAGACTCTTATATTCCGTGTACAAAAACACTTTATAATTGGATAGATTCTGGTTCTCTATCTATTCGCAACATTGATTTAGCGATGAAAATGCGTCGATCGACTAAAGTAAGACACTCACGAAAAAACAAACGCACATTAGGTCCTAGTATTGAAGAACGATGTGATTCAGTTGAGAACAGAGAAGAATTCGGGCATTGGGAAATTGATACGGTCATTGGCCAGAAATCGAATGACGAAGTCTTACTGACCCTGATCGAACGAAAGACACGTAAAGAATTCATCACGAGACTACCGAGTAAAACAGCTTCTAGTGTAGAAAGTGGCTTAAATCAAATATTAGGATCGTTTAAGGGGTGTCTCCGAGATGTCTTCAAGAGTATTACAGCGGACAACGGGTCGGAGTTCAGTGAATTGGGAGCGCTCCAACAAGACAAAGGGATCTCCGTCTATTTTTCCCATCCTTACGCATCCTACGAACGAGGTACAAACGAGCGCCACAACGGCGTGATTCGAAGATTTATTAAAAAAGGACAACCAATTCATTCCTACACGGATGATACGCTTACTGAGGTACAAGCCTGGATGAATGGGCTGCCTCGCAAAATCTTAAATTACGAGACACCTGATGAACAATTCGACCGTTGTGTAGCGTTGGTGGCCTAGGCCACCAACGCTACACAACGGGAGTTCCCCTAGGACCATGAAAGAGTGTTGCATTTAATATTGCAATTTACGAACTTGTAATAAAAAGCAATTCTATCATTCTTTTAACTACCAATTATCACATCTATCTTCATAACTTGCCAAATCCACAAATTCGAAAACACAATAAGCCGTCAAAACATCACCCAGCCCTATCCATCACAGTACCCAACCAAGCACATCGCTTTTCTTATGAATAAACTGCTCCTATACTATAAATAAGTTCTAAAGGGAGGTTTTTAAAATGACAGCAACCAACATGCTAGAACAGTACAATGAATATATTTCTAAATTTAAGCAGAATGCATCTCAGGAAGTACAGGATAAAATGGGAGAAGCAATCAACGAATTGGAGCGCTCTGATGATGGTAAAGGTCTTCGTGTAGGGGAAAAAGCACCGAACTTTACGTTACCGGATGCGACAGGAAAAGGAGTCGCACTGGAAGATGTACTGAAGAATGGTCCGGTCATCCTTACGTTTTATCGTGGTGGATGGTGTCCATATTGCAATATGGAGCTGCGTGCATACCAACAGCTAATGGAATACATTAAATCGGCAGGTGCCGAGCTGATTGCGGTCAGTCCGCAAACGCCTGATGCGTCCCTATCTACAAAAGAGAAGAATGAACTGGATTATTTTGTGCTAAGTGATGAAGGAAATAAAGTGGCAGATGAGTATAAGTTGGTTTACAAGCTGCCACCTTACTTAGTGGATATCTACAAAGAAAAAGGTCTGGATCTGGAGAAAGCGAATGATAGTGATGCATGGACGCTCCCTGTTTCAGCAACATATATTATCAAGCAGGACGGAACGATTGCTTACGAATATACGAAAGCCGATTACAAAGATCGTGTGGAACCTTCTGAAGTGATAGAGAAGCTGAAATCGTTATAAAATAAGAAAGCAAGATGGCTTTATGGCTGCGATGACAAGCTGCCATAAAGCCTTTTTATGTTTTAAACAGACCAAACTGGGAAAGACACAAAGTAGGACATCAGATTTTCTAAAAATTGTCATCGAAAAATAACTAGTAATTTTTCTTGAACTGGTTCATATTATGGTTCTTTTCTAGTAAAATAGGAACTTAATTTGAGCATACTACAAGTAGTAGTGGAGAGAGGAGCATCTCGGTGTTAGACAATAGTTTTGTGATGGTAGCAATTATTTTGATCATCAATGTTGTATACGTATCCTTTTTTACGATCAGAATGATTTTGACGTTGAAGGGTTATCGATATATTGCAGCTTTTGTGAGTACATTTGAAGTAGTGATTTATGTTGTCGGTCTTGGACTGGTATTGGACAACCTGAATGAGATTCAGAATCTGATTGCATATGCGGTCGGTTATGGCCTCGGTGTGATTGTCGGGATGAAAATCGAGGAGAAGCTGGCTCTGGGGTATATTACAGTGAATGTAATCACGAAGGAGTATGATAAGGCCCTTCCGAATGAACTCCGTGCCAGAGGCTACGGGGTGACGAACTGGGAAGCGAATGGACTGGAAGGAAACCGGATGGCCCTGCAGATCCTGACTCCGCGAAAGTATGAGATGAAGCTGTATGATACAATAAAAGAGCTTGACCCAAAGGCATTTATTATTGCGTATGAACCGAAGGCGATTCACGGAGGGTTCTGGGTGAAGACAGTCCGAAATATTCGCAAAGGAAAATTAAAAGAATGAGCAAAAAGAAATTATTATTTGAAGTGCAGGAGAATGAGACGATTACAGATTGTTTAGACCGTATGAAGGAAATGGGTTATATGCCGGTAAGACGGATGGAAAAACCTGTGTTTGAAGAACAAAAAGATGGAAAGAAAACAGAGTATGTCCCTATTAAACAGACAATTGTCTTTGAGGGGAAGAAGATTGAAGAGTAAACGCTTCAAATCCGAACATTAATTTTCAGACATTTATTATCGTTCGATTATTCGTTGACAGAGATTCGATATCACGTTATGATGGAGACAAATAAACCGAATACCCTCATATAATAATGGGAATATGGCCCATGAGTCTCTACCTGACTACCGTAAATGGTCGGACTATGAGGGAAAGTAGCTGTCTGGATACGAGCTCGTTTGTGGACCCTATCGGATAAAACGGGACCATTCTCTGTAAAATACCCAGATCAATTGCTTTCTCTCAAAAAGTAGAGAACAATTGATCTGGGTATTTTTTGTTAAAAGGGATTAAACTACGGGAGGTGCCTGTCACCATTATGATATCAGTAATCATGGGAAGTACATCGGACTGGGAGACAATGAAGCATGCGTGTGAGGTATTGGAAGAGTTAGAGATTCCGTTTGAGAAACGAGTTGTATCGGCTCACAGGACGCCTGATTATATGTTTGAGTTTGCAGAAGGTGCCAGAGATCGAGGAGTGAAGGTCATTATTGCAGGTGCAGGCGGTGCCGCTCACTTACCTGGAATGGTGGCAGCGAAGACGACATTACCTGTGATTGGGGTTCCGGTACAATCGAAAGCCCTTAATGGGATGGATTCGTTGCTGTCGATCGTGCAGATGCCAGGGGGCGTTCCGGTTGCGACGGTTGCGATCGGGAAGGCAGGAGCTACAAATGCCGGGCTGTTAGCAGCACAAATCCTTTCGATAGAAAATACAGACTTGGCCGCTACTTTAGAAAATAGAAGAGACGCGTTACGGGAAAAGGTGTTGGAAAGTAGTGATGACCTTGAATAAGAAGACGATTTTACCAGGACAGATGATCGGAATCATTGGCGGAGGACAGCTCGGACGAATGATGGCCCTTGCTGCGAAACAAAATGGCTTCCGGGTGGCTGTTTTAGACCCGGCACCACAATCACCATGTGCCCAAGTAGCAGATCTTGTAATCACGGCGGGCTTTGACCAGTATGATGCCCTTTATAGACTGGCAGAAGAGTGTGACGTGATTACATATGAATTTGAAAACATCGATTATGAAGCGTTGAAATGGTTGTCGGAGCGTGCCTATTTACCTCAAGGGGCAGAGCTGATCCGCATTACACAGGATCGCATCATGGAAAAGGAAGCCCTTACGTTTGCAGGGGTGAAAGTAGCTCCTTATGCTGTGATTAAACAACAACAGGACATCTATGATAATATAGAAAAGCTTGGCTATCCAGTGGTTCTGAAAACATCCAGAGGTGGTTATGACGGGAAAGGGCAATATGTGATCCGTGAAGAGAGCGGGATAGAAGAAGCCGCTTTTTTATTGGAGAACGGTCCATGTGTGTTAGAGAAATGGATACCTTTTGAAAAAGAGTTATCCGTCATTGTGACACGAAATCCCGATGGGCAGCAAACCAACTTTCCGGTGGTGGAGAATATTCATGTGGATAATATTTTACATGAAACGATTGCCCCGGCAAGGGTGAGTGGAGAAGTAGCGGATAAAGCGATCGAGATGGCGAAGAGAATAAGTGAGACCCTTGACCTGGTGGGAACGCTCGCGATTGAAATGTTCCTGACGGAGGATGGTGACATCTACATTAATGAACTGGCTCCGAGACCTCATAATTCCGGTCATTATTCGATTGAAGCGTGTGACTACTCACAATTCGCCCAACATATAAAAGCGGTATGTAACTGGCCGCTCGTTCAACCCACCTTATTAAAGGACGCTGTGATGGTTAACCTATTAGGAGAGCATATCGAGCCTATTATGAAGGCTGTTCCAAAGCATCCAGACTGGTTTATTCATCTTTACGGCAAGGATGTACCAAAGCCGAAACGTAAGATGGGGCACGTCACTCTTTTAACAAATGATATTGAAGAGACATTGACGAGTATAAACGAAGCTGGCATTTGGAAGGTGCAAGAAAAGATCGGAGGACGACTGGTATGATAGAACGTTATACACGCCCTGAAATGGGAGCAATTTGGACAGAGGAAAATCGTTTTCAAGCATGGCTTGAAGTAGAAATTTTGGCTTGTGAAGCGTGGGCTGAGATCGGGGACATTCCGAAAGAGGATGTTGCGAAGATTCGTGAGAACGCCGGATTCAATGTAGATCGTATCAAGGAAATCGAAGAAGAAACGCGACACGATGTTGTAGCTTTCACCAGAGCGGTTTCCGAAACCCTCGGAGAAGAAAGAAAGTGGGTCCATTACGGACTGACTTCTACTGACGTAGTGGATACGGCTCTTTCTTATCAATTAAAGCAGGCAAACGATATCATTCTGAAAGACTTAGAGCGATTCGTAGAAATTTTAAAGAACAAAGCGATCGAGCACAAACATACGGTCATGATGGGGCGTACGCATGGTGTTCATGCTGAACCGACTACTTTCGGTTTAAAGCTTGCCCTTTGGTATGAAGAGATGAAGCGTAACGTAGAGCGATTCAAAGCAGCGGCAGACGGAGTGGAATTTGGAAAGATTTCCGGTGCTGTTGGAACGTATGCGAATATCGATCCATTCGTAGAGTCATATGTGTGTGAAAAGCTGGGAATCAAGCCAGCTCCTGTTTCTACACAAACATTACAGCGTGATCGTCATGCTCATTACATGGGGACACTTGCACTGATTGCGACTTCCATCGAGAAGTTTTCTGTTGAGGTTCGCGGCCTGCAGAAGAGTGAAACCCGTGAAGTGGAAGAGTTCTTCGCAAAAGGTCAAAAAGGATCATCGGCCATGCCTCATAAACGTAACCCGATCGGTTCTGAGAATATGACGGGAATGGCGCGTGTGATCAGAGGATACATGCTGACAGCTTATGAGAACGTGCCTCTATGGCATGAGCGTGATATCTCTCACTCATCAGCAGAGCGTGTGATCCTGCCGGATGCAACGATTGCTCTTAATTACATGCTGAACCGGTTCGGAAATATCATCAAGAACTTAACGGTATTCCCGGAGAATATGCAGCGCAATATGGATCGTACGCTTGGTTTGATCTATTCTCAACGCGTCCTATTAGCCCTTATCGATAAAGGGATGACGCGTGAGGAAGCGTATGATACGGTTCAGCCGAAAGCGATGGAGGCATGGGAGAAGCAAGTGGCCTTCCGTTCTCTTATTGAAGAGGATGCAACCATCACGTCCAAGCTTTCACCGGCTGATATTGATGATTGTTTCGATTACAACTATCACTTGAAGCATGTGGATACAATCTTTGAACGTTGCGGCTTGGTGGAATAAGTCCTTCTGATAATTGAATAGGGCAGGGGTTTTAGTAAAATCCCTCCCTTTTTTTATGGAAATATAGACTGAAGATTGGCAATATTACGTTAACGGGGGGATTTCACATGGAAAAAGGGACACTTTTATATGAAGGCAAAGCGAAACAAATCTTTGCAACGCAGGATGAGGATGTTGTTTGGATTCAGTATAAGAATTCTGCCACTGCTTTTAACGGGGAGAAAAAAGCGGACATTGATGGCAAAGGGGTATTAAATAATAAGATTTCGAGCTTGCTATTTTCAAAGCTTGCTGAAAAAGGAATACAGAGTCACTTTATTAAACAATTATCGGATGATGAGCAGCTGGTCAAACGTGTACGTATCATCCCGCTTGAAGTCGTGGTTCGCAATGTGATAGCGGGAAGCCTTTCAAAGCGACTCGGTAAAGAAGAGGGTACGCCCCTTCAAAAGCCGATCATCGAATTCTACTATAAGGACGATGATCTGGGTGATCCCCTCATCACGGACGATCACATTGATTACCTGGAGATAGCTTCACGGGAAGAACGAACTGAGATAAGGGAAATGGCTCTTGGTGTGAATGAGGTCCTTCAAGGGATCTTCAAAGAAGCGGGAGTCACGCTTGTCGATTTCAAATTAGAGTTTGGGAAAGATCGAAACGGTTCAATTTTATTAGGGGATGAAATATCGCCTGACACATGCCGATTGTGGGATGCAGAGACCAATCAAAAGCTGGATAAAGATGTTTTCAGAAGAGATATAGGCAGTTTAACAGAAGTATATTCAATCATTTTAGAACGCTTAGGAGGAAACAAGCTATGTACAAAGTAAAGGTTTATATCACATTAAGAGAAAGTGTATTAGATCCTCAAGGTAGTGTTGTGAAACAGGCGTTGCATTCAATGGAATTTAAATCGGTTGAAGATGTGCGCGTCGGGAAGTATATGGAGTTGACTCTGCCATCCACTGTAGAAAATGTCGAAGCGACAGTAGAAGAAATGTGTCATCGACTACTGGCCAACCCTGTTATCGAGGATTACCGATATGAAATCGAGGAGAGTGTCGCTCAATGAAGTTTGCAGTAATAGTATTCCCAGGCTCTAACTGTGACATTGATATGTACCATGCGATCAAAGATGAAATCGGTGAAGAAGTTGAATACGTTTGGCACGATGCTGATAATCTGGAAAACTATGATGCGATTCTATTACCAGGGGGATTCTCTTACGGGGATTACCTTCGTTCAGGAGCGATTGCCCGTTTCTCGAACGTCATGAAAGAGGTCGTGAAAGCGGCAGAGCAGGGTAAGCCGGTTCTTGGTGTATGCAATGGATTTCAGGTTTTACTGGAAACAGGGTTATTACCAGGGGCCATGCGCAGGAATGATAGCTTGAAATTCATTTGTAAAACAGTGCCGTTAACCGTTCTTAACAATGAGACGATGTTTACGAATGGCTATGAAAAGAATGATGTGATCCAAATTCCGATCGCTCACGGTGAAGGAAATTACTTCTGTGATGAAGAGACGATGACCACTTTACGTGAAAATAATCAAATTGTATTCACCTATAGCGATGAAAATCCGAACGGAAGCGTTGAGAATATTGCGGGGATCACTAATAAAGAAGGTAATGTGCTTGGGATGATGCCTCACCCTGAGCGCGCCATGGACACTTTACTAGGTAGTGAAGACGGGAAGAAACTATTTCAATCGATTGTGAAACACTGGAGGGAAAAACATGTCGTTAATGCTTGAACCAACTTCAACAAAAGTGAAAGAAGAGCAGCTTTATCGTGAGATGGGTTTAACAGACGAAGAATTTTCAATGGTGGAAAACATCCTGGGAAGAACACCGAACTACACAGAGACCGGCCTTTTCTCTGTTATGTGGTCAGAGCATTGCAGCTACAAAAATTCGAAGCCTGTACTGATGAAATTCCCAACGACAGGTGAACGAGTTCTTCAGGGACCAGGAGAAGGAGCTGGAATTGTTGATATTGGCGACGATCAAGCAGTGGTGTTCAAAATCGAGAGTCACAATCATCCGTCAGCCATCGAGCCTTTTCAAGGAGCGGCAACGGGTGTCGGAGGTATTATACGGGACGTATTCTCGATGGGGGCAAGACCTGTCGCACTCCTCAACTCTTTACGCTTTGGAGAACTGGATTCTCCTCGTGTTCAGTATCTATTTAAAGAAGTCGTAGCGGGTATTGCCGGGTACGGGAACTGTATCGGAATCCCAACAGTAGGCGGGGAAGTTCAATTCGATGCCTCTTACGAAGGAAACCCCCTTGTAAACGCTATGTGTGTCGGTTTGATCGACCATAAAGATATTAAAAAAGGTCAGGCCCACGGTGTCGGTAATACGGTCATGTATGTCGGGGCAAAAACGGGTCGTGATGGCATTCATGGAGCTACATTCGCATCTGAGGAATTAAATGAAGGATCAGAAGAGAAGCGCCCGGCGGTTCAAGTGGGAGATCCATTCATGGAAAAATTACTTCTTGAAGCGTGTTTGGAACTCGTTCAGAACGATGCCCTTGTTGGGATACAAGATATGGGAGCGGCTGGTCTTACAAGCTCATCAGCTGAAATGGCAAGTAAAGCGGGATCCGGTATCGAAATGAACCTGGATCTTGTCCCGCAGCGTGAAAGAGGAATGACGGCATATGAAATGATGCTCTCAGAATCACAGGAGCGTATGCTGATCGTCGTTGAAAAAGGACGGGAACAAGAAATCGTTGATCTTTTTTCAAAATATGACTTAGAAGCAGTTTCGATCGGTAAAGTAACGGATGATAAGCGTCTTCGCCTCCTTCATAAAGGAGAAGTCGTGGCGGATGTGCCGGTTGATGCACTTGCTGAGGAAGCTCCCGTTTATAACAAGCCCTCTCAAGAAGCAGCTTACTATAAAGAGTTTCAAGCAATGGAAACTCATGTCCCAAAAGTAGAGGATCATAAAGAAACTCTCAAGGCGCTCTTACAGCAGCCGACAATCGCAAGTAAAGAATGGGTATACGATCAATATGATCATCAAGTAAGAACAAGTACAGTTGTAAGTCCTGGTTCTGATGCAGCGGTCGTACGGGTACGTGGTACAAGAAAAGCCCTTGCCATGACAACGGATTGCAATTCCCGTTACCTTTACCTGGATCCAGAGGTCGGAGGAAAGATTGCCGTAGCGGAAGCAGCACGAAATATCGTGTGTTCAGGAGCGATTCCACTGGCGATCACGGATTGCTTAAACTTCGGAAATCCAGAGAAACCGGAAATCTTCTGGCAGATCGAGAAGTCTGTTGACGGAATGAGTGAGGCATGTCGTGAGCTGTCCACTCCAGTCATCGGTGGAAATGTGTCCCTATATAACGAATCAATGGGTACTGCTGTTTATCCGACACCAGTCGTTGGAATGGTTGGATTGATCGAGGATGTTGATCATATTACAACTCAAAGCTTCAAGGAAGCCGGAGACTATATCTTTGTCATCGGTGAAACCCATGAAGAATTTGGAGGAAGTGAGCTTCAAAAGCTGACAGAAGGAAAGATTTTCGGTCAGGCACCGAAAATTGACTTGAAAACGGAGCTTCGCCGTCAAATGCAGCTTTTAGAAGCGATTCAAAAAGGTCTTGTGGCATCGGCTCATGATATCGCTGAAGGTGGTTTCGCCGTCGCTCTTGCAGAATCCACGTTTGGAACAAAAGGATTGGGAGCAGACGTTCAGGTTTCCGGAGAAAACAATGTGGCCGATCTGTTCAGTGAAACACAATCCCGTTTCGTCGTTTCAGTCAAACCTGAAAACAAAGACGAGTTTGAGAAACTTGTTCCTGATGCCAAAGTAGTAGGAAACGTAGCGGATCATGGAGAAATCAACGTGTCATCTGAAAATGGAGAAGTCATCTTACATGCATCCGTCGAGGAATTAGAGTCAGCTTGGAAAGGAGCGATCCCATGCCTGCTGAAATCAAAGGTTTAAACGAAGAATGTGGAGTGTTTGGTATTTGGGGACACCCCAATGCGGCACAAATTACGTATTATGGACTTCATAGTTTACAACATAGAGGGCAGGAAGGCACTGGAATTGTCGTTTCGGATGGTGAGAAGTTACGTTGCTTAAAAGGGGAAGGCCTCGTAACGGAAGTGTTTCAAGAAGGAACCATCGAGAAGCTAGAAGGGAATTCAGCCATTGGTCATGTCCGTTATGCTACTGCGGGAGGTGGGGGCTACGAAAATGTTCAGCCTCTCCTTTTCAACTCGCAGAATGGGGGACTGGCTCTTGCTCACAACGGGAATCTCGTCAATGCGAACGCCTTAAAGCACCAGCTTGAAGGGCAAGGGAGTATTTTTCAAACAAGTTCTGATACAGAAGTGCTGGCCCATTTGATTAAAAGAAGCGGTTATTTTCAATTGAAAGACCGCGTTAAAAATGCGCTGACCATGCTGAAAGGGGCCTATGCGTTTCTTGTCATGACGGAAACGGAGATGATGGTGGCACTGGATCCGCACGGTCTTCGTCCACTATCACTTGGTAAGCTTGGGGATGCTTACTGTGTTGCGTCTGAAACATGTGCCTTTGATATCGTAGGAGCTGAATTTGTCCGTGATATCGAGCCGGGGGAGCTTGTGATCATCAATGATGAGGGAATGACCTCAGAACGGTTTAGTTTTTCAGGTGGAAATGCGATGTGTACGATGGAATACGTATACTTCTCAAGACCAGACAGCAACATTCAAGGAATCAACGTTCACTCCGCCAGAAAAAGAATGGGAATGGAACTTGCGAAAGAAGCGCCGATTGAAGCGGACGTTGTAACGGGTGTACCTGATTCCAGTATCTCAAGTGCGATCGGCTATGCAGAAGCATCAGGTATTCCGTACGAATTGGGTCTTATTAAGAACCGTTATGTAGGGCGCACGTTTATACAGCCTTCTCAATCTCTTCGTGAGCAAGGTGTGAAGATGAAGCTTTCACCAGTCAGAGGAGTGGTAGAAGGGAAACGCGTGGTAATGGTAGACGATTCAATCGTTCGGGGAACGACAAGTAGACGAATCGTCAGCATGTTGAAAGAAGCGGGAGCGAAAGAAGTTCATGTGTGCATCAGTTCGCCGCCCATCAAGAATCCTTGCTTCTACGGCATTGATACATCGACTCATGAAGAGCTGATCGCTTCTTCCAATTCAGTGGAGGAAATGCGCCAGATCATCGGAGCCGATTCACTGACCTTCTTGAGTACAGATGGTGTGTTAAAAGCGATCGACCGAAATGATTCGTCAGAAAATCGCGGTCAATGCTTAGCTTGCTTTACAGGGAAGTATCCAACCGAAATCTACCCGGATACACTTCATCCACATGAAAAAGAGTTAGTGAAATAGGGGGGATCATGATGGCAAATGCGTATCGTCAAGCAGGAGTAGATATTGAAGCGGGATACGAGTCAGTCGACCGCATCAAAAAGCATGTGAAAAGAACCGCTCGAGAAGGGGTTCTTGGTCAATTAGGCAGTTTTGGCGGAATGTTCGATTTATCTTCTTTGAATTTAAAAGAGCCTGTTCTTGTATCAGGTACAGACGGAGTCGGAACGAAACTGAAGCTTGCGTTCATGGCAGACAAACACGATACGATCGGGATCGATTGTGTGGCCATGTGTGTGAATGACATTGTCGTTCAAGGTGCGGAACCACTGTATTTCTTAGATTATATAGCGACTGGAAAAGCACTTCCAGAGAAGATAGAAGGTATTGTAAAAGGTATTGCGGACGGGTGTGAAATGGCGGGCTGCGCTTTGATCGGAGGCGAAACCGCCGAAATGCCGGGTATGTATTCCGAGGAAGAATATGATATCGCCGGCTTTGCAGTAGGGGCTTGTGAAAAAAAAGAGATCATCACAGGCGAAAAAATTTCCGAAGGAAATGTGTTAGTCGGACTGGGTTCCAGTGGTATACACAGTAATGGGTACTCTTTAGTGCGAAAAGTATTCTTCGAAGATCAGTCGTTCTCTTTGGAAGAATCATTACCGGAGGTCGGGACCACACTAAAAGAAGCGTTACTTACACCAACCAAGATTTACGTGAAACCAGTATTAGCGGCACTGAAACAGTTCTCCATCAAGGGAATGTCCCATATTACAGGCGGTGGCTTCATTGAAAATGTTCCCCGTATGCTGCCGGATCATTTGCAAGCAGACATCACAGAAGGCAGCTGGAATATTCCAAGCATTTTCACTGCCCTTGAACACTATGGAGAAATTCCCCGCAGCGAAATGTACAACATTTTCAACATGGGAATTGGATTTGTGTTAGCGGTTGAAGAAAAGGAAGCAGAAGACATTCTTCAATTTTTCAACGAACAGGGAGAAGAAGCCTTTATCATTGGACGTGTGACCACTGGAAATGGAGTACGTTTCGTTCGTTGAAATGAAGGGTGAGCAAGTCAATAACGGGGGCTTAGTCATGAGACAGATTGCCATTTTTGCATCAGGAAGCGGAAGTAATTTTCAAGCATTGGTAGATGCTGTTCAAAGTGGAACACTGAAAGCGAATATCAGACTTCTTGTATGTGACCAACCGGGAGCGTTCGTGATTCACCGCGCCCAATCAGCAGGGATCCCTACTTTCGTTTTTCGGGCTAAAGATTATGAAAGCAAGCAGGCATTTGAACAGGAAATCCTAAATGAGCTGGCTCATTTGGGTGTTGATTTTATTGTATTAGCAGGGTATATGAGATTGATTGGTCCTACCTTACTGGAAAGCTTCGGAGGACGGATCGTGAATATCCACCCTTCTCTTCTCCCATCCTTTCCAGGAAAAGATGCCATCGGGCAAGCCATCGATGGTGGAGTGAAGATCACCGGCGTCACCATCCACTATGTAGACGCCGGCATGGATACAGGCGAAATCATCGCACAAGAAATCGTCCGAGTCACAACAGGCGAAACCAAACAATCACTCCAGGACAAAATCCAACACGTCGAACACCACCTGTATCCAACCACCCTCAACCACCTCTTTCTCACCACAGGCTACTAAAGGTGTAGAGTGGAAAGAGAATACTTTATTATGGTAGTGTGGTAAAGTGGTGAGGGGCGGACCTTGGGTTTGGATTCGAATTTTAAGTAAAAACCTCAAATCCATCTCAAACTCAACCAAATAATGAAATAAAATCAGCAATACAGCAGGCAGAGGAGGATCGTACTTTGAAAAAGAGAGCATTAATCAGTGTTTCAGATAAGAGCGGAGTAATCGAATTTGCTAAAGAATTAAAGTCACTTGGGTACGAAATCATTTCGACAGGTGGAACAAAGAAGCTCCTTCTGGAAAGTGACGTTGAAGTGATGGGAGTAGAAGAAGTAACAGGTTTCCCGGAAATATTAGAGGGACGCGTTAAAACACTTCACCCCAATATCCACGGTGGACTCCTCGCAAAACGCGGTGAAGAAAGCCATCGCCAGCAACTTCAGGAACAAGGAATTGAAGGAATCGACCTGGTATGTGTCAACCTTTATCCGTTTCAACAAATCATCGCTAAGCCGAATGTCGGTGTAGAGGAAGCGATTGAGAATATCGATATCGGCGGTCCAACGATGCTGAGAGCGGCAGCGAAAAATCATCAATATGTAACGGTGGTAGTCGATGCGCTAGACTATGATGAAGTCATTGCGGAGTTAAAGGTTCAAGGGGAATTATCATTAGAAAAACGCCGTAAGCTGGCGGCTAAAGTGTTCCGTCATACAGCTGCTTACGATGCGTTCATTGCTGAGTACATGACAGACATTTCAGGTGAAGAAAACCCAGAGCGTTTTACAAGAACGTACGAGTTAAAACAAACACTGCGCTACGGAGAAAATCCTCATCAGCAGGCTTCTTTCTACCGTGCGCCACTTGGCTCTGAATTCTCTGTAGCCATGGCAAGACAGCTTCATGGAAAAGAGCTTTCCTATAATAATATCAATGATGCGAATGCTGCACTTCAAATCGTGAAAGAGTTTACGGAACCGGCCGCTGTTGCTGTGAAGCATATGAATCCGTGTGGAGTCGGCGTTGGCTCGACCATCAATGAAGCCTTCTCGAAAGCGTATGAAGCGGATTCTACATCCATCTTTGGAGGGATTGTCGCTCTGAACCGCATCGTGGATGAAGAAACAGCTAAGCAGCTTCATGAAATTTTCCTGGAGATCGTCATCGCTCCTGCTTTTAGCGATGAAGCATTTGAGATTCTTTCAAGCAAGAAGAATATCCGCTTATTGACGGTTCCCTTTGAATCCACAAACAACATCGAGCGCAAATTAACGACGGTTGAAGGTGGATTGCTGGTTCAGGCGGATGACACATTCACCCTAGAGGATGCTGATCTGAGAGTGGTAACAAAACGTCAGCCAACAGAAGAAGAGTGGGCAAGCATGAAATTAGGTTGGAAAGTTGTGAAGCATGTGAAATCCAACGCAATCGTTGTAACGGATGCTCATATGACGGTTGGAGTAGGGGCAGGACAAATGAACCGAGTAGGTGCTGCAACCATAGCCCTCGGGCAAGCCGGGGAAAAAGCCAAAGGGGCAGCGATGGCATCTGACGCATTCTTCCCAATGGACGACACCGTAGAAGCAGCTGCCAATGCAGGCGTAACAGCCATCATCCAGCCAGGAGGCTCCATCCGGGACGAAGACTCCATCAAAAAAGCCGACCAACACGGCATCACCATGGTCTTCACAGGAATCCGCCACTTCAAACATTAATTTGAGGGACGGACCTCCAATCTTAGAAAGAAGTTTTTTGAAATTATCGTATAAACCATATGGGGAACGACTTGTTGGGAACTGGGTGATTAGTCAGAGAGTGGGCTGAGGGACGGACCTCGGACCTCAGCCAAGCTCATACCCATTTCCATATCCTCTAACCCCGCCTAACCATAGATCCATTCCACATACAACCTCTCCCCATCTTCAACTCAGGTAGGAGAGGTTTTCTTAAAAAGGGGGCTTTTCAAGATGAAAGTACTTGTTATCGGCCGCGGTGGTCGCGAGCATGCCATATGTAAGAAGTTAGCGGAAAGTGAAAGTGTGACAGAGGTGTTCTGTGCGCCCGGAAATGCAGGTATTGCAAGCGTTGCGACGAATCTTCCATACAGTGAATCCGATGTGAATGATCTCATTGCTTTTGCCAAAAAAGAGCATATCGCTTATACCTTTGTAGGTCCTGAAAACCCATTATTGGATGGTATCGTAAATCGCTTCCAGAAAGAGGGCCTGCACATATTTGGACCGACCAAAGAAGCGGCCATCATAGAAGGAAGCAAATCGTTCTCTAAGGAATTAATGAAAAAGTACAATATTCCAACGGCTAAATATGAAGTGTTCACAAGTATTGAGAAAGCAATCGAATATGTAAGAGAAGTTGGCGCCCCGATTGTCGTGAAGGCGGATGGACTGGCTGCAGGCAAGGGCGTCGTGGTTGCAGAAACAGAAGAAGAAGCAATCAGTGCATTGGAAGAAATGCTCCTTGATGAAAAGTTTGGTGATGCTTCTTCTAAAGTGGTAGTGGAAGAGTGTCTGTTTGGGGAAGAGTTTTCTTTAATGGCCTTTGTACATGGTGAATCCGTTTATCCGATGGTGATTGCACAGGACCATAAGCGTGCTTTCGATGGAGATCAGGGACCGAATACAGGCGGAATGGGGGCGTATTCCCCGGTACCTCATATTTCGGACGATGTCGTGCAAGAATCGATTTCAACTGTACTGTATCCGACGGCTCAAGCGATGGTAAAGGAGAATCGCTCGTTTACCGGCATTCTTTACGCAGGTCTGATGCTCACAAGTGAAGGCCCAAAGGTCATCGAGTTCAATGCGCGATTTGGCGATCCGGAAACCCAGGTCGTACTGCCGCGTTTGACTTCTGACTTTGGCCTTGTTGTGAAGAACATGATTGAAGGGAAGCCTGTGCAATTAGAATGGTCTAAAGAAGCTGTTCTTGGGGTTGTGTTAGCGGCTGATGGCTATCCAGGTGATTATGCAAAAGGAATAGCCCTTCCGAACCTTGAAGAGTCAATGGATAAAGAAACCCTCGTATACCATGCTGGAACCGAACAGAATGCTGAAGCTGCCCTTGTTTCAAATGGTGGGAGAGTGTTACTTGTAGCTTCTTCTGCAGCTTCTGTGGAAAAAGCGCAGGCTAAAGTCTATAAAGAATTAGATAAGGTGGATTGGAATGGGTTGTTTTACAGAAGAGATATTGGGAAGAAAGCTATCGAACACGTCTCTTCCTAGTTCTGCGAACATAAACAAAAGCAATGGCAATAATGCCGCCAATCAGGGAAAACAACACATACGACATATCCGTTAAATATTCCCAAAACATAAATGAGCAACTCCTTTATTTATAATAAAAAATATTAAACATGAGTGCCAGGTCTAACCCATTTGAGGGACGGAC
This sequence comes from Rossellomorea aquimaris, assembly GCF_003315075.1. Taxonomy (GTDB): domain Bacteria; phylum Bacillota; class Bacilli; order Bacillales; family Bacillaceae_B; genus Rossellomorea; species Rossellomorea aquimaris_C. The sequence goes on from NZ_QNRJ01000003.1 coordinate 16,324, forward strand.
CTTGGCACTCTTGCTATTAGCGGAATTTAAATCAGGTGAAAATGCCTTTAAATAGGGAGACATAAGGGAATTATTGCACCTATACACTCATGATGTCCCTAAGAAAGAAGGTCCGTCCCTTTATCCCCATTCAATGCTGCCTGGACATCTTTGTTGGTGAGTTCTTCGGGATTGAAGTTGGATTCTTTTTTGGTATTGTCCAGGGGGTCTTGTTTGTGTTCGTTTGTTGGGTGGTGATCTTTGTGATCTGTTGATTTGTCGGATTTCAGCATGTCTTTAAAGTTCATCATATCCTTTGCTTTGAAACCGCCAAATCCACCGCTTCCGCCATTTCCCTCTGCGCTTTTTTCAAATAGGGCTGTAACAGGGCAGTAGCGAAGAATTCCTTCTCCTACCTTCATGGCTCCGATCACAGCCATCACGAGATAAGAGTCCCGCCAAGGACGTCTCGCAAGCTTTGATGTACTCCAGGCCAGAATCGTAAAACCAACGGTGATGCGGATAAGGGCATTGATAATCCCGATGTTTGATGATACTTTCATTTGTAAACTCCTCCTTAATAGAAAATTCACATAATTGTTGTAAACCGTTAATGCGTTAAATAGTAAAATATGTTAACATAAATTGAAACTTAAACTAATACCATTCCACTAGAGGAGTGTTCACATTGGAACAGCGCTACAGATGGAAGAACAAACAACTAAGAGAACATGTACAAGTACTGAACGGAGAAATATCTCCGAGCATTCTTTTAAAGAATGCAACGTACCTTCACTCGACTCTAAAGAAATGGGTGCAGGGACACATTTGGGTTTACCGTGATCGAATTGTTTATACAGGCGATCAGCTCCCGGATAACCTTGAGAAATGCGAAATCGTGGACTGTGACTCACAGTACCTCGTTCCAGGATATATTGAACCGCATGTACATCCGTTTCAGCTTTATAATCCCCAATCTTTTTCCAAGTATGCATCCCAAACCGGTACAACGACATTCGTAAATGATAACCTGATGATGTTTTTGCAATTGGAAAAAAAGAAAGCGTTTTCTTTATTGGGAGAGTTTAATAAAATGCCCGTCACGATGTATTGGTGGACAAGATTCGATTCTCAAACGGAGATGGAGAATGAAGAGGTAACCTTTTCAAATGGAGAAGTAAAATCATGGCTGGAACATGACTCCGTGCTGCAGGGAGGAGAACTGACCGCCTGGCCGAGACTGCTTCAGGGAGATGATCTGATTCTCCACTGGATGCAGGAAGCGAAAAGAATGGGTAAGATCGTTGAAGGACATCTGCCGGGAGCATCAGACAAAACCATAGCCAAGCTTCGTTTATTGGGGATTGATGGTGATCATGAAGCCATGACGGGTGAAGATGTCTATAAGCGGCTTATTCAAGGGCTGACCGTCACATTGCGCCACTCCTCCATCCGACCGGATTTGCCGGTCCTTTTAGACGGGTTAAAAGAAAAAGGCATCGATTCATATGATTCCCTACTGTTCACAACGGACGGATCGACACCGGGCTTTTATGAACAAGGTGTATTGGATTTCATGATAAAAATGGCGATTGATAAGGGCATCCCCCCAATCGAAGCATATAATATGGCTAGCTACAACGTCGCAAATTACTATCACATCACTCATTTGCACGGGATGATCGCTACAGGCAGAGTGGCAAATATTAACTTCCTTTCGTCAATTGATGACCCAACCCCGAAGTCCGTTCTCTCAAAAGGGGAGTGGGTACAGAGAGACGGAGAGCAAATAGAAGATTCAACAGAAATAAATTGGGAGACAAACGGGTTTAAACCATTATCCCTGAATTGGGAAGTGGACTACGATGACCTCCAGTTTTCCATGCCCTTTGGAATTGAAATGGTGAACGATGTCATCACCAAGCCTTATTCCATATCCATCAATCCATCTATGGAGGAGCTGGATCTTGATCATGATCAATCGTTCCTCATGCTTCTGGATCGAAAGGGAGAATGGAGAATCAGCACTATGATCAAAGGATTCTCAACGGGTGTCATGGGCTTTGCTTCTTCCTATTCGAATACAGGGGACATCATCTTAATTGGTAAGAACAAGTCAGATATGATTGCTGCCTTTAAACGGATGAAGGAAATCGGAGGCGGAATTGTTTTGACGGAGAAGGGTGAAGTCCTTCATGAAATACCACTTCCATTAAGCGGCCTGCTCTCTCATAAAGAGATGCCGGACCTTATCGAGGAAGAAAAGATACTTAAAGGTTTGTTAAAAGAAAGAGGATATCGCTTCTCGGATCCCATTTATACACTGCTATTTCTTCAGTCCACTCATCTGCCTTATATACGGATGACACAAAAGGGAATCTATGATGTAATGAAGAAAACGGTACTCTTTCCAACGATAATGCGTTAAAATAGTAAAGTATAGGGAAAAGGATTTCTATAAAATAGGGGTGTCAAAAAACATGCTGAAAAGAGCTTTAATCATTGCTTTAAGCTCGTTTACACTTGTCGCATGTAGTTCAGATAAAGAGATAAAGAAAGAATCTGATAAAGAAGCTGCAACTCCGGTTGAGACAGGCGTAGAAACGGAAGAGAAAAACCAATCACCGCTAACAGGTGAGGTACAAAAGAAAGAATCCACGGCGCGAGCGGTTGCTGTCATGGTGAACAATCACCCGAAGGCGCGTCCCCAATCAGGCCTTTCAAAAGCAGATATTGTGTATGAAGTCCTGGCAGAAGGGGATGTCACTCGATTCCTGGCGATATATCAAAGCCAAAAGCCTGAAGAAATCGGTCCTGTACGAAGTGCCAGAGATTACTATGTAGAGCTTGCCAAAGGATATGATAGTCTATATGTTGCCCATGGATATAGTCCGGAAGCACAGGAAATGCTGACTAGCGGCTTTATTGACAATTTAAACGGCATGAAATATGATGGAACGCTGTTCAAGCGTGCAAGCTTCCGTAAGGCTCCTCATAATTCCTATATCTCCTTTGAGCATATCGAAGAGGGAGCGGAGCAGAACGACTTTGATATGGAACGTCCGCCGGAAGCATTAAACTTTAGTGATAAAGGGCCGGTAAGCGGAGAGGGATCTCAATCCGTCATGATATCATATAACAATAATCCGCTGTTTAACGTAGTGTATGATTTCAACGAAGAAGAGGGCAAATACGAGCGTTACTCAAATGGTGAACAAACCATTGATTACGATTCCAAAGACCCTGTTTTAGTAGAAAATCTCTTTATAGTGGAAGCGTCTCATAAAATAGTCGACGATGCTGGCAGACGAAACATTGATTTTGAATCCGGCGGGAATGCGTACTTGATTCAAGAAGGAAAGCTCCGGGAAGTTCAGTGGAAGAACGTAGATGGCAGAATCCTACCTTTCGAAAATAATAAACCTGTCAGTTTGCGAAAAGGATCTACGTGGATCAATATCATTCCAAGTTCTCCAGGCTTGGCGGGGTCGGTGTCATATCAAGAATAGATGGAAAAAGGAGTCTTTTTAATGCAAATAAATAAATTAAGAGGCAAGGAGCTGGATCAGTTATTCAATGCTGTTCTATCTCTACAAGATCTTGAAGAGTGTTATCGTTTCTTCGATGACCTTTGCACAATCAATGAAATTCAATCTCTTGCTCAGCGCCTTGAAGTGGCTCGTATGCTGCAGGATGGGAAAACCTATCATAAGATTGAAACCGAAACAGGTGCAAGCACCGCAACCATTTCCCGTGTGAAGCGTTGCTTAAACTACGGAAATGATGCCTATGAGCTGGTATTGGATCGTGTGCATCAGGAAGAAAAATAATAGAAGGGACCGCTGTCGTCATGATGAGCGGTCTTTGTTTTTTTGTGGGGGTAGATTTGTCTGGCGAGCCGCCTCCGCTTTTGGTGTCATCTAGCTCCGGCGGCTAGAGGCTCGAGGTCATAAGCTAAACCTGCCAAAAAGGCAAAGGGCGCCTTTCCGGCAGGTTCATCTTATGCTTGTCGCCTCTGACCAAGCCGCCTCCGCTTTTGTAGGTGATGCGGCTCCTTCCCACAAATGATATAATACGTGAGATGGATGTATGAATGGAGGAACAAAGCATGTATGATGCCCAAAAGTGGAGCCATGTATTTAAACTAGATCCGAATAAGACAATCGATGATGGAGATTTAGAATCTGTATGTGAATCGGGAACAGACGCCATTATTGTAGGGGGAACGGACGGTGTAACCCTTGAAAAGGTTCTTGATTTGATGGCACGGGTGAGACGATATACTGTTCCTTGTATTCTGGAGGTATCTAATTTGGAGTCGATCACTCCGGGCTTCGATTTATATTTCATTCCGATGGTGATGAACAGTTCGAACATGAACTGGGTAACAGGATTGCATCACCAGGCTGTAAAGGAATATGGGGAAATTATGAATTGGGATGAAATCCTTGTAGAAGGATATTGTATATTAAACAAAGACTGTAAGGCGGCACAGGTTACAGAGGCCGATACAGATATTTCAAGTGAAGACGCGGCAGCATATGCCATGATGGCAGAAAGAATGTTCAACCTGCCAATCTTTTACCTGGAGTACAGTGGTACATATGGGGATGTTGAAACGGTGAAAGAGGTCAGAGATTCACTGGAAAACACAACATTATTCTATGGTGGCGGCATTAGAACTGTCCAGCAGGCGCAGGAAATGGCTGCAGTATCAGATGTTGTCGTAGTGGGAAACGCTGTCTATGACAATTTGAAAGAAGCGTTAAAGACGGTAAAAGCAGTTAAAGGGTAAGGATTGAACTGGAGGTCCGTCCCTAAATAGGATATAATAGAAATACAAATATAGAACGTACGTTCGTTATGGTGGTGTGAGAGTATGCAATTTTTGACTGATCGATTGTTGAATGGAATGAATCCTGAGCAGGCAGAAGCTGTGAAGGCGACAGAAGGGCCGTTACTGATCATGGCAGGGGCAGGCTCCGGTAAGACAAGAGTACTGACGCATCGAATTGCGTATCTGATGGTTGAAAAAGGGGTCAACCCTTATAATATTTTAGCGATTACCTTTACAAATAAAGCAGCTAGAGAGATGAAGGATCGTATTGAAAACATTCTGGGCGGGGCTTCCGATAACATTTGGATCTCAACCTTCCACAGCATGTGTGTGAGAATCCTTCGCCGTGATATTGATCGCATCGGGATGAACCGTAATTTTACGATACTTGATTCTACCGATCAGCAGTCGGTGATCAAAGCGATTTTAAAAGAAAAGAATATTGATCCGAAAAAATTTGATCCCCGTTCGCTTTTGGGATCCATCAGCTCTGCGAAGAATGAGCTGACGACTCCCGAAGAATTATCCAAACAGGTAGGAGGATATTACGATCAGGTGGTCTCTGATGTGTACACAGAATATCAGAAGCGTTTACGCAAGAATCAGGCGTTGGATTTCGATGATCTCATCATGACGACGATTCAACTGTTTCAGCGTGTACCGGAAGTCCTGGAGTTCTATCAAAGGAAGTTCCAATACATCCATGTCGATGAGTATCAGGATACGAACAGAGCTCAATATATGCTCGTTAAACTGCTGGCTTCCCGCTTTCAGAACTTGTGTGTAGTCGGGGATTCCGATCAATCGATTTATCGCTGGCGTGGTGCGGACATTGCCAATATCCTTTCCTTTGAAAAGGATTATCCAAGAGCAACCGTTATTTTCCTTGAACAAAACTATCGTTCAACGAAGAGAATCCTGCAGGCGGCAAATGAAGTGATCCAAAAGAACTCCAATCGTAAACCGAAGAATCTATGGACGGAAAATCATGACGGTGAAAAGATCTCGTATTTCAGAGCGGATACCGAGCAGACCGAAGCTCAATTTGTGACAGGTAAAATCAAGGAAATGACGGAAAGCGGTAAGAGGAAGTATTCCGATTTCGCCATTCTTTATCGAACAAACGCCCAGTCCCGTGTGATGGAGGAAGTTCTTTTAAAATCAAATATTGAATACTCCATCGTCGGCGGCATCAAGTTCTATGACCGTAAAGAGATCAAGGACATTTTGGCTTACCTGAGACTTATCTCGAATCCGGATGATGACATCAGCCTTATGCGTGTCATTAACGTTCCGAAGCGTGGCGTAGGAGCAACCTCAATAGATAAAATTGCCCGTTATGCACAGGATCACGATATTTCCATGTTCAGTGCGTTGGAAGAAGCGGATTTTGTCGGCCTAAGTCCGAAAATCACGAAAGCCGTCATCGAATTCAAGGAAATGGTGAAAGGTTATACAAGCATGCAGGAATATCTGTCTGTAACAGAACTTGTAGAAGAAATACTGGAGAAATCCGGTTACATCGATATGTTAAAAGCAGAAAAGTCGATCGAGTCTCAAAGCCGCTTGGAGAATTTGGACGAGTTCCTGTCTGTAACGAAAAGCTTCGAACAGTCCAACGATGACAAGAGTCTTGTCGCATTTTTAACGGATCTGGCATTAGTGGCGGATATCGATAAGCTTGATGAAGATGATCAGCCAAAAGACTCGGTTATTCTGATGACTCTTCATGCTGCAAAAGGTCTTGAGTTCCCTATCGTATTCCTGATGGGAATGGAGGAAGGGGTCTTCCCACACAGTCGTTCCCTCATGGAAGAAGATGAGATGGAAGAAGAACGCCGCCTGGCTTATGTAGGGATCACCCGTGCAGAAGAACAGCTCTATTTAACAAATGCACAAATGAGAACACTCTACGGGCAGACGAAGATGAACCCTGTGTCCCGGTTCATCCAGGAGATTCCAGCTGAACTATTGGATGACGTGATGGCAGAGAAGAAGAGTGCCTTCACACCTTTCGGGAAATCAGCGGCGAAAGCACCAACGCGTCCTGCCCCGCGTAAGCCCGTTTCACGACCGGTTCAAACGACTACAGGTGGAGAATCAGTTGCCTGGCAAGTAGGGGACAAAGCCCAGCATAAGAAATGGGGAACAGGTACGGTTGTCAGTGTGAAAGGATCCGGAGACAGTGTAGAGCTCGATATCGCGTTCCCAAGTCCAATGGGAATCAAGCGTCTTCTTGCCAAATTCGCACCAATAGAAAAAGCGTAACAATCTAAAGTCGGGAGGGAAGTTCCCTCCCGGCTTAACTCAATCATTCTGAACACTTTAGCAGGAAAGGGTTGTGGAAATGGACCGACAATCAGCCGAAAACCGAATAAATGAACTACATGAATTATTAAATCAGTATAACTATGAATATCATGTTCTTGATAAACCATCTGTTTCCGATTCTGAGTATGATCAGCTACTGAGAGAACTCATCGACTTGGAAGGTCTATTTCCTGATTTGAAAACATCCGATTCACCTTCTCAGCGTGTCGGTGGAGCGATATTGGATGCCTTTGAAAAAGTCGAACATCGAACGCCGATGCTCAGCTTGGGGAATGCTTTCAACGAAGAGGATTTGCGTGACTTTGATCGTCGTGTCCGTCAAGCCGTTGGAGATGACTTTTCTTATGTATGTGAGCTGAAAATCGATGGGTTGGCTGTTTCTCTTCGTTATGAAGATGGCGTCTTGGCTCAAGGGGCGACAAGGGGGGACGGATCGATAGGAGAAGATATTACATCAAACCTTAAGACCATCCGTTCCATTCCCTTGAAGATTTCTGAAAAGATTTCCTTTGAAGTTCGTGGAGAAGCCTTTATGCCTAAAGGTTCCTTCGAAGCGTTAAATAAAATCAAAGATGAAAAAGGGGAAGAGCCTTTTGCCAACCCCCGCAATGCAGCTGCAGGTTCCCTCCGTCAGCTCGATCCTAAAATCGCAGCATCACGAAATCTCGATCTCTTCTTATATGCATTAGCGGATATTGGAGATACGGGGATTGACTCTCACAGTGAAGGGTTAGATAAATTAGACAGCCTCGGGTTTAAAACGAATCCTGAACGGAAGCAGTGTGCGACAATTGAAGAAGTCATTGATTACGTCGGCAAATGGACCGATCAACGTCCGAATCTGTCGTATGACATTGACGGGATCGTGATTAAAGTCAATTCACTGGAGCAGCAGGAACAGCTCGGGACGACAGCGAAAAGTCCACGCTGGGCAACTGCCTTCAAGTTCCCTGCTGAAGAAGTGGTAACCGTCTTAAAAGAGATTGAACTGAGTGTTGGCCGTACCGGCGTGGTGACACCAACGGCGATACTTGCGCCTGTACGTGTCGCTGGTACAACCGTTCAACGTGCGTCCCTTCATAATGAAGATCTTATTAGAGAAAAAGATATTAAAATCGGCGATCATGTCGTCATTAAAAAAGCAGGTGACATCATCCCTGAAGTGGTCAACGTATTAGAAGACAAGAGGACGGGTGACGAACAGGAATTTCATATGCCTACTCATTGTCCTGAATGCGAAAGTGAGCTGGTCCGACTGGAAGGGGAAGTAGCCCTTCGCTGTATCAACCCTAAATGTCCAGCACAGATCCGGGAAGGTCTGATTCATTTTGTATCCAGAAATGCCATGAACATCGATGGTCTGGGAGAAAAGGTGATCAGTCAGTTATTCAGGGAGAAATTGATTGAAGATGTGGCAGACTTATACCGATTAGAACGTGATCAACTTCTTCAACTGGAGCGCATGGGTGAGAAATCCGCGGATAACCTATTGGATGCCATTCAAGCCTCTAAAGCCAATTCCCTGGAGAAATTGCTCTTTGGACTTGGAATCCGTCATGTTGGAGCAAAAGCGGCGAAAACATTGGCTCAAGAGTTCGGATCCATGGATAAGTTAATGAACCTGGGCAAAGAAGAGCTGACCAATGTAAACGAAATCGGCGATAAAATGGCTGATGCCATTGTGGCCTATTTTGAAAATGATGAAGTAAAAGAACTGATCGAGGAACTGAAGGATGCCGGTGTGAATCTTGAATACAAAGGACCGAAGCCGGTAGCTGCAAGTGAAGTCGACTCTTATTTTGCAGGAAAAACCATTGTATTAACCGGAAAAATTGAGCGATTAAGCAGAAATGAAGCAAAAGAAAAGATAGAAATGCTCGGTGGAAAAGTCACTGGCAGTGTCAGTAAGAAAACCGATCTTGTCATCGCAGGGGAAGAAGCAGGATCAAAGCTTGCGAAAGCCAATGAGTTGAACATCGAAGTATGGGATGAGGACAAGCTGATGGAAGAACTTAACCGATAAGAGGTGTAACGAGTAATGAAAAAAGGGATTTCGGTCGCTCTCTCCGCACTATTGTTACTAGGGGGCTGTGCTCCGACATTTGAAAAGCAGGATCAGGTCGTTCAGGAAAATCAAGATAGCGAAGCAAAAAAAGCGATCATTCCAAGCTTCCAGATATCCAAGGAATACTATAAGACGATGCTTCCATATGAAACGAGTAAAACCCGTGGAGTCGTCGTCAATGATTTAGGATCAAGATATGATATTAATGAAATCGAAACGGGCTTATTGAGGGTAGCCCAAAATCGTTTCTCAACGGATGAATATTTTTTCAAAGAGGGACAATTCCTCACAAAGAAAACAGTTGATAGCTGGCTTCAACGAAAATATACAAGTGAACAGCTGAAAGAAAAAGGACTTCAAGAATCTGAGAATGTGGGGCTGAATCCCGTCCAGACGGAAGGTGAGAATGCACCGATCTACTTAGCCCATGTGATTGAACATAATTACTTGATGAAAAAAGAAGACAACAAGGTTCATCTGGGTGGAGTAGCCATCGCTCTATCATTGAATTCGGTTCAGTACGAAACCAATCTCTCATCTGGAACAAGAACAGTAAAAAACATTAGCAATGAAGTCTTAAAGGAACAAGGAGCGAGAATTGCCGACGAAGTCCTCAATCGTCTTCGTCAGAAAAAAGAGCTTCAAAACGTTCCGATCATGATCTCACTTTATAAACAGGCTCCAAAAGAACAGGTCGTCCCTGGTCACTTCTTCGCCTACACAACCGTTGAAGCAAACGAAAGCAGCATCCAAAACTGGGAAGGAATTAATGAAGAATTCTACTTATTCCCTTCTCCGGAAGCCCAGGATAATCATCCAAACGATTACAAAGTATTTAACGAGCTGAAAACGGATATCGAAAAATACTTTCCTGTTTACACGGGTCTGACGGGACAAGCACTCTATCAGAACCAGAAACTGTCCAATATGAAATTCGAGGTAGCCCTGTCCTTCCAAGGAAAAGCAGAAACCATCGGATTTGCCCAGCATCTTTCCGACATGGTCAGCAAGCAGACGCCAGACACCTGGGACGTGGAACTCCTCGTGTCATCATCCTATGGACCGGAAGCCCTGATTGTGAAAAAGCCTGGCAGTAAAGAAACATATTTGCACATTTACGAATAGAAGAGAAGAGGGACTAATCTTATGGGTTAGTTCTTTTTTTTTTGGAGGATAGGACTGTAGAGATGTCCAAAAAATGAAACCAAATGTCACGGATATCCGTAATCCATATATAGATTAAAAACAAAAACAAGGAAAGGTGGAAGACTGATGGAAATCATCGCACTTGTTATAGCTGGAGGGGCTTTCTCGATCGTCATGATCCTTCTTGAACAAAACAAAAAATTAGAAAAGAGAGTGAAGGAATTAGAGAACAAAGTGTAATCGGTAAAAAGCTTGGGGTATCTCAGGCTTTTTTATTTGGCTTTTACAGAGGAATGACATAAACTGTATACCCGTTTCAAGGACCCATCCAGAAAATTTTCTATTCCCCCAGTTCTCTTCATGTATATGAATGTATCATTTGTTGCAAAATAATGAGGCTAACGTTAGTGAAAACCAGTAAATGAAACAGATTTGTGAACAAAAAGTAACTTAATTTTATAAATTTTTATGAATAGATATAGCTAAAAAAGCGCTTTCATAAAAATATATGCAATTTATATGAATAATTATTCATATAGGTAAATGTATTTAGAATATTCTGTCTGTTAACGTTATGAATGTATGTTAGTATTAATAACGTTGTGAACTTGTTACGGAACGTCGCTTCGCAGAATAAACTTTTTCAAACATTATTGAGTGAATAAGTTTACAACCCGTATGCATGGGGTAAAGAACTGTTGGATTTACAATTTGAGATGTCTTTTAGCATGGGTCGAAAGTTAGATTAAGCACCTAACGAAAAGCAATACAAATTTATTGAAAGGAGAATGCTAACTACACAATGGATATAGCTACTTTAGTCACCTTTATCGTATATTTAGTTGGAATGCTCGCAATCGGTATTATTTCTTACAAATTAACAAGTAATTTATCGGATTACGTTCTTGGAGGACGTAGTTTAGGACCGGGGGTAGCAGCGTTAAGTGCTGGTGCTTCAGATATGAGTTCATGGTTATTACTGGGACTTCCTGGCCTTGCTTATGCAATTGGTTTAGGTTCGATCTGGTTAAGTATTGGGTTAGTAATTGGTGCTTATTTAAACTGGAGATTCGTCGCTTCAAGACTACGTGCTTACACGGAGGTTGCAAACGATTCTATCACGGTTCCGGACTTCTTTGAAAATCGTTTTAGAGATGGTTCCCGTCTCCTTCGTGTCATTTCAGCAGTTATCATTTTGGTATTCTTTACCTTCTACACATCTTCAGGTCTTGTAGGCGGAGCGTTATTATTCCAGGAAACGTTTGGGATGTCTTACAATCAATCACTTTGGATTGGTGCCACTGTAATCATCTCTTACACATTCCTTGGAGGATTCTTAGCAGTAAGTTGGACTGACTTCGTACAAGGTATTCTCATGTTCCTTGCGCTAATCATTACACCAATCGTTGCTATTACAGAGCTGGGTGGATGGAATGCTACAGTTGATGCTGTTCGTTCTGTTGACGCGGCAAATCTTGATACAATGAACACGATGACGGGTATTGGAGTCGTTTCACTCCTTGCTTGGGGACTTGGTTACTTCGGTCAGCCGCATATCATCACCCGCTTTATGGCACTTAAATCCACCAAAGATGTACCAAAGGCACGCTGGATTGGTATGAGCTGGATGACATTATCAATGATTGGTGCTGTACTGGTTGGTTTCTCCGGTATCGCCTATTTCGCTGATATGCCGTTGATCACAGGTGATGTTGATAATTCTGAGAAAGTATTTATCTTCTTCACAGACGTCTTATTCAACCCATGGGTATCCGGAATTCTGTTAGCAGCGATTCTATCTGCTATCATGAGTACAATCGATTCCCAATTACTCGTTTCATCCAGTGCATTAGCGGAGGATTTCTATAAAGCGATCATCCGTAAGAATGCTTCTGACAACGAACTTGTATGGGTAGGTCGTATCGGAGTGCTGCTAATCGCATTCATTGCGATCATGCTTGCTATTCAAGGGAACCCTGCGAATGGCGGAGGTACGAAGATTCTCGATCTGGTAAGTTACGCATGGGGTGGATTCGGTGCCGCATTCGGACCGATCGTCCTGTTGTCTCTATACTGGAAAGGTATGACACGAAACGGTGCATTGGCTGGTATGATCACTGGTGCTGTAACAGTTGTCGTTTGGAAACAGCTGACTGTAGCTGGAGTTATTCCATTCGAACTGTATGAAATTGTTCCAGGATTCTTCCTTGCTATGCTGGCAATCGTGATCTTCAGTAAGGTTGGACCACAACCAAGTGCTGAAATCCAAGCTGAATTCGACGAAGCTGTTGCCAAAGACATCGTAAAATAATTTCAATATCGAAAAGAGGTCCGTCCCTCGTCACTTCACAGTGGCTGAGGGACGGACCTCTTTTTTTGTTATGTTTTCTTTTTTACATTAGAAGAGATTTGTGATATATGTCCTTCTTGATAGTGTTGCGAAATTTGTCGAAAGAAAATTTTCAGAAAGTTGTTCCAAATTTAAATAGTCTGTTATATAATACAAACATGATAAATAATCTGTATTATAACAATAAAGATTTGTTTAATACTGCTAAGGAGTGATGGTGTTCAATGTCTACTAAAATGGTTGGTATCAAGGTAACTGGGGAACTTCAACCAGGCTTTGATGAAATTTTATCCCAGAAAGCATTGCAGTTTTTAGAACAACTGGAGCGCCGATTCGGAGCAAAGCGGAAAGAGCTGTTACACAACAGAGAGAAACAGCAGGAAAGGATCAATGGAGGAGAGCTTCCTCGCTTCTTGCCTGAAACAGAATCGATTCGACAAAGTGAATGGAAAGTGAGTCCGATTCCTCAAGCTTTACAAGATAGAAGGGTGGAGATCACTGGACCTGTTGACCGTAAAATGGTCATCAACGCATTGAACTCTGGTGCAAAATGTTTTATGGCATGTTTTGAAGATGCCACTTCACCTACATGGACGAACCTCATAGAAGGACAAATCAACCTCAGAGATGCAGTACATCAAACAATAGACTTCACGAATCCGAATGGGAAGCGTTATGAATTAAAAGAAGAACATGCCGTATTAATTGTTCGGCCCAGAGGCTTACATCTGGAAGAGAAACATATCGAACTGGATGGGAAATCAATATCAGCAAGCCTTGTCGACTTTGGTTTATTCTTTTTTCATAATGCAACTCATTTAACCTCAACGAACAAAGGTCCTTATTTTTACTTACCTAAATTAGAAAGTCACCTGGAAGCGCGCTTCTGGAATGATGTGTTTATATTTGCACAGGAATATATCGGAATTCCTCAAGAGACGATCAAAGCAACAGTCCTGATAGAAACCATCACAGCGGCATTTGAAATGGATGAAATCCTTTATGAACTAAAGGAGCATTCAGCAGGATTGAACTGTGGAAGATGGGATTATATTTTCAGCTATATTAAAAAACTCCGGGAGCAAGAGGATGTGATCCTACCTGACCGTTCAACGGTTTCGATGACAGCACCCTTTATGAGATCGTATTCCTTGCTCACGATAAAGACCTGTCACAGAAGGGGAGCTCCTGCAATCGGAGGAATGGCGGCGCAGATCCCTGTTAAAAACGATCCTGTTAAAAACGAAGAAGCATTTAACAAGGTGAGAGCAGATAAAGAAAGAGAAGCGCGGGATGGTCATGATGGCACATGGGTAGCTCATCCTGGTCTCGTACCTGTTGCCATGGACGTTTTCAATCAGGAAATGAAAAATGATAATCAAATTGCAGAGAAAACATTAGATGATCTAAGCGTGTCAGAGCAGGAGCTTCTTGAAGTTCCTCAAGGGACGATAACAGAAGAAGGTGTCCGCTTAAATATTAACGTCGGAATTCAATATATATCTTCCTGGCTGAGCGGCCAAGGAGCAGCACCGATCCACAACTTAATGGAAGACGTGGCAACGGCTGAAATTTCCCGGGCTCAGCTATGGCAATGGATCCGTCATCCCAAAGGAGTTCTTGACGACGGCCGGAACATCACCATCGATCTCTATGAACAACTAAAGCAAGAAGAACTAACCAAACTCAAAAGCCAAATGGGAGAACAACTGTACAAAGAGCGCCGGTTCTCAGAAGCCGTCCAACTATTCGACCAACTCATCCAGAACGACCAATTCACAGACTTCCTCACCATCCCTGGCTACCGAATCCTTTAGAGGGACGGACCTGCAAAAAGCATCAACAAAGCAAAATAGGTTGAAGACACAAGCTTAAACACTTTAACGAATTACCGCTGCAGTGATTGGAGGGACGGACCTCACAAACTAACTGCACGTCGGATAAATAGAAATTCACCAAAGAAATTCGCTTGATTCTTATAGAAATTCAAAACCAATAAACAAACAAAAGGGAGAGATTATCAATGGTAAAAGCAAATAACGAACGCGTAAACGCACTGCAAGAGAATTGGGAAATGGATCAAAGATGGAAGGGAGTATCCCGACCTTATTCGGCTGAGGATGTTATTCGTTTAAGAGGATCAATCGATATTGAGCATACCCTTGCCCGACACGGATCTGAAAAGCTATGGAATCTGCTTCATAAAGAAGACTATATCAATGCCCTTGGTGCCTTGACTGGAAATCAGGCTGTCCAACAAGTGAGAGCCGGTCTGAAAGCAATCTACTTAAGCGGGTGGCAGGTAGCGGCGGATGCCAACCTGGCCGGGCAGATGTATCCCGATCAAAGCTTGTATCCTGCGAACTCTGTACCATCCGTCGTAAAGAGAATCAATCAAGCCTTACAGCGTGCTGACCAGGTTCACTATGTTGAAGGTGATGAATCGATCGATTGGTTTGTCCCGATTGTAGCCGATGCAGAAGCAGGCTTTGGCGGACAGCTTAATGTATTCGAACTCATGAAGGGTATGATCGAAGCAGGGGCTTCAGCCGTCCACTTTGAAGATCAGCTTTCTTCTGAGAAGAAGTGCGGACACTTGGGAGGCAAAGTATTACTGCCTACTCAAACGTCCGTGAAGAATTTAATTTCTGCACGTCTGGCTGCGGATGTAATGGGTGTGCCAACATTAATCGTAGCCCGTACAGATGCGAATGCAGCAGATTTAATCACGAGCGATGTGGACCCGTATGATGCGCAGTTCATTACAGGGGAACGCACTCCTGAAGGGTTCTTCCGTACAAGGGCGGGCCTTGATCAGGCGATTGCAAGAGGCTTGGCTTATGCTCCTTATGCAGATCTTGTGTGGTGTGAAACATCGGAACCGAGCCTTGAGGAAGCCCGCCAATTTGCTGAGGCGATTCATGCTGAGTATCCAGGGAAATTATTGGCGTATAACTGCTCACCATCCTTTAACTGGAAGAAGAAACTGGACGATGAAACGATTGCTAAGTTCCAGAAAGAGCTTGGGAAAATGGGCTATAAATTCCAGTTCGTCACGCTTGCAGGATTCCATGCACTGAACCATAGCATGTTCGAGCTTGCGAGAGGATACAAAGAGCGTGGGATGGCTGCATATTCCCAGCTTCAAGAAGCGGAATTTGCCAGCGAGAAGCATGGCTATTCAGCTACGAGACATCAGCGTGAAGTAGGAACAGGCTACTTTGACGAAGTATCGATGGTGATCTCAGGTGGAACATCCTCTACAACAGCCCTTAAAGGGTCTACAGAGGCTGCTCAATTCTAATAAATCCAGTTGAATAAAAATATAATGAAGGTCCGTCCCTCGGGGGTTGCTATTCCCCGAGGGACGGACCTTTTTTAGGCGATCCGCAATCTAGTACTATCGAAGTAAATTTGTGAATAGTTTAACTTTATAGAAATTATTTATAAATATACTATTGATTTTATTAATATACATACATATAATTAGAGCTAATTTAAATTTAATCTGTGTGGTGAATAGTTATGAATGTTGGTATCGTTGGTAGTACGGGTTATGGTGGAGTGGAGTTGCATCGGTTGTTATCGAATCATCCGAATGTAGATAATTGTATTTTGTATTCATCTTATTTGGATGGTGCACCTTATGCAGAGCAATATCCACACCTCTTTGATCTGTCACATGAAGTAGTGAATCCTATCAGAATCGAGGAGATGAAGCAGCTTGATTTCGTCTTTTTGGCTGTTCCTTCCGGTGTATCGAAGGAATTATCTCAGAAGCTCCTCGGTGAAAAGGCGAAAGTGGTCGATCTTTCCGGGGACTTGCGTTTGAAGAATCCTCAAGAATACGAAGAGTGGTACAAAGGTGAATCAGCATCTTCAGATACTTTACAGAAAGCGGTGTATGGTCTCACTGAATGCAATCGACAATCCATACAAGAGGCGGAACTGATCGCGAACCCAGGCTGCTTTCCGACAGCCACCCTTCTAGGATTGGCTCCGCTTTTCCATCATGAGCTAGTTGAACCCCATTCCATCATTATCGATGCCAAAACGGGATTATCGGGAGCGGGGAGAAAAGCGACTCAATCCAGTCACTTTTCAGAGACGCAGGAAAATCTACGAATCTATAAGGTTCATCAACACCAGCACACCCCTGAAATTGAACAGCAATTGAAGGAGTGGAACAGGGAAGCGGGACCCGTTACCTTTACGACTCACCTTATTCCCATGACCCGTGGGATTATGGCTACGATGTATACAGAATTAAAAAGCACATACACCACTGAACAGTTGCACAACATTTACCAAGACTATTACGAGAAGCATCCCTTCATCAGGGTCCGTCCTGTGGGGCAGTTCCCAAGTACAAAAGAAGTGTTCGGCACGAATTTTTGCGATATCGCGATAAAAGCAGATCCACGGACGAATCGGGTGACGATTGTGTCTGTGATCGATAACTTGCTAAAAGGAGCTGCCGGCCAAGCGGTTCAAAACATGAATCTGATGCTCGGTTTAGACGAAACAACGGGACTCTATCACTATCCAATTTATCCATAAGAGGAGGAGAATCAATGAAACTAGTAAAAGAAAAGGCTGTTCAACCCATTCCTGGAGGAACGATTCTTTCACCTCTCGGGTACAAGGCAGGGGGGATGCACACCGGTCTTCGTTACGCAAAGAAAGACTTCGGGGTCATTTACAGTGAGAAGCCTGCACAAGTCGGAGCGGTTTATACGCAAAGTCACTTTCAAGCTGCTCCCCTAAAGGTCACGCAAGAAAGCATCTTGAAATCTCACACTCTGCAAGTGGTTGTGGTGAACAGTGCAATCGCAAATGCCTGTACGGGTGAACAAGGATTAAAAGATGCTTATCAAACGAGGGAGTGGACGGCCAAACGATTTCAAATTCCGGAAGAGTACGTAGCCGTTGCTTCGACAGGAGTCATTGGTGAGTGGCTTCCTATGGAGAAGATTGAAAAGGGCTGCAACGAAATCGAGGTTGCTTCGACGGAGCAGAGTGCAGAGTCTTTTCAACAGGCCATCCTAACGACGGATCTTATTGAAAAGACTTCATGCTATAGCGTGAAAATAGATGGAGAAACAGTCACAATCGGAGGGTGTGCGAAGGGATCTGGTATGATTCATCCGAATATGGCGACGATGCTTGGCTTCATTACAACGGATGCATCGATTTCATCCACCCTCCTGCAAAAAGCACTTAAAACAGCGATCGATCAATCCTTTAATCAAATCACTGTAGATGGCGAAACGTCTACGAATGACATGGTCATTGCCATGGCAAACGGGATGGTAGAGCACGACACTTTACATGAAAGCCATCCTGATTGGCATCACTTTCAAGAGGGGTTCATTCACGTATGCCAAGATCTGGCCAAACAAATTGCCAGGGATGGTGAAGGAGCAACCAAGCTCGTGGAAGTGAACGTTAAAGGGGCTCACTCCCATCATGACGCCAATATTTTAGCCAAAAAAATCGTCGGTTCCAATTTAGTCAAAACGGCACTCTTTGGCGGGGATCCAAACTGGGGAAGAATCGTCGGTGCCATGGGACACAGTGAGGTGACGATCGATCCCCATCAATGTGACATTTATATTGGAGAAACCCTCGTGTTTTCAAATGGTACTCCACAGCCATTCAATGAAGAGAGTGTAAGTCAGGATATGCAAGCGGAACATGTGATCATATCTGTCGGGTTGCATGGTGGAGATGGAAAAGGAAAAGCCTGGGGGTGCGATCTTACGTATGATTACGTCAAAATCAATGCAAGTTATCGAACATAAGCCAGTGATTGCAATCAAACTGGGAGGAAGTGTCCTATCTAAGCTCTCATCCCTTTTCTATGAAAGTATAAAAGATCTTCAGAAGCACTACCATGTAGTACTAGTTCACGGGGGTGGCCCTGAGATTACGGCGATGCTGAACAAGCTGGCCATCGAATCCACCTTCATCAATGGTCAGCGAAAAACGACAAAGAAGGTATTTGGAGTCGTTGAACAGGTGTTAAAGGGCAAAGTGAATAGCGAGTTAACACATCAACTTAATCTGGCAGGGATAAACGCAATCGGATTAAGCGGGTACGATGCCCATTTGTTAAAGGCCAGCCTCCTGGATGAAGGATCTCTGGGTTATGTTGGCAAAGTGGAAGAGGTTAACCTTACTCTGTTAAACAATCTGCTTTCGCTGAACTACGTGCCTGTTATCGCTCCCCTTGCCACTACAGACAAGGGGGAAAAGCTAAATGTGAATGCAGACCTGGCTGCATCAGCCATAGCAGAAGCCCTGGAAGTAGAGAAGCTGGTCTTTGTCACAGACGTTCCCGGAATTTTAATAGAAGGGGAAATTGTTTCACGTGTAACAAAGAAAGAAATCCTTCATTATATAGAAACCGGAATCATCCACGGCGGAATGATCCCAAAGGTGCAGGCAGCGCTATCGGTTCTGCAGCTTAATATTAAAGAAGTCATGATCGTCGGGTGTCAGGACACGATCATTCAAGATGGAGAAATGCTGGGTACACGTATAACAGAAGGAGGAGGAGGGGCGGTATGAGTCATTTATTTCCTACTTATAATCGGTTGGATATTGAATTGGTTTCAGGAAACGGCACGGTTGTTCAAGATCAAAACGGGCAATCTTATTTGGATTTCATTTCAGGTATAGCGGTTTGTAATTTAGGTCACTCTCCTCATGTTGTTAAAGAGGCTCTTGAAAAGCAGTTGGATAAACTTTGGCATGTATCCAACCTATTTCCGATTACGCTGCAGGAAGAAGCAGCTTCACTTCTTGCTTCCGCCAGCGGATTGAATTCAGTCTTCTTCTGTAATAGTGGAGCTGAAGCGAACGAAGCAGCGATTAAGTTATCCAAAAAGCACACGGGGAAAACGAAGATCCTGACCTTCAAGCAATCGTTTCATGGCCGGACGTTTGCGACCATGAGTGCAACGGGGCAGGAGAAGATTCATAGCGGCTTCGGTCCATTGGTTCCAACCTTTGACTATCTTCCTTATAACGATGAACAGGCTCTTTCCGGCGTGAAAGAAAAAGACGTTGCGGCCATCATGTTGGAAGTGGTTCAAGGGGAAGGCGGGGTGAACCCTGGTACTCTTTCTTTTTTGCAGGCAGTTGAAATGAAGTGCAAGGAGATGGATGCTTTACTCATTATCGATGAAGTCCAAACAGGGATCGGGCGTACGGGGGCTCCATTTGCTTATCAGCATTATTCCCTGCAGCCGGATATCGTCACGACGGCTAAAGGACTGGGAAGCGGTTTTCCCGTAGGTGCGATGATGGGCAAAAAAGATCTTGTTTCCTCCTTTTCACCAGGAACTCACGGGTCGACATTCGGAGGCAATCCATTAGCGATGGCAGCAGCGAAAGCGACTCTTGAAACGATAGTTGATGAAGTATTCTTGCAAGAAGTACAAAGGAAATCCAAGTACTTTATGCAGGAGCTAAAGAATCAACTACAGGAATGTCAGAGCGTAAAAGAGGTAAAAGGGATAGGCTTTATGATCGGCATTCAATTCGATATGGAAGTAAAAAAAATCATCGATGAGCTACGGATCAATGGATTATTGACGCTTCCGGCAGGTACTCATGTCATCCGTCTATTACCACCTTTAACGGTCACCTATGACGAACTCGATCAGGCACTTCACATACTGGTGGGCACGCTAAAACAGCATCAATCAGCTGGCGTCTGCTGATTTTTTTAGGGATAAATGTATAAAAATACTTAAAATTATATAAATATTCAAATGTAGGAGGCGGTTTCATGTCAGGTTACTTATGTTTAGAAAACGGAAAGACCTTTATAGGAGAAGTCACAATGGATGAAGAAGATCCCGTTCAGGGTGAGATTGTATTTTTTACGGGGATGACGGGATACCAGGAAGTACTGACCGATCCTTCCTATAAAGATCAAATCGTTGTTTTCACCTATCCGCTCATCGGGCAATATGGCGTGAACGAAGATGACTTCGAGAGCTCACAGCCCCAGGTGAAGGGAGTCATCATGCTCCAATCACCGGAGTTGTATTCCCATTATCATGCCACTTCTTCCCTTAAAGATTATCTCGGGAAGTGGAAGATTCCCTTCATGACAGGTGTGGATACGAGGCAGGTAGTGAAGGCGATCCGTGATGTTGGAAGTCAAAATGCGTGTATAGCTTATACAGAAGTGCTTCCTGAAAAAGAGAAACTCACAGGCCAAATCGAAAAGGTAGCCCTTTCTCAGATCCGTAAGATGGGGAGTGGAAACAAGCAT
Organism: Rossellomorea aquimaris; assembly: GCF_003315075.1. GTDB lineage: Bacteria > Bacillota > Bacilli > Bacillales > Bacillaceae_B > Rossellomorea > Rossellomorea aquimaris_C. The sequence goes on from NZ_QNRJ01000003.1 coordinate 37,322, forward strand.
ATAGCCGTCGTCGATTTCGGTGTGAAGAAATCGATTCTATCCAGTCTGATAAAGATGGATTGTCTTGTTACCGTCATTCCCTATCATCAGCTTGAGCATCTGGATCAGATGAACGTTGACGGATTGGTGCTGTCGAACGGTCCGGGAGATCCGAAAGAAATGATGAGTCTTTTACCCAAGCTGAAGGAAAAGATCATGGAGCTTCCGACCCTCGGGATTTGTCTAGGGCATCAATTAATCGCTCTGGCACTCGGAGGAAATACCGAACGACTATTATTCGGTCATAGAGGGGCGAATCATCCTGTCATCGATAACCAAACCGGAGAGGTGTTTATCACATCACAAAATCATAATTATGTCGTGAACGGGGCCAGTTTAACAGGAACCGGGTTGGAACCGCGTTTTATAAACGTCAATGACGGTTCCCTTGAAGGGCTTCAACATATAAGCAAGCCTATCTTTTCGGTTCAATTTCATCCTGAAGCGCGTCCGGGTCCTGAAGATGCTTCGTGGATATTCCAACAATTCTATCAAACGATTAAACAACCAGGGAGAGAGAAGATGTATGCCTAAAGATTCCAGTATTCAAAAAATCCTCATAATCGGATCAGGTCCCATCATCATCGGGCAAGCAGCAGAGTTTGATTATTCAGGTACACAAGGCTGCCTTGCCCTGAAGGATGAAGGATATGAAGTAATACTCGTGAATCATAATCCGGCGACGATTATGACGGATACGACCTACGCTGACAAAGTGTACTGCGAGCCCTTAACGCTCAAAACATTAACTGCCATTATCGCTAGTGAACGCCCCGACGGAATCGTCGCAAATCTTGGAGGTCAAACCGCTCTGAATCTTGCAGTGGAGCTGGATGAAAGAGGAGTTCTCGCGGAGTATGAAGTGACACTGCTTGGTACCTCTGTGGATTCGATTCAAAAAGGGGAAGACAGAGAGAAATTTCGAAACTTGATGAACACATTGGGACATCCAACGGCAGAAAGTGCTATCGTACACGATCTTCAAGGGGCGCTACTCTTTTCTGAAAGGATTTCCTTCCCGATCATTGTACGCCCGGCTTATACATTGGGTGGAAGAGGCGGCGGTATCGCTTCAACCAGGGAGGAATATAGTAAACTCGTTCAAACCGGGTTAAAGGCGAGTCCGATTCATCAAGTACTGGTGGAAAAAAGCATTGCCGGGTTCAAAGAGATTGAGTATGAAGTCATGAGAGATTCGAAAGGAAATTGTATATCCGTCTGTAATATGGAAAATTTCGATCCTGTTGGCGTCCATACGGGTGACTCCATCGTCGTCGCTCCGTCCCAAACCCTGACAGATCAAGAGTTTCATATGCTCCGTACAGCGGCGTTTGATATTATCAGTGCGTTAGAAGTGGTGGGAGGATGCAATATACAATTTGCTTTAGACCCTGACAGTAACCAGTACTATGTAATTGAAGTGAACCCACGGGTGAGCAGATCTTCTGCTTTGGCATCGAAGGCAACGGGTTATCCCATCGCCAAAATAGCGGTGAAGCTTGCTGTCGGCTATACATTGAACGAAATCATCAATCCGCTGACGAGAACCACTTTTGCAAGCTTTGAACCTGCTCTTGATTACGTGGTCGTCAAGTTTCCAAGATGGCCATTCGATAAATTTCCTGAGGCGAATCGAGTGCTCGGAACGAAAATGAAAGCAACGGGTGAAGTGATGGCGATCGAGCGTTCGTTAGAGGCTGCTTTTCATAAAGCTCTTCAGTCGTTGGATCTGTCCTTGGAGAACGTCAAGACTGAACTAGCCTGCTTATCTCATGAAGAACTGGAAAAGAGGGTTGGAACACCAACGGATCTTCGCTTTTTTGAACTGCTGGAATTGTTGAGAAGAGGCCATTCGATTCACACTCTTCATGAAAAGACAGGAATCGATAAGCTGTTCTTGACTATCTTGAGTAACTTAGTATTCATGGAAAATAAACTAAGAATGTCCAACTTCACTTCTGATCTCTTGAAAGAAGCAAAGAAATTCCGTTTTGAAGATAAAACAATAGCGGGATTAATGGGGAAACCGGAAGCGTCCATTGAAAAAGTGAGAATGGAGGAAGGAATTGTGCCCGCCTTTAAAATGGTGGATACATGTGCAGGTGAATTCGAAGCGATCACCAATTATGCCTACTCCACTTATTATGGGGACAATGAGATTCAACCGTTACAAGGGGAGAAGAAGGTCCTGATTGTTGGAGCGGGACCGATTCGAATCGGTCAGGGGGTCGAGTTTGACTACAGTGCCGTTAAGGCGATTCATCGATTGAAAGAGCATGGATACACCACCATCATGGTGAATAATAACCCAGAAACCGTGAGCACGGATTATGAGACGGCAGATCGATTGTACTTTGAACCTATTACGAAAGAATCGGTCCTTTCCATTATCCAGCACGAGAACGTCGATACCGTACTCGTTCAATTCGGCGGACAAACGGCATTAAACCTGGCTTCTATTCTAGAGAAGAAAGGCATCCGATTATTTGGGACGTCTTCAGATATCATTGACCGTGTAGAGGATCGCGAACGTTTTTATCAACTGCTGGATGGACTGGAGATACCCCGGGTGAAAGGAGATATCTGTCACAGTAAAGAGGAAGCATTACAAGTAGCACAACATTTAGCCTTTCCTCTTCTTTGCCGTCCATCCTATGTGATTGGAGGGAAAGGGATGGTGAAGGTAACGACACCACCCGAGATCGAGAGGTTTATACAGGAAGCGGATGAAGAGTACTTTCCTATTTTAATAGATGAATTTAAAGAAGGTAAGGAAATGGAAGTTGACCTGGTGGGGGATGGAGACGGAGTGTATGTTCCCGGAGTCATGGAGCATATTGAACGGGCAGGCGTCCATTCAGGGGACAGCATGTCTATTTTTCCTTCTGAATCCTTGTCAATTGAAATCAAGAGAACGATTGAAGGTTACGCCCGGAAGATTGTGTCTTCCCTTCATTACAAAGGGATCATGAATATTCAATTTTTGCTGCAGGGTGAAGAGGTATTCGTGTTGGAAGTGAACCCGAGAGCAAGTCGGACGGTTCCGGTGGTCAGCAAGGTTCTTGGTTACTCATTAATCGATATGGCCACAGACCTTATGTGCGATGAGGCATTGAAGATAGACGCCTTTAGCCCTCCTAAAGAAATAGACGTTGTTGGAGTGAAGTATCCTGTATTCTCATCACACGCCCTGCCGGAGATCGATCAAACACTCGGAGCCAATATGAAGTCAACGGGAGAAGGATTATGTCTGGGTAAGACGGTTGAAGAAGCCCTGTTTAAAGTATTTGAAGGGTTGCATGAAGCTATAGAAACTGGTGGGACGGTTTATATAGATAGTGACCAGAAAGAATTAAAACAGTATCAGACTTCTACGGAAACTTCGTTTAGTGACTGGGTTGAAACAAGCAATGCCACTGTGTATTTCAGTCATGAAGAAACGGTTGAAATGAAGAAGAGAAGAATTGCTGCATTAGAAGCAGGGGTCACCGTTTTAACGGAAGCAGAGACCTTATTGGCCTTTATTCGAAGTATGAAAGTGAATAAAGTGAACCCCATTCCATTGGCACCATCAAAATCCGTACAGGGAGTGAGCAGAGTATGATGAATACAAATGTTGCTACGTCGCTGGTTTCCTTGAAAGGGAGAGATCTTGTCACGTGGTTGGATTACACAACGGAAGAGGTACATGAGCTCTTATCACTGGCACAGTACTTGAAGAAAAATCCTTATTCAAAGGCGTTGGAAGGGAAAACCCTTGGTATGATCTTTGAGAAGTCGTCCACAAGAACCCGTGTCTCTTTTGAAGCGGGAATGCTCCAGATGGGAGGTCATGCCATCTACCTGAATGCCCGTGATATACAGCTGGGTAGAGGAGAGTCGATCGCAGATACGGCACGGGTCCTTTCTTCTTATGTGGATGGCATCATGATCCGTACGTTTGAAACTCAGAAAGTTACAGAACTGGCCCAATACGCGGATGTTCCAGTCATCAACGGGCTTTGTGATACGTACCATCCTTGTCAGGCATTGGCGGATGTTCTCACGATTTTGGAGCTGAAGGGAACGCTGGAAGGATTGAAGGTTGTGTATATAGGGGACGGGAATAATGTGGCACACTCCTTTATGATTCTTTGTGCGAACCTTGGAATGGACGTAGTCGTTTCTTGTCCTGATGGCTATGAACCGGCTAAAGAGATTGTCGGGAAGACGGTGGAGATTGCCGGAGTGAACGGCGGCAGCTTTACGCTTTCTTACGATCCGGTTGAAGCGGTAAAGAATGCGGATATCGTATACACCGATGTATGGGCAAGCATGGGGCAGGAGGATGAAGCGAGTAAGCGTCTTAAAGACTTCAAGCCTTATCAAGTGAATGAACAGCTGCTTCAGCATGCTGCACCCGAAGTGAAATTTCTCCATTGTCTTCCGGCACACCGTGAAGAAGAAGTGACAGCGGCTGTCATAGACGGGCCATGTTCTGCCGTATTTCAGCAAGCGGAGAATCGATTACATGTACAGAAGGCCATACTGCAATCACTATTTGTTTAAAGCCAAAAGGTCCGCTTCTGGATGGAAGCGGACCTTTTAGTTGCCTGAAAGCATTTCCATAAGAGAAAATAGTACTGAACCAAACAAACACATGTAAACATATAGTGTAGGAGAAACTGTAATTAGACCGTTTTGGAGGTGCTTGTGGTTTTGAGTAAACCAACGATTGATGATTACCTGGATAATGGAATATATGGTCAGAAGCAAACGAAGCCTGATGAAAGAAGAAGGTTTCTCGGGAGCTTGCGGGAACGAATCGTCATTGCCCTGACTCAGAGTCAGGTAAGGGAAAAGGGTGTGTACAAGGAAGTTCAGGAAAGCCTGAAGAAACATCCAGAGGCGAAGCTTTTATTAAATGGTAATATGAGCTACTCCTACTTATCTAAGTACATCAAGCTCGCTGATACGTATCATGTCTCGTTTTCAATGGTGACAAATAAGGAAATCGAAACCGATATTGGCCTCGTCCTCGCTTATGATCATGCCGTTGATCAAGAGGAAATCTATGTGAAGAAAAAAAGTGAAAAGACCTCTGAAGCCAAAACGAAGCAAAAGCCAAAGAAAAGCCTATTTTCATCGATTAAAAACAAGCTTTTCTAATACTGTTGGCCCTTTTGAAAGAAAGAGAGCTTAAACAGTCCTTTCAAACTCGCTGGTATGATAAACAGAATAAACAATATCCGAAACAAGTGATATCCGGTAATGATGGAAAGGTCTGCGTTGACGGCTTGTCCCACCAAGGCCATTTCAGCCATTCCCCCCGGAGCCAGGCTGATAAAGGCAGTCAGGAATGTAATGTCATGCCAGCGACTTAATACTAAGCTTAGGCCCGCGCAGCATAATAGCAGGCAGAGGGAAGTAAATAAAGACCAAAGGATGAACTTGGACAACTCTTTAGATGAAGAGAAATTCATCATGAAACTAAAATATATGCCCAGGGATAATTGAGCCAGAATGATCAATGGATCGGGCATGTGGGGTACAGAAAACCCCGCCACCATGAAGCCGCCGATGACTAATATCGGTCCTAGCATCGCCGGGGTGGGTAAATGGATTCTTTTAGCCACAATCCCTGATAGAATGGCAATGATGAAGAATAGGATGAAGACCCACTGGAATGAGGGGACTTCGAAGGGTGGTAACGCATTCCCGGAACCGGATCCACCACCGCTTTTAAAAAGAGGGCTGAACACCAGAAACGGTACAACAAAGATGACCGATAATAAACGGATCACCTGCAGGATTGTCACAACCGTTAAGTCTATATTCTTCATCTCTTCTCCAAGAGCCACCATTTGAGAAAGCCCGCCAGGTATACTCCCTGTAATGGTTGAGGACAGACCGATCCCCGTCATTTTAGAAGTAATATAAGCAAGTACCATACTGAAGACAATGATGGCAATCGTCATCGTCAGCATGGAAGGGAGCTGGGTGACGATTTCAATCATGGTTTCCTGACTAAAGGATTGACCAATGGCATAGCCTACAATGATTAATCCAATATCCCTGAAATAAGACGGCCACGCTAAATCAAGCTTTGTCCATTTATTAACGAAAAAGATGGAAATCATGGAACCGAGGAGCCAGGACAGGGGGAGGTGAAGCAGCGTGAATACCCCGCCGCCCGCGACTCCGACGACAAAGGCTAATAGAATAGGATGCATGTTGAAAATCCTCTCATTTTATATACTCTGTTTAAAGGTAATCAATTGGAGGAGAGGAAGCAAATGGAATGCATTAGTTGGTAGGGAGATATCGCTCGGGGTCGAGTCTGCTACCTTCTGCAACAATTGCAGTCATTCCGTCCTCAGATCCGGATTCGTGCATTTCCCCTTCCTCCCAAAAGACGGCCATTCCTGGTTCCACTACGATCTTTTCTTCCCCTTCGACTCTCACCCATCCACTTCCCGACGTGATCATCAGAAGCTGATCGCACATGGCGGGATGCATTCCCAGTACGCTGTTTGCTTCTAAATAAAAGTAACCGATCTGAAATGGCTCATCAGGCTTTAATAATGGATGGATGCTCACGTGTTGGCTGTTGAATTTTTGAATGGATTTACCGGTATTTTGTTTGAAACTGTAAATTTTCATGGAATCACCTCTTTTTATAGGTTCGGTTTTGTGGATGAGAAATCCTTTAATGGGGAGGAGAGAATGAAAGTTTATCCATTATATGGGGAATGACGCAATTATAAGGATAAAGACGCAATCAGGTGTGAAAACGACGCAATTATAAGGATGAAGACGCAATTATCTGGAAAAAGACGCAATGGAAGCCTAAAATGACGCAATTATCCGGAAAAAGACGCAATCAAAGCCTAAAACGACGCAATCCCTTACGCATTGGTCCACGTGGACAGCCCTTCTTCCATCAATTTGCAAGTACCGCTCAATAAAGTCTGTTTCACATAAGCAATATCATCAATAAGGGGACCGAAAACCAAAGATACGCTGTTTTAAGGAACCGAGCCTCATCCTGTTGCCATAGTTGGAAGCTTGAGATGAAGGATGAGTATCAATTATAAGAAGCTAATAAAGAAAATTCGACATCCTGCACGATTATTTGAAATCCCGCATGATTCTCCCTCGAAGGAGAGCCGATTTTTGGGATTGGCCACTTAATCGACTTATAATCCCTACCTCAAACAAACCATACACAAATGAACCAGTTTTCACCTTTGAAAAACCTCCCGAAATTGTGTCCAACTCCTCGATTTCTACCATCTTGCATCCTCGATTCTTCTTGGAGACCATACAGAGAACCCCCCACCCAAGGTCCGTCCCTCACAAAATGGCACATACCCTCACCGATTCGTGGTAGAATGAATGGAGGTATGGACAAGAATCATCCATGCTCTTAACCATCGTTATCTCTTATCATAGTTGCTTTAATGAAGCGAATTTTGGTATTATCAATAGTATTGTGAGTGTTCGAACATATACGGAGGTGAAGAAGATGACTAGAATTTCTGAAGAGCAAGTAAAGCATGTTGCCCACCTTGCACGACTAGCCATCACAGAGGATGAAGCGAAAAAGTTTACAACTCAATTAGATGCGATTATCGGGTTTGCCGAGCAGCTGAATGAATTGGATACTTCAAATGTGGAAGCAACGAGTCATGTGTTGGATATGAAGAACGTTATGCGTGAAGATAAGCCTGTTGAAGGACTGCCACGTGAAGAAGTATTAAAGAACGCACCAGACAAACAAGATGGACAAGTACGCGTTCCATCGATCTTGGACTAAGGAGGGGACCTCATGTCATTATTTGACCATAAATTATCAGAGCTTCATGAGCTTTTACATAAGAAAGAAGTATCTGTCACAGATCTTGTAGACGAATCATACAAACGTATTGATGCCGTTGAAGATAAAGTAAAAGCATTTTTAACATTAGATGAAGAAAATGCCCGCAGTAAAGCGAAAGAAATGGATGCAAAGCTTGGTACAGACGAAAGCAAAGGTCTGCTTTTCGGAATGCCGATCGGGATTAAGGATAATATCGTCACAAAAGGACTTCGTACAACATGTGCCAGTAAAATCCTTGAAAACTTCAATCCGATTTATGATGCGACGGTTATCAATAAATTACATAGTGCCGACACGATTACGATCGGAAAACTGAATATGGATGAGTTCGCGATGGGTTCATCTACTGAGAACTCCGGTTTCCAGAAAACGAGCAATCCATGGAATCTTGAAACGGTTCCCGGTGGATCTTCAGGTGGTTCAGCAGCATCCGTAGCAGCAGGGGAAGTACCTTTCTCATTGGGTTCTGATACAGGTGGATCGATTCGCCAGCCAGCAGCATTCACGGGTACTGTCGGTTTAAAACCAACGTACGGACGTGTATCCCGTTTCGGTCTTGTAGCATTCGCTTCTTCTCTGGATCAAATCGGGCCGATCACTCGTAACGTAGAAGATAATGCCTACTTATTGCAAGCGATCGCTGGTCTTGATCCGAATGATTCTACTTCAGCGAATGTTGAGGTTCCGAACTACGCGGCGGCTCTGACAGGCGATGTGAAAGGCTTGAAGATTGCTGTGCCGAAAGAATATTTAGGAGAAGGTGTCGGCGAAGAAGCCCGTCAGTCCGTGCTTGCTTCATTGAAAGTGTTGGAAGGCATGGGAGCGACATGGGAAGAAGTTTCTCTTCCTCATTCTAAATTCGGTGTTTCAACATACTACCTGTTAGCATCGTCTGAAGCATCTGCCAACCTTGCGCGTTTCGATGGTGTCCGTTACGGTTACCGCACTCCGAACGCAGAAAACCTTCTTGATCTTTACAAGAAAACCCGTGCAGAAGGATTCGGGGATGAAGTGAAGCGTCGTATTATGCTTGGAACATTTGCACTTAGTTCCGGATACTATGATGCTTACTACAAAAAAGCACAGCAGGCACGTACACTGATCAAGAAAGATTTTGAAGATGTATTTGCTAAATATGATGTCATTATTGGACCAACAACACCTACTCCGGCTTTCAAAATTGGAGAAAAAATCGATGATCCATTAACGATGTATGCAAACGATATTTTAACGATTCCAGTAAACCTAGCAGGTGTACCGGGAATCTCTGTACCTTGTGGATTCTCTTCAACTGGATTGCCACTTGGATTGCAAATCATCGGAAAGCATTTTGACGAAAGCACGATTTATCGCGTAGCTCATGCGTTCGAGCAAGCTACAGACTTCCATACAAAAAGACCACAACTGTAAGGGGTGAAATCAATGAACTTTGAACCAGTAATCGGACTAGAAGTCCACGTAGAATTAAAAACGGACAGTAAGATGTTCTCTCCGGCACCGAACCATTTCGGAGCAGAGCCGAACACGAATACAAACGTCATCGACCTTGGATATCCCGGCGTACTTCCCGTGGTGAACAAGCGTGCCATTGAGTTCGGAATGAAAGCCGCAATCGCATTGAATTGTGAAATTGCAACGGATACGAAGTTTGACCGTAAAAACTATTTCTATCCGGATAACCCGAAAGCGTATCAAATTTCTCAATTTGACAAGCCGATCGGTGAAAACGGCTGGATCGAAATTGAAGTGAACGGTGAGAAGAAACGCATCGGAATCACCCGCCTTCACCTGGAAGAAGATGCTGGAAAGCTGACGCACTCAGGCGACGGTTATTCCCTTGTCGACTATAACCGCCAAGGTACTCCTCTTATTGAGATTGTATCTGAGCCGGACATCCGCACACCGGAAGAAGCGTATGCGTATCTTGAGAAACTGAAATCCATCATTCAATACACAGGGGTTTCCGATTGTAAGATGGAAGAAGGGTCGCTTCGTTGTGACGCCAACATTTCCCTCCGTCCAATCGGCCGGGAAAAGTTCGGAACGAAAGCCGAGCTTAAAAACCTGAACTCCTTTAACTTTGTTAAAAAAGGATTGGAGTATGAAATCGTCCGTCAGGAAAAGGTCCTTTTATCCGGAGGAATGATCCAACAGGAAACGCTTCGTTTCGATGAATCAACAGGTAAAACGATCCTCATGCGTGTCAAAGAAGGATCGGATGACTACCGTTACTTCCCTGAACCTGATTTATTGCATCTCCACATCGATCAAGAGTGGATGGACCGCATCCGTGCAGAGATTCCTGAGCTTCCGGATGAGCGTAAAAAGCGCTATGTAGAAGATTTGGGCTTACCTGCGTATGATGCCATGGTTCTGACATTGACGAAAGAAATGTCTGATTTCTTCCAGGAAACCGTTGAGGCAGGAGCGGATGCGAAGCTTGCGTCCAACTGGTTGATGGGTGAAGTTTCAGCTTACTTAAATGCCGGTCAAAAAGAGCTTCAAGACGTTAAGCTGACTCCTCAAGGATTAGCTGGCATGATTGCGTTAATCGAAAAAGGAACGATTTCTTCCAAGATTGCGAAGAAAGTGTTCAAAGAACTAGTGGAAAACGGGGGAGATCCAGAACAAATCGTGAAAGATAAGGGTCTTGTTCAAATCTCTGACGAAGGTGCCTTACTCAAGATTGTGACGGAGACCCTCGATGCCAATCCACAATCCATCGAAGATTACAAGAACGGGAAAGACCGCGCCATCGGCTTCCTCGTTGGTCAGATCATGAAAGCAACAAAAGGCCAGGCCAACCCGCCGCTTGTAAACAAACTGCTGCTTCAAGAAATTCAAAAACGCTAAAAATATAGTCACAGCCCCTGGAAACCTTATATTTCCAGGGGCTGTTTTTGTACGGAAGAGGGACGGACCTTGAAATAAATACAAGGTCCGTCCCTCTTTTCAGTTCAAGTTTTCCTGAAAAGCATGATTTCCCTGCGTTTTGTGTAGGTATTTTAACCCGATGTTGAAAAAGGAAGAATGTAGGTCTATTAACTCATTCGTTGTGGGTAGTGCTTGTACTATAGTAAATCTAATGTTTTAAATAGTCAGAAAATTCTTATAAAGAGGTGTTGTAATTGAAGAAAAAAGTCGTTGCATTAGGGTTAACAGCAGGATTAATGATGAGCCCGGTATTTTCTCCGGAAGCATTGGGTGCTCCGAATGTGAGTGAAAAGGTAAACTTCAATGAGAAGACGGGGACTCCTCAGTTTATATCGGGGAAATTAACCAAGGCATCCACCAATGCCCCGGAAACAATTGTCTTTGATTACTTAATGGAAAAACAAAAGGCCTTCAAGTTCAAAGGAGACTCCAAGCTTTCCTTCAAAGTGACAGAAAAACGTAAGGATGATTTAGGATTTACATATCTCCGTATCCAGCAGGTGTATAAAGGAACGCCTGTATACGGAGCAGTTCTAACAGCTCATGTGAATAAGGAGGGTGTCCTGACTGCATTATCGGGAGCACCAGCTACGAACCTGGATCAAAAACAAAATCTGAAACAAACCAAAAAATTATCTAAAAAAGAAGCAGTTTCGGCAGGGGAAAAAGACCTGGTAGCCCATGTAGGCAGCCAACCTGACTATGAATATGCACCGAAATCCGATTCAGTGATCTATACGAAAGATGGGGAAGCCCATTACGCTTATCTCGTAAACTATAATTTCCTTGCTCCGGAACCAGGGAACTGGAATTATTTCGTTGATGCTGTGACAGGTGACATTCTGGGGAAAGTAAATGAGCTTCATGAAGCTAAAGGTGTAGGCGGTGGCAAGCCTGGCGGCGGTGGAGGTCCCGGAAGTGGTGGAACCGATGCAGTTGGATCAGGAACAGGGGTACTGGGAGACACGAAATCGTTAAATACCTACCTCTCATCGTCTACTTATTATTTGCAGGACCGTACAAGAGGTGGAGGAGTATTCACCTATGACGCAGGGAGTCGTACCCGTCTGCCAGGTTCCCTATGGGCAGACAGCGACAATCTTTTCAATGCAAGCTATGATGCAGCTGCTGTAGATGCTCACTATTACGCAGGTCAAACTTACGATTATTACGCCGATACACATAACCGAAACAGTTATGATGGGAATGGCGCAGCCCTCAATTCAACGGTTCATTATAGCCGAAACTACAATAATGCATTCTGGAATGGACAGCAAATGGTATATGGTGATGGAGACGGCTCAACATTTGTTGCTCTTTCAGGAGGATTGGACGTTGTAGGACATGAGCTTACACATGCCGTAACGGATACAACAGCTGATCTGATTTACCAAAATGAGTCAGGGGCCATCAACGAATCTATGTCTGATATCTTTGGAACATTGGTAGAATACGATACAAATAATAATCCTGATTGGGAGATCGGGGAAGACATCTACACGCCTAATCAAGGTGGGGACGCTCTTCGCTCCATGTCTGATCCGGCAAAATACGGTGATCCGGATCACTATTCTGTAAGATACACAGGGACGCAGGACAATGGTGGGGTTCATATCAATAGTGGAATAGGAAATAAAGCGGCCTATCTGCTAAGTCAGGGTGGAACTCACTATGGTGTGAAGGTGACGGGAATCGGTACGGATAAAACCGGGGCGATCTATTACCGTGCATTAACTCAATACTTGACACCATCTTCAAACTTTAGCCAGCTTCGTTCAGCAGCAGTTCAAGCGGCTACAGATCTATATGGTGCAGGAAGTGCCGAGGTGGCGAGTGTGAACGCGGCGTACAATGCAGTAGGTGTCAATTAAATAGACTGATTGAATAGAAGGGCTGTTATGGCTCTTCTTTTCTTTGATTTATAAAGTTCCTGAACCTTATCAAGGCACGAGGGACGTATATGCACGGTGGATACTTTTTCGGCACTTTCTCATTAACTGTTATATTTGCTTCCTTTTTGCTTTCTCAAGGATCTGTTTAGCCAAGCGGTAATAGGTATCCGCTTCGACTTTTGATTCAGCTCTCTTTAAATGCATCATGTAGTTTTGGAATCGAAGTTTGTCGACTGACGAGACTTTCATCACGATTTTTCTCATTTTGGCACTCCTTTAGTGGACAAAATTGCGTCCAATTATCTATTCTGAATTTTCTGTAAATAATGTATAATAATAGTAAATGATTCCAGAGGGTGGATAGAATGTCCTTATTCGAAGTGATCTTGTTGCCAATGTTAATGGGTGGTATTGGAGGCTTAGGACATATTCTGGTTTTCAAAAATGGTCATTTCACTTTTCCGCGAAAATTTATCGATGACCAAGGTGAGAAGCACTATCTTTTTGGCTCAACAAAGGATATTATCATAGGCATTCTAGCAGGGTATCTGTCAGTATTACCGGTTGTTGAAACGGTCCCGATCTGGTATGTCATCTATATTAGTTTATTATCAGGAATCGGGGGAAGTTCCGTCATCACACGAAAAATCGAACAAAATTTAGCAAACACCAAAGCGTCTTATATCCAAGAGCTATCTCATTATCAGCTCGAACCGACCTCTAAGGGAGGATCTCCAAACCATAATGAGGTGAAACCTGTTGGCGAAGTGGAGGAAAAAAAGAATCAAGGTTGAACTGCCACCAGAAGACTATGAAAAAGCAAATCAGTATATAAAAAGACTGAAGGAGGCAGATAGCCTAGTCGAGCTGAACTACTACTATAATAAAGTGGCAAAAATAATTGAGAAATCACAAGATGTCTAAGATGAGTCAATTGAAGAGTAGTCCTATACCTATCTACTTTAACCAAAAAATGTGAGGATGAAACTGACAATTGAGTCAGCTTTTTTTCTGTTAAGGAAAGATGTATGAAAGATATTTCTCTTCGCATACTTATCTATTTCCCTCCCCCTCTGGAAAGAAAGCCTGAGGAGTAGCAGTATGCTATTCCTTTTTTTTTGGTTGCAGAGTGATAATAGAAGGAGTTCATAAGAACCTGTAAACCTGTCCATTATGGTGCTTTTCTTATATTATATTCCTACAGGCATAATCGTACAATTGAAATTTTGAATAGAATATAAAGTATATTTTCCTTGTGGAATACGACAAACATGAATATGCTATAAAGAGAAATTAAGAGAAATGTTGTACGTGCTTCACTGGAATGTGTGGCGCTGGAGGAGGAAAAAACATGAACTTAGAACAATGGTTCAGTAAAGGGATGACACCTGAAGATTACTTGGAATATATGAGTGTACATAAAGAAAATACCGAAGCGATCAAGAAAAACTTTACGATTCCACCCGAAGACATAGAGGTATTGAATAAACTTGGAGAACACTCTTTACGAGTGATTGCCATCACGGAGGATTGGTGTGGGGATGCCATGCTGAATATCCCCATTTTGTTAAAAGTGGCAAAATCCGCTGACATGGACGTTCGCATGATTTTACGGGACGAAAACCTTGAACTGATGGATCAATACTTAACGAATGGCACATCGAGAGCGATTCCCATTTTTATTTTCATCGATCGTGATGGGAATGAGAAGCTTGTATGGGGTCCAAGAGCTCCGATGGTAAAGAAAATCGTGGATGACGAACGAGCGAAGCTGCCCCCGAAGGATCATGAGCTTTTCCCGGAAAAGCAGAAGGAAATGATTCAACGCTTAACTTCTCAATATACGAAAGACCAAGAAGTATGGCAGGAAGTATATGAAAGCCTGAAAACGAGTCTTGTACAGAATGTGCTGATGTAAAACGAAACGAATAGTAGAAGACATCCGGTCGGTTCCTGGAGTCTTCTTTTTTTAGGGCATGATGCCCTCACACTCACTCAAAATTGAATGGTAAAAAGTACCCGTCGGCATGGGATTTTTTGCCGGTTCACGAATGACGGAATTCGCGTTAATATGGTAGAGGATGAGGAGCTGAAGCATCATGATTCACCAAAAGACAAACACAATTGTGATAGAAGCGCTAAATAAATTTCCCCATAAAATTCACATAAAATTGGGAGAAATCCTGCGCGAAAGAGGATTGACACAAGGCGATCTTCATCGCTTAACAGGGTTGAGAGTGGCTACGATTAATGAGCTAGTGAATTTCAAGAAGAAATCCTTAACGGTGGCTCATCTTGTTTCCATTATGATCGCCCTTAGAATTACAGACATTCGTGATCTCATCGAAGTGGAATTTGATCAAGAAGTTCAAGACTACTTCAATGAAGAAAATCAACGAATGAGAAATGGATTCACTCCAGACCTGACAAAAACCGCTGAACAAAACGTAAAGCGAATCGCAGCTGGAGCAAACAACTAAACATCATCACATCTCAAACGGTCATTTCTGATGACCGTTTTTTTTTTAGGTTAGGGACGGACCTCCGTTTCTTATTCGTTTTCCCTTCTCAAATGATAGAAATATAATATAACTCAAGGTTTATAACCAGGCAAAACAGGATAATCCCTTAAAGTAAGAGTTTATTTAGAAGATTTTTAATTATTACGATATAAAAATCGTCAAGGTCCGTCCCTGGCAGGAGTTTTGGGACAGGGTACAGAATGTAGTAGGTATGGTGTTGTTGGCAGGGTTTTGTGATGGAGTTGACATGAAATCGTAATGCTCATTTGAGGGAAATTCAATTATGATAGGGGAAGAGAGTATATGGAAGTTAATTTTGGTCATGTGACCTCTCGTTATGCTGCGTCTGGTGAGGATATTCCGCATCAATTTTTTGATACATTAAAGGTGAGGGGAATTGTGTGGGAAGGAAGGAAGGTAGCTGAAATTGGGTCGGGTACCGGTGCTTTGACACGAAAGCTGCACAAGCGTGGAGCAGAAGTGATCGGGGTCGAGCCGTCCATTGAGCTCAGGAAAGCTGCCAAGGCATTAGAGAGCAAGCAATACTTGGACATCCCATATCTTACAGGTACAGCTGAATCTACGAATCTGCCGGATCAGTACTATGATATCACGATGATTCACAGAAGCTGGCATTTATTCGACCGTCCAAAGGCGATCAGCGAAATGAAGCGGATATTGAAGGAAAAAGGGACGTTCATTGTGAGTGATTCAAGCTTCGTTCGGGATCATGAAGTGGCAAAGGATACAATGACGTTTTTAAATGAATATATAGATATGACTCCCGCGGGATCAGGGAATCAATTGAATGGATTTCCTGTCGAATGGCTGTTAGAATGGCAGGAAGCTGACTTTAACTTGAAAGACTTTTACACATTTTATTACGCAGTCGACTTTACGTTACAGTCCTGGTGTGAGCGGGTAGGCTCCTTATCTTGGTTCTCTCATTTAGAGGATAGTGAGAAAGAGGGATTACTCCAATCATTACATACGTTCCTGTCCGGGCGTTACGATCCTATTCGTGAGTTTACTCTTCAGCACCAGTTTACAGTCTGCCTGATGAAAAAGTAGAAAGAGTGATCGGATTGGAAGCAGTAAAAAAATATGTAAACTATTTAAATATGGATAAAGAGCCGCCTACATTGAACTATTTGCAACGACTTATCGGGCAGCATTTGATCAGGATTCCTTATGAGACCTTTAGTAAATTCTATTACTTTTCTCAAGGTGAATCCTTTGTGCCTTCCTTGCACACTTTCGCAGAGAATCTCCACTCTAAAGGGTGGGGAGGCACCTGTTTTACATTAAACATCAACTTTGGAAGACTGCTGAAACAGTTAGGCTTCCAGTGTCAGTTTGTCAGAGTGAAACCGGGTCATCTTGGATTAATGATTACCATCGATAATCGTAAGCTCTATGTGGATGTTGGATATGGATCCCCGATCATGAAGCCTGTGGAGCTTGAAGCAAGGCAGAAGCATCTTCTTCACGGTTTCGGGGAAGAAATCATTTTTACCCAGAAAGACATTCGTGAATTTGAAGTGGATCGACGTTCAAATGGCAAATCCTTTGTAAAAAAAACCATAGAGTGGATCCCGTTAGAGGAAGAAGAATTAGAGTCCGATATAGAAGCATCCTACTTGGATTCTGATGATAACATTACAATGAGAAGAATCACCGCAGTCCGCTTCCAGGGCAATCAGTGCTACTTTCTTCGCAATCAGACCTTGAAAGTGATGACCTACCGAAACATCCGTGAATATCAAATGAAAGATTTTGATAAGTGGAAAGATATCGTCGGGGAAGTCTACCACTTTGATGCATCATCCCTGCAGGAGTCCATCCAGTTTTTGCAACAACGGAATATCAAGCTGTTCCCATAGACCGTCTGGAATATCGTGTTGATATTCTGGATGGTTTTTTTATATATTTAAGGTTTCATAATCATAAATATGAATAGTAGAATTCCGAGAGTGGACGCCATATAAAAGTACCGGTCAATTTTCACTAAATAACGTTGGATTTCTTCGGGTGGGGCCCCTGTAAGGTGTTCATTCTCCGGTAAGGATATCCATTCGTTGATTTTTTTAGAGACGGGTGTGATGAAGCCGATGACAATGATTTGAATGAAAACATAAAGTAGGACAGACCCCAGAATCCACAGTTGTGCAAAGCTGCCATAGTCCCCTATATAAAAAAGGATGAACCCCGTTAACATGGCAATGCTTCCGCCAATTTTAGGGAAGTACTCCAATCGTTTATTCAAATCCGTCGTAACCTTTAATTGTTCAATGGTTTTGTCCGGCCTGGTCAAAACATGAGCAAAGAATGTAGGCCCAACCCCTATAATGGCAGACAGCACATGTAAAAGAATCAACCATTCCATCTGAGCACCTCCATGATGAGTAATCTATAAACATTACGAATGGGAGTGCCGATTTATGTATTTTTTATTACAACAATAGGGGGGAAGTGCTTTACAAATTTCATTTTTCATTAGATTTTTCCAGCGAAAAGAGTTATGATATTGACCGGTAGACGCTTTATAATAAATAACCTGCGGAATAAAAATTGCATGAATAAAAATAATAAGTATATGATGTTAAAAGATGGAATATAAAAGGACGAGTCTTAGGAATTAATACAGATTAGGATGATGGGATATGAAACGAGCAAGAATTATTTATAATCCTACTTCTGGTCGAGAGCTCTTCAAAAAGCACCTTGCAGAAGTATTAATCAAATTAGAACAAGCAGGATATGAAACCTCCGTTCACGCAACCATTTGCGAGGGGGATGCCACTGAAGCGGCACGAATTGCTGTAGAACGTAAATACGATATTGTTGTCGCTGCCGGTGGAGACGGCACGTTAAATGAGGTAGTTAACGGATTAGCCGAACAGGATTACCGACCAAAGCTTGGAATCGTTCCAATGGGGACAACGAATGACTTCGCACGGGCTCTTCACATTCCAAAGGATATTGGATCAGCCATTGATGTCATCACAAAGGGTGAAACCATTCCTGTCGATATCGGGCGCATGAATGAACGCTACTTCATTAACATCGCCGGTGGAGGAAGAATAACCGAATTGACCTATGAAGTGCCGAGCAAGCTTAAGACGATGATGGGGCAGCTGGCCTACTATTTAAAAGGGATTGAAATGCTCCCATCCATCAAGCCGACGGACGTTTCCATCGAGTATGATGGAAAGCTGTTTGAAGGGGAAGCAATGCTGTTCCTGATCGGTTTAACCAACTCAGTAGGTGGCTTTGAAAGGTTGGCTCCGGATGCGTCAATCAATGATGGCTTATTCTCGCTTTTGATTTTAAAGAAGACAAATTTGGCCGAGTTTATCCGCATTGCGACATTGGCCGTTCGAGGTGAGCATGTAAATGATCCCAACGTCATTTACACACAGGCCAATCGAATCAAGATCAAAGCAAAAGAAAAGGTGCAGCTGAATGTAGATGGTGAGCTGGGAGGAGTCCTTCCTGCAGAATTTGAAAACCTTTACCGCCATTTGCAGGTATTTGTCCCTCTTGATAAAATCCGCCCGGAAGATAAAGCTGAATGATGAAAAGGAATGCCATTTGGGGTAATGGCATTCCTTTTTTTATTCTCAATTTACTAACAAGAACACGCTAAATGACAATGGGAAACCAATCAGAAAGCCCCATCCGATCTGTTGCTTATGCCGGAACGGAACTTTTCTCACGATCCATGACAAAATGTGGGCGATGATTACAAATGCAAAGACCCATATCAATTGTCCGACCACAAACACAAATAGATAAGCCAGTATGGATTCTTTATTTAATAAAAGGGAAATCCCGAATCCAAAGGTCAAGGTTAAAAATGTGACTGCAATGAATATGTAGGGTAGCCACCATCTTCTTGACTTGAGAGCAAATAACACCCCAAGAAAAACATTCCCTACCAGGATAAGGTTGACTAAGAAGTCCGGGTTCATGTTTATCTACCTTCTTTTCTAGAATTGTTGCACATACCATTTTACCCTTTCTTCAGCGCATAAAACGAGGTAAGTTTTAACAACCCGACTGGGAAATGTAAAGTCATGAAACCCCTTATGGCTTGAGAGTGTCATATAGTGAACGTTTGTTAAATTTTGTATTCCCTCTCACTTAGTGACTATGTTACAGTGGATTAAAAGTATGTCGGACATATAGTGCCACTGGAAGGGTGAATTCAATGTATATCGTACATTCAACATTTGTAGTTCCTGATGAGAAGGCGGATGAAGTGATTTCAATCTACCATTCCCGTTCAGGTTTAGTAGACGAAGCGGAAGGGTTTCAGCGATTCCTCCTCTTACAAAATGAGAAAAAGCCGGGAGAAATAACGGTTCATATGGAATGGGATTCGAAGGAGCACTTCATGACGTGGGTGCAAAGTGAGGACTATAAACGGATTCACGAACTGGAGAAGAAATATCCGGATCAGGAGCTCGCCTCGATCATTCCATCGATTGATCGCTTTAAGGTGGTGGCGTACTGATGGAAAATAAGTATAAGAGTGTCATAGATGAAGCAGTTGAAAGATTGTACGAACGATACCCTGAATTAGCAGTAAAGTACGGTGAGGTCGGACGAAAGAAATGCTACGAAGACAATGTTCACCACTTTAACTATCTGGAATCGGCATCTGAAGTCGCGCAATCAAACGTTTTTTCTGACTATGCCCTTTGGTTGAACAGTGTGCTGGTGAGCAGAGGTATGAAATCAGATCACCTCATTGATAATTTCAAATGTATCATCGAATCTCTTGAAATGAGCAGTGTTGAAAAGGGTGAAGACTTCAAACTTTATCTC
Source organism: Rossellomorea aquimaris (assembly GCF_003315075.1). Lineage (GTDB taxonomy): Bacteria > Bacillota > Bacilli > Bacillales > Bacillaceae_B > Rossellomorea > Rossellomorea aquimaris_C. The sequence continues at coordinate 57,403 of NZ_QNRJ01000003.1, forward strand.
AATGAAGCAATCAAGTCCATTCAAAAGGCAGATCGTGAAAACATGCCGGCAAACTAAACGATAAAAGCATCGAGCCACAGAGGTCGATGTGTTTTTTATATAGAGAGGGACGGACCTCCATTCATTTCATTCTCCAACTCCATTTATGGTACAATCAGTAGAGTCTTAAAAAGGAATTCGTAAAGGAAGATATACGTGAGTAAAAAAGCACCAGTTCAAAAAAATGATTATATAGATGAAGCGGTATTTGAAGACTTAACCCATGATGGGAATGGCGTGATGAAGGTTGATGGCTATCCGTTATTCGTTCCAAATGCCCTGCCAGGTGAGGAAGGGAAGGTTAAAGTCGTGAAACCGGGTAAAGGCTATGGATTTGGTCGACTGACAGAGCGAACCAAGGAAAGTCCGTTTCGCCAGGAGCCTCCATGTCCGATCTACAAAGAATGCGGTGGCTGCCAAATTCAGCACATGACCTATGAAGGACAGCTGCAGGCAAAAGGGAAAAATGTCAGCGATGTCATGCAGCGTATCGGAAAGCTTCATGACGTATTAGTTCACCCGGTTTTGGGAATGAAAGAACCATGGCGCTACCGCAATAAAGCCCAAGTACCTGTAGGGGAAAAAGACGGGCGCTTTGTTGCCGGCTTCTATCAAAAACGAAGCCATGAAATCATCGATATGGACAAATGTATCATCCAGTATGAAAAAAATGATGAAGTGATTCAGCATGTGAAGGATATATGCGAGAAACTGGAGGTCCGTCCCTATGATGAGAAGAATCATAAAGGGACCCTGCGTCATATTATGACCCGGACGGCTTATACGACGGGTGAAGTGATGGTCGTATTGGTCACTCGTACGCCGGAGCTTCCCTATAAGAATGCAATCATCGATGCTCTTGTCGAGAATATTGAAGGATTGAAATCGATTGTTCACAACGTGAATCCTAAGAAAACAAATGTGATCATGGGTGATTACACACGCGTCCTGTGGGGGGAAGAAGTAATCCATGACTATATCGGGGACGTGAAGTTTGCGATCTCGGCAAGATCCTTCTACCAGGTGAATCCTGAACAAACGAAGGTGCTTTATGATAAAGCATTGGAATATGCTGATTTACAAGGAGAAGAAACGGTCATTGATGCGTATTGCGGGATTGGAACGATATCCTTATTCCTTGCCCAAAAGGCAAAGAAGGTGTATGGAGTTGAAATCGTCCCACAGGCGATAGAAGATGCGAAGAAGAATGCAGAGTTGAATGATATGACCAATGTAGAGTTTGAAGCAGGACCTGCAGAAGTCGTCATTCCCACCTGGTATAAAGATGGAATCAGAGCCGACGTCCTGGTAGTGGATCCTCCACGGAAGGGCTGCGATGAAGCGCTTCTGAATACCATCCTGTCCATGAAACCGAAGCGCGTTGTCTATGTATCCTGTAACCTTGCGACACTTGCCCGCGACCTAAGAATTCTAGAGGATGGCGGGTACAAGACAACCGAGGTCCAGCCTGTTGATATGTTTCCGCAAACGATGCACTGTGAAGCCGTTGCGAAGATTGAGTTAGTAGAATAAGCGAGGAAGAAAGCCGATGTATCTCACAATTAAAGAAACAGCCGAATATCTGTCACTGCCGGAATCGTATATTGAGAGCCTCATTCAGCAAAATAAAATACGGGCGGTCCACGACGGAGATCAATATTTATTATACCGGGACCAATTCAATCAGCATCTGGAGCAAATGGAAAAAATGAAGCGTCAGCTTGCAGATTACCTAAGTGAACCGATTCCGGAAGATATCGATGTGAAGGATGAAGACTAGTCTTTCGGAAATCACCTAATGAAACGAGGAAATACAATGAGCGGACAACAACGTTCCAATATTAAACAAGGTCTTGAAGTGGATATCGTCCTGAAAAAAGACCAAAGAACAAACAAACTGACACGCGGGATTGTAAAAGATATTTTAACCAATTCACCGAATCATCCCCATGGCATTAAAGTCCGGTTAGAAGATGGACAAGTTGGGCGAGTGAAGAATATTATCCAGTAGTGTAAGGAGAGAGGCCTTTGGTGGCCTCTTTTTTTATCTCTGGGTTATTTTGGCGCCAGGACAAAAGTGTAGATCGGTGCCTGGCACCAATCAAAGGCACCAAACAAGTCTCCGCCATCGAATCCCATAAACAAAAAGGACCTCGATCCGTTATGGATCGAGGTCCTTCTTTTACACTTAACTAAACAATTGAGGAATGCCTTTGATTAACGCGTATACACCCATGTAGGACATGGCCACGACAATCAACGCACCGAAAATGGTCATCCAGATCGGGTGCTTGTAATCACCGACGATTTTGGTTTTATGAGCGGCGATCAGCATAACTCCCAATGCTATTGGCAAAATCAATCCATTAAGTGCACCAACGAGGATTAAAATCGCGACAGGCTTACCTACAACGACGAATACTAGTGTTGAAACGGTAATGAATCCTACGATTAGCCACTTATGATATTTCTCGAGAAGTGGGCTGAACGTTCGAATGAAGGAAACCGATGTATAGGCAGCGCCCACAACGGATGAAACAGCAGCGGACCACATGACGATCCCGAACATCTTGTACCCAATATCACCGGCAGCCAGTTGGAATACGGAGGCTGGCGGGTTGGAAGGGTCCAACTGCAGACCTTGTGACACAATTCCTAAAGCCGCAAGGAAAAGGAAGATTCGCATGATGGACGCGATACCGATTGCGGATACTGAGCTTTTCGTGATTTCAGGAAGTGCTTGTTTCCCTGTTATTCCAGCTTCTAGTAACCGGTGACCACCGGCGAATGTGATATATCCACCAACGGTTCCGCCTACAAGCGTAATGATGGCCAGAAAATCAATGGTGTCTGGTGCAAATGTTTTCGCAACAGCTTCTCCTACAGGAGGATTTGCTGTAAACATCACGTACACCGTAAGCATAATCATGAGTAACCCGAGGATCTGGGCGAACTTGTCCATTAATCTACCGGCTTCTTTCACCAGGAAGATTCCTACTGCGACAATTCCACTGAATAATGCGCCCATTTCAGGCGAAATACCAAACAGGACATTCGTACCTAATCCAGCTCCGGCGATATTTCCAATGTTAAAGGCCAATCCGCCCAGCACGATTAGGATGGCAAGGAAGTAACCTAATCCCGGCAAGGCATCGTTGGCAATATCCTGAGCCCTTTTTTCAGAAATGGCAATGATGCGCCATATATTAAGCTGGGCACCAATATCAATGAGGATCGAAACAAGGATGACGAAACCAAAGCTTGCCGCCAGGGTTTGAGTAAATACGGTCGTTTGAGTCAGGAAGCCTGGTCCGATGGCGGATGTGGCCATTAAGAACGCAGCCCCTAACAATACACTGAAATTTGATTTTTTTTTCTTCAAGAAGTTCGCTCCTTTGCTGTCATGTCATGAGTTGAATTTCAAGGCAACACCTTGTTTTAAATGCCTTACTTGTCGTTCACGATCTATGTAGAGTTCCTGGGCTTTTTCATGAGAAACCATTGTAAAGGTCAACTCTTCTCCTGGCTTTGCTTGAGCAATCAGAGGAAGATCCACTGATGCGATTTGACCGATTCTTGGATAGCCTCCCATCGTTTGCCGATCCGCTAACAGAACAATAGGCTTCCCATTCGAAGGAACCTGAATCGTCCCAAAGGCAACCGCTTCTGAAATCATATCAAAATCCTTCTCGAGATGGAGGGACGGACCTTCCAAACGGTAGCCCATTCGATCTGATTGAGCCGACACCTTAAAGGGTTCATTGAAGAAGTGTTCCCGGCTTTCTGGTGAAAATAGATCGTACTCGGCTCCCGGTATCACTCGGATGGTTTTTTTCTGTTGATATGCCGAGATGAATTCAGATGAGATGGACCAATCGATTTCTGTAAAATCATTGTCCTCTAAAAAGGGAAGTAAATATTCGATAATATTTTCAGATTCTTTCTTAATCGTTCCTGGTTCAAGGTGGTCACCTTCTTTTAAGGAGCGCCCATTCAATCCTCCAATCCCTGCCCTTACGTAAGTTGATTTGCTGTTCATCACCGTTTCTACATTGAATCCACCTGCGATCGCAAGGTAACTGCGGCATCCACTCTTGCATGCTCCGAATTTGAGAACACTTCCAGCTTTGATCAATAGTGATCTTCTTAAAGGAACCGGCTTCCCGTCAATGGTTGGAGATAAGTCTCCTCCGCAAATGGAAATAAGTGTGGTTTCCCGGAACTCAAGCATTGGACCCATAAGTGTCATTTCAAGAGTAGCCTCGTTTTCATCATTCCCTACAAGCAGATTAGAGATTTTATGAGCGAGAGGATCCATACTCCCACTGACGATGACACCATATTTTTGATAGCCATACCTTCCCAGGTCCTGAATCGTTGAAAGGAGACCCGGTTTCATTACATTAATCATTGTTCCTCCTCCAATGCTTTATATTCTTCAAATGAAATGGGGGTGAAACGAATTCGATCTCCTGCTTCTAGTAAGCTTGGTGAGTCGTCGTTAGTTGGTTTGAATAATTTTAAGGGGGTACGGCCAATCAGCTGCCATCCCCCCGGTGTTTCAATCGGGTAAACGCCTGTTTGTTCCCCGGCAATCCCAACGGAGCCTGCCGGGATTTTGAGGCGGGGTGATTCTCTTCTCGGTGTCGCAATATCCGGGGACATGCCTCCTATATAAGGGAATCCCGGGGCAAATCCAATCATGTATACGAGGTAATCACCATTGGAATGTTTCGCGATGACTTCTTCAGTAGACATGTGATTGTGGTTCGCGACTTCTTCAAGGTCTGGTCCAAATTCTCCACCGTAGCAGACGGGGATGTCGACGATTCGCGAATCTGATTGTTCACCGAATGTAAGTTGGGAAAGCATATGTTCAATTTCTGAACAGACAATCGTGTACGGTAATGTATTCTGAAAAGGTTTGTGAGATTCGATGATTTTGATCGGATCGTAATAAAGTGTGACGGTTGTAAATGCCGGGATGATTTCCACAAGCCATTCGATTGTCCGGGTTTCAAAAAAGGTGGTGACGGTTTTGACCATTTCGTGTGTTTCTTGCTGAATTGAGTTCCCTAATTGTATAACGATGGCATGATCGCCTAGGGGTCGTAACGAATAATTCAAAGAACTACCTCCAGTCGTGTATGTATGTTTATAAAAAATAGAAAATATTTATGTATGATTAGGCGTGCAAATAAGATTATTCAGAAATTTACGCCATGTTGTTATTATAGTATAATTCTTTGTCTTTTCAATAAAAGGTTGGGAATTAGATGGTTCTTCAAAGAATCATGGTGTGTGTGGATATGGTTAGTTTGCCCATTTTTTTGGCTCATTCGAGTGAAACGTTCGTTTCACTCGCCTTTCAGCTGGTGCTGAAAGGCCGGGGAGAGAAGGACAACCCAAGGAGCAAATGAATTTGCTCCTTGGGTTGTCCTTCTCTCCCCGGAATGAGCCAAAAAAAAGTTAGTACTAATATCCCTTTATATACCTGAATTCAATCGTATAAATCCTTCAATTTTCACTTCGCAATATTTGTAAAAAACTAGCATGTTTTCGCCGGTTTTAAATCGTATCGCATTTGTGTTTTATGTGCTATTATTTAGTAATCCGAAATATTATCCTCCTGAATGTATTGGGAGGATTATTGATAGATGGTGAAAGGGGGTTTTCTGATGGATAAGGTAAAGGATCCTTTATGGACGAGGTCTTTTATTATGCTGATGGTAGGAAACTTGTTTGTGTTTATGTCGTTTCAAATGCTGATACCGACGCTTCCGCCTTATATAAAGTCGATCGGGGCTTCAGGGTTGGAAATTGGATTAGTGACGACGTTATTTTCGATAGGGGCAGTGTTAAGCAGGCCTTTCATTGGGTTTATGTTGGAGTATAGGGACAGGAAACCTCTCGTTCTGATAGGCGGGGTCTCGTTATTGTTGATTACGGTGATTTATCCATTGTCCAGTGTGGTCTTCATCTTTCTTTTATTCCGGTTTGTACACGGATTGGCATGGGGATGGTCCACAACGGTGAATGGGACGGCAGCCGTGGATGTGGTGCCTAAATCCCGCTTAGGTGAAGGGATGGGGTATTACGGATTGTCGATTACGATCGGAATGATTATAGCTCCGAGTCTCGGGATTTATTTATTCCAGGTAACGACGTTCACGAACCTGATCATTACTTCCAGCGCACTGGGTGTCATCGCGGCTATCTTGTTAGGTGTCGTTCATTACCGTACACCTCCAGTCGTCAAAGAAACGAAAAAGGAAGACTTGAAATTTTCATACCTGGGTTCATTAGTTGAAAAATCCAGCTGGTTTCCAGCGTTCATTACGATAATGGTGACCTTTGGCTACGGGTCGATCGTTACCTTTATCGTCATCTTTGGGGAAGAACGTGGAATCCAGCATATCTTCTTATTCTATTTATGCAATGCAATCATGGCGTCCCTATCAAGACCGATTGCCGGGAAATGGTTTGATGAACGCGGACCTAAGGGGCTTGTTCTCTTTTGTATCGTGATTACCTTTATCGGTATGTGGGTATTATCCTATGCCCATTCTGATTTCCTCATCATCGTATCAGGTATTTTGTTTGGAGTTGGATTTGGATCTCTTATTCCAACACTCCAATCCTGGACTTTGTCATTAACTCCTGACAATAGAAGGGGAGTAGCCAATGGAATGTTTTTCTCTTCCATTGATCTTGGAATCGGCTTAAGCGGCTTAGTATTCGGAGTGCTTGCACAATATGTTGAGACGGGTGTTTTATTCCAAATTTCAAGCTTATTCCTGCTCATTGCTTTAGTTGTAGCGATACTTGAGGGGCGCAAACAAAAAAAGTTTGTTCACCAGACATCCGCCTAGTTTGATGGCTGAACAATGGTGGTAAGTAAAAAGGACTATCTGTTTTTGAAGGCGCAAGCAGCCTTTAGTAACGGATAGTCCTTTCTTCTGTAATGGAAGTGATCCCTATGAATCACGGCAGAAAGTATCAATCGGAAATTGAAAAGGAAATGAAATTTTATCCCAAGGAAATTCTGTTAGAATGATAGAAATAGACTAGTCTGTGAGGTTCCTTGAACAGGGGGATCCACATATAACGGAGGACATTATGACAGAAGAAAAATTACTAATGGAAAAGTCATTCTATGGAACTTTTTTAGTAGACTATGACACGAACCGTCATCCAATTGAAGTACTTGGTCAAGCTTTTGTAGAAGAGCAGCAAAATGAGCCGTATGATTTAACGTTCATTCGCTATGCTCAGGGGGAGGTCTATTTTCATAGCAAGGACTATGAAGCGGCTATTTTCAAATGGGAAAGCATCCAGAACGAATTGGAACCCTGGGCAAAGAAGAATATTGCGGATTCTTACTATGAGATTGGGTTGTTATCGTCAGCGGAGGATGTCTATACAGCTATTCAAACGGAAAGTACGATTTTAACGCTGGAAGTATCCCTGCAGCTATTCTCTCTATATATCGAACGAAATAAGATTCAGTCAGCTTATCGTACCATCGACAAAGCCCTGGCGATCGATCCGGATTATCCCAACGTAACTGAACTCGCCCGGGCTTTTTATGAAGAACAAGAGGACTGGAATAAAGCCGTGGAACTGGCGGTTCAGGAATCGATCCGTACCCAGGATCCTGCCTGGTTCATGATTCTGAGGGAATATGGGGATCAAGGTTACACAACATCCTTTGCACCTACCTATTTCTACGACTTACTGATTGCGGTCTATGAAAAGGATCGTAAACAATTTAAGGATCTCGTATCTGCTCTGTGGACAAGTTACAGAAGCAATCCGGTCGCACATATTGAATGGATGCTGACGGTCAATACAATCTTTGAATATGTAGAAATACTCCCGAACGAATCATGGGAGGACATCTTATCCCAATTCCAGGAAGCATACGTAGGATTCCTGGAAGGCAACTACTTAGTGAAAGACCTGGAAGGCTTTATGCCAAGCATGCTGAGCAATTGGCTGAAAGTGAGCAGGGACCATCAACCACTTTTCCCGGCAGCGGCCGTTTTAGCCTGGAACGATGTCTTTTCGTACAGCATTGAACAGATGGTGACGGATGAGGCGGAAATGATCCTGCTGGAAGGAGACTCCTATCAGGCCCGCTTTGAAGACATAATTCTGTTCTTAAATAAAATTATGGATTGGTCAGAACGAAATGATGCTTCTGTAGGTTATAAAACAAAATGGATTGCGGAGCAGTTAATGGATCTGAGTGAACACCACTTATTGATCGCAGGGAGTGGCTCAAGCGGAAAATCTTCCTTCGTTCAATCCGTTTTAGGTGAGAGCGTCGGTGAGGCTGAAGACTCCACCATCATTTATAGCTATCATGATCAGCAGGTAGAAGTGAAGGAGATTCACGATCATGGGGTTCACAAAGTCGAGAGCATAGCTGATTTTGAAGAGCTGATGCAAAGGGAAGCATTCGTAGAATACAAGCTCCCGTCTGAGTTTCTTAAGAAAAATAGAAGTGCCATCATTGACGTTCAAACCGGCAAAAGGCATCTGGATGATCTAACGGCCTTTTATCCTGTAGCGGATGGATTACTGTATGTCTTGAATGCCGATGCCCCGTTTAATGCAGAGGACAGACAAACCTTAAGAAAATTAGCGGAAATCGGACAGCCTGTGAACGTACATTTCCTATTAAATAAGATGGACAAAGTATCTCATTCCGACCGTACAGAAGAGATCATTGAATCAGCCCGAAACAAAGCCCGGGAATGGTTCCCGGACGCAGAGGTGTTGCCATATTCATCCCTGGAAGCCGTTCATCTGCAGCGACAGGATGTTCAGTCCTTCCTAAAGAAACAGTATATGATGAATGGAAACGTGCTCAAAGCGGAACGTGGAGCCAAATTATTTTACCTGGTCAGAAAAACATTAAGAGATCTATACTCAAAACGTAAGAATCGTGAAAATGAGCTGAAAGACACAATCGAGAAGAATGAAGATATCCTGACTCGTTTGAACGGTTTTGAAAACTACTTGGGTGACATGCAGAGCGATAAGGTATCAGTCATTAAGGATTCTTTCCATAAAAAGAAAGAAGCGATGAAGAAGGAAATCTCTGAGAAAATTCCCCGTATCCTTAGCGGCTGCTCTGACCTGATCAGTGAAGAAAGTGATTTCAAACAGATCCATACAGAGCTAAATGAAGCGATGAATACGCGGATTCAAGGGTATATCCAAGATGATCTCATGCCCCGTTACGTCAAATCCCTTGAAGAATGGCTTGGCTTTTCAAAGCAGGAACTTAAAGACAGCCAGAACTATTTAAATGAGATGAGTGAGACCTTCAACGAGTTATTCGGAAAAGATAAAGTCGTTTTACAATGTGATTTCCAAGTTATGGACGACTGGCGCCGGGATGTAAACCGAATGGGAACGAGAGCCCAGATTGATAAAGAGAATATTCTATTGCGCTTTAAACCGGCTCAGTTCCTATTGAAGAGTGCCGGAAAGCTGTTAGGTGTGTTACCTCAGAATAAGTCGTTACTCTACAATCAATACAAGCGCTACTTAGAGAACGAAGATTATCAGGATATCACGGCATCTGTCGTCAATAAATTTTTCCTTCAATTTGATTTGTTCGAAAAATCATTGCAGCAGGATGTTCACTCTTTCTTCGCAGAGCCATTTAAACAACTGGCCGTCACGATTAAAGATACAGAAACGGATATTGCAAGCGACAAAGAAACATTAAAGAAAATGAAAGCAAATCCGGAGCGATATTTCGACCCGATCACTTTATTCGAAGTGAAACTGCTTCAACATGAATATATGGTGAAAGCAAGTTATAAAGCTTCTCATCATTATTCTTAATAAAAAAGACTGATTCTGCAGGGGGGTGCCCTGCGAGAATCAGTCTTTTTATATTGCTCTTTTCGCAATGGTTGTTATCTTTTAACATAAGCTCTGCAAGGCTCTGTCAATTAGTGTGTGCTAGATGGTGAGGGGAACTGCTTCGCTTTCCGCGGACGTTCGGCCGAGCCTCCTCAGCTTCGCTTCCGGGGTCTCGGCACGACCGTACTTCCGCAGGAGTCTACGCAGTTCCCCTCACCATCTTCACGAGAATTTTCGTGACAGAGCTACAAGGTGTCCAGAAACAATCTAACTAGAAAACAGAATTCATCTTTAAAAGGGAATCAACTATTACTTTCTCTTCTACAATAGCAACATCTTTTATGAAATGAGCCTTTTATTTTGCCTCCATCTTCCTATACCTGCAAAAATGAGCTATTTTCCTGAATGACATCGGCAATGATTCGCTCGAGTGAATTTTCAGTATGGATATTGGAGAAATCCAATCCTAAATGGATGGCTGTCTGGGCAACTTCAGGACGAATCCCGGTGATGACGCTCTTCACTCCAAGCAGATTTAAGGCATCGATGAGGTGAAAGATTTGCTGAGCGACCATGGTATCAACCAATACCACACCTGATAAGTCGATGATCAGCATGGATAAATGGGCATCGGCACTTTGTTGAAGGGTTGCATCTAATATCATACGGGCCCGTGTCGTATCAATATCTCCAATGATAGGCAGAAGTCCTACCTCTGAAGTTAAAGAAATGACCGGTGTACTTAATTCCTTAATCAGGGTTGACTGTGCCTGGAGTCGATTCATTAATATGTTCAGGAACGTGGAAGTGAATGTTTCTAACACATAATCCAATGCGAAATTGATCTTTCGTTCCCACTCGAATACTTCTTTCAACTGGACGTTTACGTTCGATTCTTCCACAAACTTTTCGACATACGTCCAATACACTCTTCTGAACACACCTGAGTTACGAACAACCTCATCGAGAGTCGTACTGGATTTACTACGATCTGCAGCTGTTTGTGAAGTCCAGTTATAAATCAATTCTTTTGACTCTTCTTGAGAAAGTAACAGACACCTGGCGATGATTTTCACATAATTAGAGTTTTGTTCTTTTATTTTGTTGAGTACCTCTGGAGGAGAATCAGGCGAATAGTGAGATCCGGATTTAATATTCTGGAACTTCAACCAGTCTTCAGTGAAATCTAAGGCATGATCAACTAAGTATTCATATAAATCAGACGAATGTGTATCCATAAACTCTCCCTTTAAACTTGGCTTATACTCTTATTCTGAAACCTATAGAGGAGACTGTCAATGTTAAAGGTATTAATGGAGATAAAACAAAGATATCAGATGCATCTTTTTATACATTTTAATATACAAAAATCCGTATCACTAGAAAGATAATTAGTCTGAAAACTAGTAATTTTCCAATAGTTATTGGTTTTCTAGTAAAAAAGTTGTATAATTATAATTATTAGAAAATACAAACTATTTTAGGGGGCCAATGATGAAGAAGAAAGTAAGAGGATTATTTCTAGTATTGATGATTGGAATGGCAGTGATCATGACTGCCTGTGGAAGTGAAGAAGCAAGCGGAGATAAAAAAGAAAAGCTTGTAGTGGGGACCGATGCAGCCTTTGCTCCATTTGAATATATGGATAAAGGGGAAATTGTCGGATTTGATATTGATTTTTTAGAGGCCGTCATGAAAGAAGCCGGTTATGAGTACGAAGTGAAGAACATTGGATGGGATCCATTATTTGCAGCCGTTCAAGGCGGCAAGGAAGTCGATATGGGGATTTCCGGGATCACCATCAATGATGATCGTAAAGAAACGTTTGATTTTTCCAATCCTTACTTTGAATCCACTCACATGATCATGTTTGGCGAAGGTGTGGATATCAAAAGTGCCCAGGACCTGAAAGGACTGAAGATCGGGGTTCAAAATGGAACGACCGGTCAGGCGGCAGCAGAGAAAATTGTTGGGCAGAACAGCTCTGATATCTCTAAATACGAAAACAATGTAGTAGCCATTACGGCATTAAAGCAAGGTCAAGTCGATGCTGTTGTCACCGATAATACGGTTGTAAATGAATATGTGAAAAACAATCCGGATGACAATTTCAATACAGTAGAAGATCCGGAAAACTTCGAATCTGAATTTTATGGCTTAATGTTTCCGAAAGACAGTGAGTTGAAGTCTGAATTTGATAAAGCGGTAAAAGAAGTGATTGAAAATGGAACATATGCTGAAATTTACAAAGAATGGTTTGGTACAGAACCGAACACTGACGCTTTATTAGAACAAGCAGAATAAGGGAACAAGGGGCGTAGTGAAAATGGGGAGGATCTTCTTTATCGATTTTAAAGAGGATTGTTCCTTCTTCACCTGCCCCTTTTATATGAATCTAATTACTACTATTGAAAAGGAAAGCGGGATAACGCCGTTACCGAGACAAAAGGAGTTAGGATATGCTGGATTTCAGATGGGACATTATTGGGGAATACTTACCTTTTTTTCTAAAGGGAGCACTATTAACAATTGGTTTATCGGTTGGAGCCATCTTTTTAGGCTTAATCTTCGGACTGCTGATGGGGATATTCAGAATTTCCCCCTATCTCCTCGTTCGAACACCTTTCATTTGGTACATAAACTTTTTTAGAGGAACACCATTATTCGTGCAGATCCTACTCATTCACTTTGGTGTGATGCCAATGATCATGTCGGAAATTAATCCGGCTGTGTCTGCATTAGTGGCATTATCGTTGAATGCCACAGCATATATCGCCGAGATCTTCCGTGGGGGCATTCAATCCATTGACCGGGGTCAGATGGAAGCGGCCAGATCTTTGGGGATGACCAATCTCCAGGCGATGAGGCATATCATTATCCCTCAAGCATTTAAGCGGATGATTCCGCCACTTGGAAATGAGTTTATCGTGCTACTGAAAGATTCTTCCCTGGCAGCGGTCATTGCCGCTCCGGAGCTTATGTACTGGGGCCGGGCCATGCAGGGGCAATATTATCGTGTGTGGGAACCGTACCTGGCAGTCGCTATTATCTATTTAATCCTTACTCTATCTCTTACGTATCTACTAAACTATATTGAGCGGAGGATGGCAACCGAATGATTAAAGCAGTGAATCTTAAGAAGTCCTTTGGAGAATTAGAAGTATTGAAAGATATCAATGTCAATATCGAACCGCAAGAAGTGGTAGTGGTAATTGGGCCATCGGGTTCAGGGAAATCAACGTTTCTGCGTTGTTTGAACCTTTTGGAATCGATTACCGATGGACATGTCTATATTAAAGATCGGGACATCACGTCCAAGCAAACAGACATCAATAAGGTCCGGACCGATGTGGGGATGGTTTTTCAACAATTTAATCTGTTCCCTCATAAGACGGTGATCCAGAACATTATGCTCTCACCGATGAAGGTGAGAAAGTGGCAAAAAAATAAAGCGGAGCAGAAGGCGTTGGAACTTCTTGAAAAAGTGGGACTGTCTGAAAAGGCTTATGTGTACCCGGACTCCTTATCAGGAGGGCAGAAACAGCGGGTCGCCATTGCACGGGCACTTGCCATGGAGCCTGAAATCATGCTGTTCGATGAGCCCACTTCAGCCCTTGATCCCGAAATGGTAGGAGAGGTGCTGGAGGTAATGAAACAACTGGCGAAGGAAGGCATGACCATGGTGGTCGTAACCCATGAAATGGGTTTCGCCAGAGAAGTAGGGGACCGTGTCATCTTTATGGACGGCGGGTATATCGTGGAAGAAAACCTGCCGTCTGAGCTCTTTGGCAATCCGAAACATGAACGAACCCAGGCGTTTTTAAGTAAAGTGCTATAATTTTGGGTCATATTTAGGGGAAACGTTATAAACCCAGAGGTCATATCCCCATTTGAGAACATTTATTTTCAAATCCAAAATTCTACGACAAAAGGAGCCCTTCAACAAGGCTCCTTTTTCTATGCAGTCTGTGCATAAACGATCGAATACAGCTGCTTTCTTCCCCGGTGAAAACGGGTTTTGACGGTGGAGGGAGAGAGGTTCAGCTTTAAAGCAATCTCCCCATCACTAAGATCCTGTGTCACTTTCAATGACATGACTTCCTGCTGAGAAAGTGGCAGCCTCTTAATATTTTCCTGGATGCTGCTCTTAAGAAATCGTGCTTCAATCTCTATTTCCAGAGGGTTATGATCCTGTATGGATTGAACCTCTTCCTCAACTTCCATATAGACTTCATTGCGTTTCGATTCTTTTCGGATGAAATCGATTGCTGTACATCTTGCGATAGAAGTGAGCCAGGACTTCGTTTTCGTCACATCGAGTAAAGTATCCATCCTGATGTAAGCCTTGAGAAAGGTTTCTTGAACGATATCCTGTGATAGATGAGCGTCCTTTGTCATCGTATAAGCGATATGATAGATCAGTTTATGAAATTGTCCATACATTTCCTCTAACGTGAGAGGAGATGGTTGCATCTGTAGTGTGTCCATATGGCTTCACCTCGACTTTCTATAGTCAATTGTCCGTTTTATTCTTCAGGAATGAAGGCGTATCTTCAGCTTTTAAGCCTCGCACTTCGATATTTCCGTGGGTTTTATACTTGATGATCACTATATATTCATTGGTCATCTGATTGTATACGAGTTGATTCATGATGGCTTCTACGTGTTTGGAGTCCGCTACTTCGACCCCTTTGTTTTCTTTCTTTAACTCCAGGGCTGCCGTATCTAGATCTACGACGTTGAACAGACGGTTGCGGTAACGCTCTTGATCGATCACGTACATCCACTCTACATCATCTGCAGTCACCCTTATATCTTCAAGGTATCCATTCTCCTGTAGCCAGGATTCGAATTTCTTATCGTTATTCCGTACCCCGACATGGGTCCATTGGTTCTCTGAAAGAAGTAATTCAACGTTATAGAGGTTCACTCTGTCGCGATCTTCAAACGTATCATTATAGGTTTCTTCTTTTAAAATCCCGATGGCTTCATTGATTTGTTCGGGATCGACAATGCTTATACTCTGTCTATTCCCCAAATCAGAATAAATCGATAGTTTGTCTACCTTGCTTGAATCAACGGAAAAGATTTGTTCCGTCGTTTCTTTATAATTTTTCATTTCATAGAGTGAAGCGTACTGGGATTTGAATTCGTCTATATTCACTTGGTAGTTCCTCACCAGCTTACTGCCATCTTTCATCTTGTAATAGAAAAAGATCTGCTCGCTACCGTCACGGTGAACGATATTTTGGCCAGGGTTGTTAACAATTTCTTCATGAAGGTCCAGAACCGCTTCAATTGTTTTATCTTCGCTAATAAATGGCTCTTCAATGAGTGTTTCTGGATTGTCCGTCAAGGAATAATAGCTTGGGCTCACATGCACTTTTTCTACATCTTCCAATTCAGGAATCTTCTTTTCATATTGAAACAAATCGAACTGAATGAATAAACCGATAAGAGAGATGGCCACGGCAAACCCGACATAGCCCTTCCAATAACTGAACACTCTCCAATGTTTTTGTAAAACCATTTCTGCAAGATAGTAGCCAATGAATGAGCCTATAAAATAGCCGAATAAGGTCCATTCCGTCTCTTGGTAGATTCCATTAAAGTACATGCCGCCAACCAGCATGAAACAGAATGCGACTCCATATTTGAACAGGGGTCTGAGGACAGGATAAACAATGGCAAGGGATGCTGCTTCTACTTTTCTCGTTTTATACAATACATACGATAAAACATAGAGTAGGAGAGTGATAGCTATGAACAGTGTTACATCCATTCCGGAAAAGATTTTATTTTCCAGATATACGGCCTTGATGACTGGGGAGTATTGTTCAATTTGGATATTGAAAAAATAATCCTCAGGAAATCCATATAATAGATTTTTCAGGCTGAAGCATACGAGCATAAACATTCCAGCCGGTAATAGGAGCAGGATGTAAGTCATTACGCCCTGTACAGCTGTCAGTCCCGTTATCATGGCCATAAAGGTAGCGGCTGTGAACAGAAGGCTGTTCATAAGGATGGTGATGCCGCACCAGATGAAAATGTCTTGAACACTAATAAATTGATGAAGATCCGTTAATGAATAAAGGGAAAGTAAAATCGCTGTATTCAGTACAATTGGCGTGATGAGAATGACAAACCCTGTAACGGTAAAATGATAAAACAATTTGCTGCGTGTCAGTGGAAGGCTATGCATGAAGTCTGCAGCCTGTTTTACATGTAAATAACGGAAAAGGAAAAGGGATAGGATGACTGGAACGAACAGCATCAAACCCATTTGGATCGGGTATTGCATTTTGAATAGGTTTTCGTAAATGGCAATCGGATAGGGCTGATTGTCATTAGATAGTTTACCGATAATGTCAACCGGCAAAGAAAAGAGAAGTCCGATAAAATAAACGATTCCTACCCACCCAACATTCCGAAGGCTTTGAATGATGACTTCCTTATTGATCCATGATGTTTTGGATGGCATATCCGACGTCCTCCATTTCATAAACAAATATTTCTTCAAGGGTCAACGGTAACATATCGAAGATCACCGGATGATAAGGGTGGATCATGCTTCTCACATGCTTTTCGTCACCTCTTACGATGCAGAGCGATACGCTTCCCCTGGTCTCTTCGTGCAGAAGATCAAGCTCAGTAAAGAGCTTCTTAGGTATCTCGCCTTTAAAGGCCAACTGAAGTTTATGAATCCCGGATTTCAAATCATCAAGCTCTTTCTCCAGTAAAAATCTTCCCTGATGCAAAATTCCGATATGATCACAAATATCTTCCACCTCACGCAGGTTGTGAGAGGAGATAAGGATCGTCATCTCCCGGTTGGCCACTTCGGTGATCAGTACGCTTTTTACCTTCTTACGCACGACAGGGTCTAATCCGTCAAGGGGTTCGTCCAGAATGAGCACATCCGGTTGAGTGGATAATGCAAGAATGAAAGCTGCCTGACGCTGGACTCCTTTGGAATACTTATGAAGCTTTTTGTGAGGGTCTATCCCAAATAGGCCGGCTAGAGATTTATATTCATGCTCATCCCAACGACTATAGGTATTTTGATAAAATCTTGCCATTTGATTTAAGGTATAATGAGCGAAGAAAAACGGTTGATCAGGAATGAAGACCAAGGTTTCTTTCGTTTGGATATTTTCAAAGACCGGTTGATCTTTTAAATAAATATCTCCACTTTCGGGCTTCAGAACTCCAGAAATGGATTTGAGTAGTGTCGTCTTTCCTGCACCATTCGATCCGAGCAGTCCGTAAATCGATCCCTTTTGAACAGAGAACGAAACGTCATGGATGATTGTATTACCTTCAAAGGATTTACTTAATGATTTAATCTTTATCATCAGATTGATTCCCTCCTACCGATGCCTCGATGTCAGCAATCATCTGCTTTAAATCTTCAGGCGTGATCCCTAAATATAGAGCTTCAGACAAAAGTTTAGACAACTCTTCTTTTACTTTCATGATTTTCTCCGCGTTTTGAATGTGATTTGATGGATTAACAAAGCTACCCCGTCCTTTCACAGAATAAATGAACCTTTGAGTTTCAAGTTCCCTATAAGCTTTTTGGATTGTGTTTGGATTTATCGTCAGTTGCTGAGCCAATGCACGAACGGAAGGCAATTGTTCGTCAGGCTTCAACACCTCATTAATGATTAACTCTTTTAACTTCTCCACTAATTGTTCATAAATGGGCTTTCGACTTCTTAAATCAAGCTCAAACATATCCACCCTCCCAACTGTATACAGTGTACTATGTGTCTTAATACAGTTAAGTATATAACAAGTTCTGCCAGTTTGGGAAGAGGGGAAATGAAAAATATTTGAGAGAGCTATCTGCCTTGTGAATAAGGTCCCTGGGATTTGGAAGTATAAGTATGATACAAACACAAAAATAGATGAAAAGCATATATATATAAAAGTGAAAAAACGTAGTAAATATGAAATATGACATTTCCTTTGACAAAGAAAGTTTCCTTGATGCAAAATGGTGGTATTGAAAATTTTTGATCGGAGGAGAGGATTGGCATGTTCTTAGATTGGTTAAGTGGATTCAATCCAGTTGTCCAGGCTCTGTTTGGCGGTACGCTGACATGGGGGTTAACCGCACTGGGGGCTGCATCGGTTTTTTTCTTCACCAAAATTGAAAAGCATACATTGAATATGATGCTTGGATTTGCTGCAGGTGTCATGATAGCGGCATCGTTTTGGTCACTTCTTGCTCCTTCTATAGAGTTCAGTGAGCAAAATGGTCAGATTCCATGGCTCGCTCCTGCTATTGGTTTTTTGCTTGGCGGCCTGTTTATTAGACTGTTGGATTTTGTAGTACCTCATTTGCATCTCGGGAACTCAGCGGAAAAAGCCGAGGGACCTCCAACTAAATTTAAAAAATCAACCTTACTATTTCTTGCAATCACCCTTCATAACATTCCTGAAGGTTTAGCCATCGGTGTGGCTTTTGGGGCGGCGTCAATGGGACTTGGTGACGCAACATTGGTAGGGGCAATCGGGCTTGCAATCGGAATTGGCATACAGAACATGCCTGAAGGTGCGGCCCTGTCCATTCCGTTGCGCGGAGAAGGAATGTCACGTCTGAGGTCCTTCAACTATGGTCAGCTTTCAGCCATCGTTGAACCCATGGCTGCCGTAATTGGTGCAGCTGCTGTCCTTTTAGTGCAGCCATTGCTTCCTTACGCACTTGCTTTTGCCGCAGGGGCCATGATTTTCGTGGTAGTAGAAGAGCTGATCCCAGAGTCTCAATCCTCTGGAAGTACAGACTTGGCTACATTGGGACTCATGCTTGGATTTGTTGTGATGATGATTCTGGACGTATCATTGGGATAATAAAAGTAAGCATGCGGCTTAGATCGCATGCTTTTTTCTTTTCCAAATAATAGTATAATGAAAAGGGAGGGGGCGAAAGTGTGAAGATTGGTCTCGTGAGGCATTTTAAAGTAACAAGAGGATATCCTGATAGATTTGTGACATCCGAAGAACTAATGAATTGGGTAGAAGAGTACGATGAGTCTGATGTAGAAGAGAATGAGGTTGATCTTCATGATATTGAGTGGAGGAAGTGCTACGCAAGTGACTTAACCAGGGCAGAAGTAACAGCTCGAAATGTCTATGCCGGGGATATCGTATCGTTGAAGGAACTACGTGAAATCAGACTATCTCCCATATTCAGTTCCAAGAGGAAGCTTCCACTGTTTTTACATTTGTTTATGATCCGTGTAGCCTGGTGGTTTAATCATCGTTCTCAGCCTGAAAGTAAGAATGAGATCCTCAAAAGAATCAACGGCATTGTCGATACGGTCATGCAAGAGGGTGAGGACGTTCTCATTGTAGGCCATGGCGGAATTATGCTGTTTATGAGAAAAGAGCTGATTAAACGAGGGTTTAGAGGTCCTAAGTTTAGAAGACCGGTAAACGGGAAGCTTTATGTTTTTCAAGACAAAAAAGGATGATTCCGGGGAATCATCCTAAGTCAATTTTCTAAAAGGTTAGTTCTTAACAATCAATAATATCTTTCCTTCATCGAGCTTTTCTTCGTACTGATCCGCTTCTTCGTGAGAAAATCCAACTTCCATCAGCTTGTTTCGGAGTTCGTCGCCTTTATTCAGAATCATGTTCCCCACTGCAGTCCCGATGCCTGTTTCCTTTACACCGATTTCATTGGCGTCCGCTCCATCAGCTACTCTGTCCGTCCGGTCATCATCATGGGATAATACATAAAGATTATGTTTGTCCACTCCTTGAGAAGAAAGCTTTTCAACTTCTGTAATTAATTCCTTATCGTCATAAAATTCCTTGACAGTCGGTTTCATTTCAGGTCGCCTCCATCATTCAAATTGTTTTGTCGTTTATCTTTTCCCGCAGGTTTTTAATGGTAAACGTTTGGAGATGTGGGTATACCTATTATGAAGGTGAAATCACAGAAGGGAGGCCATAAGATATGGAAGAAGTTCATTCTTTAGAAACCATCAAGGCTACACTGGCAGGGGAAAAGATGGTGTTACTATACATATCCAGACGCAACTGCTCTGTTTGTCATGCTTTGCTACCCCAAGTGAAAGGGCTGCTGGAAGAGTTTCAAGATATAAAGTCCATTCATGCCGACGTAGAAGAAATGCCGGAAATAGCCGGTGAGTACTCCATCTTCACTGTACCGGTCGTCATCGTATTTGTAGAGGGAAAAGAAATGTTCAGGAAGGCCCGATTCGTTCCAATCGATGAATTACATACCCAAATTTCCCGTTTGGTGAAGATGTTAGACAACTAAACAAACGTTTGATTAAGAGAGAAAGTTGTTGATCTGACAAGGTAGAAAGGGTTAAACGGTTGTTTAACACTGTAGAAATAATAATCGAGAGTCATATTAATTTGGAGATTATATACAAGACAAAAGAGCTGATAAAAAAATAACGGGTTCCGTTAACTATCGTCAACATTAAAAATGTAAGTTAAAATGCGCATCCATTTGCCTATTAAATGCATACGCATTTTTCATTGGTTTAAATCCATTTATAGGGGATTTTATATAGGAAATTGCACCGCAAATGGTAGGGGTAAAATGGCTGTTGTACCCCTACCATTTTACCCTCAATTTGGTATACAATTTGTCACGCCAAAAATGCTACACTACACATTCAAATTCCCTATATATGTTAATGTGAAGTCTTATCCTTAATTTAGTAACCAGTGATATTAAAATAACCGGAGTTTTTCCGTTTAGTTTGCAGAATAGAGCTAGGTACGGGGTATATAGGCGGAATTTTTCCGGTTAAGCAAATTAAAATTACCCATTTACACGTTTTACGAGTCAATAGTCGGAATTTTTCCGTCTATTTAAGGTGTTTTTTATTTTTTTTCCTAAATAAGAGAAATTTCTCCGCTTATTTATCACAGCATGCTGATTCCTCATCTCTGGGTCCGTGAGAGGCCGCTCTTTTCCAAAAAGGTTAAACGGCTCAATATAGTGAACTGAGCCATTTATTTTTAATCGCAATAACAGATACAAAAAGTAGTACAAATTAGGCTGCATTTTCGGATTTTGCGACAGGAAACGGAACCCGTTACTAAAAAAAGTAGCTCTTTTGTCATGGTTCAGTGAATAGGTATATAATAGAGAGTATAGGAGTATAGTAGTCATGAAGAAATAAAAGGGGGCTTGATGAATGATCAGATTGTCTGGAACAAAGAAAGTCATGTTACTGTGTTTAGCAATCATCCTCATAATAGTAGCCAACCGGATTTCCAGTGTGCAACACCTGACCGCAAGAATCGCCACCAACCTGTATGTTAGCCTGAAGTATCAGGATCTTGACCTCGAATACCAAAACGTCGAATTCTCACCCCAGTTTGGAGATTATTCTGTAGCGTATAAGGACAAGGATGGTAAAGTCTATGGATTCATGGTTACCCCTAAGTCAATGCCCGTCATCATACTTCACGACCCTCTTAATGAGTCACCTTGATCAAGTCTGAAAAAGTAATCTTCTTATCTATTAAAATCTCTTTTTCATGTATAAAACATAAAAAGGTGTGAACATAGAAATCAGAATTAGTCAGAAGGCATCATAGATCATCCGGACCCGCTCCTATAAAGAGGCTGGTCTTTTTTTGTGAAGGGATCTTTTCGTAAAGCTTGTTGCTATTGTAGATAAGATAGTACTAGTTGATTTCCGTTCCAGGATGCTCGCTTTCCGCGGGGCTGGCGGTGAGCCTCCTCGGCTGCGCCTCCGGGGTCTCACCTGTCCAGCTATTCCCGCAGGAGTCGATCATCCTGCAGCGAGAATCAACTTTCTGAGCATGTATCCTTAATCGAAAACAATTAAAACAAGCTTTTTAGCAAACGATCTCATTTAAGGTAAGTAGAGATTGATTTGTCCTTTTAGGAAAGAAGAATTATTTTTTCTACTTATATTGTTTTCTGGTACACATTGAAGCTCTGTCACAAAAAAACTATTAAAGATGGTGAGGGGAACTGCGCAGACTCCTGCAGAAGTACGGGCGTGCCGAGACCCCGTTCGGCTAAGCTGAGGAGGCTCGGCCGAACGCTAGCTGCAAGCGGAGCAGTTCCCCTCATCATCCAGCACACACTAATTGACAGAGCCTTGCAGAACGAATGTTTAAAAAAATCTTTACGAAAAGAGCGTTGGGAAAATACACCCCAGGTCTTAGAAGCAATTACTTCTACAGCTACTGTTTGCATGTTGTCGATTTTTTTATACTTAAGATATTCGTACGCATAGGAGTGACCTTGATGGAAGAAATCATGGCAAATCACACGGCTGACTGGGGGGTATGGAGTGTATTGCTTTCTTTATTTATTGAAGGAAGTGCTTTCCCTTTTGTGGGCACTTTTTTTATCGTAACAATGGGATTTATTTTAGAATTAACGTGGCTGGAGATAGGAGTCATTTCTCTAGTAGGAAGCTTACTTTATACAGTCGGGAGCTATATTCCTTATTTTATCAGCTTAACATTAGGTGTGAAGCTTGAGGCAAAGCTTAACCCTGAAAAACGGAAGAAGCTTAAAGAAGCGCAGGAAAAGTTCAGCAGCTACGGAATCTGGAGCGTAGCGATCGCAAGCCCCCTTCACTTAGGAAATGTAATTCCCTTCATGGCAGGCATGGCAAAAATGAATCTGAAAGTGTATTCTCTCCTTACTATGTTGGGTATTGCTCCGTCTACCTTTTTATTCTTAAGTATAGGCAAGTTCTATGAGGGTGATAGAGAAGTGATTATGGGGCTGGCAGAAGAATATCAACTGTTGGTTCTGACAGGGTTTGTGCTGGTCACTGCTTTGTACATTCTTTTTAAAAGGAAGAGAGAAAAGGGAATAGGAGGATGACAAGTAAAGATTCGGAGACTGGAGATTTTTCGACAAGTTGCTCGATCATTCGACCCTAACACCCTCTACACAGATTAAAACTACGTTAAATCATCCCATTCCTCATTGATTACACCCCTTCTTTCCTATAAACTAGACCTATTCAAAAAATAGCACGTGTGGAGAGATCGTATGGAAGCAAAAATGATAAGAAGATATGACATTATGGAAGTCAGCTTGCTGGCGGGTAAGATCATGTTGCAAAGTGGTGCAGAGACGTATCGCGTCGAGGATACGATGATGCGTATCGCCGCTTCTTATGGGATTTCAGAATCTCACAGTTATGTGACGCCTACCGGAATCATCTTTTCGATTGAAACGTCTGAACCAACGAAAACGAAGCTGATTCGAATTAACGAGCGGTCGACCGATCTGGAAAAGGTAACCCTCGTGAATAGTATTTCAAGGCAAATCAGTAAGGGGCACCTCACCCTTGAAGAAGCCTACAATGCCCTGGAAAAACTGGATCAATCTGATCTATCATACTCCTTTGTGATTCAAGTATTGGCCGCTTCGATTGCCAGTGGTTGTTTTCTCATCATGTTCCAGGGGATGTGGAAGGACTTCATTCCTGCTCTGATCACAGGAGGTGTCGGGTTTACAAGCCTGATATATTTACACCGCCTCGTTCCCATCAAGTTCTTTGCTGAGTTTCTTGCTTCCTTTATTATCGGAATGCTTTCCTATGGATTCGTCCAGCTTGGAGTCGGACAGGAGTTGGATAAGATTATTATAGGATCAGTGATGCCTCTGGTTCCCGGGCTCCTTATCACAAATGCCGTGCGGGATTTAATGGCAGGGCATTTGGTATCGGGTTTATCGAAGGGAGCAGAAGCTTTTTTAACAGCGTTTGCCATCGGGACGGGTATTGCCGTAGTTTTCACTCTGACGTAGGGTGACTTTGTTTAGGATTAGGAAAAAAGATTGAGGTGAAAAGGGAATGCACATCATCGAACAATTAGTGACCAGCTTCATCGCCGCTGCTGCATTCGGAATCATTTTCAACGCTCCAAAGCAGTCCCTTTTCAAATGCGGAATTGTTGGAATGTTAGGCTGGATCATATACATACTTATGAGTTTAAACGACGCCGATGCGGTCCTTGCGACATTACTTGCCTCCTTTGTGGTGGCTGTGATCAGTCAGGTATTTGCGAAAATATATAGAACCCCGGTCATCATCTTCTCTGTAGCCGGCATTATCCCCCTTGTACCTGGAGGACTCGCGTACGATGCCATGAGAAACTTCGTTCAAAACGATTATAATGCCGCCATCAACCTGGCAGCAAAAGCCTTCATGATCTCAGGCTCCATCGCCATCGGGCTCATTTTCTCAGAAGTCATCAACCAAGTCATCCGAAACGCACGCCTGAACGCAAGCGCAAGACGAATGAGATAGAGGGACGGACCTTACTTTTGTGGGGTCTTTTTTTCTTGGCTTCAGCAGAGCATAGAAACAAAGTTGGACGAAATGAATCTCCCTGCAGACTCCGCGCCCATGTAACATTTTCTGCCCCCCAACGTCTAATCAACAAATAGAACATATAGGAGGGTCATACATGAGTAAGAAGTCGTATCTGCTCATTATTGCTGGTATTGTGCTGCTGGTGGCGCTTGGAACGTTTGCGTATAGTCAAAGACCTGTTGTGATGGCCGAGGGAAAGATGGATGGGGATCTTCTCGTAATGGAGAATAACTCATGGAATCTGCAATTTTCAGCGGCACTAAAGAAAGAAACGGTGACGCCCCAGAACATTTATGTAGAAGACTCCAATGGAGAGAGGATCAATGTCTCTTTCAAGTTGAATGAAAATCGAAAGACCCTGCAAATTCAAGCACCGTCAGGAGGGTATCCTTCTGACCCACACCAGTATACACTTCATATCTCTCCGAAAGTGAAAACCAAATGGGGTTTTTCCTATAACGGAGACACAGAAATCCCTTTTTCTGTAACCTCTAAACTACCCAGAATTCAATCCAAGGAAGAGCTAACGAACTATTTTAAACAAATCTTAAAGAAAAATAAGGAAGATACGGAGTTTTCCCTATTCGGAAGAGAGGGAACTATGGAGTCCGAGTCATCGGAAGATAGTGCGGCTGGAGAGTCGTCTCAATCGGGATCCAATTTTTCTGAAACGAATAATCAGGTCAAAGGAGTTGACGAAGGGGATATAGTGAAGACTGATGGAAGCTATATTTACCAATTAACCGACCGTAGGCTGCTGATTACAAAGGCGAATCCTGTCAAGGAAATGAAAGTAGTATCTTCTACCAGCTATAAAGAAAATATGCAGCCCCACCATCTATTTTTACAGAAAGATAAGCTGCTCGTCATCGGTAACAGCTGGGCGCCTGCCCATTTTCAAGAGGATAAACAAAAGTCAATCGCTTCCACTATGCCTGTAGACGGAACGACTGTTGCGCTTCTGTATGATATCTCCGACAAAGAAAAACCATCTCTCCTCAGGCATGTTGAGCTTGAAGGTCAATATGTGACGTCCAGGAAGATTGATTCCACTGTCTATTTCATTTCGAATTTGTATCCAAACTACTGGACGATCGAACAGGGGCAAAATCCTGATCTGAGACCCCGGGTGAAAGATAGTTTAACAGGTGATGAAATGACGCCGCTTCCAATACAGGACATTAAGTATTTTCCGCAGTCCCAGTCCCCTAACTATACCTTATTGACAGCAATGAATATGGAGGATCCCAAAGCTTCTCTAAACATTCAATCCTATCTTGGAAGCGGCGATAAAGTATATATGTCTAAAAACAATCTTTATGTGGCTGTAGAAAAATACAATGAAGATGATATGAACGGCTGGACCTCTTCCAATACGGAGATTTATAAATTTTCCGTCCGTGATGGGAACATTGCGTATTCTTCATCAGGGAATGTGGAAGGAAGGGTGTTAAATCAATTTTCCATGGATGAACATGAAGGCTACTTTCGGATTGCAACGACAAAAGGGGAGGTGTGGAACAGTGATTCACCTTCATCCAACGCTCTCTATATTTTAGATGAAAACATGAAGAATGTTGGCGAAGTAACGGATTTAGCCAGGGGAGAACAAATCTATTCTGTCAGGTTTATGGGAGATAAGGCATATATGGTCACCTTCAAAGAAGTCGATCCCCTTTTTGTCATCGATACGGCAGATCCGAAAGCTCCAAAGGTATTGGGGGAGTTGAAGATTCCTGGTTTCAGCACCTATCTTCACCCCATTGATGAGCATCACCTCATCGGGTTTGGTTTTGATACGAAAGTGGTGGATGATAACAAAGCAACCAATGAGGAACCGAGAATCGTTAGACGCGGAATGAAGGTCTCTTTGTTTGATATTACAGACTTTCAGCATCCGAAGGAAACGGACACTGAAATAATAGGGGGGACGGGTACTCACTCTTATTTGTTGGAAGATCACAAAGCATTGCTTCATGAACCTTCAAGAAATCTATATGGTTTTCCCATTTCTGTTTATCATGAAAAAGAGGGAAGCAGGCATGAACTGGATTTTGACTATCAAGGTGCCCTTCTTTATGAAATCACACCTGAAAAGGGAATCGTTTTAAAATCTCAGCTCACAGATGAAGAAAACAAAAACAAAGAAGATTACGAACAGTGGGAAGACCAGATTCAAAGACTCCTATATATTGATAATCAGCTTTATACAGTATCACATAAGAAAGTGACTGCTTACTCTTTAGACGATTTTATAGAAGAAAACGCGATTGACCTCCCATGATGAAACCCCTTAAGGCGCTCTGCCTTAAGGGGTTTCTATTACTTAAGACTCCCTGATGTATCATTTAGACTATCTTTTTTTGTCAGGTTTTGAAAAAAAATCTAGGGGTAGATAAGTATTAGCATTATACAATTTCCATAATTGAAGGGAGAACATCGAATGAACAATGATATAACGCAAGAATGGTACGGGTACTTAGGGAAGCTTCCTGATCTGTTATTGGCTTTATTAGTGTTATTGATCGGGTGGATCATTGCAAAGGCTGTCGAAAAAGCTGTTTACGGAATTTTAAAACGGGTGAAGATTGATGACAACCTTTATTTTGGCAGCAGGAACGGAGAACGGAAATGGACATCGGAGAAAGTCATAAGTAAAATTGTGTACTTTATTCTGCTTGTGTTCGTGTTTATTGCCTTCTTCAACATGTTGGACTTGAACTTCATTGCTTCACCTTTAGTCGGTATGCTGAGTACGATGGCAGCGGCGATTCCCAATGTATTAAAAGCAGCACTCATTCTATTATTTGCATGGATCGTTGCTTCTGTACTGAAGGTATTGATAGAGAAACTGGGTACGAGACCCGCAGTTAAAAGCACTCTGGTAAGATCTAAATTAGCGAAAGATGAAAACGATGTACATCGCTATGTCTATACGGCTGCTAGAATTGTCTTCTATCTCGTGCTTCTCATATTCTTACCGGGGGTGTTAGCAGCTCTTAATATCACAGGGGTTTCAGGGCCTTTCACGGAAATGCTCCAAAACTTCCTAGGGTTTATTCCTAAACTGTTTGCCGCAGCTATCATTCTCCTGGTTGGATGGTTTGTAGCCAAAATCGTCCGGGATATTATCACGAACTTCTTACAGGCGATTGGAACAGAGAGAGTCGCTGAACGATTCGGCATTAACAAGCTCTTTCAGGGAACAACGGTTTCATCGGTCATTGGTACGATTGTATTCGTGCTCATTATGATTCCGGTTACGATTTCTGCATTGGATCAGCTGAACATTCGTGGGATTTCAGACCCGGCGATTAACATGCTGAATCAGGTCCTTGTGATGCTTCCGAATATTGCGATTGCGATTCTACTCATTCTTGCGGGAATCTGGGTTGGTAAATGGGTTGGAGCCATGGTTGCCCGTTTATTGAACCGGGTAGGATTCAATTCTCTCTTACGTAATATGGGTATTGGACGAATAAATACTAATAAGAATCCGTATGAACCAACAGGCTCAACTTATATGAATCTATCAGGACTTGTAGGTAGAGTCGTTCAGATCATCATTGTTTTTCTATTTGTTGTAGAAGCCCTGGAAATTGTGCGATTGGAATTCCTGGTCGCTCTGGCAACAGGTGTCCTTGCGTATTTACCGCATGTATTGGCAGCCATCGTCATTCTTGGGGCAGGCTTATACTTAGGTAACTTAGTCAAGAGCATCATATCCAACGTATTGAGTGATAACTTCCAAGTACTTGGAACCATCACGAAATATGCCATCATTGCCTTAAGCTTCTTCATGGCCTTGGATCAATTAAAAGTGGCTGACTCCATCGTCAATATTGCCTTCATGCTGATTCTCGGTGGACTGGCACTAGCCTTCGGTTTGGCCTTTGGTCTGGGTGGAAAGGACTTTGCACAAAAATACCTTTCTAAACTGGATCGGAAAATTGAAGAAGAAAAGAACAGACCTAACAATGGCGGAACAGATACACCTCCTTTTAATCAATAATAAAAAAAGAGGCTGGGACAAAAGTGTTTTAGTCTAAGTAAAACCCGAACAAATCTGCTTCCTAGTTGGCAGATATGTTCGGGTTTATTATTTATTTTCGGTACACTTGATTTTATCTGTTTCCAGCGGTTGATTGGAGTGCAAGACGAAGACTCCTGCGGGAAAAGTAGCTTATGTGAGACCCCGCAGGCTTGCCGAGGAGGCTCACGGGCTACCCGCGGAAAGCGTAGTCTTGCACGGAAATCATTAGCGGTATTAGGAACCTACACTTCTATTGTTCGTCTTTATATCGTGGGATTTTAGATTTGTCCCAGCCTCTTTTTTGTTAGGGAAAACGATTTAGATTTGATAAGTTCTACGAAAATGACCTTCAGCTTCCGCCATAACACTTCCAACTACCACCCGGCATAAAAAAACGATATGATGATACATATATACATAATGGAAGTCTTTTGTCAGAGGGGTGTTCATTTGAAGGTCATACATTTTTTAAAGCCTTACCGTGTTGCCATGGCGGTTGCCTGGAGTTTAATGCTGGTAGAGCTTGCTGTTGAACTATTAAATCCGCTGTTTATGGCACGGATTATTGATGAAGGAATTATGAATGGAGACCTGGACGTGGTGATGAAATGGGGCTTCATCATGGTGGGGATGTCTCTCCTCGCGTTTATTTCAGGCGTGACGAATTCATTTTTCGCCGCTCACACGAGTCAGGGATTTGGCTATGATGTGCGGGAAAGCTTATATAAAAAGGTTCAGTCGTTTTCCTTTGCAAGCTTTCATAAGCTCCCTGCATCATCCTTGATCACCAGGATGACCAATGACGTAAGGCAATTGCAGAATACAATCTTCATGAGTTTGCGCATTATGCTAAGGGCCCCGCTGCTAGTTGTCGGATCAGCGATCATGGCACTCATCGTCAATGCTCGTCTTGCCCTTATTTTATTAATCGTGATTCCGGTATTATGGCTGTTCCTGTTATGGGTCCTGAAACGGGGATGGAGTCTTTTTGAAAGAGTTCAATCCCGTCTCGACAAAGTGAACGAGGTCATGAAGGAAAACCTCTCCGGGATGAGGGTAATTAAAGCTTATACACGAAGCAAGTATGAAGAAAGCCGATTCCATGGTGCGAATGAAGATTTGAAGGATCGGACTGTGAAGGCTCTTCGTTTTATGGAAATCATCATGCCGCTTCTGATGCTCGTGATGAATCTGGCCCTCCTATCCGTTTTGTGGTTTGGAAGTATAGATGTGGCCACAGGTGGGGCGAGTGTTGGAGAAGTCGTAGCGATTGTCACCTATGTTACGAGAATCTCTTCTGTTTTTTCAATTTTCTCATTTATCATTACGAGCTTTTCAAGAGCAAGGGCTTCAGCCGGCAGGGTAGAAGAGGTTCTGCAAACCGAGATTGATTTGAAAGACGGAGAGGAAGTACGACAGGAAAACACAGTGATGAACGGAGAGATTACATTTAAAGATGTATCGTTTCAATACCCTTCCACCCGTGGGAAGGTGCTGGCAGGTGTATCGTTTAAAGTGAAGGCTGGCGAAACGGTTTCGATCCTGGGAGCCACCGGATCCGGTAAGACATCCCTGTTCCAACTCATTCCCCGCCTGTACGATACGACGGAAGGGTCTGTGGAACTGGATGGTCAATCCATCCGATCCATCTCTTTGGATCACGTAAGGAAAAATATTGGGTACGTGCCCCAGGAAGCGGTCCTGTTTTCCGGGTCAGTATCAGAAAACCTCCTATGGGGAAAAGAAGATGCCACCAGGGAAGAAATGATCCAAGCTGCAAAGGATGCCCAAATCCATGAGACCATCCTGAATCTCTCCCATGGATATGACACAGTACTCGGTCAAAAAGGGGTCAATCTTTCAGGAGGACAGAAACAGCGTCTGTCGATTGCGAGAGCACTTATTCGAAAACCGAAGATTTTATTACTGGATGATAGTACGAGTGCGTTGGATTTGAAAACAGAATCCAAGCTGCTTCAAGCTCTGAAGCAATACGAATGTACGACGATGATCATTACACAGAAAATAAGTACAGCCATGGAATCTGATACGATTCTGCTCCTTGAAGATGGAGTGTTAATCGGAGAGGGGACCCACACATCCCTATTGGAAGATTCCTCTCTCTATCAGCGGATTTTTCAATCTCAATTCGGAGAGGAGGAAATACATCATGTCTAAGCACGTCCGAAAGAAACTGGGGAAAAACGATAAAGCGAAAGATGCACGAGGGACGCTGCGTCGTCTTTGGAACTACCTTTCCGAAATGAAAGTGATCCTGTATCTCGTGATTTTAATGGTGTTCATCAGTTCAGCAGCAGCTCTCTTTGGGCCTTTCCTTGTGGGGAAAGCGATTGATGAATACATTGTAACGAAAGAGACTTCCGGATTGATTGGTCTTGTTATCGGTTTAGTGGCAGTGTACATCTTCCACTCCCTGTCCGTATGGTTCCAGAATTATTGGATGATCGGTGTGGCTCAGGATACGGTCTATCGCTTGCGGAAGGACCTTTTTCATCAATTGCATCAACTATCGATCCCTTTCTTTGACAAACGGAAGCATGGGGAATTAATGAGCAGAGTGACAAATGATATTGATAATGTGAGTGCCACGTTGAATAGTTCGTTCATTCAAATCATATCCAGTGTCCTGACATTAGCGGGGACCGTCTCGATCATGCTCTGGCTCAGTCCGTTGCTTACCTTGATCACTTTAACCATCGTTCCTCTGATGGCTCTCGGTATGAAGTGGATTACGAAAAGGACAGGACGTTTGTTTAAACAATATCAACAAAATATCGGAGAGCTAAATGGCTATATCGAAGAGACGATTTCGGGGCACAGCATCATTAAAACCTTTTCCCGTGAGGATACTGCCATAAAGGATTTTGGAGAAAAAAATCAACGATTGAGAACGGCTGCTTATTGGGCTGATACCTATTCCGGTTTTATTCCGAAGCTTATGAATGTGTTGAATAATTTGAGCTTTGCCGTCATTGCCGGAGTCGGAGGGATCTTCGCATTAAATGGCATGATCACCATTGGAGTCATTGTGATCTTTGCTGAATATGCCCGTCAATTCACCCGTCCGTTGAATGAGCTCGCGAACCAATATAACACGCTATTATCAGCCATTGCCGGTGCTGAGCGAGTCTTTCAAATTTTAGACGAAGAGGAAGAAGCCAAGGATGAGGGGGATGCCGTGGAAATCGATTCCGTTGAAGGGAAAGTAGAATTTCAACACGTTTCTTTCTCGTATGAAAAAGGGGATCAAACGCTTCAGGATGTATCCTTCACCATTACACCGGGTGAGACCGTTGCTTTGGTCGGACCGACAGGAGCAGGTAAAACGACGATTACCAACCTTCTGTCTCGTTTCTATGAACTGAATGAAGGCACCATTGAGATTGACGACCAGAATATCCAAACGATCAAACGAAAGAGTCTTCGACAGCAGATGGGCTTTGTCCTGCAGGATAGCTTCCTGTTTCAAGGAACGATTGCAGACAATATCCGTTACGGCAGACTCGAGGCAGGCGATGAAGAAGTAAGGGAAGCGGCGAAATTGGCCAATGCCCATTCCTTCATAGAGAAAATGCCTGAGGGCTACGATACCATGTTAAGACATGATGGCAGCGGGATCAGCCAGGGACAGAAACAGTTATTATCCATTGCAAGAGCGATCCTTTCAAATCCGTCGATCCTGATTCTAGATGAAGCCACGAGCAGCATCGATACGATTACAGAGCTGAAGATTCAGGAAGCCCTCAAGCGATTGATGAAGGGGAGAACAAGTGTAGTGGTGGCCCACCGTCTTAACACCATCCGCCAGGCCGATCAAATACTGGTCCTTGATCAAGGAAGAATCATTGAACGGGGATCTCATAATGAGCTTCTCAAGCAAAGAGGGTTCTATCATGGGTTGTATCATAGTCAGCTGAAGGAGAGCGGCTGATGGGTTGTATGAATCTTCGCGGGAATTCCGGTTTTGAAAATGAATTCTGGGATTTGAAAATAAAATCGGTGGAAAATCGACTGCAAAACTGACGGAAATGCGAACGGCATTCATCCTGAATACAAAAAAACACCTCAAAAGTCAGCACTTTTGAGGTGTTTTTTTCTTTAAGGGGCTAATCATCCCGTTAGCGATCCCTTTGGTGTTGCCTTAATCGGATAAAGGCAACTCTGTAACTTGCAACATCACAAGTAATATATTTATATCTTGAACGTTGTTTGCAGATAATAAACAGCCGCGGGCAATTCCTTGAGTCGTTTGATATACCTAAACGACGTAAGCCCTACCTCTCTTACATCCTAACGGCTCCGAAGCCGATCCAGTGTGAATAAGTTGTTAAATCAAAACAGAATAGAATTACGAATTATCTTCTCTATCGTTTTAATGTATGTTACAAGATTACAATAACTAAATATAACATCAAAATTAAAACGTGTCAAGGGAATTTATAATTCAAGTGACTGCGGCGAATCCTCATCATCGTTCATTAAGCGGATGCTGACAGGTTGAATTTTGAGGACGATGTATTCCGGATCGTCTGGCCCTTCAAACCATCTTTTCATATGGTCATTCCACAGTTTTTCCTTATAATGAGTGGACTCTTCAATGGAGGCGCGACCTTCGATTTCGACGAAGGTATCTCCATACCCCTCTCCTTCGTAGCCGAGAAGAATATGTACATTCGGGTTGTCCTCAATTTCATCTGTCTTATGGGTTTCCTTGTTTGTTGGCGTATATAGAGTCAGCTCATCATGTGAAAACGTCATATAACGGGAGTGAGGTTTATTATTTTTAACCGTTGCGAGTGTCCCTACTTTGCTTTCATCGAGCACTTTTAAGATTTGTTGTTTCAGTTCAGCTTGTGACACACAATCCATCTCCTTTAAAGGTTCATTTATATCCATACTATTCCTTTGATGAAGGTAAATTAAACATGGTAATGTGTAATTCAGGTACTGTCCGGGAATAACGAAAATAACAAAGAAACAAAGGATGATGAGCGTGATACCGGAAGAGCTAGTCGATATCTGTAAGAAAAGGATGGAGCCGTATCCCTGTGAGGGGTTTGTATACGGACGCGGCCCGGAGCAGCCGACGATCATGATTGTTGGGGAAGCCCCGGGTGAAACCGAGATTCATAATGGAATGCCGTTTAGTGGGCGGGCAGGAAAAGTGCTGGATGAGTTCTTTCAGTATCTGGAGGTTCCAAGGGAAGACATTTATTTTACCTCAACGGTCAGAAGCAGACCTTATAAAATGGTCCCTAAGAAAGTAGGGGAAAATGAGATTGTGGAGAAGAAGTATAACAGGGCTCCGAATCGTAAAGAACAGCTGGCCCATGCTCCGATCCTGGATTATGAGATGCAGCATATTAAGCCTAAACAACTTGTAACATTGGGGAATATCGGGTTACAAAGACTATTGGGGAATCAGTATACGATATCACAAAGGCATGGCCGGCTGATTCACGCTAAAGTCAGGCGGTTAAAAGATCTTGATTCAAACGAGTGGGTCATGAGCGATGAAAGCTACTCCATATTTCCGACCTTTCATCCTGCATCGATCTTCTACAATCGCTCATTAGAAAAAGAAATTTATAAAGACCTGGATAAGTTGAAAGAAATCCTCAGGGAGAAATAACATAAAGAAGGCTGACACTTAACTAATTGTCAGCCTTCTTTATGTTATTTCTTATTTAAATTCTCCTGAGCCATTCGCACAAGCTCCTTCACCATGTTACCGCCAATTCTACCGCCAACTTTTCCTGCTTGCTCAGACGTTAATTTTCCATTATAACCCTTTTGCAGAGGAATACCTTGTTCCTTGGCGATTTCATATTTCGCTTCTTGGGGATCTAGCGTACCAGAGACTTTCGCTTTTAATTGATCCATCGCAGCCCGGGATTCAGGTACAAGAAGTTTTCTTCTCGACATATTTTCACCCCTTTTTTAGATTGCCCAAATATTTTTTTATGAGTATAGAGTCTTGTCATATAAGGGTTTTTCCACGTTTAAGAAAAATCCGTCATAAAAAAAGATTGTCTAATTTGTGTCAAATAAAATATAATTCTTAATAGTTAGAACATTTTTACAAAGAAAAGGGGGAAATGCCGTGGAAGAATTAGTTGGCAAGTTGGTAGGAATACTTTGGTCTCCGGTCATGATTTACTTCTGTTTGGGTGTAGGATTATTATTTTCTATTTTAACGAAGTTTTTACAAGTCCGGTTGATTAAAGATATGGTGGTTCAAATGTTTAAGGGGGGCAGCTCCAAAGCAGGTGTGTCTTCATTCCAGGCCTTGGCGCTGTCGTTATCAGGACGTGTCGGGACGGGTAACATCGCCGGTACAGCAACGGCCATCGCTTTCGGTGGTCCAGGGGCGGTTTTCTGGATGTGGACGATTGCATTCATCGGTGCAAGCAGTGCCTTCATTGAGTCCACACTTGCTCAAATTTACAAAGTGAAGCAGGATGGGGAATACCGTGGAGGACCAGCCTATTATATTGAAAAAGGGATCGGTTGGAAATGGTATGCCGTTCTATTCTCACTGGCTACATTGCTTGCGATGAGTATTTTGATGCCTGGTATTCAATCAAACTCCATTGCATTGGGTCTTGAAAATGCATTTGGGCTTAGTACAACAGTAACGGGTATTGGTGTTGTCGTGTTAATCGGGGTCATCATTTTCGGTGGTGTCAAACGTATCGCTGGAGTAGCTTCTTACGTAGTCCCATTTATGGCGATTGCCTATATTCTTCTATCTCTTGTCATTGTAGGAATGAATATTGCTGAAATCCCGGCAGTTTTTGCCCTTATCTTCAAAAGTGCATTCGGCTTTGATTCAGCATTCGGTGGAATCATCGGGATGGCCGTATCTTGGGGAGTGAAACGCGGAATTTATTCCAACGAAGCAGGTCAAGGTACAGGACCACATGCTGCAGCGGCAGCTGAAGTGTCCCACCCTGCTAAACAAGGGCTGGTTCAAGCGTTTTCCGTGTACATCGATACTCTTCTGGTTTGTTCGGCTACCGCATTCATGATCCTGTTTACGGGATCCTTCAACACAGAAGCGCCTGATGGAACCATGCTTGCGAATAATTTAGAAGGCATCGAAGCCGGGCCTGGTTATACACAGGCAGCCATCGAATCAGTCATCCCTGGATTCGGAGCATCATTTGTCGCGATCGCCTTATTCTTCTTTGCTTTTACAACGATCATGGCTTACTACTATATGGCGGAAACGAATGTTGCCTACTTATTGAGAGGTAAGAATTCAAAAGTGGCGATGGGTATTTTGAAGGTTGTCCTGCTTGCTGCCACATTCTATGGAGCAGTAAGAGAAGCCGCATTAGCATGGGCACTGGGGGATATCGGTCTCGGAATCATGGTGTGGCTGAACTTAATCGCCATCCTTATCCTTGCCAAACCTGCTTTAAAAGCACTTAAGGATTACGAAGAACAGAAGAAACAAGGCCTTGACCCAGTCTTCAACTCCAAAAAGCTCGGAATCAAGAATGCAGAGTTCTGGGAGCAGGAGTACAAAGTAGAAGACAAAGAAAATGCTTCCTAACCTATAAAAAACCTGCTGCCTAATCTGGGCAGCAGGTTTTTTTCGGTTTTTCTAAAACTATTTTCGTATCATGGTTATTGTGATGAACAGTGCTATTAGGATTCCAAACAATTAGAGAACACCAACTTTTTAAAGTGAAGGGTGTTTTCTAAACGAATCTGTTTTTGTCTTTCTGGTAGCCTCTTGCCTGTTTCATTTTTAGGTATATTTGGGGACTTCTACCTGACTTTCAATGTCCTATTTGGTTTGTAGTCCAATGCACCCATAATAAAGAAGTACAGAGTGGATTGTAGCGGAAGGCACTTGACTCCTGCGGGAGATAGAGGAAAGGTCGAGACCCCACAGGGCAAAGCCCGAGGAGGCTTGACTTCCTCCCCGCGGAAAGCAAGTGGCTGGAGCGGAAAGTAACGGTCCCTGTTATCGCACTATCACATTTATAAAGCAACAAATCTTAAGAAAAGAGTCATATAAAAAACCTCGAATAAAGCCGATCACCGATATACTTCTGAAACGCATACATAAGTAATGATTTAATGAAAAACAGGAGTGATAGCTGATACTGCTTTAATCTGATCAGCTTCCACACACCGAGTTTTTTGAAAAGCGAGTAAAAAGGGTATGAAAAGAATGTATCAACCAGAATATTAACAAACAAATAAAGATAAATATTTTTATAAGTGAATTTAAGGATCCATACAGAGCCACTCAGGAATACCCCAATCACAAAAGGCATAATGCCATTCACTTTCGGGAAGAGCCTGGAAGTGATGGTCCACCATTTCACTCTTTCTGCGAAAATATTTTCGGAATAAACGAGCAATGACATAAACATAGAGGCAGGTAAATACTTTTTTAAACTCTCTTTTCCTGCAAAAAAAAGAAATAACCAAGAAACGAGCATCAGAATAAATATGTAAATTTTATTTTTTTTATGACTCACGATGGTTCCCTCCTATAAGGATGACGAGATAACTTACTCTTAGATTGGTTTAATAAAAATGGATTTATACGAAAAATGGTAAAAGTGTATTCCGATCAGATTAGTAAACAATATCTTTGAGTTAGACATGTGAATTGATTATGATAAATAAAAGATGTAAAAACGTGATATTATTCAGGAGGTGCAGTTTGAATGGACTTATATGAACCGTATATACAGAATGACCGCCAAAGAAATCTGGTTGATTTAGCTGGTGAGCTTGCTGATGCTTTTTCTGAACGAGGGGAAGCGTATGACAGGGAGGATGAATTTCCTTATGAAAATTTCAACGACCTGAAGAAAAAGGGGTATGGAACATTATCTCTTCCTAAAGAGTACGGCGGAGAAGAAATCAGCTTATATGAGCTGGTGATGATTCAAGAAAGGCTAGCTACAGGGGACGCGGCAACGGCTTTGTCCATTGGTTGGCATCTCGGGGGACTGATGGAACTGACGGAAAACCGGATTTGGGATGAAGGGGTGTTCAAGGAACTGTGTGAGGAGATTGTAGCCAACAGCGCTCTTATTAACCGGGCAGCATCCGAACCGGCAACGGGGAGCCCCACTCGTGGAGGACTTCCCGAAACCAAAGCAGTGAAAACCGAAGAGGGATGGAGTTTAACAGGCAGGAAGTCCTTTACTTCTATGGCGAGAGTTCTGGATTATTCTTTAGTATCAGCCACAATTGGTGACACCGAAGAGAAAGGATTCTTCCTGGTGGATCATGACCAGGAAGGAGTTAGCATCGAAGAAACGTGGGATACGATTTCCATGAAAGGAACGGGCAGTGATGATCTTGTTCTCACGGATGTTCATCTCCCATCTTCTGCCCTGGTCGAACGTGATAGTGTAAACCCAAGAGGGAAGAATGATCTTCCTAAAGCATGGCTTCTGCACATACCCGCTTGCTATATAGGAGTTGCTATAGCCGCACGCAACTATGCCATCCAATTTGCGAAGGACTATTCACCAAACAGTCTGCCGGGACCGATCAAGGATGTACCTGAAGTTCAACGGAAAATTGGTGAAATTGAATTAGAGCTATTTAAGGCCAGGCAAATTCTCTATTCAGTAGCTGACAAGTGGGTGAGGGAGCCTGAAAAACGGAAAGACATGGCTTCAGAGCTTGCTTCTGTAAAACATGTTGTCACGAACAGCGCTTTTCACATTGTGGACACCGCCATGAGAATTGTTGGAGCCAAAAGCCTTTTCCGCTCGAACCCGATGCAGCGATACTATCGTGATGTCAGGGCAGGACTTCACAATCCGCCGATGGATGATATGGTGATAGGAATGTTAGCGAATAACGCTTTGAAATAAGATTTTAATAGAAAAGGTATAGACAGGATATTGTCTATACCTTTATTAGTGTCTACGGGTGTAACGTTTTTTCCAGGACGGTTTGATGCTGAGCTTCTAGTACATGTATTTCACTGAGCTCCTCTAAAAGGTCGTGAATGGATAGTAATTCGTATAGCATGACCGTTTCACAGGAAAAGTGATGCTTCATGGACTGAAAGGGTTTTGTATGAAGTCCTTCATGATCGTCCCAGAATTCCTCGAGTAAATCTTTCATAAGAGTGAAATGTTGTTCAGGAATGTGAAACGAGGGATGATGCATGATCCCTTTCAACGATTGAGTCGCATGTAAGATGCGATCTTTCTCTTCTTCACTGAATGAATACTGAACAGGTAAGTAAATTAAGTTCCCAATATGGAAAAGGATCTGCCTTAAAAGGTTCAGTTTTTTGTACTCATAATGGAAATAACGCAATTCCTCACGACTGGAGCGGTGAAGCTTCCATTCTTCCTTTTGGTATTCGCAAAGGGTGTCCGTCGATTCTATGTCTCTCAAAATATCATTGAAGATCAATTTTGTATCCCGGTGAAGAGAGTGATTCTGAAGAACTTCAGAGCCTCTTTTTTCTAATAAATTGCCCGTTTTGAAATAGAGATTATGAATCTTGGTCGTAATCGTTTTCGAGTATTTTGGTGGAAGGATCCACAAGTTCACTAATGTTGATACAATCAGCCCGATGGTGGTCGTCCCCAGGCGAATGAAAAAGGTAGCTACATAGTGATCGTGTATGGTGGGGATCATGGCAATCCCTGTTAATGTAGCGACCAGGATACCTGCCCCTAAATGGAGTTTGTGGCAGGTGATGATTGTGAGCAGTGCGACCAGGGCATATGTAATGGGGTGATCGCCAAACGTGGAAGCAATGATCACCGCAAAGAGTGCTCCTATCGCCGAAGCGGGAAAACGGATGAATGCTTTCTTGATTGAATTGGCGGCTGTGGGCTCGATGGTGACTATGGCTGTAATGACGGCAAAGGTCGCTGGCCAATTTAAAAGCTCACACACAAGAGCCGTTAAAAAAACGGCAATACCGGTTTTGGCTATTCTGCCTCCGACAAATTGAATTTTTTTCAGAAACTCCATAATTTAACCCTCTTTTATAAATGGCTGTCGCCTTCATTATATAGTAAGAAAAACCCAATTGAAATGAATGGACAAAAAAAAAGAACTGCTCCCGGAACAGTTCTTTTTTATATGATAACTCATCTGAGAGGTAAAGGTCGTAACAAAATCTTGATTGATTTAGGCATCTTGTGTTCACTCTGAGCCTCTTTTAAATACTTGAACATTTGTTTGCCTGCAACAGAGTTGGCGGAATGAATCGTGATCCGTTCTGCAAATAGCTGCTTTTCCACCATGTAGTGTACAAGCATTAAGCCATTGCGGGTCTTGCTTTCTAAGTCATGATCCAATGAAAGATGAGCGATAGAAAAATTCAGAAGCAGGTCAATACATTCATCGATGTCTTTCGCGAGAATGTACCCTTGAGGACAGTGGCGGTAATCGTCTAAAAATACATTTACTGTCATATTAATTCTTCTTTCGTCATTTGACTTAATTTAAGCCTAACAGACATTGACAAATACTTATATAGGTCAATAGTATGAACGTTACAAATATATTTGTAATTTTTGTAGTATTATAGGGGTTAATCTTTATGAAATTATCAGGTGATAGAAGAAAATGACTATTTACTGCAAAGAGGTTTTTCACTTTTTATCTATATATTACTCTATGAGGTAAAAAAATTACGTTTAATGAAAAAACCTATTGCTTTTAGGAGTAAAGTATATTACTCTATAAAGTAAGGAGGGGATATTTACCATGAAAGAGAATTTAAGGTTGAATGTTTCATTGCTGCGGCGGCGTGTACCCAATTTAACATCAGCTGCCAAAACAGTAGGGTTACGACCTGCAACGGTATCTAATCTATGTACCGGAAAAATTTCAGTGGGACGTGCCGAAGTGAAAACGATTGTAACTTTAGCGAATCTGGCCAATTGCACGCTGGATGAACTAATTATTCAAGGAGGGAAACTAACTATGATTGAAACGGGAATCAAAACGCTCGATTTGTTTGCCCCGATTGTCCATGGAGGAACGAATGGATTCGTGGCGAGATCGCAGGTGGGTCAATTTGTTGTTTTAGCGGAAATGACGAAAGTGCTGAAAGAAAAAGGATATCAATCGATCTTATTGACGCCGGATAAAACCTATCCTGGTTTGAGTGACCTTGAAGGATTTGTTGATGCGAAATGCCACTCGATTGATGATGCCTTTTCAGAAGTCAGCCTTATGGAGGAGAAAGACAGAATTCTCCTATATGTGGACCGTTCTTATATTGTCTCAGGGGAATTATATGAATTGAGGGAACGATTTGAAGGAGAGAGTTATCCAGAGATCACAACTATATTATTCGATCCCACCGGTGAAGCAGTGGATGAGGATGACCCGTTCGGTCCCCTTGATACCTTATGTTACTTCGATATAGATCTCTCTACCCGGGGGATGTACCCAGCCATCCACCCCGTACAGTCGACATCGATTTTACTGGAAGATGACGCCATGGACTCAGGACACACGACTATTCATAAGAAAGCGAAGAAACTGCTAAGGCGCTACAAAGAAATCCGCGTCCTCTTGAATACAATCGGTAAAGAAAAAATACCTGAAGCCGATCTCGATCTATTTCAGATAGGAGAACGACTGGAAGCCTACTTGAGCCAGCCATTCTACGTGGCAGAAGAATTCACCCAAACAAAAGGGCAAAGCGTCCCAATCCAACAGACCATCCAAGACATTCATAAAATACTCCAAGGACAATACAACCACCTTGAACCAAAAGACCTCACTTACAAAGGTAAACTGGATTAGAAATTCACTTAAGGGACGGACCTCGACAGCAACCCTCGAGGTCCGTCCCTCTTCCGTTACTTTTTTCTTGATTTTGTGATAGATGAAAGAGGATTTACGAGAATTTTGTCGTATGTGTAAAGTAATGACTATATTTATTGGGAGACAAATCGATGATTATCGAGAAATTATTATTACATGTATTGATTATATTGGCTCCTGTTCTCATTCAAACTTCACTCCTTGAAAACCACAGGCTCGGTAAATCACCTGTTTTCATCGGTGTATTGCATGGGATTGCCGCGTTCATGTGTTTAATATTCGCTTATGAAAGTTTCGGATTGTATTGGGATTTCCGATACATTCCACTGGTTCTTTCAATGCTATATGGAGGGAGAAAAGCCGGGGTCATTGTTCTTGTGTTTATTTTAACCGCACGGGTCATCAATGGCGGGGATGCCATCATTTTTGGATTTGTAAGTGCGTTTCTTGCAGGGACCCTTCCTTTCCTGATTTCCAATCGATTCTGGACATTTCCACCAAAGAAACGGGTAACATTTGCCGTGTTACTTGGATTTTGGCCAGCGCTTGTGATGCTGGGAATCCTTTTGTCTTTCGCATTCATCGCGGGAGTTCCTGTTTCGGGTAATAAAGAAATGGGCATCTACGTTCTGATATTCGGGGGCATCCAGGTATTAGGGGTCGGTGTGGCTGCACAACTCAATGAGTGGATGATTGAGAAACGATTGCTTCGTGAAGAGATCCTGAAATCTGAAAAGCTCAATACATTGGGAGAACTTGCTGCTTCCATTGCTCATGAAGTGCGCAATCCTCTAACCGTCGTCAAAGGATTCCTTCAATTAATGAAGAAGCAAGTGACAGGGACTCATGATGAATATTTGAAAATCGTATTGAGCGAGTTAGGCAGGGCAGAGGAAATCATTAATGATTATTTGAATTTTGCTAAGCCAGAGTTCGAAAAGATCGAGAAAATCAATGTGAAAGAAGTTCTCTCGGATGTCACGGTCCTCCTGAATGCGTATGCCCTCAAAGAGGGTGTTTACCTTGAAGCGGACCTGAAAGAGGATGGATTTCTTTTGACAGATCGGAATAAGTTGAAACAAGCATTCGTCAATATTATAAAGAATGCCATTGAAGCGACTCCGCCTCAAGGAAACGTTAGCGTGAATTTAGAAGTCACCCATACACAAGCCATCATCACGGTGGAAGACACAGGAAAAGGGATGACTAAAGACCAAATCTCAAGGATTGGCACCTTGTTTTTCACAACAAAGGTCCAAGGTACCGGATTAGGAACTTCGGTATCCTTGCGCATCATCGAAGCCATGGGTGGTCATATCCATTATTCAAGCATTGTGAATAAAGGAACGGTCGTTACGATCGATCTTCCATTAAATGGTGATAAGGTTGCAAAATTTGATTCCAATTTCCCCAATACATATATGAACAACCCAAACGCTTAGGAAAATCACTAAGTGTTTTTTTATGGAACAACAAGACAAAATAAAAATGATTCAACTCCATTTCCCGTACATACGTTCCATGATAGGATAGAAGATATGAATAATAAAACCAAGCGTACAGGCGACAATCACCGTGCCGATGCCAACCGCTCCATGAAACAGCATGGCTAACGTAATGGCAATCGCTTCGTTCAATAAACGGGAATTACGTAAATTCAAACCGAACCGTCTATGAATCGCGACCATAAATGTATCCATGGGGCTTGAAGGAAGCTTGGCTTGAAGATAAATGGAGATTCCGATGCCGAGTAGCAATATACCTGTCAGCACGAGAGACAATTGCTGAAAGAATCCGGACGGTTCAAGGGTTTCAAGACCGATCGTGATCCAATAATCAACCATCATCCCGATGACGAAGATGGAAAGTGCAGCTAACCATTGAATGGGCTTTCTCAATAACAGAGCGTTTATACAGATGAGAATACATCCATTGATGAAGATGCATGTCCCGATGGAAAGGTTGAACAAAGTAGATTCACCAACGGCCAGTGCATCCCAGGGAGCCGCCCCCAAATCACCTTTAATAATAAGAGAAACTCCTAATGATAATGCCAGTAATCCTATACTGTAAAAAATGAATCTTGCCTTCATTCCCCGAATCCTCCGTTCGAAAAAGCTTGTCTAATATATATGTTCACTGAAAAAAATTAGAATGATAATTTGTGTGGGAAAGCCAGAGGTGAAACGTCACATGAAGAAAACGTTCAAGATTTCAATAAGGGAATTAGTAGAGTTCGTATATAAAGAAGGAAGCATAGATGTCAGGTTTCAAGCCCGTTCTTCCATGACCATCGGAACCAAGCTTCATCAAAAACTACAGAAAGAATACAAAGAAGGTGATGAGAAAGAAGTCTTTCTAAAAGGAGAAAGAGCGGTGGAGGATATTGTCTATCAACTGGAAGGCCGCTGTGATGGGATCCATTATGAAAACGGGGAAGTAATCGTAGAAGAAATTAAATCAACGGCAAGAACAATAGCTCAGATCGAAGAAGGTGCCCGTGTCCACTGGGCACAAGGTGAATGCTATGCCTACTTATTGGCAAAAGAAAGGCAGTTAAAGGGTATTGGCGTGCAGCTCACGTACATAGAGGTAGAATCTGAAAAAACGAAGTCTTTCACCCGTACTTATACAATGGAAGAGCTCCAACACATCGTTGACGAGACCCTGGTTGCTTATACTCCATTTGCTTCACTTATACTCAGCAATCAGGAAAACCGAATAAAGAGTATTCCAGACCTGGTATTTCCTTATCCAACTTATCGAAAAGGGCAAAAAAACCTTGCCGGTGCTGTCTATAAAACGGTTACTGAATCCAAATCTTTGTATGCGAATGCTCCGACGGGAACAGGGAAAACCATTTCGACCTTATTCCCGACGATTAAAGCGATGGAGAAAGGACTTTCAAAGTGGTTTTATGTGACAGCCAAGACGATTACCCGTACTGTCGCAGAGGAGGCGCTGGCTCTTTTAGAACGGGAAGGGTTATCACACAGGGCGATTACCATTACAGCAAAAGACAAAATCTGTTTTCAGGAAGAAACGATTTGTCAGAAAGAATATTGTGAATTTGCGAATGGCTATTATGATCGAATTAACGGCGCGCTCATTGATATATTAACGCAAGAAACCATCCTCACACGT
Organism: Rossellomorea aquimaris; assembly: GCF_003315075.1. Lineage (GTDB taxonomy): Bacteria > Bacillota > Bacilli > Bacillales > Bacillaceae_B > Rossellomorea > Rossellomorea aquimaris_C. Next base: position 101,692 of record NZ_QNRJ01000003.1, read on the forward strand.
CCAATCGTTGAAACATACGCCAGGAAGCACCGGGTATGCCCGTTTGAATTTTCAATCGACCTTTCCTATATAGTGGACGGTGTCATCTGTGATTATAACTACATCTTCGACCCGAAGGTTTCATTAAAAAGAATGAGTGATGAAGGGAAGAAAAAGACGACTCTACTCATTGATGAAGCACATAATCTTGTTGGCAGGGGACGGGAAATGTATTCAGCCACCCTGAGGAAGTCCGATTTTTTAGAAATCAAAAGAAAGTATCCGGAATATGTGGACTTGAAGCAAAGCGTTGCCGAGGTTAATAAGCAGTTCCTCCGTTTGGAAAAAGAACAAGGAGAGGATGTGCGTAATAAGTTGGATGCAGAGTTAGTGGATGAGGTGCAAAGTTTTGTTGAGATAGCAGAAAAATACTTGGGAGAAGCGGAAGAGGATTGGTCTGAGGACTTTCTTCAATTGTACTTTGATGCATTACATTTTGTGAGGATTTCCAACCTCTTTTCTGATGAACATCGCTTTGTGATCGATCAAACGCCTAAAGGTGTAGAAGTAAAACTATTTTGCATTGATCCTTCAAAGCTTATTAAACAAATAACGAGGTCGTTTCGATCTTCCGTATTTTTCTCAGCCACGCTTCACCCCTTTTCGTACTATTTTCAGCAACTGGGTGGGTGTGAAGAGGATTATCGGTTTCTGATTCCTTCACCATTTGAAAAAGAACAATGGCAGGTTGGGATCCATCCGATTTCAACCCGTTTTAAGGACAGAGAAAGAACCCTTTCCTCGATTACACGTTCCATTACAGAAGCTTTCAATGAGAATAAAGGGAATTATCTGGTCTTCTTTTCATCGTACGCCTATATGCGGGAAGCCTTCGAGGAAATGATTAAGGAAGGAATGAATGCAGAATTCATCATCCAGGAGCCTAATATGAAAGAAGCAGACAGAGAGAAATTTTTAAACGAGTATCAAAGCGACAGAGACCGTCCGGTTATTGGATTTGCCGTATTGGGAGGCATCTTCTCAGAGGGTATCGATCTGAAAGGAGATCGATTAAAGGGTGTAATTGTTGTAGGAGTAGGGCTGCCTCAGCCAAGCAGGGATCATGAAATCATTAAGGACTATTTTAATGAACGGGGGTTAAATGGATTCGATCATGCGTATGTCTACCCGGGATTAAATAAAGTCTTTCAATCCGGGGGAAGACTGATCCGTTCAGAGGAGGATACGGGAGTCCTCAGATTGATCGACGATCGCTATCTGTCACCGAAATACCAGTCATTACTGCTTGAAGAATGGAAGGATTATCGAATCATACATGAAAAAAGACCGCTGGTATAGCGGTCTTTTCCGTGTATTTAGTTAAAAGAAGGATCCTTTAGTAAGCGATCGAATTCTTCCAGGTGATGGGTTTCATCTGCAATCATGTCATCCAGCTTGATGCTAAGCTCAACAAGACCCAATTCCTCAGCTTGCTCTTTACGTATTTTATAGCGTTCGATTGTATTAGCCTCAGCTTTACGGCCTTCCTCTAACATTTCCTTCACATTATCTGTTTGTTTCACGGCAGCCGGAGTGGTCGTCGGATCTCCGCCCAATGTTTTAATTTTTTCCGCTAAGTATAAAGCATGTCCCTGTTCATCCGGGATCTCCTCTTCGAAGAAAGGCTTTAAGATTTGACGGTATAAGCCGCTCACGACAGCAGCGTAATTTGTGTAAAGAATAACTGCAGCATATTCATTCGATAAATCTTCATTTAATCCATCGATTAATTCTTTTAATTTTGCTTCATCCATTTGAATACCACCCTTTTGTTTATTGTTATATAAAGTATTTACCCGGCAAAGTGACAAATAAACATTCTGAAAGTAATCGAATGCCCTTCAAATATTTTGCCTTGAAATGGGGATTCTAATTCTATAAAAGTCAGAGGAGGGATGAGAATGTCTAAACAGGGAAAGAAAAGTATGGACCAAACATCAGAACAGTTGGCAAAGCAAAAGGCCAAGAATGATGTGGAATTCGGAACTGATATTCAGGTGGGGAATTCAAAAGGCCAAAGTCAGAAAAAAAGTGGCAAACAAGTAAATAAAAAATAAATGACGAATATCTTTTTCCCCGGAAGAAAAACCTATATGTAGAACCAGGAGGTGTAAAGGCATGAGAATTGGTGTTGAACAATCCTTACAAAACGTCGTGCAAGCCTTACGTGAAAAGGGGCATGACGTCGTTGAACTAAAACAGGAAACAGACGCAAACGGCTGTGACTGCTGCGTAGTGACAGGAATGGATTCCAATGTAATGGGGATTCAAAACGTAGCTACTCAAGGATCTGTGATCGAAGCAAGTGGACTAAGTGCTGATGAAGTATGTCAGCAAGTTGAGAGCAGGTTACAATAGTAAAAAACCAGTGTAGTGCAAAAAGAACAGTCTTTGGTGGCTGTTCTTTTTCAGTAGCATAGTAATAAGAAGGGTGAGTGCACGATTTTTGGCTCATTCGAGTGAAACGTCCGTTTCACTCTCCTTTCAGCAAAGCTGAAAGGTCGCCATAACGAAAAGAACCCCCGGCATAAATGCATTTATGCCGGGGGTTCTTTTCGTTATGGCGGAAATGAGCCAAAAATCAACCAGTATAAAGTCCTTCACCCAATCTGAGCTAGGGGCTGGTTTCTCAAATGCTCCCGTAATAAATCGGGTGCTGTGATAAACAACAAACCATTTCCTTCCAATGTTTTTGGAAATCCGAGTGGAACGGTGCGTTTAATAAGTTGTGCATACAATTCGGTTTCTGAAAGCTTGCGGTCGAAAGCTGCTTGCTCGAATTCTTTGATGAGGGCTAATGCTCCGGAAACGTGTGGAGCCGACATGGAGGTACCGCTGAGTTTAGCGTATTTTTCACCGGGAATGGTAGATAAAATTTGTTCACCCGGTGCCACTAAGTCGACTTCATTATTGGAATTCGTAAAGTAAGAAGATTTTCTTTGAAGGTCGATGGCTCCTACAGAAATCACTTCATTGTAACAAGCGGGAAAAGAAAATTCATCGGTGCTGCTGTTCGAGTCACCTTCGTTACCTGCTGCACAAACAACTGATATATTTGCATCCACCGCTTTTTGAATTGCTTCGTGCAGAGGCTTGTGGTCAGTGGGACCCCCCAATGACATGGAGATGATGTCCACCTTTTGTTCGATCGCATACAGAATGCCGTTCACGATCCAATCGTATTTTCCACTCCCGCGGCTGCCCGCCAGTACTTTAATAACCAATAAATCGGCCAGTGGCGCAACCCCGATAACCCCATCACCATTTTCACTTGCAGCAATCGTACCCGCGACATGGGTACCATGACCGCTATAATCAGTAACGTTATCTTCAGCACCGTTGTCATCGTCTGTGAAATTCCGGAAACCCTTCACTTTTCCTGCCAGATCGGGATGGTTCATATCGCATCCTGTATCCAGGACGGCGATGGTCGTCCCTTTTCCTTTGAATCCATTCTTCCACATACTAGGAGATTGAATTAAATCAACGCCTTTAGGAATTTCATTTGCATCAACAATCATTTCGTCCATGAAATATGGAATTAACCTAATTTCACCTTGCATATCAATCCCTCCTAAAATGGTACTGCATTAAAAATCTGAAGTTTCTGAAAATATAACATTTTTTGGACAAAATGAAAAGGGATAATGGTAATAGGAAAATAAAACCAATCATATTTTTCTTTCTTTAAGCATAGGGGAGGGGATTTAATAGTTTTGAAGGTAGTATTGAATGAAAGAAGCCGGTGAGAACCTTCGGACTTGCGGTCAATGTGTCAATCTCATTAGCAGGAATTTAAACAAACGTTTGACTGATAGGATGAACAATTGAGTAGATAAGGTTTTCAGAGGTTAAACAAACGTTTGGTTAAAAAGTGAAGTTCTGGTTTTTTCATCATGTCACCAATACTTTCAACATAAAATGTCTTGAAGGAAGGTGAACCAATGATGAATTATTATCAATATGGGTATCCTGGTTATTCATATTATCGAAACGCTCCTGACATGGCCTTCGCTCAAATACAGGGAGGTCCATTAGCCCCAGGATTGCAGGGCTATGTTTTTTTTCGCGAAGTGCAAAATGGGGTGGAAGTATATGCAGAGGTAACAGGTTTACCATCATATAAAGAAGGAAAAGGTGATCAAAATCCGATCGGGCCTCATGGATTTCACTTACATGAAAAAGGAGTCTGTGAAATAGGCGACCCTAAGAAGCCTTTCTCTTCTGCCGGGGGACATTGGAATCCGACGGGTCAGCCTCATGGTAATCATGCGGGTGATTTTCCAGTCCTGTTTTCAAACGACGGATACGCTAAAATGTCCTTTTTTACGAATAAATTCAAAGTGAAAGACGTGATAGGCAAAGGGGTCATCATCCATCAAAGCCCGGATGACTACAGATCACAGCCCTCAGGAGATGCGGGGAAACGGCTCGCATGCGGAGTCGTTATGGGGTATGGAGTCTAATGAAAAAGGGTTGACCCTTGACAGGTCAACCCTCCTCTTTCATCATCTATTAGAATAGGCCCAATACATCAAGCATGACAATAACGATTAGCAATGGAGCTACAAAGCGGATCAGGAAGAACCAGGTTTCGAATAATCCACGCTTCAATCCACTTCCTTGCTTCAACTCTTCGTAAAGTGCTGTTTTCTTCATTTTCATAGGTACGAACAATGCAATAAGCAGTGATCCAATCGGAAGCAGCACATTACTGACAGCGAAATCAGCCAAGTCAAAAATGGTCTTATCGAATAGCGTGATATCCCCAAGTATCCCAAATGATAATGCCGATGGAATACCGAAAACAAAGATGGCAAGACCAATGATCCAAGACCATTTCTTGCGCTTTTCAGGTTCTCCTTTTGAAATGACCGAAACGATGATTTCGAGCATGGAGAACGCGGATGTTAAAGCGGCGAACAAGAACAGGACAAGGAATGCAATAAAGAACAACATCCCAAAAGGAAGTTGACTGAACACGGTCGGTAAAACATTAAACAGTAGTACCGGGCCCGCCCCAGGTTCTAAATCAAAGGCAAAGACTGCCGGGAAAATGGCCAAACCTGCTAACAGTACGATGAAGATATTCATAGCCACAATGGATATGGCTGATCTGGGCAGGCTCTGCGTTTTCGGCAGGTAAGAACTATATGTCACCATCACCGATACACCCACACTTAGCGTGAAGAACGATTGTCCCATCGCTTCTAATATGGTTTGTGATGTCACCTTTGAAAAGTCAGGTTGCAACAGGAAGGTGATTCCAGCCATGGCATTATCAAGAGTGACCGCACGAACGACCAAAAGAATAAATAAAATAAATAATGCCGGCATCATGATTTTACTGGCCAGTTCTATCCCTTTTTGAACCCCTTTAGCAACCACGATGATGGTCATCAAGATGAAAAGGAACTGAACAAACACACTTGTTACAGGATTTGAGATCGTTGCACCAAATACTTCTGCGTATTGATCCGAGGATAGATTGTTCAATTGACCCGTAATGGCTTTAAACAAATAAACAACAATCCATCCGCCAATCACGCTGTAGAAGGAGAGTAAGATAAAGGAAGTAACCATTCCAAGGATCCCGACCCAATGCCAGCGTGTACCGGGGGCGATTTTCCGATACGAATCAACGGCGTTGCTCTCTGCAGTACGTCCGATGGAGAATTCAGCCAGTAGTAATGGAAGTCCGAGCAATAAAGTAAATAGAATGAAGATCAGGAAGAAGGCTCCGCCTCCATTTTGACCGGCGATATAAGGGAACTTCCATATTGCCCCCAATCCAATCGCAGATCCTGCTGCCGCTAATATAAAGCCAATCTTTGATGACCATTGTTCACGTTGACTCATTCTCATTCTCCTTTCTGTTTTCTGTTTATTATTGAGTGCCGCTTTCAAATAACACAAAAAAATCGCCCCTACATATCGTAGGGACGATTTGGATATCGCGGTACCACCCTAGTTATGAGAAATCGATTCTCATCACTCTTCACACATAACGGCCTTAACCGTCTTTTGATCTCGTCAAAAGAAGCTCCGGAATCGAAATTCACCAATCATCTTTGTACCGGTTCACACCGACCACCGGCTCTCTTTAACAGGGAAATGTTCGCTACTTGTTTCCATCAAAGCTTATTCAATATTAGGTTATACAATTTTTATCATGAAACAAAACAACTTGTCAATATATTTTGAAAAAAGTAGTGAGAATTGTCTGGAATTGTTGGTGGTATTTGGTGTGGTCAGGATGTTGGTTGTATCTGGAATAACAAGATCAAACTCCTTGAAAACCGCATCTCCATTGAGTTCCCCTTTCTTCTCAAGTAAAATAAAGAAAAAACGAAATGAAAAGGTGTTTTAAATGAAATCATATATTGTGGTCGGAGCTGGGATTCTTGGGGCATCTACGGCGTATCACCTTGCTAAGGCCGGAGCGCACGTAACAGTAGTAGACCGTCAGGACCCTGGACAAGCAACCGATGCTGCAGCGGGGATTGTCTGTCCGTGGCTGTCCCAGCGCCGGAATAAAGTGTGGTATCGACTGGCCAAAGGTGGTGCGAAGTATTATCCGAGCATCATTCAGCAGCTGGAAGCAGACGGGGAAACAGAAACAGGATATATGCGTGTAGGGGCGATCAGCCTTCATACCGATGAAAATAAGCTTCGGAAAATGGTGGAGCGAGCGGAAAAACGCCGGGAGGATGCACCTGAAATCGGTGAACTCACGATTCTTACGGCTGAGGAAACACGTCGGCATTTCCCGCTTTTATCTGAAGAATATCAAGCTGTTCATGTAAGTGGGGCGGCACGAGTTGATGGAAGAGCGATGCGGCAGGCGCTTATCAATGGAGCCAAGAAGTACGGGGCGATATTCCGCAAAGGGGATGCCGGGCTTCTAAAAGAACATAACAGGATCACGGGTGTCACAATAGACGAAGAAAAGCTTGCAGCAGATGAAGTGATTGTCACAGCAGGTGTTTGGGCGAAGGAACTATTTGAGCCACTGGGAATAACCTTTATGGTATCTTCCCAAAAAGCGCAAATTCTTCATTTAGAGGTAATGGGGGAAGAAACGAGTGGGTGGCCTGTCGTCATGCCGCCGAATGACCAATACCTTCTTGCTTTTCCTGAGGGAAGAGTCGTAGCAGGAGCCACACATGAAAATGATAGGGGGTCCGACCGTCGTGTGACAGCAGGTGGTTTATATGAAGTACTTCACAAAGCGATTGAAGTGGCACCCGGCATCCAGGACAGTACAGTGATGGAAACGAGGGTGGGGTTTCGCCCGTTCACTCCCGGTTTTCTCCCCGTTTTCGGAGCGATGCCGGGACTTCCCGGGGTGCTGGTAGCGAATGGACTTGGAGCATCCGGACTGACGGTCGGCCCGTATCTTGGTTCGGAGCTTGCGAAGCTTGCACTCGGTGAACCTACTGAACTGGATCCAGCCGACTATGATGTAGCAGGGGCCATCCGAGTATAGGAAGAAAAAAACACCAGCTCATTTCCCTCTATCTTCTAAGCGTAATGACCCTTATAATAAAGGGAGCGAATTTTAGTATATAAAGAAAAGGTGTTTACAATATGAGTTTATTATCAGTTCAAAATTTGACTCACGGTTTCGGTGACCGTGCGATTTTTAATGACGTTTCTTTCCGTTTGTTAAAGGGTGAGCATATCGGCTTGATTGGTGCTAACGGAGAAGGAAAGTCTACCTTTATGAACATCATTACAGGAAAACTTGAGCCTGATGAAGGAAAAGTGGAGTGGGCGAAGCGAATTCGTATCGGTTACTTAGATCAGCATGCGAAGCTTATGCAGGGCATGACGATTCGGGATGTGCTGAAGACAGCCTTTCAATACCTGTTTGACATGGAAACAGAAATGAATGAGTTATTTGCCAAAATGGGTGAGGCAACTCCAGAAGAGCTGGAAGGATTGCTGGAGGAAACCGGGACTCTTCAAGACGCCCTTACGAATAATGATTTTTATATCATTGACGCAAAGGTAGAAGAAATCGGGCGAGGTCTGGGATTAGATGATATTGGTTTGGATAAGGATGTTCACGATTTAAGTGGAGGACAAAGAACGAAAGTCTTACTGGCTAAACTCCTGCTTGAAAAACCGGAAATTCTACTACTCGATGAGCCGACCAACTACCTTGATGAACAGCATATCAATTGGTTGAGACGCTACCTGCAGGAATATGAAAATGCGTTTATCCTGATCTCTCATGATATTCCATTCTTAAATAGTGTGATTAACCTTATTTATCATATGGAAAATCAAGAGCTGAATCGTTATGCTGGAGATTACCATGAATTCAAACGCGTCCATGAAATGAAGAAGCAGCAACTTGAGTCAGCTTTCAAGAGACAGCAGCAGGAAATTTCAGAGCTGAAGGATTTCGTAGCCCGTAACAAAGCGCGAGTATCCACTCGAAACATGGCGATGTCCCGTCAGAAGAAGCTGGATAAGATGGACATGATTGAACTGGCTGCTGAAAAGCCAAAGCCAGAGTTTCATTTCAAACAAGCAAGAACCGCCGGCAGGGTCATTTTTGAAACGAAGGATCTTGTGATCGGTTATAATGAACCATTGTCCAAACCACTCAATCTCAAGATGGAACGCGGTCAGAAGATTGCTCTATCCGGAGCCAACGGTATCGGGAAGACGACGCTACTAAGAAGTATATTGGGAGAAATCAAACCCATTTCAGGTTCAGTGGAGCTGGGAGACTATCTTCATATCGGTTATTTTGAACAGGAAATCAAGACAAGGAATAATAACACGTGTATTGAAGAGGTATGGAATGAGTTCCCGTCCTTCAATCAAGCGGAAGTGCGAGCTGCCCTGGCGAAATGCGGCCTGACGACAAAGCATATCGAAAGCAAGGTAGAAGTGCTGAGCGGTGGAGAAAAAGCGAAGGTCCGCCTATGTAAATTGATGAACAAAGAATCGAACGTCCTTGTATTCGACGAACCGACCAACCACTTGGACGTTGAGGCTAAAGAAGAATTGAAAAGGGCCCTTAAAGAATACAAAGGCACTGTTCTCTTAATCAGTCATGAACCTGAATTCTATCAGGATGTGGCGACGGAAGTATGGAACTGTGAAAACTGGACAACAAAATTATTCTAATGGTAAAAGCCGATTCCCACGCAAAGGCAAGGTGGGAACCGGCTTTTTTTGTACATTAATCTACTAAAACAGACTCAAGTGATGAATACCCATTATCATCCAGTCTCAAATCATCAAAACTATGCTTCATATGAAGATCGATCAGTTCCAACAATGTTTGCTGATCTTTGTCTTCGATCGCCTTCACCATTTCTTCATGTTCGCGGAAACGGACGTTCTCACCTGGTTCCACATGATAAAACACATCAAATAAAAACAGATAGACGTTAGACTGAGTAAGCATTTCATCCATATATCGTAACAGGAATTTATTCCCGCTGACTTCTGCGAGGAATAAATGAAACTGTTTATTGAGCTCGACGTATTTTAACAAATCCTTTTGTTTATAGGTTTCCTGTTCGTTCTCAAGAAACTCATAAAGCTTTGACATATGCGATTTTTTCACCTTTGGGAGGCCGTATTTTACAGAAAGGAATTCTAGTTCTTTCCTTAATTCGAAGAAAGATATAATCTCTTCTTTTGTGGGATGGACGACAAATGCGCCTCGATTCGGAATGATCTGAACCAGTCCTTCGGCTTCCAGTCGTTTCAACGCATGTCGGATGGGGGTTCTGCTCACATCCATCTTCAGAGAGATGATTTGTTCCACAAGCTGGGTTCCCGGAGCGATCTTTCTGGCAAGTAAGGCATCTTTCAGTTGCCCATACACTCTAAACTCTGCGGTTTGTCTTTTCTTCACTTTCATCATCCATTCAGGTCTATTATTTCATAATGTCTATCATATACGAAAAAGAGGCTGATCCAAAATCAGGTGCCTCCAAATTCCTAAAATGACACCTGACCATTCTCAATATAACGGCGAAACGGATTCTCACGCCACTCTATGCCCGCATACAAAAAAGATACCTTTCCACAAGCTTGCTTCTTGCCTGGCTGTCACCTAATTTACTTTGATGAAATTTTCTGAAAATATATTGACAATTTCCAACAGAAACGTTATCTTTTGAGTAGATAAATATAACACATAATTACATAAACGAATTAATAACGTTATATAAATATATTTTTATATAGTGACAGGAGGCCGATACGTTGATTTTGCATGAGATTGAAACTGCCAGTCGATCGCAAATGGAACGCCTTCAACTAGAGAGATTACAACATATTGCTGCTTATGTGTATGAACGAGTCCCTTTTTACCGTGAACAATTTGACCAGAGAGGTCTGAAGCCACAGGATATAAAGTCTTTGTCAAACCTTAAAATGTTACCGCTTACAAAAAAGAAAGATTTACGGGAGAATTACCCTTTTGGCCTGTTCGCGGTCAAGCGTGAAGAAATGGTAAGGGTCCATGCATCTTCCGGAACAAGTGGAAAGCCAACGGTTGTAGGGTATACCCGGAACGATATCAACATATGGGAAGAAATTGTGGCCCGGGCCATTGCCATGTCAGGTGGAAAGCCCGGGGACGTCCTCCATAATGCATATGGATACGGACTATTCACAGGTGGTTTGGGCCTTCATTATGGGAGTGAGAAGCTGGGGATGATCACGGTGCCGGTATCCGGCGGAAACATGTCCAGACAAATCACTTTATTGGAAGACTTTCAGCCCACGGTCATATGCGGCACCCCATCTTACGTTCTCAATTTGGCAGAATCAATGGAGGCACAGGGGAAGGATCCGGCTTCACTATCCTTACGATATGGAATATTCGGGGCTGAGCCCTGGTCGAATACGCTGAGAGAAACATTGGAAAGAAAGCTCAATATTAAAGCGTGTGACATATATGGCTTAAGTGAAGTCATCGGACCGGGAGTTGCCATGGAATGCCACGAAGCTCAGGATGGCCTACATATCGCAGAGGATCACTTCCTGGTGGAGGTCATAAACCCTGATACGTTAGAGCCTTTACAAGAGGGTGAAGTCGGTGAGCTGGTGTTTACAAGTTTAACGAAGGAAGCCTTTCCGATCATCCGTTATAGAACCGGAGATATCGCTTCGATTCAGCACGGAACATGCTCATGTGGACGAACGACGGTGAAGATGTCCCGTGTTAAGGGAAGGGTGGATGACATGCTCATCATCAGGGGAGTGAACGTGTTTCCATCAGAAATGGAACACTTCCTGCTTCAGATAAGGGAGCTTGCACCACATTATCAGGTTCACTTAAAGAAAAAAGGGGCACTTGATAGGGTGGAGCTGCAGGTTGAGGTCACGGATGAATGCTACCAAGAAATGTCTCAAGACCTAAAGCATGAAGGAATCAATCACTTGGAAGCAAAAGTGAAAAGCCTCATGAAAGATCGTTGCTATGTTTCCATGGATGTGAAAATCAGGGGACCGAAAGAAATCCCCCGTTCAGAAGGGAAAGCCATCCGGATTGTGGATCTTAGAGGAGAAGCCATGTTTCAATAATTTTTTTTGAGAAAAAAGTTATCACACAATATAGTTCCCGCGTAGTAACTGTGTGATAAAGGAGGAGCTACAATGAGTGACGTATTATCAAATCAACAACTGACGGACGAAGAGCGTATGGCTCATTTTATGAGAAAGATTGAAAATGACGAAAAGATCGAAGCGGATGATTGGATGCCGGATGAATATCGAAATGCACTGATCAAGCTGATTTCCATGCATGGGATCAGTGAAATCATGGGGGCACTTCCCGAGAAGGAGTGGGTACCGAAAGCACCTACACTAAGAAGGAAGCTTGGAATCATGGCAAAGGTACAGGACGAGATGGGGCATGGACAGCTTCTGCTTCGTGTAGCGGAAGATTTAATGAAGCCTTATGGGAAAACAAGAGAGCATATTATGAGAGATTTGTTCTCAGGAGATTTAAAGTTTCATAACGTCTTTCACATGGAGGCGCCTACTTGGGGAGACGCTGGATTGATCGGCTGGCTTGTGGACGGGGCAGCGATCATCACTCAAACGAATATGCTCCATGCCTCATACGGGCCATATGCCCGGGCGCTAAAGCGGATTTGTGCGGAAGAAGTGTTCCATGCACAGCATGGTGAAGCCATCATCATGGCTCTGGCAGAAGGGACTCCCGAGCAAAGGGCATTAGTTCAGGATGCAGTGGACCGCTGGTGGGAATCGCTTCTTATGTTCTTTGGACCGGGTGACGCGAAAACGACAGGTTCCTCTAAGCAGGATATCACCATCAAATACAACATCCGGACGAAAACAAATGAACAGCTGAGACAGGACTTTTTCACGAAATATGTTCCGAGGATGCTGTCGTTAGGTCTGACTCTTCCTGATGAAACGATGTACTTCGATGAAGAAAAGGACTTATGGATCTATAAGCAGCCCGACTGGAACCGCTTCAAGGAAATCATTCGGAACAATGGGCCGAAATCAAAGGATCGCCTTCGTTTAAGAGAATTATCCTACGACAATAATGCGTGGGTTCGAGAAGCATTAAGCCCTAGTGACCAAGTAAGCTAGAAGGGAATGAGTTGGATGTCTGACAAGGGGCAGAATTTTTATCAGGAATTTGAAGTGTTTAGTAAGAGGACGGACGGTGCGCAGATGCAGCATCAATTCAGTCTGTTAGCACCCAACCATGAGCTTGCCATGGTGATGGCTCAAGAGAATTTCATGAGAAGAGAGCCGGTTTCGGATATATGGGTTGTGAAGCGGTCGGACGTGCGGATGATGACACCTGAGGAAAGAGAGAGTGTCGGCCGTCTTGATAATAAAGATTACCGGAACGCCAAAGGCTACGGTTATCTGAAGAAGAAGTGGAGACAGTACGAACAGGAAATGCTCGATGAGAAAGAAATCATGTCATGGGGAGAGTTGGTGAAGAAGAAATGAAAGTGAAAAGTCCAAATGACATCCCGAACCGAGATTATAAAGAAGCGCTTCTGAGCCTGCTCTATCAACTGGCCGACGATGATTTCATCCTTGCTTACCGCGGTTCTGAATGGCTGGGACTCGCTCCTCATATTGAAGAGGATGTTGCGTTTTCCTCCATTAATCAAGACACGATGGGGCATGCCACCATGTTCTATCAGCTCCTTGAAGAGTTAGGGGAAGGGGATCAGGACCATCTGGCACATGGAAGGAAGGCGCCAGAACGAAGAAATGCCATCTTACTGGAAGAAGTGAATGGACCCGGACACTACTTACAAGAACCCCGTTACGACTGGGCCTTTGCGGTTGTAAGACATTATTTCTACAGCGTCGCCAAAAAGGTGCGAATCGACTCGTTAAAGAACTCCTCCTATGAACCACTTGCTGAAATGGCGATCAAAATCAACACAGAATTATATTATCACCTGCTGCACTGGAAAACCTGGTTCATTCAATTAATGAATGCAGGCGGGGAAGCAAGGGAGCGCATGAATAAGGCGATTGAACGAGTATTAAATGAATTCCGGGGAGTCCTGACCCTGGGGCCACTGGGGAAAGAAATGTCACTTATGGCTCTGATCGAAGGAGAAGAAAGCTTAGCGAAACGATGGGAGCTGGCCATTCAACCGGTCTTCCAATCTACTCAACTATCCTTTCCTCCGAATGTAAGCATGAAAAAAGGGAATGGACGCTTAGGTGAACATACTCCTGAACTGGATACGGCACTTTCCACCCTGAGCGAAGTCTATCAAACAAATCCCGCAGCAAGCTGGTAAAGGATGAAGGTAAATGACGGCAACCGTATTAGATGTTCTTCAAACTGTGAAAGATCCTGAGATAGATTCCATCAGCATTGTGGATCTTGGAATGGTCAATCGTATCCATCACGAGGAAGATGCTCTGATGATTGAACTCCTCCCAACCTTTGTAGGCTGTCCTGCATTGGACATTATCAAAGGAAATGTGGAGAAGGCTTGTCGGGATCAGCTTGGAATTCAATCCATACAGGTGAAATTTGTCTATTCGCCTCCCTGGACCTCCGACCGGTTAACCGAAAATGGCCGGGAGAGACTGAAGGAGTTCGGCATCGCACCCCCGCCTGAACATTTCACGGGGGAAGAAAATTGGGAGATTCATTGTCCATATTGTGATTCCCCCTATACCTCCATGGAGAACCTGTTCGGTCCCACCGCCTGCAGAAGCATCCTATACTGCAAGCAATGCCGCAACCCGTTCGAAGCCATGAAACCAATATCAACAATGATGTAAAAAACTATTAAACTACTGAAAATCAAAGGAGAGATTCCACTATGGTAAAACTAATCGCATTGTATAAGCACCCTGAAAACAAAGAGAAATTCGATGAGCATTACTTCAATACCCACGCTCCGATCACGGCAAAAATTCCTGGACTTAAAAAGATGGATGTAACGAAAATCGTCGGTTCACCTATGGGTGGGGAAGGCAAATACTACTTAATGTGCGAAATGTATTATGACAATCATGAAGCGATGAAAGCTGCCATGAAATCCGATGAAGGCAAAGCCTCCGGGAAGGACCTTATGGGCTTCGCCGCAGAGTTAGTCACTCTTATGATCGGTGAAGAAGTGAATGAGTAAAGAGTTCGAATATATCGTAGTGAGCGAGAGGGACGGACTTGGCTTTATTGAATTGAATAGACCTAAAGTTTTGAACGCCATCAATCGTCCTATGGTATCAGAGCTGGTCAATGCTTTCGAGGCATTTGACCGGAACGACAGTGTGAAAGCAATTGTTTTATCCGGTAGGGGCAGAGCCTTTGCTGCAGGAGCGGACATTGATGAAATGGCAGAGGACGGAGCCATAGATTTAGAGCTCTTGAATCAATTCACCGAATGGGACCGCCTGGCCTGGATTAAGAAGCCGATCATCGGAGCGGTCCAGGGGTTTGCATTAGGAGGCGGGTTTGAGTTAGCTCTTTGCTGCGACATTCTATTCGCTTCAGAGGGTGCAAGCTTCGGATTTCCTGAAGTGAATCTTGGGGTCATGCCTGGAGCGGGTGGGACCCAGAGGCTCACCAAGCTGATAGGGAAATCAAGAGCGATGGAATGGCTGTTATCAGGAGACATGTTTACAGCCACGCAGGCTCTCGAGTGGGGAGTCATCAACCGGGCGATTCCGAAAGAATTATTAATAGAAGAAACCGAGAAGTTTGCGAAGAAATTAGCTGCAAAGCCACCGCTTTCCCTGCGTTTGATCAAAGAATCTGTCCATAAAGCCGTCGATTCTTCGATTTATGAAGGGATGCAATATGAGCGGAAGAACTTCTATCTTCTTTTTGCCTCTGAAGATCAGAAAGAAGGCATGAAGGCTTTTGTGGAAAAACGGAGACCGAATTTTAAAGGGAAATAAGGAGGCTGCCGCATGTTTGAAACGATTAAATATGAAGTGAAAAATAACGTAGCCTGGATTACCTTGAACCGTCCTGATAAGCTGAATGCTTTCATCCGTCAACTCAATCTGGAAATCCAAAAGGCGATGAAGGACTCTTCAAGAAATGAAGAAGTTAGAGCCATCGTAATAACAGGTGAAGGCAGGGCTTTTTGTTCGGGCCAGGATTTAAGCGAAGTGGATGAATCGATGGATCATGGAGAGGTCCTTCGAAATAACTACGGACCGATGGTGAAAGAAATCGAGCAGTGTGAAAAGCCGGTCATTGCAGCCGTTAATGGAGTGGCGGCAGGAGCGGGATTCAGCCTGGCCCTTGCCTGTGACTTCAGACTTGTGTCTGAGAAAGCGAGCTTTGTGCAAGCATTTGTGCATGTCGGATTAATGCCGGATTCAGGGAATCTTTATTATTTATCAAAGATTGTTGGCTACGCAAAAGCGCTGGAACTCGCGGTGTTTGGAGAGAAGATAAAGGCGTTCGATGCAGAAAAGCTGGGTCTTGTCACGAAAATCATATCGCTTGAAGAGTGGCAGGAAGAGACGGCGGCGTTTGCCGAACGAATCGCCTCTATGCCAACGAAGGCAATCGGCTTGATGAAGCGTTTATTAAAAGGCAGCGCTGACCAATCATTCCACGAATACTTAGAAAAAGAAGCCTGTGCCCAGCGGATCGCAGGCAAGACACAAGATCACCGCGAAGGTGTGACAGCATTTATGGAAAAAAGAAGACCAGCCTTTCACGGAAAATAATTCAATCAATAAGGAGATGGAGTTATGTCTACAGTAAAAGAGCAAAGCTTTGAAGTCCTTGAAATGAAAAGAGAACATTATTCATTGGTGATCAACGGCCAACGTATGGAAAGCGGTTCGGGTGAAACCTTTACGACGTACAATCCAGCGACAGGTGAGGCGATTGCCACTGTTTCACTGGCATCTGTGGAAGATGCTGAAAAAGCGGTTGAAGCAGCGAGAAACGCGTTTGACTACGGTAAGTGGAAGAAGTTCCCGATCAATAAGCGTTCCCGCGTGCTCAATAAAATTGCAGGCATTATGCGATCTCGCTTTAATGAACTTGTCTCTCTTGAGATCATGGATAGCGGGAAATCACTATCCGCCGCACAAGGTCAAGTGATGCAAGCGATCGAAGACTTTGAATTCTACGCAGGAGCGATTGTGGGCCATCGTGGAACGGTCAATAATGTACCAGGTCAATTCATGAATGTTGCGGAGAAAGAGCCGGTCGGTGTATGTGCTCAAATCATTCCTTGGAATTATCCATTGATGATGGCAGCGTGGAAAATTGCACCTGCCATTGCGTCAGGCTGTTCGGTTGTCGTGAAACCAGCGACTCTTACACCATTAACAGCGATTGTCCTGGGTGAAATTTGTATTGAAGCCGGCGTTCCTGAAGGTGTTGTCAACATCATCCCGGGTGCAGGTTCTTCTGTCGGTAATTACTTAGTTGAGCATAAAAAGGTTGATAAAGTAGCCTTCACAGGTTCCACTCCTATCGGTAAAAACATTATGGAAAAGGCGTCTCAAACCCTAAAGAGAGTCACTCTTGAATTAGGTGGGAAGTCACCAAACATCGTATTTGAAGATGCAGATGTAGATGCAGCAGTGGATGGTTCCCTGTTCGGAATCTTCTATAATACAGGTCAGTCCTGTGAAGCACGCTCCAGACTGTATGTTCACGAAGACATCTATGATGAGTTCATGGAAAAATTCGTTGAGAAAACGAAGAAGCTGAAACTGGCTGACCCCCATGATAAAGGGACTCATATCGGGGCGATCATCAACCAGGAGCAACTGGACTCGATCGACGGATATGTTCAATCTGCCAAAGAAGAAGGGGCAACGATCTTAGCCGGGGGAAGCCCTGCGAAGGTTGAAGGCTTTGAAAAAGGCTATTGGTATGAGCCAACCATCATTACAGATGTGAATCACGACATGAAGGTTGTAAAAGAAGAAATCTTCGGACCAGTTGTGGTGGTAATGAAATTCAAAGATGAAAAAGAAGCGATCAAAATGGCCAACGATAGCGAATATGGACTCGGTTCAGCCGTGTGGACTCAAAATCATGGCCGTGCGACAAGAGTATCGAAAGCGATCCAGGCCGGAATCGTGATGGTGAACTGCCCGTTCTCCGCTTTCCCGGGTACGCCATTCGGAGGATACAAGCAGTCCGGATTCGGCCGTGAACTTTGTGTTGAAACGCTCGATCTTTACACAGAAACAAAGAGTATCATTTCTTACTTCGGAAACCGTCCGTTAAACCCATTTGGTTTGTAAGAAGAAATAAACAAGCAGGGGGTTGTCCTATCAGGGTCAACCCCTTATTGCAAGAAAGGGGAAAATAAACATGACGCAGCATATCGTGGTAGTTGGTTCCGGAGTAATGGGTAGAGGGATCGCTTATGTAAGTGCAGTAGGAGGCTTCCGTACCACACTGGTTGATATTAAACAAGAGCAGTTGGATCATGCCAGGAATGAGATTGGGCTCATTTTCCAAAGAGGAATTGAAAAAAATAAGCTTACTCAGCAACAGTACGTAGAAGCAAAAGAGCTAATGAGCTATTCAACGAATCTTTCGATTGCCGTACGGGATGCCGATGTGGTCATCGAAGCGGTTCCGGAAAAGACAGACATCAAGCGTGGCGTATTTGAAGTTCTGGACGCGCATGCCCCGGAGTATTGCTACCTGGCAACGAATACCTCCACCATGAGCCCGACGGAAATTGCCTCATTTACGAAACGACCTGACAAAGTCATTGCCATGCACTTTTTCAACCCCGTACATAAAATGCCACTCGTTGAAATCGTGAAGGGCTTGGAAACAAGTGATGAAACGACGGAGGTGATCCAGCAAGTAGCCCGCCTGATGGGGAAAGAAACAGTGGTCATCAATGAGTTCCCTGGTTTTGTCACAAGCAGGATCTCTGCCCTCGTTGGGAATGAAGCCTTTTACATGCTCCAGGAAGGACTCGGTTCTCCTGAAGAAATCGATAAAGCGATCAAGCTCGGATTAAATTACCCGATGGGTCCATTTGAACTTGGGGATTTAGTCGGACTGGATACCCGATTGAATAATCTTAAGTACCTTCATGAAAAGCTTGGAGAAAAGTATCGCCCGGCCCCTCTTTTAGAAAAATATGTGAAGGCAGGACGTCTTGGCCGAAAAACGGGTAAGGGCGTTTACGATTACTCGGAAACAAAGGAAAAGGAGCACCAGTCATGAGAGAGGTTGTCATTGTCGATGCTGTCAGGACCCCGATTGGAAAATACAAAGGCTCTTTAAAAGAGGTGCGCCCTGATGATTTGGGTGCACATGTGATTAAAGCCCTCGTCGAACGAAATCCCCTCGTCCCGGTGGATACGATTGAAGAGGTGGTACTTGGAAATGCAAATGGTGCAGGCGAGGACAATAGGAATGTCGCGCGGATGTCGACACTCCTGGCAGGCCTCCCAGTTGAAGTCGGGGCCACTACCATCAACCGTTTATGCGGTTCCGGACTGGACGCTGTGAACTATGCGGCTAGAGCCATTTTGGCTAATGAAGGGGATGTTTTCATTGCAGGCGGGACTGAAAGTATGACGCGGGCTCCGTACGTCATGGCAAAGCCTTCAAAGGATTATCCAAGAGGCAATATGGAAATGTTCGATACGACGATCGGGTGGCGCTTCGTCAATTCCCGTCTCAAAGAAAAATACGGGACCGATTCTATGCCGGAAACAGCCGAAAACGTTGCGAAACAGTTCGGCATTTCGAGGGAAGAACAAGATCACTTTGCTTACTGGAGCCAAATGAAAGCGAAACGTGCCGTGGATGAAGAGCGGTTTAAAGAGGAAATCGTGCCCGTTGAATTACGTGACCGTAAAGGGAACCTTTCTACCTTCCAGTTCGATGAACACCCAAGGCCCGATACCAATAGTGAGAAACTGCAGAAGCTTAAGCCCTTATTCCAAGGGGGAACGGTGACAGCTGGGAACGCATCAGGAGTGAATGATGGTGCATCCGCCCTTTTATTAATGAGCAGGGAGAAGGCAGAGGAATTAGGCGTTACACCGCTGGCCCGCTACATGACATCGGCCACTTCAGGGCTTGAACCTTCCGTGATGGGTCTGGGGCCGATCTATGCCACACAGAAGGTACTGAAACGGTCTGGCCTTGCCCTTGACCAAATCGGCTTAGTGGAGCTTAATGAAGCGTTCGCAGCACAATCCATTGCCTGCATCCGTGAGCTTGGTTTGAATGAAGAGATCGTCAATGTCAATGGAGGAGCCATCGCATTCGGGCATCCACTTGGAGCAAGTGGAGCACGTATCCTTACCACCCTTCTGTATGAAATGAAAAAGAGAAAGGTACGGTACGGCTTGTCTACCATGTGTATTGGTGTCGGGCAGGGGATTGCGACTTTAGTAGAGAATATTGAAATTTAATAGCTTGAGTCCTGTATGCGCAGGGCTCTTTTTGTGATTAGAATCGCCCCTATTTAGAAAAGATAAGAGTGAGGTGAGTGAGATGGAATTTGAAATCATGACAAAAGAAAGTGAGATTCCTTGTCTCGTAGTCGCGGATGAGGATAACGGTAGGTATTTGATAAGGAAAGCCGATACGAGTGGGGAAGTGTTCAACAGCCAGGAAGAGCTCGTGAGATGGATCGAGGAGAATTGGTCGAAGGAACAGGTTGTCAATTCGTATGAATTTGTGAAGATGCTGGAGATGTTGAGGATGTATCATTGAGGGTCAGGCTCTGTAGGTGAGCCTGATTTTTTTTTGCCTGAAATTCATTTCCAAACTTAAAAATCATGAATATTCATTTATTTTCATAGAAAGTTTATGATAATATATAAATCAAACGTAAATTAAACGTCATAAACAAACGGAATATATCTAAAGGAGAGGCACCGATGAATACACGATCAATGATCTTTACACTATATGGGGACTACATACGGCATTACGGCAATAAGATATGGATCGGCAGTTTGATACGTCTTCTGAATGAATTCGGTCACAACGATCAAGCAGTCCGTGCAGCCATTTCAAGAATGAATAAGCAAGGCTGGGTACAGGCAGAGAAGCAAGGGAACAAAAGCTACTACTCCCTCACAGAACGCGGTGTGATCCGAATGGAGGAAGCGGCAAACAGGATCTTCAAGCTGAAGCCTGAGCAATGGGACGGCAAATGGAGAATCCTGATGTACTCGATTCCGGAAGAGATTAGAAGCATCCGTGATGAACTGAGGAAAGAACTGGTTTGGAGCGGTTTTGGAACCCTTTCTACAAGCACGTGGATCTCTCCTAACAATTTGGAGAAGCAAGTCCAATCCCTGATTGGGAAATACGAGATTAAGGATTATGTCGATTTCTTCATTGCTGAATATGAAGGCCCAAATGAGAATCAGCGTTTGATCGAAAAAAGCTGGGACCTGATAGAAATCAATGACCGCTATCAGGAATTCATTTCTCACTACAGCCAGAAATACATGATCGATAAAAGTAAAATCGGAAGAGGACAGATGAGCGACGCTGAATGCTTCGTGGAAAGAACCAAGCTCGTCCATGAGTATCGCAAATTCCTTTTTGTCGATCCCGGCCTGCCGGAAGAGCTGCTGCCTGAAAAATGGCTCGGGGCACACGCTGCCTCCCTGTTCGGAGAATACTACAAAGAACTCGCAGAACCTGCCTCACGATTCTTCGAAAGTGTCTTCGAAGACGGCAACGAACTCAAAAACAAAGACCTGAGCTACAACGTCATGACCCACCCATTATTATTAGACTGACAAAAACCACTTGCCGGTTTGGCAAGTGGTTTTTTTGAGGGACGGACCTCTGAAATCAACTAAAGATACTTGTCTAACAATTCGAAAGAGTATAACATTAATTTAACGAAGGGGGATTTTAATGAATAGCTTAACGGATTTATTACATATAAAATATCCAATCATTCAAGGTGGCATGGGGAACATCAGCAACGCACCCTTGACGGCGGCAATCTCGGAGGCAGGGGCTCTCGGTACAATCGGTGTCGGCACCATGGGCGTGGAGGAAGTGGAAGGGATCATCCTTGAAACGAAGAAGAGAACCAGTAAGCCTTTCGCTCTAAACATCCCAATCTCCATAACTCCTCATTTGAAAGAGATGATCCGCTTAGTGGTGACACATGGAATACCGATCGTTTCCTTATCAGCAGGAAATCCTGCCCCGCTGATTCCGTATTTTCATGAACACAACGTAAAAGTGATCTGTGTCGTCGCTTCGAAAAAGCAAGGAAAGAAAGCGGAAGACGCCGGTGCGGATGTAATCGTGGCAGAAGGCTATGAAGCTGCCGGGATCAACTCCAACCTTGAAACGACAACCCTTGCCCTTATTCCACAACTCGTCGATACCGTGGACATTCCTGTGGTCGCAGCAGGAGGGATCGGTGATGGGAGGGGACTCGCTTCCATGCTTGCCCTTGGTGCCAGTGGTGTGCAAATGGGTACGCGGTTCATCGCTACACAGGAAGCTCCTTTTCATGAAAACTATAAAACGGCACTAGTGGAAGCAAAAGACGATAGCACCGTCATCGTCGGTCGTTCTGTCGGAAGGGTAAGAAGGGTCATGAAAACGCCCTATGCTGCACAACTGATTCAAAAAGAACAAGAGGGAGTAGCTCTTGAAGAGTTCAGTCGAATGACCTCAGAAGATTATCACCGTGTAGGAGCACTTGAAGGGAAGCTCGATCAGGGATTTATCAATGGAGGCCAAGTGTCCGGTCTCGTATCGGATGTACCGACGGTGAAGGAATTGGTTGAAGGAATGATGATCGATGCCAAGGGGATTTTCAGGAAGCTATCAGGAAGTGGTGTGGAATCTTAATAGATGGTTATGAAAAGGCGCTTTTCCTTGATTGGGGAAGTGTCTTTTTTATGTTGATGTTCACAATTTGGCACAAGTTTAATAGATTCCGGCACAACGTGAAGTGAAAAAACTATAGCACGAAACTATTAAATATCCACGATTATCTGAGTCCCTCACCACATCCTCAGCCCAACTACAGAAAAAATTTTCCCGCAATCCCTCTAGAAATCATCATCAATACCGACTATACTAGTATTAATTTTTAAATTTTCCGAATATTATTGACTATTTTGTGACAGGAGTGATAATATAACGTTGTATTTACGTTGGTGTTCATTTTTATCATACTTGGATTTGCTAGTCTACGAGACTACTGATCATATATCAGGAAGAGAAAAAGGGGGATTTCTGTGAAGAAGAAGAGTTTATTACTTATTGTCATTTCTATGATGCTGGGAATGCTGTTTTTAGCGGGCTGTGGTAGTGATACAAGCTCAGGTGGAGAAGATGGTGAAAAGCAATATGTGATCGGGGTAACCCAGATTGTGGAACATCCGTCTTTAGATGCAGCATTTGAAGGTTTTAAGAAGGCATTGGCTGAAAACGGTTTCAAAGAAGGCGAAAATGTAAAATATGATGTTCAAATCGCCCAAGGAGATCAAAGTAATTCACAAAGTGCTGCCAAGAACTTTGTTGGAGACGGTGTCGACCTTATCTTTGCTAACTCAACCCCAAGTGCTCAACACGCATTGAATGCAACGAAAGAGATTCCAATCGTTTTTACTTCTGTTACTGATCCTGTCGGTGCCGAATTGGTTAAGTCTTTTGAAGAGCCTGGTGAAAATATCACGGGAACGACCGATACTCACCCGGAAGCGATTTCAAAGACCCTTCAATTCATCACGGATGAAATGAAAGCGAAGAAGATTGGAGTTGTTTATAATTCCGGCGAACAAAATGCTGTCGTTCAAGTAGCTGAAGTGAATAAGCTTGCCGAAGAAAAAGGCGTGGAAGTGGCAGAAGCTACGGTTTCAACATCCGCTGATGTCAAACAGGCGACTGAATCCCTGGTGGGAAGAGTCGATGCCATTTACATCCCGAAAGATAATACAGTCGTTTCAGCGCTGGAATCAGTCATCACGGTAGCGAATGAAAAGGATATTCCTCTTTTTGTAGGAGAACTCGATTCATTGAAAAAAGGGGCGATTGCAGCGAGTGGATTCAACTATGAGGATCTTGGTTATCAAACTGGGTTAATGGCAGTGAAGATTCTAAAAGGGGAGAAGAAACCTTCTGAAATCCCTGTACAGGCTCCGGAAAACTTCGAGTTGATGTTCAATAAAGCGGCAGCTGAAGAACAAGGTGTGGAAGTACAGGAAGCCTGGTCTGAGCTCGGGAAATTTTTAGAAGAAAAATAGGAAGGGTTGATGATTCGTGCCAACAGCAATATTCGCATCCTTTGAATCTGGAATCATTTACGCTATTATGGCCCTCGGAGTCTACTTGTCCTTTCGGATATTGGATTTTCCCGATTTAACAGTCGACGGCAGCTTCGTTACAGGAGCCGCTGTCGCTGCCACCATGATTGTTAGTGGCGTAAATCCAGTCATCGCAACCATTACAGCGATTATCATCGGATTTGTTGCAGGATGTATAACGGGACTGCTTCACACGTTTGGAAAAATCAATGCCCTATTATCAGGGATTCTCATGATGATCGCCCTGTATTCTATCAATCTCAGGATAATGGGACGGTCGAATGTACCTTTACTAAGTCAGGATACTGCGTTTACAGGGATGGAAGGATTTTGGTCATCTCTCGGAATCGATGCCGCACTCAATAAATTGTGGATGGCAGTGGGGCTTGGTGAGCCTGTACCGGGAACGTGGAGCATTTTATTTATTATGATCATCATCACGCTTGTCATCAAGTTTATTACAGACGGATTCTTGAAAACGGAAATCGGGTTGGCATTGCGGGCGACTGGGGATAATCAGCGGATGATCCGCAGCTTCTCTGCTAATACGAATCTGATGATTATTCTGGGGTTGGGAATATCGAATGGGATGGTGGCACTGTCGGGAGCATTGATTGCCCAGTATAGCCGATTTGCTGATGTGGGAATGGGAATCGGGATGATTATCATTGGACTTGCTTCCGTTATCATCGGTGAAGCATTGTTCGGAACCAAGACGATCGCCCGTACGACGCTCGCCGTCATTGGTGGAGCGATTATCTATCGATTAGTCGTATCCATGGCACTTCGCGTCGATTTCCTGGAAACAGGGGATATGAAGCTTATCACAGCGACAATCGTGATTCTTGCCCTTGTCATGCCTAAGGTGATGGACCGTTACAAGGATAGGAAACGAAAAGCGCAACGTATGGCAGAACGATTGGACAGGTCTTCAATCACAGATGGAAAGGGTGAGAGCGGTGTTACAATTAAATAGAATCCATAAAGTATTTAATGAAGGGACACCCGATGAAAAAATCGCCCTTGATGACATTCAGCTCTCTTTAAAACCTGGAGATTTCGTCACTGTGATTGGAAGCAATGGAGCCGGGAAATCGACATTGATGAATATCGTTTCAGGTGTACTGCTGCCTGATGTGGGAAATGTCCTGATTGACGATCATGATGTTTCTAAGGTGTCCGAGTATAAAAGGTCTAAGCTTATCGGTCGCGTGTTCCAGGATCCAATGGCAGGAACCGCACCTACTATGACCATCGAAGAGAACCTGGCCATGGCATATTCCAGAAATCGTACCCGCACCTTTAAACTGGGTGTGACCAAAAAACGGAAAGTGTTTTTTAAGGAAGTACTGGAAACACTTCACCTCGGGCTTGAGAATCGATTGAATGCAAAGGTCGGGCTGCTATCAGGAGGGGAAAGACAGGCGCTCTCTCTACTGATGGCCACATTCACAGAACCTTCGATCTTATTGCTGGATGAACATACGGCAGCGTTGGATCCCGCCAGAGCGGATCTGATTACGAACCTGACAAAAGAGATTGTAGAGAAGTATAAGCTGACCACGTTGATGGTCACCCATAATATGCAGCAGGCGCTGGACCTTGGCAACCGGTTGATTATGATGGATAAGGGCCAGATTATATTAGAGGTAAATGAAGAAGAGAAAAAACACCTCACAGTCGAAGGACTTCTCCACGAATTTCAGCGAATCCGTGGAAGCAAACTCGCCAGCGACCGGGCACTTCTTTCATAAGCTAATAAAAACAATAAACAACCTTCTACAAAAAGCAACGAGACTCTGTTTCGTTGCTTTTTTGCGTTAAAGGAGTGAGGGACGGACCTCGGCAAAGCCGAAGGTCCGTCCCTCTGCATAACTTATATTAATATAATATTTTAAATTTTAACAATTTATTGACTATTTATAAAACAAAATGTTATTATATCGTTGAATTAACGTTATATAAAAATATATAATTTGTTGGTTTAAAGGGGGAAAGCAATGAAGTCTGGATTAGCAGAAGGACATACGGCCGTCGTCACGACAGAAGTAATCCCCAGCATGTATGCCCAGTTTGAAGGAGACGTGGTACACCCGGTGTATTCGACCGTCTCAATGGTTTACCACATGGAATGGGCATCAAGAAAGATCATTCTACCCTATTTGGAAGATCATGAAGAGGGAATGGGAGCCAAGGTGAACGTCGAGCATATGACTCCGGCGAAAAACGGTTCCTCTCTTGAAATTAAAGCGAGCGTAATTAAATATGAACGAAACATCATCGTGACCGCAGTGACTGTCAGAGATAGAGAAAATGACAGACTCATTGGGAAAGGTGAAGTCAAACAAGTGGTACTCCCTAAAGAGATCATTAATGAAAGAATAAAAGAGAACTAGTTTTGATCTACTTCATCAATAGGAGTATAAAAGGAGGAAGATGAGTGTCTAACGTATTCACTAAAATGGAAGCGGTTACAAACAGAGAGCTTGCAGGGGGCGGAGAAATGGATATGTTTGAAAAAATACAAAATCATGAACAGGTTGTATTTTGCAATGATGAAGAAACAGGACTGAAAGCCATCATCGCCATACATAATACGACTCTTGGACCTGCACTGGGCGGCTGTCGAATGAGACCCTACACATCAGTAGATGAAGCACTTGAGGATGTTTTGCGTTTATCAAAAGGGATGACCTACAAATGTGCAGCGGCCGATGTGGACTTCGGTGGAGGAAAAGCCGTCATCATCGGAGATCCTGAAAAAGACAAACATCCTGAGCTGTTCCGTGCTTTCGGCCAATTTGTTGAATCCCTGAACGGAAGATTCTATACCGGGACAGACATGGGCACGACTCCTGATGACTTTGTTTATGCCTTAAAAGAAACGAATTGCATTGTTGGCGTCAATGAAGAATACGGTGGAAGCGGAGATTCATCCATCCCGACTGCCATGGGCGTGATCTACGGCTTACAGGCAACCAACCAAAACGTATGGGGCTCAAAGGACCTCCATGGAAAAAGCTATGCCATTCAAGGGTTAGGAAAAGTGGGCTTTAAAGTAGCCGAGCGTCTACTTGAAGAGGGAGCAGACCTCTATGTAACGGATATCAGTCAGAAATCCATCGATCAGTTAGTAGCCAAGGCAAACAGGATGGGAGCAGCCATTAAAGTCGTATCAGGGGATGAGATCTACTCGGTTGATGCAGATGTCTTCATTCCTTGTGCCATCGGTGGAATCATTAATGATCACACGGTAGATCAGCTGAAAGTAAAAGCGGTCGTCGGTTCTGCCAACAACCAATTATTAGACCTTTCCCATGGAATGAAGCTGCACGAAAAAGGAATCTTATATGCACCTGATTACATCGTCAATGCAGGCGGGTTGATCCAGGTAGCGGACGAATTGTACGAACCAAACAAAGAACGCGTCCTTCAAAAGACAAGTGCCATCTATAATAGCCTTCAAAATATTTACCTGCAATCAGAAAACCAGCATATGACCACAGTCGAAGCAGCCAACCGGTTCTGTGAGGATAGAATCCACGCACGAACAAGAAGAAACAGCTTCTTCTCCCATGCGAAACGTCCGAAATGGTCGGTTAGGACATAAAAAAAGCTTAGGTTATCGTACCAACAAAAAAGCACCAAAAGAGGTGATGAAATGATCGAGGAATTTCAATTGGTCCAGGTGATGGATCAACAAGGAGAACTGGTTCAAAGCGAGTATAAAGAGGACATTTCAGAAGACTTGGCCCGCACTTTTTATCGTCATCTAATCAGGATCCGTACCTTTGACCGCAAAGCCGTTAGCCTCCAGCGTCAAGGCCGGATCGGAACTTACGCACCATTTGAGGGACAGGAGGCTTCACAGGTGGGGAGTGCCCTTGCACTACAAGAGAAGGACTGGTTATTCCCTTCCTATCGGGATCATGGGGCAACCATGACATTCGGACACTCCCTGCTTCATATCCTTCTATTCTGGAAGGGGAGAAATGAAGGATGCGTGCCTCCTGAAGGAAAGAATATCTTCACTCCCGGCATTCCGATTGCGACACAGCTTCCCCATGCGGTAGGGGCAGCTTTCGCCGAGAAGAGAAAAGGGACCCGGAATGCAGCCATCGTTTATTTTGGTGATGGGGCAACCTCTGAAGGCGACTTTCATGAAGGATTGAACCTGGCAAGCGTCTGGGAGGCCCCGGTCGTCTTTTTCAATCAAAACAATCATTACGCCATCTCCGTTCCCATGCACAAGCAAATGAAAACAAAGACCATTGCCCAGAAATCACTTGCCTATGACATTCCAAGCGTACGCATCGACGGCAATGATATTTTTGCTGTTTACTTTGAAACGTTGAAGGCGCTGGAGAGAGCACGAAACGGGGACGGACCTACCTTGATCGAGTCCGTGACCTGGAGATACGGTGCCCATACAACCGCAGATGATCCGACGAAGTATCGTGATCAACAGGAAAGTGAGACCCGACGTAAGGAAAATGACCCTGTCGACCGGTTGACGAAATTCATGAAGCATCGAGGCTGGGATGACGAAGAGTGGATGACCTCTGTTCAAAAGGAATGTGCAAAGGAAGTAGATCTTGCAGTCGAGGAACTGGAAGCATATCCGGCAGCCGATCCCAGTGTGATCTTTGATTATGTATTTGCGACACCGACCTGGACGATCCAGGAACAAAAAGAAAAGCTCCTTGAGCGATGGAGAGGTGAGTAGAATGAGCACCTTAACGAAAATGAAGACGCTGACAATGGTTCAAGCCATAACGGATGCTATGAGAGTGATGCTTCAGGAAAGCGAAGATGTTCTGTTGATGGGTGAAGATATCGGGACGAACGGCGGAGTATTCCGGGCGACGGACGGTCTTCAACAGGAATTCGGTGAAGACCGGGTTCTTGATACACCCTTAAGTGAAGCCGGCTTTATTGGAGCGGCCATCGGGATGGGGCTGAACGGATTTCGTCCAGTAGCCGAGGTCCAATTTTTAGGGTTCATCTACCCGGCATACGAACAGATCATGACGCATGCATCCAGAATACGTGCCCGTACCCTGGGACATTTCACCTGTCCATTGGTCATCAGGGCTCCGTATGGGGCTGGTGTAAGGGCGCCTGAGATTCATTCCGATAGCACGGAAGCACTTTTCACTCATATGCCGGGAATCAAGGTTGTTTGCCCCGCAACTCCATATGATGCAAAGGGACTCCTGATTGCAGCCATCGAGGACCCTGATCCCGTTCTGTTCCTGGAGCCCATGAGATGTTACCGTTCTTCCAGGGAAGAAGTGCCTGAAGAGAAGTACACCGTGGAAATCGGGAAAGGCAAGGTAGTCAAAGAGGGCGAGGATGTCACGATCATTGCGTGGGGAGCCATGGTGAAGGTAGCTGAGGACGCTGCGAAGGAAGCGGCTGGTAAAGGCATCGACTGTGAAGTCCTTGATCTTAGAACACTCTACCCTCTGGATAAAGACCTTATTTCGACCTCTGTGCAGAAGACAGGCAGAACCGTGATTGTCCATGAAGCACACGCCACTGGTGGAGTCGGAAATGATGTACTGGCGATCATCAATGACAAATCCTTTTTATATCAAAAAGCACCGACTGAAAGGGTAACAGGATTCGATACACCTGTCCCATATTTCGGATTTGAAGATTTCTATTTGCCTGACAGTAAACGTGTGCTGGCTGCAGTGGAAAATGTAGCCCGCTATTAGACAAGGAGGGAGTCCATGGAAGTTAAGCTTCATGATATTGGGGAAGGCATGACCGAAGCCAATATCAATCACTTTCTTGTAAAAGTGGGGGAGGTCGTGAGAGCGGATCAACCACTGGTAGAGGTACAAACAGATAAAATGACGGCAGAGATCCCGGCACCATTTTCAGGGGTGATCAAGGAGTTTACCGTCAGTGAAGGGGAAACGATCCCAGTGGGATCTACGGTCCTGTTGATGGAAAAGGAACAGAAGCCGTATGGAGGCGAGGGGTCCTTTCCCCAAACAACTCAAGTATTGAAGAAGAGAAGGATCCTTGCTTCCCCGTATACGAGGAAAATAGCAAGGGAGAATGGTATTAACATAGAAGAAGTGGTTGGTTCCGGAGCTGGTGGTAGAATCCTCGATGAAGATATTTTCCTTTATATGAATGGAGAAAGTCAGTCAGTGCCGGTCCCGGTTGAAGAACCTGAAACTATTGCCCCAGCAGCACCGACCGAACCTGACGCTGAAACGATTCCTTTCCGGGGCAGACGCAAACAGATTGCTTCCAAAATGTCACAGTCACTCAGAACCATCCCGCACTGTACCCATTTTGAAGAAGTCGACGTGACGAATCTATTAGCCTGGAAAGATACCATGAAAGCGGGCGGCGGGTCCATTTCCGTTGGAGCTTATTTTATCAAAGTCATTTCTGTCTGTTTAAAAGAGTTTCCCGTCTTCAATGCCCGTCTTAATGAACAGGAGGAGTGTGTCGAACTTCAGTCCCATCACAATATAGGAATCGCTGTCGATACAGAGGAAGGACTGATCGTCCCTGTCATCAAACAGGTTGAACGGAAAACCATCAAGGACATTCACGGCGAAATGAAGGAACTGACCGTAAAAGCACAGGAAGGCAAGTTAACAATGAAGGATATCAAAGGAGGAACCTTCACGGTCAGTAACGTAGGACCGCTGAACGGATCGATCGGAGCGACTCCCATCATTAACGAACCGGAAGTAGCCCTCCTCGCCTTTCATAAAACGAAGAAGCGTCCGATGGTGAACGAAAAAGATGAAATTGTCGTCCGTTCCATGATGAATGTTTCGATGTCCTTTGATCATAGGGTGGTAGACGGCGGAACAGCTGTGAAATTCACGAATCGATTACGGGATCTGATTGAAGAACCTCAATCCATGCTTTTGGAGTTGATGTAAATGGTAGTGGGAGAGATTACGGAAGATAAAGACATTGTCGTCATCGGAGGAGGTCCCGGGGGCTATCACGCAGCCATCAGAGCCGCGAGCCTCGGTAGACAGGTGACGTTGATCGAACGGGAGGATGTAGGCGGGACCTGTTTAAATAAAGGATGCATTCCGTCAAAGGTATTCACCCATTTTGCCCAGGAATTTAAAAAGACGAAACACCTGAAGGAAATGGGGATGGAGTTTGGGGAAGTGGTAGCCAATCTTTCTTCTCTTCAAAACTATAAAAATAAAAAAATCACCCAGCTCCGAGCAGGGGTAGAATCACTGTGCAAAGCGAATAAGGTTGAAATCGTAAAGGGCTCGGCATCCTTCCTGTCAGAATCCCGTATTGGAGTTGAAAACGGTCATGAGTTTTCCCTGTTTAATTTCAAACAGGCAATCGTCGCGACAGGTGGTGAGATTCAATACCCGGATGGAATTGAATTTGACTCGGATCGTGTCCTGAAAGAGAAAGAAATCTTTCAGCTCGAGGAAATCCCTGGGGAGCTGATCATATATGGGAGCGATTATATTTCATTGGAGGTCGCGGCTATTTTCTCCATATTGGGAAGCCGTGTCACCCTTATTTTGAACGGGGAATTTCCATTTGACTCTGCCATATCAAAAGAACTGTTCAGACAGCTGAAAAAGCAGAAGGTCAATGTAATCAAGAATTCTACGCTGCAAGCTGCGAGCCAAGCTGAAGCAAAAGTCACAGTGAGCATGGACAAAGGGAACGGGGAAATCGTTTCAATTGAAGGCTCTCACTTCGTCGCAAGTGGAAAAGTTAAGCCGAACCTATCAGACATCGGACTTGACCGTCTCCGTGTTGAATTAACGGAGGAGGATTATATCCGGACAGATCGGGAGGGACGGACCTCCATTCCGAATATATGGGCGATCGGGGATGTCACGGAAGGTCCGTCCCTCGCAGTCAAAGCGATCAAACAG
The DNA here is from genome assembly GCF_003315075.1 of Rossellomorea aquimaris. Classification (GTDB taxonomy): domain Bacteria; phylum Bacillota; class Bacilli; order Bacillales; family Bacillaceae_B; genus Rossellomorea; species Rossellomorea aquimaris_C. The sequence continues at coordinate 133,401 of NZ_QNRJ01000003.1, forward strand.
GGGAAGGCGGCGGCCGAGGCGATGGCTGGGCTACAAGTGGAAGTGGATCTGCAGTTTGTGCCGACGGTGGTGCAGATGAGTCCTCCCATTGCATGTGCAGGATTGACGGAGGAAGAAGCAAGACGGGCAGGTTATTCGGTTACAGTGAGTGAGAACCCTGTCAGAGGAAACGGGTATGCTCAGCTGACGGATGAAAAGGATGGATTCGTGAAAGTCGTGTCAGACAGTGAAACGGATATGATTCTTGGGATTCATATGATGGGGAAGGGGGCAGCCGAGCTGATCACATCAGGTGTGCTCGGCCTTGAGATGGCAGCGAGAGATGAGGACTTTCGTTTTCCACTTTATCCGCACCCAAGTATGAATGAAAGTCTGCTCGAAGCGGTCGAAGGATTAAAGGGAGACGCCGTGCACATGCCTCCTCGAAAAGAGGAGCTTGCCAGGTAAAGTGAGGAACACGCTTTTACACAGAGAAGCGTTTAAGCTTTACTAGCCGCTCTTGAGAAGTTCTATAAAACTATTTAATATAATATTCAGAATATACTAACGTTAATGGAGGGATTAGGATGCAAGAGAATGTAGCAAAAAAGCAGGATAAAGTAGAAGATATCTTCCCGGTAAGAGATGTGGATTTTTTGGAGTATTATACGGGTAATGCAAAGCAGGCTGCTCACTTCTTCTGTACAGCTTTCGGTTTTAAGACCGTTGCCTATTCAGGGCTGGAAACAGGAAATCGTGACACAGTATCCTATGTACTGCAACAAAACAAAGTCCGGTTGGTCATAACAGGAAGCCTGCACGAAGGCAGCCGGGTGGCCCAATTCGTAAAGCATCACGGAGACGGCATTAAAGATATCGCCCTTGTGGTGGATGATGTTGAAAAGGCTTACACTGGAGCGGTATCCCGCGGTGCGATTGAAATCATGCCACCTTCGACCCTCGAAGATGATAATGGAAAATTGAAGAAAGCCATCATTGGTACATACGGGGATACGATCCATACCCTTGTGGAACGTAAAGATTATAAAGGGATCTTCATGCCGGGCTTTGAAAAATATGATTCTACTCTTAAACATGAAGATGCCGGTATCATCGCTGTGGATCACGTAGTTGGAAACGTGGAGCGAATGGAAGAGTGGGTGGAGTACTATGAAAAAGTGATGGGCTTCAAGGAAATGCGCCACTTCACAAATGAAGACATTACAACGGAATACTCGGCCCTTATGTCCAAGGTTATGCATAACGGCGGTCGCATTAAATTCCCGATCAATGAGCCTGCTGAAGGAAAGCGCAAATCACAAATTCAGGAATATCTTGAGTTCTACGGTGGTCCAGGGGTTCAGCATATTGCCATCCTGACCGAGGATATCGTGAAGACAGTTGGGATCTTGAAGGAAAATGGTGTGGAATTCCTAAATACACCGGATTCCTATTACGACATGCTTTCAGAGCGTGTAGGGGAAATCGACGAAGAGATCTCCAAGATCAAAGAGTTGAATATTCTGGTAGACCGTGATGACGAAGGCTACCTGCTTCAAATATTCACAAAGCCAATCGTAGATCGTCCTACTCTATTCATTGAAGTGATTCAACGTAAGGGTGCAAGAGGATTCGGAGAAGGAAACTTCAAAGCATTATTCGAATCCATCGAGCGCGAGCAAGAACGCAGAGGAAACCTATAATAAATAGATAGAGATTAGTATATATAACGGGGGTCAAAGGACCGGTCAGGGGGTTAACTCATGAAGAGATTAGCTGCTTCTACTTATAATATCGTACAGTTTGCAGGTACCATATTTGAACAGAAGATAAGCTAACACGTGAGTCGACCCCCTTCATCCATGAGGAAGGCGAGGATTCATGTATGACATTAAAGTTCAAAACAAGAGAAGCAGTCACACATATCGCTCCATATGTGCTGGGGAAGACGCTTGGCGACTTACAGAAGGAGCATGGTCTCTCCTCAATCAGAAAGCTGTCAGAAAATGAAAATATATATGGCTGCTCCCCGAAAGTGAAGCAGTGGTTTAAAGAAAATGGGAGCGACCTGTTTTTGTATCCGGACGGAGCTGCCGTCGATCTTAGTCAAAAGGTTTCAGCGTTTTTAGGGGTTCCGAAAGAACAGATCGTATTCGGGAATGGCTCGGATGAAGTGATCCGGCTGTTGACGAGAGCTTACTTGAGCGCTGGCGACGAAGCCGTTATGGCCGATATTACATTTCCCAGGTACCAGACCAATGTGTTCCTGGAGGGAGGCACTCCGGTCATTGTCCCTCTCGTAGACGGTACCCATGACTTGCAGGGGATGCTTGACCACATCACTTCAGAAACGAAGCTGGTCTTTGTGTGCAACCCGAATAACCCGACTGGGACCATTGTCGGAAAAAAAGAACTCCTGCACTTTATCGAGAGCGTCCCTTCTCACATCCTGGTAGTGGTGGATGAAGCCTATATGGAGTACGTTACAACCGATGACTATTTAGAAACCCTGCCTCTTCTGTCAGCATTCGAAAACCTGATCGTCCTTAGAACATTTTCGAAAATATATGGCCTGGCCGGACTAAGAGTCGGGTTCGGGGTCATGAATGAGGAGATTGCAGAACAGCTTCGTAAAGTGAAAGATGTATTCAATGTGAATACCGTTGCCCAGAAGTCAGCGATCATTGCCCTGGAAGATCAAGCGTTTATCAGGGAGTGTACCCATAAGAACGAGCAGGGCCGTCTTTATTTGGAAAGTGAATTTGATCGTCTGGGCATATCCTATTTCCCGTCTCAATCGAACTTTATCATGGTGGACACGGGAATGAATGGTGACACGGTCTCATATGAACTTGTGAAAAGGGGGCTCGTCGTCCGTTCAGGAACTCTTCTCGGATATCCGACCACGGTTCGTGTCACGATTGGAACAGAGGACGATAACAAGAGATTCGTGGGAGCACTGGAAGACATTTTGGAAAACGAAGGAGTGAACTAAATGGATATCAAACCCCAGACGCTTGAGTGGCAGTCAGCCTATAAACTGATGATCGGCTCGATTTTGCCCCGGCCGATTGCCTTCGTTTCATCCCTTGATGAAGATGGGATTGCAAACCTGGCCCCTTACAGCTTCTTTACGGCGATTTGTGCAGAGCCTATGCTCGTTTGCTTCTCCCCCATGAGAAGAGGGAAGGATGGCAGCAAAAAGGATACCCTCCGAAATATCGAGAAAACGAAGGAATTCGTCATCAATATCGTTAGTGAAGAGTTTGTGGAGGAAATGAATAACTGTGCCATTGAATTTGAACCTGGCGTTGATGAATTCGAGCAGGTCGGGCTGACGAAGAAGGAGTCCATTACGGTAAAGCCTCCAGGAGTATCTGAAAGTAAGGTGCAGTTGGAATGCGTCCTTCATGAGGTTCTTCATTTCGGCGATCATCCTGGTGCAGGTAGCCTTGTCATCGGGAAGGTAGAATGTGTGAGAATCAATGATGAACTCTATTACGACGGAAAAATAGATTCAAAGGAACTCAAGCCGGTGGGAAGACTTGCCGGTCAGATGTACACCAAACCATTATCCGATTCATTTGAATTGATTCGAAAAAGGTGATCTTACGTGAAGCTGGTTAGTTTTTTAAAAGAAGGAGAAGTAAGGGCAGGATTCGTTCAGGATGACCTTGTCGTGGACATCCATGCTGTCAGCAATGGATCGCTCCCTAAAGACATGTTATCCGTTATCGATCTTGGAGAAGAAGGCATGAAAAGGATGAAGGGGCTCGGTACCTTGTCGGAAAAAGACATGGGAGTACATTCATTACGAGAAGTCACCCTGAAGTCACCGATTCCAAGGCCAGTCAGCATCCGGGATTTCTATGCGTTTGAAGAGCATGTGAAAACGGCCCGTAAACGGAGGGGACTGGATGTTGTGCCGGAATGGTATGACATTCCCGTCTTCTATTTTACGAATCATTTAGCTGTAAAGGGTCCTCTCGATCATATTGAAAAGCCGGCTGACTGTGAGTGGCTTGATTATGAACTGGAAATCGCCTGCGTGATTGGCAAAGAAGGAAAAAACATTACAAAAGAAAACGCGGAAGACTATATTTATGGTTATTTTATCATGAACGACTGGAGTGCAAGGGACATCCAGAAGCATGAGATGAAAGTGGGACTTGGTCCGGCGAAAGGAAAGGACTTTGCCACATCTTTCGGACCTTATTTAGTGACGAAAGATGAACTGGATACCTATAGAAAGGGAGATCGTTTTGACCTGCCTATGACGGGGAAGGTGAATGGGAAACTCCTATCCAAGGGTAACTATCAGGATATCCATTATACATTTGCAGACATGATCGAGCGCGCCTCCAAAGACGTCACCCTGTATCCCGGCGAAGTGATTGGATCCGGTACTGTAGGAACAGGATGCATTTTAGAGCTGGGTACTGAGACACATCCGTGGCTGAAGCCTGGGGACGTAGTGGAATTAGAGATTACGGGATTAGGGGTTCTGCGTAATACAATTGTAAGCAGAAGAGAGGAGGAAAACCATGTACTATCGTCAACTGGGGAAAATACCTCACAAACGTCACACCATGTTTAAAAAAGACGACGGCACCCTCTACAGGGAGCAGGTGATGGGGACGAAGGGATTCTCGGGAACACAGTCGATTCTGTATCATCATCATTTGCCGACGGCGGTGGCGAAAACAGAGTATTTAGGCAGTTATATGCCGGAATTTGAGGAAGAGGGTGCTCTGCGCCATCGACATTTCTTTACAGACAAGGTAGAAAAGAAAGGCTGTGCCTTAAAGAGCCGTGAGTATTTACTTGGTAATTCCGATTTATTGATTGGAACTTCCTATGTCACAGAAGAGATGACAAGCTTTTACCGGAATGGTGATGGAGATGAGATGCTTTATATCCATTTTGGTAAAGGAAAGGTAGAGACGATGTTCGGAACGCTAACCTATGGAAAAGGTGATTATGTGGTGATTCCGATTGGGACCATCTACCGTGTCGTTCCTGAAGAAGAGACGAAGATGCTGATCGTCGAGTCATTCAGCCAGATTACGACTCCTCGTCGCTACCGAAACGAGTACGGGCAGCTGCTGGAACACAGTCCCTTCTGTGAACGGGATCTGCGGGGGCCGGAAAAGCTTGAAACCAAGGATGAAAAGGGCGAGTTTGAGGTGATCACCAAGTCAAGGGGTGCGCTTCATTCCCACGTATTGAATCACCATCCACTTGACGTCGTCGGCTGGGATGGTTATCTGTATCCCTGGGTATTCAACATAGAGGATTTCGAGCCGATCACCGGTCGTGTTCATCAGCCGCCGCCTGTTCATCAAACATTTGAAGGGCATAACTTTGTTGTCTGCTCATTTGTTCCAAGGTTATACGACTACCATCCGGAATCGATTCCGGCTCCTTATAATCACAGCAACGTGAACAGTGATGAGCTGCTGTACTATGTGGAAGGAAACTTCATGAGCAGAAAGGGAATCAAAGAAGGATCGATCACCCTCCACCCGAGTGGGATTCCACACGGTCCTCATCCAGGAACGACGGAAGCCAGTATCGGAAAAAAAGAAACGTTGGAGCTCGCTGTCATGATCGATACCTTCAAGCCGTTGAAAATTGTCAAAAAAGCAAACGATGTCGAAGATGAGAATTATATGTATACATGGGTATAGAAGAATCAATCCAGGGGGCCCTGCTTTCTGGATTGATTCTTTTTTTGGGGAATGGAAAAAGCATGTCGCTTCAAAAGACAGACACATTCTCCGTTGTAAGATGGTGAAAAGGATGCACCAGTCCCGATCCGACTGGGTACAAACTCCCCGAGCCTGCATTCCTGTAGGATTTTGTCGAAAAATTTTTGATTGAGATTTTCGCCACTTCTGAATGACGATTCACCCCTCTAATGAAAAAAATCTTAAATATTTTTTTCCCACCTTAAACTCTATTAGGACAAAGATGTAAGCGTTTACTTGTAATCAGATAAATCTAAATAGTCAAAAAATTTACAAAAACCCTGTTGACCTTCCTGTGAAACGGGAGTAATATTGTCCTCAATATAAAAACCTGAGCCGGCGGTAAGCGGCAGTCATAAACCGATTCTGCCCCCTCTCAACAGGCTTACAGTCAACGTACTTTCGTTGCAAAAATAAATTACTGAATAATCAAATAAATTTCAACCGGGAAAGGAATGATTAACATGAACGAACAGTGGATCTACTTAGACGGACAATTTGTAAAAAAGGAAGACGCAGTTGTATCTGTGTACGACCATGGTTTTCTATATGGAGATGGAGTGTTCGAAGGGATTCGAATGTATGATGGGAATGTGTTCCGTCTGGAAGAGCATGTTGATCGCCTTTATGACTCAGCAAAATCCATCATGTTGCATATTGAAGTCTCTAAAGAAGAGATGAGCGATATTATCGTAGATACATTGAAAAAGAATCAACTTGAGAATGCCTACATACGAGTGGTCATTTCCAGAGGTGTTGGAAACCTGGGATTGGATCCATTTACTTGTAGGAAACCACAAATCATCGTCATTGCAGAACAACTGGCCCTATTCCCGAAAAGCTTATACGAAACGGGCATCGATATCGTTACAGTGGCCAGCCGCCGAAATCGGGCAGATGTTCTTTCACCAAAGGTTAAATCCTTAAATTACTTAAATAACATTCTCGTTAAAATCGAAGCGAACCTCGCTGGTGTAAGCGAAGCATTGATGTTGAACGATCAAGGATATGTAGCAGAGGGATCCGCAGACAATATCTTCATTGTCAAAAAAGGAAAGATCCTGACACCTCCCGGATATGTAGGGGCCCTTGAAGGGATCACCCGTAATGCCATCATTGAGATTGCCGGGAAATTAGGATTCGAGATGAAGGAAGAAGTCTTCACCCGTCATGATGTGTATACAGCGGATGAAGTGTTCTTAACAGGCACAGCCGCCGAAGTCATTGCCGTTGTAAAAGTTGACGGACGTGTAATCGGTGAAGGAAAACCTGGAAAGTATACAACCCAATTATTGCAGGAGTTCAGAAGCACTGTCACGCAGGATGGAAGAAAAGTTTACAAACAGAATGCTCAAGTTGGCTAAGTGGAGGTGATGACGTGAGAAGTGACATGATCAAGAAAGGAATCGACCGGGCTCCCCACCGCAGTTTACTATATGCGACGGGAGTCAAGCTCGAAGACATGGAAAAACCATTTATCGGGGTGTGCAACTCTTACATCGATATCATTCCCGGTCATATGCATTTAAACGGATTTGCCCAAGTGGTGAAAGAAGCAATCCGGGAAGCCGGCGGGATCCCATTCGAATTCAACACAATCGGTGTGGATGATGGGATCGCCATGGGACATATCGGGATGAGGTACTCACTCCCGAGCCGGGAACTGATTGCCGACTCAGCAGAAACCGTCATCAACGCTCACTGGTTCGACGGAGTGTTCTACATTCCGAACTGTGACAAGATCACTCCGGGAATGCTCATGTCAGCGGTCCGAACAAACGTCCCATCGGTTTTCGTATCGGGAGGGCCGATGGAAGCGGGGGTTTCCAGTGAAGGGAAACCATTATCACTCGTATCCGTTTTCGAAGGAGTGGGCGCCCATCAGTCAGGAAGGATGACCGCGGAACAGCTTCTCGACATCGAAGCCAATGCATGTCCGACATGTGGATCATGCTCAGGGATGTTCACGGCGAACTCCATGAATTCCCTGATGGAAATGCTTGGAATGGCTCCTCCGGGAAATGGCACGATTGTTGCCACATCGGAAGAACGGCATCAGTTAATCAAGGATGCAGCCAAATACCTGGTGGAAATGATCAAGAAAGATATTAAACCAAGAGACATCATAACGAAAGACACCATCGATGATGCATTCGCTTTAGACATGGCCATGGGAGGTTCCACGAATACCGTTCTCCACACACTGGCGATTGCGAATGAAGCGGAAATCGATTATGACATCAACCGGATCAATAAAGTTGCTGAACGAGTCCCCTATTTATCTAAAATAAGCCCGGCCTCGGATTACTCCATGCAGGACGTCCATAACGCTGGAGGGGTCAGCGCTATCATTAAAGAGCTATGTGAAATGGAAGCTGTAAACAAAGATCGCATCACCGTTACAGGAAAGTCACTTTATGAAAATGTGAAGGATGCTCATATTCAAAATGACGATGTCATCCGTCGCAAGGAAAATGCCCACAGTCCAGTCGGAGGATTATCCGTACTCTTTGGGAATATCGCTCCAAACGGAGGAGTCATCAAAGTCGGAGCAGTCGACCCATCCATTAAAACCTTCATGGGTGAAGCGATTATATATGAATCTCAGGATGACGCACTTGCAGGCATTGAAAGTGGAGAAGTGAGAGAAGGGCATGTAGTGGTGATCCGGTATGAAGGACCAAAGGGTGGTCCGGGAATGCCGGAGATGCTGGCACCAACGGCAGCCATTGCCGGAAGGGGCCTTGAGAAGAAAGTCGCACTCATGACGGACGGCAGGTTTTCAGGAGCATCCCGGGGCATTTCAATCGGTCATGTCTCACCGGAAGCTGCTGAAGGAGGACCGATCGGCGTGGTGGAAAATGGAGATCCCATCTTCATTGATCTCACCAATCGAACGATTTCCCTCATGGTTTCAGAAACAGAACTTCAGTTCAGGCAAAAGGAGTGGGTACAGCCTCCTCCAAAGATCAGAAAAGGTTACTTAGCAAGATATGCCAAGCTTGTAACATCAGCGAGTACAGGTGGAATTTTGAAAACGGAATAAAGGAAAGCGTTGAAGAGGTAAAAGGATTGGAAATCGTATTTACAGAGAGCTGGTGGTGCTGCAAACCAGTAATACATCCAATACCGACATCCCCTCTGAGTATCGTTCTGAACCTCTGAAAGTAGGAACGATCGAGTAGATGATACTCGTTACAAAAACAAAGGCTGGTGAAATCGATCAGCCTGCCAAGGGAGATGATAACGATCATCTCTGAACTAGGGTGGTACCGTGGAAAGGATGAAGACCTTTTCGCCCCTGCGAAAGATGAACTCTGTCGTAGTGGGTGGAAAGGTCTTTTTTGTTTGAAAAAAGTAAGAAATGGAGGAGATAGGCAATGAGAGCGAAGGTAGAGGCGGAACTTGCTTCACAGACACTAACAGAACATGTCAACGGTGCTGATATGCTCATGAAAGCTTTGAAGGAGGAAAAGGTTGAGATTCTGTTTGGGTACCCTGGAGGAGCGGTCTTGCCGATTTACGATGCTCTATACAAAGCCCCGATCAAGCACGTTCTCGCTCGTCATGAGCAAGGCGCCATCCATGCGGCAGAAGGATATGCCCGTGTATCAGGGAGACCGGGTGTGGTCATTGCCACGTCAGGACCGGGAGCAACGAATTTAGTGACAGGGATTGCCGATGCCATGATGGATTCACTTCCTCTTGTTATCTTTACCGGGCAGGTGGCTTCTGGGGTCATCGGAACTGATGCTTTCCAGGAAGCGGACGTAGTCGGGATTACGATGCCGATCACCAAGCATAATTACCAGGTGCGTGATATTAAAGACTTACCGAGGATTGTGAAGGAGGCCTTTCATATCGCATCAACCGGCAGGCCTGGCCCCGTACTTGTCGACATTCCGAAAGACTTGACCTTGCAGCAAGCTTATCCGGTACGCGATGTGGAAATGGACTTACCGGGGTACCAGCCTAACTTCTACCCCAATCCACTTCAAATCAAGAAGCTGGTGGAAGCCATCAAAGTTTCCCGGCAGCCGGTCATCTTAGCCGGGGCAGGAGTCCTTCACGGAAAGGCAACGGAGGAACTGAAGACTTTCGCAGAACAATATGAACTCCCGGTGATTCACACCCTCTTAGGTTTAGGTGGATTTCCGGCAGATCACCCGTTGTTTCTCGGCATGGCAGGGATGCATGGGTGTTATGCAAGCAATATGGCGCTCCACGAATGTGACTTGCTCATCAATATCGGTGCCCGATTTGACGACAGGTTGACCGGGAATCTCGCTACCTTTGCGCCGAGTGCCAAGGTGGTCCATATCGATATCGACCCGGCTGAAATCGGGAAGAATGTCAAAACGCAGATTCCGATCGTAGCCGATGCCAAACAGGCACTGGAAAAACTCCTTCAACATGAGGAAGAGAAGCCTGATTTCGATGCCTGGCATCAGCATCTTAAGTCATACAAAAGAGAATATCCTTTCTGGTATAACCAGGCTCATGATGTGCTATCTCCTCAACGCCTGATTGAACAGGTGTATGAAATGACGAACGGGGAAGCGGTTGTCACAACAGACGTGGGGCAGCATCAAATGTGGGCGGCACAGTATTACTCTTTTAAGAAGCCGAATAATTGGGTCACTTCCGGAGGCCTTGGCACGATGGGATTCGGATTTCCGGCAGCGATCGGGGCTCAGTTAGCGAACCCGGACAGTACAGTGGTCGCCTTTGTAGGAGATGGAGGATTCCAAATGACCCTTCAGGAGCTGGTTCTCCTGAAAGAATTGAATCTTCCAGTAAAAGTAGTCCTTCTCAATAACGGCACACTGGGGATGGTGAGACAGTGGCAGGAAACCTTCTTTGAAAAGAGATACTCACAATCGGTGTTCAACACCCAGCCGGATTTTGTGAAACTGGCTGAATCATACGGAATCAAAGGGTATCAGGTGAAAACCCAGGAGGAAGTCGATTCTGTGTTAAAAGAAGCACTAACAAGTGATGAACCGGTACTCATTGATTGCTGGGTGAATCCAAAAGAAAATGTCTACCCGATGGTGGCTCCAGGAAAAGGATTACATGAAATGTTAGGAGTGAAACCATGAGGAAACGGATTGTAACGGCTCTCGTTCATAACCGGAGTGGTGTCCTGAACCGGGTGACCGGATTGTTTACAAAGCGTCAGTTCAACATCGAAAGCATTTCAGTGGGCTACACAGAAGTCGAAGGGATTTCGAGAATGACGTTTGTCGTCAATGTTGAAGACGATGGCAAAATTGAACAGCTGTTAAAACAGCTGCATAAACAAATCGATGTCCTTAAGGTCTCCGACATCACGGATCAAGGCGTCGTCGCAAGGGAACTGGCACTCATCAAGGTGTTGAGTACAGGACAGACCCGGTCCGAAATCAATGGGATCGTAGAACCATTCAGAGCCGCCATCATTGATGTGGCAAGGGACAGCGTAACCGTCCAGGTAACGGGTGAAACATCGAAAATAGAAGCGATCATCGACTTGTTAAGACCTTACGGCATCAAAGAGATTGCCCGAACAGGCATCACGGCATTCGCCAGGGGAAATGGCAAGTCGGTCACAGACCTGAAACAGTATTCAATTGTGAATTAGAAGCTCCACATTTACAAAAAACTAATTATTCAAAAAACGGAGAGGATGAGGGAAATGGTAAAGGTATATTATAACGGAGATGTGAATGAAGAGGTTTTAAAAGGAAAGAAGGTAGCGGTTGTCGGTTATGGTTCACAAGGTCACGCACATGCTCAGAACCTGAAGGAAAGCGGATTTGATGTTGTAGTCGGATTACGAAAAGGGAAGTCCTGGGACCAGGCGGAAAAAGACGGTTTCGATGTCTACTCGGTCCGCGAAGCAAGTGAACAGGCAGACGTCATCATGGTTCTCCTGCCGGATGAGCATCAACCGAAAGTGTATGAGGCAGAAATCAAGCCGGCCCTCTCGAAAGGCAAAGCACTGGCATTTGCACACGGATTTAATATCCATTTCCATCAAGTCGTTCCTCCGGAAGATGTAGACGTATTCCTGGTAGCACCAAAAGGACCGGGACACCTGGTAAGAAGAACGTTTGAAGAAGGAGCCGGAGTGCCTGCACTCTTCGGGGTTTATCAAGACGCTTCAGGTCATGCCTCCGAACTGGCCCTTGCGTATGCAAAAGGTGTTGGGGCAGGACGCGCAGGGATCTTGGAAACATCCTTCCAGGAGGAGACGGAAACCGATCTATTCGGTGAACAGGCAGTCCTGTGTGGAGGGGTGACATCCCTTGTGAAAGCAGGATTCGAAACGCTGGTGGAAGCAGGTTATCAAAAAGAGGTCGCCTATTTCGAGTGTTTACATGAATTGAAGCTGATCGTTGACCTGATGTATGAGCAGGGATTAGAAGGAATGCGCTTCTCAATCTCAGACACGGCTCAATGGGGAGACTTCGTTTCAGGTCCACGGGTGGTGAACGAAGAAACGAAAGCCCGCATGAAGGAAGTATTAACGGATATCCAAACAGGAAAATTTGCGAAGGGATGGATCCTGGAGAACCAGGCGAACCGTCCGGAATTCAACGCCATCAATCAACGTGAAAGTCAGCACCCGATCGAAGTCGTTGGGAGAGAGCTTCGTAAAATGATGCCATTTGTACAGAAACCTTCTACTAAAGAAAAGGAAGTGGTTGCGAGTGCGAACCATTGAGATCTTTGACACAACTCTACGGGACGGTGAACAGTCAGCGGGTGTAAATCTTAATACGATTGAAAAGATCGAAGTGGCGAGACAACTGGAAAGGCTCGGGGTGGACGTCATTGAAGCAGGTTTTCCTGCAGCTTCAAAAGGGGACTTCGATGCCGTACAGCGGATCGGTTCCACGATCAAGAACAGCTCTGTTACGGGGCTTGCCCGAGCTCAGCAGCGGGACATCGATGCGGTATGGGAATCGCTTAAAGGAACGGCCGAACCAAGGTTACATGTGTTCCTTGCCACCTCTCCCATTCACATGACCCATAAGCTGAAGATGACACCGGATCAGGTCATCGATACAGCGGTCCAGGCCGTTCAGTATGCGAAGAAATTTTTCCCGGTGGTTCAGTGGTCGGCAGAAGATGCGTGCCGTTCAGATCTCAATTTTTTAGTGAAAATCATGGAGAAGGTGATTGAGGCAGGAGCTTCCGTCATTAACCTTCCTGACACGGTAGGGTATATCACCCCTCATAAATACGGTGAATTGTTTCGGTACGTAAGAGAAAACGTTCCGAATATCGACGGAGTAAAGCTATCGGCTCATTGTCATGATGATTTGGGAATGGCGACAGCCAATTCACTGGCTGCCATTGAAAACGGAGCCGATCAAATCGAAGGAACGATCAATGGGATCGGGGAAAGGGCTGGAAATGCAGCTCTGGAAGAGATCGCAGTGGCTCTTAGAATCCGGGAAGATTTTTACGGAGCCACCACCCGCCTGAAACTCGACGAAATCAAGAAAACAAGCTCTCTTGTCAGTAAGCTGACGGGGATGAGGGTACCGGCTAACAAAGCGGTTGTAGGTGATAATGCTTTCGCTCATGAATCGGGTATTCACCAGGACGGAATGCTGAAGGAAAAAACAACGTACGAAATCATCACCCCTGAACTGATTGGAGTGAATGCCACCCGCCTGGTGCTTGGAAAACACTCAGGACGTCACGCCTTTAAAAATAAAGTGGTTGAATTGGGATTTGAACTTTCAGAGGAGAAGCTCAATGAAGCATTTCATGCATTCAAGGATCTGGCGGATAAGAAAAAGGAAATCGTCGATGAAGATCTCTTCAGCATCCTGACGAATAAGCAAACGGAAATGGCCGAAGCTGTCGGCTTTACATTAGAAAGAATGCAGGTCCAATATGGCATGGACAATATCCCGACGGCCACGATCGAATTGAAGTTTGAGGACGGAAGTGTAACCCGGCTTGCTTCAACGGGATCAGGGAGTGTAGAAGCCATCTACAATACGATCGAAAAAATCCTGCCAAGTCCTTCTAGATTATTAGATTACAAGATCAACTCAGTCGGTGGTGGCCGGGATGCTCTTGCAGAAGTCTATGTAAGACTTGAATATAACGGAGAAAAGACAAGCGGACGGGGAACTGCCCAGGATGTATTAGAAGCATCGGCACGCGCTTACCTTAATGCAGTGAATCGATCCGCTCAACGGAAGTCACAGTCCTTGGAGAAGGAAGCGGTGAAAGCCAGCTTATAACAAGGAGGAGCCTTGTATATCAAGTATACCAAGGCTCTCACATAAAAAAGCCAACCAAAACAGGAGGTAATTCTAATGAAGAAGAAAATCGCTGTACTACCAGGAGACGGTATCGGTCAAGAGATCATGGACGGGGCATTAGAAGTACTGAAGGCAGTGGGTGATTGGTTCGGTCATGAATTCGAAGTCGAGAAAGGTCACATCGGCGGGTCTGCCGTCGATCGCTTCGGTACTCCATTACCTCCTGAAACGATCAAGCTTTGTAGAGATAGTGACGCCGTATTATTAGGAGCCGTAGGAGGTCCTAAGTGGGAGCATCTTCCCAAAGAGCTTCGTCCTGAAAAAGGTCTCCTGGCGATTCGCAAAGAGTTCGAGCTATTTGCGAATCTGAGGCCGGTGAAAGCAATTGAAAGTTTACTGGGTGCATCCCCGCTAAAGCGGGAGATTGTAGAAGAAGTAGATCTGGTGATAGTCAGGGAACTGACAGGAGGATTGTACTTCGGTCAGCCGTCCGGTCGTCAAGGGAAGAGAGATGAAGTAGCAGTTGATACCCTTGTCTATGAAAAAAGTGAAATCGAACGAATCGTTCATAAGGCCTTCAAGTTGGCTCAAAAGCGCAAGAAAAAATTAACGTCCGTCGACAAGGCAAATGTTCTGGAAACCAGTCGAATGTGGCGCGAAGTCGTGAATGAAGTCGCCGTTGAATACCCGGATGTGGAAGTGGAGCACATGCTGGTCGATGTAGCGGCCATGAAGTTAATGTATCAGCCGAAGCAATTCGATGTTTTGGTAACGGAGAATATGTTCGGAGACATCCTGAGTGACGAAGCCTCCATGATCACAGGCTCACTGGGAATGCTTCCTTCAGCCAGTTTAAGAGGGGACTCCTTCGGGCTTTACGAACCGGTACACGGATCAGCACCCGATATCGCCGGAAAAGGAAAAGCCAATCCACTGGCCATGATTCTATCGGTTGCCATGATGCTGCGACACTCCTTCGGCTTAAAAGAAGAAGCGGAAATGATCGAAATGGCCGTTCAGGAGGTCCTCAACGCAGGCTACCGTACAGGAGACCTTTGGACCATGGGACGCGGAACCGTTGTGGGGACCGGTGCCATGAGTCAGCTGGTTGTAGAGCGACTGGAAGCGGATCATGCCCTGTCTTCCATCCTGGCGGCTTACTTGTAGGATAGGATTTACTTGAATTGCTTTTGTGTAAGCAATTAGATTATAAAGAAGTTGATTGGAGCGGAAATCAACCACTACTCACTCAGTAACAATTCTATTAATACAGCCTTAACTGAATAAAAATCTAACCAAACCAGGAGGGAGTTCATGGCAGGGAAAAATATCATCGAAAAGATATGGGAAAAACACATAGTGCACAGAGAAAAGGGAAAGCCGGATTTACTGTATATTGATCTGCACCTTGTACATGAAGTTACGTCTCCCCAAGCATTTGAAGGGCTGCGCTTGAAAAATCGCAAGGTGAGAAGACCCGATTTGACCTATGCCACGATGGATCACAATGTACCGACGAGAGAGCGTCACATCATCAGGGATGAAATCGCTCGACTGCAGATGGATACGTTAAAGAAAAATTGTGAAGAATTTGGTGTCACTCTTGCCGATATTCATCATCCCGATCAAGGGATTGTCCACGTCATCGGTCCAGAGCTCGGTTTGACTCAGCCGGGGAAAACCATTGTTTGCGGAGACAGTCATACCTCAACCCACGGAGCCTTCGGAGCACTGGCCTTCGGGATTGGCACGAGTGAAGTGGAGCATGTTATGGCAACCCAAACCCTCTGGCAATCAAAGCCGAAAACTCTTCAAGTGGACGTGACGGGAGAGTTGGGATTCGGTGTCACAGCCAAAGACGTGATCTTACACATCATTTCTACCTACGGGGTAGGATTTGGAACCGGATATGTCATCGAATTCACCGGTGACGTGATCCGCAATCTATCCATGGAAGAAAGAATGACCGTCTGTAATATGAGCATTGAAGCAGGAGCCAAAGCGGGATTGATCAGTCCTGACGAGACGACCTTCGATTATCTAAAGGGGAAAGAATATCTTCCTAAAGACAAATCGTTTGAACAATGCAAAGAAGAATGGAGATCCTTAAAGAGTGACAAGGACGCAACCTATGATCACAAAATGGAGGTGAAAGGTGAGGAGATCGAACCTCATGTAACATGGGGAACCAATCCTGGAATGGGCGCATCGATTTCGAGGTCCGTCCCTCATCCGGAACAGTACGCAGATCCTTCTGAAAGAGAAGGGGTTGAAAGGGCTCTTCATTATATGGGGCTCGAAGCGGGGATGAGAATCGAGGACATAGAGGTTGATTATGTGTTTATTGGCTCGTGTACGAATTCGCGCTTGAGTGACTTGAGAGCGGCGGCTGAGGTGGTGAAAGGCCAAACTGTAAAGCCGGGCGTGACCGCTTTGGTTGTTCCGGGTTCGTTTAAAGTGAAGAAAGAGGCTGAAGAGGAAGGATTGGATACCATTTTTAAAGAAGCCGGATTCCAGTGGAGGGAAGCAGGCTGCAGCATGTGCCTGGCCATGAATGATGATATCGTGCCTCCAGGCAAACGCTGTGCATCGACTTCCAACCGGAACTTTGAAGGCAGGCAAGGAAATGGATCAAGAACGCATCTACTCAGCCCGTCCATGGCCGCAGCCGCGGCCGTGACCGGGAAGCTGACAGATGTACGGAAGCTTGAAAAAATGCCGATTTCATAGGAGGTGAGAAGGTGGCGATCAATCATGTGGAAGGAAAAGTATTTCCTCTCAGGAGAGACAATGTCGATACCGATCAAATCATACCGAAACAGTTTTTAAAAAGGATTGAACGTAAAGGGTTTGGACAGTTCTTGTTTTATCATTGGCGCTTTGAAGACGATGGAAAGTCGCTAAGAGACGATTTCTTATTAGACACACCCCAATATCAAAACGCCGAGGTTCTCCTTGGCGGTAAGAATTTTGGGTGCGGATCTTCGAGGGAGCACGCTCCGTGGGCCCTTCAGGACTATGGGTTTAAAGTAATCATCGCCAAAAGCTTTGCAGATATTTTTTATAACAACTGTTTGAAGAATGGGATCCTGCCCATTCAGCTTGAAGAGAAGACAGTGGATGCTCTTTTAAGAAATGAGAGTCATGTAGATTTATATAAAATGGAAGTTTCCCTTGAGCATCAGACCATTTGTGATTCCGAAGGGCTTCGTGTCTCTTTTGACATCGATCCTTACTGGAAGACGATGTTGTTAAAGGGACTGGATGAAATTGATTTGACGTTACATTACGGAAAAAATATTGAAGAATACGAAAAAAATTATGAGGTGAGTGGCTTGGGAATTTAATGGATAACACTGAAGTTGTAGAAGCGATGGAAAGAATCAGCCATCAGGTGCATCGAACACCGTTAAAGCAATCATCGACGCTGAATACGTTCACAGGTGGAGAGATCTATTTGAAAATGGAGAACCTGCAGCGAACAGGTTCCTTCAAAGTAAGAGGCGCAATGAATAAAATCATGTCATTGTCTGAAGAAGAAGCGGGCAGAGGCATCATTGCCGCATCTGCAGGA
The DNA here is from genome assembly GCF_003315075.1 of Rossellomorea aquimaris. Taxonomy (GTDB): domain Bacteria; phylum Bacillota; class Bacilli; order Bacillales; family Bacillaceae_B; genus Rossellomorea; species Rossellomorea aquimaris_C. Next base: position 150,974 of record NZ_QNRJ01000003.1, read on the forward strand.
AATCATGCCCAAGGTGTGGCACTGGCTTCATCCCTGCGCGGAGTTCCGTCGAAAATCTTCATGCCAAAACGAACACCTTCCACAAAAATTGCGGCAACGAAACATTACGGAGCTGAGATTGTCCTGACTGGAGACACCTATCAGGAAGCCTACGGGGCAGCACTCCAAGAGAAAATCAGAAATGGCTCGACGTATGTTCATGCATTTGATGATCATAAAGTGATGGCTGGGCAAGGGACAGTCGCACTGGAAATGCTTCAGCAGCTTAGTGATTTAGACATGATTCTGGTACCTGTTGGCGGAGGGGGTCTGTTGGCCGGAATGGCACTGGCCGTAAAAGCCTTTAACCCCCGAGTACAGATCGTCGGCGTACAGGCACTGGGAGCACCGGCTACGTATAACTTTTTTACAGGAAGAAACAAAGGGCCCCTGGAGCATGTACACACCATTGCTGACGGGATCCTCGTCAAGAAGCCTGGAGAGCTCACGTTTCCGATCATCCGGAAGTATGTGGACGACATGGTCACCGTGACCGATGAAGAAATCTCCTATAGTATCATGTTTATGCTTCAACGGGAAAAAACGCTGGTGGAAGGAGCGGGAGCCGCATCCTTAGCGGCAGCCATGTGCCAAAAGGTCAAGGTACAAGGAAAGAAAGTCGGCTGTGTCATCAGTGGCGGAAATGCCGATCCAAGCAAGATCCCTGTGTACCGGGATCTATCCAAAATGGCCAGACAGCTGCACCATATTGTGTGAAAGAAGGACGGCTCTTAACTACGTTGTTAGTTAGGAGCGGTCCTCTGTTTATAAGTGATGGAGTTTATTAAAAACAATTCTCACAATATATGAATAATGAAAACTCTTACATTCGAGAAATACGTAAATACCTATTGTAATAGGTAATTTTTTCAACTATAATGTCCACTATATAAGAACAAATGTACATGTGAAATAAACAAATGGAGGTTTTCGGCTTATGGAATCAATTTCAATCGGACTTTTAGGACTCGGAACGGTGGGAGCCGGAGTGGTGAAGATTGTAGAGAATCATCAGGATAAACTGTCCCACCAAATCGGCTGTCCTGTGAAGGTAAAGAAAGCCCTTGTTCAGGATTTAGAGAAAGATAGAGGACTGGAAATGGTAAACAGCATACTGACCTTAAATCCTGAGGAAGTCCTGTTTGATCCTGAAATTGATATTGTGGTCGAGGTAATGGGAGGAATTGAAGCAACGAAAGAACATCTCATCCATGCACTGCACCAGAAGAAGCATGTCGTAACGGCAAACAAGGATCTCATGGCCCTTCACGGACCGGAATTACTAAGGGCCGCCTCAGAAAACGGCTGCGACCTATTCTACGAAGCCAGCGTCGCAGGGGGAATCCCGATTTTAAGAAGTTTAGTAGATGGCCTCGCCTCCGATCGCATCACGAAAATGATGGGAATCGTCAACGGAACGACGAACTTCATACTGACGAAGATGACGAAAGAGGGACGGACCTTCGATGATGTTCTCAAGGAAGCTCAGGACTTAGGGTATGCAGAAGCGGATCCGACGGCAGATGTAGGCGGCTTGGATGCAGCGAGGAAGATGGCGATCCTTTCAACGTTAGGGTTTTCCATGAACGTCGATCTAGCCGATGTGAAAGTGAAAGGTATTACGGAAGTGACGGGTGATGACATCCAATATGCCGAGCAATTCGGCTACACAATGAAGCTCATCGGCTACGCTCACCGTGAAGGAGAAAGTGTAGAAGTGAGCGTGGAGCCCACTCTGCTGCAAAATGAGCATCCTCTCGCATCCGTTCATGATGAATATAACGCAGTGTACGTATATGGGGAAGCGGTTGGTGAAACGATGTTTTACGGTCCGGGGGCAGGAAGTCTTCCAACGGCCACAGCCGTCGTATCAGATATGGTAGGAATTATGAAGAATATGAGATTGGGAGTCACGGGTAAGAGTGCGGTGAACCCGCAATTCCCTAAAAAGTTAAAAGAACGGAATGAAATTCACTCAAAATATTTCTTGCGTCTGCACGTTCAGGATGAAGTAGGCGTCTTAGCAAAACTCACTTCCATCTTCTCGAATCACGGCGTCAGTTTTGAGAAGATTCTACAGAATCCATTGGACAGTGATGAATTTGCTGAAATTGTCCTTGTGACTCATAAAGCATCTCTTGATCATTACGAAGACATATTGATGGAGCTGAAGGATTATGAAGCGGTTCATTCGATTGAAAGTTCATACCGTGTAGAAGGGGGAGACAAAGGATGAGATGGAAAGGGTTACTGGAGCAGTATAGGGAGCATCTTCCATTAAATGATGACACTCCTCTTTTAACGTTAAATGAAGGGAATACTCCCTTGGTTGAATTAAAAACGCTGTCCCGGGAATGGGGCATCGAGTTGAATGTAAAGGTTGAGGGAGCAAACCCTACCGGATCCTTTAAAGATCGCGGAATGGTTCTCGCCGTTGCCAAAGCGGTAGAGTCAGGGAGTTCGACGGTCATTTGCGCCTCTACCGGAAATACCTCCGCTTCAGCTGCAGCCTATGCAGCGAGGGCAGGAATCAAATGTATCGTGGTCATCCCCGAGGGGAAAATTGCTCAAGGGAAACTGGCTCAAGCTGTCATGTATGGTGCCGAAATCATTTCCATCGAAGGGAATTTTGATGAAGCCCTGGAAATCGTCCGTGAGCTGAGTAAAACCGAATCTGTCACTCTTGTGAATTCAGTGAATCCGTATCGTTTGGAAGGCCAGAAAACAGCAGCTTTTGAAGTCATCGAAGGGTTGGGTATGGCCCCTGATGTGCTTGCGATCCCTGTTGGTAATGCGGGGAATATTTCAGCATACTGGAAAGGTTTCAAAGAATATCATGAGCTCAAAGCTTCGACTTTACCTCGAATGTTTGGCTTTGAAGCATCTGGAGCAGCAGCTTTGGTCCATGACAGGGTGTTTCCTCAGCCTGAAACGATTGCGACGGCGATCCGAATCGGGAACCCGGCAAGCTGGTCATTAGCTGTAGACGCTCTGGAGGAATCAAATGGACATATCGATGAAGTAAGCGATGAAGAAATTCTAGAGGCCTATCAGCTGCTTGCAAGTAAAGAAGGGATCTTTGCTGAGCCCGCTTCATGTGCATCGATTGCGGGAATAAAGAAATCATTGGATAAAGGCTTGATCAAAAAAGGTTCAAAGGTAGTGGCGGTATTGACAGGTAATGGCTTAAAGGATCCGGTTACGGCCATGGATTGCAGTCCGGTCATACCGGCGAAGTTGCCAAACGATCGTGAAATGGTGAAGGACTATATTAAAGGGACCATTGGCGTATGAAAAGACGTGACCCCCGCTCATGGAAGATCATTGTCCCTGGAAGCACAGCCAATTTAGGAGCTGGATTTGATTCTCTGGGCTTGGCTTTAAATGTATTTTTAACCTTGGAGGTACATGAAGCGGAAGATTGGCAAGTGATTCCCCTTTCTTCTGCCCTGGAGGTCTTTCCGGTTGATGAGACACATTTCATTGTAGAGATCGTGAAAGAGGTGGCAGATGACTATGGTAAGAAGCCGTCTCCGTGTCACCTCTACATATCCAGTGACATTCCGTTAACGAGAGGGTTAGGCTCCAGCGCAGCAGCGGTTGTGGCGGGCATTGAGCTTGCCAATGCCCTGTGTGAGCTGAATCTGACCCAGGAAAAGAAACTGGCACTTGCGAATCGGTTTGAAGGTCATCCTGATAACGTAGGAGCGTCCCTCTATGGTGGGTTTGTGGTCAGCTGTCAGCATGAAAAAGGCGTGAGTCTTTTATCGGTTCCTGATCTGCCCGTTGATGTGGTATGCGTGATTCCTAAAGCTGAACTGAAAACATCGGATTCCCGAAATGTACTTCCGGAGAGTCTTTCCTTTGAAGAATCCGTGGAAGCCGGAGCGATTTCAAATGTACTGGTGGCTGCGTTTTTAACAGGGGACTGGGAAATGGTTGGGAAAATGATGAAGCGGGACAGGTATCATCAGCCCCACCGGAGAAAGCTGCTTCCTCACTATGATGCAGTGGAAGAGGTTGCGGGCCGTTTCGGGGCATTCGGTGTCGCCTTAAGCGGTGCCGGCCCGACGATTGCCTGCTTCGTGGAACGGGAAGCAAGTGAATGGCTCGCACGACAGCTCGAACAGTCCTTCCCAAGCATGAACGTCCGCAAACTATCCATCTCCCCATCGGGAAGCAGCATCACCATCGAACAACCAAAGGTCCGTCCCTCGTCGCTTTGAAACAGGCGAGGGACGGACCTTGTTTGGTGAAGGGAAGAGCTTGGTTCGTATGGTTATTTTTCTCTTGAAATCATAAAACAATTATCTGTTTCATTTACGATCAGGTAGTAGGATGATTGATGGGTCATGCCCATTTCTTCGCGGAGTTCTTTTGGGATGTGGACGGTTCCTTTTTCAGAGACGTAGCGCTTGTTATGAGTAGAGTCTTTGACCGCTCGCTTAATATAGATACAGTTGTTTTGGTAGACGAGTTCTGCAAGTCTTCCTGGAACCAGTCCAAACGGTTCCCGCCATTTGTGTGGGAGGGTAATCGTACCGCTTTTACTAAATGTTTTGCTACCATATATCGTGCTCAACATGGAGCATCACCTGCCTTCACTATCATTGCTTCTCTTTTTTCCTCTTACATGAAAAATAAACACAATTTTGAAAAAATAGGAAGAAGGTTGGGGTGTGTTTAATGGGAGGGGGATCAGTGGAATAAAAAGGTATAACCCCTAGTTTGGAGGTGTGAATCATCGATCCAATACACATTCTGTTTTTGCTTGTAATCGGCTACAGTGTTTTTACCATTGATAAAAAGAAGAAGAATGTTCCTGTTCCAGTCGTTTTACTTCTGATTGGAATAGGGCTGTCGTACGTACCCGCTTTTTCTGACGTCAACTTAACGAAAGAAATCATCTTTGAATGGTTTCTACCATCCTTATTATTTATTTCCGCCTATCAATTTTCAACCAAAGCCTTAAAAAAGCATGTTGGAATCATCTCTATCCTTAGTACAGTGGGAATTATCATTACGACCCTTCTGATGAGCCTGCTCTTTTATTACGGTTTGCATCCGTGGCTTTCCCTTTCGTTTGTAGAAGCTCTATTGATGGCGACGATCCTGACACCTACGGATCCTGTGTCCGTTGTCTCTATACTAAAGGAATCTTCCAATCACCAGGACATTGCAGATGTTGTAGAAGGTGAGTCCATGATCAATGATGGGACAAGCATCGTGCTCTTTACGGTTGTGGCAGGAGTCTACTTTGGGGAAGGAACCATTTCAATGCCTTCTTTTCTATTGGAATTTCTGTTGGTTTCCTTAGGAGGAATCGCAATTGGTGTGTCACTCGGCTGGCTGGCGAGTAAAGCCATCCACTTCACAACAGATTCCAGCTATCAGATCATGCTTAGCATCATTCTTGCTTATGGAACCTTTTACATAGGGGAAGCGCTTGGTGTTTCAGGCGTACTGGCTACTGTGTTCTCAGGGATCATGCTCTCGTATGAATACGGAAGAACGATTAAGGAACATCATTTTAGAAAGGATCTGGATGGTTTCTGGACCGTCATGGAACCGACCATTCTCACCTTTTTATTCCTATTAATCGGGATTCAGGCGACACAGTATTTATCTTTCTCATTAATCGGGTGGATCTTCTTCCTATTTATTCTCTCCTTGGTGGTTCGCTATGTTATTATTATTGGTGTTGTCAAAATGAATAAAACGTGGAGAAAAACTTACGGATGGAAGGAAGTATTCATATTAACTTGGTCCGGTATTAAAGGAACTATGTCTGTTGCTTTATTACTGAGTATAGATGGGCAAGGACCTGAGCTGCTCCATTCCTTGACATTTGGTGTCATCCTGCTTTCTCTCATCATACAAAGCATAGGAATTTACCCTTTGACGACTTTCTTTTTGAAAGGAAAATAAGTCTTCAAAGAATTTATGATAAATTGGTAAGAACTGAGAAACCATAGGAGAAAGACTATTTTGAATTTAGGTGAACCATCAACGATGAAACAAGCAAAAGACATTGCCTTAAAAATTTCTGTCACCTACGTATTATTAGGCATCCTGTGGATTATACTATCCGACTATTTTTCCATGATCCTCGCTCATGAAAAGCTTAGCATGTATATTTATTTTCAGCGCTATAAAGGCTGGTTATTTACACTTGTAACAGGTGTGGTCATTTTTCTATTGGTGTTTCGGAGAACCAGTGAATTAATAATCTCGAATGAAAAGTTGAAGAAAAAAGAGAGACAGCTTCAAATAAGGAATCAGCATTATCATTCTCTATTTGAACAAAACTCGGATGCAGTCCTAGAGCTTAGCCTGGAGGGCAATGTGGTATCCGTGAACTCCGAAGCTGAAGGATTGCTGGAATCAACTCATGAAGAGTTGAAAGAAGTGAAATTCAGCGAATTTTTGGATGAAGTCGAGATGAAAAGAGTAACGGAATACTTCTTCCAAACCTTCAAAGGCTGGGCGTCTACCTTTGAAACGACCATTCATTTAGCCAATAACAACCGGAAAATATTGCGCTGTTCACTTGTACCGATTATTGTTAATCAAAAAGTGACGGGGATGTTTGCCATTGCCAGGGATATCACTCTTTATCGGGAAAATGAAGAAATGGTGATAGCATCGGAAAAGCTTTCTGTCATTGGCCAGCTGGCTGCGGCTGTTGCGCATGAAATCCGTAATCCCCTTACGTCCCTAAAAGGGTTCATCCAGCTTATGCAAATCAGTAATCGAATCAACCATGATCATTTGGATATCATGCTCTCTGAAGTCGATCGGATTGACTTGATCTCAGGGGAGATGCTGATACTGGGTAAACAGCAGGAGTTCGACCTTCGTCGTGAAAAACTGGATGATATCCTGAAACAAGTACTGGTACTGATGGAAGCACAGGCTCATCTTGATAATGTATCCATTCAATATAAAAACCTGGCGGAAAAACCTTTGTACGTATTGGGTGAAGGAAACCAGCTCAAACAAGTGTTCATTAACATCATTAAAAATGCAGTTGAATCGATACCTGAAAACAAGGATGGAAATGTTTCCATTACATTGGTCACTAGAGGCGACGACGACGTCCATGTTATCGTTGAGGATAACGGTGTAGGCATGGAACCGGAGAGAATCGGCCACCTTGGAGAGCCATTTTATTCAACGAAAGAAAAAGGAACGGGCCTGGGACTGGCCGTCTGTCAAAAGATCATTGAACGACATAAAGGACATATACAGTTTCAAAGTGAAAAAGAAAAAGGAACCGCAGTGGAAATCAGCTTGCCGATCGTGGACGAACAGATTCCTGCTGCCTCTGCCGATTAAGAAAGGACTAATAGCATGAACTCAATTTCAACTATTATCAATACCCCATCAATCCAAAAAAACTGGGAAGAATCAGGATTCACTTCTTTAACTCCTGTACAGGAGCGTGTAGTACCTCTCATCATGGAAGGGAAAGATGTTGTTTGTGAATCGCCGACTGGAACAGGGAAGACGCTTGCGTATCTTCTTCCAATCATCCAGGCCATTGATCCATCAAGAAAACAGGCTCAAGCTGTGATACTTGCTCCATCAAGGGAGCTTGTCATGCAAATCCACCAGGAGATCCAGAAGTGGGCGAAGGGAACCGACGTCACGAGTGCTGCCTTCATTGGAGGAGCAAACATTAAAAAGCAAGTCGAGAAGCTGAAGAAAAAGCCGCATATTGTAGTGGGAACAACGGGTCGCTTGATCGAACTGATGAAAATGAAGAAAATGAAGATGCATGAAGTGAAAACCATCGTCGTCGATGAGTTCGACTTAATGATTTCCTCAGAACATATCCGTGAAGTGAAGGATATCATCAAGGCAACTTTAAAAGAGCGTCAAGTTTTATTCTTCTCGGCCACTTTATCAGACGAAACCGAGCACGTAGCAGAATCCCTATTGCAAAACCATGAAATCGTGAAAATGGAAGCCAATCTCGATAACCCGAAAGTGGATCATGTGTATGTATACAGTGAGATGCGAGACAAAATGGAAGCTCTAAGAAGCATCTCCTACTTCAAAGGAATCAAGGCCCTTGTCTTTTTTAATCAATTGGAAAAGCTTTCTGAAATAGAAGAAAAGCTGAAGTATAAGGGTGTCGAACTGGAAGTCCTGGCAGGGGAATCAAACAAGATGGAGCGTAAGCAATCATTGGACCGCTTCCGCTCAGGAAAAGTGTCGATGCTTCTGACAACAGACGTCGCAGCACGCGGTCTGGATATTACAGATGTCACACACGTTGTCCATTACGACTTCCCTAGCGATACGAAACAATACATTCACCGCTCAGGAAGAACCGGGCGAATGGGAGCGGAAGGAACCGTTATCTGCCTCGTAACCAAACGCGAGCTGAGCTTCCTCGAGAAACTGAGCAAAGAACTCAATCTCCCATTCCAGGAAAAAACCATTCGCGGTGGGGGACTTCAAACGCCAGAACAAAAATAAGATGAAAAATTAGAGGTCCGTCCCCAGGTTTTGAGGGACGGACCTCTGTTTTTTGACTGGATGTGGTGACGTCTACCCATCCCAAATTATAACTCTATTTCCCATACACAACGTTACCATCCATCATTGTCATCCATACACCGGTCTCCAGCATCTCCTCTGCTTCCGCTTCAAACAAGTTCCGATCCAAGACGACTAAATCAGCTTTCTTCCCAACTTCGATCGTTCCTAAATCATGCTCTCTGAAGTTTCCGTAGGCAGGGGATTTCGTGTAATGCATCAGGGCATGTGCCATTGGAATTTTCTCGTCAGGATTCCATCCTCCATGTGGAGTGCCGTCTTCATGTTTACGAGTAACCGCCCGGTAAAGACCAAGCATGGGATTCAGGTCCACAATCGGAAAGTCCGTTCCGAACGCGATACTGGTCCTGTGATTCTGCAAGGACCCTATAGGCCAGGTGAATCGAGCCCTATCAGGACCGAGCCTGTCTAAATAGGCATGGGTATCCATGGACCCTGATGTCAGGTGTTCAGGCTGAATGGACGCTATGACGCCTAACTTCTCAAACCGATGAAAGTCACTTGGGTCGCAAACTTCAATATGCTCGATTGTATGGCGGGAATCCCGCATGCCATTTACACTCCCGGCATGCTCATACAAATCCAGGCCCAACCGGACCGCCGCGTCTCCACATGCGTGTAGGCGGATCCTGAAACCTTCCCGGTCAGCCTCATCAATCCATTCTTGGTACACATGAGGATCATAGATGGTGCCGCCCGTTTCAGAAGGACGGTCAAAGTACGGCTGAAGTAAAAAGCCGGTATAGGTGAGGGGGACACCATCCAGGAACTGCTTCAAGCCGGAAAATTGAAGCTTATCGGATTGATACTTTCCCCTGAATCGGATACCACGCTCAAGGTTTCCGTCCAAAACATCCAAAAAATGAATTCTCGTCGTCAGCTCTCCTTTTTCCTCAAAGGTCCTATAAAAAGCCGGATCCCCTAAAGTATATCCGGGAAGAGGAAGCATATCAGAAACAGAGGTGATGCCGTAGGATGAAGTCTTTGCCAACATCCCGTTCATCAGCCTGGCTTTCACATTTTCATCAAACGAAAAAGCTTCAATGACATACTGAACAGCCGTCTCATACAAAAAGCCGGTCGGCTCCCCATGCTCGTCTTTTTCAATCCTTCCAAAAGGAGGTTCGGGTGTATCACGGTGAATCCCTAATTTCTGAAGGGCAGCTGTATTCAGCCAAGCGCTATGAGCTTCTTCATTCAGAAGCACAACAGGACGGTGGGGAATGTACTGATCCAGAGAGTGACGGGAGGGGGTAGCCTGACCTGGCCAACGCACGTGATGCCAGCCGAATCCAAGTACCCATTCATCGTTCGGGTGGTCCATTGCATACTCCGCAACCATTTTTGCCGTCGCATCTTCTGAATAACCGAATGTCAGCTGACAGAACCCCTCAAACATTGCCCCTAAAAACAAATGAAGATGGAAATCATGAAACCCTGCCGTCACCAGGCGGTTTCCGACATCCCATGTTTCTGTCGACGGTCCAATAAAGCTTACCATCTCTGAGCGGGGACCTACTCCAATAATACGGTCATCCCGAACGGCCACGAACCCATCAAAAGGGGATAAAGCATTCCCGGTAAATATGGCTTTACTTACAATCATTTTATGAGCTTTATGATCCAACATCTCTTCTCCAATCCTTTTCATCCTATTAAATCGATTGTAACCAGAATAAGGAAAGAATACAAACCAGCGCTTCTAATCACGAGTGTAAGATTTTATGAGAAGTTCAATTTTCAAGAAGGCATTAAAAAAACAATGTTGAATAGTAAAAGAGAACAAGAAGAAAAGGAGAATGATTATGCTGACAAGAACCTTTCCGGTGCTTGAAACTGAAAGATTCCGCTTAAGAAAGATGGAAGAAGGAGATGCTCCCAGAGTATTTGACTATTTTTCAAAAGATGAAGTCACTCGATATTATGATCTGGAATCATTTCAAGAAGAAAAACAAGCCATTGAAATCATCAACAGATGGAATGGGAAATTTCAGGAAAACGAAGGGATCAGGTGGGGGATTGCTTTAAAAGACACAGACGAAATCATTGGCAGCTGCGGTTTTCATCAGTGGGAAAAAGAGCACTTTAAAGCCGAGGTGGGATTTGAGATCCACCCAGACTATTGGAGACAAGGGGTCATGTCCGAGGTGTTAAGACCTACCTTGAAGTACGGGTTTGAAGAAATGTCCCTTAATCGAATAGAAGCTTTTTATGATCCGGAGAACACGGCTTCAAAGAAATGTCTTGAAAAAGCAGGATTCATGTTCGAAGGAGTATTGAGAAAAGCGGCATTTGAAAAGGGTATCTTTTGCGATGCAGCTGTTTGTTCCCTGTTAAAAGAAGAGTTTTAAACAAAATTTAAGACGCTGCTTATGCCTATATCACATAAACAGCGCCTTAACTTAAGTAAATCTTATTCAATTAACTTTACTATCCTTTCTTACTAATACACATACTTAACATTCATTTCAATTAATGGTCTTGCATGTAATATTTAGTTTATTTTCATTTGCCGCTGATTTTCCCACACGCCCACATGTTACGAAGATAGTTTTCACGGGCTACCTTCTTGCGTACCATGATGTTAGCATGCTTCGCTTACACTCTTCATTGGAATCATCTCCTGAAATAAGATTGCGCATTCCCGCATATCCACACATCTTGAAATCAGTTTTCACGGGCCGATCTCAAAAGCGAGATGTGATGCTGACATGCTTTGCTAGCTTACTTCATTGGAATCACGCCTTCCTTTAAAGTTTTGTGTTTGTAAATCTTTTATTAATTATATATTAACAAATTATAAAATTAATGCAAATGTTCAGAATAATCAATATAATACGATTTGGGCTGTTTTTTAGGATGAAATAGTCGGTTATCTTACTTTATCTCAATTTTTCTAGTTTTTTTAAAAATTCTTTTCAAAAAAGTAAGTAGCTTCTGAAAAAGTGGATTCAATTATACATGGACCGTTCCTTTTCGCTCCAGGCACTTTCTTTCCGCGGGGAGGAAGTCGAGCCTCCTCGGGCTTTGCCCTGTGGGGTCTCGACTTTTCCTCTATTTCCCGCAGGAGTAAAGTGCCTTCCGCTCCAATCCACTCTGTGCAACTACATTTTTTTGCTTATAAATATGGACAATCAATAACCTTAAAGCTCATTTTGAAAATATGAAATGAGCAACAAACAGAGCCATTAATCTAATCTTCTATTAAGATAATATTTTTCCAAATCCAGCTCCCGGTTCACGAGGAGCTCCATTTCTTCGAGGTGATGTGTTTCCACGACTGGATCGAGGTTGGACCAGTGAACTTTATTTATGAAGTAATAGTTTCTGATTTTCCTGAGGATGACAAGGGAGTGGGGGAAGTGGTCGAATTCTGCTTTGATGCTGTTGAAGCGGGTAAAGCCCCATTTTGTTAGATTCATCATTTATCACCTAATGTTCTATTACCTTTTCTTTCAATATGTTAATCCCCGGGGAGCATATCGGATTTAAACAAACGTTTGATTAGTACTTCAAAACATTTATTCTACTAGGGTTCAAGGGATTAAACAATCGTTTAACAGTATTTACATATCCAGTAGTCCATCCCTATCAACCTGAGATTGTCATTGCTATTTTTGAAGGGCTCTTGTTATGATGAGAAGGTTATGAATCGTAAAGAAAAGCTAGGAGAATGAGCTTTGAATAAAGTATTAACCAACTATTCTATTTATCCATATGAAGCGGAAAAGAAGGAAATCCCGGTAGCGCCACTCCATAAAGGGGAAACGACGAAACAACTGATATCCTCCCATGAAGAGGATTCTTTTTTCTTTCGGACGATGGAGGAAGCAGGCATTCACTTGAATGCTTCCCAGATAGAGGCTGTGCGCCATGTGAAGGGACCGTGCTTAACCCTGGCAGGTGCAGGGACTGGAAAGACGACGGTCCTCGTTTGCCGGGCAGGCTACTTGATGAGCGTGAAGAATATTCAGCCGAAGAATATTTTACTGGTGACTTTTACTAAGAAAGCGGCGGAAGAAATGAAGCAGCGGATTTCAAGCCTGCCGGGGACGGAAGCGGGCGGACAGGTTCATGCCAGCACGTTTCATGCCCTGTTTCTTTATCTACTCAGATCCCGTCACTACACACAAGAAGTGATCGGGAACGAGCGCTATAAACAAATCATCTTGAAGCAGATACAGAGAGAAATGAAGATATATGACCCTTATGATGCGGAGACGCTCCTCGCAAAACTCTCTCATTATAAGCTGAACCAAAAAGATATCAGGGATCTTCCACAGAAATCCAAGTCGGAAAAAGAAGTGCGTGACATTCTCTTAAAATATGAAGAGTGGAAGCGAATGAATCATAAAATGGATTTCGATGATATTTTGACAGAAGCATATCAATTATTACTTTCGAACCCCAACCTCTTGACCTCTCTTCAGCACCGTTTCCAGTATGTGATGGTAGATGAGTTCCAGGATACGAATCTTGTACAATATGAGCTTATGAAGCTGATCGCGGCTCATCGGAACTTGTTCGTAGTAGGGGATGATGACCAAACGATCTACACCTTTAACGGCGCCAGAAACGAATTTATTTTGGATTTTGATGAAGAGTTCCCGGATGCAAGGGTTGTAACTTTGAAAGAGAACTACCGGTCTGATGCGTATATCATCGGGTTGGGTAATAAAGTGATCGGACAGAATGAACACCGTCGTGTTAAAGAGCTCATCGCCACTAAGGCGGAAGGACAACAGCCGCTTTATTCAAGGCCAGCGACTGCAGATGAAGAGGCCGTTTGGATCACAGAAGAAATCCATCGGTTAATAGAAGAAGGCTATACGTACGGGGATATGACAATTCTTCACCGCACGATGAGCAGCGGGCGGGCGGTCTTTGAGCAACTGCTATTAAAGGAAATTCCTTTTACGCCATATAATCAAAAGGATTCCCTCTTCTATGAAAACTGGACAGTGAAACCGGTGGTGGATTACTTGCGGCTATCGATGGTTCCAAGGAACTTTTCAGCCATGGAATCACTGCTGCCGACTCTGTTCATAAGAAGGGACCGGGGTATGGCTCATATTCTGGAGGAAGATCGTAAGGAGAGAAAGAAATATCCTCTTATCCATTTAACGACATTATCAGGATTGAAGCCGTTTCAGGTAAAGAATATAAAAGAACGGATGAAATTTCTAAAGTCCATCGGAGACCAGTCACCGGAAGCTGCAATCAAACGGATCAGGAAAGAGTTCTATCATCAGTACATCGATGCCCAGGAATCACATGTAGTAACAGAACAGAAGGAACTCATTAAAGAAATGCTGGACGAGCTTGAAGGATCGGCAAAGCGCTTTGATACGATTTCGAGTTTTATTACCTTTATTGATGAAATGAAAGCAAAGTATGAAGAAATCTATTCAAATCAGAGTCAGAAGAAGAACACAAACAGCGTATCATTAATGACGATTCACCGTTCCAAAGGCCTGGAGTTCCCCGTCGTGTTTTTAATCGGCGCCATTGAAGGAAACCTTCCCCACAGCTCAGCATTGAATGCCAATAAGCTTGAAGATAAGGTGTACAAAGATCCGAATCAGAAAGAAAAGGCTTTGGGTGCAGTAGAGGAAGAAAGACGGCTCGCGTATGTCGCCATCACGAGGGCAAAAGAGAAGTTATTTATTTCTTCTCCTGCCTATTATCAAGGTGAACAGCGGAAATGCTCCCGTTTTATTGCAGACTTATTTACGAACACTCCCCACACGGATCAGCCGAAAATAAATAAAAAGCCGAGGAGTGGGAAGGTGAGTAAGATCTTGGCCTGGGTTTGCACAAACACCAAGTGCATTGCCTGGCAGAGACCGGAAACCCATGAAGATACAGAATCCAAGGTTTGTCCCCTATGCTCAAGTTCAATGAAACTGGGTGAAAAGGAAATCACTGAATAAAAAGAGCCCGGGCGTCCTGCTAGAGAGGATGCCCGGGCTTTTTGCTTTGATGATCGATCTCTCTGCAAACAGCGATAATTTCGAATCGGTCTTTAATACAAACCATCATTGAGAAAAATGATCATGATCCTGAGAGTCGATCTTTTTCGAATCATTTGAATCCAAAGCTTGTCTTAAGAAATAAATAAGAATACCCAAAATCATTCCCAGCATCACGATTAAACCCAAAGTGATTGTGATTCCCATTGTGCCGCCTCCTTTTTAAAATTAGCTATGGTCCAATTTTCACCATTTTAAACATCTATATCGTTAGTCTATGAATGGGAGGAGGGAATATATGCGATTGAAAACAATTTATAGGCGGTGATAATTCAGTAAAAAGGAACTATTTTCTAAATATGCTCATAATTATAGAACATACGTTCGTTTTTTATGTTAAAATGAATCTACGGTGTACATAGCTGGGTGGGCAAGAGGCAGCTCCCTAAAGATGGGAGGTGATGAGCAGGAATGATCGAAACCGCAGACGTACTACAATTGATGATTGCCTTTGGTACATTAACAGTAGCAATAATCGCAGTCACGCAACAAAAAAAGAAGTAACCCACCCACTATGACAACTGCAAGGGAAAGGTTACTTCGATCTTATTAAGGATAAAATTGCTCACGGCAATGTATACTGTCAGAGTTCTGGTGGCAGCCAGGACTCTGTATTTCATGAATGAACTTTTCTATTCTATTATACAAAATGAAGGGAAAACCTGTAAAGGAATCTTATCATGTCAGGTCCATTAAAATGGCCCGGACGGGAGATCCATCTCCTTCTTTAAGAGGGAGGGGTAGGGCCACCAATTCATATCGTCCAGGCTCTACATGGTCAAGGAGAATCCCTTCCAATATTCCGATGTCATGTTCCCGTAATGAATGGTGAGCATTCAGCTCCTTACTATCCAATGGATCCACTGAAGGAAGGTCCACTCCAATCAGATCAACGCCTTTTTCCTTCAAAAAAGGTGCGAGATCTTTCGCAATGGGTGGAATGCGTTCGGGAAACTCCTCAGGATTCTTCCAGGCATTCGTCTTGAAAAGTACCTTCTTAACTCCTGACAAGTCGACCTCTTCCAATCGTTCACTACTTATTTCTGCAGCATTCTCCACGGATACAACGATGGCCGGTCCCACAAACCTCTCTAATGGCAGGTCCAATATTCTCTTACCCTCATTGTCAAAGTGGAAGGGGGCGTCGACGTGTGTTCCAGTATGAGAACTCATGGTGAGCTGACCGACATTCACGGATTCCGTTTCCTCCTTCGTCCAATTCAGTGAGAAAGAAAAGGGAGTGTCCCCCGGCCAAACAGGAGTACCATTGTGCAACGGGCGGGAAATATCAATGATCTTCAAACGGTCTCATCCTTTCTAAAAGAAGTTACGCTACAACATTCCGCGTATTTTCAAACTCCTTATATTCTTCCTTGTCCATGATGGTTTTCAAAATTTGGATGGTCTCCCACACATCTTCATAGGAAGTATAGAGAGCGACGGGAGCAAGGCGTATCACATTTGGTGAACGGAAGTCAGGTGTGACTTTGTTCACTTTCAAGGCTTTACAAATTCTTGCTGCCTCTTCATGCTTTAAGCTAATGTGCCCGCCTCTCCGATCATCTTCAAGTGGGTTACAGATTGTAAACCCGTACTGTGGAAGTTCTTGTTGAAATAGATCCATCATAAATCGTGTAAGAGAAAGGGATTTTTTTCTCAGATTCTCAATGCCGGCTTCTTTAAATAACTCAAGCGAGCCTAGTAGAGGAGCACTGCTTAATATATGCGGGGTCCCAATTTGGAAGGCACCTGCAGAATTTGCATGGGTCAACGTATGATCCATATCAAACTGCTTATCCTTACGGGAGCTGAACCATCCGGAAAGGCCGGGTTTTTTCCCTTTATGCCTGTTATGAACAAATAATCCACCTACACCACCCGGCCCGCTATTTAAATATTTGTAATTGCACCAAACAGCAAAGTCCACTCCGTCATCATGTAATTGATGAGGAAAAGCTCCAATCGAATGGGCCAGATCGAATCCAATCACAATGCCACGTTTATGGGCTTCCCTCGTCAATCGATTCACATCCA
Organism: Rossellomorea aquimaris; assembly: GCF_003315075.1. Lineage (GTDB taxonomy): Bacteria > Bacillota > Bacilli > Bacillales > Bacillaceae_B > Rossellomorea > Rossellomorea aquimaris_C. Next base: position 167,647 of record NZ_QNRJ01000003.1, read on the forward strand.
GGAGCTGTCCGCTTCGATAGAGAACGGATGGTAAGAGAATCAGGGCAATCTCATCCGTCATCTCCCTGATGATGTCCTCTTCTCTTATTGTGTATCCGTCACTGCTTTTTACCTGAATCAGATGTTCATCAGAGGTGTAGCCTTTTAACTCCAGCTGACTTTGGATCGCGTAAATATCCGAAGGGAAAGTCAATTCATCCGCTAAGACTTTGGTGCGTTTTCCTTGGGGCTGATAGAAGGTGGCGAGTAACTGATGAAGGTTCGTCGTAATCGAACCCGTCACAATCACTTCCTCCTTTTCTGCCCCAACTAAAGGGGCCGTCATTTCACCAAGCTTCTCAGAATAATAGAACCAGGGCTCCTGCCCATCCATCCAGCCATCGATTCCATGTTCCTTCCAATCTTCCAAAGACGTAAGCAACGACTTCTCCGCCCGTTTAGATAATAAGCCTAAGGAGTTCCCATCCATATAATAGTGACCTTTCTTTATGTAAAATTCATTCCGGAAATGGGCCAATGAGTCCTGCCTGTCCAATTCCTGAGCATGTTCCAACGTCAACTTCTCTCCATCTGTCATCCCTATCCCACCTTAAACAGTCTTACCAAAATAATAATCCAAATGGTTTGAATAGTAAAATAATTATTAGGTCTGTCATAGTATATTGGTTTTTTAGGAGGTTCTTTTCACCAAAATTTGTGGTTTTACGACATAAAAATTGTTATGAGTCCTGTCAACCGGAGTGTGCGAGATGGTGAAGAAACTACAATCTTAAGAAAACTGAATGACTAGTACATAACAAAATAGAAATAAACATGTGATTTCTTCAACAAAGTTGTTTTCCAGAATTATTTTGGTTTTATCTAGCTTTAATGAAAACTCATGCTTAGAAAGTTGATTGGAGCGGAAGGTGCTCGACTCCTGCGGGAATAGCGGGAAAGTTGAGACCCCACAGGGCAAAGCCCGAGGAGGCTCAACTCACGCCCCGCGGAAAGCGAGCACCTGTAGCGGAAATCAACTACTGCTCTCTTGAATAAAAGTATTAGCTTTTCACAAATGAGTTAAGTAAAAAGTATTTATTTTTGAATAAATTATTCAAAAATGTATAAAAAATCAAAAAACTCTGGTATAACTGAATTAATATAAAATAAATCAGGATAATTATTCATTATTGAATAATTTCGAGACTTGCAAAGGGGATGCTGTCTGTGACTGAAATGAAAAAAAGTTGGAATGAAAATGAAGCGATTCTTCATTCGCTGCAAGATGATATTTTAGTAACCAATACGGATGGGATCATCTTGAAAGTAAGTGACGCAACCGGTGACATATATAACGTGAACTCGGCAGAAATGGTAGGGAAATCTGTATATGATCTGGAAAAAGAAGGCGTTTTTTCTCCGATATTAACTCCGATCGTTTTAAAAGAAAAGAAAAAAATTACGTTGGTTCAGACGAGTAAAGAAGGCAAGAAACTGCTTGTTACAGGGATCCCGGTATTCAATGAAACCGGTGAACTAGTGAGAATCGTAAGCTATTCCCACGATGTAACGGAATTATTGAATATGAAAAAGTATTTAACAGAAATGGAAGATGAGATGGAGAGGGTGAAAAGCGAGCTTGAAATCCTTAGAAGCCGTCATTATTATTCGGATGGGATCATTGCCTCAAGTGATGAGATGAAAAAGGTGTTACAGGTTGCCCTGCAAGTAGCAGAAGTCGATGTAAACGTCCTGTTGCTGGGGGAATCAGGTGTCGGTAAGTCTCATATCGCGAAATTCATACATAACAAAAGTCAACGAAAAGGCGGCCCGTTCATTGAGGTCAATTGCGGAGCGATACCAGACTCGTTATTTGAAGCAGAGTTTTTTGGTTATGAACCAGGTTCTTTCACGGGGGCGGACCGCAAAGGAAAGATTGGATTAGCAGAACTTGCTGAAGGCGGCACCCTGTTTTTAGATGAAATAGGAGAGTTATCTCTGTCAAACCAGGTCAAAATTCTAAAATTCATTCAGGAGAAACAATTTTATCGTGTAGGCGGTACGAAGCAAAGGAAGGTTGACTTCCGGGTTCTGGCAGCTACGAACAAGGATTTAGAGGTGGCTGTAGATGAGAAAGAATTCAGGAGGGATCTCTTCTTCCGTTTGAACGTGGTTCCTATTACGATTCCTCCACTGAGAGAGCGAACATCAGACATTATCACGATGATCGATTACTTTGTCAATTATTTTTGTGAAAAATATCAGCGCCAAAGAGAGCTGGATGAAGGAGTTGTTCACCAGTTATTGATTCAAGATTGGAATGGGAATGTCAGGGAGCTGATGAATTTAATTGAAAGGCTGATTGTGACATCTTCTAAGCCATTAATTGAAATGGAAAACCTGCCTGGTCCATACACCAAGCATAATGCTGATATTTCAGGATTTGAGTACAATGGTCAATCATTAAAAGACATTCTTGAATCAGTCGAAGAACAAGTATTAAAGAATGCGAGGGAGAAGCATAAGACTACTACCCAAATGGCTCAAAACCTGGGAATCAGTCAACCTTCAATAGTCAGAAAACTTAAAAAATACAAAATAAAATAAAATATTGGCATGATACTTGCAGGTAATAAGGTGAAAAGTACTGAAAGGTGAAGGGGGATATTATTACGACGCTTAAGTGGTTTTTGAATGATTAGGGGTTATGGATAAATTTTAAAGGGGTGTTTGACAATGGAAGTCGGAAAACAAAATGTTAGTCAATTAGAAACCCGGTCAGGCAGAACGTCAAGGGAAGCAATGAAGTTTATCATTCCGTCCTTATTAGGGGTATTGTTGTTCTTAGTGCCTGTAACATTTGAAGGGAATATGACAATCGGGGTCGGGATCTTTGCTTCTTATTTTCAAGGGATACTCGAAGGTGTACTGCCATTATTCATGACAGTGGTTTTTGCTTTATCAGCTCTTATGGCTATTTATACAAAAGTTTTTAAACCTCAGTGGATTGTGAATCAATCATTTTTAAAAGGACTATTCGACGTAGGATACTTTTGGATTGTTGTTCGTGTCCTCGGTTCGATATTTGCCGTGATGACGGTAAATGGAAGTGGTCCGGAGTGGATTATTTCTGACTTTACGGGAGGAACCGTATTGTATTCGTTAGTTCCTGTTTTAGCCACTTGGTTTTTATTTGCAGGCTTATTGATGCCTCTGCTTTTGGATTTTGGATTGATGGATTTCTTCGGCACTCTGCTGCAGAAAATCATGAAGCCGCTTTTCCAATTGCCGGGACGATCGTCTATCGATGCTCTTGCGTCCTGGATGGGGAGTGGTACCGTAGGCGTATTGATTACAACGAAACAATTTGAAGAGGGCTATTACACAAAGCGGGAAGCAGCAGTCATTGCGACAAACTTTTCCGTTGCTTCGATCGCTTTCAGTCTTGTGATTGTCAGCTTCATCGGATTGGAATCCATGTTTGTTCAACTGTATGCGACAGTGGTTATTGCAGGGATAGCAGCTGCGGTCATATGTCCGCGTATTCCACCTCTTTCCCGCAAAAAAGACACCTATTATGAGCCGGTTGGCATGCAAATCTCAGAAACCGTTCCTGAAAATGTATCCCGTTTTCAATGGGGGTTTGAAAAAGCAGTAGAAAAAGCATCAGAAGTGAAAAGTGTCGGAGAGGTAGCAAAAAAAGGATTTCAGAACGTCCTGGATATCTGGTTTGGTCTTATTCCTTTAGTAATGGCCCTTGGAACGATTGCTTTAGTGGTAGCGGAATATACACCTGTGTTTAATGTATTGGCCTATCCGATTGTACCATTGTTAGAGCTATTGCAAATTCCACAGGCGGCAGATGCGGCTCCTGCCATGATCGTTGGCTTTGCAGACATGTTTTTGCCTGCTGTAGTGGGCAGTGGGATTGAGAGTGAGTTAACTAGATTCGTCATTGCTGCCATGTCCTTGACTCAATTAATTTACATGTCTGAGATTGGTATTCTCTTAATCAAGTCCAAGATTCCGATCAGCTTTTTAGATTTATTCATCATTTTTATCCAACGTACGATTATCACGTTACCTATCGTCGCTTTATTGGCTCATTTCTTCTTTATGTAAAAAACAAATTTGTCTGTCACGAATATGGAGGTTACTAGAATGGAACAAACTTTTGAACAGCTTATTCAAAATATGCCTAATCGTCTGGCACCCAGTATGGCAAAGGATCACCCGAACTTACCGGTAGTAAAAGAAGAGGGGTGCTATTATTACGGGTTGGACGGAAAGAAATATCTTGATTTTACCTCTGGAATTGCCGTAACGAATGTTGGGCATCGTCATCCGAAAATTGTACAAGCGATTAAAGATGCAGCAGATGGGCTGATGCATGGCCCTTCAGGTGTGATCATGTATGAATCGATCCTTCGATTGGCTGATGAGCTGGCGGAGATCCTTCCAGGGGATTTAGATAGTTTCTTCTTTGCCAATAGTGGTACTGAAGCGATTGAGGGGGCAATCAAACTTGCGAAATACGTAACGAAGCGCCCTTATGTCGTTTCCTTTACCGGCTGTTTTCACGGACGTTCTCTCGGTGCGTTAAGTGTCACGACTTCCAAGAGTAAGTATCGTAAGTTTATGCAGCCATCCGGCCTGACTTATCAAGTTCCATATGCGAACGAACGAGAGTGCCCTGAGGGACTTGACTCGGTCCGTTATGTGGTTGAGAAGCTTGAAAAGGATTTCGAAACTCTCTTTAATCATCAGGTCACACCTGAGGAGGTAGCATGTGTCATTTTGGAACCTGTCCTTGGTGAAGGTGGATACATCGTCCCTCCGAAAGCATGGCTCAAAAAAGTAAGGGAGATTTGTGATCGTCACGATATTTTACTAATCTTCGATGAAGTCCAAACAGGCTTTGGGCGTACGGGAAATTGGTTTGCCGCTCAAACCTTTGATGTAACACCGGATATCATGGCGATTGCCAAAGGGATTGCCTCGGGGCTTCCCCTGAGCGCGACGGTCGCATCCAATAAGCTCATGAAACAATGGCCTCTCGGGAGCCATGGGACGACGTTTGGAGGGAACCCGATTGCGTGTTCCGTTGGACTTGCGACATTAGAAGTCATGAAGGAAGAAAAACTTCTCGATAATACGAAAACGATGGGGGCTTATGCAGAATCAAGACTTGAACTCCTGAAGGAAAAGCATAACGTAATCGGCAGCATACGATCAGTCGGACTGATGATTGGCATTGAAATCGTTCATCCTCAAACAGGAAAACCAAATCAGGAAGGCTTAATGGACATTCTTGATCGGGCCCTGGATAAAGGCGTGTTATTCTACTTGTGCGGCAATCATAGTGAAGTGATCCGTATGATTCCGCCACTGACTGTAACGAAAGAACAAATTGATGATGGACTGGCGATGTTGGATGAAGCTATAACGGAGTATGAAGAAGTGTTGATGAGCCATCTTGATTGAATTCCCATAGCATAAGAAAAGGTTGATCAGTTTTACACTGATCAACCTTTTTTTATAGTCTTTTAACCGAAATAGCCTTCCTCATTTTCCGGAGGGCATCCTGACCTTCCGCTTCTCTTCTCATCATCAGGTTTACGTACAGAGCATCAATTATCGTTAATTGCGCAATACGGGAAGAGAGAGCCTCGGAGCGATAGTCGGTTTCTTCTGAGACAGTGAAAAGCGGTGTATCGACTCTTTGGCTCAAAGGTGATTTTGCAAAGTTGGTGATGCAGATCGTCTTTGCCCCGGTTTCTTTGACGATGTCAAGAACCTGGAGGATATCTTTCGTTGAACCGGAATGGGAAATGAATACAGCACAATCTTCACTCGTCATTTGGGAAGCGGTCATCAGCTGTATATGACTGTCGCTCGCAGCATGAACGCGCAGACCGGTTCGAATGAATTTATGATAGGCGTCAAGGGCAATGACGCCGGATCCGCCACTGCCGAAAAATTCGATTGAGCGTGCGCTGCTCATAATATCCACAGCTTTTAATAGTTTCTTTTCGTCAACGACCATTAAGGTGTCTTCGATGGTCTTGATGTTGGAACGGAATACTTTTGTGGCAATGGTTTGCGTCGTATCCCCTTCATCGATGCGCTCGTGGATATCCTTAAGTCCCGTCACAATTTCTGAAGCAAGGGCGATTTTCATCGCTTGGTATCCTTTAAAGCCGATTCGCTTACAAAAACGGAAGACAGTGGAGTCCGCGACTCCTAAATCTTCTGCCAAACCATTAATCGTTGAATGAATAATCTCGGTTGGATTTTCAAGGATATAGTCTGCAATTTTTTTCTCGGTCACGCTAAATTGAGGATAGTGTGAGCGTATACTGGCTAAACAATGCTGATGTTGACTCATAGACATCACTCCTGTAAGGGTTTTCATAGTTTTATTATACAAGAATAATAGAAAAATAAAAATAATTTCTGTAAACGGTTGCAAAAAGAAAAATATTTTTTATAATAGAGATATACAGAAAATAATTTTCCTGATTATATTAAACTGTGAAATGAACTTCCTTTAGCCATTTCCGTTTAGTAGATCAAAGAGTAGAAGTTACATAGAGAAAAGTGTAAACGTTTTACTTTCACTGGCAGTCAGGATCAATCGTTATAAAAAAATCTGGCAGCCAAGCTGTCGTCAAAAAAGAAAGGTAGGGATAGAGATGTCTGATCAAATGCTTATTTTAGTTGCATTAGCCGGAATTTTTCTTCTATTATTTTTAGTTATCAAAACGAAGCTTCATGCTTTCGTTGCCCTATTATTAGTAAGTTTAATTGTAGGGATCGCCGCAGGGATGCCTCTTCAGGAAGTTGTCGCTTCGATTCAAAGCGGAATGGGCGGGACCCTCGGGTTTGTCGCTGTCGTTGTTGGTTTAGGTGCGATGTTCGGTCGTATGCTTGAGGTTTCAGGCGGAGCGGAACGATTAGCTCAAACCCTGATTAATAAATTTGGTGAAGATAAAGCGCAATGGTCCCTCGGTATTACAGGTTTCCTGGTTGCCATTCCCGTATTCTTCGATGTGGGATTCATCATCCTTGTACCGATTGTATATGGATTGGCAAAGAAAACAGGAAAGTCTCTACTATACTATGGGATTCCTTTACTTGCAGGACTTGCAGTAACACACAGCTTCATTCCGCCTACTCCAGGACCGATTGCTGTTGCTGATTTAATCGGAGCGGATCTTGGCTGGGTCATCTTATTCGGTACTCTTGCGGGTATTCCATCCATGATCATCGCTGGTCCACTTTTTGCAAAATTCATTTCGAAACGAATTCATGCAGTGGTTCCGGATTATATGCAAGTGGAAGAGATCGAGTACGATAAAGAGCTTCCGAGCTTTGCCATGATTGCGTCACTTATCTCGATTCCTTTAGTGCTGATTTTATTGAATACGCTTTCGGGTGTTTTGCTGGATGAAGGAAATACCATTCGTTCGATCCTGACTTTCTTAGGTCATCCGTTCGTAGCGTTAACGATTGCGACTCTACTGACGTTTACATTATTAGGAACAAGACGTGGATACTCCCGTCAGGACGTTCAAGATATTGCGACAAAAGCACTTGAGCCGGCTGGGATCATCATCCTTGTTACAGGTGCCGGTGGAGTGTTCAAGCAGGTTCTGATCGATTCAGGTGTCGGTGAAGTACTTGGGGAAATGATGGCCGGTTCAAGCTTGCCTCCAATTGCCCTTGCTTTCTTAATTGCCATGGTGGTTCGTGTGGCACAGGGTTCAGCCACTGTATCCATGGTGACGGCAGCAGGGTTGATGAGTCCATTAATTTCAACTCTTGGTTTAGAAGGGCCGGTCCTTGGCTTAATGGTTATTTCCATTGCAGCAGGAGCAACCGTCTTCTCTCATGTAAATGATAGCGGATTCTGGTTAGTGAACCGTTATTTTGGATTAGATGTGAAAGATACGTTAAAATCATGGACGATGATGGAAACGCTCATCGGGTTTGTAGGTTTTTCCGTAGTATTCATTATAGGGATATTCATTGGTTAAAATAGGATAGAATAAAGTGGAAGAGGGAAGAGCCATGTCGCTTCTTCCTTTTCTCTATTTATTTAGGAGGAACGAAGATGTCAGAATTCATGATTGGTGTCGATATCGGGACAACCAGTACAAAAGCAGTACTTTTTAATGAAAAGGGAGAAGCGATCGATCGTCATGGGGTCGAATATCCATTACATACACCAGCACCGGGGACCGCTGAACAGGATCCCGAAGAAATCTTCCGCGCCGTCATCAGTTGTATAAAGGAAGTGACCTCGAATACAAGTGAGAAAATCTCGTTTGTGTCGTTCAGCTCTGCTATGCACAGCTTGATCCTGGTGGATGAGAAGGACCAGCCGCTGACTCCTTCCATTACTTGGGCTGATAACCGAAGTGCCGATTGGGCGGATAAGATTAAGAAAGAAATGAATGGAATGGAGATCTATCGCAGAACAGGGACCCCGATTCACCCGATGTCCCCGCTTGTAAAGCTTGCGTGGCTGCAGCATGAGGAACCGGGATTATTTAAGAAAGCGGCTAAATTCATATCCATTAAAGAATTCGTGTTCCATCGCTTTTTCGGAAAATATGTCGTGGATTACTCCATCGCATCTGCAACAGGTATGTTCCATCTGGAAAACCTGGCTTGGGATGAAGAAGCGTTGAAGGTGGCAGGTGTCACAAAGGATCAACTTTCGGTTCCGGTCTCAACGACTGAAAGCTTAGTTGGATTGAAATCTGAGTATACGGACATGTTGGGCTTATCAGCCGACACACCGTTTGTCGTCGGAGCAAGTGACGGTGTCCTATCGAATCTTGGGGTCAACGCCATCGAACCGGGTGTCGTAGCCGTTACGATCGGAACGAGTGGTGCGATCCGTGCTGTAACGGACCGTCCGGTAACGGATCCGAAAGGACGTATTTTCTGTTATGCGTTGACGGATAATCATTGGGTGATTGGCGGGCCAGTCAATAACGGTGGCATGATTTTCCGTTGGGTGCGGGACGAGCTGGCTTCTGCAGAGGTGGAAGTGGCGAGCCGGTTAGGGAAAGATCCTTATGAAGTCCTTACGGATATTGCTTCTAAAGTAGAACCGGGATCAGAAGGATTACTCTTCCATCCATATATGGCCGGGGAGCGAGCGCCTCTTTGGAACGCAAAAGCACGGGGATCCTTCTTCGGACTCGGCATGCATCATAAAAAAGAGCATATGATCCGAGCTGTCTTAGAAGGAATTGTCATGAATTTATACAGCGTTCTTCTGGCCCTTGAAGAATTAATCGGAACACCGAAAAGGGTCCAGGCAACGGGTGGATTTGCCCGATCTGAAATGTGGCGTCAAATGCTTGCCGATGTATTTGATCAGGAAGTGGAAGTGCCGGAAAGCTTCGAAAGCTCATGTCTTGGGGCGGTGGTACTTGGAATGTATGGCAGCGGGATGATCGACTCACTGGAAGAAGTGAGTGAAATGGTCGGTTCCGTTCATTCCCATCAGCCTGATCCGAAAGCAACGGCGGCTTATACGAAGCTGATGCCCATCTTTATTCGCGTTCCACGTTTGCTGGAAGAAGAATATGAAGCGATAAGTGCATACCAGGAAGGGAGCTGACTCATCTGAGTCGGCTTTTTTTTCAGGCAGGGGTAGCAATAATCACTTCAACAAAAATAGTTGTTTTCATGTATAATAGAAACGAAAATACCTTTTAAGATTGAAAGTATCTATAGATAAATGTGAAAGAGAGTGAAACGATATGGGACGTAAATGGAATAATATTAAAGAAAAGAAAGCGTCTAAGGATGCAAATACGAGTCGTATTTATGCGAAATTCGGTCGCGAGATCTATGTTGCGGCAAAGCAAGGCGAGCCGGATCCAGAACTGAACCAAACGCTGAAATTTGTTCTTGAGCGTGCGAAAACATACAGTGTTCCGAAACACATCGTCGACCGTGCCATTGAAAAAGCAAAGGGTGGTTCAGAAGAAAACTATGATGAACTTCGCTATGAAGGCTTCGGACCGAATGGTTCCATGGTCATTGTTGATGCCCTGACGAATAACGTAAACCGTACAGCGTCCGAAGTGCGTGCTGCCTTTGGTAAAAATGGCGGTAACATGGGTGTAAGCGGATCGGTTGCCTACATGTTCGACGCAACAGCCGTTATCGGTATTGAAGGGAAATCTGAAGAAGAAGTCATGGAGATCCTGATGGAAGCGGATGTAGACGCACGTGATATTATCGAAGAAGATGAAGCTGTGATCGTTTACACTGAACCAGATCAATTCCATGCGGTTCAAGAAGCGTTCAAAGGTGCCGGTATCACTGAGTTTACAGTAGCGGAACTGACAATGCTTGCACAGAATGATGTCGAACTTCCAGAAGACGGTCAAGCTCAATTCGAAAAAATGATCGATGCGATTGAAGATTTGGAAGATGTTCAGCAGGTATATCATAACGTTGATTTAGGTGAATGATAGAATGAAAGACCTCTGATGCTGAGCGCATCAGGGGTTTTTTTATTCGAGCATCTCCGCTGATTATGTCACTTTACCACTTTATTTGTCGAATAGATTGAAAATTCAGCAAAATACTTCAAACTCCCTATCTGCTTTGTTATGCTAAAGAGGAATCTGAATAAATTCGTGATAAGGGAGAGGAAAATATGGGACTAGATCAACTTGAATTACAGCAAGCAGAACAGAACGTGGATCGAAAGGGAAAAACCAAACCCTATCTAACGGCATTGATCGGTTGGAGTCTGCCGGCAATCGAAGCGTGTACGAAGCTAAATAGACCGTTCGTCGTAGTTGGGCCGCCTGATTTTGAGGGCTATGCAGAAAAGCATGATATTGCCTTTATCGGCTGGGACTTCGATCGGTTAAATGAAGGTTCAGATCATCTTTATAAGCAGTTGAAGGCAATGGGTGCAGAAGTGGCTGTTCCTTTGTATGAAGAGTGTGTGGAGTGGTCCGGGGCATTAAACTCCCGTTTCCGTAACGAACCGCGCGTCTTCAACCGTTCTCTTCTATTAAGAGATAAAGGGATGATGAAGCGTAAAGCGCAAATTGCCGGAATCAAAGTAGGTGTATTTGAAGAAGCACGGGATAAGGAAGATGTAAGACGCTTCTTGAAACGTGTGAATGAAGCCCTCTTGAAAGTCGAAGGAGATAAGAACGATCCCATTCACGTAAAACCTCTTGATAAAGCAGGGTCTGTCGGACACCGTGCCATTGAGAATCCGGAAGATATCGATGCTCTCACGGAGTCTGAGTTTCCCCTTCTGATGGAAAGTCATTTAGACGGACAGGAATTCTCGTGTGAAGCGTTTATTCATAATGGAAAGATCCAATTTTTAAATATAACGGAGTATGTGCGATTAGGCTACTCTAATTTCGTACCGGCATCTCCAACCCTTGAAGAAAAGCGTCCGGTCATCCGTGAGGCGATTCAACAGCTCATTGATGCGTTTGAGATTGAATACGGTGTTATTCATCCGGAATATTTCATTACGTCCGATGGTACTCTTCATTTCGGTGAAGTGGCAGCCAGAGTCCCTGGCGGACATATCTTTGATTTGATCGAGCGGGCTTATGGATTTAATGCATATCAAGCGCAAATCCTTTGTAGTGATCCCAATACAACAGAAGAAGAGCTTAGAGAGTTTTTCCCTTCTACAGGTGAAAAGGCAAAAGCCCATGCAGGTTGTTTAATGGTCCATCCGCATGTTAATTATGTGGAGAAACTGGAGGTACCCGATGAACTGGAGAACCATGCCTATTTTGAAAAACATGATATGTTCAGTCCGGCTCAAGGGAAAGTAGCTCAGCGAATCGGCTTCGGTAATCATTACGGAACGATCTTCTTCTATGGGGAAGACAGTGAAATCATGAGGGGTCTATTAAAGGAATACGAACAGTTTAACTTCTATATCTAATTCTCTCATCCACTGGTATTTTGATCGATAAAGGAGTTTTGAAATGGCATTTGAATTAACGTCTAAGCTGGAAGATCGATTTCTGCAAGCGCTTAATCATCTGGAGAGCGCAGCTTCATTTGCAAAATCAATGTATCAAACTGACGTCTACCAGGAAGCGCAAAGATTGTTGGATACGGATGAAGGATTGGAGATTCTATATCGAAGCGCAAGTCGCTTTGAAATGGCCGGGGTCTTCCAGGACGGTCCGTGGGAAAAGGCGTCCAAGCTTCAACCACCTCTTGTGGCCGGGTCACTTCAAGCGAAGGGGCTTCCTTCGATCATTGAAATTCTTAGTGAGTTAAGAATGTTATCCATTGCAGAAGGTCAATATGAACATCCCGATGTTTCGACTGAAATGGCAGAGGATTTCCTCAATGAAGTCATGGTTCTGAATCTGAACCTGCTTTTCCCTGAAGCGACAGAAGCAGCACGGATTGAAGGTGGGGAGCAGAGTGAAAGGGCAACGGAGTTATTTCGATTTCTATCCGATAAGCTTTCCTATCAAGCGCTTACGACTACACTGATTAAAGAAATTGAACGGTTGACCGCACAACGTCCAATCATGGTGAAGCGGACAGTGTCGATGATAGAAACAGCGAAAAAGATGCTTCATTCAGACTTAAGCGTAGCGGAACGACTTGTTTTGGAAAAGTATGTGTCTGCTATCGAAGGTCCGTCCCTCTTAAGCAAGAGCATTTCCCAGCCGGGTGAATACCGTAAGAAGCTTATGGACTTGTCTAAGGTGGAACTGGAGAAGGAAGCTGTTGCCTTTGCGGGGTCCATGCGTGAAACGGGGCTTGTTGCCCCTCAGCATGCGATTTTACTAAGATTTCTAAGCAGAAAGGTTCAAGAGCTTGTTCCGGCTGCCCTTCAGTTAAATGACAAAGGCAAAGCAAACTTGGATGAACATAAGGAACTCGTCTTCCAGCTCATAAAAGTGGCCATCTATCCAGCCACAAAGCAATCGGTTTACGGACTTGCCCTTATGCTTGAACGGGGAGTGCTATCATCATCTCCGGTATCACCGGGACTGAAAAGGCTGATTGAGCTTGATATTCGACCGGAAGTACGGAAGACGCTCCTTAATTCGTGTAAAGCAGGAGACGGAATTACAGCGAATTCTGTCCTTCTTGCCGGTGTCATCAATGTCCTCGGTCAACCTATCGGAATTGGTCAAGGCTTAAATCCGACCTGTCAAACAGCGCGGGGGATCAGCCTTTGGGCACAGCATGCTCCGGGATACTTACTCGAACTGATTCCAAGGGCAGCGAGGGACGGAGATATCGATATTATGTTTGAAGGTACACCGGTCCATTCGAAAGAATTAAGCGGAGGGCTGGCACCTGAGCTTCATCAAGAGCTTGATCCTGTGTCACTTGTTCTCGTTCCTCATCTTGACCGTATTTACAGTGAGATGATGAGACGTGTATCGCTTAGAGGGGAAGATGGACACCGCTGGGTGAATCCGGAATTTTATGGAGATTGGGTTCAAAAAGGGTTTAGCACTGTCATTGATTCATTAACAGGCCTCATTTCTGACTATCCGGGATTCGTGCGCCTGTTCTATGCCACTCACCACCCGGAATACAATGATGATTACGGGTTGATCTATCCAAATCCGGTCGGGATCTTCATCACAAATGTTCATGGGAAGCTGCTTGGTTTCCATGCCGTTTCGATTCTGAGAATCACCCAAGATCCCAAGGGAGAATATCGGATCTATTTCTATAATCCGAATAACGACGGCTCCCAGAACTGGGGTCAGGGTATCGAACCTTCTGTCATGGAAAACGGGGAACTGGAAGGAGAATGCTCTCTTCCGTTTCACGAGTTTGTTTCCAGGCTTTACGCATTCCACTACAACCCTTATGAACAGGGAGATGCTTTTGCTGTGGAAAATGAGATTGTCGATGAAATCAAAGACCTTGCCCGGGATAGTTGGGGAAGGGATTATACGTGGGTATGAAGATGAACCAGGGCGTTAAGCAGCGTAAGTTGCTTAACGCTTTTTTGAGTTAAATGAAGTTTGGATGATTCTTTTATCAGTAGCCATACTAAATAATGGAGGTGGAATAGATGAGAGATCATAAGAAACCTGAAGATCTACGTATGGATACACCGCTTAATCCTGAGTTTACACTGAACAATGAGGTTCGCACCCCCAGTCAGGTGTATGTGCCGGGAGAGTCAGTAGAGGAACATCATGCAATAGAAGAAGGAAACGGGTTCATTGCCGAAAAAGAAATCGGACAAGCAAACGAAAATAGTTAAGAGGTGAAGAATAGGATGAATAAAGAGTTTCCGGTGGCAAACCTATCAGAAGATACGTTGAATCAAGTGCAGAATATGGAGAGTGAACTTCGTCAGCAAACGAACGAGGATATTATTCTAATCGCTTATAAGAATGGTGGTGAAACCATTGAAGGCAGAAGATAAAGTGAATAAAGGAAATAAAGGAAATAAAGACATGCCGGATTTCAAACAGTTAAACGACCGTGTCATAGCAGAGGAACCGAAAGGACCTTTTCTCGCCATCAAAACAAATATGGATACGGCAGGAGTCAAGGATAATCCATATGCGTCTGAAAATGCAGACCCTGAACAAGATGAGAAATTACAGCAATTTTTTGAGGATGAAGAGCTGTAGGAAGTAATCCATCGTGTTTGAAGTGTGAATCGTTAGTAAAATAAGAAGCGCCAATCATAAAGTAGATTGGCGCTTTTGATATTACTTTGTTTGACGTGACTGTTCGATCAACAACTCTTTTGATACTTTTGGTGCGAGCCATAGCGTTGGTAATAAAAGAAGTGAGACGGGAACAGCGGTCACTACGATAAAGTTCTGGAGTGCCGTTACACCCCCATCACCTATATAAAGGAGGATTGCTGCGATGAAGCCCATCAAGATTGCCCAGAATACACGTAAGGAAACCTTGGGATCTCCTTCTCCGGAAACGGCCATCGCAATCGTATAGGACATTGAATCTCCTGTTGTGACGACAAAAATGATCGTCAGCAATAGAAACAGTGGTGAAATAATCCCTGCGACTGGCAGTTGGTTTGTGATGGCGATCATTGCAGCAGGCATACCTCCACTCATTAATTCCTGTGAGACACTCCCTGGATTTTGCAATTCATAGAATATACCTGAGCCACCTACAACGGTAAACCAGAAGGTGGTGACAATGGGAGCGATGATCGCAATGGCCAGAATAATTTGACGAATGGTTCTGCCGCGTGAAATACGGCTTACAAGAATAGCCATCATAGGTCCATACCCAATGAACCATCCCCAGAAAAACACGGTCCAGCTCCCCAACCAACTTTTATCCGACCGGAATGTACTGATTTGAATAAAGTGATCCACATAGTACCCGAATGAGGAGACGAAGGAATCGATAATGAATCCTCCGGGACCGAATAGTAAGACGAAAAGAATCAATCCGAAGGCCAAGCGTACATTAAAATTACTCAGGATTTGTATCCCTTTATGAATTCCTGTTGCAGCTGACACGGTGGAGACAATCACTAAACAGATAATGATGGCAAGCTGCGTCGAGAACTGGTCAGGTATGCCGAAAAGAGTAGACAGACCGTAACTAGCCTGTAAACCGAGGAATCCAATCGGTCCGATTGTACCAGCCGCTACAGCAATAATGGCAAATGCATCAATGAACGTTCCGAGGATGCTCGTTTTAAGCTTTTCGCCGAATATGGGATATAGCAGAGTTCGCGGTTTCAGTGGCATCCCTCTATGGTAATGGCCGTACATCATAACGACGGCACTCAAAGTTCCTAAGATTGCCCAAGCGAGAAAGCCCCAGTGCATATAGCTTTGTGCCAAGGCAGGCATGATTGCTTCCTGGGTTTTAGCAGTGATTCCTTCATGCATTGGAGGAACCGTCATAAAGTGATACATTGGCTCAGCAGCTGCCCAGAACACGCCGCCGCCTGCAAGTAAGGTTGCCATTATGATCGATAACCATTTATACGTTCCAATCTCCGGTTTTTCCATAAACCCTAACCGTACATTCCCGTATTTAGAGAATGCAATGTAAAGTGCCACTAGAAAATGCAGTAGCATTAACACCTGCCAGAAAGCACCAAAGTATTTCGAAGACCAGGCGAAGCCTCCATTCACAAATGCGGTAACGCTGTCCAGACTGAGAAAAGCAGCGATAACGAAAACGATTAATAATCCTCCACTGATGGCAAATACGGGCCAATCAATCTTGGACGTGTAATGATTTTTAGTAGACATATAAGACAAATGCTCCTTTATTTTTTACCTATGAAAAAACACAAGGTCCTACTATCTCACAGGTAGAAAAGAGTTGTAAAGAAAAAGAATGAAATTAATCATAGACAATTAATGTTAGGGTTTCACATATAAAGGTAAGTTATCCTTTTTCGAAAATTTCATCTTTTCAATAAAGGAAAAAACTCTATACTTAAAAGGAAGAATAAAACAAACTGAAAAAGGCAAACTTGTTGAAAGATAAGGAAACAAAGTGATAGGCCTGCCAATCTTAGCAAGCTGGCAGCCTCATCCGGCAGGTATTGCTGTTCACCACTACAAACGCTGGAATAGATTATTTGAAATAAACATGTCACTAAAAAAGAGAGGGAATGCTGATGACAAAGGTTGCCCTAGTTGCAGGATCCACAGGTTTGGTTGGTTCACACCTGATAGAAATACTGATCAAGAGTCCCAAGTATAAAAAAGTGATTTCGTTCGTGAGAAGAAGCAGTGGGGTGAAGCATGAGAAGTTGGATGAACGAATCATCCCATTCGATCAGATGAAGCTCCTGCCCCACGAGGAAATCGATGATGTATTTTGTTGTCTTGGAACGACCATCAAGAAGGCGCAGACGAAGGAAGCGTTTAGAAAGGTAGATTACGAGTACCCCGTTCAACTAGGGAACCTCGGTAAGGACCATGGAGCCAAACAATATATGGTCATATCAGCTATTGGGGCGAGCTCAGGGTCACCGTTCTTTTATAGTAAGGTGAAAGGGGAGCTCGAGGAAGACTTAATAGCCCTGTATTATCCCGCCCTGCACATTTTCAGGCCATCCCTTCTTTTAGGGGAAAGAGATGAATTCCGCCTTGGGGAAAAAGCGGGAGAACTCTTCTCCAGAGCCATCAGCCCGGTAATGATAGGCAGGCTGAAAAAATACAGAAGCATTTCGGGACGTCAGGTGGCTTATGGAATGTACCGTGCCGCCAATGGCCCTGACGGTGAAAGAGTAACCATCCATGAATCGGATCAAATTCAGCAGCTGTAAAATAACATCAGCAAAACAAAAGACCCGCAATTGAACTAAGCGGGTCTTTCGCGTTTAGAATGCATAAAAATGTCTCAGGGCATTCACGAGATGCTTCAGTGACGGATCCTCTTCAAGATTCACAATCATTCCTTTGATGACGACCGGACGGGTTTCATCCTTTTGAATTTCCTCTTGAATGACTTCCAACGAAATTTTGGTGTTTTCGTCCTCTGCTACTTCACGTGCATCTTCGATCATATGAACAAGTGTAGACTCATTGGTCCTGTTAGATAAAGTGAAATCCTTCACCAGATCCTCCACTTTTTCAAAGGAAAGGACAGGCTGATCCCCGCTTTTCAGGAGACCTTCCACCAAATCATCCGTACGTTTCAATATGAATCGGGATAAATAGGCAAAATCCAATTCGATTTTATCAAGCATCACCAATTCCAAATAAGAATGGAAAAAACCTTGAATCATCATGGTGATATCCCAGAAGTAGGGCTCGATTTTTTTTCCGTATATCCCATATAATCTTCTTTTATAATAGCGATGGGTGTCCATTTTCATCTCACTGAGGAGATCATGGATTTCATCGTTAAACGGCATGGCATTCTCTCTGATCTGCATGATGATAAACTCTTTATGTTTACAGATTTCAATAAACTGACACTCTAATTGCTTTTGGAATTTTTCATAAGGAGGCAAATCCTCGTTTTCAATCTCATTTACTTTAGCCGTGATCATTTTAAAATAGTAGTTCATGATGGCTAACAGAAGGGCTTCCTTTGATTTGAAATACAAATAGAATGCACCTTTGGATATCTCACACTCGTTCACGATTTCTTGCACCGAGGTGGCGTTAAACCCTTTCGTGGCAAACAGCTTGATTGATGTTTCTATAATTAATTTCTCTTTTTCCTTCATGCGTTCCTCTCCTTGATAAACTCCTTACCTTCATTATGACCGATTGGTCACAAAAAATAAACCTTTTCTTTTATTAGTATATTGACTTATGACTGTACGGTCAGTTATATTAGATTATGTTATGACTAGTCGGTCAGAAAATGAGAGAAGGGACGAATAAAGAGTGAATAGTATTATTAATTTCGTACTCAAGAATAAGTTTGCCGTATGGTTAATGACCATCATCGTCATTATTGCAGGCTTATATTCAGGATTTAATATGAAACTCGAAACCTTACCAAACATTAATACCCCGATCGTAAGTGTTACGACGGTGTATCCGGGAGCCACTCCTGAAGATGTAGCCGAAAAGGTTTCTGAACCAATCGAAAAACGTTTGAAGAATTTAAATGGGGTAAATGTTGTCAGCTCCACGTCTTATCAAAATGCTTCAGCCGTTCAGATAGAATACAAGTTTTCGAAAGATATGGACGAAGCAAAGACTGAAGTGGAAGATGCTCTTTCGGATCTCTCTTTTCCAGAAGGGGTGAATGAGCCGGAAGTATCAAGATTAAGCTTTAACGCTTTCCCGATCATCGCACTCAGTGTAGCAAATGAGGACCAATCTCTTGCTCAACTGACTTCGACTGTAGAAGAAACAATCGTACCACAGTTAGAAGGAGTGGACGGGGTAGCATCTGTTCAAGTTTCAGGTCAACAAGTTCAAGAAGCACAAGTCGTTTTTGATCAGGAAAAGCTTGCTCAATACGGCTTAACCGAAGAAACGGTCCAGAATATGATCAAAGGTTCTGATGTGACAGCACCATTGGGACTTTACACGTTTAAAGACAGTCAAAAATCTGTGATGGTTGATGGAAATATTACAACGATCGAAGATTTGAAAGAGATGAAGATTCCTGTGATGCCTTCAGCCGGGAATACGGAAGCGCCGCAAGGTCAAAAGCCTGGTGGTCAAGCTGCTCAAGGTCAACCTGTAGAAACGCCTCAAGCTCAGGAAGCACCTGCGGGGATGAAGATCCCCACCGTACAACTATCAGACATTGCTGATATCGAGCTGAAAGGGAAAGCCGAATCGATTTCAAGAACCAATGGGAAGGAATCCATCGGACTTCAAGTCGTGAAAACAGCAGATGCCAACACGGTAGACGTAGTAAACGCGGTAAAAGAAGAAGTGAAAGTTTTTGAAAAAGACCTGGATGGGGTAGAAATCATCTCTACCTTCGACCAAGGGGAACCGATTGAAGAATCAGTCAGCACCATGCTGAACAAAGCATTATTCGGGGCCATATTTGCGGTCATCATCATTCTGCTATTCTTACGGGATATTAAATCGACGCTTATCTCCGTCGTATCGATTCCCCTATCGCTGTTAATCGCGATTTTACTTTTAAAACAGATGGATATCACGTTAAATATCATGACTCTTGGGGCCATGACTGTAGCCATTGGACGGGTCATTGATGACTCCATCGTAGTAGTGGAGAACATTTACCGACGGATGTCCCTTAAAGGTGAGATGTTGAAAGGAAAAGAATTGATCCGGGAAGCAACGAAGGAAATGTTCGTTCCGATCGCGTCTTCCACGATTGTAACGATCGCTGTGTTCCTTCCATTAGGATTGGTTCAAGGAATGATCGGGGAATTATTCCTTCCATTCGCATTGACCATCGTGTTTGCCCTATTGGCTTCACTTCTTGTGGCAGTAACGATTGTGCCGATGCTTGCCCACTCGATGTTTAAAAAGGGTGTCGGGAAGAAGCATGTTGAAAAGCAAAGCCGTTTAGCGATTTGGTACAAAGGCGTATTGAACTGGACGCTGAACCATAAAATCATTACGTCACTCCTGGCTGTCGCGATGCTTGTTGGAAGCTTGTTCCTGGTTCCGCTCATCGGTGTGAGCTTCCTGCCATCAGATGAAGAGAAGATGATCATGGCCACGTATAAACCGGAACCTGGTCAAACAGAAGAAGATGTAAATACAATCGCGCAAGATGCAGAAGATTACTTCCAAGGACGTAGTGGGGCTGAAACGATTCAGTACTCGGTTGGCGGAGAGAACCCGATGAGTCCGGGAAGCTCAAACAATGCAATATTCTATGTTCAATACAGTGATGATACAGAGAATTTCTCTGAAGAAAAAGAACAAGTCATTAAAGACCTGCAAGAAACAACAGATAAAGGGGAATGGGCTTCACAAGACTTCTCCGCAAGTGCCGGCAGCAATGAAATTGTCGTGTACGTGTACGGAGAAACCCTGAAGGAAATCGAACCTGTCGTAAACGATATTCAAGCTATGATGGAAGATAAAAAAGATTTCAAAAAAGTGGGATCAAGTATCTCTGAATCGTACGATGAGTATTCGTTCATCGCAGATCAGGAAAAACTGAGTGAATTTGGCCTGACAGCGGGTCAAATCGCCATGGAGCTTGGTCAGACACGTCAGCGTCCAGTCCTCACCACCATCGAAAAGGATGGAGAAGAGGTAAATGTCTATTTAGACGTTGAGAAAGAAGACTACGAAAGCATCAACGACTTGACGGATAAAACGATCCAATCACCACTGGGCATTGAAGTTCCGATTAAAGACGTCGTTGAAGTGCAGGAAGGTAAAACATCCGATACCGTTTCAAGAAGGGACGGAAAAGTATTTGCTCAAGTGAGCGGAGAATTAAAATCGGATGATGTATCAAAAGCTTCGCAAGACATTCAAAAAGAAATCGAAGAGCTTGATTTGCCAGCGGGTATTAACGTAGACATGGGTGGAGTAACAGAAGACATCCAGGAATCCTTCACACAGTTAGGATTAGCGATGCTCGCAGCCATTGCCATTGTGTACTTGATCCTCGTGATCACATTCGGCGGAGGGCTTGCACCGTTTGCGATTCTGTTCTCGCTGCCATTTACGATCATCGGGGCATTGGTTGGACTATTGATGGCAGGAGAAACAATCAGTATTTCCTCCATGATCGGTGCCCTCATGCTGATTGGTATCGTTGTAACCAACGCCATCGTTCTTATCGACCGGGTGATTCATAAGGAAAACGAGGGTCTATCCACACGGGAAGCATTACTGGAAGCCGGTGCCACCCGACTTCGTCCGATCCTTATGACAGCCATTGCGACAATAGGGGCACTGTTCCCGTTGGCATTGGGTCTTGAAGGAAGCGGATTGATCTCGAAAGGACTAGGTGTGACCGTAATTGGCGGTCTGACAAGTTCGACACTATTAACACTTGTCGTTGTGCCGATCGTGTATGAAATCCTGATGAAAATGAAAGGAAAGATTGGTCGACGTAAACGTAAGGCAGTAAAAGAGTAGGTTGAGGAAAGCAGTCCTGTTGCGGGGCTGCTTTTTTTACCTTGTATATAAATTTTCTGAAAAATAGTATTGATTCCATCAAAAGTCTGGACTATAATAACATTAACGAAAGCGCTTTCGATGAAGAGGAGATAACAATGGTTACAATCTATGACTTAGCAAAAAGGACTGGTTTTTCCAGTACGACAGTTTCTAAAGCTCTTAACAATTACACAGATGTGAGTCAGAAAACGAAACAAAAAATCCTCGATGCAGCAGCTGAAATGGGGTATTTACCAAATGCCCACGCCCAGTCTTTATCGACAAAAAAATCCTGGACGATCGGTGTAATGTTCGCTGAGGATAACGAGGTCGGGATGAAGCATCCTTTCTTTAGCGCACTCATTGAAAGTTTTCGAAAGCATGTAGAACGGGAAGGCTATGATTTAATCTTTGCTTCTCGCAATCTGCGAAATCGGGATACTAGTTATTTGGAACATTTTATGTACCGTGCGGTGGATGGGATCGTCGTGATATGTTCAGATCCTAACGACCCGCAGGTGCAAGACATGATTAATAATCATGTGCCGATTGTCGTGATTGATATGAGCAACCAGAACTGCAGCGTTGTCTATTCCGATAATATTGAGGGAGGAAGGCTGGCCGTGAATTATCTTCATTCATTAGGCCATACAAGAATCGCTCATATATCAGGAGATCCAAACATAGATGCAGGAGCACAAAGGATTAAAGGGTTTTCTAAGGCCATGAATGATTTAAACCTTCCGATTCATCAAGAATACCTAGTGAACGGTGGATTGTTTTCCATTGAAGAGGGTAGAGCAGCAATGGAATCTCTTCTCTCACTTGACGAATGGCCGACTGCTGTCTTTGTAGCAGGTGACCATATGGCCATTGGAGCAATGGAAGCCATTAAAGAAAAGGGATTAAAAATACCGGAAGATATATCCGTCATAGGGTATGATGACATTGAAATGTCGGCGTATGTTACACCGAAACTTACCACAGTCAGACAAGACACGGATATAATCGGTGCTCGTGCAGGACAACTACTAATTAAACAGATCATTCAAAAAAAGAAACTTATTACAACGGAAATCATTCCAGTAGAACTAATCATTAGAGAATCATGTACATCACCAAAAAAAGAAAAAAAGAATTAATTTTTATTTTTTAGTAATTCCGAAACCGGTTTCGGGATTTTTAAAAGAAGCAAATCGAAACCGCTTTCGAAACAATATTGAAAAAGAACAAAGGGGGATAATAATGAAGAAATTTTTAGGGATATTTATGACGCTTGTACTGCTGGCAGGGGTGTTGTCAGCTTGCTCCGGAGATTCCAAGTCATCGGGCAGTTCAAAAGATAAAGATGTAGATTTAAAGGTTTGGTCATTCACGGATGAGTTAAAGAAACCGATTACGAAGTTTGAAGAGAAAAATGGTGTGAAAGTGGAATTGACGATTGTCCCGATCGCTGATTACCCGACGAAATTAAAGCCTGTATTAGAAAGTGGAGTAGGGGCACCTGATGTATTCACTGGTGAAATCGCGTTCCTAAAGCAATGGGTGGACGCAGGTTACTGGGAAAACTTATCGGAAAAACCATACAATGTAGATGAAATCAAAGATAAATACGTACCTTACGTATTCGACTTAGGCAAAGATAAAGATGGAAATGTAAGGGCTTTATCATGGCAGACAACTCCTGGCGGGATCTTCTATAGAAGAAGCATCGCGAAAGAAGTACTTGGTACAGATGATCCAACCGAGGTAGGAAACATGATGAACTCAATGGACAATGTATTCAAAGTGGCTGAAAAGATGAAGGAAAAAGGCTACAGCATGTTCCCGGATGAGGGCTCTATCCGCTGGTTCTCTCAAGGAGATAATCCACAGCCTTGGGTGAACAACAAGAATGAGCTTCAGTTGACTGATGAAAAGATCGAATACATGGAATCTGCCAAAAAACTTCGTGAGAACAACTATACAGCACTTGCAGCTGAGTGGTCTCCTTCATGGTTCGAAGCGATGGATAAGCCGATTAAAATGAAAGAAAACGGAAAAGAGAAAGAAACACAAGTATTCTCCTATGTTCTTCCTACTTGGGGACTTCACAGCGTCCTGAAAACGAATGTAAAAGAAACTGCCGGTGACTGGGCCGTGACAAGTGGACCAAGCCCATACTTCTGGGGTGGAACATGGTTAGGTGTCTACGAAAAGTCAGAGAACAAAGAACTTGCTTATGACTTTGTGAAAATGATGACTCAGGAAGACGAGTTCCTGACCGATTGGGCAAAAGAAACGGGAGATGTTTTATCTTATCTGCCTGTAACAAACAAAATTAAGGATGACTTCAGCGAAGAATTCCTTGGCGGTCAAAACAACTATCAATTCTTCCTTGAGCAGGCGAAAGAAATCGAGCCTGGTATCGTAACGAAATACGATCAACAGATTGATACATTCTACGGAAATGCCGTTCAACAGTATGTGGACGGAAAGAAATCCAAAGATGATGCCATCAAAGAGTTCTATAAAAAAGTACAAAACGCATATCCGGACATAAAAGTACCAAAAAATTAACAAGAAAAAAATTCAGGGCAGGTGGCATGGAACCGTGCCACCTGTCAAATCTATCAACTAGGGGGGCTGGGGAATGAAGAAAGTAGATCGATTTGGTTATCTGTTTATCGCCCCGTTTTGGATCATCTTTTTAATATTTAGCATTTATCCTGTTGCTCTTACATTCTACTACAGCTTTACAAACTATTCAGGAAGCGGGACAGCGGAAGTCATCGGTCTTGCCAACTATACCCGTTTACTCACGGACAGTTATTTTGTGGAAGCATTTTTTAACACGTGGAAAATATGGGGAATCAATTTTGTCCTGCAAATCGGGCTTGCCCTTGTACTCGCATTAATCTTCTCTGATATGAGAATGAAGTTGAGAGGTTTGGCATTTTTCAGATCGATCTTTTATTTACCTAATTTAATCACGATTAGTTCGGTCGCTCTGCTGTTTGGTATTTTACTGGACTGGCAGCATGGATCATTAAATATGATTCTATTAAATATAGGTCTTATATCAGAACCGATTAATTGGCTGAACGAGCCTGCGACTGCACAGTTGTCTGTATCCCTGATCCTTACCTGGATGTGGTTCGGTCATTCGTTCATTGTCGTCATGGCGGGGGTATCCGGAATATCGAAGGACTACTATGAGGCTGCACTGATTGACGGAGCAAACAGGTGGCAGACCTTTACGAAAATCACCATTCCTTTATTAAAACCGATTTTACTCTATATCATGATCACGTCCCTGATCGGCGGCCTTCAGTTGTTTGATCTGCCGATGCTTCTGACAGACGGAATTGGTTCTCCGGATGGATCACTGAATACCATGGTGTTGTATCTGTACAATCAGGCATTCAAGTTTAATAACTATGGATATGCATCAGCTGTGGCATATGGATTGTTCGTCATTACCTTGATCTTCTCGGCGATTGTCTTCAAAGGGATGTATGGAAATGAGCGCAAACAAGCAAGGAAGGTGTAAAGCATGTTGGGAAAAACAGCCGTTGAAAAAAATGTATCGACTCAAAAGGTAGAAAAACAAAAGCCAGAACTTTTACCGCATGAGTCCAAACTAAAGACCAGAATTACCATTGTGAAAAGCCTCATCTATATCCTTCTTGTATTGATGGCAATCGTTTGTTTCATCCCATTCCTTATGATGCTTGTAAATGCCACAAGATCAAATGAAGCGATCCTTTCTGGATTCACGTTGATCCCAGGCAGTTCTATCGTCGAAAACTATACCACGATGATGGAATACGTAAACATTTGGTCTGGGTTCAAGAATAGTCTGATCATCTCTGTCCTTACGACTTTATTATCAGGATATTTCTCAGCATTGACTGCCTATGGATTTGCATTTTATACATTCAGGGGAAAGAATTTCTTGTTCGTATTCATGCTTGTGATGATGATGGTTCCCGGACAATTGGGGCTTATCGGATTTTATGAATTGAGTAAGAACCTGGGGATACTGGATTCCTTCATTCCACTGATCGTTCCAGCCATAGCAAGTCCGTTTGTCGTCTTCTTCTTAAGACAATACATCCAGACGACACTTCATCCAAGTTTAATTGAAGCAGCCCGCATCGATGGGGCGAGTGAGTTCAAGATTTTCCATACGGTTGCGATTCCGATCATGATGCCGGCCGTTGCAACGATGTCAATTTTTACATTCATTGGATCTTGGAATAACTACATTATGCCTTTGGTCATCTTGTTCTCACCTGAAAAATACACCTTACCAGTGCTAATGGGATTCTTGAAAGGATCTCAAGTGGCACAAAATTTAGGATCAATGTATTTAGGTATCGCGATTTCAGTCGTTCCTATCATGATTGCGTTCCTATTCCTATCTAAATATATCGTCAACAGTATTTCAGCAGGATCAATCAAAGAATAGAGGAGAGAATGACCTATGAAATTTGATCAAACATTTACCTTTGGAACCGCCACATCATCGTATCAAATCGAAGGTGCACATCAGGAAGGGGGCAGAACTCCGTCCATTTGGGATATGTTCTGTGACATTCCGGGAAGAGTGTATAAGCAGCATAACGGGGATATCGCCTGTGACCACTATCACCGATTTGAAGAAGACATCCAGCATATCAAACGCCTTGGAGTGGATACGTATCGCTTCTCCATTGCCTGGCCGAGAATTTACCCTGAGAAAGGGAAATATAATCAAGAGGGCATGGACTTTTATAAAACACTTGCAAGAAGACTTCAAGAAGAAGGGATCAAGCCGGCCGTTACGCTATATCATTGGGATCTGCCAATGTGGGCTCATGAGGAAGGCGGATGGGTCAATCGTGAATCGGTACAATGGTTCTTGGATTATGCGAGAGCATGCTTTACAGAGCTTGATTCCGTAGTCGATTCTTGGATCACCCATAATGAGCCTTGGTGTGCGGGCTTCCTTGGCTACCATCAAGGGGTACATGCTCCGGGGCATACCAATTTGGATGAAGCGGTTAAAGCTGTCCATCACATGCTGCTTTCTCACGGGAAAGCGGTTGAAATGCTGAAGAAAGAATTCCAATCCCAAACGGATATCGGCATCACGTTGAATCTATCACCGGTTTATCCCAATTCGGATTCAGTGAACGATGCATTAGCTGCCAACAATGCAGATGGTTATTCGAATCGCTGGTTCCTTGATCCGGTATTCAAGGGCGAATATCCAAAAGACATGATGAACCTGTTCTCAAAATATGTTCATACCTATGACTTCATCAAAGAAGGGGATATGGAGCTTATTTCAACGGAATGCGACTTCTTCGGCATCAACTATTACAGTCGGGGAATCGTCGAGTTCAGTGCGGCCCATGACTTCATGCATAAAGGAGCCTACTCCGATTATGAGAAAACAGGGATGGGCTGGGATATTGCGCCGAATGAATTCAAGGACCTCATCCGCCGCCTGAGACAAGTTTATACGGATCTGCCAATCTATATCACGGAAAATGGAGCGGCTTTTGACGATGTATTGGAAAATGGAAGAGTTCATGACCAGGAACGTGTTGACTACTTGAATCTGCATCTTCAAGCGGTTTCTGACCTTAATGAAGAAGGCATGAACATTCAAGGATATTATCTATGGTCACTGATGGATAACTTCGAGTGGAGCTTCGGATATGATAAGCGATTCGGCATCCTTTATGTGGATTTCGATACGCAGGAGCGGATTTGGAAAGACAGCGCCTTCCGTTATGCTGAAATCATCCGGGAGCATAAAGGGAAACATGGCCTTCAAACAAATGCTGAGGAAGTAGCACAATGAAGGCAAAGCAAGTAAAGGTGATTTTGACAGCCAAAGAAACAGGAGAGCGGTTCTCTGAAAAAGAACCGGTTTCCTTTTCTTCTGATCTTGCTCCATCAGATACTCATATCCAGCTTGATCCGGAGCGGAAATATCAAGAATTGTTAGGATTTGGTGGCGCGTTCACCGAAGCGGCGGCTCACAGCCTGTCCCTCATCAGCCCGGAAAAGCGGGAAGAAATCATCCGCCGGTATTTCGATCCGATTGAAGGTTTGGGCTATCGTTTAGGCAGAACACATATCAATAGCTGTGATTTCTCATTAGGGAACTATACGTATGTCGAGGATGGCGATACGTCGTTAGGAAGCTTTTCCATCGAACGTGAGAAGAAGCTCGTGATTCCTCTTATTCAAGAAGCCATGGATGCAGCAGGAGAAGAGCTTTCCATTGTAGCTTCACCCTGGAGTCCGCCTTCATGGATGAAGACGAACGGCGAAATGAACAATGGCGGGAAACTTTTATCCGAGTATGAATCTGTGTGGGCTGATTATTATTCAAAGTACATAGAAGCGATGGAAAAAGAGGGGATCCGAATCTGGGGCATCACGATTCAAAATGAACCTGAAGCAAAGCAGGTGTGGGATTCCTGTTTGTATTCAGGAGCAGAAGAACGTGACTTCATCAAAAATCATCTAGGTCCGTCCCTGGTGAAAAATGGGCATGATGATGTGAAGGTCATCATATGGGACCATAATCGTGATGTGATTTATGAGCGTGCCCATGCTGTGTTATCGGATCCTGAAGCGGCTAAGTACGTATGGGGAACTGGTTTGCACTGGTATGTATCAGAGGAGTTTGAAAATCTTTCTAAAGTACATCATGCTTTCCCTGATAAGCATCTGATTTTTACAGAAGGGTGCATGGAAGGCGGAGTCCAAGTAGGTTCATGGGACACAGGCGAGCGTTACGGCAGGAATATCATCGGTGACTTGAACAATTATCTTGAAGCCTGGATCGATTGGAACCTGGTATTGAATGAAGAAGGCGGACCTAATCACGTAGGAAATTATTGCGATGCCCCGGTGATCGTAGATACAGGGAAGGACAAGGTACACTATAATAGCTCTTATTATTATATTGGCCATTTTAGTAAGTATATCAAGCCTGGAGCCAGACGTATTTGGAGCGATGTTTCAAATACAACCATTATAGCTACCGCCTTTGAAAATATGGATGGGGAGATTGTGGTGGTTGCCATGAATGGAAATGACCATGATGAAGAGATTTCGTTATCCTGTGGGCATGGAAGTTTCACCACGACTCTTCCCTTGCATTCCATAACGACATTTATGATTAGTTGATTGAAAAGCAGTCCTGTAGAGGGCTGCTTTTATGCGTTGAAGTTAGACGCACCCCTTCACATATTCCCCGGACAACCATCATAGAATAGACCATCTAAAACAAAGGCAGGGTACAAACATATGAGTCTGTTTTTAAGAGGTACATTGGTGCTGGTGGTGACGGCTTTTTTAGGAGAGTGTTTGGAGTTTGTGATCAATATGATTTTGGCTCGAGAGCTTGGGGAAGCTGGTCTTGGCACGTATATGTCAATTCTGCCGACTGTGTTTCTGATTGTCATTTTGTCGAGCATGGAACTTCCGATCAGCCTTTCCAAATTCTTTGCCGAACGGGAAGAAAAGTATCATCGGGGCATGCTTCATTATGCCTTTCGATTTGCGGTCATCACGACGTGCATTCTCTTAATTGTCATGGTCCTCATATATGCCTGGACTCCTTTATTTGAAGGATACCACCCAGGAATTCGCTGGCTCATTATGATTGTCATTCCCATTGTGGCGTTTACTTCGATCACCAGGGGCTATTTTATGGGGATCCAGCAGATGGGTAAAATTGCCGTCGCTAATTTTCTGCGTAAAGGAATTCAGCTTTTTTTACTGGTTTCGATCTATAATTTTCTATCGTTTGGTATCAATACGTCGATCCTCATAGCCCTTGGGACGCTGATTGCGAGTGAAGCGGTCGTATTTGTTTATCTGATTCATGCTTACGTACTTGAGATTAGGGGTAAAAGAAAGAACAGTCATTCTACATTATCGACATTTGAGATGAGAAAATCAGTGTTATCTGTGTCGATTCCGACGACGGTGCTGCGGATTTTTCACGCTCTCACCCATGCGGTTCAGCCATTTTTGATCAAATGGGCGTTAGTTCTTTCAGGTATGGGGGCACTTGAGGCGAATGAGCATTTCGGGATGTTGGCTGGAATTGCCCTTACCGTCGGATTCTTCCCATCTTTTATTGGCTTTTCGATGTTGATCGTGTTAATTCCGACTGTATCGGAAAAGGTGTCATCAAAGGACTTTGATGGAATCCTTACCCATCTTAAGCAGGTCATGTGGATTACATTAGGATATGGTGTTCCGGCAGTGTTTTTATACTATTTGCTTGGGGACTATATTACAGAAACGTTCTTTCATTCTGTGGCATCAGCCTATTATTTGAAGTTGCTCTGGCCGTATTTCCTTTTTCATTTCCTGGTGTTTCCTCTTCAGGCCTTTTTAATCGGACTCGGGTTGGTAAAGGATGCTCTCCTTCATACCGTCTGGTCGAGTATATTTTCGTTTACACTGATATACTTGCTGGGTTCCCGTTTTGGAATGGAAGGAGTCATTCTTGGCATGAACGCGGGGGCCGTTCTGATCACCATGCTTCATTACTTTACGATCTGCAGAGAATTGGAAACGACTCTTTGGTTAAAATCAGCAATTAAATTGTAAACTAAACAAAAACACAATGTGCCCTTTTAAACCCTTTTGTTTTGCACAAAGAGGGTCCAATCTTTTATTCTGATAACACGTACATACTATTTACTGTTATGATGGCTGATTTCATAACCTTCAAAGGAGAAAGCTATGATCGATTCTATTTTATTTAACATCATGTTAGTCGGAGTGCTCGGGATCGCTTCCCAATGGATTGCCTGGAGATTCAGGCTTCCTGCCATCGTCGTCATGTCAATTGTTGGATTGCTGGTGGGGCCAATATTTGGACTCATTAATCCAAAGGACGATTTTGGGGAGGTCTTCAAACCCATTATATCCATGGCCGTTGCCATCATCCTTTTTGAAGGAAGCTTAAATCTTAATTTTCGGGAAGTAAAGGGATTAGGCAAGCCATTATTCAGGATTGTGACCTTTGGAGCTTTACTAGCTTGGATATTGGGTTCACTTGGCGCCCACTATGTAGCGGGTTTATCCTGGGCTGTGTCCTTTGTGATAGGTGGATTATTCATCGTAACCGGGCCCACCGTCATCCTGCCGCTGCTCAGACAGGCAAAGCTTAAACCTAGACCGGCAGCGATCCTGAAATGGGAAGGGATAGTGGTCGATCCATTCGGGGCACTTCTCGCCGTATTTGCTTTTGAAATCATCAACTTTTTAATTAGTGATGACGTAACAGGGTTAACCCTATTACTGTTTTTTGCAGCTTCTCTATTTGCCGTTGTCTTTGGATGGGCACTGGGGAAATTCACAGGCTTTATTTTTGAAAATGGACATGTACCGGAGTTCTTGAAGTCACCTGTCGTTTTTGCACTGGTTCTTGCCTGCTTCACAGTATCTGATCAGATCACACATGAAACGGGACTATTAGCTGTCACAGCAATGGGGATGACCCTTGCGAATATGCATATCTCATCCATCGACGATATGCGTCACTTTAAAGAAAACATTTCGGTTCTGCTCATTTCAACCATTTTTGTCATGCTGACGGCATCATTAACCGTAGACACGCTTTTACGAATCTTTAACTGGAACATCGTCGCATTCGTCCTGCTTATGCTATTCATTGTCCGACCGTTATCGATCTGGTTGTCTACGATAGGGACGGACCTCTCTAACAAGGAAAAACTACTGGTCGGGTGGATTGCCCCCAGGGGAATAGTCGCGCTGACCGTCTCAAGTTATTTTGCATCGGTACTATTAGAAAAAGGCTTTGAAGATGCGGCGATTCTAACGTCCTTAACCTTTGCTCTTGTATTCTCTACCGTATGTGCACACGGCTTCTCCATTAAATGGATGGCGAAGAAATTGGATTTAGCCATTGATGATAGACCAGGAGTAATGATAGTAGGAGGCAGCAAATTCAGTACTGAATTTGCCAAAACCCTTCAAGACCTGAAGATTCCGGTCTTGATTTCGGATTCCTCATGGCAGCGATTATTTTCAGTCAGAAAAGCCGGGATCCCCTTCTATCGGGGTGAAATCTTATCTGAACAAACGGAATACTATCTGGATATGACTCCATATGAATACATGATTGCGGCTACGGAGCTGGATTCTTACAACGCTCTTGTCTGTACCACATTTGTTCCGGAGATTGGCCGTAATAACCTCTTCCAACTGAGTCTGCGCAGCCAGCGGGATGATGATCTTGAAGATATGGTTCATACGATTGGCGGACGGATCCTATTCCAGAACCATGTGACGTGGGAAGAGCTGAACAAACGCATTGAACGTGGAGACGTGTTTAGAAAAACAAATATTACTGAAAAGTACACCTTTGAATCTTATCTGCAGGAGCGGGATGAGAACACATTATTAATATTTGCCCTTAAACCTGCAGGAAGGATTGAATTCTTCACAGAAGGTGCTTCACCTAAGATTGAGCAGGGAGATGTCATTGTCAGTCTCACTAAGCCCTGTAAGGAAAAGAATAAGATTCAGGAGAAGCTTACGGTTCAACGTGAAAAAGAAATCATAAAAGCTCAAAATGAAACGAATCAAGAAAGCGCCGACTAAGTCGACGCTTTCTTTTTTTTTACGGTTACTTCTTCCTGCTATATTGTTCTCCCAGTAACTGTTTCACTTGATTATACGTCAGCCCTGAATCCTGATTGAGTCGTTTGACTTCATCAATATCCGTTCCGGAACGAGTCACGTTTCTCTTCTGCTGGTTCATACAACACACCCCCTATCACTTAATGTAAGTCATCGGAAGGATTCCTATACAAAAAAAGAAGGCCCGAGGGACGGACCTTCGTGTACATTATGATTGACGTGTGCGCTTGTAGACCAGGTCAAAGATGAGGATGATAATGGCGAGGGCGTAAGCAGTATAGGCATAGGTTGAGTGTTCTGCCATGTTCTTTACTCCGATACCGACAAAAGCCCAAACAAACACAAGTGGATAGAGCATGTCATGCTGCCCGATGCGGAACCAGAAAGCAAGGATCGTTGCGAGAATCAGTCCGAGATAAGCCCACACCAATTCAGAAATGCCAAACCCGCCCCAGCCAATATCCGTTAAGTAATACGTGATATTCACAATCGTGGCAACCGAAATCCAACCTAAGTATATCGAAAAAGGGGCTTTATCCAGGAGGGACGGACCTGTGCTCTTCACCCGTCTATAAAGGGCAATAAGAGTTAATAGAAGTCCGATCATGATAAAGACGGAAACGAGAAAGTAATTGTAGTGCCAAACGAAGATCCATGCTGAGTTCAATAAACAGCTCAGGATGAATAGTCCGCTTGTTTCCTGATAAAGGGGAAGATCTCTTCTGTCTTTAGGGAACTGGCGGATGATCCAAATCGCGAGCAGCAGATAAATCAGGCTCCAGATGGAAAAGACATAACCCGCCGGAGTGATCATGATATCGAGCCTGTCACTGATTTCACCAGTGGATTGATTATTCAAAGGCAAAGTCACAGCCAGCGTATTCATCACGATCACTAAAGCGAATGCTAAAATATTCAAGATCAGTTTCATTCAGTGTACCCCCTGTAAGTAGTGATGTTATATAATATTCCACTCTTGTCAGATTAAAAACCAAATGAAGAGAGTTAGGGAAAAAGGATTAGTGAAAGATCAGGAAGGATTTAAGGGATTTA
Organism: Rossellomorea aquimaris; assembly: GCF_003315075.1. Taxonomy (GTDB): domain Bacteria; phylum Bacillota; class Bacilli; order Bacillales; family Bacillaceae_B; genus Rossellomorea; species Rossellomorea aquimaris_C. The sequence goes on from NZ_QNRJ01000003.1 coordinate 200,895, forward strand.
TCGAGAATTAGAAATAGGATAGGGACAATGAGAAAATCTATTAGGGGGACATTATGGACCGTACAAATCATACATATTCGGATGTTTGGGATTTAGATGTTTTTTCCAAGGAGGTAGTGAATCACCAGAATTCAGAAAGCACCTCGATACGTTAGAAAAAAAGAAAAATGACTTCGCAGAAAATGCACTCGCTTTTCATCCGCCTCAATCGGCTAGTGATGCTGACCTGGTGTGGAACCTGATTGAAGAAGCCAAAGAAGTGATGCTGTATTTGCGTCAGGCCGGTGCCTTCGTGAGCTGTCTTGAAGCTCAAAATATGCATGACCGAAAAGCAGATTCTCTCCGCGCGGAAGTGACCAGCCTGAGTGCCGACTTTTCTTCTACTTTTACAAAGTTTCAGCAGCAGCTTTCAGATTGCAGAGAGGAGGTCTGGAATGAACTGCTTCAGCATGATCAACTGAGTGAAATTACGTTCGTCCTCAATGAGTGGAGACAAAAAGCGAAAGATAAGCTATCCAGCACAGAAGAGTCACTGATCCAGGCGTTAGCCGTCGACGGTTATCACGGCTGGGGACAGATGTATGACACGATTGTGGGGGCCATGGAGATTGAACACGATGGAAAAAGACTATCGGTCGGTCAGGCGAATAACCTGCTATCAAGTAAAGATGCCAATACGCGCAAAGAGGTTTTTGAAAAATTAGAGAAGGCCTGGGAACAAAATGAGGAACTCTTTGCACGTACCCTCAATCACCTGGGCGGCTTTCGCTTGAATGTCTATAAGAAGCGTGGCTGGGATGAATTGATGAAGGAACCCCTCGAATATAATCGTATGAAGCAAGAAACACTGGATGCCATGTGGGGCGCTATTTCAAAGCACAAGCAGCCTTTCGTTCAGTACCTGGAAAGAAAAGCGGAACTAATCGGAAAAGACCGACTCGATTGGTATGACCTGGACGCACCCGTGGGGGAGTCGACTGGCACCTTGTCATATGATGAGGGGGCAAAATTCATTCTCAAGCAGTTCTCCCGATTTGGTGAGGAGATGGCCCGGTTTGCTGAAAAGGCATTCGAGAACCAATGGATCGAAGCAGAGGACCGGTCCGGAAAACGTCCGGGCGGGTTCTGCACATCCTTCCCGTTAAGTGATCAATCCCGTATTTTTATGACGTATTCCGGCTCTATGTCGAATGTCTCCACACTTGCACACGAGTTAGGGCATGCGTTTCATTCCTATGCGTTAAAGCCGATGCACACATTGAATCGGAACTATGCCATGAACGTTGCCGAGACCGCATCGACTTTTGCCGAAATGATCGTCGCCGATGCTGCCGTAAAAGAAGCGGAGACGAAGGCAGAAAAGATTGCCTTAGTGGAAGATAAACTGCAGCGGAGTGTCGCGTTCTTCATGAACATCCATGCCCGCTTCTTATTCGAGACCCGTTTTTATGAAGAACGTAAGAAGGGGATTGTACCTGCCGATAAACTCAACGAACTGATGGTGGACGCCCAGAAGGAAGCATTCTCAGACTCCCTTGGAGAGGTTCACCCGCGCTTCTGGGCATCGAAGCTTCATTTCTATATTACAGGAGTGCCGTTCTATAACTTCCCGTACACCTTTGGATACTTGTTCTCACTGAGTATTTACGCCAAAGCCCTGGAGTCGGATGAAAGCTATGAGGATAAATACATGGCATTACTTCGTGACACAGCGGTCATGAATGTCGAGGAGCTTGCGATGAAGCACCTCGGTGAAGACATCACCAAAGAAGCCTTCTGGGAAAAAGGTATCAAGCTATGCATAGCAGACGTAGAAGAATTTCTTGAGTTAACAGAATAATGCTTTAGGGTCCGTTCCATTTTGGGGACGGACCTTGTTTTTTGAGTAGAAAGACTGATATGGGATTATCCACCGTTGTTCAGGTTTATCGATTTATCATCCGTATCTTCAATATATCGACCCTCCTTCAAAAAGCGACAAATTTCGTGCCCCGCCCCCTCCCCAGAAACACCAAAAAACGACAGGTCCTACCACCCCTAAGCCTCAAGTCTGATACGAAAATAAAGCTCTGGCTCGTTATGGGAAACCCGGAAAATAGATAGGATAGAGACATGAAGAAGAAAGGAGGCAACAACATATGAAGAAATTCGGATTGCTTTTAGCCGGAGGGATTGCAGCCATTGTCCTGCTTGCCAATTTAGGACCGATCGTCGGGCTCGCCATCTCTTTAGTGATCATGTATTACAGCTTTAAAGGGTTTGTGAAAACAGATTCCACAATGAAGAAGATCTTATGGGCACTGATCGGTCTTGCGGCATTCAGTGCATCGATATCCAACTTCCCGGCGATCATCGGATTGGTTGCTCTATACGTTCTGTATGTGATCTACAAGAACTGGAAAAAAGAAGAAAACATTATAGAAGAAAATTCATCGGATCCATTCACTAATTTTGAAAGAGAATGGTCTCAATTAAAAAACTAAAGGAGAGATTTCACTACTATGGCAAACTTAATTCAAAGAATAAAAAATACAGTCATGTCCGACCTGCACGAAGCATTAGATAAAAAGGAAAAGAAAAATCCAATTGCCGTGTTGAATCATTATTTAAGACAATGTGAACAGGAAGTAGAAAAAGTAAGTAAGCTTGTGGAAAGACAGTATCTATTAAAAGAAGAGTTCCAAAAAGAGTATCAGCAGGCTTCTGCATTAGCTGACAAACGAAAATACCAGGCTGAGGTTGCATCGAAGGCAAATGAAGAAGGCCTGTATGAATTTGCCCTGCAGGAACAAAAATACTATGAAGAGCGCGCTGTGCGCATCCAGGACTCCAAGCTGAAAGCAACGAAAGAGCTTGAGGAGCTTGAGAGAAAATATGAAGAGATGAAACACAAGCTGAAGGATATGTACATCAAGCGAATGGAGCTGATGGGAAGGGAGAATATCGCCCGTGCCCATAACAAGGTGAATTCTGTACTTGAATCGTCTTCAGGCTATAACAGCCAGGCTTTCTCTAAATTCGATGAAATTGAAACATACTTAGATCATCTAGAGCATGGTGTGAACTCCTCTTATTATCGAAATACGATCGACGCAAAGATCGCCAAATTAGAAAAAGAAGTGAAAAAAGAGGAAACGGAAGCCATTCCTTCGTAAAACATGGTATTCTAATCTAAGAAAACGAATCGAAACGATAAACAAAGGGGGAGCCCAAGCGGGTTCACCCCGTTTTAGCATCATATATATGTCAGGATGAGAAATTTATATTATAATCCGGATTTGAGATTTATGGCCCGAAATGAGGAGATATGGACCGGATTTGGGATTTATGAACCGAAATCAGAAAATATGAACCACATTACGAACTTTTTGATCCGGAATCACGATATATGAACCTCTTGTCGAAAAATCCTCATTCAAAAAAATACATAACCAGAAAGGAGGAACCCCCTTGTTCAATCGTTTACGTTCAGACGGGATTAGCTGGATTATTTTAATAGGAACCCTTTTAATACTGTTGGAAGTATCATTCTACGATGGGGGGGTTCTCGTCTTTCTCTCGATTGCGGCCTTCTGTATCTATATTGGAAGAAAGAAGCTTCCGAGTACTCTTGGAAAGCTCCTGCTGTGGTTCGGGATCATCAGCTTAGCCATCAATATCTTTAATACCGTAGCGTTTAAATTTTTATTGTTTGCCATTCTTCTATTTATCATCGTCCGTTTTGCTGATTCCAAGAAACATCCTAAATACATCACTCCGACGATTAAAGAAACGTTCACCCACACAAGTGAGCCATTCGTCATGAAGAAGTCCGCTCTTCAAAACGAATGGTTCGGCCCGAAACGGACTCCGGAAGACGTATATGAATGGAATGATATCAACATTCAGGGTGTGATCGGAGACTCGGTCATCGATATTGGAAATACGGTGCTTCCTAAAGGGACGTCCGTCGTGTCGATTCGAAATATTTTAGGCAATATTGAAATCTTGATTCCTTACGATGTGGAAGTGAGTGTCCATCACTCGGTACTTGCCGGTTCGATTGAGATTTTTGAAGAAGTGGAGCCGAAAGCGATCAATCAGTCCCTTTATTATCAAACACCTGGTTATGATACGGCTGTCCAGCGGGTGAAGATTGTCACCTCTATGTGGATTGGGGATTTAGAGGTGAAGAGAATATGAGCACAGTCAGTAAGCAGATTGTTGCAGGCATTCTCTTCTCCCTTGGGATGGTGGTCTTTTTATCCCTATCCTATCTTTATTTGTATCCCTTGGAGGATTGGTCCCTATTATGGGAAGTAGAGATTATGGATATACCGGGAGCAGGGTTTATCCTCGTTGTAAGTATCCTTATCGGGATGGTGTTTGGCATCCGGACAGGGTTGAAGGATAAACGGCAGCTGAGGGAGATAGAAGATGCCCTTATGAATGTGCAGCAGGGCCGATTGGTCACACTCCCTGAAACGGCAACCTCGGAAGTGCAACAGGTATGGAAAAAGGTCGATGCGTTAGGGAAGCATCTTACGGATCAAGCGCGATATTCCCAGAAGCTAGCCAATGAAAAGGCGGAAGAGCAGGAGAAGAGAATCCAGGAGATCGTTTCCCAGGAGCGGAACCGTTTGGCGAGGGAATTACATGACTCGGTCAGTCAGCAGCTATTTGCCGCATCGATGCTGATGTCAGCCATTACGGAAACATCATCACCCGGCCGAACGCCTCATGAAGAAAAGCAGCTGGGCATGGTGGAGCAGATGATTCATCAGTCTCAGCTTGAAATGAGGGCCCTCCTCCTTCATCTTCGCCCCGTTGCGTTAAAAGGAAAGAATCTTCAAGAAGGAATGAAGGAGCTGTTGGTCGAATTAGCTCAGAAGGTCCCCCTTGATGTCGAGTGGAAAATAGAAGACATGAGCCTTGATAAAGGAATCGAAGATCATCTCTTCAGAATACTGCAGGAGTCGGTTTCAAACACCTTGCGACATGCGAAGGCGACTTCCTTGGATATTCGATTGATCAAAAGGGAATCGATCATTATTTTACGGGTAGTGGATGATGGTCAGGGCTTTGATGTCAACGAATCGAAGGTTACAAGCTCCTATGGGCTTCAGAATATGAGGGAGCGGGCCATTGAAATCGGTGGTACGTTTAAAATCATCAGTGTACCGAATAAGGGAACACGCTTGGAAGTGAAGGTTCCCGTTGTGGAGAATGAAGGTGAAAAAAATGATTAAAGTGGTATTTGTAGATGATCATGAAATGGTAAGAATCGGGGTTTCTTCTTATCTATCGGCTCAGGCGGATATTGATGTCGTCGGGGAAGCGTCGGATGGGAAAGAAGGCGTCCAGCTTGCCCTGGAGCTTCGGCCTGATATCATTCTCATGGATCTTGTGATGAAAGAAATGGATGGCATCCAGGCGACAAAGGAGATCATTCAAGAGTGGCCGGACGCAAAGATCATCATCGTCACCAGCTTCCTGGATGATGATAAGGTGTACCCAGCCCTGGAAGCCGGCGCGGTCAGCTATATGCTGAAAACGTCGAAAGCGAGTGAGATTGCCGAAGCGGTACGTAAGACGTACAACGGTCAATCGATTCTCGAACCGGAAGTCACGGGGAAAATGATGACACGTATGAGACAGAAGACCGTTTCTCATCCCCATGAAGAGCTCACCAACCGCGAACTGGAAATCCTTCTCCTGATGACACAAGGGAAAACGAACCAGGAAATTGCCGATGAATTATTCATCGCCCTGAAAACAGTGAAAACCCACGTGAGCAATATCCTTTCCAAGCTCGGAGTCCAGGACCGGACCCAAGCTGTGATCTATGCTTTTAAACATGACTTAGCTAAATAAAAAAGGCTCTTTTGCAATGATTGTTGTTTTCTAACATAGAATCTGCCAGGACTCTGTCAACCATTTTGTGCAGGATCTTATTTATGCCAATAAACAATTGAAAGAAACAGTATTTCTATATACAAGCTAAAATTGACTTTACACTTTGAAAAATGTTGTATTCTAAACGTTTATGATATTTATTTTAGTCTATAGAAAGAAACTCACACTTAGAAAGTTGATTGGAGCGGAAGGTGCTCGACTCCTGCGGGAATAGCGGGAAAGTACGAAAAGCGTAGGCGGCTCGCACAGCCCCGACAAGCATAAGCTAAATGGGCCTAGAAGGCGTTCTTTGACTTCTTGGCCCATTTAGCTTATCACCTCGAGGGGCTAGCCGCCGGAGCTAGAAAGTTGAGACCCCACAGGGCGCAGCCGAGGCCACTGATAATATAACGATTTTATATTTTGTAAGAGAGAAATTATTTTTAAGGAACAAAAAAAGAGTGTATTTTGGAATTTTCAGCCCCTAATACACCCTAATCCTTATTTATTTCTTACTCTTTTTCGTTTATTAGTTTTATTATTCGCTTGATATTCACCGCGAAGATGGAGGTGGCCCCTTGAATGTGCATACCTAATAGACCCGCGGCAATAGCTTTATTGTACCCGTGTCTATTTTTAAGTTCACTATTCTTAGCTTCAATTTTATATCTGGACCGGGCCAGTTCTTTGAACTCTTCGGTATGTTGGAATGTCTCGTGTTCCGAGTGTTCCTTTGACTTAATTGTCAGAGAGTAGCTCTTTGTCTTTGCCCCTTCTGTATAACACCCTTCGCGAATCGGACACTCTTTACATTTCTTAATGTCCCAATAGAACTTAATTCTCGTGTTACGGTTCTTGTCTCTTTTTTTAAGTTGTCCACTGTTTTTAGACAAGTGTCCTGCTGGGCACATATAGCGGCCTGCATCTTTATTATAAATGAAATGATCATCTTTTCTTGTGCCATTTGTAATAACGGGGTGTAATTTAGAAACCAACTTAAATTTTTCTTTTTTCGCGTAAATAAGATTGTCTTTTCGAGAGTAGGCTGTATCACCAATTACTGTATTTATTTTCAACCCGGTTCTTTTAGTTTTCTCAATCAAATCAGGTAGGTATTCGCCATCTGATTTTTCACCTGATGTAATAACGGCCGCAGTAATAATCCTTTCTTCCGAGAGGGCAAGGTGGGTCTTATAACCATGGAAAGAATAGTCTTCAGATTTGTGTCCGACTCTTGCGTCTGGGTCGGTTGAAAAATGAGTATTATGCTTACTATCTTCAACAGCTTCCTTTAGAACGTTAAGCTTTTCCTTCACGGAAGGCACCTTAGCGATCTGGGGGGAGTTTTCTATCACAGAAACTAACTGTTCTGTATATGTGAGTTCTTCTTGGTAACCGCCATCTACCGGTTTACTTGGAAATTTCTCTTTCATCTTTTCATCAAATTGATAAATCGTCTTACGAAGCTTTTTGGACAATTCTTGTAAGTATTGTGTAGCTGGCTTGGAGTTATAGCGAGAACTGGAATGTGTAGCGTCTAAGATAATTGATTTTCCTAAAAAGAGATTGTGCTTAAGGGCAATTTCTACTGTCTTTTCGATTAATAAATCAAGTAATTTTATATCCTTAATACACAACCTTCGGAATTTAGTAAGAGAACTTGGATCAATGACTGATTCCTCTGGGGCCATATCCAGGAAATATTTAAATGACAAATCGTACCGAGAGCGTTCGACAACATCGACATCTGATAAGTTATAAAACACTTTTAATAAGAGGTATTTAAACATTCGAATGGGTGGTATGGCGTTTCGACCATTATCAATACTATAATTATTCTTTAGTTCATCCAGAATAAAAGAGAAGTCAACGAGTTCTTTCGTTTGTCGGAGTATGTTATCTTTTGGAACTACAAGATTGTACAAATCGTAGTATGGACTTAATACTAATTCTTCTTGTTTTGATAACATGAAGAACACCACCTTTTCGCTAATACCCTAATTATAAAATAAAAAAGTTAGACAATCTTTATGAAAATGAAAAATGCTTAATTGTAATAACACTTTTTCAGTGGCCTCGCGCAGCCCGAGGAGGCTCAACTCACGCCCCGCGGAAAGCGAGCACCTGGAGCGGAAATCAACCACTACTCGCTTTTTTAAAAGCAACAAAGTTTACGAAAAGAGCCATAAACAAGAGAAAGTGACCCAAAAAGAAAACTTTTTGGGTCACTTTTTCGTATAGAAAGAAGAAAGCAAACGGATCCCTTCCCCAAAATGCCAAGCATGAGAATCCAAGCATGAAATATACATCTAATAAGGATTGGTGCATTTTGGTAACAAGAATGAAAAAAATACAAATCTATCATCAACGGGAGGAGGAATAATGGTAGAATAAGCGATATATTGTCAAATATTGAAAAATAACCGGTAGGGGGATACGACGTGAACACAAAATTCAGTAAGCCTAAAGGGTTCGGTGAAATACTGGACCATACATTTCGATTAAGTAAAAACCGCTTTAAAGACTTTTTTCTTATTTTCCTTATTCTGTTAGGGCCTGTATATTTACTGCAGGCACTCATTGAACTGGCAGCAGGGGTAAGTTTCTTTAGAACGGTCGGTACAGGGGAAAACTGGTTCGATGGGATTGTCAACAGCTTTTCAGGCGAGTTTACTGAAGAAGGGGGTCCAGAAGTAAATCTGGCGGCTGAGCTTGGTACAGGTCTTATTGGACTTATCAGTATAATCCTCGCTCCAATCGCTCAAGCTGCAATTTTATTTGCCCTTAATCATATGAGGAAAAATGAAGACTTTACGGTGAAGCTTGTGATCAAGCAGGCATTCTCCCGTTTTTGGCCGATTATCGGAAGCAGTCTCCTATTCGGAGTGATTGTATTCGGTATCGTATTTGTTCCGATTTTCATATTTGGTTTTGCCGGAGTATTCGGGGCTTCACTTCTTGAGCCGGGCGTCGGGATTGTGGTCACCGGAGTTGTCCTGTTGCTTGCATTCGCGGTTGCTGTAGCTTACTTCTTAACACGTTGGAGCTTTTATTTTGGAGCGGCAGCCATAGAAAATGACGCACCCGGTCTCGGCAGGAGCTGGAGGCTGACGAAGAAGCGTGGATGGATCCTTCTGTTATTATTCATTGTATTCGGCTTGATCGTTGGAATCGTAAGCTCTGCCTTCGAATTAACGTTCGGGTTGGTATTAGGGAATAGTGTCCTGTATGGCATGATTGTAAACGTTGTGTCTTTATTCACGTCAATGCTGTTCGCCGTTGGTTTCGGGGTTATGTTCCTTGACCTTAAAACGAGACATGACGCAGATGATTTAAATGAAATGATCGATGATTATAACACAATCCAATAGTTTCCTTGAACAATTGAAGTATCCAGTCAGGCTCCGGAAGTCTCATGCTTCCGGGCTTTTGATCTGAAAGCCAGGTGAAGAAAATGTTGAATGAAAACAGAGCAAGAGATCACATTGAAGAAATCTTGGATGGGGAGGAATACAAGGCCTATCGTGATGAGTCACAAGGACTGCTTGCCAGTTGGTGGGGGAAGGCAAAGGAATGGCTATCAGAACAGCTGGGAAAACTGTTCCCTTCCCTTGAACCGACAGGCGGTGCGGCATCGGGCATCCTCATCACGTTGATTGTCATTGTTGTGGCCATTCTCCTCGTTGTTGCATTCTTCGCCATTCGGAACGGAGTCCGAAAACGGAAATTCCGTTCGAATAAACCACTTCAATCCATGAATGAGATGGAGTGGTCCTATGATAAACATTTAGAAGAAGCTTATAAACAAGAGGGGCTCGAAGATTATTCGAAAGCTACCCGTCATATGTTCCTGGCACTCCTTTTATACTTCCACGAAAGAGACTATCTCGAAGCAAAGGTATGGAAAACAAATTGGGAGTATTATGATGAACTGCGTAAAGTGAATCGGGATTGGGCAGAGCGATTCTACAGGCTGGCCCTTCTGTTTGATGAGGTGGCCTATGGAGAGCGGGAAGTGGAGGAAGAAGAGTATCTTTCCTATAAGCACGAAGCTCTAAGCTGGTTGGGAAATGAAACGGATTCAAAGCCTTACGCATAAGAGAAAGGAGGTAGGAACGAGCATTGAAAACAAATCTAAAGGCGTGGGTCTGGCTCACTACTCTACTAAGCTTATTTATCATCATCGGTGTATTTCTTTCTCCTGAAAAGCCTAAGGAGTATCCAGCCTATGTTTCCGAGTCTCCCTCTCCTTCTGGAATAAAAGCCCTTTATACTTTCTTGGAAAACGAAGGTGCGTCTATACAACGGTGGTCTTTTTCACCTGACAGGCTGCCAGCAGCTGAATCTGATCAATTACTGATTATGGTAGAACCTTTTTCAATCCCTGAACAAGAAGAAATGAAAGCTTACGAGAATTTCATGAGGGCGGGCAATACCATTCTTTTATTAAAAGATAATCCAAAAGGAATGTTTGACACGAAGACGTTCCTATTAGGGGAAGGGCTCGATAATCCTCTTATACGTGATGGAAAAGGGAATACATATCAAACGGATATTTTATCGGACGTAAGACTGGAAACGACGGATCAAGATACCATCTTATTAGATGATGGGGATGGAACGATTGCCTACAGCTCTCCTATGGGAAAGGGTCAATTGATTGTCTCTACTTCACCGGCATGGGCGATGAACGGGAATATTCTTGATAGTGACCATCTCCCGCTGGTTCTCACTCTATTAGAAAGCGGGGGAGCCGACCGGAAAACGATCCTCGTCGATGAATACCTTCACGGGGGGGAGAGTGAGGCAAGCCTTACTACCCTTTATCCCCAGTGGCTGCTCATTATCATCCTTCAATTGCTGATCCTCACCGCCCTTTGGCTCTGGATGCGGGGGAAACGATTCGGAGATATTCTCCTACCAAGGGAAGAGACGGTCCGATTCAGTGATGAACGAATCAAGGCGCTTTCTGCCTGGTATTTAAAAGGGCGCCAATACAAAGAGTCCTTAGTGATTCAAGCCGAGTATGTCAGAGTTCTGTTCCAGGAACGTTGGGGGATTCCGACGAATAAGGAATGGTCGGAATTGGACGAACCGTTAGAACGGAGATTAACCACCGTTTCTAAAAAAGAAATCGATTCGTTTTTAACAGGGATAAGGGCTGAATTAGAGAAAGAGCGCATCAGTAAACAGGAATACGTACTATGGTCGAAAAGAATAGAACTATTCAGGAAAGAGGTGGAGGATCGTTGAAACCAGAAATCACATCCTTAATGGAGAAATATGAAGAGCGCATTGTAGGTCAGGGCACGAATCTTAAACTCTTGTTGTCTTCCATTCTGGCAGGAGGGCATGTACTGATCGAGGGAGTCCCGGGGACAGGGAAGACACAGATGGTCAAGACCCTTTCACGGTTGCTCGGGGGAAGCTTTAACCGCATTCAATTCACACCGGATCTGCTACCGAGTGATATCACGGGTAGTACGATTTACAATATGAAGGATAGCAGCTTCCAAACGATCAAAGGGCCGATTTTCACCAATGTACTATTGGCTGATGAAATCAACCGGACACCGGCCAAAACCCAGGCGGCCCTCCTCGAAGCCATGGAAGAGAAGCAGGTGACGATCCAAGGGGCAACGTATCCCCTTGAAGAGGTATTTTTCGTGGTAGCCACCCAGAATCCGATTGAATTCGAGGGTACCTATCCACTGCCTGAGGCCCAGCAGGATCGATTCCTGTTTAAGCTGGACATCGATTTTCCTACCTTTGAAGAAGAGAAAAGCGTATTAAAACAAGTGATCGAGAATCATTATGATGCAAGTGAAGTGGGGGCGATTCTCGACATGGAGACCTTCCTCTCCATCAGAAGGGAAATCGGGGAGGTCACACTAAGTGACGCCGTGTTGGATTACATTATGCAGATTGTGAGAAAAACCCGTGAAACGGAATCGATCCGCTTCGGGGCAAGTACAAGGGCGGCGATTTCGATTGGAAAAGCGGGACGGGCATGGGCCTATCTGTCAGGACGTGACTATGTCACACCGGATGATATCAAGATCGTGGCAAGACCTGCCCTAAGACATCGTATACAGCTATCCCCGCACGTAGAATTGGAGGGAGTGACCATTGACCAAGTCATCCAAGAGCTTGTTGGGTCGATTCCTGTTCCAAGATAAGGGGATATTGCCGACGGGGAGGTTGTTGATCTCATATCTCCTATTCTCCGTCATCCTTCTTGCCGGAACGTTTATTGGACTGTCATGGACGCTGATTTTTGTATTGAACGGCTTATTTATCGTCGTGAGTCTCATGGACCTGACTCTGTCGCCATCCAAAAAGGATGTGGACATCAAGCGCCATATCCCGGATCAAATGGAAAGGGGTCTTGATTATGCCGTCGATCTGGACATCATAAACAGATCTTCCCGTGGCATGGAGTATCGGATCCTGGATGGTACACCGCAAAGCTTTCAAACATCCTTTCCCTTAGAAGGAAAGCTTGAACAGGAATCAGCAGGGACCCTTACCTATGATGTGGTGACACAGGTGCGGGGGGACTATAACCTGACGAAGCTGTATCTTCGCTATCGAAGCTCCCTCGGTTTGTGGGAAAAACAAAAAACAATGGAGCTCCAGGATGGGGTGAAAGTCATTCCAGATCTCACTGAAACGAAAAAAGTATTGGAAAGTGCTCAGCAGTTCCTGCTGTATGAAGGAGTGAAGATCCGTAAGCAGCAAAGCGGTGCCGGAGAGTTCTCCAAGATTAGAAATTATGTACTCGGGGACGACCCCAGAAAGATCAACTGGCGTCAAACCGCAAAGCTCCGGGAAGTGATGACCAATGAATATGAACCGGAGCATGGAAAGTACATCACGATTCTCATTGATTGCGGAAGAATGATGGGAGCTGAACTGAAAAAAGGAAACCGGTTGGAGAAATCCCTGGAGGCCGCCCTGACCGTGACGGCAGCGGCCCTGCAAAACGGGGACTATGTGTCGATCCTTGCTTTCAGTAAGGATGTGAAGGTATATATCCCTCCGGCCAAAGGGATGGCGCATCTGCAAACGATCCTTCATCGTATTTATCATTTGGAAGTGGACGCAGCCGAGTCCAATTATGCTGCCGTCCTCCACTATGTTCAAACGGTTCAGAAAAAGCGGAGTCTGCTCTTATTATTCAGTGACGTACACACCTTCCTTCATGAAGACAGCGCCCTGTTTTATTTACAGCGCATGCGGAAACAGCATCTCTTTTTAACGATTGGGGTAGAAGACGAAACGTTGGTCAAGCGGATCAAGACAGAGCCAGTTGATTCAGAGCAGGCGATGATGAAGAGCATGGCCCAGAAGCAGATGCTCGTGAAGAAGAGGGAGAAAGCCAAGTGGGAAAAGCAGGGCCTCCTGATGGTGGAGGCCCGTGAAGAGAAACTGGCCGCAACGGCTGTTTCTTACTATATCGATATGATGAACAGAGGATTACTGTAGCCCCGCTTTGTTTAGGCGAAGCTTTCCGATTGTCATATAGAGAATCAAACCAATAACCGTTAAGAAAGCAACCATATATTTTGCGGGAAGCGGTATGGCAGCAGGCGTAATGAAGCCTTCGATGATTCCGGCGATCACAAACAGGGGTACCGTCCCGAGGAGCAGCTGGACGGATCGTTTCGCCTGCTGCTTTAATTGGTAGCTCCGTGAGAAACGTCCAGGTACAAAGAGTTTATAGCCCATCAAAAGACCCGCACCGCCTGCAATAAAGATGGCTGTAAGCTCGATCATTCCGTGGGGGACGATGTAAGCCCAGAATTCATAGCTCATCCCCTGGTGCCAGAAGACAGCGGCCAGGGCACCTACAATGATTCCATTGTACACAAGCATATAGACCGTCAACAGGCCAAATGTCACACCGCCGGCAAAGGCAAGGAAGGCGACTTTGATATTATTGGTCATAATGGCAGCCGACATTAGCGAAGAATCCACTCTTCCATCACTTTTCCCGAGATTAGAGGGGTCCACCCCTTGAGACATCTCAGCTGGCAGGATGGAATAAAGGTGAAGGGGATCATTCACGACAGAAATGAAGGCACCGAGAGCACCAATCGTAAATAAAAGCATCGCCGCGACAACGAACTTCCACTGTTCAAGCAGTAATCCGATAAATGTCGTAGAGAAAAAATGTCTAATCTGTTTTCCACTTGAGATCTGGTCTTTATATAATAGATTATGAGACTTTGATACGAGGCCGTTCAAATAATCGGTGACTTCTTCGCCGGGAAAATAGGTCTGGCTGTAGGAAAGGTTCTGGGCGGCCTTTTGATAAAGACGGTTGAATTGATCAATGGCCGTGCCTGTTGTGTTCTTCCTCTTGCGAAGAGTTCCGAGGAGATCTTCTAACTGCTTCCAGTCGTCCCGGTGCTGTTTGACAAATTGCTTCACGTTCATTGTGACACCTACTTGTTCTTTTGATTTCTTATCTCTTATTATAGTAAGTTAAGAAAAAAATAGAAACCATTAAAGGTAAATTCATCCATAAGGAGGGGATTGTATTGCATGAAGAACAAGTCGATATTAAAACCCCCGAATATGTTTCCCTGCAATTTCAACCTGCAGGCTTAGGCAGCCGGGCTGCAGCCCTGTTGATAGATCAGCTGCTGTTAACAATCGTAAACATCCTGATCCTTGTACTCCTATTCTTTATAACGTCAGGGAATAATGGCATATTTAGCTTGTTGGAAATCAACTCGACATTATGGGGGATCGCCATCATCTCCATCTTCTTTCTCAACTGGGGGTATTTCTTTGCGTTAGAATTCTTCTGGGGTGGAAAGACGGTAGGAAAGCGAATGCTGGGGATCCGGGTGATGCAGGAAAACGGACACAGCGTCACGCTCTTATCCTGTTTCATTCGAAATCTATTAAGAATCATCGACATGCTTCCCGTTTCCTATTTCATTGGTATGGTCATGATCTTCCTTCATTCCAAGCATAAGAGGGTAGGGGATCTCGTTGCCGGAACCATCGTCGTTCATGAGCGACGCGTCAAAGGAAAGCGAAAAGAAAAAGCCATCGAGAAGGAAATCCGTCGCCGGGGTTTGAGGAAAGAGGATTTAACGGTGGAAGAGTGGGAATTAAAGCAGCTCGGCGCGAAGGAATGGAATCTGGTCAAAACGTACAGCAACCGATTCGTTCAGCTCCCCCTTTCAGAACGAAACCAATTAACCAAAAAGCTTGCCCTTATCCTCTATCCGAAACTTGGATTAGACGTGCAGGATAAGACATATGAGGAGCTTGAGGATACCCTTCTCCTTTTATACCTGAGATTAAGCGAAGAATGGGAATTCGAATGGTAGAAAGCAGCAAAGTCTGGAGAGGGCTTTGCTGTTTTTTATTTGTCAGATGAAAAGGACTTTATACCTAATGAAGATTCCTCGTGGCTATTAAAGCAATCTTTCAAGAAATTAGATGGTTAGATAGAAAATTAAGTAAATATAGTAGGATGATTGTGATAGAGGTTTACAATTTCTATACATAATTTACAAAATAATAAGAAAAATAGTGTCCATTATCCCATTACATTACAAAATGCGACAAAATATACTTGTACTGTAATCATTTAAATATATTTGTTTTTTAACTGAAGGGGGAAAGGCTATGAGGACGAAAAAGATTTCATTATCGATTATCAGTATTCTGTTTTTACTGACTGGAGGTTTCATTCAGCCTCAAGAAAGTATGGACAAGGGAGTGGCAGCTGCACCTCAGTCTGCCGTAATAAATGAAGTGGCCTGGATGGGGACGACGGGCTCTTACAACAATGAATGGATGGAACTATCCAATACCACTTCATCCGACCTTTCCTTGGAGGGATGGACCATTGAAGCCCAGGACGGATCACCGAGTATAGCTTTAAGCGGATCCGTGCCGGCACAGGGGTATTTTTTACTGGAAAGGACAAGCGATGACACGATTTCAACTGTCGCAGCGGATCAAGTGTATACAGGAAGTCTTGGGAATTCCAATGAAGTTCTTTATTTAAAGGATGCGTCGGGTTCGGTTATCGATGAAGTGAACAGCTGGTACGCTGGTGACAACACCACGAAAGCCACGATGGAACGAAACGATCGTTCTATCAGCGGTACGGATCCGGCCAATTGGAGCACCTCGACGGCTTCCTATGAAGGTGGATTTGGAACACCTAAAGTGGCTAATTCAGCTGTTCCTTCGGGAAGTGGAAGTGGAAGTGAATCACTTACCAATGTAAGCGAGGCGCCGGGTGCCATCAACGTCTACTTTAATAAAAGTGCATCGACTCAATATGCCATGCAGGGTAACGAAGCAAACTACAACGTGAACCTTGAAGATCGTCTCATTGAACGTTTGAATGAAGCGACCACGTCCATTGACTTCGCCACGTATGAAATCAATTTGCCGCGAGTGGTCGATACATTGATGGCCAAAGCGGCACAAGGGGTGGACGTCCGGATTCTCGCTGATGCCAAGGATGGATCGGACCCTCATTACGCAGAGCGATATGAAACTATGAGATTATATCTGGAGAAGCTTGTCCGCGGTCAGGATGGAATAGTAGGATCAGCGGATGATGCTCATATTTTATCAGATTCCCCTATGTTTGTAGTGGAAGATGCCGTGAAGCGGGCAGCTTACGATTTACCTGCAAGCTTCAGCGATTTCCCGCAGCGAAACGTGACGGTTGGCAGCACGGCGACAACAGGCTATATGTTTGTGGAAGGGGAATGGAAAGAAACGGACAGCTACTATTCTCCAGGGAATCAAATGCATAATAAATTTGCTGTTGTGGATGGGAAATGGGTTTTCACAGGAAGCTGGAATTTTACCGTAACAGGTTTATATGGTTCTGAGGAAAACATGAACCAGGGAATCCTGGACGGCAACCAGCAGCATGTCGTGGAAGTTCACTCTCCTGAACTTGCCTCCATTTATAAAACGGAATTTGAAGAAATGTGGGGGAGTGGTTCCACGACTCCGAATCATAAAGTATCGAACTTCAGCACAAGGAAAGTCGATAACACACCTCATACGTTGACCATTGGAGGAGATACGGTAGAAGTGTACTTCTCTTCAGGAGACGATGCGGTGGGACGTATGACAGAGCTAGTGAAAACAGAAGCAGACGAAAATGCCTATTTCACCATTTTCGCATGGAGCGACCAGGCCCTTGTGGACGAATTGAAGAATAAGTGGGAAGGAAGCTATGTGGATAACCAGGGAACGTTGACCGGCTTTGATGTGAAAGGTCTATACGATGCCAGCTTCTGGAACCAATGGTGGTCAGCGAGCATTGAAATGACAGGAAGAACGGCTACCCAAACGAGTACGAACAATCCAAATACGCGCTGGGCAAACCCTGCACCCGTGTACAAGGCAAATGAAAGCCGCAAGCTTCATGCCAAAACGATGCTCATCGATGCAGACACCAACAGTGATCCGACCGTCATCGTAGGGTCGACCAACTGGAGTGAAAACGGCAATAATGTGAATGACGAAAACATGCTCATCATCCATGACGATGCCATCACGAATCAATTTCTTCAGGAGTTCAATGCAAGATATGTGAATGCTGGAGGAGTTGTACAGTAGGCTGGATGAACAGTTCCTGAATATATTACGAAACGAAAAAGGATGATTCTCTTTGGAGAACCATCCTTTTTGGTTGGTGCCAATTCCTGTTTACTCCATCCCGGGAGCCTTCTGAATTTCAAATATAAGTACAATTGCAGTGATTGCGTGTGCAATCAACCGGATGACCGGGAAGAAGTTTAAGAAGGAAGCAAGGATACCAAGGACACTTCCAAGGATCGGCTGATCTTCTGATTTTGAGATATACAACACGCTCGCATGCCACAGAGCCACTAAACAAAGGAGAAATGGGATTGCATCTCCAGCAATATTGCCAAAGATAGGAACAGCTAAAAACAATTCAATTGAAAAGGACAACCATTTAATTCGTGAAAGCACGGACACACACCTCCTTATTTCAGTGTATGAATGAATGGGGGGCGTGTGCCTGTTTGAGGGAATTGTTTTTGGGGAGGGGGAAGATTGGTGGAGGAGGGCATTGGGCTGACTTTGTCTATGTATGTAATGGCAGATGTAATGAAAATATGGCACGGAGATCCCGGAAATGGCAGTTCGAAATACCCGGCGGAAAGCAACTCTCACATTACTTGTTCTCTAACCAATAGAGCCCACCTTCTCATTCTAGGAAGGTGGGCTCTACTATTATGCCAGCAGTTTCTCTATAACTTTATGTTCATTCTCATTCAGCAAGTTTTTACCGATTGTTTCGTGAACCTCTTTATTCATGCTATCTTCCAATACAGCGGCTTCTTCTTTATCCCCGACGAGGACGATTCGTTCCCATTTTTCATCGGCGGCCTTTTTATCCAGGATGCTGCCGAGGCTTTTCCACCAGCGTTGTTGATTGGCCTTGAGGCGATTTTCGAATTCTTCCTGCTGATTGGCTTTTCCGCCGCCGCTTCCCATGCTGACGTCTGCGTGGTGAGGACCCTCATGCTTTCGCCAATCATCTGTTTCTAAATCGAACTCCATAAATTCGCTGGACTGAATCTCTCCAAAGGCAGAGGTGAGGATTTTGATTTGATTTTGCTGAAGAAGCACCAATCCAGTGTAAGGATAATCTTTGTGCAGGGATTTTAATTGATCCAGATGAGGGTTCTCCTCCCAATAGAAATTCGTTTCAACGGGTACTTGAAGTTCGAAGGTTTCCCAAATACCGCTGTCTGCTGAGGCGAAGATGATAAAGCTTCTTGGCAGTTCACGTTCTAAACTATATACATAGTTTTCTACTTTCGGACGGATCGATTGAAGCCTTTCTTTTTCCTCGGGAGCACTTTCAAGGTATTCTTCCAGACGGTTGAATCCGTTTTTGAGGGCGATTTTCCATTCGCCTCCCTGTTGATCGGGGTCGCTGCGGTCCGTATTCAAGTATACAGTCAATAATTTATCAGGTTTTTGTAAGTACAAGTTTTCCAGTACGCTCAGTGTTTTTTTGAAAGACATGTAATTCCTCCTTATAGAATGCTTACTTTTCATATAAACGGTAGAGCCCCCTCTTAAACATCATTTTGTAAAAAAAGGGAATTGACGAAAGGACTTTAATAGGAAAAAATAGGAGAGGGGAAGGGAGGAGAACCAATGAATATAGAGAAGCAGTGGATTCAGGAAGATAGTGATTATATACGTAAGAAATTAATTGAATACAATATGTCACAAGTAGATGAGCAGACAAAGACGCCCCTGGAGCAAATCAGTTTTGTTATGAGAAACGATGAAGATGAAATCGTTGGCGGGGTGGTCGGAGAAATGTTCTGGCATCATCTCCATATTGATTTTCTGTGGGTGGCAGATGACTATCGGCATGGAGGGTACGGCTCCAAATTGATTAACCGGATAGAAGCGTATGCCAGGGAGAAGGGATGCCATCTCGTTATATTAGATACATTCAGCTTTCAGGCCCCTCATTTTTATAAAAAATTAGGGTATAAGGAATTCGGAGTCCTTAAAGATTTTCCTAAAGGTCAGAGTCAGTATTTTATGGAGAAACGATTGTAGCAACCAGCAGGGTCTGGTTGTTTTTTTATTGGAGTTTTTTCTTCTATAAAATCTCCAATATGCTTTTGAAGACATTTTCTTAAAGAAATCAGATAAATCATGTTTTATGTTCTTTCCATCGGGTAAATATGTACTAAATAACACACGACGGGAGAGAGAAAAGTGAGCTATATTAACCAAGGTAGAGAGCGCATTCAATTTGATCGCAAGGGTAAGAAAAAGGATCTGCATATTCTGGAGTGCACACACTGTGAGAATGAATTCCGTTCAACGATGAATGTCAACCAAATCGAGTGCTCTCATTGTTCAACATCTACAGATCCTAAAATGGACCTTTCGATTTTTAAAGTCATCGGATTTATTGAAAATTTTCAAGGGAGTGAAGTTCGTTGCTAAACAAAGATAAATTAGCCGATTTGAAAATGGATTTTAACGATATTCTTTGGATGAGTTCCGGAGTTGCTATTATTCTATTATTACTCGCATTAGCAAATTTCTTTATCCTTGCCTAATCATATTGTTGTGATTTAAAAAGTCCTGACTGTTTAGTAGGACTTTTTTTGTTGGGCAAATCCCTCCATTGAAAAAGCCTGCCCGCTTTGGGATTAAAGCGGGCAGGCTTTTCTTTTGGTACTTATCCTTTATAGTTTTCATCGTACTCTAGATAAACAACATGAGTTTCCAGGTATTCGTTAAGGCCGTGTTTTCCATCTGCTCCGCCGATTCCGGATTGACCGCGACCAGCGTGGAAACCATTGATGGCTTCAAAGTTCTCACGATTCACGAAGGTTTCTCCGTATCGAAGTTCATTCGCCGCCCTCATGATTTCATGGAGGTTTTCACTGAAGATCGAGGAAGAAAGACCATATTCCGTATCGTTGGCAAGCTCGATGACTTCATCAAAATCCTTGTATGTCATAATTGGAAGGACCGGTCCAAAGATCTCTTCCTGGATGATCTCCATATCCTGTTTTACATCTACAAGAATGGTAGGCTCGTAGTAGAACCCTTTATCCATACTGAGCGGTTTCCCGCCGGTAAGGATTTTTGCTCCGTTTTCAACGGCTGTATTGACCATTTTGGTTACGGTCTCGAGGCGTTCTTTATTCACAAGAGGCCCGATGTCATTATCCCGGTTTGTCGGCTCTCCGACTGTCGTGTTTTTCATCGCTTGGGTCATTTTACTGATGAATTCTTCTGCTACATCCTCGTGGACATACACTCGTTCCGCGTTCGTACATGCCTGCCCGGAGTTGGTGATTCTGGACGTTTTGATCTTTTCAACGGCAAGATCAATATTTGCATGCTTGGTGACGATGGCAGGGGCTTTACCGCCAAGCTCCAGGTTTACCTTTGTAATGGACTTCGATGCTGCTTCCATCACTTTTGAACCAGCCGGGTAACTTCCCGTCATGGACACCATGCGTACTTTAGGGTGACTGGACATTGGGTTTCCGATATCGGACCCTTTCCCGGTTACAAGGTTAAAGACCCCTTTTGGCAGCCCGATTTCGTCTATGATCTTAGCAAACTCGCATGCTGTATTTGGTGTGTATTGACTCGGCTTCATCACGATCGTACAGCCTGTCACAATCGCAGGGGCAACTTTCCTGGCGAGGATGAACATAGGGAAGTTCCAGGGAACGATTCCTGCTACGACACCGATCGGTTTCTTGTATACAAGTATGTTTTCGTTCGAGCGTTCACTCTCAAGGATTTCACCTTCATATCTTAACGCCCAGCCTGCCATGTAGCGAAAATACTCGATGGCAAAATCGAGCTCACCCTCTGAAGCATCCAATGTCTTCCCGTTTTCTTCTGTCAGCATCTGAACAAATTGGTCTTTCCGTTCTCCCAGCTTATCGGCTATTTTATATAAATAGGAGGCTCGCTCCTTGGAAGGGACCTTCTCCCATGAAAGAAAAGCAGAATGAGCAGCATCAATCGCGTGATTGACATCCTCTTCCGTTCCCATCTGAATGGAAGAAATCGTCTCCTCATTCGCGGGATTGATCACATCCAACGTCTCCTTCGACGTACTATCCACAAACTCACCATTAATATACATCTGATATTTCTTCACGATTACTCCTCCTCATAAAACTGTTTCTCATCATATCTCCCTCTTTTCCCGTTCAATGGGGAAAGGTAAACATGGGGATGTGCGAGGGACGGACCTCGTTCCATTCATATATTAAGCTAAGACCTTGATATAAAAGGGATTAAATGAGTGTGTTGGTTCACTTCTGGAAATAAAATGAATAGAGGGACGGACCTCGCTTCACTCAATCCTTCAACCAAAGTGTTGATTTAATAGGATTTGGGTAAAAATGGAGGTCCGTCCCTCAGTAAGGGTTATTTACTTGGTTCTGCGATTTTAACGAGTTGTTTGCCGATGTTTTTGCCTTGGAAGAGTCCGAGGAAGGCGTCGGTTACGTTTTCCAAGCCTTCTGTGATGGTTTCTTCGTATTGGAGTTTTCCTTGGGAAAGCCATTGGCCAAGTTCTGTTGCTCCTTCTTTGAAGCGGTCATTGTAGTCGTTGACGACAAAGCCTTTCATGAGTGCGCTTGATTTGATCAATCTGGTTTGTACGCGAGGTCCCAGATCACGATCCGTTTTGTTATAAGAAGAAATCGCTCCGCACACTGGTACACGTGCATGTTTATTTAGTAAACTAAGGGCAGCGTCACCAATTTCACCACCAACGTTTTCGAAATACACATCGATGCCGTTTGGACACGCTTCTTTTAACGCAGCGTAGATGTTGTCCGTTGTTTTGTAGTTGATTCCTTCGTCGAATCCAAGCGTATCTGTCAGATAGCTTACTTTTTCATCAGAACCTGCAATCCCGACGACACGGGCTCCTTTGATTTTGGCTATTTGTCCGACAACAGAGCCGACTGCACCTGCAGCACCGGATACAACCACGGTTTCGCCTTCTTTCGGTTGACCGATGTCAAGGAGTCCGAAATAAGCGGTCAATCCAGTCATTCCCAGTATACTAAGGTGAGTAGAGATAGGGGCGACATTCGGATCGATGGAGCGGACCTGTTTCTCATTGGCAAGGGAATATTCCTGCCAAGGCAGCATTCCTACTACGAAATCCCCTTTTTGGAAATGTTCAGATTCTGATTCAACGACTTCTCCAACCGCTCCGCCAGCCAACGCTTCGTTCAATTGGAATGGTTCTACATACGACTTGGCATCAGACATTCTGCCCCGCATATAAGGATCCACGGAAAGATAAAGTGTTTTGACTAATACTTGTCCTTTGGATGGTTTAGGAACTTCAATTTCTTTGAAGTTGAAATCCTCTTTTACAGGCATTCCTTCAGGACGGGTGACTAATTGGATTTGTTGCTGCTTATCGGGTAACATCATGATTCCTCCTCGTAATTTTAAGCTGAAAATTTCTTCCGATTATTAGAAACTTATCACATGGAGTTTAGGTTCTACAAAGAATAACACTTGAGAAAGGTGGGGTGAATGTGGCGAATAGTTGGGATGAGCTTGCATTAATAAGAGAATAAGAGGGACGGACCTTGGTGAGTAACACAAGGTCCGTCCCTCTTCTGAAATTATTTAACGTTTTTTTGGATATACTTCACGATTTTTCTTAGTTCATTCGCATGTGGACGGCCAAAGGGGCTCGTTTGTCTTTGCTGGTACATGGTTTGTCCTTTTTCATTCACAAGGAAGTAAGCCGGTTCACCATGTTGTCCGTGATCCTCATAAGGGGCATCTTCACCGTGATAGAACACATCATAGGCTTTGATGGCCTCTAACTTTTCGTCTGCTAAGACAGGGAAAGTTAAATCCTCTTTGTTTGCAAACTCCTGCAAGTCCTCCATTTTATCACTGGAAATCGCAAGTATGTGAACATTATGTTTTTCAAAATCCTCTTTGTTTGCTTGCAGCTCTCTAAGTTCTTCTTGACATACCGGGCACCATGAGCCCCTGAAGAAAACGATGAGATGCCAGCTTTGATGTTCTTTTTGATGGTCCTCAAATGAGAACGTTTCACCTGAAACTGCCGGGAGCGTGAAATTTGGTACCGTATCATTTAATTGAAAAGTTGCCATTATTCATTCCTCCTATTGATTTCTTTCCAGTCAGATAGGCATTAGGACAATCCTGACCAGATTGAAATACATACAGTATAGTAATTTATTTTGCTTACATGGAGAGTATTTCCCTTTATGTGAGAAACAAAACGTATTATTGTGCAGAGTGAGTAGAAAGGACGATGAATATGAGAAGAAATAAGACAGGTCCAAACCTGTGTATTTTCCCGGAATACAAATGGTGCGGACCAGGATGCAGCGGACCCGGTTCTCCCATCAATTCAGTAGACGCAGCATGCAAGGCCCATGACCTATGTTATGAGCGATACGGTCCAAGCTGCCAGTGTGACCGGATGTTTATGAGGAAGCTGAAAAATGAAATCAACCCCGATTCTCGAAAAGGTAGGCATGCTTTTCTTATGTATCAATATATGAAACTGCAGACGAGGGTTACGTGTCAGGGGCATCGGTGCCGGGGCTCGTGGGTTTAGACCGACGAGTCCGGGCAACCTCTTTATTCAAAGAGAAGAGTATAGTGGGATACCGTCAAACATAAAACGGGGAGTTCAATGGAGACCCGGTTCCCGGCACACACCCATAAAAAAACCAGCCCACATCAAGCAGGCTGGCGACTCAGATTAAAACGGTTTGATAGACATTAAGATGATAAGAATAATGGCAGCACTATGTATAATAATATTGAATGGTTTTAATTCTGAGTTGATTTTTCCGTAAGATTCAGGGACGTCGTCACCTTCGTGGTTGTGGATGATTTCCGCCATCTGCTTTACTTTTTTCGGCATGATCCCTGCAACGATGAACTGGACACCTATGTAGATCACGATGGACGCGATATACCAACCAGTTTTGAATAAATAGGGGTTCATAATACCCATAATGAGACCAGTGATAAGTAACACGATACTGCCGATTTTTGCAAAGGTTTCGATCTTTTTGCTAAGCTCTAAAGAGAATTTCGCTTGATGTGACGTTTCGGGTGTCTTCATCACCACGGGCATCGCAAAGCTTGCACCAAGTCCAGCTGCTGCAGCAACGATGTGGACAAGAACCAATAATCCATACATTGACATGTTTTTCACCTCCATTTAAGGAAATTTTGAACAGATTTCATTGTATAGTAAATTAGTACCTGTTTCCAGGTTTTTTTTGAAAAGAGAGGAGAGGAAAGTATGAGTGAGAAAGATGAAATCAGGCATAAGGTATGGAATCGGTTGACAGAGAGAAAATTAGGCGGTTTTCCATTTCCTCTAACGGGCCGGATTCCAAATTTCAAAGGAGCTGAAACAGCTGCTTCTTTTGTTCGGGATATGGATATTTACAAGGATGCCGAGGTCGTAAAGGTGAATCCGGATGCACCTCAGCTTCCACTTCGCGCAACTGTGTTGAAGGACGGGAAAATCCTGCTCATTCCAACGCCGCGCTTAAAGGATGGATTTGTCATGATTAAGCCTGAATGGGTGCCCCGGGGAGAAGAGAGAAAGGCGGCGAGCATCAAGCATATGAATACATATGGAAAAGTCGTACCGCTCATGGATATACCTCCCATTGACCTGATAGTGGTCGGTTCCGTTGCGATTCATCGTGATGGGAGAAGACTCGGAAAAGGAGAGGGCTATGCCGATCGTGAATACGCCATCCTTCGTGAAATCGGAAACGAGCCGGTGCCGGTCATCACGACCATAAACAGTGAGCAGCTTGTAGGAGACGATATCCCAAGAGATTCCTATGACCTGGCCGTCGACTGGATCATCACCGAAGCAGGCATCACCGAAACCCACACCCCATACCCAAAACCACAGGGCATCGAATGGGACCACGTATCAGAAGACGAAATGGAAAAGATGCCGATTCTGAAGGAATTGAAGAATTTCTCTGGAGGGACGGACCTTTAATTGAAATTCAATTGGCAAGAAGGCTATAGGGACGGGTTTTTGTGGAAATTGGAGGTCCGTCCCTCAAAACGCTCAAAGTGACGTGAAAAACCCCCTGAAGGAGTTACTCCTTCAGGGGGAGGTTGGGCTGGTAGTCGGAATAGGGCAAGGCTTTATTTGTACCCTTCTACAACCAAGTCCAGCTTTCCTGTTTCAGGACTGATGACGAGTCCGTGAACAGGGATTTTTTTATCCATCAACGGATGGTTCTTGATCATGTCGACGCTGTGGGCGACGCTTTCCTGTACGGAGCTGAAGCCTTTTAGCCAGTCATGGAGGTCGATTCCGGAGTAGTTGACGGTTTCGAGTGTTTCATCCGCCACCCCGCGTTCTTTCATTTTGTCCAGGATACTATCGCTGTTGATGGCGCTCATTCCGCAGTCGTGGTGACCGATCACGAGTACTTCATCTGCCTGGAGTTCATAGACCGCAACGAGGAGGCTGCGCATGATACTACCAAATGGATGACTCACGACAGCACCGGCGTTTTTAACGATTTTCACGTCGCCATTTTTCATGTTCATGGATTTAGGCAGAAGCTCTACTAAACGGGTATCCATACAAGTAAGAATAACTAATCGTTTGTCTGGAAACTTGGTTGTTCTGTACTCTTCGTACGATTGCTCTTGTACAAACTGTTGGTTGTAATCAAGTATGTTCGTTAATAAAGTCATGTCGTCTCTCCCATAAAGTAAATTTTTATCACTTCACATTTAGCTGAAGGTGATTTTCTATCTCTTTTATTTTATCCATAATTTCTTGTCGATTCCAATCAGACGTATTGGAAAGTTTCAAATAAAGAGAAGATACTTTAGCCAGTACCTCTGTCAAATTCGGTTCTTTTCGTGGATACGTGGACTTACCCATAAGATCAAATAAGCCATTCATTTGATCGGACACTTTCTTGTATTGAGCGTCCTTAGAAATGACGGCAACATGATAATATTGCTGTATATCGGAAAACTGATAGAAGATATCAAATAGCTCAAATGAATCATTTTTCTTCAAATTCAATTCCATTTCACCTGATAAATTCTTATGAATAATCCGTGCGAACTTTGGCGAGCTATCGTCTTCTACTATAGACATGAAGTTTTCTCCAGGCTTTAAAAAGTCATAACCCGAATTAGAAGCATCAATTAAATTAAATTGCCTATCCAATAGTAGATAAGGAATCGGGCATAAATGCAGATTTTCCACATGATCACTCCTTTGGGAAAGTAAATGGACGTCATTGCCCCGTTCCTCTCTACTGAGAAAAGTTTCATGTGGGATAACATTCAGTTGAACCTTTTTAAGTTTGGCTGGATGAAATGAAGGAGTCAGCCTTTCTGGGAAAGGAGCTGTCCGGACATATCCGTCAGGTACGCATCGAGTTCTAACAAGTCATTAAAGCTTTCTACCTGTGATTTTTCCAGAAAATCCAGGGTGTAGTTTGAAATCAACCGGCCCCCGACCAGAATTTCAATCTCTTGATGATGCTCTCTGATCTCTTCGACGCACTCTTTCAATCGAGTCAGTTCCGTTGTCATCCCGATGGATATTCCAATGGCATGGGGTCTCCAGGCACTAATAAAGGTTAATACATCTTTGACAGGGACGTTGGCTCCCAAGTAACGAGTATTCCATTGCTTTTCTTTGAATACTTCGTTCGCAAGTTCCAGCCCTAAACTGTGATGTTCACCTTCTATACAAAATAAAAGAGCTTTAGGGTGGTTTTCCAAAGCTTCTTGATGGGTAAATACGGTAGCAAGTAAATATTTAAGGGTTGCAGTAGCTAAATGCTCATCTGCAACGGTAATTTGATTTTTCTCCCAAAGATCACCGATCCTATACATAGATGGTTTGATAATTTTCTCATAAAAAGTAAAATTATCTATTTTTGAGTGAATAGAAGACGAATGTAATTCCATTAATGAATGCACGTCTCCCGCGAGAATAGACTTGGTGAAAGCCTGGACCAGCTGATTCATTTATGATCACTCCTAGCAAAAATACCAATAACTATATTCAATAGATAGAATTGAAATTCCTGCTACAAATTTCAATCTATAATTGGATTGACTTTCCCAATGTTCTTATTTAATATAACCTCTGTAACACTAAACTCAAGTACCTGAGAGAGGTTCATAGCATTAACCCTCTATAAAAAACTATGGTTCTATGAATCTAACATGAGGTTTTCTAAAACATGTTATCCTTAAAGCGTAACAGGATAAGACAATTTTTGCAATTTTACTGCCTGTTACTCCGATTCTTAGGCTAATGCTATGTCCTCCTTCATTCGAGGCACTCTGAAGGGGAGGATTTTCACATGTCAGGAAGAAAAGACGAAGATTTAACAGATCTATCATTATTAGGAAATCAAGGAACAAATTACTTATTCGAGTATGCTCCACACATTTTGGAAGCATTCGACAATAAGCATCCGAACCGGGATTATTTTGTGAAGTTCAACTGTCCTGAATTCACAAGTCTCTGTCCGAAAACAGGTCAACCGGACTTCGCTGCCATCTACATCAGCTATATACCAGGTGAAAAGATGGTGGAAAGTAAATCACTCAAGCTTTACTTATTCAGCTTCAGAAATCATGGGGATTTCCATGAAGACTGCATGAACATCATCATGAATGACCTCATCGAATTGATGGATCCACGCTACATCGAAGTGTGGGGGAAGTTCACCCCACGCGGCGGAATCAGCATTGATCCATACTGTAACTACGGAAAGCCAGGTACGAAATACGAAACAATGGCAGACCACCGCTTGATGAACCATGATTTGTATCCGGAGAAAATTGATAATCGATAAGATGGGAAGGACGATTCTTTAATGGGATCGTTCTTTTTTTTGCGGTGGAAGCTAAAATTCCTACTATACCCTAATGGTTAACCCCTAAACCCAAACCCCATCCTCATCACATCTGAAAACCCTTCCAATTTTCACAATTATTAAACCTTATTTTTTTGACCGGATTCCCTTTACAAAGGGTCTTGATGGGCTTTATAATCCCGTTGTTCAACTATTTACGGAAAACCCAAAAAAAATTTTAAAGAAAAAGGAGGTTGCGGTGATGCGACAAAGAATATTTTCCTTCTTAATGATGAATCTTGGAGCATTTCTTGTTTCAGTGAATGTCCATTTTTTCTTATCGCCTAATAATTTAGCGACAGGGGGAGTAAGTGGATTGTCAATCATCATGAACGATCTGTTTCCAGGGTTATCCCTTGGACTGTTCATGATCATAATCAATATCGTGTTATTTATCGTCGGTGTGATTTTTCTCGGTTTTAATTTCGGTGCGAAAACGATTTACGCGAGTTTCGCCCTTTCATTCTATGTTTGGTTATTAGAGACAGTTGCTCCCATGAGTGCACCACTAAGTGAAGATATCTTGATTCAACTGATCATTGGTCAGTGCATTGCCGCAATCGGTATGGCGATTGTGTTCAACCAGCAGGCATCAACGGGTGGAACGGACATCGTGGCCCTGATCTTTAATAAATATTTCAATATAGATGTAGGCAGAGGTGTTTTACTGGCAGATTTATCAATCGCTACGTCCTCAGCCGTACTATTCGGACCGCAAGTCGGAATGTATGCCTTCTTCGGTGTCATCCTGAACGGACTGGTCATCGATTATGCATTGCAGCAATTCAATTCAAATAAAGAGATTGTGATCATCAGCCGATACAGCGATGAAATCAAGTCTTATATCGTTCATGAATTGGGAAAAGGAGCGACGATTCATACGGCAACGGGAGCGTTCACGTCCGATGAAAAGGAAGTCATCACGACCATCCTTGGTCGAAAGGACTTTACCAAGCTGAAAGGATTCATCACCCAGGTTGATAATCGCGCCTTCATCACGGTCCATACGATGAATGAAATACTCGGTCAAAACTTCAAACGATTGGCATAGAAACAAAGCTTCACCTTTCAATAAGGTGGAGCTTTTTCTTTGTCAAAAGCTCTTTTTGCAAAGATTGTTTTTTAGTTACATAGGAACTGCATTGGCTCTGTCAATCAGTGTATGCTCAGATGGAGAGGGGAACTGCTTCGCTTGCAGCTAGCGTTCGGCCGAGCCTCCTCAGCTTAGCCGAACGGTGTCTCGGTACGACCGTACTTCCGCAGGAGTCTACGCAGTTCCCCTCACCATCTATAAGGGAATTTCGTTACAGAGCTTAATAGTGACAAAAACTATCTGGAGAAAACGGACTACTGCTCTCTTTAAAAGTTGTCCTTATCCACGGTAGCATTGTTTGTTTCATTTGATAGATAGTTAGATGATCCACCGATCTGAGTTAACATTAAATTTTCTTTTACTCCTTTGTAGATAGTCCGTTTTGGGAATGAAAGCTCAACTTATCTACAATAGGAGTATTTTTTCGTTTGTATATCCATATTTATAGCTGTCAGAATTTAGTGGCAGAGAGTGGATTGTAGCGGAAGGCACTTGACTCCTGCGGGAGATAGAGGAAAAGTCGAGACCCCGCAGGGCAAAGCCCGAGGAGGCTCGACTTCCTCCCCGGGGAATCTTGTGCCTGGAGCGGAAAGGAACGGTCCATGTTTTTACAGTACGATTCATTCAATAGGTAAATTTACTTTTTTTGAAATCTGCGCATAATCAGTGGGAGAGACCCAAAAGATCGGCGTGGATGCCCACGGGCTGTACTTTCTCTATATAAATAGCAACAATGTTTACAAATGGAGCCTTGTCAAAAAATATCGTTCTACTTTCCGTAAAATAAAGGAAAATATTACCCTTTTCCTGTATAAATAGAAGGGTAGTGTCAAAAAACTTATGAAAAGTTGTAAAGGGCACTATCTTTAACCCAAAAGTAAGGTTCTTGGTCGCCGCAATCGCTCTTGACAAACACGCCAATGGTTTGTGAGGTGTTCATCAAGGGCGAAGGGGACAAAAGAAGGCATGCCAAATAAGCCCTTGGTTCAGCCATTTTAAACCATTGGCCAGTTCGGTTTGTCAAGAGTTCGCTCCGCCGATTGCTGGTTAAGGGCTCAGCTAAACAAAAGTTAGGCGGTTTGGTCGATGATCCAGTCCTGAGCCAGGCTAATCAACTTCGTCCACCTGGCAGGCATAGTCGGCAGTTTCTCAAGGTCCGGATTCACTACAGGAACCCTTCCCTCCAGAGTTGCGTGCGGGCGCAGGAAGTTAAAGTAGGGGGTGGAAATATGGAGAAAGAAGAGTTTGAACGCCTGGAACGGAAAATCAGCACTCTGGAAAAAGAGTTATACCTGGTGAAAAGGCAGTTGATCCAAGCGAAGAGCGAAAGTGAAGCGCCTGTTATTCAAAAAGCAGAAGTGTATGCGGAACCTGAAAAGCCGTTCCCTGCTGAAAAAGATGAGCCATTCATCGAAAAAGAACCATTCGATTTTTCTGTAGAACGCTGGCTTCCGAAAGTGTTTCTATTTGTTCTTCTGATAGGAAGTATCTGGGGCTTTATGGCTGCTTCTCAAAATGGCTGGGTAACGCCTGGTTTAAGGGTGTTAACGGGGGCTGTCATCAGTATCGTAATGTATTTCTTAGGAGAACGGTATAGCCGGGATCAGAGGAAATTATCCATCACGCTGCTATCGGGAAGCATCGTCCTTGCGATCATTACGTTATTCTCAGCAAACATTTTGTATGGATATATAGGTGGACTCACCACCAATCTACTATTAATGGTCATTATTTCTGTCGGATTGTGGACTTCTCATAAGCACCGTTCTGAAGTTGTTCTGTGCTTGATCGGGGCAGGGGCGTATCTGTTTCCGTTTATTTTCGCAGGGGACGAACGGAATGAGTGGTTGTTTTACGGATATGAGTTAGTGTTGTTCTTTGTGTTAATGACGTTCAGTACGGTGAAACGATACCGGATTGCCTGGAATATTCATTATTATTTACTATATTTCTCACTGTTTTTCTTTGCTGCCTTTGGAGTAGGGGCGATGACGCTGACCGTTCTGATCCCATTCGCGATTCAGCACGCCTATATTTTACTGTTGATCGTGCTGGGCCGCGATGAGCGCGCGAATGCCGAAATGATTCCTGCTCTAGTGTCAGGCTCATTCATCCTTCTTGGATTATTGAATGATATTTACGCAGTGATCCCGCTCTTTTACTATGTGACTTTCGCTGCGGTGTATATCGGCGTATCATTCATTGAACCGAAGGAAAAGAAACAAACTAAGGATGTTCTGCTCGTCTTGGGTTTCCTGCATGTGCTCCTCTTCTTATTTGAACTGTTCGAATACGATTGGCGCTTTGTCTTAGTCGGCATTCAGGCTACGGCCCTTTTATGGCTTGCGGGAAGAAGGGAAAGCTATCTTGGTTTGGCTGCTTCCATCCTTTTGATGTTGTATTCAATCCTCGCAGTGCTGGTGGGTGCATCAGATGATTTCTTCACGATTGAACTGCCGATTTTTGTGATCGCTTTTGGGTATGTGTATCTGTTCTCCCATTACAATACAAATGAGGCCACTTTCTTAAACGTGTCGAAAACGGCGATTAAAGTCGTGTTGACAGGGCTTGTGATGTTCTTCGTGTTACGTTTGACCGATTTCATTGTAATCGGTTGGGATTATACCCCACGGACAACCGCCTTCACCGTAGCGATTGCGACCCTGTCCATTGCTTACCTCATTTTCGGTGAAAGCAGGAAGGACGCCTTTTACCGCTGGGTGGGGATCAGTTTTTTAGCCCTGGCATTGGTGAAATTCTTCCTGGCAGATCTGGTGTTCCTGGATTTCACGATCCGTGCCATGATTCTGATTCCAATCGGAGTGATCGGTCTTGTGTTATCAAGAATTTTATATAAAAAGAAATAAACACATTGCAAAAGCTTTCAGAATAATTATATAATGATGATATTAACTAACGTGTAATGGAGAAGGAGGTGGAATTGAGATGAATCGTTCTGTAGGATTGCGTGGGAAGTATTTAGACTATATTTACATTTGCCGTGCAATTTTTCATGCATTTGCGTTCAAGGGGACACGTATGCCCTTTTTCAGCAAGTGAATATGAATACTGAACGGTAAGAGGTCTCAATTCCAATCACTTTTCTATAAAGAATCGGAAAAAGGGGGCGTTTTCGCTCTCTTTTTTTATGCCTTCTTTTATAAAAGGGGAAATGCGGTACAATCGCATTTCATGTCAGCCATGGGTGAGCCGTCTGCTTCCTCATGGCTTTTTTGTGATGAATACCTCTTACCTAAAAATAGATGACCGAAAGGAAGAGGAAAATGATATTATGCAGTGCACAGGAATTAAGCAAGATGTTTGGAGGACATTTAATATTTGAGGACTTATCCTTTGAAATACCGGAAAGGGCAAGAATCGGTCTCGTTGGCAGAAATGGGACGGGGAAGACGACGATTTTTAAATTATTATCAGGAGCCGAATCCCCTGATAAAGGTCTCGTTCATTTAAAAAAGGGAGCCAAGGTAGGCTATCTTGCGCAAATCCCTGACTATCCGGAAGGGACGAAAGGACTCGACGTATTGCGCTCTGCGTTTTCCCATTTGATCAAGACCGGTGAGCGCCTAAAAGAGTTGGAATTTCAAATGGGGATGGAGCAGGGTGCTGACACTCTCAACCGTTTATTAGAGGAATACGGTAAAATCCAGGACGGATTCACCCTTGCCGGGGGATATGAAATGGAATCCAACATTTCAAAAATCGTCAATGGATTGGACATCAGTGAACTGGTGGATAAGGAATTCAATGACTGCAGCGGTGGGGAACAAACCAAGCTTGGTTTAGGCTTGATCCTATTGCAAAAACCTGACCTTCTGCTCCTTGATGAACCAACGAACCACTTGGATATCGGAGCCGTTGAGTGGCTGGAGGAATTTTTGAAGGAGTATGAAGGAACCGTCGTCTGTATCTCCCATGATCGCTATTTTCTCGATCACGTGATTACCAAGGTGTATGACTTAGAGGATGGGGAATTAACGATTTATCACACGAACTACTCCGGTTTTGTGAGGGAAAAGGAAGAACGTCTGATGATTGAATTTCAAGCCTATCAGGAGCAGCAGAAGAAAATCAAGAAAATGAAGGAAGCCATCAAACGATTGAAAGAATGGGCGAATCAGGCCAATCCTCCTAATGAAGCTTTGCATAAACGGGCACGTAACATGGAGAGGGCGTTAGAACGGATGGAGAAGGTCAAGCGCCCGATTCTGGACCGTAAGAAGATGGGATTGGAGTTTGAAGGAAGTGATCGAAGCGGGAAAATCGTGTTTTCCATGGAGGATGCTTCAAAGGCTTATGGAGACAAATGCTTGTTCAGTGGCGCCGATCTCCTCGTCCATTTCAAGGATCGTACGGCGATTGTCGGACAGAATGGAACCGGTAAATCAACGATTATCAGAATGCTGCTGGGAGAAGAGACCGCCGATGCAGGTGTGGTGAAAATCGGAAGCAATGTGAAGTTAGGATACCTCTCTCAGCAGTTTACGGTGGCGGATCCGAGTGTTCGTTTGATTGATGCGTTCCGGGAAGAGGTTCCCGTGACAGAGGGGGATGCCCGGCATATTCTCGCCAGGTTTTTATTTTACGGACCGAATGTGTTCAGGAAAGTCGGTCAGCTGAGCGGTGGGGAAAAGATGAGACTCCGCCTTGCCCAATTGATGCATCAGGACATTAACTTCCTTGTCCTGGATGAGCCGACGAACCATCTGGATATTGATTCACGGGAGGTGTTGGAGGACGCCCTGGAAGACTTTAAAGGCACGATTCTGGCTGTCTCTCATGACCGGTACTTTTTAAATAAGTTATTTAAAAAAACGTACTGGATTCATAAGGGAAAACTTTATTTCTTTGATGGCCCTTATAGCTGGGCAAAGGAAAAGCTCCCTGAACTGATTCCACAGGAAGTGCCTGAAGCACCCGTGAAAAAAGAAGCGCCCCCTAAAGTGGCCCCGATAAAACCGTCGCGGAAGATGGAAGAGGTGGAAGCTGAGCTGGAACGGGTTGAAGAAGAGATTTTTTCCATTGAAGAGATGCTTCTTTCACAAAAAGACTTGGACATCCTTCAGGAACTGTATAAGGAAAAAGAACAGAAAGAGCAGGATCGGGACAAAATGTATCAGGAGTTGGAAGAATTAATGGGTTAGTGTAGAAGGGAGATGACGTTGAAGTCATCTCCCTTCCATAATTTCCAATAACCTTTGTATAATGGAAAAGAAGAGAGGATGAAAATGAATGTCTAAAAAAGAAGTGATCATCATCGGTGGCGGCCTGTCAGGGATCATGGCGGCCAAAACGTTAATGGATAAAGGAATAACAGATATCATCATCATTGAAAAGAGTAGAAGTGTCGGAGGGAGACTCGCCACGAGACGGATTCAAAACGGAAAAGCGGATCACGGCGCTCAATTCTTCACGGTGCGTTCCCCAGAACTTCAAACAGACGTTGAGAAATGGCTGCAGGCTGGCTGGATCAAAAGATGGTTCGGCAACCCCTACCCGCGCTACACCTCCGTCAATGGAATGAACGCCCTGGCCAAAAACTTGGCCGAAGCACTTCCTATAGAGCTTAATACGAAAGTCTCCTCCATCCGTGATGGGAGGGACGGACCTCTGGAAGTGGAGCTGGACAATGGAGAAAAAATCCTGGGAAAACAGATCATCGTAACGGCCCCTGTACCTCAAGCCCATACACTGCTACCTGAAATCGAGGGCACGGAGC
The DNA here is from genome assembly GCF_003315075.1 of Rossellomorea aquimaris. GTDB lineage: Bacteria > Bacillota > Bacilli > Bacillales > Bacillaceae_B > Rossellomorea > Rossellomorea aquimaris_C. The sequence goes on from NZ_QNRJ01000003.1 coordinate 236,101, forward strand.
TAAAGCATATCACCTTCGCTCCATGCTTCGTAGGTATGTTCACCTTTGATAAGGATAGCATCGTACCTGCTCCGGGACATAAGGACGAACAGCTGCCCCCGGGAGTAGAACGCGTGGTGGATCATCACAAGAAAGGAATTTCTTCTACCGTAACGGTGAGTGTGTATATGACGGGAGACTGGTCGAAGAAACGCTTTGACCTTGAGGACGACACCATTTTGGCTGAAATTCAGAAGGTTGCAGAACTTTATCTTGGAGAAGGTAATCAAATTGTCGATGCTCAATTGAAACGCTGGAAATACGCTGAGGCCGAAGAAGTCGTTCGCTCTCCTTATGTGGAACTTGGACGTAATCAGCGGGTTATGGTTTGTGGAGATGTTTTTCTCAGAGAAAAGGATGAAGCAGGAAGAACACGGTTTGAAAGTGCTTATTTATCCGGGATTTCAGCCGGGGAAAGAGTGGCAGAAAAGCTGAAGGGATCATCAATCGTGTAAGGTTGATCGTGGGGATTCAGAATAAGCACCCTATCATCAAGAAACACTAGTAGAGTACATAAATTCAATGATAAGTAGAGGAAATGAAATGAACATACAACTAAAAAAACCGAACCCTGACCATCTGGACACCATTATGGACGTTTACCTGAGATGTAAAAAAGATCTGGATGAAAAGGGATTGCTTCAATGGAATGAAGTCTACCCAAGCCGTGAGTATTTTGAAGAAGAAATGACCAATGGAAATCTGTACGTACTCATGATAGATGAAAAAATAGCAGGATCCGCCACCCTGAATGAATGGCAATCCCCCGAATGGTCCGAGATTCCTTGGAAGCACGAGAACGAGTGGGTGATTCATGCGTTGTTTCTTGATCCCCTTCAGCAGGGAAATGGATGGGGGAAAATATTCATGGAAAAGTGTGAAGAGCTCGCTCGTGATAGTGGATTCGGAAGCATCCGGTTAGATGCGTATTCAAGAAACACAGGGGCCAACTACCTTTATGAAAAAATGGGCTATGAGTACCGGGGTTCGGTCTATTTCACTTCTAAACCAGAGGGGCATCAGGAATATCGCTGTTATGAGAAAGCACTGACTCTTTAAGATTCAATCCTTGTTCAAATGTACCAAGGAAAAGAGGATGGGATAAATGGTATACTTGAAGGTACAGTATGCGCTGAATAAGAAAGCAGGGAAGCGATTATATTGACACCGATTTGGGATGAGGCGAGGGCCTTCATTGAGCAATGTTATCAGGAATTAAATAAAAGCGAATCAGACATGGTGCTTCGCTTACAACAAATAGAAGATGAACTAAGAACAGAAGGAACCTATACTCATACGACAGAAGAGCTAGTGCACGGAGCCAAGATGGCGTGGAGAAACAGCAATCGCTGTATCGGCCGGTTGTTCTGGAATTCACTGAACGTGTTTGACGAACGGGAAGCGTCGACGGAGGACGAGGTGTTCAGAGCGTTAGAGCGCCACCTTGACTATGCTTCCAATAATGGAAGAATCCGTCCGACGATTACCATCTTCAGACCCTCTCAGCCACATCAACCGGACATTCGATTATGGAATCATCAATTGATCAGATATGCCGGCTATGTGGAGGATGGACAATATACAGGGGATCCACATTCCGTTGAGTTTACCAAGAAATGCGAAGGACTCGGCTGGAACGGGCAGGGGACTCACTTTGATGTCCTGCCTTTCGTCGTGCAAATCGGGGACGGACCTCCACAGTGGAAAGAGATTGAAGCTCGACTCAGGTTGGAGGTCCCTCTCCGTCATCCGGAATTTGACTGGTTTCAGGATCTCGGGTTGAAGTGGTATGGAGTCCCGATCATTTCTGATATGGAATTGAAAATCGGGGGCATCTCATATAAAGCAGCTCCGTTTAACGGCTGGTATATGGAAACGGAAATCGGCGCACGAAATCTTGCGGATGAGAACCGCTATAATCTTCTGCCGAAAGTAGCGAGCTGCATGGGGTTGGATATGTCGAGAGCGGCAACGTTGTGGAAAGATAAAGCGCTGATCGAGTTGAATATCGCCGTACTCCATTCCTTTAAAGAAGATGGGGTCAGCATCGTCGATCATCATACGGCTGCCCAGCAGTTCCGCTTGTTTGAAGAGAACGAGAAGAGTGCTGACCGTGATGTGACCGGGGACTGGACATGGTTGATACCACCTGTATCACCGGCAACGACTCATATATTTCATAAAGAATACGACAATACGTGGAATACCACTAATTATTTCTACCAGGATAGACCTTATTAAGGGGAGCTGTTTTCTGTTTCGTACAGAAAGCAGCTTTTTTTAATAGGTAAAGGGCGGACGTTTGGACACTTCATAATATTGAAACCAAAACCTGAATTCATCAAATAAGACAGGACCATCGAATGTGAAATTCTCAAAGAAATCTTCAACTAATTCTGTGTCGGCATCATCCATAATGCCAGTCACATAAAGAGGCGTCTTGAATCGTTTGTATAGATCTTCATATCCATAAAAGCTGAACAGATCTTCAAGTTGATGTTCGTTCATTATCTTCACCTTCCTTTCTAGTAGGTTTTCTCTATCTTGTAAAAATATCCATAAAAAAACAGCAACGGAAGGAGTCCGTGCTGTTTGTCTATTGCTTCAATTCGGTATAAACGACCAGGCGCTTACTGTAGTTTCTTGAGGAACGGTCAAAATCACCTGTGCAAGTGATCAAATTAAGGGTACTTGCGTGTGAGTAACCAAAGATCGATTGAAGAGGGGCGTCATCCCAAGGATATTCCTTCATGTCCGTTACAACGAAGGTACGGTCTTCACCATCTTTATTTTTAACAATGATTTCATCACCTTTTGAAAGCTTGTTCAGGTTATAAAAAATAGCGGGGCCATTCCGGCTGTCGACATGACCGCCGATGACAGCATTTCCTGGTTCGCCCGGTTTGTATCCGCCTTCGTACCATCCAGTCTTCTCGAAGCTTTCGGTTACGGCCATTTCACCATTTTCCTTTAACCCGACAGCCTCTACTGGTGCCGATAAATCGATTGCCGGGATTTCAATGGTCGTTGGCATGATTCCGCTTCGCTCATCCTTAATGATCGTATCAGCAAATGGGGAAGGGGAAGTGGTGGTACTCGCCATTTGAGCTTTCGGCTTTTCTTCTTGCTTTTCGATTGTTTGCGTTTCAGCTTTTTCCTGTTGAGAACTTGAACTTAATCCTGCAGAACAGGCAGAAATGGGCAATAGTACAAGCACAAGTAGTACAACCCTCATAGTATACATTATGTGAAGCCACTCCTTTCATCTTCACACTGGGGGACGGACCTTAATAGGTCCGTCCCTCTCATCATTTAAAATTATTTTTTGTGTGTAGCGTATTTTTTCATTCCGAGTGTGGTTCCACCAGCGATGATTAAGAGGGCTGCAAGAAGGAATTCGAACGGGAATTCGCTTCCGGCTGTTCCACCCATACCGGTGTTGGGCATTTCTGAAGGCATATTGGCTTTGAATTTGTCAGGGAACTGATCAGCAAATGCTCCTGATAAACCTTTTGCCGGATTCAGCATATGCTCATACGCCATGCGGATTTGATCCCATGATTTATCGTAATCCCCGGCTGCATAGCTGTCGAATGCTCCAATCAGTTGATCCACGTGCATTTGAAGTCCTTCTGCCAGGGCATCAGATTTCAATCGGCCGTCCGTTGCCGTTTCAAGGAATTTGGAGAATTCTGCCCGATATCCATCCAGGTTCTTAAGGGCTTCTTCTTTTGCTGCTTCATCTTCAGCACCTGTTGCTTCTACATAATCAACGAAGAATCCGATGTGCTTGGACCACATATCCTTAAATTGGTTACCCGCTTCTTCACCGTATACGGAAGCGATCGCTGCAGACAGGTCTTCAGTATTTGCATTCAGGGCACCAACAGAAGCATCGAAATCTTCTGATCCGTCAATCCCATTTTGCATCGCCATCGTTGCAAGGGCAGCATGCTCTGTTAACAGGTGATTAAGAGTTGAACGTAAATCCGTTGCCGGTGTAACGGCCATCGTATTTTCGAATTTGTCAGGATATTGATCCGTGATCGCACTTGATAATCCTTTTGATACCATTCCCATATGTCCGATCGCCTCACGTTCGTATTCGTAAGCCTTTTCATAGTCACCGGCTACATAACTATCAAATGCACCGATCAGTTGGTTGATATGCATTTGAAGTCCTTCTGCCAAACTATCAGATTTTAAACGTTCACCCGTTGCCGTTTCAAGGAAGTTAGAGAACTCTTCTTTGTAGCCTGCAAGATTTGCCAGTGCTTCGTCTTTCGCCGCTTGATCATCAGCACCTGTAGCTTTTACATAGTCAACGAAGAATCCGATGTGATTCGTCCAGATTGTGTTGAATTGATTACCTGCTTCTTCACCGTATACGGAAGCGATCGCTCCTTTTAAATCGGCTGCGTTATCGTTCAGGGCCGCGGCTGCTGCATCAAAATCTTCAGCACCTTCAGCTCCGCGTCTCATGGCTTCCACCGCTAAGTATGCATGCTCAGTAAGTAAGTGATCTAATGTTGTTCTTAATTCTCCGGCTGGGGTATCCACTTTCGCCTCGTTTGAATGATCTTCACCGTTGTGGGCTGAAACTGTACCTGCAGTTGGTACTAGTAATGTCATACTTAGTGGGACCGCTAAATATCCTTTTTTCATTTTCATCGTCGAATCTCTCCTTTTTTTATATTTTCATAGAGCTAACGACGGAAGATGAAACTTGGATCACTTTTTTTGAAAAACTTTTCTATTATTTTTTAAAAGGATTAAAAGTAGGATGTAAGTATTGCTTGCAGGAGCTTCATTAAAATGAAAAAAGGCCCGGCAGTGCTGGACTGCCGGGCAAGGGAAAACGATTTATTAAATTTCTGAAGCCAACACAATTTCTCCCTGTGGAAGCTGACTGTTGGCATCGGGCTCAAGAGTGATCGCGACTGTATCCCAATCTTTCTTCGAGAATTCTTTATTGAATTTGAAAACGACCGAGCCTTTTCCGTCCTGGCTCGTGACAAATGTTCCGGCGCGTTCCGGCTTATCATCTTTAATGAGCCATACCTGATAGACTTCCCCGTTGGAAATATCTTGAAGCTCAGAAGCCTGGACCACCATGCTCGTTTGTTCGCCTTGCTTGATGATGCTGGCTGTTCCCTTTGCATCACTATTGACAGGTGCAAGGTCTACATATTGCACAACCTGATCAATCGTTGCTTGTTCCACCACTTCGTTTTGATCCTCAAGCTGCGTAAACAGATAGGCATTCCCGATTAAAGAAAGGGCGAGAGCTGCAGCGACAGAAGGGAGGAACCATGACTTCTTTTTCTTTCTGGAAAGGGGCCGGGCGTTTGAATGCACTTCCTCTTCACCTATTATGTTGGCAAAAACACGTTCTTCCAGGTCTTTGGGAGGTTCGACAACTTCGGATGCGAAAGGCATGAATTCTGCTAACTGCTCCAGTTCATGAAGTTCTTCCTGACACTGGGGACAGCTTTCCAGATGCTTTTCAAATTGGGCTTTCTCAAGTTCAGATAAATGACCGTTGTAGTAATCCAGTAAGTGATCGCATTGTTGTGTAGTCATTCGAATTGACCTCCTTTCCCTTTAAGACACGTGTGTAAATGCTTTAATGCTAGGCGGATTCTTCCCTTGACAGTCCCGAGTGGAATGTCAGTGGACTCGGCAATGGTTTGTTGAGTCAATCCTTTATAATAGAATAATTGGACAATGTTTTGCTGATCATCTTTCAGAGACTGGATGCAATCCCGAATCGCTGCTCCTTTTTCCTTCCATTCCAATTGGTCGGCCGGAGTTTCATGAGTGACCTGCAGGGAGTCTTTCTCTATATATTCAACAGACTCGTGTTTCTTTCGTTTCCTTATCGCGTCGAGGCAAGTATTCCTCGTCATCGTTAACAGCCAGGACGAAAATTTTCCTTTACTGTGATCATAAGGTGAGTGTTTTTTCCAGAGCTTCATGAAAACCTCCTGAATCACTTCCTCGGCCATTTCACGGTCCCCTGTCATTTTATAGGAGAAAGAATAAATCAGTTTTTCATATTGTTGATAAAGCTGTCGTAATGCAGTCGGATCTTTGGCTAAAACTTGTTGATACAGTTCTATATCCTTGCGTTCATTGGGCATAATACGCTCCTTATCTTTGGAATGAATACAATAAGGATACTAAACAACGGGGCTGAACTCAATTTTAAAAAGCTTACTGAGCTAACGAATGAAATTAGAATTTGGATCACAAATGTTTGGAAAAATGGTTAGTGGGGTAAGGGGTGAGTTTGGAGTTGATTACAAAAATATCCCCCAAACAAAATGGGGGATAACTTCTTCTTATTTTACTTTTTGTAATTTGTGAATCACGGATAGGGAACGTCCTGTGCCGATTGCCACTGATTCCAGCGGGTTTGGAGCTAAGTGAACCGGTACAACAATCTCTTGACTTAGCCAATCTTGAAGTCCGTTTAATAGTGCTCCGCCACCAGTCAGAATCACGCCGCGATCGACGATATCCCCACTTAGTTCAGGAGGACAATTTTCCAATGTCGCTCGGATCGTTTCCAAAATGTGAAGAAGAGATTCTTTCAGCGCATCCTGAATTTCGTTTGATGATAGTTCAATCGTTTTTGGAAGTCCAGTCACGAGGTCACGTCCACGAATATCCATCGTTCTTTCTTCATGGTCGATCAGTGCTTGACCTACTTCGATTTTCACTAATTCTGCCGTTCTTTCACCAATCAACAGATTGTAACGTTTGCGAACGTACTGAACGATATCCTCATCCATTTGATCTCCACCGATACGGATCGTGTTACAGGAAACAACGCCACCGTAAGAGATGATCGCTACTTCCGTCGTTCCTCCACCGATATCAACGATTACGTTGGCAACAGGCTCGCCTACAGGCAAGTCAGCACCGATCGCAGCAGCGACAGGTTCTTCAATAAGGGTCACGGATTTCGCGCCGCTTCCTCTCACGGCATCCTGAATCGCTCTTCTCTCGACACTTGTAGCACCAGAAGGCGTACAAACAACAACCGTTGGCTTGCGGATAGAGAATCCAAGTTTTTTACTCGCTTTTTTCATCACTTGTTTTAACATTTCAGTCGTCACGTCAAAGTCGGCAATCACACCATCTTTAAGCGGGCGCACAGCCACAATCTTTCCTGGCGTTTTCCCGATCATGCTCTTGGCTTCGGTTCCAACTGCCAATACCGTTTTATTCTCTGTGTCAATCGCGACAACAGATGGTTCATTAAGTATAATTCCTTTATTTTTACTATAAACAAGTATATTTGCAGTTCCTAAATCGATACCAATTTCAGAGTTTGATAACATCAATATTCCTCCAACTATAAGAATTCTAGACAGTATAACCTTCTATACAGTATAGGAGATTTTTGAGGGTTATGAAGGTGGAGATATTTACCACCGACAAATTATTACAAAGTATGACAGAAGTGAAAGCGTTATTAAAAAAGTAAAAGTCTATGATAGAGGGTTTTTGTATACCTATATGGGTAAAAGGGGACGGACCTTGAATTTTTGTTCGTTAAAAAAATTTAAACGTTCTGTAATATAGATGGGGATGTTTGGAGTAGTCGGATGGTGGTAGTCGATACACCGTCTTTATCAATCAATCTATCAAACAAAAAAATGCCCCCACTATAAGAGGCATTTTCTCATTATCAAAGCGTAAATCGCTCCAATTCTTTTTTCATTTCTGCTGTCATTCCGTTCAATTTTCCTACCTGTTCATTCATTTGCTCGAAGTACCTCAGCTGCTCTTCTGTTGAAGAAGAAATTTCTTCTGTTCCGGCAGCGGTTTCCTCTGTGATGGCCGAGATGTTTTCAATGGCTGCAATCACCTGGTTGGTACGCTCATTTGAAGCAAGCATGCCGTTTTCAAGTTGTACTAAATTTTCATAAATGGTTGAAACATTTCCGGAGATGTCTTCAAACGCATGCTCTGTCACACTCATGGAGTCCACTTGCTGAGTAGAAAGGGATTTTCCCTTTTGGGAAGCTTCCATAATAGAGTGGATGCCGTTTTTGATATTTCCGACCATGTTACCGATTCGCTCGGTTGCAACGGAGGAGTCTTCTGCCAGTTTTCGGACTTCCTGGGCAACGACGGCGAATCCTTTTCCTGCGTCCCCGGCTCTGGCTGCTTCGATTGCTGCGTTCAGTGCCAAGAGATTGGTTTGATCGGCAATTTCCCTGACCGCATGGGAGGCATGTTCAATTTCACCGGTATACTGGGCAAAAGATTCGATGGAATCCATGATGGATGAAGAAGATTCAGCGATCATTTCAGCGAATTGCTGCTGCTTGTTTAAGGATGCCCGGCCATGTTCAACCGAATCCAATGCCACTTTACTGCTAGCGGATGATTCTCCGCTTTGTCGCACATTCTGGGCAAAATCATCTCCCATCACAGACATTAAAGCAGCCGTTGATTGAATGTCTTCAGAGATGGATTGACTTCCCTTTGCCAGTTCTTCAGTCGAAATCGCGACCTGGTTGCTGCTTTCTGCCAGACTCGTCATTTGTGAGCGTACATCCTTGGTGAACTTCTCTACATTTGATCCGATCTCATGGACGGATTGAACCGTACTCCGCAGGTTCAGAACCATATGGTGGAAAGCCGTTTGGAGTTTGTCCACTTCAAATTTACTGTTCTTCTCTTTAACCGAATCAACTGAAATCGTTAAATCACCATTGGCCATCTTTTCAGCGTTATCCACCATAATGTTTAAAGGCTTCACAATCCGCTGAGTCAGTAAGATGGATGCTGCCATAGATAGGATGATGGTCAAGATAAATCCAATCACTGCCACCCACACGATAAATTCGATTTGCCTCTTGTTATCTTTTAATAGATTCTGATACCAATCATTTGTTTGTTTCGTTAAGAGATACATATCGTTCAGGACTCCGGAGATACGAATCGACTGACGTTTGATCTCCGCTTTGTTCATGTCAGATAGGGCTGCATCTGAGGCAGTCTTCAAATCTGTGAATTTCGTCTCGATGGATGAAAGGGTTTCTTGCTGATTTTTAACGGTCAAAAGCTTTTTCAAAACGGATATCTGCGTAGAAGTTTCTTCCAGCATACCTTCTACCATTTGTTTGTTTTCTGCTGTTGAATTGACGGAGTAATTGGATAGTGCCTGCTTTGCCACAATCAAATCTCCCCGTAATGTTTCTGTTTCCAGAAGCACTTGTACATCTTCATTTGCAGAATTTTGAAGAGAAATCAATTGAGAGACGATGTACCCAATGATAATCGTCGAAAGGATAAGGGGGATAAGTCCCAAAATCAGTAAACGTTTTTTTAATGCCATGAGAATACTCCTTAGATGAGATTTATTGCAATTTAATCGTAATGTCCCCAGAGATGATTTTGTTTTTAGCGTCTTCAAGTTGTTTTGTTTCTTCAGAAGACAAGCTGGTGACTCGAATGGGAGCTAATCCCACTCCGTCTTCCTTGAGACCCAGCTCGAAGGCTTGTTGAGTTATTTTCTGATTTGATATGAGTTCTTTTGTAATGTTGAAAACCGCGTTATCCACTTTTTTGACCATGGACGTGACGACGGACTTTTCGGCGATGAAGTATTGATCCGAGTCGACCCCTCCAGACAAAATGCCTGCTTTTTGCGCAGCCTGAATCGCTCCCACTCCTGTAAAACCAGCGGCAGGATAAATAAAATCGGCGCCTTGTTTCATTTGGTTCTCAGCTATTTTCCCGCCAAGCTCAGCGTCACCAAAGTTGTCGGCATTGTCTTTCAATACCTTTATGGAAGGGTTGATGTACTGAGCCCCTTGTTCAAACCCTTTTTCAAAACGTTGAATAACAGGAACATCGGCCCCGCTAATGAATCCAATCGTGTTGCTCTTTGATTTCATGGCCGCCACCATACCGAGAAGGAAGCTGCCTTCATGTTCTTTAAACGTAATCGATGTGATATTCTCCACATCTGAAAATCCGTCTATCAAAAGAAATTTCTGGTCAGGATTTTCTTTTGCAATCTTTTCGATCGCATCTTGAATCGAAAACCCAAGACCGATCACAAGCTCATGCTTCTGATCGACAAGCTCCTGGAGTGCTTCCTCAAAGTTCCCGTCCGGTGCTTCTCTATAATCAAATAAAATTCCTAATTCATCCCGTGCCTTTTCTAATCCTCTAAATGCCGAATCGTTAAACGATCCATCTCCGAGCCCTGTGTCAGAGAGAAGGATTCCAATACTCTGCTGCTTTTCTATACCCGCTTCTTCCGTCATAGGCGTGGAACATCCCGCCACAACAAGCATAACAAGAAGAAACATGCTGATTATTCTTTTCAAAACGCTACCTCCAAATAAGTCAATGTTGAGACACTTCACATGTCCGTACCTCTGTATTATCGGAGGGACGGACCTATTATGAAGGGGAGGAGGGAAAAAAGTGTTGTGGGGGTGACTGGAGTTTCCGGAGAGAATTATCAACTAAATGAAAAATTACAATTATCCGGGGTAGAATCGCAATTGAAATGATCGGAAAAGGGGAGGGGGTGGATTTAGGACGGTGAATGAGAAGTGTTTTAGGCATCGAACACGAGGTATCAGCGGACGGCGGAATCGATGTCTTAATTAATCCTACGAATTCTCGTACGATTAATAATCAGCAGGAGAACGGAATCCAAGATAACGGCGAAATTCCCATTTTAACGGCGATATTTTCAATATAACGGCGAAATCTCACTTTTAACGGCGAAATTCCAAATATAACGGCGAACAGACAATTTTCAAGTTCTTTCCCGACAAAAAAAGAGATGCTCTCATCAAGCATCTCCCATTCATCAATACGCCTTACGGAAAAATTCCGCAAGTTCCTGACTATGTTTTTTGCGTGCTTTACGGTGCTCGGCACGGTTCTTGGCTGTTTCGTTCAGCCATTTTTCTTCTTCTGTTTCCGGTACGACTTCCGCAATGACGGCTGGTTTATTGCCTTCTAAAGCAACAAAGGTCAAGAAGGAGATGGCTGCCACATTGGTTTCTCCTGTTAGAAGCACCTCTGAAGTGACCTTCACACAAACCTCCATGGAACTGCGTCCAGTATACGTGACCATCGCTTCCAAAGTCACGGCATCCCCGACTTTGATGGGCTGCAGGAAGTCGACGGAATCTGTTGAAGCCGTTACGACGGGCTTGCGGGCGTGACGGGTAGCGGCAATGGAGGCCACGTCGTCTATATAGGCCATCAGTTTTCCACCGAACAATGTACCATGATGGTTGGTGTCGGGTGGAAGAACGTGGGTCGTTTTACTTGTTTTCGTTTCTTTCATGAACTTTTTTTCTCTCAATGAATTCACCTTCCGTTGTCAATGTGAAAAAAGATTGCTACCTTATACTATTCACTAAAGGGGGTCGGAAGAAACATAATCGCGAGAAAAAATTATAGAAATATACTAATGATAATGGCCGTTATGAAGCTGGCCAGTGTACCCGCTATGATGGCCTTCAAGCTTAACTTAGAAACCATTGGACGCTGTGTCGGCTCCAAAGAACCCAAGCCGACGATCAATTGACCGATCGAAGACAGGTTCGCAAAGTTACAAAGGGCAACAGAAAGAATGGCAACGGTCTTAGGAGAAAGCTCGTTCATCATTCCTGAAAGTTCTTTGTATGCAACGAATTCATTCACAGAAAGCTTCGTCCCGATGATGGAGGCCGCACGGAACGCTTCATCCATTGGAATACCGACGAGAAGTGCCAGTGGATAGAACAGATAGCCGAAGACCGTGGAAAGGCTCATATCGACTGCACCCAGCAATCCGTTGATGAAAGCAAGGATACCGATGAACGCGATGAGCAGTCCCCCAATATTGATGGCCAGCTGTGTACCACTGAGGGCACCTTCGGAAATCGCTTCGAATACGTTCGTATGACTGGTTTTTCCTAACGAAATATCCCCATTCGTCTTGGATTCTTCCGTTTCAGGCTCGATGATTTTGGCCATCACAAGAGAGACGATTGGCACACTGAAGACGGATAGAAGAAGGAATTTCATGTCGATTCCCATCAATGAATATCCGATTAATATCGCTCCGCTTGCTGAAGCTGTACCCCCAACCATCACGGCAAAAAGTTCAGAACGTGTCAGCTTAGCTAAATAAGGCTTAATCAACAGGGGAGCCTCTGCCAAACCAAGAAAGGAATTCCCGATCGCATTAAACGACTCAACCTTTGTCGTCCCAAGGATTTTACCCAACCCGATTCCGATATATTTTACAAAGAACGGGATGATGCGTAAGTAATAAAGTGCTGAAATGAGTGCAGAAATAAAGATGATCGCACCCAGGACATTGATTGCGAAGACAAATGAAATATTTGTACCTTTTTCGAAGAATCCTCCGAACACGAACATGATTCCTTCATTGCTGTAGTCGATGACTTTCTGTACGCCCAAGGCTGCTTTTTTCAAAATGGTTTGTCCGAATGGGACTTTTAATACAAATAAGACAAGCAGGAACTCAAGGCAAATCCCAATGATGATCGTACGCCATTGAATGGCTGATCGGTTGCTGCTCAACAACCAGGCCAAAAATATAACTCCAAGTAATGATAAGATGCCATATACTAAACTCATAATACCAATCCCCCAACATGTAATCTTCAACGAATTCTCAAGGTTATGTCGTATGATGTCAGACCTCTCGTGAAAACAAATAAAAAAAGTGCATGAAGACATTCTCTAAAAAATAGGGAAAGTCTCCATACACAAACAGCATATAGAAAAGACTTTCCTTATAGTCCGGCACTTTAAGGCTGCCAGGTAGAGACTTATGGTCCATATCACCATAGATATATAAGGAATTCGTATGAAGTTGATTTGAAATATGTTTTCTACTCTACCACACGACGGAAGACGACCACAATAGTTTTTTATAAAAGAAAAGCATGGAAAAACGTGGTGAATCTCTATGACTATCTTTCTGCTGAAATAAAAAAGAGGGACGGACCTTCATTCCTATGACCTGGTCATAGGAATTGAGGTCCGTCCCTCTCTTGTATCTTCTTATTTTGTGCGTTCTAATAGGTTTGCCAGAACGTGTTTTTTGTAGGATTCTACATAGCGTTCCTCGTAGTGGCGTACGCCTGCTTTTTTTAGTTCTTGTACGTACCAGCCTTTGCTTCCGATATGCATTGAAATATACATCCTTTCTTTGCGTAGTATTGATTGGAATCTCCGACTAGCTCTTCGCATGAGCTACGTTAAGATTGCTTACGGTTGTACATTGTAACATCTCATTTTTAATGAAAAAAGGGGGAAAAGGGAATTTTTCGGATTCATCCTTTTCTGAAAACTTTTTTGTGGAAAATGAAGAGTTTTCAGCCAGTGAGTCCAACCTTGGTCTTTCGACATATCCTGGGTAATACAATGCAACAGTCTGGGGTTGCAAGATAAAAGAAAAGGAATGATCCGCATCGGATCATTCCTTTTTATTGAACAGCTTTCTTCAATTCCAGTTCTTCTTTTTCAAAGCGCTCGAACATGATGAAGAAGAGTCCGGCACTCACCAGCGCAAGGATCGACAGGATGATAAACGTCCAATCATATCCTACATAAAGCGATAGAGTGATGGATAGAGGTGCGATCGTTCTCGCAACTGTGAAACGCAGGCTGGCTGCGGCAAAGTACTGCCCCCGCATATGATCCGGAGCGAGCTTTGATACGAAGCTTTGCTGGATACCCGCTGTCATGAGCTCTGCGAATGTGAACACCGCCATGGCAATCACGAACATCCAGACCGAGCTCGTTTGTCCAAACATAAAGATGGAGACGGCGTAGATGACGGAGGATAGGATGAACACATTACGCTCACGGAATTTCGTGATCCATCTCGTGATGACCACCGTAAGAAGGGCCACCAGGAATCCATTTTCAGATAAAATTAATCCGAATACCTGCTCACTCACAAGGGTCAATGACCAGTCCCCGAAGCTGAACAATGTGGCCTGATCGACGACATCTTTAATATATACAGGAATCAGGAGGTCCAATTGCATGAACGTTTGACCTACCAGGACTCCGGCTAAAATAAATAATAAAAACGTTTTGTCTTTAAAAATAACACTATAATCCTTCATCTGATCGGCTATCACGCTATGCCAGACTTTCTTTTTTCCTTCTGTCACTAATAGCTTACTAGTGTCTGTAGGTGCTGTTTCTCTCGTCATTTTATATAAAAGAAGAGCTAAGAGCATGCAAATAAGCGCAGCGGCAATTAAAAGCTCGAAGCGGTAGTGAACATAGAAAATCCCACCAAGTATCGGGCCGACCACCACGGCAATATTAATGGATGTGTAAAAAACGGCAAACACATGACTGCGGTCCTTTTCATCCACCACATCGGCCACCATCGCCTGACTTGCAGGCCAATAAAACGATCCAAATACCCCTACCAAACTAAAACAGATAAAGCCGATCATAGCTGAATCGAGCCAAGGTGAACTGGCCAGTCCAAAGATTAAAAAAGCACAACCTTGTCCAAAGGCCGAAATGACCATCATTCGCTTACGGCCAAAGCGGTCTGCACAATAGCCTCCCATCAGGTTAGCGAGTACGGCAAATACCTGCGAGAGAACCAATAGTAATCCTGCCGTCTGCTTTCCGAATGATTCTGTGAAATAAATCGTCAAAAACGGAAAGAACATCCAGAAGGTAATGTTAATCGCTGCTTCCCCAAACAGCCGAACCTTTAAATTACGGTCCCAATCTCTAATTCTCATCTATATTCCTCCCCTCGATGAACGCTAGATGAACTAGAATATCATAGCTCGATAGGACAAAATATACAAGACTGATTTACTGGTATTTACAAAATATTTACTCATGCTGAAGCGGCGTCTAAAGATACCATTTTCTCCTTTCTGAATACATTAAAAGTATTGAAAGGGAAAGGAACGGTGGGTGGAGGTGATCGATAGGCTAATCCTTATTACCGGTGCATGGACGCAGGTGATCGGAACGGTGATTGCAGCAATTGGCGAAACCATGGTCATACAAGAAGAACGATACAGTCAAGAGCCTCTCGGATTTCGGTTGGTCTCCATCGGAAACGGATTTGAAGCGGCAGGAAATGCACTTCAGGGTGTGGGAGCGGAAAAGCTGTCAGACGGTTCGTTTGGTGAAACGTTAAGAGTGATTGGTGATTGGATTCAAGCTTCAGGAAATGTCACAAATGTCGCAGCAGCTGAACTCCAATTCGCAGGAAGAGAAGTGGAAGGATTGAATCTTGATATATTTGGAGACACCGTCCAATCCTTGGGGGCGGGATTGGAAGCATATGGGGCCACGTTGGGTACCCGGGAGTTTTCAGATCTCCTGGCAGCCGGAAATACACTTCAATCCCTTGGTGCAGCAATTGAAGCGATAGGAGAAGTATATATTTTAAAGGAAATGAAGGAGATCGGCTTACAGATCACCGCATTCGGAAGCTATGCCCAGGCAGCCGGAGCAACGATTGCAGCCATTGCGTTGACGAAGCAGTATGGGGGAGCTTTTTGACCGAAAGAGGAGGATTTGTTTCGAAGAATGGACTTATAACATGAGGAAGGGAAGGTAGATGGGATCATGGGAGAAGGATACACGGATTGAAGGGGAGGGGATTGCGTCTTATTCGTGTTTTTTGCGTCAAAATATAATTTTATGCGTCTTTATTTTGATTTATGCGTCTTTTTCCAAATTTATGCGTCAAAATTTCGATAAATGCGTTTTTTTCCATTTACATACAATAGATTGAGCGCTCAGTCAAACGATCCTATCCAAATCCCCACCTCATCTCCATAAAAAAATCCCAAAAGGCAGCCAAACCACCTTCCGGGATCCTCGACAGTCAAATCTTAAAATGCCCAGCCGCCATCGCGGAATACGGCTTCAGTCGAGCCGTCTTCTTTCACTCCATCGATGTTCATTTTGTCAGAGCCGATCATGAAATCAACGTGTGTGATACTGTTGTTCAAGCCGTTTTTCTCAAGCTCTTCTTCATTCATTTTCTTTCCGCCTTCGATACAGAATGCGTAGGCATTTCCGATCGCAAGGTGATTCGATGCGTTCTCATCGAATAATGTGTTATAGAATAACACATTCGATTGAGAGATGGGGGACTGATGAGGAACAAGGGCGATTTCCCCAAGGTAATGAGATCCTTCATCTGTATCCACAAGGCGCTTCAGGATTTCTTCGCCTTCCTCAGCCTTAACGTCCACAATGCGGCCGTTTTCGAATGTAATCGTAAAGTTGTCAATCACGTTTCCGCCGTAGCTAAGCGGCTTCGTGCTTGATACTGTTCCGTTCACACCTGTTTTTAATGGAACCGTGAATACTTCTTCCGTTGGCATGTTCGCCATGAAAGTGGTTCCTTGTTCGTTCACACTTCCGGCGCCTACCCACAGGTGACCTTGAGGAAGCTCGATCGTAAGGTCCGTCCCTGGTGCCGTGTAGTGTAGTTTTTTGTAGTTCTTTTCGTTCAGGTATTCCACTTTTTCATGCAGGTTTGCGTCGTGATCCTTCCATGCCTGGACAGGGTCCGCCTGGTCGGCACGTACGGCTTTGAAGATGGCATCCCAAAGTAAATCCACTTGCTCTTTTTCAGAAGCATCGGGGAATACTTTTGCAGCCCAATTTTTAGATGGGGCTGCCAGTACGCACCAGCTCACTTTGTCCGATTGAATGAATTGACGGTATTTGGACATTGCTTTCCCAGCTGCTTTTTGGAAGTTTGAGATGCGATCTGGATTTACCCCTTTAAGCAAATCAGGGCTTGAAGATACGATACTCATGAAGGCAGCTCCACCCTCAGCAAGCTCTTCAACTTCTCTTGCTTTCCACTGAGGGAACTCCTGGAATGCTTCGTCTGGAGCAAGATCATATTTCGTACGGTTTACCACATCATCATTCCAGTTAACGTAGACATGCTTAGCCCCAACTTCATAGGCTTTCTTTACCACTAAACGGACAAATTCTGCCGAATCGATGGAAGTGTTGATGACCAGGGTCTGACCCTTCTGAACATTGACGCCGACTTCAACAGCCAGGCTAGCGTATTTCTCAAGATTTTGTTGGAAATTAGACATATGTATTCTCCTTTTTTCAGAATGTTCTATTACATTCTTATTGTATCAGTGCGGGCACCGTTTGCAAGTGTTTACACCCATCTTTCTATCGTATGCGAAAGTATGGAAAAGTATTTGTTTTGTGCATGATGAAAATGAACGTTCTGTGGCAACCAAACAAGAAACATAGCGAACCAAGGGGCAACTATACTATAATGATTGAAGCAATACTTTAGATAAAAAAGGGGGAAGAAACAGTGCCGTGGAATGTCCTTTTATTACGAATGTCCGCCATCTATGGGTTTATTGGAGCATTTCTTGGGTCTCATATGGCAGGAGCCGGATCGTATGCATTTAAGCCCATTCATGCTCATATTTTAGTAGTCGGCTGGCTAAGCTTATTTGCATTTTCATCCTATTATCGTTCCTATCAAGTACCGAAATCTTCTAAACTGGCATTTGCCCACGTATGGACGGCAATTATCGGTTCGCTCGGATTAACCGTCGGAATGTGGATGTACAACTTAAATCCATTCAACCTGCCAGGGAGCTTCACGATGGTCTTCTATATAGTAGGAGGAAGCACGTTATTACTCAGCTTTTTCCTATTCGTGTTCATGACATTTAAATATAGTGAGAGCAAGAAGTAGAAGAGGGGCCTGTTTTCAGTTGGAAAACAGGCTTTTTGGTAGTTGTACCTGGTACAAATCGTGTGAAATGTACCAGGTACAATCTGGACGAAAAGTGCCTGGCACCGCACCACTAAACTGCTCCACTACAAAAAAACTCCTCCCCATCAAAATGGAGAGGAGTTTTCACACCTAAGTTGACGCTTCATCCTGCTGTTGCTCTTGAAATAAGAAACGGTAGTCCATCGGGTTTTGGATCAAGTCGGCCAGGGTGTATTCGTCAAGGACAGAGAGATAGGCGTTCAACGCTTTGCCGAGAACATGCTTTAGTCCGCAGACTGGAGTGATGACGCAGTTGTTGTTTGTGGCGTCAAAGCATTCGACAAGATGGAAGTCTTCTTCTGTGGTCCGGACGAGTTTTCCGATATTTATATCTTCTGGGGAGTGTGCCAGTTTGATACCGCCGTTTCTGCCGCGGATCGTTTCAATCAGACCGTTTTTCCCCAGCTCATACGTCACTTTCATCAGGTGATTCTTTGAGATGCTGTAGGCATCAGCGATTTCTTTTATATTAGAGAGTTCCTCTTTTGGTTTTGAAGCCAGAAAGATCAGGACTCTCAGTGAGTAGTCAGTGTATAAAGTTAGTCTCATTTATCTCACCTTTCCAATCCGTTATTTTTATTATACAGAAGGAAGCATGTTTGTGTCTAAATGTGGCTGTTTTGTTAAAGATGTATTTTATATATTGCTTTGTGGAAAAAAGAGGAGTACCCTAAAGGTGTATTCAAAATATATCTTTAGAGGTGACCAAAATGCTATCTCAAAAAACCATTGAAATCGTGAAGTCAACTGCACCTGTGTTAGAAGTCAAAGGAACGGAAATTACGTCCACTTTTTATAAAAATTTATTTACTAATCATCCGGAACTGCTAAATATCTTCAATCATGCCAATCAAAAAAAGGGAAGACAGCAAACCGCATTAGCCAATACGGTGTATGCAGCTGCACAGAATATTGATAAGCTCGAGATGATCCTGCCGGTTGTAAAGCAAATCGCTCACAAGCATAGAAGTTTAGGGGTTAAGTCGGAGCATTATCCGATCGTTGGGGAGCACTTACTTCAAGCCATCAAACAAGTTCTTGGAGACGCAGCGACAGATGAAATCATTGAAGCATGGGGAGAAGCATACGGTGTCATCGCCGGAGTATTTATTGATGTAGAAGAAGAAATGTACAAAGAAACGGAGAACAAAGACGCCGGATACAGAGACTTTAAACCGTTTATCGTCGCGAAAAAGGTAGTGGAAAGCGATTGTATCACTTCCTTCTATCTTCAACCAAAAGAAGGGGGCAATGTCCCAACTTACATGCCAGGTCAATATATATCCGTACGGGTGACGATCCCTGGTGAAGAGTTCACCCATATCCGTCAGTACAGTTTATCAAGTGCGCCTATGGAGAATCTCTTCAGAATTTCTGTTAAAAGAGAAGCAGAATTCGATCCGAAAGGGAAGGTGTCTAATTTCTTGCATGACAAGGCAGCCGTAGGAAGTGAGATTGAAGTCAGTGCACCAGCCGGCGATTTCTATTTAGCGGATGGCGAATCACCCGTTGCCTTTATAAGCGGAGGTGTCGGAATCACGCCTATGATGAGTATGCTTGAAACGGTCGCGCGAACGAAGCTGGAGAGACCTACTGCCTTTATTCATGCAAGCAAACATGAGGGGATCCATGCCTTTAGAAATGAGGTCGACAGTCTAATCAAAGAGTTGATGAATGCGGAAGCTTGCTATGTTTACGAAAATCCCCGTAACGAATCTCAAGGTCATTTTAAAGGATATGTGAACAAAGAGATCCTTTCTCAATATGTGGATAGAGAAACGGAATGCTATGTATGCGGGCCGGTACCATTTATGAAAGTTGTCATCTCTACGTTGAAAGAGATGGGAGTTCCTGAATCGAACATTCACTTCGAATTCTTCGGTCCAGCGATGGATTTATCGAAGAAGGAAATTGTAAATGTTTAAAAAGCGGTTCGGCAAACAGAAGAACGCCAGGAAGCCCTGGCGTTTTTTCGTTTTTATAAGCGATGTTCATCCTCATCCACTCGATTTTTAAATGCTTCCTGGGTCACAATCAGTTCTTCATCCCCGGCTGCGTCTTCTGAGTGTTTTCCCTCTGGTGCACTATGCTGAGGGAAGTTTCCTGGATGTCCCTTTTTCTTTGAGTCGAACGATTTTCCACGTGCCATGTAAGCCACTCCTTTTCATCCGTGATACAGGTAGTTTTTCCAGCTCATACGAAAATATGTGAAGAGGAATTGTCAGAAAACAGACGTATCTTACACATACAGACCTGGAGTCTTTTGGATATACTAATGGTAACAAGTGGGGAGTAATCGATACGTCAAAGACCAGCCGCGTCCACTTTAGTTTGAAGCAGGAGGGGTTATGGATGGATTTTTCGATGATCATATCTGAGCAACGAATAAAGAAGGCTTATGAAGAGGGCGAATTTAAAGAGCTGCCGGGCTACGGTAAACCGCTTCAGTTAGACGACGATTCAGGAGTGCCACAGGAGTTGAAGATGGCTCACCGGATGATGAAGAATGCCGGATATACGACGGATGAAATGAATATAAAAAAAGAAATGATGCGGATAGAAGACTTGATCAAAGCATGCGATGACGACTTGGAGAAGCAGGAGCTGCAGAAGAATCTGAATGAAAACATGCTGAAATACAACGCAATGCTATCCAAGAAAAGAATCAATACAAATGGTTCTTTATTCAAAAATTATGAGCATAAAATAGAAAACAAGCTGCTGAAATAATGAAAACACCACTTTCGACAAGGAAAGTGGTGTTTCTTTATTTCTTCCGGGGTTCCTCTTTAAATAAGAAGAATGAGATCACTCCGGATAAGAGTGCCGCTCCAATGATGATCATGGTCTTGGCTTCGGAAGGAATTTCAGAGTATCCTTTGCCGAGCATCCAATTTGCTACGACAGCTACGATAAACATGATGGGAATCATCATAATGATTCTTCGTTTCAAGGTGCCACATCCTTTAGTACTCTAATGATGCTTTTAGTTTATCATATTTTACACCTCGACACTGCGTTGAATTCGTTCCGCACTTGTGGCAGTGTCTTGAACATATTGAGCAATCATGCGGTTATCCCCATGTAGGGTTTCAATGGTAGCGCTGATTTCCTCAAGTCCTGCAGAGGTTTGTTGAATGACAGCTGCAAGCTCTTTCGTCGATAGCTCAGCTTCTTCGGTTTGGTCTCTTACTTCTGATGCCGTAGAGGTTAACGTATTGAACTGGTTTGACAAGGAAGCAAGCTTTTCACGCAGTGTCGTGAAATAATCTGTTACCTCACCGGTTGCTCCGACATTTTCATCCAGCTTTTCTGAGCTTAGATTCATGATTTCGACAGCAGAAGAGTTCACTGAATTAACAGAAGCGAGATTATCGTTAATGCGGGTGGCTGTGTTTCGTGTAATCTCTGCCAGTTTCCGAATTTCATCGGCTACTATACTGAATCCCCGTCCGGCTTCTCCTGCCCTCGCCGCTTCAATGGACGCATTCAGAGCGAGCAGATTGGTTTGATCCGTAATGTCTTGAATGCTTCCAATGAACGTATTCGTTTCTTCTATTTTGCTTGTTAATTCGCTGAACGTTTGACGAAGGCCTTCAATGATGTTTTTCAACTCAATCATGTTTTCCTGCAAGTAAGTGACGCGCTCACTGCCCGAAACAGCAATGGAATTCGCTTGAGTGGAATGGACAGTGAGATTGTTTGAAAGCTTGGAAACCTCCTCCATTTTACTCATCGTCGTCTCGGAAACGGCAGCAATGTTGTTTATCTGATCACTTTGTGTGACGCTTCCCGCTGATATTTCATTCACGGCCGTTCTCATTTCATCATGTGAGACGAGGTGAGTTTGAATCTGCTCGTTGATTTGATGAATGCTTGTAGAGATGGTCGCTAATTCTTTCTGTAGGAAGTTTCGTTGTTCTTCTTTTTTCATGCTTTCGCTTTCTGTCATCTTGATGAATTCCTGAAGCTGCTTGAATTGATTGCGGTTCAAGTGAATCACCACTCCAAGGACCGTCCCCAATAGTACATAAACAAGCAGGGCGGGAATAAATAATTCTGTGAAAATCGGGTCGTTTGCAGGTGCAAGAGCTCCATTTAAGATGAATAAGGCCAGTCCGGAACCGTAACCGATTCCAAAGATCACTGGATTGAAATGAATCGCACTTATGACAGCCAAAAATAATAAGATGACTATTTCGTTGGGATTGGACCCTTCTAAAAACAGCCAGATTCCGATAATGGCATAAACAGTAGGAATGCTGAAATACACAAAAGAATGTGGCTTTTTCAACATTAATTGCAGCACAATGAAGTATGCAGACAGAAAGAGAATCTGTGAAGCGAAAACGATTACGGTTATGACTCCTGACTCATTTAAGATGGAATACGTCAGGGCTGCGGCCAGGCTGATGGAATAGGTGATAAGAAGCAGCAGATTTTTCCTTTTACTATCGATTTCTTTCAATTGCTTTGGGGTCATGACGGTTCTCTCCTTTAATATAAATACCTATATATTACATATATCGACAAAAAAAGGTTGTGCTTTATAACGGTTTACGGTAATTTATGAGAAAATTTCGAACGCTTTTGCCTCTCAATAATTAGAAGTTCCATCCGATATTAGTAGTAGACTACGAAGAGTAAGGTGGAGCGATCGATGGATAAGACGTCTTTAATAGGAGTCATTTTAGGATTGATAGCGGTTGGAGTGGGGATGGTTTTCAAAGGAGTAAGCCCTGTTGCCTTGCTTAACCCAGCAGCCATTTTGATTATTTTACTGGGAACAGTGGCAGCGGTGACCATTGCCTTTCCAACCCATGAAATTAAAAAAGTACCGAAGCTATTCGGCATACTGTTTAAAGAACAAAAACTGCAGGACCCGAAACAAACGATTCAATTTTTCTCCCAATTAGCAGATCTTGCCCGAAAGGAAGGACTGCTTGCACTCGAGGCCAAAACCCAGGAAGTGGATGACCTTTTTTTGAGGGACGGACTTTCATTAGCAGTTGATGGACAAAGCGCTGATTATATACGGGATGTGCTGCATGAAGAAATTGATGCCATGGAAGAGAGACATAGTGCCGGGGCGCTCATCTTCACACAAGCGGGGACCTATGCACCGACCCTCGGCGTACTTGGAGCGGTAATTGGACTTATTGCGGCCCTCAGTCACATGGACAATACGGATGAACTTGGTTATGCCATTTCAGCGGCCTTCGTTGCGACGCTCCTCGGTATTTTCACGGGATACGTTCTCTGGCACCCGTTTGCTAACAAGCTGAAGCGTAAGTCAAAGCGTGAAGTACAGATGAAAATGATGATGGTAGAAGGGATCCTATCGATCATCGAAGGAGAATCGCCACGGGTGATCGAACAGAAGCTGGCATCCTACTTACCGGCAAGTGAACGATTATTGTTGTTAAAGGGGGATGAGGATGAGGCGGCGTAAGAAGAAACATGACGACGAGCATATGGACGAGTCCTGGCTGATCCCTTACGCGGATTTGCTAACCCTGTTACTGGCCCTGTTTATCGTGCTTTATGCGTCAAGCTCGGTGGACGCTCAAAAATTCAGGGAACTTTCCCAGGTGTTTAGTGAAATCTTCACGGGAGGAACCGGAATGATGGAGTATCCCAGTCCCGTAGCTCCTCAGCAGTCGAGCGATCAGGAAAGCAAACAGGCAGCCTCTGCAGGAAATGAAGAGGAAAAAGAGAAGGAACTAACGAAAGAAGATCTGGAAAAGCAGGCTTTCCTGAAGGATCAGGAAGAGCTGAGGGGAATTCAGGAAAAAATCAATCAGTATATCAAAACGAATCATTTAGAAGCTCAATTCGTCACGAAGCTTACCGATGAAGGATTGCTTCTCACGATCCGGGACAATGTATTATTCGCCTCGGGATCAGCCATAGTCCAAGGAAATGACCTGAGCGTGGCCGGTGAACTATCGGCACTTCTTGAAATGAATCCTCCACGGAACATTATCATCAGCGGACACACGGACAACGTCCCGATCAGCAACGCGGAATACGATTCAAACTGGGAGCTAAGCGTCATGCGGGCGGTCAATTTCATGAAAATCATCTTGGACAATCCTAAGCTTGATCCCCAGTGGTTCAGCGCTAAAGGATTTGGAGAATTTGAACCGATTGCCGACAATGCTACATCAGAAGGCCGGGGACAAAACCGCCGGGTGGAAGTGTTGATTCTGCCAAGGGTATCGGAATAAGAAACAGGATCTGCAGTCAGAATTCGACTGCAGATTTTTTTATTGAAGTTGCCGTATTTCCAGGGAAATGAACGGTTTTTGTCGAATGGAAACCACTTCCTGAAACCCAATCAAATAGTTTTCCACCAACTGAATGATCCTTATCCTTCTTCATTTTCAAACAAAATGTTTCACACAACCAAATTTAGGGAAAAGTTTGAAAAACCATTTAGAAGCTGTGGCTAATTTTTCAGGAACAGGGGTCTCATTTAGAAGAACAAAGGCATTATACATACGTTTGTATCATCATTTACGTCTGCCCCAATCAAGAATTCCAAACCTTAGCCACTGCCTCTACTAAAAGGAGGAGCACGATTGGATACGTTTTTTGACATCATAGGTAAAGTTTCGGCATGGTTATGGGGGCCCCCATTAATCATTGTCCTGGGTGCAACGGGTTTGTACCTGACATTTTTATTGAAATTCATACAATTTCGCTATCCTCTCTACATATTTAAGCAAACGATAGGGAGCGTTTTTAAGAAGCCGAAAGGCGAAGGAACGGTGACACCGTTGCAGGCGTTGACGTCGGCTTTGTCGTCCACGATCGGGGCGGCGAATATTGTCGGTGTACCGGCAGCGATCATGTTTGGTGGACCGGGGGCCATCTTCTGGATGTGGGTGATTGCCTTAATTGGAATGGCCCTTAAGTTTTCCGAGAGTGTACTTGCGGTTCGCTATCGTGAGAAGAACGAAAAGGGAGAATATGTTGGCGGTCCCATGTACTACATGACAAAAGGATTAAACATGAGATGGCTCGGGGTATGGTTTGCTTTTGCCCTTATGATCGAGCTGATTCCAAGTGTGATGGTGCAGGGGAATGCTGTGGCATCAACGGTAGAGGAAACCTTTAATGTAGATGGACTTATCACGGGCATTGTCATTGCCCTCATCGTTGTATTAATCGTATTTGGCGGCATAAAGCGTATTGGGAAAGTGACGGAAATCTTTGTACCGTTCATGGCTCTGATCTATGTAGGAAGCGCATTGGTGATTCTATTTATGAATATCGATGCAGTACCGGAATTCTTCAGTCTGATACTGTCGAACGCATTTCAACCCATGTCTGCAATGGGTGGGTTCGCCGGGGTAGCGGTGGCTGAGACCATCCGATGGGGATTTGCCCGTGGGTTATATTCCAATGAGGCCGGACTTGGAACGGCGCCGATTGCCCATGCGGCGGCACAGACCGATCACCCTGTTCGTCAGGGACTTTGGGCGATTGTTGGAATCGTGATCGATACCATCATCGTTTGTACAGCAACGGCCTTCGTCGTGTTATCTTCAGGGGTATGGACAGCTGAGAATGCATTGGATGATCCTTCAGCACTGACAACAGAAGCTTTCTCAAGTTATTTCGGGGAATTTGGTGGAATCCTCGTGACGATTTCATTGATTTTCTTCGTGTTATCGACGATCATTGTCATCGTCTTTTATGGAGCAAAGCAGGCAGAGTTCCTATTTGGCTACAAAGCAGCACAAGGAATCAAGATTGTTTATACGGTTGCGATTGTGCTTGGTTCCGTTGGAGCAGCAAAGGTCATTTGGCAATTCCTTGACTTGGCCCTTGCGGCGATCTTAATTCCGAATATCATTGCGGTACTTCTCCTAAGTAAAGAAGTGAAGAGACTTACACATGAATTCTTTACGTCAGATGAGTATTATTTGAAAGACACTGGCAAGGTAAAAGAAAAGAAAATATCATAGTCGAATAGACTTGTTTTTCCGAGAGGGAGAGCAAGTCTTTTTTTGTTTTTCTATCCTGTATCGTGTTAGATAATAAATAATAATAATTTCCTTAAGTTTCCATCTTGTCTAAATTTAAACAAAAGTTTAGAATATTAACAAAAGTCATTTTTCTTAATAGGGGTGGGAGCTTGTGAACGATAAAGAAAAGCTTTTGTTGACGTATATTGAGGAAAATCCGTTTATGACTCAACAGGAATTGTCGGAGCGAAGTGGATTATCGCGCTCAGCCGTTGCAGGATATATCTCGAATCTGGTGAAACAGGGGAAAATCATGGGGCGTGCGTATGTTCTTCCAAAGAAAAATGGGATTACGTGCATAGGGGGAGCGAATATCGACCGTAAGCTTCAGTTGGACGGGAGATTGATTCCTGAAACCTCAAACCCTGCGAAAACAGAGCAATCCAGTGGTGGCGTGGCACGCAATATCGCCGAGAACTTAGGACGTTTAGGGAAACAGGCCAATTTGATCACGGTGGTTGGAGAAGATACGGAAGGAAGCTTTCTTTTATCTCATACGAAATCGTTTGCCGATGTATCGGCATCCCAGCGACTTCTAAATGAAAGCACCGGGGCTTACTCCGCCATACTGGACGAAGAAGGGGAAATGCTGTTTGCCCTGGCTGATATGAACATTTATGAAAGCGTTGACATTGGTTTTATTGATAAGAGATGGGGGTTGATATCTTCATCGGAAATGGTGCTCCTCGACACCAATTTTCCAGAGGATGTACTTAAATACATCATCCGCAGGTGCCAAACCGAGGGGGTGCCCCTTACGATCATCCCGGTTTCTGAACCGAAAGTGTTGAAGCTGCCAACATCATTGGAAGGGGTTTCCTGGTTCATATGCAACAAAGGGGAAGCGGAAACGTATGTAGGAATGACGATTGAGACAGAGGGTGACTATTTTAAAGCGGCTAAAGCCATCACCCAAAGAGGGGCAGAGAGGGTCGTGATTACCCGGGGAGATCAGGGATTGATCTATTACACTACTTATAAAGAGGCGAGAGCCGTTTTGCCTCCCAAGGTTGAAGTCGCTGACGTGACAGGTGCAGGAGATGCCCTTGTCGCGGGAATATTATTCGGTTATTTAAAAGGGTCCGATACAGACGGTGCCTGCCGGATCGGGGTGATCTGCTCGTCGATCACTCTGCAATCCAAATATACGGTGGCGCCTACGCTGAACAAGACGAAGCTTCAACAAGAGTTTAGTCTTTTCTATTAGTTAGAGGGGGAAATGTACATGAATATCGACTCATATATTGAATACTCACAGGAAGTGAGAGAAGCCAGAAAGACAGGAAAGGCGATTGTGGCATTGGAATCAACGATTATTTCTCACGGAATGCCCTATCCACAAAATGTGAAGACCGCTCGTGAAGTAGAGGATATCATTCGTTCCAAGGAGGCCGTTCCCGCAACGATTGCCATTTTGAACGGGAAAATCAAGATTGGGTTGTCCCATGAAGAGATCGAATATTTAGGGCAGGCAACAGACGTGATCAAGGCAAGTCGCCGCGATATCCCTTATATTCTTGCTTCCAAAAAGGACGGTGCGACTACGGTTGCTGCTACCATGATTTGCGCGGAGCTAGCTGATATTTCCGTTTTCGTGACAGGGGGCATCGGCGGTGTTCACAGAAATGCAGAGGTGACGATGGATGTTTCCGCGGATCTCGAAGAACTTGCCGTGACGAATGTGGCCGTTGTCTGTGCAGGGGCAAAATCCATTCTGGATATAGGCTTGACGATGGAATACCTGGAAACAAAAGGAGTGCCTGTCCTAGGATACCAAACAGAGTCCTTACCGTCCTTTTACACACGAAGCAGTCCTTTTTCAGTGAACTATAAAGTAGAGACACCGGAAGAGACGGCTGATATATTAAAAGCGAAATGGGATCTTGGATTGAAGGGAGGCGTGGTGGTCGCTAACCCGATCCCTGCCGAGGATGCCCTGGATGAAAACGAGATGAATAGGATCATAGAAAAAGCATTAAACGAAGTGGAAGAACAAGGGATTGCCGGAAAGGAAGCAACACCATTCCTCTTGGGTAAAGTAAAGGATTTAACAGACGGAAAGAGCCTTACAGCGAATATCGCCCTCGTGAAGAACAATGCTCACGTAGGAGCAGATATTGCGGTTCATTACGCCAAGCTAGCCAAGGTAGAAAGCTTCTAATCTATGTGAAAATAGTGAACCCGGGGCAGATTGTAAAAGCCCGGGTTTTTTCATTTAAATATATTGGTCATTTATATGTAACTGGAGGTAGGGTAAAATGGTGGTAAATAACGTTACGAAAAAGGAAGGTAATATGGCTGATTTGCAACCCTATCATGCATTGAGTGTTGATTCGATTCCAGTCCCGGCTGCAATAATAGATGTGAAAAACCAAGCTTTTATTGAAGAAAATGAAGAATGGAAAGGATTGACCCTGCAAGAAGATAATTTTCTTCAGAGAATGTTAGAAGAAAAGAATTGTTCCATTCGCTTAAATCATTATACCTACACAGTGAAACGTAAACAGATGGATGAGCAAAAAGAATTAGTGATGATTGTTCCAGAGGCCTGTGGAGAGAAGCACGTTTCTCATGATTATTCGAATAACTCCCGCTCGGCCATATATGAGTCTCTTATTTATAACACCCCGACTTGTGTATGTATCCTTGATAAAAAAGGGAGAGTCGTGGAAATGAATCAGTCCTTTCAGGATCTGTTTCATATTCCGGATACCGTTCTGGGTGAGTCCCTTTGTAATCAAACACCCCTTCAGAATCAATCCTTTATTACCTTAGTGATGAACGGAATAAGGGGAGTGAATACAACCGGGGAAGAAGTAACCTTCATCATGAATAAGGAACGGAAGATTACATGCAATATTACAATTTCCCCGGCCAATTACAAAAGTGATGGGACCGTAGACAGTGTCGGAATCATCCTTCACGACATCACGGAGAAGAAAAACTATGAAAACGAACTGGTCTCATTGAAAGCGGAACTCGAGAACACGCTCCGGCTCCAAAAGACGATCACCTATAAGATCAATAAGAGAGACAATGAATTTGTGATCGAGATGGCGGCAGGGGAGCTATTAAAAAAATTGAATCTGACTCCTTCAAAGGTGATTGGTAAAACCATTGAAGAAGTATTTGATTCCCATCACTTAGGGAAAATCCAACCTAAACTAAAGCGCATATGGGAAACAGGGGAAGAGTTGACGTATGAGGATGAATACAAGGAATTAGAATATATCGCCTCCATCGTTCCAGTGGTGCAGGATGGAAACGTAGTGGAAATCATCTGTTCCATTTCGGACATTTCCCTGATCAAAGATATTCAGAGAAAACTGATCGAAAGCGAACAAAAGTATAAGTCGATTGTGAAATACAGTCCTGACAATATTTATATGGTCGATACAAAAGGGATCATCCAGGAGGTGAACCCCGCTGTGAAAACGCAGTGGAATCATATCTCTCCTCATATGATCGGCAGTCACTTCAGTGAATTCATCGCGGAAGGCAGCAAGCATTCAGCCATCTATCACTTTGAAGTCGCCCTTAAAGGAGAAGCGTCAAGATTTGTCACCACCTTCGAAAATGGAGAAGGTGGCAAAAGCCATGTCGCGGTCACCAACATCCCGATCCGGGTCAAAAACAAGGTCATCGGAATTTATGGATTCGGTCAGGACATCACAGAAAAACTGAAGATGGAAGAAGAGCTAAAGGAAGCGAAAGAATTACTGGAAGCGTACTTCGAGCATGCCGGAGACGGAATTGTCCTTTTAGATCCAGAGGGAAGCGTATTAAAGGTCAATCAGCAGTTTGAATCGATGTTCGGCTGGAATAAGGATGAAATTACAGGACGGAAAATCACCTTTATTCACCAGGAAGACCAAGTAGGACAGTTCAGACAGAATTTAATGACCATCAAGGCCGGGAAGCGAATAAAGGATTATGAAACGGTGCGGTACCGAAAAGACGGCACGCCGATCGAAATAGCCTTTAACATGAACCCGATCATAAATGATGATGGAAACCTGATCGGTATTTCGGCCATCATCCGGGATTTATCCGAGAAGAAACGAAATGAAGACTTACTGAAGAAATCGGAACAGTTAGCGATGATCGGACAGCTTGCAGCGGGAGTGGCCCATGAAATCAGAAATCCCCTGACGACCCTGAAAGGCTTCCTTCAACTGATGAAAGAAAACGCGAAAGACGACTTTTACTTGGGGGTCATCCAGGGAGAGCTCGATCGAATCGAAATCATCACCAATGAATTTCTCGCATTGGCGAAACCAAGAGCCGTTCAATTTTCCCTGACGTCCTTAACGACCCTGCTCACAAGCTCTGTTGAATTCATAAAGATGGAGTGCCTGAAGCAAGGAGTCGATGTAAGATTCTCTGTGGAAGAAGCGGAAATTTATTGTGACTCCCATCAAATGAAACAGGTCATCTTAAACGTCATGAAAAATGCTCTCGAAGCTATGCCGAGTGGCGGTCTCCTGAGTGTTCAACTTGAAAAAGAGGACGGCTATGCGAAAATCTCCATCCAGGACAACGGAAACGGAATCCCTCCTGAGCGCATGAAGCATTTAGGAGAACCGTTCTACAGCACGAAAGAAAAAGGGACCGGACTCGGATTGATGATTTGCCAGAAAATCATCAAAGAGCATCACGGATCACTATCGATCCAAAGCAATGTAACAGAAGGAACGACCGTTACGATTTTGCTGCCGATTGCAAAAGAAAGATAGAAAGAACTCCACATGTGAGAGGAAACTCTTGCTGTGGAGTCTTTTTATTTCCTCGAGAATTGTCGAAGGGCCATTAGGGAATATTCCGACAAAAAATGTAAATGCCAGAGAGAATGGACTTATGAAAAGCTTATATTTTCCGGGAAATAGTACGTTCTACAAATTTCGTATTTCTCTTTTCATTCTTAAGAACCTGTCTACTCATGGCGATTTAGATGGGAGCACATCGCCACGTTTCAACATTCTGGGAAAAGGTTAAAGAGAGAGAAAGAGGTGAGGAGAGATGAAGACGAACGTCTTGATTAGTGGTGGAGGAATTGGCGGTCTGACACTCGGCCTGAAATTAGCACAGTGCAATATAGACGTAACGGTTGTGGAACGGTTACCAGGGCCAAGCTCCGTATACAAGGGAGAGCTCCTCCAGCCAAAAAGTCTGGAAATATTTGATTCATTGGGGGTCAGCGACTCCGTCTTCAAAAATGGTCATATCATTTCCGATTTGGAACTCATTGAATTGAAAAGTGCAAAATCAGAAGCTGAGAACTCCACGATGAGCTACTCGATTCTTCCCAGTCGATACCCCTATTCATTAATGATCCATCATGAAACGTTAAAGGAGATTCTACGGGAAAAAGGAGAGGAGTACCCTTCCTTCCATTACCAATCGAATACCGTTTGTAAGAAAATAGACGGTCATACCGTGATCATCGAGGATCGCGAGACGAAAGAGGCTCAAGAGATTCATAGCGATTTCATTATCGGGGCAGAAGGAAGAAGCTCTGTCACCCGTGACTATATGGAAGTGGATGTGAAGGAAAAAAAGTACAACCATCATTTCTTAACAGTGACATTTCCGCGGCCCAAGGAAATGGTGAAGGGACGTATCATTTCTACCTATCAATCATTCCTGGGTCTATTCCCGTTACCAAACGATGAAGTACGATCCGTATATCTCATTCCGGCAGGGGAATACAAGACCCTTCGGAAAAAACCGATTTCAGAATTTCATAAGCTTTATATCCAAATGTGTCCCGATCTCGATGGCTACGTGAACCAAATTGAGGACTGGAAGAAAATCCAGCTGATGGTTCCCCAGAAATATCATGCGGATACCTATGTGAAGGACCATCTTGCCCTGATTGGAGATGCGGTGCATACGGTACACCCCATGGCCGGAGAAGGAATGAATATGGCCATACAGGATGGGAGCATTCTTGGAGAATTGCTGTGTGATATGTACTCGGCCGGTAAATTAGATCCGGCTAATCTGGAATGGTACCCAAAGGTCCGGAAAAGAAGGGTGGCCCATCAAATGCATCTCAGTCATTTATCGGCCCTCGTCTACTCGTATCCGTATCGCCCGGTCGGCTGGCTGCGAAATAAAAGCCTTCAGCGCATGGAGAGGGATTCGATCTCCCATTACAAGCAAATGCTCAACATATCCGGTCTCGGCATGTGGAGAGAAACCCTGTACGACCGGATGGTCCAGGGGGGAGTGCTCCCGATCAGAAAGGATTCGTTGACAGAAGAAGAGAAATCAAACACTAAATTTACAGAAATCCAGGATTATCCCTGGAAAGGAAAGGAGGGCCTACTATGATCGGAGAAATGGTGAAAGTATGGAGGGCAAGAACATGGATGAAAAAAAATGTTCCATTCCTGTACAGCTGGCATGCCTACGTAGGGTATGAAATGGATCTGTTTGATCGTTTTACAAAGCCTGCCTCCATTCAGGAAGTGGCACTTGCTCAAAATATCGAAATGGACCTCCTTGAACAGTGGGTAGAGGTCGGGATCACCATTAAGCATATGAAGCGGGTGGAGGATGGGAAAGTCACCACGAGGAACCGCTGGAAGCTGCCGACTTCAAAGAAGGACCCGCATTCATCAGGCATTTTGTTAAAAGAAATGATGGAGCTGCACATACCGGCCCTGTTGTCGTATCCACAATTATTACGTAATCAAACGAAGCAGCATTTCAACTCGGATGTCCATGGTTCAACTGTAGCGAAAACGTCGATACTGTTAGAGCGCTTTGCCTTTCCAAAGGTACAGAAGGCGATTAAAAAGTATAATGTGGATTCGATATTGGATCTTGGCTGTGGTGAAGGCGGATATGTGAAGAGAATAGGAGACCGCTATCCTGATAAGAGAATGGTAGGGATCGAGATTCATGAAGCCGTCGCTAAGGCTGCTGAAGAGTCTCTTCAAGACTATGAAAATATTGAAATCCTTTGTAAGGACCTACATGAATATGAGCCTGAACAGCTCTTTGACATGATCATGGCCAATAATCTCTTTCACTATATCGATCCGTCCGAGCGCCTGCAGTTCTTTGAAAAAGCATCTTCGTGGCTGGAATCAGAAGGTTTGTTCTTTGTTCTGACCCCGATGCAGAAATCAAAGCATGGGCAGCAGTTTTCCAGTGCCTTCAACAGCTTCTTCATGACATTCCAGAACCTGTATCCCATTCCGTCCCAGAAGGAGATGGAGACATTGGCCAGTAAAACAAACTTCAAAGTGGAGTCCGTCGAACCGATCGTGAAAGAAGGCGGATGGTACGTGATGATATTCAGGAAGAACTGATCCTTAAGATGGAGATCGGTTTTTTGTTTGGATGTGTGGTGTTGGCATGTGGCGGAGGTGGATATCGGTTTGTGTCGATTTTTCTTAGTCGATAATATAATCCGAAAGTCGATAATATATAGGGTGAACTCGATAATAAAGAGACACGCACCCCCCTTTTAGGGACGAACCAATACGTATTTGTCCCTTTAATACTCCGCACACACATACGTCACAATTTTTTCACTAAAAAAGGGTAATCCCCCATCGTTTTAGGGTAAAAATAGAAAGATGATTACAAATGTGGAGGAGAGCCAATTGAGTAGAGAATTGCATGATTGTATCGGCATTGGGATAGGTCCGTATAATTTGAGTTTGGCGGCGTTGATGGAGGAGAAGACGGATCTGAAGGTGAAGTTTTTTGATCAAACTCCGGAGTTTCAGTGGCATCCGGGGATGTTGATCAATCTGACGGATCTGCAGGTGCCTTTTATCGCGGATTTGGTGACGTTTGCGAATCCACAGAGCCGGTACAGTTATTTGAATTATTTACATACCCATAATCGTTTATATAAATTTTTCTTTTTTCACAAGTTTGAAATGCCGAGGCAGGAGTACAATGATTATGCCCGCTGGGTGGTCAGTCATCTTAGCAGCTGTCAATTTCATAGCGAAGTGATCGGGGTCACGGATGAAGGCGACTGCTATAAGGTTGTGATCGATAACCGGTTGACCGACGAGCGTGAGATCTATTATGCGAAGCATGTGGTGATGGGGACAGGAAGCAAGCCGTTGATTTTAGATGGGATGGAGGGGCTGCCGGATGAGGATGTCCATCATACGAGTAAGTATCTATTCCATAAAAACACGACGATGGAAGGTTCCTCGATTACGATTGTCGGGTCCGGGCAAAGTGCTGCCGAGGTGTTCTTTGACCTTTTGAAAGAACAGAAGGATCATTCCTATCACCTGACATGGCTGACCCGTTCCGAAGGGATCTTGCAGCTCGAGTCGTCGAAGCTCGGGCAGGAATTCTTTGCCCCTGACTATGTGGATTATTTCCATGGATTGACGTATGAGAAGCGTGTGGAGGCATTAGCAACGTTGGATCAGCTGCGGAATGGGATCGATCCGGATACCCTCAATAATATTTACAATATCCTTTATAACCATTCAGTCAGTGATCACTCGCCTGACATCACGATCCAGCCTTTAACGGAAGTGAATAAGATCCGGAAAGAGGAAGAACGGTACGTCCTGAATTGCCGTCAATGGCAGGAAGAACGTGATTTTTCCTATCAGGCGGATAAGGTGATTTTGGCGACGGGTTATAAGCCGAATATTCCCGAATGGTTTTTTGAGGAGTTCGAGGACAAAATCGTCTGGGAAGATGAGAAGAAGTATAAAGTCTCCCGAAATTATAAGCTTGAATTTAAAGAGAACAGAGACCGGGGGCATCACTTCTATACGGTGACGAGCCTGGAGCATTCTCACGGTGCAGGGGCAACGAACTTAGGATTGGCTGTGGACCGGAATATTCAAATCATCAATGACATCGTTGGTGAAGAGGTATATGAAGTGCAGAGGAACACGATTTTCTCCCAATTCACAATGGATAAATAAGGGAGTCGGGTTTGAATTCATGCACAAAGGGTAAAGTACCTGTGTGAATAAAAAACAAACGATAACTAGGAGTGTTTTAATTTTATGGCTAAAATAGCAACGTTAATGACAGACATGTTTGAAGACGTAGAATTTACAGATCCTGAAAAAGCGTTTAAAGAAGCAGGACATGAAGTGGTGACGATTGAAAAAGAAAAAGGAAAATCAGTGAAAGGCAAGCAGGGCGATGCAACGGTGAAGATCGATGAAAGCATTGATGACGTCAATCCTGCAGACTTTGATGCCTTATTATTACCAGGGGGATTCTCTCCGGATCAGCTGCGTGCAGATGACCGTTTCGTGAAATTCACGAAGCATTTCATGGATGAGAAGAAACCGGTATTCGCGATTTGCCATGGTCCACAATTACTCATCACGGCAAAAGCACTGGAAGGACGAAAAGCGACAGGCTTCAAGTCCATTAAAGTGGATATGGAATATGCAGGTGTGACGTACGAGGATAAAGAAGTCGTCGTATGCGGCAACCAGCTTGTGACAAGCAGAACACCGGATGATCTTCCGGCATTCAACCGTGAATCACTGGCGCTTCTTTCGAAATAGGGCAAGTAAATGAAAGGGGACATTCCCCAAGGTATTTTGTACCTTTGAGGGAATGTCCCCTTTTTCCTATCACGTCTGACTACTATTTACGCAGGTTACCCATTTCTTCAATGATCGCCGTCATTTCACTCGGGCTGAATCTGTCCTTGCGATCCACCATTACATATAGGTCATGAAGATCTTCATACATTTCTTCATTGAAATCTTCTGGCTTTACGGCACCGGCATTGACTATTTTTAATTTTTCTTTGATGGCAGTGACCATGAATTCAATATTTTCGGTTGTGTTTTGTGATAAATCCATTTGGATCGTCCTTTCTAACGTGCATTCATTACATTTATCTTTCCATGATTCCTTCAACCTGTCAACATAACTTCCACCCGAGAAGGATTTTTTTCGGAGAATGTTTTACACTATTAAGGAATGGGAAATGTGTAGGTAAGCTAAAACGTTAAAAGAAGAGCGTTGGCATCAATTTTGTGCTCATGAAGGAAATTTAGCCATTC
This sequence comes from Rossellomorea aquimaris, assembly GCF_003315075.1. Taxonomy (GTDB): domain Bacteria; phylum Bacillota; class Bacilli; order Bacillales; family Bacillaceae_B; genus Rossellomorea; species Rossellomorea aquimaris_C. Next base: position 272,049 of record NZ_QNRJ01000003.1, read on the forward strand.
TTATAGAAAATAATCTAAAGAATTTAAAGGAGGGTAATACATATGGGAAGCAATAAATTTTTCAAAGGGGTTTTGTTAGGTGCTGTAGCAGGAGGTCTTCTTTCCCTGCTGGATAAAACGACCCGTCAGGAAATGGGGACATCTTTAAAGAACAGCGGGAATTATCTTTCAACGTATTCAAAAAATCCTCAAAGACTGGTCGAGTCATCGAAGGAAGTATATGAGAAATTACGCACGACAGCCGATCAGGTGAGCAGGGATATTCATTTCATCAGTGAAAAAGTGGATGAAATCAAAGGGATGACCCCACAGGTGAAAGAGATCATCGAGGAGACAAAGGAAACCTTTGAAGACTCTTCAGAAGCTTATAAGGAAACGTTTTCAGATAGGGAAACATCCAATGAACTAACAACTCAGGATGAAGAGAGTCAACCTATTGCGTCTTCATTTAAGGGGTATTAACGAAACGAGGTGAGAACATGTCGGATGAGACGGTCAAAGGAGGATGGAAAGGATTTTCTAAAAATCTTTTCTCACATATTAGTGCGAATGATGTAACGGGGCTGGCCGCGCAAATTGCCTATTACTTTCTTTTATCGCTCTTTCCACTGCTGATTTTTATCGTGACACTTTTACCATACCTTCCCGTCGAGCAGGGGGACATACTGGGTCTGGTCCGGGATTTTGCACCCGGGGAAACGATGTCCATGATCGAGGAAACCCTTCAGGACGTCATGTCGAACCGGAATTCCGGTTTACTTTCTGTCAGTATCATCGCCACGATCTGGTCGGCTTCCAATGGGATGAATGCCATCGTGAAAAGTTTAAATCGTGCCTATGATGTGGAGGAAACAAGATCATTCATTGCGACCCGTCTCATGTCTATATTATTGACACTAGCCATGATTCTCGTATTTGTCGTAGCTCTTTTACTTCCGGTGTTCGGAAAGCAGATCGGCCTATTATTATTTTCTCAATTCGGATTTTCAGAGCAATTTTTAACGGTATGGAACGGGATTCGCTGGGCGATCAGTCCCATCATTCTCTTTATCATTTTCGTAGGGTTGTATTATTTTGCCCCGAGTAAACGGATCAAGTGCTTAAGTGCCTTCCCAGGGGCGATCTTTGCGACGCTTGGCTGGGTACTCGCTTCCTTGGCGTTTTCTTATTACGTAGGAAGCTTTGGAAATTATTCGGCCACATACGGCAGCATCGGAGGGATCATCGTCCTCATGATCTGGTTCTACTTAACGGGAATCATCATCATGATCGGCGGAGAAATCAATGCACTCGTAACGATTAAAGATAAAGATTCGTGTTAAAATAGGGGAAATCATTCCCCGGACATAGGACAGGAACAAGTAGGGGAAGATTCTATTAAACATTCGTGTTTAAGGGGATCTTCTTTTTTTGATGTGAAATAGAAAGCGAGGTGGAGCCTATGTTGATAGCTGCGATGGTGGAGAGGCTTGGTATCATTGTGACGATAGCCTTTGTGATGACGAGGATCAGTTTCTTCCGTCATTTAATCGAACAAAGAACACATGTGAAGAAATCCCAGACTCTGCTCCTCATCCTGCTGTTTGGTTTCTTCGGGATCGTCGGTACATATACAGGATTGATCGTGAATCCATTTCAAGAAGAATATACAAAATGGCAGTGGCATCTACAACAGAATGAAGCGATCGCCAATTCCAGGGTGATCGGTGTCGTGGTCGCCGGGTTACTGGGTGGTCCATGGATCGGACTTGGAGCAGGATTGGTCGCAGGAGTCCATCGGTATTTTCTTGGAGGATTCACGGCCTTCTCGTGCGGGATCTCGACGGTTTTAGCGGGATTGCTGGCGGGATGGATCGGGAAGCGGGAAAAGAAAAACAGGCTTGTTTCCCCTCAAAAAGCGTTTTTGGTTGGTTTTGTGGCAGAAGGGATGCAGATGCTTCTCATTCTTCTATTGTCAAAGCCATTTGATGATGCTTATTTACTCGTTTCCGACATCGGATGGCCGATGATCCTTGCAAATGGAGTCGGAACCGGGATTTTCCTGCTGATCATTAAAAGCGTTTTTTATGAAGAAGAGCGGATGGGAGCGGTACAATCCCAGAAAGCATTGCGCTTGGCGGATAGCACGGTGAAATATATGCGAAAGGGATTGAATGCAGCCTCTGCACAGGCTACGTGTGAGATTCTGATGAGAGATGTGAACGCGTTGGCGGTTTCCATCACGAACACTTCCCACATCCTCGCTCATGTCGGCCTGGCCTCGGATCACCATCAGCAGGGGCGCCCGATTCAGACCGAAGCGACGAAACGGGTCATCGAAACGGGAGAGCTCATGAAGGTGGGAAGAGAGGATATACAATGCGACCGGAATGGATGTCCATTGGGAGCGGCGATCATGGCGCCTCTTTTAAAAGGGGATGAAATTGTCGGAACGCTTAAATTCTATTTTCATTCGGAAAAAGAGATAACGCCGATCCTGATGGAATTAACGAAGGGGATTGCGACCCTGCTTAGTCACCAGTTGGAGCTTGCTGAAATCGACACCCATAAAGAGCTTGCGAAAGAATCGGAAGTAAAGGCGCTGCAGGCACAGATCAATCCGCATTTCTTGTTCAACACCATCAATGTCATTGTTTCGTTGACGAGGATCAATCCCGATAAGGCGAGGACCCTGCTGATTTCACTATCTCAATTTGTCCGTCAGAACCTGACAGGAAGCACGAAATCCACCTCGCCCCTTAAAGAAGAAGGACAGCATGTAAAGGCCTATCTCGCCATTGAAGAAGCACGATTTTTTGACCGGCTGGAAGTGGTGTATGAGATGGACGAAAATGCCCTGCAGGCGAAGGTCCCTTCGATTACCCTTCAGCCTCTTGTTGAAAATGCAATCAAGCACGGGATGAAGAATATTGAAGAAGGATTTGTTTTGAAGATTTCGATTACGCTTAATGGTGATGAGGTGACTGTTCGTGTTGAGGATAACGGTGCGGGGATTGATGAAGGGAGAGTGGAGAAGCTTTTGCTTGAACCCGTAGAATCACAGACCGGTACAGGAATCGGGCTCTATAACGTGAACAAACGATTGGAAATGATGATGGGGAAAGAAGCAGGTCTAACAATCACATCATCAACAGGAAACGGAACCACCGTTCAATTTACGGTAAGGAGTGAGAAAGAATGAAAGTTGCCATTATCGATGACGAACCTTATAGCCGTGAGGAAATGAAACATCTTTTAAGTGGATATTCATGGGTGGAGGTAGTCGGGGAAGCAAGCTCTGCTGAAAAGGGATTGGAAATCATTTTAACAAAAGAACCCGACGTCTTATTCCTTGATATAGAAATGCCGGGCATGAGCGGGGTCGACTTGGCAGAAGCCCTTCAGAAAATGAAGCACAAACCGGAAATCGTCTTTGCCACTGCGTATCCGGATTATGCCCTGAAAGCGTTCCGGGTGGAAGCCGTTGACTACTTATTGAAACCATTTGAAGAAGATCAGCTCGCACAAACGATGGAGCGCTTGAAGAATCTTCTGAAAGTCGGAATGAAAGAGCAGAGCGAAAGCCCGTCGATGGGGAAACTGGCGGTTCAGGATGAAGATAAAATTGTTTTCATCAGCCCGAAAGACATTCTATATATCTTCCGGGAAGAGCGGGAGACCTTTATTTGTACGAAGAAAAAGAAGTATACGTGCCGCTTGCCGATCAAGGAATTGGAATCAAAGCTCAGTACCTATCCATTTTTCCGGGTTCATAAAAGCTACCTCGTTCAGCTGCCCTTCGTGGAGGAGCTCATCCCGTGGGGGAGCGGTGTGTATCAGTTGAAGGTTCATGGAGCGGATGAGGCGATTCCGGTGAGCCGGAATTATGTGAAGGAATTGAGGGAGCGGTTGGAGTTGTAGGTGGTTGTGGTTTTTTGAGTGTACCAGGTACAAAGAGGAGTGTTTGTACCTGGTACAGATGAGGGGATTTGTACCAGGTACAATTTTGACTTTAAGTGCCTGGCACCAATCGAACAATCGGTGCCAGGCACCAAACCGTCTAATAGTGCCAGGCACCCAACTTTTCCACCATGCACATTAATCCTCCCACAGAACACCTCAACCCCAATTTCCGACATCTTAAACAGAATGTGACGAAATGGTGAATATGATTGCTATAATGAAAGCGTATTCATAAATGAACGAAAGGGGATCATAAGCATGGTCACATTTCTGGTCTCGATTGTTGTATTAATTATAGGTTATTTCACATATGGAAAGTTAATTGAAAAGATTTTTGGAATCAATGAAAGTCGTTCGACTCCTGCTTATGCAAAAGCGGATGGAGTGGACTATATTCCAATGAAGACGGGGAAAAACTCCATGATTCAGCTGTTGAATATTGCTGGTGTAGGACCCATTTTCGGTCCGATCATGGGAGCACTTTATGGGCCGGTTGCCTTCCTTTGGATCGTACTTGGCGCGATTTTTGCCGGAGCGGTTCATGATTACTTAACGGGGATGATTTCGATCCGTAACGGTGGAGCTCATTTGCCGGAGCTTGCGGGACGATTCCTTGGTAAGACGATGAAGCATGTGGTGAACGCATTCTCGATTCTTTTGCTCGTACTGGTGGGAACGGTTTTCGTTACAGCACCTGCAGCATTAATCGCGAATCTGACGCCAGCCTGGATTTCATTAGGTGTCATTATCGCCGCAATCTTTATTTATTACATTGTCGCAACCCTATTACCGATTGATAAAATCATCGGTAAGGTTTACCCGCTTTTCGGAGCACTGCTTGTGGTGAGTGCGGTGGGTATCGGTGCAGGATTAGTGATTACAGGGGCGGATATTCCTGAGATCAGCTTAACGAATATGCATCCTGAATCTGTAGCGATTTTCCCATTATTATTCTTGACGATTTCTTGTGGGGCACTTTCAGGGTTCCATGCCACACAATCACCGATCATTTCAAGAACGACGCAAAATGAAAAGAACGGACGCAAGATTTTCTACGGTATGATGATTTTAGAAGCGATCATTGCGATGATCTGGGCAGCGGCTGCCATGAGCTTATTCCAGCCGGGTGAACTGAATGCCATCTTGAAAGAAGGCGGACCTGCAGCGGTTGTAAGTGAAGTATCTGTTCTTATGCTTGGATCAATCGGTGGAACACTGGCAATCCTTGGGGTTATCATTCTTCCGATCACGTCTGGTGATACTTCATTCCGAAGTGCGCGTATGATCATTGCCGATTATATCAAAGTAGGACAAGTGAAAATCTCCAGCAGGCTTTGGATTGCGATTCCATTATTTGTGATCTCAGTCGTGTTGACACGAATCGACTTTAACCTATTATGGAGATACTTCTCCTGGGCGAACCAATCGACAGCGATGATTGCCCTTTGGGTAGGTGCCATGTATCTGGCGCTGCAAAAGAAACCTCACTGGGTTGCAACGATTCCAGCGATCTTCATGACGATGGTGACATTTACGTATATCCTGAGTGCTCCAATCGGTTTCGGTTTACCAATGAGCACAGCGTATATGGGAGCAACAGTTGTAACTATCGCCGCGATCCTAGCATTTATTTACACATTACGAAAGCGCTTAAACGATGGATCCATCATTCAAGTCGACGAAGACGTTCCTCAAACAGCAGCTTGATGAAAAAGAGTTTTCCGGTAATTACCGGGAGACTCTTTTCTTTTTTGGCACAAAATAAGAATGGTTCATAAAACCACAAGTTTTCTTGATGACGACTAATTATTAGGAGTGATTCAGCATGACAAAGAAAACGAAAAAAGACGGCGGTACAAAGCAAAACGGCAAGCACAAACCGAAACAGAAAACATCCGGTTCTGCTAACGGGCAGAATGGATATCACTAGAAAATGACGGCCAATCCTTTACGGGTTGGCTTTTTTATTTGGAACTTGAGATGTTTTCTGGTGGTGGATGTATTATAATAGAGGTAGTTTCAAAAATTTAGTAGTCTCAAAAGGAGATTCCCTTATGTCGAATAATAATGATCAGCAAATACAGCCAGAAAAGAAAAAAATCAGCCTGCAGGAAGCGATGAAGCAGCAGCTGGCAAAGAAGAAAGAAGCTCAGGCAGGCGGCAAGCAAGCAACTGGGGGCCTTGCTTCCAATCAACGCATGCAAAGTCAACAAACGAAGAAGCCCAGCAATACTCGTCGTAAGATGGGGAGCTAATGGGGAAGAGCGCTCGGGAATTGGGGAGTGCTCTTTTTTTTGTGCTGGAGTTGCTGTTGGTGGGGAGCGGTTGGGTGTGCGAAATATGTCGCTATATGAGGAACGGTCGATAAACCCGAAATCAACCTCATCATCCCACTATAATTCCCTTCAAAAATCCAGTTCCACAAAAAAATCAAACCTTTTCGTTTCCGCTGTCGTCAAAGTACTAGAAAAGAGGTGATCTCCGATTGAATGAAGTCCAGGAATGCAAATTCACCGAGTCGAAGGAGGAAATTCTGGAAGAAGTGATGAATGAATACGGCAAAGAAGTTTTGTATATCGCTTATTCTTATGTGAAGGATCACGGTCTTGCTGAAGATATCGCTCAAGAGGTGTTTGTCCGATTTTATCAAAGGTACGATTCGTTTCGGGGAGATTCCTCGTTGAAGACGTGGGTCATCCGGATTGCCATCAATCAGAGTAAGGATCATCTCAAGAAGTGGGAAACGAGGAAGCTGCTTTTTACAAATAAGCTTAGTGAATGGATTCAGGAGAGCAGGAGTCGATGGCCGGAATCTCAAACGATACATAGGGAAACGGGCAGAGAACTGAATTCCAGGTTATTATCTTTGCCAATCAAATACAGGGAAGTCCTATTTCTGTATTATTATGAGGAACTGAAAATCTCGGAAATTGCCGAGTGTTTGGAAATCAACATCAATACCGCTAAAACCCGTTTGAAAACAGGGAAAGAGAAACTAAAGAAAATGTATCCAGAAGGGGTGCATCAGGATGGATAGGGAACTTCAGCGACAGGTTAGAAAAATGACGGATGAAGGCTTGCAAGGATTCGATTTTAACAACCAAATGAAGGATCAGGTACGGAAAAGAGTGGCTGAGGGGAAGACGCCAAAAGAGTATCGGCGCAGGTGGTATGCTCCATTGATCAGTTTCGCTATTGTTCTTATCGTCGTTTTTGCTTTTGCCGTAGTGAAGGGGGAGCAATGGGGATTCCTTGGGAGCGAGAAACTGAGTGGTTATTTTACAAATAAATCGAACTTTGATGTGGAGATCCATTACGATGGGGGTACGACCATAAGTACAGTTACGGACACGATCACAAATCAGGATGGGAAGGTGAAAGCACTGGCCTTCACGAAAGACGAAAGAAGTGAGATTTATACAAAAATAGAGAGCCTGGATCTGAAAGGAAACAAACCGTTGTCTTACAGAGAGGGTTGCACCATTCTTTCCCTTGAGAATTACATGATGAAGATAAGAATGAATAATGATGAATATGAGTACTATCATTCAGAATGTGAAACGACGGCAGATACCAGGGAACTTGAAGAACTTCAACAACTCATCATCACCATCATCAAACAAAAACCAGGATACCAAGAAATGTTGAATCAAAGATTGCCGATGTGAATATTCCATTTACTTCCTTCAATAAACATGCTATCATAATAAAAATTTCAATTAAATGCCATGAAGAGAAGAGTAGATATCCTGAATTCTTTAACAGAGAGCTCCGGCAGCTGAAAGGGAGCAAGAGGGACGGTATTGAACCAAGACTCTGAGCAGTGCATCGGAACCGGGTCAGGGGATGGTGTGACGGGAGCTCCCGTTATCGGGCTAGGGTATAAGCCGGTTGGCCGTACCTGAAAAGGTTAGTATGGCGACATATTAACGAACTGGGGTGGCACCGCGATATAGAATCTCGCCCCCAAGATCAACGTCTTGGGGGTGGGATTTTTTTGTTTCACAAAACATATCGCGGGGAGGAATAACCAATGAGGAAGTGGAAGTATCCTTTATTGCTGCTGACAGGCATCGGGATTTCGAATGTAGGAGGGTGGATTTATTTAATCGCCCTAAATCTGATTGTTTTAGACGAGTGGGGATCACCTCTGGCAGTGGTGATTTTATATGTATTGAAGCCTGTGGCTGCCCTTTTGACAAATGGCTGGGCGGGAAGCTTGATTGACAGGGTCAACAAGCGGAATCTGATGGCAGGGCTTGATTTTTTCAGAGGGGTGTTAATTGCGGCATTGCCTTTTCTTTCGTCGAGTTGGTGGGTGTATGCGGTTGTGTTGATCATCAATATGGGAAGCGCCATGTTTTATCCGGCGTCCATGGCGTACATCACGACCATCATTCCCCGGGGGAACAGACAGCGATTCAATGCTCTCAGGGGGCTGATCGGATCGGGTGCGTTTCTCATTGGACCGGGAATTGCCGGACTGATGTTCATGATGGGGACACCGACGTTTGCCCTTTATATGAATGCATTGGCCCTCTTTTTATCAGGAGTGATCACCCTATTTCTGCCGAAGCTTGAGGATGGGATCCCCGTTGATACAGGTGATACCAAATGGGAAGTCATCAAAGAGGATTGGCGGATGGTGTGGAGGTTCAGCCGGCGCAGCGCGTATGTGATGGTCCTCTATGTCTTGTTCAGCTGTATGCTGGTGATGACGGCGGCGATTGATTCCCTGGAAGCCGCATTTTCAAAAGAGGTGCTTCATCTATCGAACAGCACGTATGGATTTCTTGTAAGTATTGCAGGGGCAGGATTTATACTCGGATCGATCCTGAACACGGCACTTTCTCACAGACTCAATTATATGCACCTGATGGGATTTGGTTCTCTGGTCGTTTCGGGAGGATATCTGATATATTCCTTTTCAGGTGGTTTCTTGATTGCGGCGATCGGGTTCGCTGTTTTATCCTTCGCGTTGGCCTTTGCGACGACAGGGTTTGAAACCTTTTATCAAGAACATATTCCCGTGGAGATCATGGGACGGGTAGCTAGTATTTATGGATTGTTGGAAGGGGTATTGGTCATCCTTTCTACGGTGCTTATTGGAGTGGGAGCTGAACTGGTGTCGATTCGATTTGTTGTGGCAGCGGGTTCTGTCATCATGCTTGGGGTCACAGTGATTTTATATAGTAGCTCTACCAGGAATTCCTGGGAAAAAAAGTTAAGACGTCATTCTGAATGTTATAATAAATAAAAAAAGACACAAAGGGGGTCAGTAGATGAAAATGACGGCTGATCAATACTGGGACCGGTGGGAAGAGTTGATGGGCCGGGGAGAAGCAAGTTATGAGAAGTGGAACGGTTTAGAGGATCTGTTGTCCATTGCGCAGAAAGAAAAGGACCTCTATAAGGAGTTTTGCTGCCGTTTCGGGATCATGAGGACGGTCAACTATCTTGGGGAGTATGAGGAATTATTCGACCACTTCGAGTGGTGCAACGGCTTCTTTTTAGATAACGAAGAGAGCCTGCAGGATTGGGTGGAAAGCTTCTTCTGGATCTATAAATGGATGGCGGAGCATCTGGTGAAGATGCCCGGCATTGACACGGAACTGTTAGATGCCTTTTTCACTGATTTTCAAGAAGCGTATGACCGTTATGGCTATAGTCTGCGTCCCTTTTACCAGCATCAGCATAGACGTGCGTTGAAAACAGGGAATGCAGAAGAAGCGGAAGAGTATTATCAAATGTGGATAGCGTCGGAAAGGGATTCCCTTTCAGACTGTGAAGCCTGTGAATACCAGACACAGCTTGAGTATTTTTACTTTACCGGTGAAAAGGAAAAAGCCAGACCCATTGAAATGCTTTTATTATCAAAAGAAGTGACATGTGGTGAAATCCCCCACTTGACCTATAGTAAGCTGCTCTTGCCCTATCTTGAAGATGGCCGGGTGGAGGAAGCCTCGCGCTATCAGTCGGAAGGATACTTTTTCATTTACGATAAGCCACACTTTTTAGTCGAAGCTTCCGAGCATATCAGGTTTCTTGCCTTAACGGAACCAGTCAGGGGAATCAAAGTATTGGAGCGTCACATCGAGTATGCGGATAGTGGGAAGGATCCTTACGGGATGTTTTACTTTTATATGAGTGCGATTGTTCTTCACCGTAAGCTTGTGGAAGCCGGTCATCGTCCGGGGTTTGCCATTGATGTGATGAGTGAGATTGCGGAAGAGATCGCCGGGGATTTTGATGAGAGGAATGGGAATGATTTCTTCAGTCGGGAAATGGAGAAGATATATTCTCTGTAACAAATATTGACAGCCCCTGCATATCTATATATAATCATCTAAAATAACTGAAACATTGCCGAGGATCAGTAAAGGGATCTTGTCTTTTAAAGAGAGGGAGCGGTTTGGTGAAAAGCTCCCATTGATGAACCTTTGAACCTGCCTCTAAGTTCTGTATCGAATGAAGATATCAGCGGTCCGATACCGTTATCATGGAATGAGTGTAAAGCTTTGCTTTGAATCAGGGTGGTACCGCCAGAAATGGTCCCTGATGAGAAGCGGGGCTTTTTTTGTTTTATGTGAGTGTCGGGCAGCTCGCCGATATATTTGGAATTTCGCTCGATAAAATCAGGATTTCGCCGTTAAATCTAAAATATCGCCGATAAAATCAAAATATCGCCGTTAAAATTAATCCAATTAAAAATGAGGTGCTCTCAAATGGCAAAAGAATTTGTAAAAGATGTAACGGGCATGGATGAAGACTTTGCCCAGTGGTATACGGATGTCGTGACGAAGGCGGAGCTGATCGATTACTCGAGCGTCCGCGGGTCGATGATCATCAGACCTTACGGATACGCCCTGTGGGAAAATATCAAGGATGCCCTCGATGCGAAAATAAAAGAAACAGGGCATGAAAATGTGTATATGCCACTATTTATACTTGAAAGCCTCCTGCAACGGGAGAAGGATCATATCGAAGGTTTCGCGCCTGAAGTGGCATGGGTGACTCATGGAGGGGAAGAGGAGCTGGCGGAACGACTTTGTGTGCGTCCAACTTCTGAGGTATTGTTCGGTGAACACTACAAGAACATCATCCATTCCTACCGTGACCTGCCTAAGCTTTATAACCAGTGGGCCAATGTGGTCCGCTGGGAAAAGACGACCCGTCCATTCCTGCGAACATTGGAATTCCTCTGGCAGGAGGGTCATACGTGTCATGAAACGGACCAGGAGGCTCATGATGAAACGGTGAAAATGCTGGAGGTGTACGCGGAGCTTTGTGAAGAGCTGCTGGCGATCCCGGTCATCAAGGGGCAAAAAACGGAAAAAGAAAAGTTTGCCGGTGCGAAATATACGTATACGATCGAAAGCCTGATGCATGACGGGAAGGCTTTGCAATCAGGAACGTCCCACCATTTAGGTGACGGATTTGCGAAAGCATTCGGCATTCAATTCACGGACCGTGATGGAAAACTTCAGCATGTGCAGCAAACGTCCTGGGGATTCACGACCCGGATCATCGGGGCCATGATCATGGTGCACGGGGATGACCGGGGGCTGGTGGTTCCACCAAGGATCGCACCGACTCAGCTGATGATCGTGCCGATTGCCCAGCACAAGGAAGGCGTCCTTGATTTTGCCTATAATCTGAAAAGCCAGCTTGCCGGCGTTGCCCGTGTCGACATCGACGCGAGTGATAAAAAGCCGGGCTGGAAGTTCAATGAATATGAAATGAAGGGCATCCCACTTCGCCTGGAGGTTGGTCCACGGGACATCGAGAACGGTCAGGTGGTATTGGCGAGACGTGATACAGGGGAGAAAATCACGGTCACGATGGAAGACCTTGAAGTGGGTGTCGCTGAACTTCTGAAGGACATTCAGCTCAATCTTTTAGAAAAAGCGAGAGCACATCGCGATGAAAAAACAACGGTAGCCAAAACGTTTGAGGAGTTCAAAACGACGGTTAGGGAAAAAGGCGGATTCGTCAAAGCGATGTGGTGCGGGGATAGGGCTTGTGAAGACAAGATCAAGGAAGAAACGAGTGCCACTTCACGGTGCATGCCGTTTGAGCAGGAGCAGGTGTCGGTTACATGTGTGTGCTGTAATAAGGATGCGAAACACTTGGTGTATTGGGCGAAAGCGTATTAAGAGACAAAAGAATGGTCCTTCCGTCCTTTTTCTTCCTAAAGCCTTCTTTTTCCCGTGTTTGATTAATAAACATAGGTAAAGGAGGCATCGATTATATGGAGTTTGAACTCATCCTTGTTTTATTCATGGCAGTCGTGGTAGTCAGCCTTTGGGTCGTGCATTCCAAGCTCAACCGGATCACCGAGCATGTGCAGCAGCTGGATGAAGAATACTTGTCCGATGAGCAGATCGAGAAGGAATTAGAGGAAGAATGGTATAAAGACAAGTAATGACAAAGGCGTTTCTCAGCAGAGGGACGCCTTCCGTTTTTTAAAAAGGACTACCATTCTAAATGGCAGGTTGATACTATTAAAATAGAGATAAATGAAAAGGGAGGGGCAAGGATGAAGTACAAGGACTTGACCATTGAAACGCCAAGGTTGGTCATCAGACCCTTTGTAAACCGGGATTACCAAAACTGGTTAAGGGAACATCTGAACAGGCTCCCATCCCAGCATAAATATGACGTTGGCTATCAGGACATGAGTGAGTGCACGGAGTTTTGGTTCCGGGAGATGCTTCTGAAGCATGATGAGATGATCGATCGGGACCAGGTCTATATTCTGGGGATTTTTCTGAAAGAAGGTGGTGCGAGTATCGGGACCATCGACTTCTCCACTCTGATGCGGTACAACTTTAACTGGGGCAGGGTCGGTTACACGGTACATAATCGTTACTGGAACCGTGGCTACGGGAAGGAAGCGGTGAAGGCAGCCCTTCAGCTGGCTTTTGTGAAATTGAATTATCACCGGGTCGAGGCCCATATCAATCTGGATAACGCGCCATCGATCAGCCTTGCAGAAAGTGTCGGAATGCAGTATGAGTGCACCCGGAAAGGATTCATTTATGAATTTGGGAAGTGGACGGATAATCTGGTGTATTATGTGAATGCAGGAGAGTAATAAAAAAACGATGAGAGCTTATGGCCCTCATCGTTTTTTTATTATAAGCCTTCGATGGTCAGTTCTTTCACTGGCAGGAATTCTTCCCCTGTATCCATGTATTTCACGCTCACCTTGTCATTTTCCTTCAGGTAGATCGCAAGTAAGCTGTTTTCGGAAGAGACGATATAGTTTTGGCCGTTGTCGAGTAAGAATGATACGACCGTGTAGTCACCTGTCTTTTCTTTGTAGACACGGACGACTGTACCCTTTGACTGTTTTTCCTCAGCTTTCGAGCTGCCGTCCACACTGCCGCCTCCCCGTTGAAGCGCGGTTTTGTATTGCTTCAATGCCTGGTTTGGTGTATTCGCATAGGCTGAGATTTCCGGGTTGGCAGCTGAGACGATGAAGTAGTTTTGTAAGAAACCATTCGCATCGAGTACCGGAGTCAGCCAGCTTGCTTCTCCGTAGAAGTTATAGAGCACCGGCATTTCGCCGTCCCATTTTTTCTCGATGAATTTCTTTTGGATGATCTGCAGGGCACCTTGTGAATCCATGTAGGAATCTTCAAGATTTCCTGTATAGAACGTCGCTTCTCCCGTTCTTGAGTTCGTTAAGGAGTAACCGAGCATGGAATCGACGCCTTCTTTTGGCGAGGTGAAATCGGTGAAGTAGTACATGTCACCATTTTCGTCAAAAATAGGGCTCACATTGGCTTCCGTTCCTTCATCAGAAGGAAGCTTGACGTCTGATTTACCGAAGCGGCTGTTCCAGAATCCTTGAACGTAATTACCGAAATAACTGTTTTGGAGGCTGACGGTTTCTGGTGAAATCGCGCCATCAATGAAAGCCGGGACTTCATCGATTTTGTAAGACTTGGTATCCCCGGATTTCGGATCGACCATGACGATACCTTTCGCTTCAAATCCGTTACGTGCGGAAATGAATTCACCGTACGTTCGAATATAGAATGGCTTTCCTTCGTCATCGATCTCAAGCTGAACATCGCCATTGAAAATCTGCTTCGGATAGTTCAAGCGGATGTGTCGCTCAATTTTTTTATTAAAGAAAGCAGATGGTGTGAAGACCATTTCTTCTTTGATGAATTTAGGGTTTGATGATGAGTCGGTGGCACTTAGGGTGAAGTAACCAGGTGTTTCATCTCCCTTGAACCATTTGAAGAAGCCGGAGAATTCAACCGGTGCAATGTAGACGTACTCCCCATTGACCTTCTGAATCTGCAGGCGTCCAAGCTCATAGTAACTCGTATTCGGAACCTGACCGAATGCTTTCTTCATCTTGTTGCGGGCGAATTGTGGAGGGACGCTTGCAGGCGTTTCCTTCTCATCAAACGCTTCGATTTCCGTTTTTACGTCCATTTGCGCTGATTCAAATTTCTGATCGGCGTTGAACACGAAGGCGGTCAGGAAGTAAGCCCCGACGAGGAGACTTCCAAGGAACAGCGCCCCCTTCACCATTCGTTCGGTCACGGTTGCAAGTGTGGCACCGAATCCTGCAGCTACGATGAGCAAGATCCACATGCTTGTAAAGTTCTGATCCAGATTCGTCATGTAATAGAAGACGAATACAATGATCGTTGTGATCAGGAGGGTTGCTCCGAACAGTGCGGCAAATGACGGATACCCCTCTTTTTTATTCTGCTTTTTCATGATTGTCACCGGTACGACGAGTAAGGCCATGACCAATCCGACAATGACTGAAAATAGTAATATATTTCCCATAGTGTTCCCCTTTCAAGTGCTTCTGTTTATAGTGTATATACGGATGAGGGGGTGGGGAGGTTTCATTTGTTTTTTTGGGGGAGCGTTCGGTTGGGAAGGGCGATCTGCCATCAAGGTCATATATCCAATCCAAGCATCATTCGCTATAATAGATAGAAAGAACTATTCAGGAGGATTTTATGGACATATTTGATATTGCGAGGATTGCGGGGGTGTCCAGGAAGACGGTGCAGCGGGTGCTGAACCATTCGGACCAGGTACGACCCGAGACCCGTGAACGCATTCTGCAGATCATGGAGGAGCATCACTATCAGCCTAATGTTTCAGCGAGAAGGCTGGTAAAGAAAAAGACTCACACGATCGGGCTTTTTATCATTCAAGATCCTCAGAAGCACCGTATTTATTCGGATGACCTTTTTTACAGTGTGGTGATCGGCGCCATGATCAATGCCTGCTCAGAGCGGGGATATAATATGCTTGTGACCATGACGGATCTGAATGATTCCTCCCCCGTTTTAAAGCTTTACCGTGAAAAGAGTATCGATGCGGGAATCATCATCAGTTGGAGTAACGTCCAATCCATCGTGGATCAAATTACATCAGCGGGCTTTTTGGTGGGAGTCTTTGATCAAAACAATGTGTCAAGGCGGGCACCTGAGATCCCGATGCCCTTATTACAAAACGAAGGGAGTGCGATGGTGGCGACCAATCACTTCATAGAGCTTGGTCATGAGGAGATTGGGATCATCACGGGTGATGAAAATAATTCTGCAGCAATGGAGCGTTTAAGCGGCTATCAAAAAGCGATGGAGGCAGCAGGGCTCCCGGTTCAATCGCCTTACATATATAAAGGGAAGTTCATCGAAGAATCAGGCAGGGATGCCGTCCATCATTGGATTGGCCAGGGAACTCTTCCTTCAGCCATCGTCTGTTCCAATGATCATATTGCATTCGGTGCCCTCAAGGCGTTAAAGGCAGCCAACCGGAAAGTTCCTGACGACGTGTCTCTCATTGGCTTTGATAATCTATTGCTTACGGAATATACGTCCCCTGCATTAACGACCATGAATGTTCCAAGAGTTGAGATGGCGGTGTCCCTGGTGGAGCAGTTGATTCACGGAATCGAGGAGCTCCCTTATGAAAATATGAGTCCATTTCAAGCGACACTCGTCAAACGAGATTCCTGCCGTCAAAAAAAATAATAAAAGAAAAGAAAATGCTGTATTCCCAAGGGAGTCAGCATTTTTTTAATAGAGAAAGAGATTGTTATTGTAAAAAAATGTTGTCAAAGAGTGGGGATGGTTTTATAGTTATATACAAATGTCCCACGTGAGACATATTTGAATACAGGAGGCGTTCCAATGATAAAAAAAGCAGTCACTTCTTTTACCGCCGCATGTCTCATCATGAGTCTTACCCCAGGAAACATAGGAAAAGCAGAGCAGAAAGAAAAGCCTTTTCACCTCAAGGATTCGACATTAATAGATAAAACGATTGAAGGCGACCTGGTGATCACACCTGATGCCGGAAAGGACATTACCCTTGAAAACGTGACGGTTCACGGGAAGACCCTTATTAAAGGGAAAGCGCCTGATACTCTTCAGCTGTCCGATTCGGAGTTACACAATCTATCGGTTCAAGGACCTGGTCACCCTACAAAGATCACCGTCTCTGGAGAATCGATCGTTGAAGAAACCGTGTTGGATGGAAATGTATTGTTGGAAGAAAGAGAGATTACCTCCGCTGGATTCCAGGATGTAACCGTATCGGCATCCACGGTCAAAACGAAGAAGGCTAATTTAAAAGGCGAGTTCGAAACGATTACAACCACTGGTAAGAAGGGAGAGGCCCAAGTAGAACTTGACGGCGTTGCAGATCGGTTGGAAATGAACGCGCTTTCAACTGTTAACCTTGCTACGGATGCGTTAGTAAAGGAACTTACTGTATCAGCATCCGGTCAAGGATCGGTCATCGCTGGAGAGGGTAACGTGGAGAAGGCAACCTTGAACGGCACCATTACATATAAGGGAGAAGAAACAAGTGATGCATCTTCTTTTGCTTCACCATGGTCCCTCGTATGGAATGACGAATTCAATCAGGCTGAGATTGACCGTGGAAAGTGGACGTTTGATATCGGCAACGGATATACCGATGCGAACGGTCAATTTATCCCGGGTTGGGGAAATAATGAAAAGCAATATTACACAGACCGTCCGGAAAACGCGAGGACAGAAGATGGGAAGCTATTGATCACGGCCAAGAAAGAAGAATATGAAGGTTTTGCTTATACGTCATCCCGCTTGAAAACGAAAGGTCTTTTTTCAAAGGCATTCGGGAAATTCGAAATGAAGGCATCCCTTCCAGTCGGGAAAGGCTACTGGCCGGCGTTCTGGATGCTCCCGGAAGATGATAAGTATGGTGGATGGGCAGCCTCCGGGGAAATCGATATTTTAGAAGCCCAGGGAAGCAATCCCCATGAAGCGATTGGCACGATTCACTATGGTGAGAGCTGGCCAAACAACAAATACACCGGCGCTCACTATGCCTTTGAAGATGGCTCGACGATTGCCGATGAGCATGTATACTCGGTTGAATGGGAGCCGGGGGAAATCCGCTGGTATGTGGACGGGAAGCTCCGACAAACCCAGAACAATTGGTATAGCAAAGGGACAGGCAATGCGGCCAACTTCACGTATCCTGCACCATTCGATCAGCCTTTCCACATGTTGTTGAATGTGGCGATCGGCGGGAATTTCGATGGGGAACCGACAGAGGATACGATGTTCCCTCAGTCCATGGACGTTGACTATGTGCGGGTTTATGATCTGACGGGAAGACCGTATAAAACGCCGGAGCTGCCTGTATTCGAACAGCAGCCACTACCGGAAGAGGCAAAACAACCCCTTGAAGACGGGAATCTCATTTACAACAATGGATTTGATCAGGAATGGGAAGACGTTGAAGGGATTGCAGGAGTACCGAATACAGATCATTGGTATTTCTTGACCGTCCCTGAATTTGGAGGGAAGGCGAATGTGTCTCTTGATCAGTTGGATAGCGTGAACTACGCAAAAGTCGATATACAGGAGCCCGGTAATCAACCTTATTCTGTCCAGCTGATACAAGATGCCTCCATTGGAAAAGGACGTTATTATCGAGTGTCTTTTGATGCGAAGTCCAGTGAGGCGCGTCCGATTAATGTAAAAGTCAGTGGAGGTGCAGAGAGGGGATATGCCACGTATTCAAGTAATGAGTCGTTTGAGTTAACGGACCAGGTGCAAACCTATGAAACGGTGTTCCAAATGACGGAGGAAACCGATCTTGCAGCCCGACTGGAGTTTAACTTAGGCTTGTCCACCCTGCCTGTCTGGATCGGAAATGTCCGGGTCGAGGAAATCCCTCCTGTGAAAGTGGATCCGGATGCTTCCAAGCCTGCACTTCCTGACGGGAACCTTGTCTATAATGGAACGTTCGACCAGGGATTCCCTGACCGTTTGCTATATTGGAATTTGGTAGATTCAGAGAATGCTGAGTTCATCGGGGTGGATCCCGAAGAACGGGTATTTTCGGCTAAGCCTTTAAATGAAACAGACGGAGTACAATTAGTGCAAAAAGGTGTTCAGCTTCAGGCTGGAAGTGAATATGAACTGACACTGGATGGGGTAGCTGAAAGTGCCCGTGATATTCAGATTGAGTTGAGAAGCAAGGATGGAGAGGTTTCCTATGCAACGGAAACGATTCCTCTGAGTGGGGATTGGGAAAGTCATGGCATGACGTTTTCGATGCCGGATGTGACCGATTTGGAAGCGCAGCTGATCATCCACCTTGGGGGCAGCACTCATGAGGTGAAGCTCGATAATATGAAACTATTGAAAAAAGCGGGACCTGTTGATCCGTTCCCTATTAAAAATGGGTCATTCGATAATGGTTTAGCCCCTTGGGAGTCCTATATTCATTTTGACGCAGGAGCAAGCATACAGCATGTTGAAGGTGAAGCGCATATCTCCATCGGAAATGAAGGCAACGAAGCATGGAGCGTTCAACTCTTTCAAGGTAATCTGGTGCTTGAGCCCGGGAAAGAATACACGCTTTCCTTCGATGCAAGCTCTTCGGTAGCCCGGTCGATGGAAGTAACGCTGGAAAACAGTCAGTATAATAGGTACCTTTCGGAAACTGCAGAGCTTGATGAAAATCTGGGTCGCTTTGAATATACGTTTACTACCCCTTTGAGGGAGGAAACGAGTTTGAAGTTTTTGCTGGGTGCCACTGGAGAGGTGCTTGGCGCACACGATGTAGTGATAGATAATGTGGAGTTGAAGTAAGGAGTGGGGGTACAGCGTCTTTTGGGCGCTGTGCTTTTTTGTTGGTATTAAGTGTGGGAAGGCTTTAGACTAATCCAAAAATAGCCCCCCCATTATAACCACCCAATCCAAGATCAGCTGCTTTTCCCGTCATCCAAAACCACTTCAACCCCGAAGTGATCTGAAACTACAGGCTTATTCACATCATTAAAAATGACCCGGGACGACCTGACGTCCACTTTCTCACTGGACAGTACAAGATCAATCCTTAAATCGACCTTATTCTCATCCCAACCGGCAATCTTCCCTTCAACGGTGACGCCGAGGCCCCGTTCTGCAGCCTCATCAAATGTGTCGACAAGTCCTTTTGAAAGAAGATAATCGTATCCTTCCTCACGAACCCATGCATTGTTGTTGAAGTCCCCCATTAAAAAGTAGGGGAATTCAGGGGTGACTTGCTCCATCAAGGAATCAACCTGAAACTTGAACGGTTCTTCTTCGTCCGTCCACCAGCCGAGGTGGCAGGAGTAGAAGGTGAGGGGCTTTCCTTCATATGAAATCGTGGCCCCTACGATCTTCCGGGTTTTCCAGTAGGATGGGTCATGGCTTTTTGAGATGAAGAAGCGGTGTTCTTCTATGACCGGGTGCTTCGTCAATATCGCCACGCCTTCTTCATAGACGTCGTACCCGATATGAGCGAAGTCCCAGACGAGTGTGTAATCCGTCACGCCGCATTTCTCCAATTCCCCAAGAAGGACGAGGGCAAAATTGTCTTTTTTAACTAAGCCCTCCACTGGTTCACTTTCGATCAGCTGACTGACTTCCTGCAAGGCGATGACATCATAGGATTTATCCGCGATGTCAGTGGCCAGGATCGAGATTTTTTCGAGTTGGTTGTCTTCTTGCCATGAGTGACCATTCAACGTGAGTAATTTCATGTCTTACGCTCCCAGCAGATCTTGAATGTCAGACTTGATGACGTCTGCTTTCGGACCATAGATGGCTTGTACGCCTTTGTCTTTCAGGATGAGTCCCAATGCTCCGTTTTTCTTCCAATCCTGTTCAGTCCCGACAAGGCTTGTGTCTTTTACTGTTACACGAAGGCGGGTCATACATGCATCCACGTCTACGATGTTGTCTTTACCGCCAAGCATGGCAACGACTTTCGGAGCGATGGAATCGGCACTTACGGTACCGCCGCCGGTTGCAGCTTCATCTTCAATATAGTTACCATTACGACCCGGTGTCGGGAAGTTGAACTTTTTGATCAAGAAATTGGCAACCGTAAAGTTAAGAGCAAAGAATACGATACAAGCAATCACGAAGTTCACAAGGTCGACCCATAGACCGGCTTTGAGGATCATCGGAACACGGGTCAACAGTTCGATGGATCCGAAAGAGTGAACGCGGATGTTGACGATATCCACAATCGCGAAAGCAAGTCCCGTCATGATGGCATATACAACGTATAAAAGTGGGGCTGCGAACATGAACATGAATTCGATTGGTTCTGTAACACCTGTTAAGAATACAGCTAAACCAGCTGATAGGAACATCGATTTGTATTTCTTCCTCTTGTCTTTATCCACATTGCGGTACATGGCATAAGCGATACCGATCAGGGCAGCTGTGGATAAAATCATTTGACCTACTTTGAAGCGGGCAGGTGTCACGTCATTCAATAATTGCTTGTAGCTTTCTGTATCTCCTGCAGCCAGGAAGTTGTTTAAGTCAGCGATCCAGGCAAGCCATAGTGGATCTTGACCGGCAACCGTCGAACCTGCACCTGAACCAGTCAGGATTTTGTAAGTTCCGCCGAGTTCCGTGTAGTTAATTGGAACCGTTAACATATGATGCAGACCGAATGGTAATAATAGACGCTCTAATGCACCGAATACAAATGGCGCAATGATTGGTGCCGTGTTCCGGGAAGTTGCGATCCATTGACCGAAGTCATTCAGTAACCCCTGGATGACTGGCCATACAATCGCCATGATGACAGCAATGACGATGGAGCCAACGATCACAACAAATGGTACGAAACGTTTTCCATTAAAGAAGGAAAGGGCATCGGGTAATTTACTGTAGTTATAATATTTGTTGAACAGATTGGCTCCTAAGAAACCGGAGATGATTCCGACGAATACACCCATGTTTAAAGCAGGTGCACCAAGAACCGATGTGAAGTAATCAGAAACCACTAATGTTTGTCCGAAAAGAGAAGAGACCGTTGCTTCGGGATCACCGAGCATATCTCCATTAACTCCGAAGATCGCTCCGGTAATACGGTTGATCAGGACGAAGGCGATCAATGCAGCGAAGGCACCGCCCGCACGTTCTTTCGCCCACGAGCCACCGATGGCCACGGCGAACAGGATGTGAAGGTTGGTGATGACTCCCCAACCGATATCCTCCATTACTCTTGCAATCGTTTGCACTAATGTGATGTCTCCACCCATCATCGCAATCAACTTACCGAGGGAAATCATGATCCCTGCAGCTGGCATGACGGCCACTACCACAAGCAATGCTTTCCCGAACTTCTGCCAAAAATCAAACGACAATAAATTCTTCATAAACCCGTTTCCTCCTTAAATATCAATCTATTTGTCTATATATTTTACATGGAATGACATGTGTGCGTTTACATTTCAGATTAAATGAAATGCTGATGGGTGCCTCTTCATCATTAGAGTGCTATGTAACATGAAAATAGATGCAACCGTTTGCACTAACTAAACACATTTTATGATATCCCTTTCAAGAAAGCAACAACAAAATATTATTTTAGGAAAATATTATTAGCTGGAGGGACGGACCTTGGTAGGGGAAGAGGTGTTGCAGGGAAAGTGGATAACTACCCTGGTTGTTTAGTAGGGGGAGGAATGGAAGGGAGGGATGGATTGTGGATTGTGGATAATTTTAAGGGGGGGAATGGTGGAGTCATTGTGGATGGAATAAGGATGTGGATAAGTGTCGGAGGATTGATGAGCCGACATTCTAATTCAATTAATTCCTGACGAATTCACCGCGTATTCAAGAAAAAAGCATCCGATCTCTCAAGATTGGATGCTTATCACCATTATTTCAACAATCGCAGACCATTTAAGATGACCAATATCGTACTACCTTCATGCCCAATCACTCCATAAGGGAGATCGAGGATTTGCAGGAAGTTCGACGCGATCAACAGCATGATGACAGCGATGGAGAAGACTACATTTTGTTGCACAATCCGCTTCATTTTTTTCGATAGTTTAATCGCTTCCGCAATTCGGGTAAGGTCATTTTTCATCAACACCACATCGGCTGTTTCCAGGGCGACATCGGTTCCTTCACCCATGGCGATTCCGACGTTGGCCGTTGCAAGTGCCGGCGCGTCGTTGATCCCGTCCCCGACCATTCCGACCGTGCCGAATTGGCGTTTCAGCCTTTTCAGTTCGTCTACTTTCGTTTCCGGCAGGCACTCGGCAATGAAGGAGGCAACTTTGGCTTCTTCGGCAATGGCACGGGCCGTCTTTTCATTGTCTCCTGTCAGCATGATCGTTTGGACGCCTTCATCTTTCAGGAGCTGCAAAGCTTTAATGGTTTCTTCACGCATCACATCTTTCAGTGCGATCAATGCGACAATTTCATTCTCTTTGGCAACGAAGACCGTCGTTTTTCCTTCAGAAGCGATTCTTCCAAAGGCACCATCCTTAAATTGTTCTGCTAACACTTTATCCACAAAATCGGCTTTCCCGATTTTCCATTCGGCACCGTCCACAACCGCTCTGACTCCCCAGCCGGATACGTCCTCGAGGGAATCAGGCTGTGAGAGTTCCAGGTTTAACTCGCGGGTTGCGTGGCGGACGATGGCTTGAGCAAGTGGATGATTCGACTGGTTTTCAATCGAAGCAACGGTAGCCATGACTTCACGTTCATCCACATGATTCGCAACTACTATATCGGTCACGACTGGCTTTCCTTTCGTCAACGTCCCCGTTTTATCAAAGGCAATCGCTTTGATGTTGCTTAAGTTTTCCAAGTGGGCGCCGCCTTTGAAAAGAATTCCGTGACGGGCACCGTTTGAAATGGCCGATAAACTCGCTGGCGTGATCGCGGCAACCAGTGCACAAGGTGAAGCCACAACAAGCAGGACCATTGCCCGGTAGAATGTTTCTGTCCAGCTCCATCCGAGGAAGAAGTGTGGAACGAACATCATCAGGAAGACTACGGCAAGCACGACTTTTACATAGGTTCCTTCAAAGCGTTCGATGAACTGCTGGGAAGGCGATTTTTCGCTTTGGGCTGATTGCACGAGATCAATGATTTTCTGAAATAGGGTTTCGCTGCTTGGTTTGGTCATTTCAATGGTGATGGCACCGTTGATGTTGACCGTTCCAGCGAACACTTCATCTGTTTGACCTTTTGTTACAGGGACGGCTTCCCCTGAAATGGCTGCTTCATCGATGGACGTTGTTCCTTTTACGACAACACCATCTGTTGGCACGCGTTCACCTGGTTTAATTAAAATATGGTCGCCGATCTCAAGACTTGAAACGTGGACTTTCTTTTCACCAGATCCTGTCACGAGCCATGCTTCTTCAGGTTGAAGCTGCATGAGTGCGGAGATCTCCTTCTGACTTTTGTTCATGGTATACGTTTCAAGTGCGCCACTGACTGCGAAGATGAAGATGAGGATGGCGCCCTCTGTCCAGTAACCGATGATGGCAGATCCGACAGCGGCAAAAATCATCAGCATTTCTACATTCAGTTCTTTGTTTTCAATGGTTTCTTCGATTCCTTCTTTGGCTTTGGCGAACCCGCCGATGGCAAAGGCGAGGAGATAGAAGGTGATGCTTAAGGTGGAGTCGTTGTTAGACGTCAACCATCCCAGTAAAATAAACACACCGCTGACCAGTGCGGCGATCAATTCTGCATGAGTCTTTATTTTTTCAAAGAAGTTAATTTTTTCATTAGGTGTCCCCATGGTTAAGGCTTTGGATTGTGAGCTCATAGCGTATTCCTCCTTTAGTTAAATGAAAATACGGGATTCTCATTGAGAATAATAATCAACGTCAATACCCTTATAAAACGACGAAAGCTGCCACCAATGAAAGGTGACAGCAAAACTGCACGTGCTCTTAGATGATTTTATATGAAGTTAGTAATTTATAATTATTATAATCTAATCCTATCACATGTATATGAGAATGGAAAGAGTTTTGTGCTAGTTATTCTGGGTTATTTCATTGCGTCGATTTTGAAGGGAAAAGACGAGTAAGCTCACAAAAATCATCAGCATCATGCATGCGATTAAATAGAAGAAACTCGAGCCTTTAAACCAGTCGATCGTGATCCCTCCTACGAATGGTCCGATCATGCTTCCAAAGCTGAAGAAGATTCCGCACATGATGTTACCGGCAGGAAGTAATTCTTTAGGCAGAAGATCCGTCATATAACTAATACCGAGTGAAAAAGTCGATCCGACGGCCATGCCGGCTAAAGTAAAGCAGATAAATAGGCCAATGGTGGATTCAGAGACGATTCCTGCGGCAGAAAAGCAGAGGAAGCCGATCATCATGACGATGAGCAGGACATTTTGTCTGCCATATTTGTCACTCACAATTCCAAGTGGAACCTGGGATATGATGCTTCCTACTGCAAAAGCAGGCAGGAGGATCGCGACGGCTTCAATGGAAAGACCGTTTCGCAGTGCGAAAACAGGAAAGTTCCCGTTTAATGAAGCTTCCAGGAATCCGTATCCCAATGGAGGCAGCAGGGCGACCCAGGCATACTTGAGAACCTTTCCGAAACGGTGAAAAGATCCAAGGAACGAGGCACTGCCGATATTATGCTGGTCGGGGAATTCGTTTTGTAATTTAAAGACGAACATCCACACGGTCAGGCTTAATAAGGAAGAGATGATGAATGGCAGTGCTTGATGGATGGTGATGAGCTGTGTCATCATCGGTCCGACGGCAAAGCCGACTCCAAAAGAGACCCCGTAGATGGATATGTTACGTCCGCGATGTTCTTTCGATGAAAACGATG
Organism: Rossellomorea aquimaris; assembly: GCF_003315075.1. GTDB lineage: Bacteria > Bacillota > Bacilli > Bacillales > Bacillaceae_B > Rossellomorea > Rossellomorea aquimaris_C. Next base: position 297,146 of record NZ_QNRJ01000003.1, read on the forward strand.
TGATCCATGTCTGGGTGGCAAAGTGAAGCATGTGATCGCCGATTCCGATGCAAAGACGCAGGAAGAACCAGAACCAGAAGGATTTCCAGACCGGGAACAGTAAGAGTGACGCTGCCACCACGATTCCCCCGATGATGATCATCGGTTTGTATCCCATCTTCTGAAGTGGTCTTTCCATTAATGGAGAGGCGAGTAAGATTCCTATATATAGTGCGGTTGCGTTTAATCCGTTCAAGGAGGAAGAAACGCCGTCCTGTTCGAATATGATGGCGATTAAAGGAAGGAGCATCCCTTGTGAGAACCCCGAAATCGCGACGATTCCGACAAGGACCCAGAAACGGAAGGTTAGTGTTTGATTCATTTGCAAAAACTCCCAATCATTGATGATTACTTCTTAGATGGTACCCCCAATTTCAATGTTTGGCAATACGAAACGAATAGAGTAAAATCAAAACATCTACTAACATAATAAGGAAGGAATGAAGTGAAAATGGAATTTAACATGCAAGAAGGCGGATTTTACACAGATTTAGGGTTTGGGAAGCTGGAGGTTTCGGGTAACGAAGAGTATGGCTTTCGTCCATTCCAATTATTGGTTTCATCCGTAGCCGTGTGCAGCGGGGGAGTCCTCCGAAAAGTCCTGGAGAAAATGCGCATCGAATTTGACGACATACATATCAAAGCAGACGTCACCCGTAACGAAGCCGAAGCCAACCGCGTCGAAGCCATCTCCCTTCACTTCACCATCAGAGGGACGGACCTCGACAAAAACAAAATCGAAAAAGCCATGAAGCTCACACGCAAAAACTGCTCCATGGTCCAATCCGTACAAGACAGCATCAAAATCGAAGAAACCTTTGAGTTAGTGCAGTAAGACGTTGAGAAAGAGCGATGAGGGACGGCGATGAGGGACGGACCTTTAAGGAGTATGAGGCCTATTGAATCAAGGTTTATAACTAGATGAAGGTCCGTCCTTCAGTGCAGTAAAGTAATGAGGGACGGACCTCAAAACAGCTACAAGCCTCATTGTATAAAGGTTATAGCCCAGATGAAGGTACGTCCCTCAATACAGTAAAATGGTAAAGGACGGACCTCTATCTCAGCATAAACCCCACTACATCAAGGTTCTCATCTGATTTAGAGGTCCGTCCCTCTTCAAGGTTCCCTCTACAGGCTTAGTTCTTGTGGTTCTTTGCCTGTTTTTTCGTAGTAGAGGATGGTTTTGGGTGTGAGTTTGAGGAGCATGTATTCCGGGTCGTCGGGGCTTGCGATCCAGGATTTGAGTTGGTCGTTCCAGAATTTTTCTTTGAGTTCTTTGGATTCTTCGACGGAAGCTTCTGCTTCGATTTCTACATAGTGTTCATGATCGGAATCGCGGTCATGGCCCAGAAGGATATGAACATGAGGGTTCTGCGCGATGTCTTCCGCTTTGTGCGCATGCTCATTGGTTGCGGTGTAGAGTGTAAGGTCTTCATGGTAAAACATCATAAAGCGTGAATACGGTTTGTTGTCGCGAATCGTGGCAAGGGTGCCGATTTTATGGTGGGAAAAAAGCTCAACGATCTTATCTTTTAAGGTTTGTGACATGGGTTGTACCTCCTAATTGGGTTCTATCTATAATGTGTCTCATCTCCCTTGATTTAAACAAATTTTCTTTAGGAAAGAAGGATCTTACAGATGAATAAAGTATTTGCACTGCTTGTATTTGCAGGAGTTCCGATCTCGGTCATCGGCTCACTGCTTCATTGGCCGAATGTCATCATGTTCGTGATCTACTGTGTGACGATCATTGCCCTTGCAGCTTTTATGGGAAGATCGACGGAAAGTTTGGCCGTTGTGTCGGGACCCCGTATCGGCGGATTATTGAATGCGACCTTTGGAAACGCGGTTGAACTCATTATTTCTATTTTTGCGTTAAAAGCTGGTTTGATCGGCGTCGTGCTGGCGTCCTTGACGGGATCTGTGCTTGGAAATCTGCTCTTAGTTGCCGGTTTGTCCTTTTTTGTTGGGGGAATCAAGTTCAAACGTCAGAAGTTCAATGTGTTTGATGCCCGCCACAACTCGGGGCTGCTCATGTTTGCGATCATCGTGGCATTCGTGATTCCGGAAGTATTCGCCCAGGATATGAACGAAGCGAAGACCATGACCCTTTCCATCGGTGTTTCGGTCATCTTAATCGCCCTTTATTTATTTGCCTTATTCTTCAAGTTAGTGACTCACCGCGGGGTGTATCAGCATGAAAGCGAAGAGGGTGCGCACGCTCATGAAGAGCCGGAGTGGAGTAAGGGGAAAGCGTTGCTGATCCTTGCCGCTTCCACTGCAGCCGTTGCCTATGTATCGGAACGCCTCGTTCATACGTTTGAAGAGGTCGGGAACACGTTCGGCTGGAGCGAACTGTTCATCGGGGTCATCATCGTAGCCATCGTCGGAAATGCTGCTGAGCATGCGTCGGCGATCATTATGGCTTATAAAAATAAGATGGATATCGCTGTGGAGATTGCAGTCGGATCGACCTTGCAGATTGCGATGTTTGTAGCGCCGGTTCTTGTGTTGATTTCACTGTTTTTCGAAACGAGCATGCCGCTTGTGTTTACGTTACCGGAGCTTGTGGCCATGGTATCAGCCGTACTTGTCACGATCGTCATATCCAATGACGGGGAGACGAACTGGTTTGAGGGTCTTACCCTTTTGGCAGCCTACTTCATCATGGGGATTGGATTTTATCTACTATAATATAATGGAGAACCCGGCAGGTCAGTCTGTCGGGCCTTTTCTTTGTCCCGTGAAAATTCGTGTGAACCGCCTACTCAATCCTGAATAAGATAACAGAAGAGTTTTTGTGCAAAGGAATGAGAATGGTGAGAAAAAAGAAAAAACCGATTTTAGGCAAAGTCATTGATTGTAAAATCGATTTACCTCCCAGAGGATGTCCCGGGATTTTTCCCTTTGAAGGGTGTACAAATCCTATCATTCAACTAGATCAAAAAGGAATGATCAGCTGTGAAGGCATCATCAGCGGCAGAGTGCTATGTGATTATCAGCCCCTCCAAGGTGTCACGGTTACATTGTCTTCATCTTTCACGGGACTGGTCTTTGATAACGAGACTCCTGTCACGGACAGCACCGGCCGGTTTTCAACGAGAGTGACTGTGGCTCCGGGTACTTCGATCATACCTAACGTAATCGTGACCGCAACGGCAATGGTCATCGGGAAAACCATCAAGGATTCGATATCGGTGAGAGTGGACTGTATTAAATGTAAACATCCTGAACTTATGCTGGATCCGATCAAGGAACCGGTCGGGTGCAAGGGGGCAAAACTTTCTGGACGGCTATTATGCGATGGAAGGGCAATAGGGAATGCGGCCATTTCATTTATCATTGAATCACCATCCAAGCGTATCGTGATCACTCCAAATCCTGCGATTACTCAGAGTGACGGGAAATTCACGGCAACCCTGGTCCTTTTTCCTGATGTGAAGGAGACCATTACCATTACAGCAATAACGAAACTCGGAGGTAAAAAGGTTACCTCGGAAACGAGAGAAGTGAAGGTTCGATGCGTCAAATGTGAGAATCCGGACATAAAGGTAACCAATTTAAAGAAAATCGATTGCCGTGCCATCGTGAGTGGGAAAGTTACCTGTGATGGCGTACCTCAGGCGAATGTCCCGGTAACATTAACCGGCTCCCCGATTCTGAAGTATAAGCCGCCTGTCCCAGTGACTAATGAGAAGGGAGAATTTTCAGCGGTCGTCAAAGTGAAAAACGGAACAAAGTTTCAGTCCGCTTTCTATAAAGCGGAAGCAAAGGTGGATGGAAAAACAGTTTCGGACACCGATCGAGTCATTGCAGGTTGTAACAAGTGTGAAAAGCCTAAACTGACTCTCGAAGTGCCGTGCGAGGTCATCCCTTGTAAAGGCACTAAATTGACCGGACAATTAACATGCGACGGAACCCCTATCCGACATGCAGCAATCAAGATTGCGATCATAGATTCATCCCCAGGTGCTGTGGAAGTGAATCCAAATCCTGCCCGGACCAATGAGCATGGTGAATATGAAACGATGATCACTCCAGTATCGGGGAAATCTGAAGACATATCGATTCAGGCGACGACCATATTTGGTGACACAGTGATCAAGTCGATGATCAAAACGGTCAAAATCCATTGCCAATGCAAAGAACCGACCATTGAACTGGATCATATAAAAGAAATAGACTGCTGTGGAAAAGTGAGCGGTAAAGTATGTTGTGACAAGAAACCTTTGCATGATGTAAAAGTGAAGTTGTCCAGTCCGACTTTACACTTTGACCCCCATGTTGTGTCTACAGATGAACATGGCAGGTTTACCAGTGACGCGAAAGTGCCGCCGAACACGCCGTTCAAAGACGTTATCTATTCGGCAAGCATCGTGATAGAGGATGAGGAAATTGTAGAAAAAGCCTTTGTTTATGCAGGCTGCCGGAAATGCAGTGAAGTGAAACTGATATTTAAGGTGCCGCCGTATGTGGGATGCAAAGGAGCACGCCTCACAGGGAGAGTGCTGTGTGACTCCAGGCCACTTGAAGATATAAAGGTTCACTTTGAAGTAAAAGAAGAGCACTATAAGGGGGTCATCGCACCCAATCCTGCCATCACAGACGAGGAAGGAAACTATTCAGCAAAAATCATTTCTGAATACGGAATGCATGATCGTATCTCAATCCAAGCTTATGTCGTCATGGATGGCAAGAAGATTTCCACCAAGCCGTATGAAGTGCACATCAAATGTGTCTGTCCACCGGAAGAGTGCTCTTGCGAATATGATTAAAAAAGCAGGGGAGTTCAATGATGAACTCCCCTGCTTTTTTAGGGAATGTAGGAATAATTGAAAACAGGCCAGTATGCTTTGCAGGTAGAAGCCTGACTGTTTTCTTTTCAATTTAGTATAAAATAGTAGTTGAATTTTGTAAATATTCTTTCAAATAAAGTTTTTGGGATAAGCTTTTTCAACTAGGAAAAACTAACGGCAAACCCTTAAGCTTGAAAGGAGTCAACACATGAAAATCATGCGCACTGTTCTTATGGTCATACTCGCATTTTTCGTTGCAACAACGGGTATTCACGCTGAAAATAGTCCAAAAAAAGAAAATGACAAAGCACCAAAAACGACGGAGAAAACTCCGAAACCAACTGAAGATACCAGCGTAAAGATCCCAAACTCAGTATTGAACATTGCAAAGGAGAATACGTATCCCAATTCAACCCAGGATCAACCGTATCTTCAACCGAGCGAATGGTCCCAGGAATTAATCGAAACATCGAATGTGAGAATTGAAAACCCGAATCTGATCCGGATGCTGAATGAATCCACCATGAATAAAGCACCAACCATTGGATTGCGGGCAACGATCTATTTAGGGGAATGGCCTTTAAACTATGCTTCAACCGAGACCTCTCCTAACTGGGAGTATCAAAAGGTCAACACGAACTACTTCGATAACCGCGGCGGCAAATCCAATTATCAAATTCACTACGTCCAGGAAGCACAAAAAGTAGTGAAGGGTGGATTGACGGCTAAAGTCCCACACGCCGATGATGTCGAAAAGATGATGCTCATCAAAGCCATGGATAAATCAAAGCTGCCCCTTGCATTCCAAACCATTGTAGGAGCAGGGACGAAGAAGGATCAGGTGTACAATATCTCACCTAAGCGACTTGGCTACCTCTATGCCTACGCTCCGGCGATCAATGAAAAAGGAAAAGTGACCTACGGCGAAGTGTTCCTTGTGATGAAGGGAACTAAACGCTCCGTCGTCGTGAAAAATGTTACATCCCAAGGAGTCGGAGCCTGGATTCCAGTCCAGGATCACGTCCACTTCGGCTTCATGGCAAGCGAAACACCAAGATAAATGTTTAAAGAGGAGTGAAATGGGGTAAATCTTAATTTCACTCTTTTATTATTTTCGTTGATATGTTATAATAATTAGAATATTCAGAATTAAAGGAGGGATATCATGGAGTATCTACTTATTTTTGGCGGGATCCTGATTGCGTACACAGCAATAAGAATTTGGTTCGGAGCGAAAAGAGCAAAAGTATATGCCGAAAGCCTTAAGAATCAACCATACAACGCAATGGACCCGGCCCTACAGAAAATGGACCAACCCGTAAAAGAAAACCACCGCGGCCCAATCGGATAAGAAGCACACCGGATGAATGTCCGTTGTGCTTTTTTTTGGTTTTTGGTGAGGGACGGACCTTGGTTTTGGGGTTAGTGAAGTGGAAATGGAATGGGAGGGACGGACCTTGGTTTCGGATCCCATTTTTCATACAAAAAGCCCAAATCCATAACAGATTTGAGCCCCCATACTATTTCTATCGAGAAATCCTCGCTTCACGCTTCGAAAAGTCAACATCTCCATAATACATAGACTTCACAAGTACATTTGGTCCAAGGCATCGGGCCATCGGGCAGTGGCAATTCAACTCTTTCGCAAGAGGCTGTTGTTTCCACTTTTCAAAAATGGCAGGAAGCGTATCCTTCGCTATATTTCCGAGTGGTGGCGTGTCACCGAAGTCAGTGACGATGACATCACCGGTGAAAATATTTACATTCAGACGAGAACGGCCGTCAGGGTCATTACGGACGCTGACATTTTTAGCAGCATAAAGTTCCGTCAGAAAATCCAAGTCTTCCTGTGAAGAGCTGCAAGGGTAGAATGGAAGTGTTCCAAATAGCATCCACACGTTTTCATCACGGAAGGAAAGAATGTCCCTGATGGCTTCCCTGGTTTCTTCCAATGAAAGGGTTTCTAAGCTTGACGCGAAATCGGAAGGGTACATCGGGTGAATTTCGTGACGACCGCACTTCATTTCGTCTACTACCTGACGGTGGATTTTTTCCAGGTAAGGCAGGGTATTTTTATTTAACATGGTTTCTGCCGATACGAGGACTCCCTCTTGAGATAGAGCGCGGCTGTTTTCAATCATGCGGTCAAACAGCTTCTGACGCTGCTCCCTTGTTGGCTTTCGTTCCATATTGGCAAAACCGACGTCGATGAACTCATCGATCGTTCCCCAGTTGTGCGAGATGTGCAGCACATCCAGGTATGGGGCAATCATCAAGTAGCGTTCGAGATCCAGGGTCAGATTTGAGTTGATCTGGGTATGTACGCCTCTGGAATGTGCATACTTCAGTAATGGCAAGACATAATTTTCAACTGATTTCTTGGACATCATCGGCTCTCCGCCGGTAATACTAAGGGAACGAAGTGTTTTGATATCGTCGAGCTTCTGGAGAATCAATTCAATGGGAAGGGCGCTTGGATCCTTCGGGGACAGGGTATAACCGACTGCACAGTGCTCGCACCTCATGTTACAGAGTGTCGTGGTGGTGAATTCTATATTGGAAAGCGTGATATCACCATGCTCATCCACATCTAAGTAAGCCTCCCAAGGGTCATGGTCAATCGACATTTTCTTGGAGAGAGTATCAGTTTTCATTATAAAAGCTCCTTTTTAAGTAAGTCACCTATTCATTATTGAGAAACGTCCAGCCCTTGTCAATCCGAAAGTTATTGGTTACCATAGTAAACGTATTGAAAGGAGAGAGAACTCTTGGGTAAAGCAATCAACGATAAAGACTCACAAGTAAGCTATTTAAAACAACGCCTGAACCTGTTCGTCGACGTTCTGGACTCAATCGATCCCGAACAAGCGGATATAGACGATATCGATCGCCTTATTGCGATGATCGATGATATAGAAGTAAAATGCGAGCAATTTAAAAAGAGTGAGTAGGAGTCCTGGATGGGGCTCTTATTTTTTTTGAGGGACGGACCTCCTTCCTTGAAAGGTCCGTCCCTCAAAATAGATCGGTCGATGACCCCACTCTCCATCATATGCAGCCCATAAGGCAAGCATGCACAAGCAGGAAATCCCCGCATAAACGTCTAACTTTAATACAAAGCCATATTAAAGGAGCGAGCAATCCCCATGATCATCACACCCATCGAAAAACACCAATGCCAGGCAGCTAAAGATGTGATCCTGTCCGGTTTCCTCGAGCGATTCGGACTCATCGATCACACTTTGAATCCAGATATTCAGGACATATCCGTAGAGTATGACGGCATGCAACATCATTTTTTTGTAGGAAGAGAGGGTGACGACATCATCTGCACAGGCGCCATCCGAAAAGAATCACCCCACACGTATCAGATTGTGAGGATGTCAGTCCAATCCCCCTACAGGAAACGTGGTCTCGGGTGCATCATGCTCAAATTTCTGGAAGAAAAAGCACACTCCCTTGGGGCTCGCAGCCTCATCCTCGAAACGAACAAACAGTGGTCGGATGCCATCCGATTTTACCAAAACAACGGGTACATCTATAAGGATGAAGACGATGTTTCATGTTATTTCGAGAAGGAAATTCCATTGTGAAATCCCTTTCAATCTTATTCTTATAGGAGTATAATGATGTATGAAAATTAAGACTGTTATTGAGATCTTTAGAGGGGGAGAACGATGAATAAAGAGACATTACAGCAAAGTATGTACGATTTGATTGTGGAAACATCCACGAACCTGCCAAAGGATGTCAGACGTGCGATCCGGTCGGCGAAAGCCCGTGAGAACGCCGGTACGCGTTCGGCGATGAGCTTGGACACGATTTCAAATAACGTAAAGATGGCGGATGACAATGTATCACCGATTTGTCAAGATACGGGACTTCCGACTTTTAAAATAAAAACACCCGTCGGCGTGAATCAGCTTGAAATCAAAGAAGCGATCTATGCTGCCATGGTACAGGCGACGAAGGACGGGAAGCTTCGTCCAAACTCCGTTGATTCATTGACTGGGGCAAACTCAGGGGACAATCTGGGCTTAGGGACACCGGTCATCAAGTTCGAGCAGTGGGAAAAGGATTATATCGATGCGCGTCTGATCTTAAAAGGTGGCGGTTGTGAAAATAAAAACATCCAGTACAGCCTTCCGTGTGAACTTGAAGGGCTGGGCCGTGCCGGACGTGACCTGGATGGAATCCGTAAATGCGTGATGCATTCGGTGTATCAGGCCCAGGGACAAGGCTGCAGTGCCGGCTTCATCGGCGTTGGAATCGGGGGAGACCGTTCTTCAGGCTATGACCTGGCAAAAGAACAACTATTCCGTTCCGTTGATGATGTGAATGCGAATGAAGATCTTCGCAAGTTGGAAGAGTATGTGATGGACCATGCAAATGAGCTTGGAATCGGCACGATGGGATTCGGCGGCGAAACGACTCTGCTAGGATGTAAGGTTGGTGTAATGAACCGCATTCCTGCCAGCTTCTTCGTATCCGTTGCGTATAACTGCTGGGCATTCCGTCGTTTAGGGGTGAAGCTTGATGTGGAATCGGGCGGTATCGACGAATGGTTCTACCAGGAAGGCGAGAAAATCGACCTGACTCAAGGATCAGAGGCCGAGCTTGAAACGGCAGCGGCTTCTTCCGGGGAACAGCCAAACGTAGTCGTACTGGAAGCACCGATTACCGAAGAAAAAATCCGTGAGCTGAAAGTGGGAGACGTGGTTCATATCAACGGCCGTATGTACACCGGCCGTGACGCGATCCATAAACACTTGAGCGACAACGATGCACCGGTTGATCTTGACGGTCAAATCATCTATCACTGTGGTCCGGTCATGCTGAAGGACGATGAGGGCAACTGGCACGTGAAAGCGGCTGGTCCGACGACATCGATTCGCGAGGAGCCTTATCAAGGGGATATCATGAAGCGTTTCGGTATCCGGGCGGTCATCGGAAAAGGCGGAATGGGTCCGAAAACCCTTGCTGCCTTGAAAGATCACGGCGGAGTGTACCTGAATGCCATCGGTGGAGCGGCTCAGTACTATGCAGATTGTATCAAGGGTGTAGACGGAGTGGATCTGATGCAGTTCGGTATTCCAGAAGCGATGTGGCACCTGAATGTGGAAGGCTTCACAGCGGTTGTGACGATGGATTCCCATGGTAACAGCCTGCATGAAGAAGTGGATAAATCGTCATTGGAAAAATTAGCTCAGTTTAAAGAGCCTGTTTTTAAATAAGGAAATGGAACCACCTCGTTAAAGTTGCGGGGTGGTTTTTCTATTGGGTATTTATGTTAAAATATGAAACCATAAAGACTATTTTTCGTATTACATACAAACAGGATCTGGAGGGCTACGATGATTTTCAATAAATTAGTGAGCATGTTGTTTCTTTCCTTGATGGTGTTCTTAACAGGGTGTGCAAGCAATAGTGAAAAATCGAATATCACTTCCATTAAAGATGTGAACGTTGATACGTTAAAAGAAAACAGTGGAACCTATGTGGGGGATAACTCCAAAGTCAGTGCGATCCTTCAGGAATTGCCCGGGGGGGAAACGATTCAGGAGATCGATCTTTCAGGGGAAATGGTGAAGGTGACCTATGGCCATAAAGAAGAGAGCCTCACTCAAAGTGAAGTGAATGAGTTTTGGTTTGATGGTAATCATGCCGACCGGAAGAACTTTTATTACAACGCCATCTACCTGACCCTTCTCGTTCCGAATGCAGAGGAATATCACTTCCAAGTAGACGAATCCATGGTATCCGTTTCAAGGGAAAAAATGGTCAAGAACCTCCAGGATGAATTTGAAGAATTCCCAACTGGCCAAGCCATCTGGGATAAAAAAATCGTATCTCAATTCATCGATGAACACAACGGAAAACTAACCGAAATGGCCACGAAGTATCAGACGTTTTTTGAGTGAGGGACGGACCTTTAGAGCTTGTCTGTTCACAATTTGGCGCAGCAAGTGTTGATAAGTGCCGCGACAAACATTGAAGGTACCGCAACAAATCTTTGCTGCAAAACAAAAATTCACATCATCACACCCATATATGGATACTTTTAGTACACATGAATCCTCCCCATTCTCAAAAACTAAGGGAAACGGAAGTGAAAGAAGGGTTCAATTTTGCGGAATTCACTAAAAGTGTTGATGATAGCGTCAATCTTAGTATTACTCATCCCTGCACAAGCTTATGCAGTTTCGAATAATCCGATTGGCTGGGGATTTAAGAAGAGTCAGAATGAAGTTCCTGCAGAAGCAGGAACTCAGCATGATCGGCTGCTTGAGAAATATGATGCTTTTTACAAAGGATCACCGGATAAAAAAGTCCTGTATCTGACCTTTGATAACGGGTATGAAAATGGCTACACAGGTCAGATCCTTGATGTCTTGAAACAGGAAAAAGTACCGGCGACCTTCTTCGTGACAGGTCACTATTTACTTAGCGCTGAAGATCTGGTCAAGCGCATGGTGAAAGAAGGGCATATCGTCGGGAACCATTCCTGGCATCACCCGGACTTCACGGCAAGCTCGGATCAAAAAATCCGGGAAGAGCTGCAAAAAGTAAAAGTGAAAACGAAGGAACTGACAGGTCAGAAAGAAATGAACTACCTGCGTCCCCCAAGAGGTGTATTCTCTGAACGCACTCTCCAAATTGCGAAAGAGGAAGGTTACACTCACGTCTTTTGGTCCCTCGCCTTTATCGATTGGAAAACCGATCAGCAAAGAGGATGGCAATACTCGTACGACAATATCATGGCCCAAGCCCACCCAGGCGCGATCATCCTTCTGCACTCCGTCTCCAAAGACAACGCAGACGCCATGGAAAAATCCATAAAGGACCTAAAGAAAAGAGGCTACACCTTCAAAAGCCTGGATGAACATCCAATGATGAAAAAATAAGAGGGACGGACCTTCATTCCTAGGACCTGGTCCTAGGAAATGAGGTCCGTCCCTCAACTCTTTAATACCAAAGCACACTGTCATCGGCATCTTTCCGGTCACAATCGGCCAACCTATACATATGGTCCGCCATTTCCCCGTTTTGTACATACTCGATATTCTCACAGGACATCTTTACAATCTCACCATTACCGAACGTATCCCGCCGTGAGTCCCTTACGGAATGAAGGACATTCCCGTCAAACTCGAGGTCGTGCAAAATAGGATCACCTTCTTCTGTATAAGAAACAATCCGAATGCGATCCTCCACATCATCCACCACATTCTGATAAAACTCTTCAAACCTCTCCATATTCTCTACATTCCCATGAGTATTCACTATATCTGTCTCCACAGGCTCATAAGCCCCCGCTTGTTTCCCCGCTTGAGTCTCCACCTGATTGCCGGGCTCCCCGCAACCACCCACACAGAATAAAAGGAACAAACCAGCCATCATCCATCTCTTCACCAATTACATCATCCCTTTCAGAAATTCCATGAGGTCCGTCCCTGTACTTCAGCCCCCATACTTTCAGAGGTCCGTCCCTCAGCTATTGTATTAGACGAACGACAACGTTGAGGTGTTACACCGACGGTATGCTATAATACACATACAAGTTTTGTGCGGAAGGATGAGGATGATGGTGATAAGGAATGTTAAGGTTGAAGGTCCGTATGATTTTGACCGGGTACTGGAGAGGCTGGCGCTGGATCCGTTGAACGCAGTGGATCAGGAAGACCGAAGCGTGAAGGTTCCCTACTATCTCTCTGATGGGAAAGGGGAGGTCATCAAGGTTCAGGCGACAGGCACCACGGATCAGCCTGAGTTCAGCATGACGTTTGAAAATGAAGAAAATCTTGAAGAGAAGCAGAGCCGAATCTCGGACATTTTCCAGTGGCACACCGGTCTCCGGGACATGCATGAGCACTTCCTGCAGACCGACCTGAAGCCCATTTTCGAGGAGCATATCGGGACGCCCATCATCTTGGAATTCGACCCGTTTGCAACGATTATCAAAAGCATCGTCCATCAGCAGCTGAACCTGAAATTTGCCTTCACCCTGACCCATCGTTTTGTCACAAAATATGGCTGGCAAAAGGATGGGGTCTGGTTCTATCCATCACCGGAAATAGTCGCCGGGCTCACTGTGGAAGAACTGCGGGAGCTGCAATTCAGTCAGCGGAAAGCGGAATATGCGATCGGCATCGGGCAAAAGGTATCGAACGGCGAACTGGACCTGGACAAACTGGCCGAGCAGCCGGACGAAGAAGTGATCAAGGAACTTACCAAAATCCGGGGCATCGGCCCATGGACAGCCCAAAGCTTTCTGTTATTCGGACTCGGTCGGCCGAATCTCTTCCCGAAAGCGGATATCGGCATCCAAAATGCCGTCAAGAAATTATTCCAAATGGATCAAAAACCGACCATGGATGAGCTTGACCAATTCAGCACATCCTGGCATCCTTATTTAAGCTATGCATCCTTGTATTTATGGAGAAGTATCGAATAGAACGGACGTGAACCAATGAAAAAGCAATACGAGAAAAAGCAACATAATGAAGTGAAAATCGAGCTGAAACAACAGTTTCCTCTGACCATAAAAAAAATCGGCATCAACGGTGAAGGAGTCGGTTTCTTTAAACGAAAGATCGTCTTCGTACCTGGAGCACTGACCGGAGAAGAAGTGGTCGTCGAAGTGACCAAGGTCCACCCGAAATTCACCGAAGCCCGCATCAAAAAGATACGGAAGAAGTCACCACAGCGTACCAAAGCTCCATGCCCGGTATACGAGCAGTGCGGAGGCTGCCAGCTTCAGCATCTCTCATATGAAGGACAACTGGATGCCAAACGGGACATCCTGCTTCAATCTCTCGAGCGTCACACGAAGCTTAGATTGGAAGACTTGGACATCCGTCCGACGATTGGAATGGACAATCCATGGCACTACCGGAACAAAAGCCAATTCCAAGTGGGGATCCAACACGGCAAGGCCATCGCAGGCCTATACAGCATGAACTCTAACAAGCTGATCGACATCGATGAGTGTATCGTTCAGCACCCGCTGACAAATAAAGTGACAACCGAAATCAAGCGCATCATCAACGACTTCAACATCCCTGTCTTTGATGATAAAAAGAAGAAGCCGATCCTGAAAACGATCGTCACCCGTGTCGGCTTTGAAACAGGGGAAGTTCAGGTCGTACTCGTGACGTCTGAGAAAAAAATCCCCCGCAAGGAATTGCTGATCAACGAGATCCAGAAACGACTTCCGGAAGTCGTCTCCATCGCCCAAAACATCAACCCGAAAAAAACGGCACTCGTATTTGGGGATGAAACAATCCATTTGTCCGGAAAAGAAAGCATCGAAGAACGCCTGGAAGAGTTCACCTACGAACTATCCGCACGTGCGTTCTTCCAGCTCAACCCGATCCAGACGAGTAAGTTATATAATGAAGCGAAGAAAGCAGCGGCCCTTACAGGTGAAGAAAAAGTCGTCGATGCCTACTGTGGCGTCGGAACCATCGGATTATGGCTTGCTGATGGAACCAAAGAAATCCGCGGAATGGATGTCATCAAGGAAGGAATCGATGACGCGAAGAAGAACGCCAAGAAGTTCGGAGTCGATCACGCTGAATACTTCGTCGGAGGTGCCGAAACCCTCATGCCAAAATGGAAAAACGAAGGCTGGCGTCCGGATGTGGTCGTGGTCGATCCGCCACGAACCGGTTGCGACAACAAGCTTCTTGATACGCTGAAAGAAGTAAAACCGAAGACATTCGTGTATGTATCCTGCAACCCATCGACCCTCGCCAAGGATATCGATTATTTGAAGAAGCAGTATCGGGTGGAGTATTTGCAGCCGGTGGATATGTTCCCGCAGACTGCGCACGTAGAAGTTGTGGCGAAGCTGATTCTAAAATAAAACCTTGATATCGACGATGAATTTGACACGTTCACGGTCAGCGCAGAAAATACATGTGACATCGACTTCTCTCATGAAGCGGTGAAGAATTTTTTTGAATACCTGCTTAAAACCACACTCTAAAGCAAAATCCTGGGCATCCCTCAATCATTGAGGGATGCCCATTTTAGATCACATCGGCACATCCTCCAAGCAGATGTCTGGTCAATAAGCCTGTTTATCTATTAAGATGTCCCTTGAACAACCACAAGGAGGCAAAATCATGAACAACAAATATAAAGAGCTATTATCTCCCTATACATTCAAAAACGGAGTCGAATTAAAGAACCGCATCATCATGGCACCGATGACGAATTTCTCGTCTGATGAGCAGGGTAACGTAACGGATGCAGAGGTCAACTACTATGCAAGACGTTCAAAAGATGTCAGCATGGTGATCACGGCCTGCACATATGTCACGCCTGATGGAAAGGGATTCCCGGGTGAGTTCGGCGGGGACTCCGATGAAATGATCCCGAGCCTTGAACGTTTGGCAAAGGGAATCAAGGACCAAGGTGCAAAAGCCGTCCTGCAGATTTTCCACGGAGGTGTACAATGCCCGCCTGATTTGGTTCCAGACGGGGATGTTGTGAGTGCCAGTGACATAATGAGTGAGAACGGAGAGAAGAAAGCCAGAGCGTTAACGGAAGCAGAAATCGATAATATCATCGATGCCTTCGGTGAGACGACCCGCCGAGCGATTGAAGCGGGATATGATGGCGTGGAGATCCACGGAGCGAACGGTTATCTGATCCATCAATTCTTCTCCCCGATGACAAATCGTCGTGATGACCGTTATGGGGGCAGCCTGGAAAAACGGATGACGTTCCCGCTTGCCATCGTGGATAAGGTGAAGAGTGTGGCCGCTGAGCATGCGGATCCATCGTTCCTCGTTGGATACCGTTTCTCACCTGAGGAGCCTGAAGACAATGGGTTCACGATGGGTGACACCCTTACCCTTGTAGATGCCCTTGCAGACAAGGACCTTGATTATCTTCACGTTTCCCTGTTCGAGTTCTTTTCGAAGCCAAGAAGAGGCGTGGAGGACGTTGAGAAAACAAGAATGGATTATCTATTGGAAACCATCGGTGACCGTACACCACTGCTTGGTGTAGGTTCCATCTACTCTGCCGACGATGCACATAAAGCGTTCAGTACTGGCGTTCCGCTATTGGCCCTTGGTCGTGAACTGATCATTGATCCCGATTGGCTGAAGAAGATAGAAGATGGAAGAGAAGATGACATTGTAACGGAGATCGATAAGGGGAAACAGGAAGAATTGGTCGTTCCCGATCCGTTATGGAATGCAATTGTGAATACGCCTGGCTGGTTCCCGGGAGTGTAGGGAGTCAGTCTTGAAAAGAAATGCCCTGTGAAGATTCACAGGGCATTTCTTTTATTTAACTTTCACTATGCTGAGATTCTTTGTTACCCGGTGCGAACCACCCAAACAAGGCGATACCCACAAGGACTCCGTAAAACGTGAGGGTCCAAAGGGTGCTATGAGGGAAATCGTGATCCAGGATATCAATATCTTCATGAGCCAGTGTGATGACCGCGAGCTTCACCCCGACCCAGGCAACAATGGCATAGGCGGTTGTCTCTAAAGCAGGGCGCTTTTCAAGCAGCTGCACAAACCAGGTTGCAGCATATTTGATCAAAATCAGCCCGGCAATTCCTCCGAGGACAACGATGATAAATTGTCCGCCGTCCATCCCGCCAAAATCATCAAGGGGAGAATCGGGGAGTCCAAGGGCAAGGGCCACGGCTGCGAGGATCGAATCAATCGCAAAGGCAAGGTCTGCCAATGCAATCTTCCCGACTGTCGGCCAAAAGCCTTTTCCGGCAGCTTCCTCTTCTGTGTCTTCACGAATATTTTCGTTTTCTTTTCCAAAACGTGCTTTGATGACATGCTTTAAGCCCAGGTAAAGAAGGTAGGCTGCACCAATCGCCTGGATTTGCCAGACATTTGCGATAAAGGAAATCGCAAACAAGGCACCAAAACGAAAGGCAAAGGCAAGAAAAATCCCGTATTTAATGGCCCTTTTCTTCTCATCGTCCGGAAGATGTTTCGCAATGACGGCGAGGACAAGGGCATTATCCGCTGATAACAAGCCTTCAAGGCCGATAAGGATCAGTAATGTCCATCCATATTCTAACCAGATTGATTCCAAACGTAAAACTCCTTCCTAGTGAAAAGGCAGTGATGTTATCCTTTCGAAAATAAGTCCACAGTGTTTATCTTACCACTTATTTTACATCTGATACTTTAAGGACGATAGTTTTTTCGAGAGAAAAGTACGGGCAGACTCCGTTCCAAGAAAACGGTAATAGAATGGGTATTCTTTAGTGACATACCTCAAATACTAATAACATACCCCATTAATTAATCATCTAGGGTTATTAAGGAGATGGATTATCTTGGAGTGGGAAAATTTACTTTTTAAAGCGGAAGAGCTTAATTATCTGGAGTTATTTCTCCGGACCACGATTTTGTATTTTGTTCTTTTTTTAGCAGATAAATCGTTGGGATTTCGACAGCCAGGTATTGTGACTCCTTATAATTTTTTGGTGGCTGCCGGTATTAGTCACATTGCCGCATCTCGAATGGTGCAGCCCGCTTCACGGCCAATTGATGCGATTGCGATCACATTTGTTTATATCTTAATCATCTTATTGGTCTCTTATAGTTACATAAAGGTCTCACCTTACATTGCTTCTAAAAAACAGAAAGTCCTCGTAAAAAAAGGTAAAGTGAGTAAAGGGAATTTAAGGAAGTCCATGCTCACCATCGATAACTTGTTATCTATATTAAGAAAGAAGAATGTCTTTGATTTGCAAAATGTCGAATATGTCATTGCAGAACCGAACGGAGATTTCAGTGTAGCGAAAGACAGCCTTTCTTTACCGGTCACTAAATCCAGTATGGGTATTCCAATGACCACGAAAGAACTCACTAAAATTTTGATTTATGACGGAAAAGTTGATAGAAAAATAATGAAGGAGAAACACCTTAGTATAGACTGGGTTTACTTCCAATTAAAAGAGCAGAATGTAACGGATATTGAAGAGGTCAATCTTGGTCTTATAACCGAACAGAATGAATTGTTCATTCATTAAGGAGGAGCTTTCATTGCCTGATGTATTTGGAGTGATTGAGGAGATATCATTATGGGGGTATTTAATCAGGACACTGATTGTCGGAGTTGTTGGATTCTTTGTGGGAAGATTGGTATCAAGGCGATCCGTAAGCCAATTGACAACGTATGATTTTGCCCTGATTTGGATTCTCGGTGCCATTACGGTATCTCCCTTGTTGGATGGAAAGGTATCATTTACTTATATGCTGGTTCCGTTGTTGACTTTATTCTTCTGGCACATCGTGTTCAGCCTGATTTCACTGAAAAACAGAAGGTTCAGCTTCTTCTTTAATGGGAAGCCTGCAATCCTGATCGATAATGGAAGGATTGTGCTGAAAAATCTAAAGCGGCAATTTATCAATGTCGAGCTGCTCCTATCTGAACTCCGGGTAAACGATGTCTTCGATATAAGCCAGGTCAAATATGCCATCTTAGAGCCAAACGGGTTTATATCCGTCATGAAATACGATCGGGAATCCCATGTGACACCCAAGGACCTGAATCTCCCTGTAAGTGCAACTGATATCCCCCTCGTCGTCATAAATGAAGGTAAGATCGTACATGAGAACTTAAAGGAATTTCAAGTAGACGAAGGATGGCTAATGAGTCAGTTGTTTAAAGAAAACATCGCAGATATAAATGATGTCTTTTTGGGTACTATGAATAAATCAAAGAAATTGTATGTATTAAAGAATGAAAATAACTAAAAGTTGACCTCATTCAAATGTTCTAAATGAATAGGTAACATCCAATGGCGGAACTTCATTTTTCCTTTTGCTATAATTTGTAATCGAGAATGGAACCATCGGGAAGCAGTTAAATGAACCAGTTTCAGAACGGGATGACCAGGGAGAATGGCGGTTGAAGCTTGAGACGGAGAGACAGGAAGTGTTGGGAAGGCTCAGTTTTATGATGCCGGGGGATAAGGAATATGCAGAACTGGATCGAAAGTTTAAAGAGCTGACGGAACAAATAAATAAGATAAAGTAAAAACGGGACATTTCAATCAAATTCTTTGTAATCGAAAAATCTGTATCCCAGCTATTCAACAGGAAAAAGGCATTGCGCTCAGCAATGCCTTAGTAAAAAGCCGACTTATAAAAAGGAACTACCCTTTACCAGGCACAATAAGAACCCCTTGCCTGATTAGACTGCCCATTCCAATAAGCATTATAAGCTTCACTCTTGTGTGTATCATAGCAATCACCAGTAAGATAGCCTTGAGAAAAGTAAGTTTCTTTAATACTGACCACGATAACCACCCCAGCCATAAAGGACAAGGGAATCAGAACGAATAACCAAACCAATTTGGAAAACCTCCTTTTTTTATAAACCTTGTTAGGTAAAAGCAAGTGATCGTCTTGAAGGTGTTGCTTCTGATGTTTACTTGGTGATCTCCTTCAACTATTGCTTTTTTACTCTGCAAGCTACTGAATTAAACCTGATTGCATGATGTTTGCGTCAATTTCCACCTGTGTACCACTTGTAGGAATTAGACTGTCCCCTGCTGAAACTGTTATGTCCTTCTGCCCTGTGGGTGTCATAACTTTCCCCCTTGAGATAGCCCTGGGAGAAAAATGATTCTTTAATACTGCCCACGATAACCACCCCAGCCATGAAGGATAAGGGAATCAAAACGAATAACCAAACCATTTTTGAAACCTCCTTTTTCTAAACCTTATTAGGTAAAAGCAGGTGAACGTCCTGTAGGTGGTGCTTCTGCTACCATCTTACCATTATCATATGGAAAAATATAGGTGTTAATGCAAACGCAAAGTAGGATGGCCCATTGATCTTGGTGCCAATAAGATTTAGATCTAATTGGAATGGTAGATCTCAAACCGGAATAATATTCTTAGGTGTGCTCTTTTTTTGTTCCGCAACTACGTTATAATAAACCTATAACCTTCAGGAGGTACATATGAAACAGCAAAACTATGAGAACCACAGTAAGATCGATCCTGCCTATCATGCTGGGATTGCGCTATTATCACTCATCACACTTATCCTGACGATTACGTTTTTCGTTAAGAATGTCGGGACAGAGACTTTGCTCAGCTTTGTGGTGCTGTTTGTTGTGTTGACGATCATCCTGATAGGGATAAAGCTAAGAACCTATGCTCTTCAGCTACAGGATCGCATCATCCGCACGGAGGAAAGTTTCCGCTATTATCGCTTAACGGGGAATCCGCCGGATGCCAGGTTATCCATGAAGCAGATGATTGCGCTCCGCTTTGCTCCTGATGAAGAATTCCCAGGATTAGTGGACCGTACATTAACAGAGAACTTAACGGCCAAAGATATTAAAAAAACGATACAAACTTGGCGTGCAGATCATCATCGCGTATAAACAACACAGAAGGACCGCTCACTCTTGGGCGGTTACATTTTTGTTAAAGGAGGCTCGTTATGCCGAACGAAGTCATGGTGGATGTAAAAGATTTAGTGAAAAGATATGGTTCCTTTACGGCAGTGAAGGGAGTGCGGTTCCAGGTGGAGAAGGGTGAAATCTTCGGCTTGCTTGGTCCGAATGGGGCCGGGAAGACGACGACGATCGAGATGCTCGTCGGACTTCGTAAGCCCGATGAAGGGACGGCCGCACTTGCGGGGTACGACGTGCGGAAAGAAGTGAATAAGGTGAAAGAGGTGATCGGGGTCCAGCTACAGTCGACCTCGTTGTTTGAGCTCCTCAAGGTCGAGGAGATCCTTCATTTGTATGCGAGCTTTTATCCGAGTCATGTGGATATCAATCAACTGATTGAGGATATGCTCCTGACCGAGAAGCGGAAGGACCGGATCAAGGGGCTTTCGGGCGGGCAGAAGCAGCGTCTCGCGATTGCCCTGGCGCTGATTCATGATCCGGAGATTGTGTTTCTGGATGAACCGACGACGGGACTGGATCCCCAGGCGAGACGGACGTTGTGGGACATTGTGCTGCGGCTGAAGGAGCGGGGGAAGACGGTGATTCTGTCCACGCACTATATGGATGAAGCCCATGTGCTTTGTGACCGCATCGGCATCATGGATCAAGGGGAATTGATCGCCCTGGACACGCCGACGAATCTGGTGAAATCCCTGCAGTCAACGAGTACGATCGAATTTCATCTCAACAATCCTCCTGAACAGGAATGGTTCTTGAAAATGGATGGAGTGGAGGAAGCGGCGATCAAGGATAGCTTCGTCCAGCTCTATACCGATGAGCTTCAGCTGGCGTTGACCTCCCTGATTTCCGTGTCGACGGAACACAATCTGAGAATCGAGGATCTAAAGACGCGCCAGGCGACATTAGAGGATGTATTCATTCATATGACAGGAAGGAAGTTGCGGGAATCATGAGAGCTTATTGGCAGTTAACCTTGGCACAATTACGGATCTTTGGACGAAACAAGCAGGTCCTCTTTTTTACGTTACTCTTCCCGGTCATCCTGATGGTGGCACTCGGGTCCTTTGCAGGCGGGGGGAATTCCCTCTCGTTAACAGTAGGAATGATCGACGGGGATCAATCTGAAGCTTCGAAGGACTTAAAGGACTTATTTTATAAAAATGAGGGACTCGAGACCACGAAATATGAGAGCGTCAAGACGGGTAAAGAAGCCGTTGAAAATGGAGATATCCAGCTTCTCATCGAAATCCCGAAAGGCTATGAAGCGAACCTTAAAGATGGGGAGGAGGCTTCCTCTCTTCCTGTGTACTATAATGAAAAAAACCTGACCACGTCAGAGCTTGGATTGACGGTGGTGAACGGCATCATCGATCAATACAGCAAGGACCTGGTTGACTATAAGCCGCTAGTGACGGTCGAGAAGGTAGGAATCGAGGCGCTGAACCTCCGATATGTTGATTTCCTGGTACCGGGGATCGTTGCCATGATGATCATGAGCAACAACATGAACGGGGTGGCGGGTCAAATTTCCGCCTGGCGTGAACGGGGGATCCTGCGGAGAATGCAGGGGACGAGATTGAAAGCATCCACGTTCATCGCAGCCCAGATCACGGCGCGCCTGATGCTAAACGGAACACAGGCATTGCTCGTCGTCCTGATCGCCGATCTCATCTTTGACATTAACGTCGCCGGTTCGTGGCTTGCCATGATCTTCTTCATCATTCTTGGAACCCTTGCGTTTATGGCACTTGGCTTCATTATCGCCGGTATGGCAAAGAACCCGGAGAGTGCCGGTCCGATTGCTGGATTCGTGACGTTTCCGATGCTGTTTCTTGGTGGCGTGTTCTTCCCGATCAACAATATGCCGGATCTCATCCAGCCGATCGTGAAGGTGCTGCCGATCGCCCATTTGAGTTCGGCGTTGCGGGAAACGATGAATCTTGGAACCCCGTTTATGGAATTGGGGATGGAGACGCTGATATTGGGTGCCTGGCTGGTTGGCGGGTTTACGCTGGCTAGTTATGTGTTTAAGTGGGAGTAGAAACGATTATAAAATAGACAGTTTTTATTAAAGAGATATTCTGGAAATGAACTTAGAGGAGTTTTACAGAGTGGATTAGCTTTTTAGGAAATGTTATAATTTTACTAATAATGGCATATACTAATTACTACTTTTTAAGAAAAGGGTGATGGGTATGTGTGAGAAGGAGGATGGTAAGATGACTACTGAAACAATTTCTCAGCGATTTTCCCTCGATGAGGAAGCTTCAAGAAAAATTATTTCCTCTCCGCGTACGATCATTAAGAATACTGGTATATTAAATGATTTAAAGCTTAATAAAACGGAAAGAATGGCAAATGCTGAAAGGGTATTAAACAAACGTCGATGCAAGTAATCAGTTTATCGAGTTTGTTGGAAGTAGCCGAAGACGAGAATGAAATCATCCATTATTTGAGTTCGTTTAAATGTGAGAAGAATAAGGATGTTGAATCGTTCTTGCACTCATTAGCCATTCCAAATGAAAATAGAGCTTTTACCCGTACGAGTTTAGTTGTGGACGATGATCAAGAGAGTGAAATAGAAATAATTGG
Organism: Rossellomorea aquimaris; assembly: GCF_003315075.1. Taxonomy (GTDB): domain Bacteria; phylum Bacillota; class Bacilli; order Bacillales; family Bacillaceae_B; genus Rossellomorea; species Rossellomorea aquimaris_C. Next base: position 320,003 of record NZ_QNRJ01000003.1, read on the forward strand.
TTATTTCACTCTCTTGATAAAACCATTTGAAATTACGGGTGAAGTCTCAAAGGAATCAAGAAGGAAATTAACCGGAGATAAAGAAGCAGTAGTATTTAATTCTATTCTGATTGCTCAATTAGGGAGATCTGATCGATACAAGGGTGCAATTAGCGGGGAAGTTATACTTGGGCTAGCGCTTGAAAACTGCGAATTAATTTTTGATTTAACAGGTTTAAGGGTTTGTGTAGAGTATGATGATATTCCTTATTTAAATGATTTTTATATAAAAAATGAATTTAAAATCTTACAGATTAATAGCAACCAAAAACTATTAGCTTTTCTGAGACTTTAATAGACACTTCTTGAAGATAAGAGCTTAGGATCACCTGGGTTCTTTTTTTATTTGGTTGTAGAGTTGGTTATTTCATGTTGATATGAATAAAGAAAGTCCAATCGGATCAACCCGATTGGATTTTCTCACGCCCTCTTCTCCAAATCCTTCGCAGTTTGACTCGTTTCCACATCCTTTTCATTCTTCAAGGTGCCGAACAGCGCATCGACGAAGGGGGTGGAGACGCCATACCAGTAGTTTTCATTTTTGTAGTGATGCAGGACATGTGTCTTTTTGAGCCATTTCCCGAACCGTGTTTTCGGTTTGAGGGGGCGATGGGCGACATAGTGCTTCCACTCGTAGACAAAGAACATGAACAGGATGCCGGTTGCAAAGGCAAGGGTGGCTGAGATCGAGCCGATCACGAAGTAAAACAGCAGACATAGGATGGACAGGCTCGGTACACTGTACCAAATGGGTAAAAACAGGAGCTTCAGGTCATTCGGTTTTTTATGATGGTCGTAATGCAGGCGCTTCATCAATTTTAGAAGAAAAGCGTTCTTCGGTGACTTGATGTGAAAGACAAAGCGGTGGGTGAGGTATTCACTGAACATGTAAGCGACGATCCCTATGGCAAAAAATAAGAAGGCGTATAAAGAAAGCTCCATGGTCATCAAAAAGCCGACCACCACAAGAAAGATTCCTACCATGACCAAAATATCAAAGTGTAAGAAGAAATCCCGATACAATCGATTTTCTTTCATCCTCAACTTCCCCCATTCATTTTTTGTTTCCACAACCTTAAGCTGGTTTCCATCATTTCTTTAATGAGGTGCTCTGCCTCTTCCATGTCCCCTTTTAAGATGGAGTCCAACAGTTTTTCGTAATAGTCCCGCGAAGCTTTGCGATGATCCGGCTCGCTGAAATATTTCTCCGCCATCCTGCTATAGAAGTCTTTGAAGCTGTTCAGGATGAGGAGATAGATGGGGTTCGCCGATAACTTGGCCACGCTTTGCTGCAGCTGCCAGTCGAAATCCGCATATGATCGCGCATCGTCCTGCACCTCTTCAAGCGGAACGAAGAGTGTAATGATCTTGAGCCTGTGATGGTTCAGGGCATCCCTGAAATAGGTGGGTGTCAAAGAGATTCTCAGCTCGAGCATATGATGGATGAATTCATCGGGTACTTCTTCCTGGTGCTCGAGAATATTCACGATCGTCATTAAATTCCCCTGTTTCCAATAATCGTTCACAACAGCGGGCATCCCTTTCCGTCCCGTGATCCAGCCGTCCCGTTCCATCCGCTGCAGTGCTTCCCGGATGGTAGGTCTTCCCACTTGAAAACGGGTGGCCAATTCTCTTTCTGATTGTAGGGATTCATGAACCTTGATGTGCCCTTCTAAAATGGATTGAATGAGTTTTCCGGCGATGATGTCGGATGAACGTCCTTTCACTGGAATGTACACCTCCTGATTGGTCATACCAATTTTTTATATGGTAATACCATTATATGTTCTAATGTGGTTTATTTGTCAATTAATTCTGAAAATTATGGTGGTGTGTGGATATTTTAGATGTTTTGACCAAGGTTGTTCAGGGAAGTTAATAGAAATAAACAAGAGTCTGTATGGCTTCCCGATAAGGGTATAAACTAATCATGAAGATTCAATAGAAGAGAGGGCGAGTATGATGAAGGCTGTTCAAGTCACCGGATATGGAGGAATCGACAAATTAGAACTGGTTGATATTTCGATCCCGACTCCGGGAAAAGGTGAAGTCCTTGTAAAGGTAAAGGCGTGTGCCATAAACAATACGGAAATTTGGATGAGAGAAGGCGCATATGGAACAGGGGAGAAGTCAGGCTGGCGTCCTGAAGGTGTACAGTTCCCGAGAATTCCGGGATCCGATATAACCGGTGAAATCGTAGGAGTAGGTTCCAATGTTTCTGAGACGGTGATCGGCAAGAATGTCGTTCTGTTTCCTTTCACTTCAAGTGGCATTGAGGGGTATGAGCATATTTCAGAGGATATGTCGTTCATTGGTTCCGAATATGATGGAGGGTATGCTGAATACGTCGTTTGGCCGTCAGAACTCTGTTATGATATGCCTCTCTCTACATATGAAGAAAGTGCCGTTTTTTCTGTCAGCGGATTGACCGCATGGCATATGGTGGAGCAGATCCAGGCTAAGCCGGGAGAAACGGTCGTCGTGACCGGTGCCAATGGCGGTGTAGGGTCGTTGAATGTTCAAATCGCTTCCAACGTATTTGAATCGAAGGTGATTGCGATTGTAGGAGACATGGGTTTAGAAGGTAGAATGAAAGAACTGGGGGCGACTCATGTATTATCCTATAAGTCCCCTTCACTTGCCGATGAAATAATGGAAGTCAATGGAGGTCCGGTGGATTCAGTATTGGACGTAGTCGGGGATGCGTTGTTTGCGACATCCATAAGCGCTTTAAAGAATGGCGGGAAGTTTTGTATATCAGGCTCGGCCGGGGGACAGAAGACGGAACTCGATTTTAGGACCGTTTATTTAAAACATATCACGTTATATGGATCCGTATTAGGAACGAGAGACGAGTTTAAACGGATGCTTGACGCCATCACTGCAGGTAAGATCAAGCCGGTCATCGATCGTACCTATCCTCTCGAAAAAGCGGGAGAAGCACAAACGTACTTCAAGAACTCTGGAAAACTGGGGAAGATCCTTTTGCTTCCGGAAAAATAATATTTCAAGAAAAACATGGGGAGCAAGCCGTCCTCATGTTTTTCTATTTTTTTCGAAACTATTGGCGAACGAAAATCACTCTTTCACCCATATCACTCTTCTCATAAGCCTCAGCAATCCCCTTCTCTTCAATCAATCCCTTTGCGACTATTTTGTACGGTAAGGATACGCGGAAGTCCTTCTCAAAAGGATAAGGATCAAGGGTCACTTCCTTTTCATTCATCCACCGGGCCATAAGCGGCTGATTTTCCGGATGAAACATCTCTGTATTCTGAAATCCATTTTTAAACCAGGGATGTTCCTCCTCTTTATCCACTCCCGGCTCATTCAGGCAAAGATATAAGGACAGGTTATCTGAGAATTGCAGTAAGCGGAAATGCTGCTGAAGCAATTCTTCATCTAGGTCAGGGAACGCCTCCTTAAGTCTCATTTGCCTCCTGGCTTCTCCTGTTAAAAAGACGAGGCAGTCTTTATTGTTAGATTGTGAAAAGAAGGAACAGAAGTGCAGGCTGCACAGGAGACTCGCATAGGTGTTCACCCTCTCAATCTCGTCCACACCGATTTTGTAGAATGCGAGCTTTGGCAGGAGAGGGTAGTCAGAAAAGGTGTAGGGGATCTTTTCCCTGTCATTCCAAATCGGAGTGTCGTCCAAACCGATCCAGCTCCGGTCGTGCTGATAGGCTGCGTATAAGGCATCGTCAAAGAATGAATCTGATTTTAGTAGAGACGGCTTCAAGTGCTTGATGGTTTCGCCTGATAAATAGGCATGGTCATGCTGTCTGATCATGATAAATGAATCCTTGGTTTCCCGAATGATCATGATGAGGGCTCCTTTCTGTGGTTTATCTATGAATCCATTATAGCAAAGGTGTAGTCTCTTAGAGGGAAAATATGGGGGAAGTGATTATGAGGGAAGTCTTTCATTCAAAAGAAAAGACCGGAAGCAAGTATCTGCTTTCGGTCTTTTGTCATCAGTGGTGAGATTCCTGGTTTCCACTATCATCTGGAGTTTGATCGTTCAGGGCTTCGACGTCAGCCTTGGACAGCTCACCGACAGCGAAAGGCAGGGTCGGCATAATGGTGGATCCGTTGCTTCCGGCATGGACCTTGATGTAATAGAGTCCATCGTCCGTCAGCTTTTTGTTGAATGTATAGTTACCATCCCCGGCATTTTCGGCTTCTTCCATTTGATCATGTAAGGAGCCGTCACCTTTCCATATTTCGACATGGACAAAATCGGCATCATCGACGGATTGACCGCTTTGTGTAAGGGCAATCTTGATCGGCTCACTTCCGGAAAAGTCTTCAGGCATGGTGATATCCGCCTGAAGGGGGGATTCCTGACGGTAAAGGTCGGCTGCATCCTCTTTCGGGGAACAGGCTCCGAGCATCGTGCAGATCAGGATGAGACCAAGGTATTTCTTACGGTTCTTCATGAAGCATCGTCCTTTCTTATTCCGCACCGAGGAATTTATTTAAAGCAGGTATCCGTTTGATAACCAGCCAGTCAAGAAGCAGGATCACGATTAAGGAAACTCCAACCAGTGGGAAGAGGATGCCCAAGATGATCATGAGAAGCAGGAAGAGCTTCATTTTAAAGATGCTTGGCGCTTTCGGCGCTCCCATTTCCTTTTTCGGTTTTCGCTTTAACCATAGATAGAATCCGCTCAGCACCACTATGATGATCCCGAGGCAAATGAAGAGACTGATCAATTGGTTAATGAAACCGAATTGTGTGCCAGTATGCAGGGTGATCCCCATGGCGACGATTTTTCCGCCGATACCGTAATGGTCGAAGCGATAATCAGCCAGGACCGCTCCTGAATACTGGTCAAGATGCATGGTGACCTCATTCTGAGCTTTGGCAGGGAAGGCAGATAGGGTATAGACGCCTTTCTCATCCTCAGGGATGTACACCGTGTAGCTCGGATCGATTCCTTCTCTTTCGGCAATGTTCACTACATCATTAATCGATACAGGTGTGTAGCCTTCGAGTGCCGATACAGGGACCTCGAGGTTTTCCGCTGCCCAAGGGACGTCGGCGATTTCTTTTGTTTTCAGGACGGACTGTGGTGCATCCCCTGTCCAGATGGATGGAGGATATCCGGCCCCTGAATTGGTCATGAGATTCTGGAAGTTCGTTCCCCATAAGCCCGACCAAGGCAAGCCTGTCATGATCAGGAACAGCATTCCCGATGTAATCCAGAATGCCGGTACAGCGTGGAGATCCCGGCGCAGGATGCTTTTTCCCTTACCGAAACGGGGGAAGAACACTCCCGACAGCTTGTCCTTCTTCCGGGGAAACCATAGGAATAATCCTGTAACAATTAGGACGATGGCCCAGGAGGCGACAAGCTCAACGATGCGGTCTCCGAGAGTTCCCGCCATCAGCTCCCCGTGGAATTCCACTATTTTATCCATGATCCGGTCTTCAGGCTTTAACTCGCCAAGTGACTTCCCGGTATAGGGGTCCAGGAAGACAGTGGCTGAACCATCTTCGGTACTGATACCGATTTCACTGGAGCGCTCGGGGCTTTCTCCCGGACGATACTTGGTGATTTGTGCATCCGGGTGGAGTGTCTTCACTTCTTCGATTTGTTCGGAAGCAGGAAGTTTCTCCCCTTGTGCTTTGACCTCGTAATATTCTTTGTAAAGATTCTGTTCGATCTGGGGCTTGAATAGATAAATGGACCCCGTCACAGCCAGGATCAGTAAGAACGGGGAAATGATGATCCCCGCATAGAAATGCCATCTCCAAATCGTTTGATAAGGAGACATATTCGATTTTTTACGCATAGTGGGTTCCTCTTTTCTTAGTCATGACAGCAGTCTGTACCTGACATTTCTTTTGAAATGACCGATATGGCCTCTTTGAAACTGTGAAGATGCCCTCCAAATCCTGTTTGGAATTGTCTGGCTTGTTTGTCCGATTCGAATACGATGACCTGGGGCTGGCAGCAGTTCAGGTTTAAGTCCGCATTGATCAGGAAAGTGGCGGTCTTCCCACTTATGGTCATATCCGTTAAGAAATTGCGACAGAGGATCTGCACCACCTCTTCCTGAATGTCCCCGTAACGGAGTAATCCACAATGAGGGCAGCAGGCCTGCTCGATCGTGTGATCCTTCTTCACTAATTGAACCGATCTTCTGGAAGTTGCCGGCTTCAGGCAATAGATGCAGGCATTCGTCGGAATGCCCTGATCCATGATGGTTGAAATGCCGTTGGAGGTTTTGTGGACCTTGTTCTCTTCAAGAAGAGGCTTCAAGTCCCGATACACCGTCATCTCAGAAACCTCAAGCCGGGAGCTGATTTCCGATACACGCAGTGTCCCTTCCTCTTCCAGCCATGTTAAAATCTGTTGTTGTCTGTCGATGGGCAGCATAATCAACGTCCTTTCGAATGAAATCGCTTTATAGTTAAATAGTATGGAAGGTTCATAGTTTATTCAAGAGAATGATTGTTAGAAAATGTGAAAAAATGTTGACTTGTAACAAAATGGACAATTGGTCTTCATATTTCTCACACAATTGGGTTTCTCGCTTTCGAATTCTTTATAGAGAGGCACTAAGGAAACGATTTCTAATATGATTTGGATCATAGAATTTCAGATTTTGATTTAATTTTGAAGAGTCCTGAAGGAAAAAGAAGGGATTTTGGTTCTAAAACAGAATGATTATAGTGAATGATAGAATTCAAGGAGGTATGAACAATGGGGAGATTAGTGCATTTCGAAGTACATGTGGATGATATGGAACGGGCAAAAACGTTTTATGGGGGAGTATTCGCCTGGAAGTTCGAGGACTGGAGTGAATACGCCGGAATGCCTTACGTCGGGGCTGTGACCGGGGACGAGAACGAGATGGGAATCAATGGCGCGTTGATGCAGCGTCAAAGTGCCCCTCCAGAACCGAACCAGCCGATGAACGGATATTCGTGTACGATGGGTGTTGAGAATTATGATGAAACGGAGAAACTCATTCTTGACCATGGTGGCAAGGTAGCGATGCCTAAGTACGCCCTTCCGGGAATGGCGTGGCAAGGTTACTACACAGATACGGAAGGCAATGTATTTGGAATTCACCAGCCGGATAAGGATGCGAAGTAGGGTTGGTAGAAGGTTACTAGCGAATGGATGGGTGTCTGACCTGAAATGGAGGTTAGACGCCTTTTTATATAGTAAGGATCATGAATGTGGTAAAATAAGGATGTAGAAGAACTTCACTTGTATAAGACGAAACGAGGGAAAAACTATGCTTAAAAAAATAAGAATGACGATCAGCATCATCGTCCTGGGTCTATCACTTTATGGACTGTTTTCAAATCATAATGAAATGCTTCCTTTTACCATGGCAGGATTGGCGATCCTCATGGTGATCATGGGAGCGGAAGAACGCCAGAAGAACCGGAAGTCTTATCGAAGCTATCTGTTATTTGGCGTATCTGCTTTATTGCTCCTGGTGTCCATCGAAGGCTTTATCTACTAACTTCTTCATCATAAAAAGGAGAATCCCCCCAGTTTGTTGAATGGATTCTAGTAGAGATCAGAAGGGGGAGCGACTGTGGATTATCTGTTAGAACGGGTGAAGGATCATATATATGTGGTGGCGGTTTGGGATGCGGAATGGAATACATATACCAATGCGTACTTGATTCAGGAAGAAGCTGGATTGACAGTGGTCGATTCGTGTAAAGAGGAGCACGTGGTGTTTCTCCAGCACGCCCTAAACAAAATCGGGAAAACGTCAGACGATGTAAAGCTTATGCTCGTCACCCATGGTCATGAGGATCATGTGGGAGGGGCGACGTTATTTACGAATGCACGAAAGGTCATTCATGCTGATGAGACGTTGCCGGTGGCTTCTTCCATTAGCGGGAAGCTTCTTGAGAGGGGAACGATAGGAGATTACGAATATACCAGAGTCGGCTATCATTCTCCGGGTTCGGTGATTTTCTTTCATCGGCCCACCAGAACTCTGTTTACGGGGGATTTCCTCTGTTTCTTTGGGGATCCTTTGTCGGATGGGGGGCTTGTTTCAAAAGGGGACGATCTTAGACAGGCCTGGATTGAATATCTCCAAGGTGGTGGAGTTGCAAAGTTGGACTTACCGGTATTTCTGAACGGACTAAGAATCATGCAGGAATACGACCCGGACGTGATGTGTACAGGCCATGGCGGAGTGTTAGTGGGGGATCTTGACGTGTTCCTTGAAGAGTTAATCACTATTGGGGATAAGGATAAATAAAGAGTGGAAGGGGTGGGTGGAAGTAGATGCCCATCCCTTCTTTTTGTACGATTCTCTCTGTCCTGACCAAGATGAAATCCTCTAATGATTCAAGTCAATTATCGATGAAAGGCAACCGCCGCCTCTGCCATCTCTAGTATCTTTTGACGAAGATTCTTCGGTTCAATCACTCTTACCTGATCGGCAAAACCGAGGATATACCCCTTTGCTTCGTCTTCTGTATCAAATGAAAGGGTCACCGGTATCCAGTTCTCTTTGTTTCTATCCCCCATCTCAAGGACACGGGCAAAGCGTCCGGTGAATGTCAGCCTTGATAAAGCAAGTGGAGAGACCTCGACTTTCACTTCATAAGAGGGCAGCCGTTTAATGAAGGATAGAGTGGAGGATGTCCAGTACTGAGCCAGGTCGAATCCCTGGGGTCTTACGAACGCTTCGGCTAAAGAATCGGCGGAGAGGATACGGGAGGCCCTGTAATTCCGGATGTCTCCGTTTTCCTTGGAAGCCACGAGGTACCAGAGATCACCCTTTGCCACGAGTCCGAGTGGTTCCACAATGCGGTCATCTGTTTTTCCGTCTGCACGCTGGTAGGTAATCCCAAGTTTCTGCTCCTTCCAAATGGCTTCTTTGATCACTTCAAAGGAGGCTATTTTTTCCTTCTGCTTCCTCCATGAACTTGTGTCGATATGGATCCGGTTCCATACGTCTTTCGCGTTTTCACGGTAGATAGATGGAAGGGAGGCGATGAGTTTGTTTCTGGCTTCCTCGGACGTTCGGGTCAAGCCGAGATCGTCAAGGAGCTGGGATGAAGGTGACACGAACAACGCGCGGATTTCAGATTCTTTCAGACCGGTCAGATCCGTCTGATAGTCTTCGAGTAATGACCAGCCTCCGTTTTTTCCGCGCTCTGCCACCACGGGGATCTCTGTTCCGCTCAGAGCGTCCATGTCTCTGTAAATCGTCCGTTCAGAAACTTCCAATCTCTCTGACAGTGCTTTTGCGGTCATTTGCCCGTGTGATTGTAATAATAAAAGAATGGATACCAGTCGGTCGCCTCTCATCTGCTTCACCTTTTTCCTGAATTTATTAAGTTTATTTAATTAAATATGACAGTGGATGTCAAGAATGGGATCGTATAATAAATGTATCTTAAAGATGAAAGGAATGGGATGAATGAAATCATTGATTGGAAAGGTTGCTCTCGTAACGGGAGGAAGCAGGGGAGCGGGCCGTGCGATCGCCGTTGAATTGGGGAAAGCCGGCGCGACGGTTTATGTCACGGGACGAAGTACGAAAGGGAATTCCACGAAAGGCTTTCCTGGAACGATTGATGACACGGCTTCACAAATAGAAGAAGCAGGTGGAAAGGGGATCGCGGTTCGTTGTGATCATACGGTTGATTCGGAAACGGAATCGGTCATCAGGCAGATTCGTGAAGAACAGGGGAAGCTCGATATTCTGATCAATAATGTGTGGGGAGCGCACGACATCGGGGTTAACCCGGGGGCATTCTGGGAGCTGCCCCTTGCCAATTGGGATACGATGTTTACGGCCGGTGTGCGGGCTCAGCTGGCGACGAATCATTTTGCCATCCCGTTACTTCGTGAGAATAATGAAGCCCTCATCATTCACACGACCTTCTGGGATGATGGTAAGTACACGGGGCAGTTCTATTATGATCTGGCGAAGAATGCTCTCGTTCGAATGGCGTACGGACTTTCAGAAGAATTAAAAGGGGATAATATCTCGGTCCTTGCTGTTTCACCTGGATTTATGAGGACGGAGCTTGTACTCGACCATATGGGGATGGACGAGGATCATTGGCAGGAATCGGAAGACTTAAGGAAATCGGAGACCCCTTATTATATTGGACGTGCCATCACGGCGCTGGCAATGGATCCAGGGGTGATGGAGAAGACGGGACAGGTGTTGAAAGCAGGGGACCTGGCGAAGGAGTATGGGTTCACGGATGTGGATGGACGTTATATTCCGCCGTTTACGATGTAGGATGGTGGTCCCCCTGTTAAAGGGGGTTTTTTCTATTCTTAAACTCCATTCTTAATCAACCTATAAGCCGAATAGACTATTCATGATAACCACTTTCAAAAGGAATAGGGGTGGCATGATGTTTTCGGTGACAGAGATGCGTACGTTCGAGTTGTTTTCTGTTCCGCATATTGCTGTGCTTTTGATGTTTGTGGCTATATCTTTTTTTCTGATTTATGGTAAACGACTCCTGGAACCTTATCAGCCGATTATCAAGTGGACGTTACTTGGAATCTTAGTCCTAAGCGAGCTATCATGGCATATTTGGCTCGTGGCAACGGGACAGTGGGAGGTTGGTGACCTGCCTCTGCAGCTATGTTCCATCAGTACATTCGTATCGATTTATTTGTTCTTGAAACCGAATAAGAAAGCTTTTTATTTACTGTTCTTTATCGGGTTGCTTCCACCGATTTTAAGCATGGTAACACCTGAAATGTTTTACCAATTTCCTCATTACCGTTTTCTGAAATACTTCCTCCATCATGCAGCCATTGCCTGGTCCGTCCTTTATTTCATCGTGTATGAGGGATACCGGGTGCCAAGAAAAGCTGTATGGACCGGCTTTCTTATGGTCAATCTTCTCGCCCTGCCGATTTTCTTTCTTAATCTTCTTCTCGATACGAACTTCTTTTACTTAGCCAATCCGACGGAATCCAAAACGATCCTTTCCTTTTTCGGATCGGGTGTCATGTATTATATCAATCTGGAAATTGCGGCACTTGTGGTGTTTTTCGTGACGTATCTTCCGATGGGGGTGCTTATGAAGCGGGAGAGGGTGAAAGGGTAACACTTTCGTGATTTCTGGGTCACTTGTAAAAAAAATAAGCTGATTTGAAAGACTCTCCCACCATTACAGTAGGAGAGCCTTCTTTTCTTAAGCTCTATATAAAGGGCGAAAACCATATGGGGTTGTGAATGGGATGTACATACATATGAATGAAAGTCCAGTGGAATGGCGTTTTTACGCCGGTGTCTTCACGCAGGGAGAAGACACTTTATTTCTCCCAGCAAGCTTCTTGATTTCATTCCAGGCTTCGACGGCATCGATTCTGGTATTGCCCCGATTGTTCGGGGGTATGTCTAATGCCTAGGCCCAAGCAGCATCACACCAACCCCAACCAAACAAATCCCCGCTCCAACCCAGTCATACAGATCAGGTGTCTTCTTGTCAATTCCCCATCCCCACAGAACGGACAGGACAATGAACACCCCACCATAAGCGGCGTAGACCCTGCCGAATGAAGGGAAAGATTGGAAGGTTGCGATGACGCCGTACAGGGCCAGGGCGATTCCGCCGGCTAGGCCCCAATAGGCTGGCTTTCCTTCCCGGAGCCATAGCCAGATGAGGTAGCCTCCTCCAATTTCGGCGATTCCTGCAATGAAAAACAGTATGATGGCATTTAACATGTGGATCACATCCTATATAAGTTTATGTAATTGGATTATAACGTACTTCGGTGCCTTAGGTTTAAAATCAACCTTTCCAAACATTTGTCTATTTCCACCAAACCTTCTACAATAAAAGGAACAAGAGATGGACGTTCGTCTCGTACTGGAGGTGGAAGTAATGGATAATACCGAGAAACACTATTCAGAAGAAAAGTTCTGGAGTAAGTTGAAAAGGTACGGGTTGAAGGCGGGACATTCCGTCGTGTATACGGCGCTGCTTCTTTATTTTGTCCTGCAAAAGCCGGATGTTCCAAAGAAGTCGAAGATGATCATCATCGGGGCACTTGGATATTTCATCCTTCCGACAGATTTCATTCCGGACATGGCAGTAGGGATTGGTTTCACAGACGACTTAGGTGCCCTGGGTATTGCTTTATTGCAGGTGGCCATGTTTATCGATGACGAGGTCAAAGCGAAGGCTAAGGCGAAGTTGAGTGATTGGTTCGGGGATGATGTGGATACGTCTGAGGTAGATGGGAAGTTGTAAGGTAAGTGGGGAAGAATAAAATGCAGTGAAGAATCTCAGTGTCATTGACGTAAATGTTAATGATACTTTTTTTTTGGATACAGACTTCGTGTCCACTATAGACCAGGGTGACGTACAGGATGAAGGGTGTTGGGGATGATGTTCATAGTCAAGTGAGATTTCTTTCTCCCCTTACCCACTACATATCGTTCATTTTTCCATCTTTTGGCTCAAGGGTTGTATTGTCCCGTAAAAAGAACACCATAAGAATTACTTATCGTCGAATAAATCCTCATCCCCCTGTGGTTCTTTAATGCCATGCTTTTCTTCGAGGTATCTCCCGATTGAAGAATTATTGATACCGTCCCGGACAGCTCTTTCAATAATCATGTAGAAAATGAGTAGACTAACGAGTGCCCCTAAAATGATGAATGGAATTTCCATACGTTCACCTCCGCATACATTAAGGCTATTCTTTGATTCTTTAAGCCAGGTACAGAGTGGATTAATTTCCTGTCATAACCGGAATGAAAGACAAATATTTTAGTTTATCCTTCTCCCTCTTTCTTGAAGTATCGAAAACTAATTTATCCACCCATTCAACACCATCCCCATATTCATCACCATATGGAACACGATCGAAGGATAGATGCTATCCGTCTTAAGCACGACGATGCTATAGAAGAGTCCACCGAAAGAAAAGAGGAGACTGAGAAGTACCGGGATTCCGATGGATAGCTGCAACAGACCGAATCCGAGGCTTGTGACCGTGACGGCATAAAGGACGGAGACGTTTCGTTTCAACGATGACAGCATGACGCCTCTCCAGATGAGCTCTTCCAGTGTAGCGTTCAGGATGGTGAATCCCAGTGCGAATAGCCATAATGATTTCACCTCACTGATTCCCGGTGACCAGATGAGGGGGATGAAGATGGTGCATGATCCTGCGAGCCCGATCAGTAAGAATAAGGGCAGTGAAATGGTATGGGAAGGCATGGAGAAGCGCTTTTTCCAAACCGGAAATCTGGTGTGAAAACGGATCTTTTCTTTTGATATCATGTGTGAGACGGCTATAGACATCAGTATCAATAGAAGGAAAGCTCTGTTCAACACGATTTTCATTTCTTTTGAAATATCCCATTCGTTCATCCAGCCGGTTGCGAATTGAAACAGCAGGAACCCGAGAAGGAAGAAAAGGAATAAGGACAAGACGGACCGGTTGACTCTGGTTGCCAGATAGAGAATGAGAAGCCCTAGCAGCGGCAGCAGTCCCCATACGTATATTCGATAGGAAAGAAGAATGATCCCTGCGAAAAACAGGGCGGCCGAACTTATGAGGAAAAGCGTTTGCCGTGAACGGATCATGGGGTCCCCCTTGGTTGTTCTTTATCACTATTTTAGCATATTTTTCCTATTCTGCATGAGTCCTTTTTTATGATGGACGAAGAAAGTGAAGGTTATGGTAAAATTAGGATAGTTTACAAAAGGGGGAGGAATGACCATGTACAAACATATCATATGGGACTTCGATGGCACTCTTTTTGATACCTATCCCGTGATGGCGGGAAGCTTCAAGGAAACGCTAGAAAGCCAGGGAATCGAAGAGCCGTTGGAGGAAATTACGAAACATATGAAGGTATCGATGACATATGCTTTCAATCATTATGGTGAGAAGTACGGAATCGGGGACGAGTTTATCACAGCCTACGATTCACGCAGAAAAGCAGTGGAATTCGATTTGTCCAAGCCCTTCGAAGGGATTGTGGAGCTTTGTAAGTATATTCATTCCACGGGGAGAAGGAATTATTTGTACACCCACAGGGGCGAGTCTTCGATCAAGATGCTGGAGGGTTATGGGCTGACAGGATACTTTTCTGACTTCATCACCTCCCAGCACGGGTTTGAGAGGAAGCCGAGTCCTAACGCCATTCAACACCTGATTCGAACCCATCATATCGATCATTCGGAAGCGATCATGATCGGGGACCGGGATTTGGATTTATTATCGGGGAAAAATGCAGGGATCAGTTCCTGTTATTTTACGGATCAGGTTGAAGAAAACCCTCATGCTGATTTCGTTGTGACGAGTGTGGAAGAATTGTATTCGATCATTTGAGGGTTGAACTTTCGAGAGACGATTGGAAACAGAGTTCAATACATGACAAACGTAAGTGTTCAGAGGGTCGTTGATTTTCCTTGCCACGACCTGACAATTGGTGTATGATAATTTCGAAAATATATAGGTGACATAGGAAACTATGTTGGCGTCCATTTGGTTAATGACGATGTGTGATCGATCGTAGCGCAGTGCCTCCTGATTATCAGGGGGCACTTTTATTTATATCTAAGGGGGAATGGGTTATGTGGATAAAGGATGATCTGTACGGAGAATTCAAGGTGGACAGTGTATTGGAAGAACTGATTCTTAGTGATCCGGTTCAGCGATTAAAGGGGATCCATCAAGGCGGAGCCAGTTTCCTGGTCAATGAAATGTGGGATGTAACCAGATACGAGCACTCAGTAGGAGTGATGCTTTTGATCAAAAAACTGGGAGGTGAGGTAGAGGAGCAGATGGCAGGGTTACTGCATGATGTGTCCCATACGGCCTTTTCCCATGTGATCGATGGTGTTCTCGATAATCTTTCTGAGGATTACCACGAAGACATATTCGAACAGGTCATCCTTCAATCTGAGATTCCACAGATTTTGGAGAAATACGATTATGACTATAGGGATATCCTGCTGGATGATTCAAAATGGTCCATACTGGAGCAACCGGCACCCGAGCTTTGTGCAGACCGGGTGGATTACACGTTGAGGGATATGTACAGATACGGGTATATTTCATTGAAAGAGGTCCACGATTTCCTGGACGAGGTCGCAGTGGTGGAAGGGAAGATCTGTGTGAAATCCATTGGTGCAGCGGAGTGGTTTGTGAAGACATATTATACAGAGGTCATTGATTTCTTCATGAATCCACTGAATATCTATGGAAATCATGCACTTTCCAACGTATTAAAGGCGGCATTAGAAAAAGGCTGGATCAGTTTGGATGATTTTCTTGGGGTGGATCAAGAGGTCCTCTTGAAGCTCCAAAAGGCAGATGACCACATGGAGAGGCTACTAACTGAACTCAAGCAAGACGTATGTATAGAAGAAAATAAAGCCGATTATGACATTCACCATAAAGGAAAGGTGAGGCTGATAGATCCCTCGGTTATAAATGGGAATGGATGGACAAAGGCGTCTGTATTGTCGGAAGAAGTGAGACAAAGAGGAAAAGCCGCTTATGAGATCAGTAAATCTGGCCGGTATTTGAAGGTGAAAAGGCAGGGGGGCGCAGTGTAGTTGAATGAGATCCCGATTCAGGCCGGGAAAGAAAAGCGGGTCTGACCCGCTTTTTATACTGGAAAAACATAATCGGTCCTTTTCATGCTCATACTATAGCATATACGTTTAAAGGAGCGAGAACCATGAGTGAATCTCAGCAGACCATGCTTGACCGTTTAAAAGAGATCCAGGAGAATCAAACCGATATGTGGACCAGCTATTGGCAGCAATATTCCGATTTTGCCACCTGGCCGTTTTGGGTATTGGTTGCATTGTTTGTTCTTCCTTTGATCGTGCTTTTTTTTAGAATAGATAAACGAAAGGCCCTTCTTTTAGGGTTCTATGGATATAATGTTCATGTTTTCTTTACATACGTAGATGCGATAGGAGCCAATATGGTGAAGTGGTTCTATCCATATAAAATTTTCCCGGTACTTGCGAGCTCGGTCTCATTGGATGTGTCCTTGGTTCCCGTTGCCTACATGCTCATGTATCAATTTACATTAAACCATCATAAGAATTATTATTTATTCATGGTGCTGCTCAGTGCAGTCTTTGCATTCGCTTTCAAGCCATTGCTTGTTACGATAGGTCTGTTTGAAATGGGCGATGGGACGAATTATTTCACCTTATTCATTGGCTACGTGGTGGTCGGTCTGATGGCGAAATGGATCACGAATGTCTTTGTTTATTTGGAAAAGAAAGCTCATTGATCTTTCAGGGTTTTCCGTCTGCCTTACCCATGACATTGATGAAATCCTCGACAAACTTTTGATAGTCCAAATCAAGGAAGATGTTGACGTTTTTCTCAGCCGGCTTGGAACTGGGCCTGAAATCCGCGATGGACGTTCCCTTTCCGATTCCCGTGGACAAGATGTTGACCTCCCTTCTGATGGACTGCCCCATTTCCGGGTTCACCATCAGGGATAGGGTCACGACATCGTGCAAGGGGGCACCGTTTATACCGGGAACGAGCTTCTTATAGGCTTCAATATAGTATTCCATGACTTCATCCATGATCTCGATCAATGGGTTATCGGACATCTGCTGAATGTAACGGATTTGGTCCATGGTGATGATGGCTTTATTCGAGACATTCAGGGGAACGATGTATAGATTGTTCAGATCCCTGACCACCACCTGTGAGGCAATGGGATCTCCATAGAAATTCGCTTCTGCAGACGGGGTCACGTTCCCGGGAACCATAAAGGCGCCTCCCATAATGTAAAATTCCTTGATGTCTTCGACGATGTTTTCCCCTAACAAATGAAGGGAGGCAAGGGAAGTATTCCTCCCTACGTCAACTATAGTGATATCATCCTGACCCTTGATGATTTTGTAGAGTTCCGAGAAATTGGTGAGTTCACCTGAAAAGCTCTCAGGCGGTCTGATGGGTCCGAGCCCTTCCTGTCCGTGAATCTCAGGATAGTACGTGGGGATTTCCCCAGAGGATGGACTATTGGTTCCCCCGATGATCGGAACATCCTCTCTTCCCGCAAGCTTGAGCAAGTAGGCGATATTATCCGTTGCCTGCTCTTTGGATGTATTCCCATAGCTGGATACGATGGCGAGTACCTGAATGTCAGGGTTCAGCAGGGCGTACATGATGGCAATGGAATCATCAATGCCGGGATCCGCAAACAAAATGATTTTCTTCATCCGTCATTCTCCTAATCAATATGATGTGTTTATATAGCGTATCAATAGAAAAGAAGGATTATTCTATTTATATGAAACGTACTGCCCAAACAGATGATTTGTCATCATTCACGAAACATGTGAAGATAAATTCATACCAAATTTATCGGAATAAGGAGATGAGGATGTGAACGTAGCAGTAGTAGGAGCGAATGGACAAATCGGGAAGCAAGTAATCGGGCTCTTAAAAGAAAGCAACGAGCATACGCCAAAGGCCATTGTGAGAAAGGAAGAGCAGGCACGGGCCTTTGAACAGGATGGGGTCCAATCTTCACTGGTTGATTTGGAAGGAACAGTGGAGGAGATTACACAGGGTCTGAAGGGTGCCGATGCCGTCGTATTCACAGCCGGATCCGGTGGCAACACGGGCGCGGATAAAACATTGCTCATCGATTTAGACGGAGCGGTCAAAACGATGGAAGCGGCCAAGCAGGCAGGAATCGACCGGTTCATCCTGGTAAGTGCCCTGCAGGCTCACAATCGTGAGAACTGGAACGAATCCTTGAAGCCGTATTATGTGGCGAAGCATTTTGCCGACCGTGCACTGGAACAGAGCGGATTAACCTATACCATCATCCGTCCTGGCGGTTTATTGAATGAAGCAGGTACAGGGAAGGTGACCGCAGGAGAGAACCTATCAAGAGCATCGATTCCCCGTGAAGATGTAGCGGGCACGATCGTAGCGAGCCTGGGAGAAGAACGTACATTTCATAAGGGCTTCGATTTGATTTCAGGAAATGATGGGATCGAAGAGGCTGTTCGAAACGTATAAATGGAGAAGAGAGAATGATCATCCTGAGGGTGGTCATTTTTTTTTTTGAAAATTAATGATTGTGATTAGTGTTCGATTTTGAAATAATTGGTAGTAAATGAACCGAGGCTCTAGGGGGGGACATAGCATGACGAAGAAAAAAGGATTCATTCCTTCATTGCTATTCGGAAGTATCATTTTGTGCACGTTAGCAATCGTTGCGTTCTTTGTATTTCAAGGTGAAGAGGTGAAAGAAATAATCAAGGATGGATTCTCAGATGATGAGCAAGTCTCCCATACGAACGTAGAAGAAGTCATCAATGAACACGGAAACATCAGTAATATTGAATCCTTAGATACCTTTGTTGATAAGCTGAAAGATCATCAAAAAGCCAAGATCAATGTGATCCATTACGGGATTGAAGGACAGAGAGTGGTTGAAGAATTGACCTATAATGGGGAGTCTGTCCACGTCTATCGCAGTGTAGATGAAGAATTCATTGAAGAATACCGGTGTGAAAATGTGGTGACCAATGAAGAGGGGCGAAAGAAGCAGTATATTTTGAAGCGATGTACAGGTAATTTTACTGGGGATACAGTTATATTATCGACAGCTATAGAGGATGAGGGATAGTTTGCTGACCAGCGGAAGAGAGCTGAAAAAAATTGAATTGATAATGGCTGGAGAATCATTGCCATTACTACTTTTATAAAAATTACTACAATCACAGGGGGGGTTCCTCAAAAAGGGGGAAGCTTCCTTATTTTTATGAAATAAAATATTGAGTTCACTGCCTTGTTTTGAAATAATTGGTAGTAAAAAAGAAAATGGGATGAGTTATATATGAAATTCAAGATTGATAAGCGGATAGATTTCACTCCACAGGTTGGTCATCTTGTCTCGCAGATGGATTATGCGAGGTACACAACTTTGGAAGCGGTAAAGGGTCTAACCAAATCCGAATTGGATTACTTGCCAAGTGAGGATGGGAATAGCATCGGGGCTCTTTTATTACATATGGCCGCAGTTGAGAAAGGGTTTCAAATCGAAATATTTGATGGGAGACGCCCGAATGAACAAGAGATGAAGGAGTGGGGACCGCCGTACAGCCTCGGGGACAAAGGTCGAGAGAGCATCAAGGGGAACCCGTTGGAGTATTATATTGAGAAGCTTGAAGAAGTAAGACGCAGAACGTTGGAGGAATTTGCCCACCTGCAAGATGATTGGTTGTATGAGGATCGACAATGGGATGGCCATCCTTCTAATCACTATTTTATCTGGTTTCACGTATACGAGGATGAAATCAATCATAGAGGTCAGATAAGGATGATACGAAAGATGTTGCCACGGGATTGATGGGAGTAGAAAAAGTGGGGTGAACAGGATGAAAAGGATGCTGCTTGTCAGTATGACCTTCTATACCATTGTTACCTTACTGACGGGATGTCAGCAAAAAACGCTTTCCTTTGAAGGGAAAGGAGATTATTGGGAAGGAAGTTATATCAGCAATCAGACTTCAAACAGTGAAAATGGTGAATTTATGTTTGGATATACCGGGGAAGAGAGCATAGGGGAGATCGAATATTTCATCACTTCCCGTGCAGGGGATAGTAGTGGGAATATCAATGTGGACGGGAAAGTTTTTACACGCTCAACAGCTTGTTCCGGTTGTGCCAAAACGGTTGAAGACGATGAATTTCATGTCGTGATTCAGTGGGATGGGAAAGAGGACTCCTTCACACTTAAGAGATAGTGTGAAGGAGTCTGTTTAGAGTGGAATGGATTGGGGCAGAGGGAGGACGATTACATGGATCAATTCTGGTTGAAAGCTTTTCTATTTATTGCGAGTTATGCCTTATTAATATTTTTGTTTAATAAAGGAATGAGAAAGTGGTTTAAGGTAAAAAAGAAGAAGCACTTCTCCTATCATCATTTAAATAAAAAACATAAGTGGATAGATTGGACGATCAGAATAACTTTCGCTATCTTGATTGTCATTGGCGGCTTCTACAATGCTACCCAGCCTCCACTAGAAAGAATGTGGTTCTTTGAAACTCATGTCCTGCTTATTGTCCTTTTCACTCTGTCTGAAACGGTTACAGCTGTTATGGAGAAGCGATACGCAGAAAATAGGAATGATTATAAATTCACTATTTCTCAGCTAGTCTTTTTTTCGTTGTCGTTGCTATTGATTTTTAGTACGGATTTTTTTGGTGTGTTTGATTAATCATTTTCAAAAACTGGAGTTCAGTTAAGCCATTTGGTCTTTAGCTTTTCTTATAAATTTCCAATAAATGAAACTTTCAGCGGATTCAAACGTATGTAAGAAAAAGTAAAATGAGCAGCCAGTGTAAAAGGTGCCATGGTTCATTTAAGGGAAGAAAAGAGGATGGAGAGCGTGGTTGAAAAGGAAAATGTGGTGTTAGAATGGGTGAAAGCTTTGGTGATCGCGTTAGTCGTTGTATTTATTGTCCGTACCTTCTTGGTCACTCCTATCATGGTGAAGGGATCTTCCATGAATACGACGCTGCAGGACCAGGAACGGATGATTGTGTCTAAATTAGGGGACACCGAGCGGTTTGATATCGTTGTGTTTCACGCAAATGAGGAACAGGATTATATTAAGCGCGTGATCGGCCTTCCCGGAGATACGATCGAGTATAAAGGGGACACGTTATATGTAAATGGGAAAGTTTATGAGGAGCCTTACCTGGATGAGCAAAAAGAGAATGTACAGGGGGACTTGACCATGCCTTTTAACTTGGAGGATACGGCTGTGGGACAACCGACCGTTCCGGAAGGTCATCTGTTCGTGATGGGGGATAACAGAAGGGATAGCAAGGATAGCCGGCATATTGGGGCAATTCCTGTGGAGGAAATTGTTGGCACTACGAAGGTTGTGTTTTATCCGCTTAAGGATATGAGGATTGTGGGGGAGTAGTTTATTTTGGAAAGACGCTATAGTTTTTTCTCTTGTGCCAGGAGCGAGTTATTTACCGAATAGGTTTCGCGACAGATATGAAGACTATGCTGTTTAAAAAAGAATATCAGATCCAATGATGATTCAAATTCCTGAAAAATTATTGGAATTTTCGTAAATGTAAATAAAGACAGGAGTGGAACATATGGAAGTAAAGGTATCAAGAAAAGACGAAAACTTAAATATCAAGTGGCAGTTAAGTAATATCAATATTCCTTTATCTGATATTAAAGAAGTGCGAAATGATGATACATATGGCGGTGAAGAGAAAACAGCAATGAGAATAGGTTATCCATATGGACACACGGATAGAGTCGTGATCCAAACAGGTTCAGAAACGTATATTCTGTTCACGAGTAATGGTGGTTTGAAAGAGAAGATATTGTCGTACATTGGGGCATAAGGAGCACAGTCCTGATCACTACGCAGACATCGAGTTAAGCAAGCACTTATAAACAGGGGGAAATACATATGAACAAAACCATCACCATTCTTCACACCAACGACCTTCACGGAAACTATGACCTGGTCGTACGGCAGGCTGCCTACATAAAGAAACGTGTCAGGGAGCTTAAAGCGCAAGGGGAGAGTTACTTATTGCTGGAAGGCGGGGATCATATGGATATGAGCATCAATGAGTGCCTGGCGACGAATGGCCAGATGCATTTAGAGATGCTTGCGGATGTCGGGTATCATGCAATGTCAGTGGGGAATAATGAGCTGCTGCGATCGACGCCGGCGTTGATTCGAAAGCATAGCCGGGAGACCAGAGTGCCGTGGTTGTTATCGAATCTGGTAGAGGGAGATGGGACTCCCATCGGCGGGGTCAAAGAAACGCTCCTTGTGACAGTCGATAACGGTGTGAAGGTTGGATTATTTGGAGCCACCGATCAATTCGGGGATCTTTATGAGAATAAGCACGGATTCAGGAATCTGGAAACCCTTACGGCCATAAAAAAAGCCGTTGCTGATTTGAAAGAGCAAGGCGCAGATATCATCGTCTTTTTATCCCACTTGGGCCATGGTGCCGATATGGAGATGGCGAAAGAAGTCAGTGGCCTGGTCGATGTGATCGTGGGAGCTCATTCTCATACGGTGCTTCAAAGTCCCGTTGTCGAATCCGGTGTCCTGATTGTTCAAGCGGGGTCTCATGGGCAATATGTAGGTGAGTTGAAAATGGATGTACATATCGAGAATGGTCTTGATAAGATCGAATCCTTTGAGGGGAAATTAGTTGAGATCACTCCCGAGTCAGAAGCCGATGCCAGTATGGAAGCCATTTTAGAAAAAGGTCGCGAGGAAACGAATGAGTTTTTCTCTGAGGTATTGTACACGACGAGGGAAGACCTTACTCATGCTGATATCATTCAGTTCATGGCTGAAGCCGTTCGGGACTATTGGAAGTCTGAGATTGGCATTATGTATGGCGGAGCCGCAGTGGATCAAGGTCTGCAATCCGGCGATGTGACGAAGGGGGATGTGTACAATCGATGCAAAAGCATGCATTCTCCTGTGTTGATGGAGCTTAAGGGTGAACAGATTGCGAGATTGATAGAGGATAGTTTTAATGGGGAGGTTACCTCCAAACAGGTATACGGAAATGGATTCAGGCCGCACGGGATCCCGATTGGGGCTTTAGGGTTCTCTGGAGTTACATGGAGTCGTCATGATGGCGTCATTTCCGATGTTAAAGTGAATGGAGAAGGCCTGGTGGAAGAGAAGGTCTACTTGGTAGGGACAGGATCTCCAATGTTGTATGAAGAAGTATGTGGATACGCTTCGGTGAAAGGGAATAAATTGGTCGAGGTTGGAAAGACAGAGATGGTGAAGGATGTATTTATGAATTATTTAAGAGACGGCCGCGATAGTTCAGTGATGGTCAATCATTAGATGGTGGAGGTTCAGGACGGGACATTTATTGAGTTCGTCATTTTGAGATGGAATTCTGCTTTTTTTTGATAAAATAACCGCTTTTGGGATTGTAAGTGTGCTTTTTTAGCCTCATTGTAGGTTCATTTGTCTGTTCACTTATAAAAATTTCATGCCCTCCTGGAAATATAATCCGGTTTCCGTGACTTATGATCCGCTTGGGGGATTTATGACCCGGTTTCAGCACTTTATGATCCGGGTTTTTGAGTTATGCCCCCTAAATTTCAACTTATGATCCTTTTGTCGAAAAATCGTGAGGGTTTTACTGAATCAGAAGTAAGGGAAACTTTCTTTAGCTTATTGTAAGTGGGGTTCAAGCTATCATTCCTTAAAATTAGTAGGATTAAAACTTTTGAAATTCAGACTAGTATAAGTTGGAAGAAACTACAAAATAAGGTAGAATAAGAACATACGTTTCATTCGGAACTTGATAGGAGGGAATAATGATGACTCACACAAAATATAAACCAGTATGGAATCTCGATAGCATCTTCAAAGGTGGTAGCACTTCACCTGAATTACATAATCATATGAAACAGACGGAAGACAGAATTTCCGATCTGGAAGAAACCATGGGAGAAGTGACGCTGGAGTCGGATCAACTGGTCGATGTTCTTAATCGACTTAGGGACATAAAGATGTCCATATCCCAAGCAAGATCCTACGCCATCTGTCTTCTTTCAGAAAATCCGAAAGACCAGGGAGCACAATTCTATAGAGGGGAAACCACGGTTCTTCAATCAAAATATGACTCTATTACCGGTAGCTTGAAAAAGAAATTAGCACTTGCAGAGGAATCGGAGTGGATGAGCCTGTTTGCTTCAGAGGAACTGAAGGAGTATCGCTTCATCCTCCAAGAATGGCGGGATGAAGCGGACAGGGCGCCTTCACAGGAGGTGTCGGAGCTTATGGCAGACGGATACCACGCCTGGGGACAGTTCTATCAATCATTCATGAGCAGCATTAAGGTCCAGGTGAATGGTCAGGATTTCTCTGTTGGGCAGGCCATCAATCTGCGTTCGCACCACGATGCTTCGGTTCGGAAAGAATCTCATGAGGCGCTGGTGGAAAAGTGGACCGAGCATGAGGGGCAGTTTGCCGAGATCCTGAATCACCTGGCCGGTTTCCGGTTGAATATGTATAAGGGCATGGGGATCGAGGACGTCCTGCATGTTCCCCTGGCCCAAAACCGGATGAAGGAAGAAACGCTGAATGCGATGTTTTCAGTGATGGAGAGATATAAAGAACCGTTTGTTCAATACATGAATGTGAAGGCAGCAATGAACGGCGATGCCAAAATGAAGTCCTACCACTTTTGGTCCCCAATGAATCATGTCCATCAAGGAATGGAATACGGAGAGGCGGCGGCTTTGGTCGAGGAGCAATTTCGCGCATTTGGTACCGAAATGGGACAGTTTGCCGAGACAGCATTCCGTGAAGGCTGGGTCGAGGCAGAAAATCGTCCGGGTAAGTCTGCGGTTCCCATTTGTGCAGGGTTTCCGTTAACGGGGGAGTCCAGGGTGTTCCTGACCTTCCCCGGCACATTCAAAGGGGTATTGACCCTTGTGCATGAACTGGGCCATGCCTTTCATAACCATGCGATGAAATCGGTGAACGGGATGAACAAGTCCTACCCTATGAGCCTGGCCGAAACGGCATCCACCTTCGCAGAGATGATCATACTGGAGGCGACCATGGAAAAAGCGGAGACGGACGAAGAGAAGCTGTTCATTCTTGATGAGAAACTGAAGCGCAGCGTCATGAACTTAATGAACCTGCATGCCAGATTTATCTTCGAAAAGAATTTTCACGAAGAACGGAAAAAGGGGTTTGTCCCTGCAGCACGCTTGAACGAACTGATGGGGGCTGCCATGAAAGAAGGCTATGCCGGTTCCCTGGATGAGATTCCCGTTCATTCATGGGTATGGACGCCTCATTTTTATAAAACAGAATCTCCTTTCTACAACTTTCCTTACACCTTTGGATATTTACTTGCACTCAACTTCTTCGCAATGGCGAAGGAAACGGGGAAAGGATTCGAGGAACATTACATGCACCTCTTGCGGGATTCAGGAAGCATGTCGGCAGAAGACCTCGTCATGAAGCATTTGGGGGAAGACATTACGGAGGAAGCCTTTTGGGAAAAAGGGATGAGGCTATGTGTAGGGGATAGCGAGGAATTTGTGAGATTGGCAGCTTCCCGATGAAAAAGATACAAGGGATAATTGCCCTTCCTTCCATTCTGTTATTATGTGTTTCTTTGTTTTTCGATCTCGATTACCTGCTCTACCTATCGTTGGCCGGTTTCCTCCTGGCAATGGTCGTCAAGCAATTAAGGTTGCGGAATCGGATGTTTGAAATGGGGCATCCAGACCGGAATCTTGATCGGCATGAGGATGGGGACGAGGGTGATTTAGAAATCGATGTCAGCGGGGATGATTAAGGATAAGTTTAATATTAAGGAGAGAACTCATGGATAATATCTTACATAACATAGTCAATCGAATAAACAAGATGGATGGAAGAATGGTCATCGGCATTTCAGGGCATGGTGCTTCCGGTAAAACTACGTTTGCCAAAAAGCTTTTGACGCACCTTGAAAGAAAAAGGGTCAATTATATCAACACCGATCCCTATATCGTCAATTCTGACGTGAGAAAACACACCTCCATTCAATATGAATACAACAATGAAATCCATCAATCCAAAATGACCGCCTGTCATCCTGCGGCACACCACCTACTCGCACTCGATCGGGATATCAAGATGGTTAGGGAAGAGATGGATTTCTACACATTGGACGTCCCTTATGAACGAAGTCAGCTCATCTCGTCCTAAAATAATCTGACGATTGTAGAAGGGATGTCTGTTGCATTCAGCAATCCCGACTTATACGACCTCAAAATTTACTTTTATACGGATGGTGAGACAGAGCTCATGAGAAGGGGAATCCGCGATGTTTCCGAAAGAGGGATGGAGGTGGAATATCTACGGAAAACCCATGAAGAGCGGAGAATTCAATATGAAGTCTTCATGCATCCGAAGAGCGAGCTTTTTGATGTGGTGGTGAGAAATTCGGATGAGGGGCATTGGGTGGAGAAGGATTTGGAGTAGTTTCCCTGTGGATGGTTTATGGATACATGAGAATGAAAATATGGGGTTTTTGGTTAATGATCATGTATTCGGTCCTATTTGGATTCATCAGTTTCCTGTTATTAACGAATGAACCTCAACAGCCCATTATAGGAAATGTGGTTTTTTCGGTCATGGTCTTGATTTATACGATTTATGTGAGAGAGGCATTTTTCAAGACTGCTCCGAGAAATCAGTCAATTTAAGACGGGAGAGATAGTATGAAAGATAAGAAAGGCACGAACATACTGATATTCGTCGGTTGGTTGTCGGTCATTTTGGCCTTCTTCACTCCTTGGTTTTTTCACGGTTTCATCGCCTTTTGTGTGGGGCTGGTCTTAAAAAAGGACTACGAGAAAAAACGGTATGGAATGTTTTTCATGGTTTTAGGGATTATGAGTGAGATATTACCTCATGTGATAGGATTTCTATTGATCGGGCACTTGGATAAAGCGCTTTAAGGAATCTATCAACAGAAGATAAGCTTAGTTTGCAGGATGAGTAAAAGTATTACAATGCATCGTTGACTGAAAATTGAAACTTTTCAGTGGATCCATTCGTAAATGTAAGTAATACGAGGGGGTATAAATTATGAAGAAATTCATAACAAGAACATCATTAGTAACGGCTGCGATACTTGCTATTGCTATCTGGATCGGGAGCCTTCTGATCAATTTTTCTTACGGAGAATGGAGCTTTTTCATCGGTCTCGGAATAACGGTGGGACTATTCTTTTTCAACAGCAGTGGCGGTGCGTTATCCAAGGGGGCCACTCTGGAAGCGAGTGAGGCAGGGTGGAAGATTCAGAAGGATAATGAACTGAAAAGCAATGTAGGGGGAGTGTTTTATGGAGCGGTGTTGTTTACGTTGATCAGTTTGGTGCTGATGATTGTTACTTATTTTTAATGAGATGAACTCCATATAGGGGGAGAAGCGATGTCAAAAGATTATTTGACCAATGTCATCAGCTTAGGTGTTGTGTTAGCGATTGCTGGATTTATCATGCTGTTTTTTAACGTTTATTTTGGAACTTCCAGTGCGGATGCCTGGTTAGCCGGTCGTGGAGAAGCGGATATGGGTTATTACCACCTTGTGATAAGAGGATATATGAATACCTTTTTAGTAGGTGGCGGGATTTTATTTGTGATGGGATTGGTGCCAGTGTTTTGGGGATATCATCAGCTTCAATTGATAAAGGAAAGTGATTCGTAGGTTGAATTCGCCCGCTACCCTAAAAGTCGGAGTTTATGATGATTCTGGTGGTAAAGGTGAACAGGCTGATATGGGTTCAGGATTTTAAGTCTCTCCATTATAAAGGAGTGCGCGATCAGTTGATTAGGAAATACTTTTGTAATGCGGAGAGAACCATACTGTCATCGAAACGGTCCACACTTAGGATCGTTTTTTTATTCCGATATAGGGCTCTCAACATAGATTTGGAGATATATTAAACTTGGAAAAAACAGGATTATTATTATGGCCTGGCGAATATTTTAGAGTGAAAACAGGGAGTGATGGGACGGATAACCAAAGATTGCGATAGGTAAGGAGGAACATATGAGCCAGCATACCAATGAAAAGCAAAAACGGGTTCAAGAGCTATATCGGAAGAAAAAGCGTGAGGACTCTTCCCATAAAATTTGGACGGTGATCGTGTTGCTCTGTGTAATTCCGGTGCTGATCCTTCTTGTGACGAGCGCATTATTCGATCTTGGGGTACCGTTGCCGGAGTTTTTTGGGAGATAAAGGGGGCTAAGGGATGAAAAAAAGTTGGATTGCAGTTGTACTGCTCGTGGTGGCTGTTGTAGGGGGAGGGACTTATTTATGGGTGAAAGAGAATCCCCCAATGGAGATTGGCATGATCGGTCAGAATGAGGATGGGACATCTGTCCTGGTTGAAGTAACCAATCATGGTTTTCGTGAAGCGAAAGTGGTGAGGGTCACAGTCAATAATAATGATGCTCCTGAAAAAGTGAAGATGCAGGTCAGTAATCTTCTGAAAGGATACGTCATAATTGATGATATTGGTGATCAACTTCCAATAGAAGTGAGCTTACAGAACTTAGAGGACGTATCCATCAAGGCGGGTCCAACGAATTCGGAACAATTGGAGAGTTTAGATGCTGGGACTGCGACGAAAGACGATACCCTTTATGCGGTGCATGTGTTTCATGACGAAGCAGTCAGTCGGGTGATGGTCGAGTATCAGTACTTCGGGATGACGTTTCATGAAACGGTGGAGGTCCCTTTTTAAAAAAGAGGACTTTTTTGAATGGAGAATCCATATGTGAAAAAGGAATCACCCTTCTCTATCTTGAAAGTATTAGTGATATGAAAATACTGGAGGGGAATAAAATGAACGCCAAACAAGTTCTACTCATGCAACTGGTTGCCTGTCACGATCAAAATACCTGGTTTGTCTCGTTGATCAATTCGATCAAGGATCTCACCGAGGAACAAGCAACGTGGAAGGCCAATGAAGCCACCAATTCGATTTCTGAAATCGTCCATCATCTCATCTACTATAATCAGCGCCATTTAAATCGATTGAATGGGAGCGAGAATGAAGAGAGTACAGGAGAGAGTACGTTTTTGAACAGGGAAGGTCTCAGCTGGGAAGAAACGATCGTGCGGATCGATCAGTTGATGGCTGACTGGAAGAAGGCGGTTGAAGAGGCAGATGAAGCGAACCTGAATAACTGGGCTGATAGCATTGCCCACCTCACCATCCACACCACTTACCATGCAGGACAAATTCTTTATATTAGAAAATTACAGGGGTCGTGGGATCCGCAAGCGGGAGTGAAGGGGTGACTTCTCCTCATCTCGACCAATAAAGAGGACTTCATGGCAAGTCCTCTTTTATGATTGTGCCATGCTCCTTCTCCCCAATCGCATCGATATCCCGATCGAAATCACGGAAAGAGTTACGATCATCCACACCACACCGGACCATTCGAATTGGTGATAGAAGCTGCCGCTGACGGTTCCTCCGACACTCGAGCCTGCGTAATAGGCAGATAAGTAGAGTGCCGAAGCCTGTGCTTTA
This sequence comes from Rossellomorea aquimaris, assembly GCF_003315075.1. GTDB lineage: Bacteria > Bacillota > Bacilli > Bacillales > Bacillaceae_B > Rossellomorea > Rossellomorea aquimaris_C. The sequence continues at coordinate 349,117 of NZ_QNRJ01000003.1, forward strand.
TCATGGACGGCCAATCGTCCGACCCAGCTGCTGGCGATGGAGTGGCCGGCGAAGAATCCGTAGGTAAAGATGGCAATCCCGATGATTTTCACCCACAGATTCGGATGCAGGGTGATTAAGACCCCGGATAACATGATGATCAGCGACAGGGGCAGGATTCTTTTTTTTCCATACTGATCGGCGAGCATTCCCATCCAGGTCGAGCTGAAGGTGCCGACGATATAGACGATGAAGATGAATCCGACAACGGTCTGGCTGAGTGAATAAGGTGGTGCGATCAGCTCGAATCCGATGTAATTGTAGAGGGAGACGAATCCGCCCATCAACAGAAATCCGATGGTGAAGAGAAGGGTGAGCCCCGGTACTTTGAATTGGCTGAACAGGGAACCGGTCAATGATTTCAGCTGAAAGGCCTGCGGTTTGAAATGGGCAGACGGCGGGATGAGCACCAGGAAGATGACGGTTGAGAGCATACTGATCATCCCGACTCCCATCAATGCAATATGCCAGTTGAAGTGGTCGGTAAGGACGCCGCTGATGATCCGACCGGACATTCCCCCGATGGAGTTTCCGCTGATGTATAATCCCATGGCCATCCCGAGACTCTTCGCTTCGATTTCCTCACCCAAGTAGGCCATGGCGACAGCTGGAAGCCCGGCAAGCGTTATCCCGAGCAGGATCCGGCCAATGATGAGCATAGGGAAGCTTGAGGCGAATCCTGTGCTGACGGCGAGAATGGAAGAGACCAGTAACGAGAAGGTCATGACGGATTTTCTTCCATAAACATCGGATAATGAACCTGCGATTAATAGACTAATGGCGAGGGCGATCGTAGTGGATGACTGGCTGAGGCTTGAAGTGGCTGGTGAGACATCGAACTCACTTGCGATGTCCGGAAGCAGGGGCTGTGTTCCCCACAGGATGGCAAAGGTGCTGAATCCGCCTGCAAACAGGGCGAGGTTTGCATTTCTAAAGGCCGGTGTTCCCCGTTTGATGTAATCCATGTAGCAAGACTCCCTTTCTACTAATCTTCTTTGATACCTCCATCATACCCCTCTTCAAGGAGCACTTCTAATTATGAAGCTTCCTGTCATGAATCCGGTGTAAATTAAATTACAGAAATGTTAAAAACCACCATTATCTGTTTGACTCTCATCTCACGAGGTATATAACCAATGTACAAAGCAACACCATTTTCACTAAACTTAAGGAGGATTTTATTTATGGCAAACAGTAACAGCAATAACAACAGCAACAATAGTAAAAACAGTAACAACAAAATGAGTTACGAAGAAGCTGGCCGTAAAGGCGGCGAACAAACGGCGAAGAACCATGACAAAGAATTCTACCAAGAGATCGGTGAAAAAGGTGGAGAAGCAACCTCAGAAAATCACGACAAGAAATTCTATCAGGAAATCGGAGCGAAAGGCGGAAGCCAGTCCAGTAACTCCAGCAACTCGAACAACTCCAATAGTTCAAACAAGTCCAACAGCAATAAATAGCCACCGGATGGTTACAGAAACACAAGAAGACCTGTCGATCGACGACGGGTCTTCTTGTGTTTAATCTATGGATCATTCATAAGAAGCTAGGTCTGTAAAACATTTTCCAGTATGGTCAGAGCGGAGTCGATATCATGATAGCTTTTCTCAGAGTCATGATGAGTGATGACAAATGAGTTTAATTCCTTAGAGTAAGAAACCAGCAATACGTCAGAATCATGTTCAGAAAATGACTGGGTGATATCACAATCTGAATAGGTTTGGAGCGTCTGCAAAATGGTAAGCAGCTCACGATTTCTTGACATTTTCTTGATCTCCTTTCTTTAAGAAGGGAAGGAATTTTTATTTTTGGGTAATTTTAACATGCTATCAAGTTATGTGGAAGGGGAAAAAGTCATGATTCTTACGTATGAATGAATCAATATCGTTCTTTCTTACTTGATCAGGTGGGTGGTGGAGAGGGTGTTTAGAGAGGAGTGGTAGGGACGTTTGGGTGTGATTTAGTGCGATGAATCATGTGCACTTTGACGCGTATGAGCCGTTCGTAATAAGAGATTGTATATGATGAGTTCCAGGTGACGAATTCGGCCTGCAGCAGGGATTTCTCCTTAGAAGGGAATGAGCGATTTTCTGCACTGGGTCGGGAGATTGGGAAGTATTATGATGATCAGAAGGGGCTCGACTAAATTGGTTGAGTTCTTTTTTTATATGGGATTGAGTTTACGTTACACATTTGAAATAATTGGTAGTGAGCTACTTTAGTAGGTTACGAGGAACGATCATGCGTTTAGATCATTTCAATAAGCGTTTTTAGAAGGTTGAAAGAATCATTCAATCGAGGTCCGTCCCTGATTGGGGCGATTCGCTGATATATTTGATAGTTCGCCGATAAAATGAGAATTTCGCCGTTATATTGAAAATATCGCCGATAAAATCCGTTTTTCGCCGATAAGTGGATTTGGTGGCTTATGATGCAGTGGAATGACGGGATGATACCTGTATATTGGCCAAGGCAGGATCGGTTTTTCCACGTGAGCGGCCATTTTTACTGAGAAATTGATAGCAAATGATAACCATAACGCAAGTTTTTCAAAAGGAGTACATAACATGGGGGCAAATCATGGTGTAGAAACCGAAAAGAAAGTAGTTTTTACTATATTGGGCATCTTTTGTTTATGTGTCGTGGCATTCGTGATATATGGGGTCTATTGGGCTTTTTATGATATGAACAGGCTGCCGAAAGGGGAGTTCCTGTCAGAAGAATCGTCCCCCGACGGGAAGTACACATTGCGGGCATATGTGACGAATGGTGGAGCGACGACTGCCTATGCTGTTAGAGGCGAGTTAGTATTCAATGAAAAAGAGGACAAGAGGAAAAATATCTATTGGAACTACCGGGAAGAGACGGCAGAGATTAAGTGGACAGATGAAGATACGGTGGTGGTCAATGGGGTGTCGTTGGATGTTCCGGATGAGGAGTTTGATTTTCGGCATCAGTAGAAGTGAAGGGATGCTGGCTTGGAGATACATAATGTTACAAAGCATGACGATAATTTTTTCAGACGAACTTTATAAGGTTAATGAAGGAGAGAGCTCATGAAATTTGTCTTTGTATTTGGACCTCAAGCGGTTGGTAAAATGACCGTTGGACAGGAATTAGCTAAAATAACGGATTTGAAACTTTTTCATAATCATATGACGATTGATTTGGTTGGTCATTTCTTTGATTACGGCACGAAAGAAGGAAAGAGATTAGTCAGTCTGTTTCGACGTGAGATATTTGAAGAAGTATCAAAGAGTGATTTGTATGGAATGATTTTCACTTATGTCTGGGCGTTTGATAGGCAAGAGGACTGGGATTATGTGAATGAAGTCTCTCAGCTGTTCGAGTCCAGAGGAGGTACGGTTTACTTTGTCGAGCTTGGGGCAGATGTAGAAGAACGACTTGAGCGAAATAAAAGTTCTAATAGACTTGAACATAAGCCATCAAAAAGAAATATTGAATGGTCTGAAGGTGATTTGAAAAAGTCGATGGAGATATACAGATTGAATTCTTTAGAAGGTGAAATAAAATATTCTAACTGAATCAATTTCATAATGCGTACTTTTAAAAAATCATGGACGGGCCCAAAATAGGTAATTTCTTAAAAAAACGAATGAACTGGCTGATTATGCAACGTTGG
>NZ_QNRJ01000004.1 GCF_003315075.1 Rossellomorea aquimaris
GCCCCGGTTTCCCGGAGTTATCCCAGTCTTACAGGCAGGTTACCCACGTGTTACTCACCCGTCCGCCGCTGACTGATGGGAGCAAGCTCCCATCAATCCGCTCGACTTGCATGTATTAGGCACGCCGCCAGCGTTCGTCCTGAGCCAGGATCAAACTCTCCGATAAAAGTTTGAATAGCTCTTTAAAAATAAATCTAGAATTAACGTTGACGTATTGTCTTGTTTTGTTCAGTTTTCAAGGTTCAAGGCTTGTCCGCTCCGCTCTGAAGCGACTTTATTAATATAACATATCTTTCATTCTCGCGTCAACAACTTTTTTCATTTATTATTTCAAAATGTTGTTTGCTGCATCAGCGACGTTTATAAATATAACACGCTGTTAATGTTATTGCAATATATTTTTAAGGAAAACTTTAAAAACTTAATCAATCACTTCATTGTTCTGTTTAACAGCAAACCTCCATATATATTATTACTACGCATTCCTGAAAGGAGACCTTTTTTTCATGCTTACCAACGTCGCATTATCTCTATCATTCATCATGGCTGTATATCTGTTTGCGTATTCATATGTACAAGCTCTTAAGATAAGCGAAAGCACTACTCCTGTAAGAGGAATGACCTTCATCTTTTCAGTCGTCATGGCGTTTGTGTTTTCTGGTTTTACATACGTATTTTCTTGAGTGAAAGGATCTATTAACGTTTAGTCTTAAGCAAATTTAATAAAGGAGTAAAGGAGCGAAATGAACGCTTCCTTTACTCCTTTTTAATGCAGTTCCAGCAGCAACCCTTCTTCCTGGTGCGACTCACCGCCAATCGTTAATTTCTCTTCCTTAATGAGTGCAGGCTTTAAGGCATAATAGAAATGTTTCGATGGATTCTCTTTCAACACCCATATCCACATAGAGTTGTATCCTTGTTTTTCAAGACCTGCAGCGGCAATTCCGAAGAGCTCTTTCCCGATGCCTTTACCTTGATATTCTTCTAGAAGATAAATGGCATATAATTCCCCTTCGTACTCCCCTGAACGCTCTTTCCCAAATGAAACAAAGCCGACGATTTTCCCATCCTCCACTTCACATACATACGTATGATGAGATCCGGAAAGGATTTGTACCCACTCTTGTTCTCTTTCTTCTATTGATAAAGACTGAAGATATTCGTGTGATACGATTCCTTCGTACGTCGTTCTCCAGCTATGGACGTGTACGTATGCTAACCCGGGTGAGTCTTGGAGGTTTGCCTTTCTAAAGCGGAAGTTCTTCACTCTTTTTCACCTCGTTGACTTTTTGGACCATCTTTTTTAACTTCCTTTCTTCTATTAAGAAGAAGGTAACGCCGATGATAATGACAAGACCGCCGACCACTTGAGTCATCATCACTTTTTCAGCTAAGAGCCAATAAGCAAGGATTGAAGCGCCGATTGGTTCAAAGAGGATGGCCATTGAGATGGTTGAGGTGCTTAACCACTTCAGGGACCAGTTGAATAATGAATGACCTAATAGTGTCGGGATGATGGCAAGCAATAGAAAGTAGACCCAATCCTCTTTCGGATACGGCCCAAGGCTTTCGGAACGTATCATGACATATAGGAATAAAACGACTGAGCTGATCGCATAGACCAAATACGTGTAGGTAATGAGGGACAGTCGTTTTCTTATCGTCTGCCCGAATAACAGGTATCCTGTTACAAGAGCGCACGCCACCAAGGCTAATATATCTCCCCATAGCGCGCTTCCGCTTATTTTAAAATCTCCCCAGCTTATGATGATACTCCCACTAACAGCTAAAACCGCCGAGATGATGGCTCTCCCTGTTAATTTTTCCTGAAAGAACAAGTAAGCCCCGATAAAAGCGAATAATGGCTGCAATGTGACGAGTACCGTAGAACTGGCAACCGAAGTATAATTTAAGGATTCAAACCAGAGTATGAAGTGAAAGGCCAGAAAGACCCCGGCTAAAATGGAAAACATCCAATCTCTTAGAGTAATAACTTTCAGTTCCTTCACATACTTTAAGAAAAATACAGGGGACATTAATAGAACTGTGAAAAATAACCGGTAAAAGGCCAACACACCTGCTGGTGCACTCGATACTTTTACCAGGATGGCAGAGGTTGATACGGAGATGACTCCGATTGCGAGTAATAGATACGGATTAACCTTTGTGTCTGACATGACAAACCTCCTGATATGTATTCGTTACTCCTATTTTATAATCAGCAGGGTTAAATTACTACATGAATTTTCAGGGATAAATGTAGAACTGGAGGGGGCTTGATGGAACTATTAGATACGACATTCATGATAAAGCTGGGAGTATCTGCGGTATTAGGGTTAATCATTGGGCTGGAGAGAGAATTAAAGCGAAAGCCTGTAGGTTTAAAGACGTCTCTCGTTATATGTATCGTGAGCTGTTTATTAACGATTGTCTCTATTGAGTCTGCTTATATTTCTGAGGGATCGGATAAAGTAAATATCACGATGGATCCTTTGCGACTGGCAGCTCAGATTGTTTCAGGGATTGGTTTCTTGGGGGCAGGTGTCATTTTACGAAGAGGGAATGACAGCATTTCCGGGTTAACGACAGCAGCTATGATCTGGGGAGCGGCAGGAATCGGAATTGCTGTTGGAGCCGGTTTCTACATGGAAGCTACGGCAGGTGTGATTCTCTTGATAGTCTCCGTCGAAGTGGTGCCTATCATTATTACGTATTTAGGCCCGAAACGATTGCGGGAAAAAGAGCTGTCCTTACGTGCTACGATCTTGGAGAAAAAAGAGATCAAATCGATCATTGAACGAATCAAAGCTGAAGAAATTTCTATTGAAAATATCCGGATCAAAGACTTAAAGAATCAGCAGCACCTTTTGGAATTGAAAATCATTGTGGACTTCAGAAAAAAGACGGTAGACATTTACTATACGATTTCAGAAATAGAAGGGATAAAAGATGTGGAAATTGAAAGCTTATAAACGTTAAGGAATGAGGATGCATGAATTACACCCTCGTTCCTTTTTATTTTTTGTGAAGCTGGAACTTTTTCACACATTCTAAATCTTGGACAACTTCCAACACTTCATTAAACTGAAGGGCACTTGGAGTTAGTATAAGAAGGGAGTATTTAAAGGCATCCACCCCCTCCATTTCATCTCCTTCTTCAATTTGGTATTGAGTGATCTCGATTCCATGATCATGAAGGGCATCATTTATTGACGTGATATTCCCCTTTCCTTTTTGCACGACCAGACTAAGGAGAAGCAGCTTCTTATGCTTCACTTTTTCCTTATAAAAGCTTTCCAGGTTGTTCAAGAAAAATAATGTTATCACAATCACCAGGGTCGTAAAAATGGCCAGGTAGTACATCCCAATCCCTACTACCAACCCTAAGCCTGCAACAACCCAAATACTGGCGGCAGTGGTTAAACCTCTAACCGTCACACCTCCATGGACCATAATCGTTCCCGCACCAAGAAAGCCGATTCCCGAAATAACATAGGAAGGAATCCGACTTGGATCAAAACCAACTAATTGAGGGTGTTCGTCTAAAAACGGTTCGAATCCATATAAGGAAACAAGCATCAATAAACAGGAGCCTACACCTACAAGAATATGAGTGCGTAAACCAGCCGGGTGATTTTTAAATTCCCTCTCTATACCAATTAAGCCGCTCAGTAGAACGATTAACATAATACGAATAAGAGCAGTGTAAAACTCATCTGGAATCTCCAGAAATTCTATCATCTCCATAGCCTTTCCCCTCTCCATCATCTACCTATACTTTTTACCTGGAATGAACCTTTTAAAACGCAAAAATCAAAAAAAACCAGGCGGAGATCACCTGGTTCTTTCATGAATCATTTAATCGGCTTCTTTAATAACCCAACCATCACGGCTGTAATGACAGAGCCAATCAGTACTGCTAACAGATATAACAATGGATTCCCTTCCACTACCGGGAATACAAATAATCCACCGTGGGGGGCAGGTAAACCAATCCCAAAGAACATCGCTAACGCTCCTGCAACCGCAGAACCTGTCACAATAGAAGGGATGACCCGGAACGGATCGGCTGCAGCAAATGGAATCGCTCCTTCTGTAATAAAGGATGCTCCCATAAAGTAAGCCGCGATACCCGCTTTTCGCTCATTATCATTGAACTTCTTTTTGAATATTGTCGTTGCCATGGCCAACCCCAGCGGCGGTACCATTCCGCCCGCCATGATGGCTGCATGGGGAGCAAGGTTTCCTCCTTCAATCATGGCAATCCCGAATGTAAAGGCCGCTTTGTTGATCGGACCTCCCATATCGACTGCCATCATTCCACCTAGAACCAATCCGAGTAGAATCAGGTTCCCTGTCCCTAATCCATCCAACCAGTTTTGAATACCCGTATTCACTGCACTCAGTGGCTCCACCAGGAACTGAAGCATGATGAATCCAGTAATGAAAATTCCCAGCAACGGATAGATCAATACCGGTTTGATCCCTTCCAATGAAGGAGGAAAATTGTTTGTTAAACGCTTGATTCCGAGAACCACATAACCTGCTAAGAAACCGGCAATAATTCCACCTAAGAACCCGCTTTGACCCGTTGCAGCAATCAACCCGCCAATCATACCAGGGGCAAATCCAGGTCGATCGGCTATACTCATGGCGATGAATCCCGCTAAGACAGGAACCATTAAGTAGAAGGCATTGTCTCCGCCGATTTTCATTAGCATGGCGGCAAATTCATTGTACTCAGGAGAATCAGGATTCGCTGACTGAATGCCGAATAAGAACGAGATCGCAATCAGGATCCCTCCACCTACAACGAATGGAAGCATGTTGGAAACACCATTCATCAGATGCTTGTAAAAGCCTGACTTTTGTTTTTTCTCAGGACCAGCATGAGTCTCACCAGATTGCTCTCTACCTTTATATATGGACGCCTCTTGTTTCATAGCTTGATTCAATAATTCTTCAGGACGTCTAATCGCTTCAGCCACAGGAACTTCAATCACAGGCTTTCCTTTAAATCGATTCATTTCCACTTTCGTATCGGCAGCTACGATTATAGCTAAAGCATTTTCAATTTCTTCAGAAGTTAAGACGTTCTTTGCTCCACCGGAACCATTCGTCTCTACTTTCAGATTCACACCCATTTCTTTCGCTTTGGCTTTCAGAGCATCTGCTGCCATATACGTATGAGCAATCCCTGTAGGACATGCCGTTACAGCCAGGACCTTTCCTTCGTTTGTGGAAGCTTCAGCAGGAACCTCTTCCTCTTCCTCTTGATCATGAACATTAATAATCTCTAATACTTCTTCTTTTGATGAAGCATTCAGTAATGCTTTGCGAACATCGGGGTCCATCAACATAGAAGAAAGACGGCTTAACGCTTCTAAATGTGTTTGATTGGCCCCTTCTGTTGCTGCAATCATGAAGAACAAATGAGCAGGAGTCCCATCGAGAGATTCATAGTCCACTCCTTCTGCTGATTTGCCGAATGCAATAGCAGGTACTTTAACTGCTGATGTTTTCGCGTGTGGAATGGCGATTCCTTCCCCGATACCCGTCGTACTTTGAGCCTCGCGATTAAGAATCGCTTGCTTAAATTCTTTAGGATCTACTAGGTTCCCGCTTTTATCCAATACGGAAACCAATTCATCAATAACGCCTTTTTTGGATGTAGAAGATATATTTAGCTGAATCGTATCTTTCGTTAATAATTCAGTAATTCTCATGTTTGTTTCCCCCCTATTTTTTTGTAATCTGAATTTCTTCAAATAAGCTTCCCACTTGTTTCGATGAGCAAAGACCGATTGAATAAGCTGTGGCCGATCCAGCCGAGGTTCCTAAGCGGAATGCATCCTCAATACTCCATCCCCTTGATAGTCCCGCAAGGAATCCGGCAACGGTAGAATCTCCTGCACCCACCGAGCTTTGCAACTCTCCACTTGGCACGGAAGAATACAATACCTCTTTGCCGGTCAGTAAGAGGGCACCTTTTTCCGCCATTGAAACCATCACGTTTTCGACTCCGCTATCCTTCAACTTCTTTCCATAGTGAACCGCTTCCTCAACTGACTCAATCTTCACATCAAACATCTCCCCCAGCTCATGGTGATTTGGCTTGATCAAGAAAGGATTCAAAGAAAGAACCGGTTGAATCAAGTTCTTCTCCGCATCGATAATCACTTTCGTCCCTTGTTCCTTACATTGTGCAGCAATCTCCTGGTAAAATGATTTAGGCACCGATCCAGGTATACTCCCCGCCAGAACGATCATGTCTTCCTCTGTTAATGAAGATATTTGCTGGAGTAACTTCTGTATATGTTCATCACGAATCGAAGGTCCACTACCGTTAATTTCCGTTTCATCATCAGACTTAACCTTTACGTTGATTCTTGAAGCTTCATCAACCTCTACAAAATCAGTTTGTATGTTTTCTTTTTTTAAAAATTGTTTAATGTACTCACCGGTAAATCCTCCTGCAAATCCAAGAGCAACGCTTTCTACATTCAGTACATGCAAAACACGGGAAACATTGATCCCTTTGCCTCCGGGAAATGCACTTTCTTTCTCACTTCGGTTTAGACCACCTTTTTGAAAGGAGTCAAGTTCCATAATGTAATCGACAGAAGGGTTCAGTGTTAAGGTATATATCATGGTGTCACAACCTTTATCGTAGTTTGTTTCAACATTGCCGTATCGTGTTCCCCGTCCAATGCGTTCGTTATAATCATGGCTTTATCAAGATCCACAATTTTGCTAAAAGCGATTTCCCCAAACTTGGAGTCGTCCGTTAAAAACATCGCTTCCCTCGATAACTCAATTGCCATCCGCTTCACTTGGGCCTCTTCGGGATCCGGGGTCGTGAATCCATATTGAGCATGAACCCCGTTGGCTCCCATAAATGCTTTATCAAATCGATACTGCTGTAAGGATTCCACCGCTCCACTTCCAACCATCGCTCTTGTCACAGGCTTAACGTATCCCCCTATCATATACGTTTTAAAGCCTTTTTGAATGAGTGTGTCCACATGTGTCAACCCGTTCGTTACCACCACAATATCCATTTGCGGAAGATGATCGATAAGACTCAAGGTCGTCGTACCGGCGTCCAAAAAGATGCAATCGCCCTCTTCTACCAGGGAAGCAGCATATTGACCGATGGATTGCTTTTCATGAAAGCTTTTGGATGATTTTTCAGAAACGCTCAATTCCTTTAGTTTCCCTTGAAGCCTCGCAGCCCCACCGTGGATTCGTTTCAGAAATTTCTCTTGCTCGAGCTGTGTTAAGTCCCGGCGGATCGTTGACTCAGAAGCGTTCGTAACATCCACAATCTCTTGGATTTTTATCGCATCTTTCTCCTTCAATAAGTCTAAGATGATTCGATGTCGTTCCTCCGTTAACATAGCACTCTCCTACTTTCTCCGTTTCTTGTTACTTTCATTATAATGAGAACGGTTTCAAAAATCAATCATTTTTAATCAAAAGCAATCATTATCTATCATTAAACATTCAAAACCGATCATTTGTTTATCCGTAATGTTTCTCTATTCATTCTCCTGTTAAATTACAGTGGATATTTGCCTGTTGAATTTCAACGATTATTCAGCTGTTGAACTTAAATCCTACAGAGCATCCTTCGACCCGAACAACAAAAAAAGCAAGCTCCCTCTCACCGGCATCGGTGGAGGGAGCTTGCTTAAAGTTACTTGTGTTATTCGTGATTTTCTTCTTGGGAATCAGGATCTTCTGAGCTTTTTGGATTCGGATTGTTATACTGATAATCCGAGCGATCTATCGGTTTGTATCCTTCAGGTTTATAGAAGCGAAGTAGATCTTCATAAACCACTTTATCGGAAAGCTCCAGACGTTTGTTCGCTTCCTTACTTGCTTCTTCACATGCTTTGTTTTCTTCTTCTACAGGTTGACCTGTTTCGTTATCGTAGCAGACTCCTTTGATTTCAGAGTACTTATCTGTAATGACATCACCATTACGGAAAGGTACGATTTGCTTGCGCTCTTCAGAAAGCAGGTCCTGACCAAAGCTTAGATAATCTTTTGTTTCCACTCCAAGAAGGTGCATAATCGTAGGGCGAAGGTCAATCTGTCCACCATACGTATGATTAACTCCACCCTCTGCGCCAGAGTTAAGAATCAACAATGGTACTCGTTGAAGCTGAGCACTTTCATAGTTACCCACTTCTTTACCTAATACCTCGGACATCGCTTTATTATGGTTATCAGAAATTCCATAGTGATCACCATAAAAAACGATCATTGTATCTTCATATAAACCTTTTTCTTTTAAATCATTCACAAAGTCTTCCAACACCTGATCCATGTAATGAGCAGTTTGGAAATATCGATCCACTACACCGTTACCTGTTTCACCCTGAGGGAAATTAGCATCTTCCTCATGGCGGTCAAACGGGAAGTGATTGGATAGCGTAATGAATTTTGTGTAAAACGGTTGTTTTAAACTTTCCAGCATCGGAATGGAATCTTCAAAGAATGGCTTATCCTTTAATCCATAAGGAAGCTGTTCTTCCGGATTACTCATATCATAATACGTTGCATCGAAGAACTCGTCATACCCCATTGAACGGTACATCTCAGAACGGTTCCAGAATGTTTTGTAGTTACCGTGGAATACCGCTGACGTATATCCTTCTCCCTTTAGGATCGAAGGAGCTGATTGATAAGTGTTGTTGGCATGTGTCATGAATACAGCACCTTGAGGAAGAGGGAATAACGAGTTTTCAATAATAAACTCAGAATCCGATGTTTTCCCCTGACCTGTTTGATGGAAGAAGTTATCGAAGTACATCGCTTCTTTATTATCGACTAGAGAGTTCAAGAATGGTGTAACTTCCTCTCCATTTAACTCTCTGCCAATCATGAATGTTTGCATTGATTCCATGGAGATGTAGATAACGTTTTTCCCTTTTGCTTTACCGAAGTATTCAGGATTTGGATCTACTTTATTGGCTTTTACGTAATTTTCAACTTCTGAAACTTCATTGCTGTCAGCCATAGCACGCTTAGCAGACGTTTTAGAGTTTTGAACAATATCATAGATCGTAAAGTTATGCGTTCCAAGATACTTTACCAGATAGTTACGGTCGAAACTGCGAGTCAATAATTCAGGACGATCGATGTTCGCTAATCCTAAGTTCAATAAGAACACAAGGACTGCAGATGTCATGACCGCAAATACTGAACGGAAGCGTAATTTCTCCTGGGGCTTCACTTTCTTAAGAACCATTAATCCAATGATGATGAATAGATCCAAGAAATATAAAATATCGATCGGGCTGATTAATTCAAGTGCACTGCCACCAAGACCGTTATTCGTTTTCGCCTGTAAGATGACTGGTACTGTAATAAAGTCATTAAAGAATCGGTAGTAAACGACGTTCGCATATAGAACGAAGGACATTAGCAAGTTAATAACGATAAACGCAATATATCGCCCTCTGCCTTTCCAGAATAATGCGAAGGCAAAGAATAATAGCGCTGAACTTAAAGGGTTAAAAAATAAAAGAAAATGCTGAAGCGCATTTTGTATTCCCAGGTTAAATTCAGCTAAATATACGGCATAAGTCTTAATCCAAAATAGTATAACGACTGTAAAGAAGAACGATAACTTCCCAGTACGCGTATCTTCTAACTGTCTTTGTAAGAAGTTCATGCTTCATCACCTTTTTAAATTGTATTTATTTAAAACATGTATGAGTGAAAGTTTATTAAGAATTTGTTTAGCAAATGTAAATTCATTTGAATCAACAACGAGTATTATAACAAAAAATAATTTCATGTGTATAACATTTTGTTGTGATTCGTAACAAAAATATTTCATGGGAATTCGACATTCCGTAAGATACGCGGCAGAAAGCTTGGGCTGGCAAAGCTTTGCCCTTTTTGAACGATTCGTGAACGCCCCAGACTTTCCCAATCATGTGGATATATATACTAGAAATGTTAATAGTGTTTTTAAATTGTTTACTCAGTGTAAACTTATTCCCCGATTTCCCCTTACACAAACCTGTTGATAAGATGAAATTTTTACCACAATCTTTTGTTTTCTTCCTATACTATTATGCACAATCCCCTCTACATTTTTACCTTTTCAAAGTCAGCCGGCACCGGTGAATCTTTTCTTTCATTTAAAGTACGATAAGCCGCTTTGAATTTCTTTCTATAATAAGAGTGGCCGCTCGTTGTCTGGACATAGCCCTCAATCATCAATGAAACAGATAGCATTGTGGCAGAAAAGAAAAGAATCGGTGTCAGTGGTACCCACGGTGCTCCTTGAAGGTATCGGAAGGAGTCCCCGATCAGTCCCGACCATTCGTAGGTGATGGATCTAGGAGGGTCATTCACCATTTGGTAGTCCACATCGGTTCCCCCGAGGAACAGGGTCAGTAATCCCAAATGAATAAAGATGATCAGGGTCTGCATGAATTGCTGTCCAAATACGATCACAAGCTTTTCTTTCATTCCGGGTAAAATATGTTTGAAAATGATCCGCCATTTCCCCGCTCCAAGTGTTTTCGCACTCATGATGAATTCCTGTTTGTAGAGCATAGAGACTTCGTTGCCAAACAGAGCTGATAATATGGGAACAATCAGGAGGGTCAAAATCAATATTTCAATGATGAAGCGTTCAACAATCGAATTAGGAAACCCTCCAAACGGTTCCCAAAGAATCGGTTCCAACAAAAAATAGGCAAGTATCGTTAAGGGGATGTAATGGAAGGAATCGATCCAGCCATTGATGTATTTCTTATACTTCATCAGGAAAGTCCCGAGAATGAATCCGATCGGGAGCGCCAATAATACACGTAAAAAGGCAATCACTAATGCGGTTAGTATCGTGTACTTGGCACCGATGAAGATCTTACCGAGCATATCAAGTCCCTGGGGATCGGTTCCAAGTGGAAATAGCCATTTCGGTGAAATCGGGGAGGATTCCACGACAACACCTTCAACACTAATGAAATACAATCTTCTTACTTCATTCCCCCACACCAGCGAATACATAAAACTGGACACGAGCATGAAAGCTATAAACGTAAATCCGATAAGAAATAATGGATTCTTCCACACACTTTTCTTCATATTAGATTTCCTCCCCCTTATTCGCTTTTTTAGAGAGAACGATTTCCCCCACTGTATAGAACACAAACAAAGGAATGAAAATGGAAAGTACCGCAATGGTAAACATTTTCGGCTGCAGCGTCGACTTTAAGAAGCGGGTTATTCCGGCTATATTGAATAGCAGTTCCAGCACAAATAAATTAGAGAGCATATACCAGATGGTCTTTTTTGATTGAAAGAACACGGAAATAACCGCATTCCTTAAAATATGAAAGGTCAAAATCACCAGTTTCCCGAGTCCAATGGATCGTGCCAATGTGACATAGTCTTTTCTTTCTTCCGTCTCAAATGAAAGAATGGACATCCGAAACAGCTGAACAGTGGGCAGAATCGCCAAAACCAGAACCGGCAGAAGAAAGGCACGTTCCATATCAACTGAAGCAATTTCAAAAAACAATATCCCCGTATGTTTATAAAGAGTGAGTACAAGTAATTGAGCACTCAGGATAACCAGTACATCCGGAACAGATTCGAATAAATAAAACATGAACTTGATTCGATTTCGGTTTTTTTGAGAAAACAACATGGTGAGGATCGTGAGGAGAATACTTAAGAAGCCGGCCAGAAGAAAAGCAGAAAACAGCACGAGTAACGAGTAGGTGATCGGCTCCCATAAATAAGGAAACAAGTCGCGTTCCTTTTGACCACCGATGATGACATATGTTAATTCCCCCGGGTGAAGCAGGGCAAATACGATTTCTTTAATGGACTGCCAATACGCCTGCAACCTCAATTCGCGATGGCCGATGCCTGAAAGGAGAACGGGAAGTCCACCTATAAAAATAATGCCTATGATGGATAAGAAGAATTTGAGTAACATACCGCCAATACCCCTCAATGCTTTGTCCTCCAATTAAATTAATTATTTTTAATAGTATCATATAACATTAGTCATTATACATATTTTTCCTTTATTTCAAAAACTCTTTTCCTAAGTATCCAAAACCAAAAAATGACCGAAATCCCCTAAGGGACTCCGGTCATTTTAGACTTAAACTCTAGAAAAGCTCTTTGAACGCAAACGTTTCGACGCTTTCACTATCGAATGATTCTGCGGGCTGTTACGTAATTTTCTTGATACCAGCTTCTATCCAGGTCTCTCTTAACTACCCCCACGCTCTTGCCGGCAGACATGATTACTTCATTGTTGCCTACGTAAATCGCGGTGTTAACAATCTTTCCATTACTTGAAGAATTCGAGAAGAACACTAAGTCGCCTTCCTTCAATTGGGATTTGCTAACGTTTTGGCCTTTAGTTGCTTGACCTGCTGCCGTTTTATCCTGAAGATCGATGCCGTTCTGTTTAAATACATAATAAGCAAGTCCTGCACTGTTGAAGCTCATTGTACGTTCATCATAAGAGTATCCATACTGAGCCTTATCCATTACATTTTCTGCCAGTCTTGAAACTTCAGCGCCTTTATTTTGGACAGGAGCAGGCTTGGCTTCAGTGTTCTCTGGTTTTTCTTCAGGTGCTGCTGGTTGAACATCCGTCTCTGGTTCAGGTTTTTCCTGAGGGGCAGAAGGTGCTTGTCCATCAGGCTGGGCTTCCACTGTAGGTGCTTCAGTTTCTGTCGTTTCAGTATTATCTTCTGAATTAGCTGCTTTCACATCAATCACCCGGCGCGCTGTAACATAATGTTCGTCGTAGTAGCCGTTAAGAATAACGCTCTTCTTGATTCCTGATTGAGAACCGGCAGCGTGGACGATTTGATCATTTCCTGCATAAACACCTACATGAACGATCTTTCCGTTACTTGAATTGTTTGAAAGGAACACAAGGTCACCTTTTTGAAGGTCTTGACGTTTAACCGGTTCACCCAGTTTTGATTGTTCACTCGCTGTTTTTGATTTAAGGTCGATTCCTACTTGCTTAAACGAGTAATACGTCAGTCCTGCACCATTGAAGGTCAAGGTTTCTTCATTATAAGGCGTACCATAGGAAGCTTTTCCAATTAATCCTTCCGCAATATCAACGACCTTTTCCCCAGTGGATGAAGTTGCTTGATCAAACATAAAGGAAGGAAGTACACGGCGTGCTGTTTTATAGTTTTTCTGATAATATTCTTTTCCGTCCAGGTCTGAGATAAGAATATCATTCTCTTCGTCTGCCATATGAATGATCTTGTTATCGCCTATATAAATTCCATTATGAGTCACAGGATCATTATCATTCGGATTTGAGTCAAAGAAAACGATGTCTCCCTTTTGAAGCTGATCCTTTGGTACATACTCACCTAATTGAGCCTGTACGTTTGTATCCCTTGTTGCAAGGTCGATACCGTTCTGTTTGAAGGCATAGTAAATGAATCCACTGCAACCAAATTGATGTGGGGGATTATAAACATATCTTTCGTATGTCGCTTTACCTATTAAATTCTTCGCGGTTGATATAATATTATCAGCTTTCTGCTCTACCTCAGCTTGTTGGGGAGCTGTCGCTGCATTTGCTTGCTGCACAAATGGAATGGACACAGAGCTGAACGTCAAAGCAACTGTGCAAACCGCTGTTGTCATTAATTTCTTCATGTTTCTACCTCCTGTGAATAAAGTGAAATTTTCTAATAATTATCCACAGAAAGTATAACATTGATTTTCACCCGAAAATGGATGTAATAATTGCCAAGGATGCGGTGTCATACTTGCAGGGGTAAGTGAATAGGACTTTATTCCCACCTGATTATTCTTTCATTTTAAAAGACCTTGCAAGCCCTATTAATTCTGTATCCATCATAGAACCCTTAACCAAAAGAACGGTTTTTTCATCTAGCAGACTTTCGACATACCCCTTTACAAGGGCGGCGGAAGCGGTTGTATACACTTCTCCTTTAAATCCATACTTTTTAGCGTGATTTGCTATATACTTTGTATTTTTCCCGACTGCAATGAAGATATCGATTTTTGTAGATGCAATTAATTTTCCCAAATCATGATAAACTTTCCTTACATGACTTCCTAAATAGGCAATATCGCCTAATAATAAAGCATTTGTTTTATTATTTCCCAGAGTTTCCAGTACTTGAATGGCTGCAGCGACTGATGTTGGATTTGAGCTCCACGTATCATCGATGATCATAGAGGCATTGATGCCCTCTTCCACCTGGAGATGCCGTTCCAGATTCTTAAACGCCCTCATCCTTATAACAGCCTTCGAAAGGTTCAGGCCGATTTTATGGGCTGCTGCAAGAGCAAACAGCGCATTGTAAATCTGATGCTCACCAAAGCCCGGTAAATACGTTTTGTAAGTCCTCTCCTTATGATGCAAAGTAAATGACATTCCGTTCTTCTTGTAAACAATATCACTTGCCCGATAATCAGCACTTTCACTTGTTCCACAATAAATGATATCGCCTGAGAAACCTGTGAGTGATATTTTTTGTGTGTTTTCATCCTCGCTGTTTAATATAAGAGTGCCACCTTCCCTGACACCTGACACGATCTCGGATTTTGCTTTAATATACCCGTCTAACGTCTTGCACTTATCCAGATGATCGACACCGATCGTCGTAATGATTCCTATCGTGGGCTGAAACACCTTACAATGATAGTGAAGATTGCCCGGACCGTTCAGACCCGTTTCAAACACGGCCGCATCTGTATTTTCATCGATTCCCATGAGATATTGGAAGGATTTCCTGGTGGCATTCCTGCTTCTGATGGTAGATTGAATGGAATGTGTGGAGGATAAAAGGTGGGAAAGCATTTCTTTCGTCGTGGTTTTTCCACAAGTACCGGTGACTGCGACGATCGGCAGTTCAAATAAATGCCGGTAATACCGGGTAAAATCCCAGAAGGCGTCATCTGCATTTTGAACCCTTATCATACCTGCAGCTTCTATATTCTTCATCTCTTCATCGCTTTTATCGGTTACGATGATATAAGGCGAATACCTTTTGACCTTATCAATCTGAAAGGCTTTCTTTTTCTTTAAAAAAATTAACGTATGTTTCTCTTTTATTCTGTGTAAATGTGAAACCATCGCATCCTTCACGATGAAATTTTCATCCCCGTATACGAGCTCTCCGTTCATCACACCGATTAACTCTTTCAGTGGCAGAGGTTTCATTGTCTCACTCCTGTCCTAATGCAATCGTTCATCGTGTTGCTTCCTTTCCATTTCATCTTTCTTGATGATTTGTTCTTTAAGGTCCATTAGATCATGATCTGTATTTGAACACTTAAACAAGCATGTACTATCAGGTGTTAATAATGAGCTGACCTTTTGATAGACGTCGTGTATATTTAAACATGGGTATACTTGGATGCGCGTGTTTTTTTCTGCTACTCGTTCTGCGACTCTTTTTGCGTTATGTCCATAGGTTATCAGAACATCTATGCCTTGCTCCGAGATCATCTCCCCAACTTCTAAATGAGTTTTTGTCGTGTGATCTCCCAAGCGGCCGATATCTCCGATCAACAGTATCTTCTTCCGGTCGTACGCAATGGATTGCAGAACTTTCAATGCTTCTTTTAATGCTCCGGGAGTTAAACTCCATGAATCATCAATGATAGTAGAATCATTGATCCCCTGCTTCACTTGTAAGTGTTTTTCGAGTACATGAAACGATTGTAATGCGTTGATGGCATCGGTGATATCCACACCCACATCCAGTACAGCCCCGATCGCTGCCATTGCATTATAAGCCTGATGCTCACCGTGACAAGGCAGAACCACGGAATATGGTTTGTATTGATAGGTCATCGTGAACGTGGTTTGACTTGAATCCACTTTAATATCAGTAGCTCTCAAATCTGCCCCGGTAGACTTCCCAAAGGAAACCAGCTTCCCCTTATAGTCTTTTAATGGAAGGGTTGCTATATGTTCATCGTCTCCATTTACCAGTAAAGTCCCTTTATTCTTTAAACCTTCTATGATTTCTCCCTTTGCCCTAACATAATTCTCCAATGTTTTGCATTTATCCAAATGAAAGATTCCTATGTTCGTGATGATCCCGATGGTAGGCTGGAAAATATCACAATGATATCGAAGGTTACCGGGAGCCCCCAAGCCTGTTTCGAAGACACCAACGTCTGTATCCTCATCGATTCCCATCAGGTATTCGAAGGATTTCCTCGGCGCATTTCTGCTTCTTATAGTGGACTGAACGGAATACTGTTTCTTTAAAATATGAACAATCATGTCCTTTGTCGTTGTTTTACCATCCGTTCCCGTAATGGCTATAACGGGAATGCTGAATAATCTTCTATAATATTCAGCAAACGCAAAGATGGCCTTTCTGATATTCCCAACTTCAATCACCGCAAAAGCTTCCTGATATTTCTCCCTGCTATCCCTGGCATCACTAATGATGACAAAGGGTTCCAGATGTTTTATTTTTTCATAGTTGAATGGCTTCCTTCTATCTAAAAAGATCATCGTATGGCTCTGGATGATGGAATGGAGATGATAAATGATCGCATCTTTCACCTCTAGATCCTTTGAACCAAGAACCAAGCGTCCTCCCACCACCTCTATTACTTCCTTCAGCTGTAAACGTTTCACCATTCACCCCTCCCTTTTTCATTCTTACTCAGATTCCATCAAGCGTTTTCTTAATCTCATCAAGGGTCTGCTGCCGGCCCGGCACTTCACCAGCAGGTAGGTGTGTTCATCCAGATGTTTCAATATCGTTTTCTCCATCCCTTGTATACTGGTAAAAGGATATACGATGATATCTTGACTCTCCCTTGCTGCCTGCTCCGCTATATACTTCGCTTTCTTTCCATACGTGATGAGGACATCAATTCCACATTCCACCAAATATTGCCCGATTTGCTTGTGTACATCCTTTGATTCTTCTCCAAGCCTCTCGATATTTCCGAGAAGAGCCATCCGTTTCTTGCCTTTTCCTATTATAGAAAGTGTTTTAATGGCTTCCCTTAAAGAGGTAGGGTTGACGTTCCAAGTATCATCGATGATGGTTGAACCGTTCCGTCCTTTCTGCAGTTCAAAGTGTCTCTCTATATTTTGAAAGCTGCTCAACCTTCTGATCCCCGTTTCAATATCTTCCCCCAGTTCCATTGCGGCCCGTAAAGCAGCCAATCCATTGTAGACGTGATGCTCCCCGATTTCAGGGATAAAAGCAGGGTATTCTTTCCCGTTTGCTTGTATGGTGAAACGAGTTCCTTCCTCACTTATGGATATAGAGGTTCCCCTGAAGTCGGAATGATTATGGATACTGAAATAATGAACGGTTCCTTTATACTCCTCCAAGCTGATTTTAGAAATGTTCGGATCATCAGCATTTAAGAGTAGCGTGCCTTTATTCTGCAGCCCTTCAAGCATTTCCGCTTTAGCGGCAAGGTATCCTTCAAAGGTCTTACAACGATCTAGATGGTAACTTCCGATGTTGGTAATGATCCCTATATCCGGTTGATAAACCTTACAGTGATAGCGCAGGTCACCAGGTCCGCCCAAGCCTGTTTCGAATATCCCGACGTCTGTGCCTTCATTTATCTTCATCAGGTATTCAAAAGACCTGTGAGGTGCGTTATCATTCCATTCTGTTGATATGACAGAATGATTTTCCTCCATAATTTGGGTGAGCATCTCCCGGGTCGTTGTTTTTCCGCATGTCCCTGTGATGGCAACAACCGGGAGTGAGCATATTTTCCGGTAGTAACGTACAAACTCCATAAAAGCCTCTCTTACATTTCCTACTTGAATGATGCTCAACCCCTCACCTCCGTTTACAGCCTCTTGTTCGTGATCCGTAATCACGGTACATGGAGCATTTCTGATCATTCTCTTCCATTTTTTCTCACTGATCGCCTTCCTTTTATCCATGAACACCAGTGTATGACTCTTCTTTAACTTATGCTGATGGAATATGATCGCATCATGGATGTCCATATTATCAGAACCGCTTATCAGCCTTCCCTTCAATAGCCTTCTGATTTCCGTTAATTTCAGCGTAATCATTTCGTTCCTCCTGTTCATCTAGTGATCTACATACATCAAAACATCTGTATATTTCCTTGATCTGCTTTCTATTTTCTTAAATCCGTAAGATAAGAAGCACTCTAAAGACATCTTCGTACAGGAAGCTTTAATCTTTCTCACATTGACATTCTTCACATAGTCCAATCTCGTTTCAAAAAGTTTTCGGTAGATGCCTCTCCGTCTGTATTCCCCCCGTACATAATCACTCTTAAATACCGCTTTTCCCTGCTTCTCTCTTATATAACATGAAACAAAGCCAGCCATTTCTCCATCCACTTTTGCACAAAACCATACAGAGCCCGGTACGTCATGAACCCTCATTCCATCTTTCCCGGCAAGTAGAATGAGAGGCTCGAGCTCCTTGAATGTGGATGTCTCAATCGATATATTCATGGGATACACCTCTCTTAAACTGATAAACCACTTCTATGTATTAATGTATGTACAAGTCTTCACTGAGGAAACGGCTAAAGGCTATTTATATAAGGCTGTTACCACAAGATTGCCGGCCCTGGTGATTGCCAATAAATCGGCTGATTCGTCCAGCGGCTGAGGTTTGCAAGGTCATCCGGCAGTGAAAATGCATCATTTTGTCCTAAAGGGACACTTGTCCATAGCAGAATTAGCTTCTCTTGAATTAACTATAGAAAGGAGGCTATGACTACATGGGAAGTACTATACTTTCTTATAGAAAACTAGAATCATTAATAGAGAAGAAAACGAAACAATGTCCATTCTTTTCCCTCTCCTCAATCGGTAAGTCTCTTGAAGGGCGGGACATTTGGTGTGTTACGATTCAAAAGCCAGCCCTTTCCGGAACAAAAATAGTCCAATCAAGGAAAAGTTCTTTAAGGTCACGAAAGAAAATTCCAATCGTCATTACCGCTTCCATTCATGGACATGAAGCAACCGGTTCGACAGCTTTACTGCGTTTTTTGAACAAGATCCAAAAAGAGGGCGAAAGCATGGAATGGCTGGATAATTTAATTGTTTATTGTGTCATTTGCTGTAATCCCGACGGATATGTGCATAAGACACGCTATAATGCAGAGGGCTTTGATATAAACAGGGATTTCATTACACAATCACAGCCTGAAACAGAGAGCATCGTCAATATGATTGTGAAGGAAAAGCCTGCCGTCGTTTTGGACTTGCATGGGTATGTATGGAAAAAACCCTCTCACATTGGATTGATCGAACCTTGTACCCCACCTCACAATCCAGCTTATGAATATGATTTATATCTGAAGTATGCCCTGCCCCTTGCACAGTGCATGGAATCCTATCTAGTTGCAGAAAAAGAAACGTTTTCTTCTAAGAGGTTTAAGTCGATAAAAGGGACATACATCCCATACCGTGATGGAAAAGGTGGCTGGGATGACTATAGCCCATATTGCTGTTCGATGTATTCCATGCTCCATGGGGCGATCGGGATCACCATTGAATCACCGAGCCGTTCAGAGGATGGCACCACTTGGCTTCTTTTGGCTCTTTCAGCTGCTCTTACCCATATTTCAAAGCACAGAGAGGAGCTGAACAACAATCAAGCTGCCTTTTTCCAACGTGGAATCAAGAATGTGCATCCCACTCACTCAACGGGCGATTTCCCCCAATACTACGTACTGACAGAAAAGAACGAACATCATTCAGGTCTCGGGAAACTAACGCGACATCTCCGGAAGAATGGAATAAAGCTATACTCCTCTACGAAAGATTTCACGTATGAAGGACATTCATTTCCAGCAGGCACCACCATCGTTCCAATGAATCAAGCAAGAGCGAATGTAGCTTACTGTTTCCTCACGAAAGGGGAAGATCTCTCGTCAGGATCTGAAAGAATTTCTGAATTTTGTGCCTGGAGTCTTCCATTAAGCTGGGGGGTCAACTGTCATCCTGTATTTGAAAAGCCAGATGCAGGGATGAAGCCTTTTACCTTAGTGGAGAAAGACAATAAATCTGAAGATACAGGCTCAGGTGCACCTGTTTCTGTGGGGATTCTAATTGATGACGGCCTTTTTCATAAAAAAGCTCATTCAGGATTGAAGCTTGCTCTGCAGCAAATGAATATCCCTTTTCAGGAATTAAGAGCGAAGGATTTGGCTTTAGAAAAGACGTTAACCTCTGTGAATGTTCTTATTTACAACGGCTATGAGCACTTATTTTATCCACCATCGAATATAAGAAGCATTTACCGCGATTTCGTACTTGATTCCCCCGCTCAACAGGAAGCCTGCCGTAATAACCTTCATGACTTTGTACAAAAGGGTGGAAAAGTGATCGGAATCGGCGCTGGTGCTTCTAAAGCCCTGACCTCTATTCTTGAGCTGTGTGAAGCCGAGGTTCATTCCGGCGGCTGGAATAAAAATGCATTATTGCAGATCCATTATAAGAACCATGCCATAACCAAGGGATATCCCGCTGAAGATACCGGTTTCGTGTACCGTCCAGCCTGGTTTACGAATACCGGCAAGATGAAAGTGGTGGCACTATTCAAGAATGATCCTGATTCGTTACTTGCAGGCTACTGGCCTGACTATCAACAAGCACAAGGAAAGGCTGCCATCATCGCTAGCCTTTCGGGAAATGTCATTCTATTTGGGCTGGAGATTTGTTTCAGGGGACATACAAGTTATCTCTATAGACTTCTATGGAATGCCATCTATTCATGAGTTGAACGGTGTAAAAAAAGGCGATATACCTAATCACAAGTGTCGTTCCCTCAAAGGGACGACCATCATTTACTAGTAAGGAAGAAAATATTTTAAAGGAGGTTAGTCAATTGATTCGAATTGGAATGCTGCACCACCGAAAGCATCCTGATAGTGTTATTAAATCATACGCTTATGCAGCTGTTGCCAAGGCAGAAGGAACGCAGATGGTCTATTTTTCTCCCGGGGGAGTAAATTTTATAACGAAGACCATTTCCGGATTTGAATATAAAGACGGAAAGTGGGTGGAAGGGACCTTTCCATTTCCTCATGTTATCTATAACACAGGAAGCCCTGAAAAGCTCGCTAAAGCCAATGACGTGATTCAGGAACTGAAGAAGAACATTCCATTTACCACTCATTCGATCGGCAATAAAATGGCGGTTTATAAACGGCTGATGGAAGCTGGAGAGTTTACACAATATTTGATTCCCTCAGAGGTCGTAAGAGGGACGAATCACTTCTTTTCTTTTTTGGATGCCTATCGGAAGATTGTCTTTAAACCGGTAAACGGGCGTAAAGGTATATCTATCATTTATATTGAACGTGTCGGAAATGATTTTAGAGTGTTACTAAACACGGACGATCATCTTTATTCCTATGATGAATTAAAAGCATTTGTTTCAGCTAATATTCAAGAAGAGGATTTTCTCGTACAGCCTTATATCAATTGCCGGACAAAAGATGGAAGCGCATTTGACTTCAGGCTTCACGTTCAAAAAGACGGTGATGGGAAATGGGTCATTACCTCTATCTATCCAAGAATCGGCGCACCGGGAACGATTGTCTCAAACATTAACAGTGGAGGTTCGATGAATTATCTCGTACCTTTTTTGAAACAGGAATTTGGAGATCATGATTACTTTAACATTAAGCGCTATTTAGAAAACTTTTCTCTGCTCCTTGCCCGGCATTTGGACACATTGCAAAAGGAACGTTATTCAGAAAGTATTGATGAGCTTGGAATTGACGTTGCTTTGGATGACCTGGGGAAAATATGGATCTATGAAGTGAACTGGAGACCAGGATGTCCCCCGACCTTTTATCTTGAAATGGATGTTGTCAAAAACACCATACAATACTGCATCTATTTAGCCAAGAAAAAATCCAAGTGAATAATGAAAGGAGGATTATTATGGATAAAGATTTCTCCGTTGAAAGACCGATCATTGCTGTAACTGGAAGTTCCGGCAAAACAACAACCAAATCATTCATCGCTTCGATTCTAAGAACACGCTGGATTATCTTCGAATCCAGTGATTATTGGAACCGGACCGATCATACAGAAAAGCACCAGGATGAAATCAACTTCATTCACCGGGCCATCGTACTCGAATATGGAATGGCGTTTCCAGGCGTAATCGAAAAGCATTGCAAGCTTATCCAGCCTAACATAGGAGCGATCACCAATATCGGTACTGCCCATATCGGCAACTTCAATGGCGATATCAGAGGAATAGCTGCAGCCAAATCGGAGCTTATTAAGGGAATGGATCGTGATGGCCATTTATTCTTGAATGGAGATGACAAGAATTCAAAGCTTCTTCATACGAAGAATTTCACAGGAGTACTGAAGAAGGTCAGCATTCATTCCCATTCTGATTACCAGGCGAAGAATCTGCGCTACAGCGTGGAAGGTATCAGCTTTGACCTAAAGCTTTCTGGTAAGTCACATACCTTTTCCATTCCATATCATGGAGAATTTTATGTTTACAATGCCCTTCTTGCCATCGCCATTGCGGACCTTCTCGGCTTTAAGCCTGAAGAAATGAAACAAGGAATGAATGAAGTGAGGAAGCCAAAGCACAGGCTTGATGTTATGCAGCTGAATAACAACATCACGCTGATTGACGATACGGTCCATGCCTTTCCGGATGCCATGAAAGGCGCTCTCGACGTACTTACGCAATTGGAGGGAGAAAAGAAGGTGGCCGTCTTGGGCAGTATGGCGGGATTCGGAAAAGAGCATGAAGAAGTTCACAAAGAAATAGGAAGATATGTTGCTGAGAAAAAGATTGATTACCTCTTTACCTATGGCAACCTTTCCAGAAACATTGGAGTTGGCGCAAGGGAAGCTGGAATGAACAGCCAGCGGATCTTCCACTTTAACCGTCCTTCCATGAATGCATTAAATGCGAAACTGGAAAAGATCATCCAACCAAACTGGACCATTCTGATTAAAGGAGCCAGCGGACTGGAGATGGTGGATACGGTGGAACATTGCAAGAAAATTTTTGGCTAATGGCCGAAGGAAACAAACGGTATATCCGATTGAACAAAACCATCGCAAGAATTAAAGAAATAAAGAAACGCCTTGTTTCAAGCCGAAAAGCTTAAACAAGGCGTTTTTATATTTATTTACTCGGTTGACTCCTTCGTGATAAAGGGAGGAAAATGGACACCCTCCTTTTCTTATTGAATGACCGTTGTAATCTTTTCCTTTGGAGACTCTTTAATCCAAAACTGAATTTCCGCGGCTGCCTTCTTCGCGTTCTCCTCAGCTTCTATTGCTGTATTTCCAACAGCGGTTACATATGCATACCGGTGTCCCATAGACAATGGCGGTGTAATGACTGATCCTTTACGGGGCTTGACGTAAACCTCCACTACCCCCTGGGACGCAAGGGCTTTACTTTTTCCTGTGACTTTCTCTAGTGTCCCTTTTTTCTCAACCGTCACGTACTGCATGTACACATTCTTTTGAAACTTAGGCTTTAAATCCGGATCTTCTCCCAGCGCCATTTTCAACATCTCTTCGACCAGATTGATTCCATAGGCTGCTTTGATCATATTGTTCATCCCGGCACCTGAGATACGCGCATTTATTTCAATCAACTTCCACTGATTTCCTTTGCGGCGAAGCTCCAAATGACAAGGGCCGGTCTCGAGCCCATGCTTGGCAACGATCTCTTTAATCGCTTTCATCAGACCATTGGAAAATTTCACCCCTGGATTCAGTAATAATTTATAACCCATCACAATAAATCGTCGAGTATATTGAATATCCTGTTTGATTACCGCCATAATATGAACCTTTCCTTTGTGAACCACCACTTCCACCAGATACTGAGGTTCCGGGAGGTATTCTTCTATTAATATCGGCTGATTTTCATAAAGAGTAATCAATGTATGATACCGCTTCCGATATTCTAATAGATTCCCAACCTTGTACACATCTTTTGAGCCGGTCGATTGGGGGGATTTCATGACCAGAGGAAACTTATTCTTGATTTTCGGTTCTAATGCCTCACTTTCCTCCTTGGTAGCAACCGTCCAATATTCCGGAGTTATTAACGAGTTCTTCAGCAGTTCCCGTGATTGAATTTTATTTTGAATATTTTTCATTCCTTCAGTTGAAAAATGGTTCAAATTAAATTGATCCGCAAGGGTGCATGCTGTGTAGCTATGCGGATCGACATAGCTCACAATGGCGGAAACTTCTATCCCTTTCAAAATCAGGGCTTTTACTTCCTTTCGCAGTACATTCATATCACTGAGATCACATAATTTCATGAAATGAACATCGGGAAATTCCTCCCGCTTCGCCACAAAGTTAGGTCTTTCAGTGAACAGGACGGTATAAAATCCAAGTCTGTCTGCCGTCTTAATTGCTTCCCTGCTTGAACCTGACTTAGTGGTTTCTATAAAAATGATAGACTTCATTCAAGGTACGCTCCTTCATTTATCATATTCTCTTTCAAAGCTCAGGGTTGGTACGAGCATTGCATTACTGTACAGTTTATTCCGTTGATACTAGGGGGGTGCAGGCTGATTCAATGATGATCTCCCTAAATATTTTATGTATGAAAAGAGCTGATTCCAATTTCAACAGGATTCTAGCAAATTCTCGTCCAATTACCTGATTTCCCCTTAAGTTGCCCATACTCATCAAAGAACAGCTCATATACTGAGTAGAGACTAAACATATAAAGGAGCTGCTATTCCCCCATGAATGAATACATCATCTATATAGGTACAAGCCAATCAGGCTCCTCACGGGACGGTATTGAAGCAGGGAAGAAATTGGGCTACTCTACTATTCTATTTACTAACCGCAGGAAGTTTATAAGAGAAAGAGAACTCTTTTCGGATGTCGACGAAATGTACGAAGTAGATTTAAGTCATGAAGAAGCAATCAGGAGAGAAATTTCTACACTACAGGAAGGAAAGAAAATAGCGTGCATCATCAGCTTTCTCGATTCTTACGTTCATGTAGCAGCCCGGCTTTCTAATGAATTCTGCGGAACCGACATTTCCTTGGTACCGATTGGTGATTGTATGGATAAAACAGTGCTCCGAACGAAACTGATTGGAAAAGAATATTCTTCTGATTTCATTAAAATGAAGCCTCCCTTTTCTACAGAGGGTGTAAAGGCTATTTCCTATCCTGTTGTATTAAAATCACCCATTTCTAATGGTTCAAAAGATGTCCTCCTCATTCGTGATGAGGAGGAGCTTGCAACAGGCATAAAGAAATTAAAACGGAAAAAACCTCCAAGTCTTCTTGTAGAAGAATACTTAGAGGGACCTCAATACTTGATCGAAGTGGTCATCAAAGAATGCAAGCCCGTGGTCACAGTGGTCGTCAAACAGCAAATCAACTATCATAAACGATTCATTGTCACCGGCTATAGTGTTTCACCCGTATATCATTATCCGGTACTGGTCAGAAAGGTTGGAGAGATTATCAATGACCTGGGATTTGTTAACGGAAGCTGTCATTTAGAAATGCGGCTGGTAAAGAATAGATGGAAACTCATTGAAGTAAACCCCCGAATCTCCGGGGGAGCAATGAACAAAATGATAGAAGAAGCATATGGACTGAGCATAGTGGAAGAAACTTTAAGGGTATATCTTAGAAAACCTCACCATAGCGAACGCAAATGGGAAAAACATATCTACACCTACTATATGACTGTCAACAAGACGGGCAAGCTGTTAAAAGTGATTGGAATAAACAAGGCAGAAGAACAAGAAGGCATCATCGAAGTTTATATAAAACCAAGAAAAGGAAAAACACTTCGCCCTCCAACCTCCATGGGGCATCGCTACGGGTATGTAATGGCGAGGGGGGAATCCGTGCAGGAATCAGAGAGGCGGGCAAAAGATGCCTCTAAAGACATTCAATTTTATTTAGAATCCATCTAAACCATTATATATGCACTACATCACTTTTCCGGAACAAAATACACTAATGATAAGAGACAGGTGAAAGGAGGATTTGAGGCGATGATTTGTCATCACGATAGCTGTATATGCAAAACCCTGAATGAATTATTACTGGAACAATTCCAATTGGCCACTCAAGAATTTAAGTTCATTTGTGAATACGACAAGGTAGACACCATTCCATTTATCCTATACACAAAGGAAGACAGCGAGCCTTTTCGGGCACACTTACACTCCAACTGCACCATATTCTTTAAGCTCATCGAT
Organism: Rossellomorea aquimaris; assembly: GCF_003315075.1. Taxonomy (GTDB): domain Bacteria; phylum Bacillota; class Bacilli; order Bacillales; family Bacillaceae_B; genus Rossellomorea; species Rossellomorea aquimaris_C. The sequence continues at coordinate 26,242 of NZ_QNRJ01000004.1, forward strand.
ATCGATGATGGCTGTGCAACACTGCAGTTACTGGCCGGAATGGATATAGACGGATACATTACCGACGATGCCGATGAATTATTTGCACTTTTTAATACCGACCAATGTATCAGCATCGACTGCAACTGTTTTCTCGGAATTCAGCCCCTTCCTCCGAAATTCGTCAACCGGAAGCTTCCGGATATCGGTCGGGGAAGCCCTAAAGGCAGAGGTTCAAGTGAGCAGGGTATGGGTCCTGAATATGGTTCGGATTTTGATCGGGAGTGCGATCATAAGTAGGAGTTAGAGTTGAATCTGATTTTTGGGTTTGGCTCTTTTTTAGGGGTGATACTGAGCCACCCCTAAATCCCTTAAACGCGGGACAATCTGTTCAATACAAACTCCTCAACTACTTCTGCCACGCCATCTTCCATATTAGAAGCTGTTACAAAATCAGCCTTTTCTTTAATATCTTCCGGAGCATTCCCCATTGCGACGCCAAGACCGGCGAATTCAATCATCGTAAGGTCGTTATAGCTGTCTCCGATGGCAATGACCTCTTCCGCTTTAATACCCATTGGCTTGATCAGGTAGTCGAGGCTTGCTCCTTTCGTCACGCCCAACTGCGTAAACTCAAGGAAAAATGGCTTGGAGCGCATCACACTCAGTTCACCATCCAGTTCCGCTTGAAGCTTCTTCTCGACCTCTACCAATCGACCGGCTTCTTTTAACATGAGTGCCTTTACAACAGGCTCCTGAATCGCTTCTTTAAAGTTTGGAACAACCTTTACAGGCAGCCCTGTCAACTCACTTTCAATAGAAGCAAATTCACTTGGTTCTTCTACAACAATCGCATCATCAGCATATGTGAGAATGCCAACTTCTTCCCGTTTACTCAAATCATATAAGCGGTGAACGGTTTCTGCTGATAATGTTCGACTATATTTCTCTTCGTTTGTCTTGCAATCTATTATTTTCGATCCGTTGAAAGAAAGAATATAACTTCCGTATTGGTCAAGCTTCAGTTCTTCTGCAACCCATCTCATTCCAAACGTGGGGCGGCCGGACGCCAGGACAACTTTCACTCCGGCTTCCTGTGATTGAAGTAAAGCATCTTTTGTACGACCCGAAATCGTTTGGTCATCTCGTAATAAAGTATCATCTAAGTCTAGTACAATCATTTTATAATTCATCATGAAAAATCCTTTCAGGAAATCCAATTTATATTATCTTACTATAACATTTATCTTTTATTAAAAGACTCTTTTCATAAAGTTTTTGCTAATTTAGAGAAGAAAGTAGTAGTTGATTTCCGCTACAGGATGCTCGCTTTCCGCGGGGCGTGAGTTGAGCCTCCTCGGGCTTTTGCCCTGCGGGGTCTCAACTTTCCCTCTATTCCCGCAGGAGTCGAGCACCTTCCGCTCCAATCAACTTTCTAAGCATGGATCCTTAATATATATCAATAATAACAAGAATTTTAGCAAGCAATCTCATTTAAGGTAAAAGAGATTGAATTTCCTTTTAAGGAAGAAGGATTATTTTTTTCTCGTTAAATTGTTTTCTTGCACACCTTTAAGCTCTGTCATGAAAATACTGTATAAGATGGTTCGGCCGAACGCTAGCTGCAAGCGGAGCGGTTCCCCTCACTATCCAGCACACACTAGTTGACAGAGCCTTGGGAGAGTTTATATTATAAAAAGCAATTTTTGGCGAAATGAGCGTAATAAAAAAGAAAATAGACCACCAAAACGGCAGTCTATTTCAAGTTTACATGGTTTAGGTCCCATTTTCTAATGGTAAAACCAGCCTGGTTGGAAGCTCCGAAACGTACGGTATCGTTGTTTGGTGACGGATAGAATCGGGCTGTAAACGTTTCTTCTCCTTCATTAATGAATACTTCTATGGAAGAAGTGTCGACAAACAGTCTTAATGATTTCAAATTCTCTACTTTACATTGCCGCTTCTCTACTACTCCATTAACATAGCTTTTTCTCTCAAGAGTCGCCACTTGTTCCCCGGTAGAATAGACGAGCCTAACACCATCCCCAATGGAAAGGTCAAACCATCCTTCAGAAAGAGACAGGTCCCCGATCTCCAATTCAAACGCCTTTCCGTTTACACCAGTGAGTTCGCGGCTTTCTTTATCCAATTCAACCTTGTGTTCGATAGCTCCTCCGGCTCTTAAATGCCGCAATTCTTCAAGAGGAACCTGTCTCACCTTACCGTTCACAAGCTTCAGCTCCCGAGGCAGGGTCATCGTATGAAGCCATTTATGTTCAATGGTGGGATGATCCTGTTCATTTTGATCAGGTACACTCATCCAGGCAAATAGAATTCGGCGGCCTTTGTCATCGACTGTCGTTTGTGGGGCATAGAAGTCAAAGCCGCGGTCCAATTCTTCGAAATCCCCGTGTTCAAACGTTCCTGCAGCTGAATCAAAATATCCGGCAACATAACCTGCCTGATACACATTCTGATACTTCATTCCAGCACCTTCAATTCCCTGCGGAGAGAAAATAAGGATGTCCTGATCTCCCAACTTAAAAAGGTCGGGACATTCAAACATATAACCGAAATCAGCAAGCTTGCCCCGGCCTCCACCTGTAAGGGTACCCCGATATTCCCAATCAATCAGATTCTCCGATTGCAACAAAACGACTGCTCCTTTTAACTCTGTCGTCTGTGCGCCAACAACCATAAAAAATGCTCCATCCCGTTCCCACACCTTTGGATCGCGAAAATGGGCGGTAAATCCTTCCGGTAAGTGAACTACGGGGCCTTTTTTGTCAAAATGTATGCTGTCTTCCGAGAGGGCTAAGCACTGATAGGATTCCCGATTCCCTTCCTCGTCCTTCACGTTCCCTGTATAGTACGCATAGATTTTCCCGTCATGCTCGATGGCACTTCCGGAATAACAGCCGTTTTTCTCAAACCATTCTGATGGAGTGAGGGCGATTTCTTCATGTTTCCAGTTGACTAAATCCACGGAAGAATAATGCCCCCAGAATTTTGCACCATGTCCGGTTTTAAAGGGCATCCACTGGTAATAGAGATGATAGACCCCTTTAAATTGGATGAATCCGTTCGGGTCATTCAATAACCCTACCGGCGGCATAAGGTGATAATGAAGGCGGTAGGGATCCTGCTCTACAACACCCTCGTGCTTTTCCATTTCTTCATAGACTTCTTTTCTCAGTTGTTCATCTCTGTTCATCACGCCTTCCCCCTCTTCAGATGATGGTTTACTTCCTCCAAGGAAGGCAAAGCCGTCATCGCTCCTTTTGTTGAGGCAGCGAGTGCTCCTGATACGGCTGCAAACCCGGCCATGCGGGCTGCTTCTTCTATTGATAAGGATGAAATATCCCCTTTGAATTCATGGATGGAATAGAGAATCCCGGATACAAACGCATCCCCGGCCCCCGTTGTATCCACTGCTTTCACCTTCATGGCAGGTACATACTGACGGGCATCTCCTACGTACACATAGCTTCCTTCTGCCCCCATCGTAATAATCAAGAAAGGAATATTGTATGCCCTTAGTTTCGCTACCCCTGATTCAATCTCTTTTTCACCCGTAATAAATTCGAGTTCTTCCTCAGAGATCTTCAAAACATCCGCTTCAGAAAGCATGCTCTTAATCGTTTCTCGGGCATTTTCCTCCGAATCCCATAATCCTAATCGTAAATTCGGATCATAGGAAACCAACAAACCATTCTCTTTCGCCACTTTCACAGCATGATGCGTCGCTTCCTTCGCAGGAGAGCTGATCATGGAGATGGAACCAAAGTGAAGGATTTTATGAGTTAGGAAATCCTCTTCGTCTATATCATTCACTTGGAGGAAACGGTCCGCACTCGGATCGATATAAAAGTCAAAGCTGCGCTCCCCGTCTTCTCCGTTCGTTACAAATACCACTCCCGTACGGACATCAGGAGTCAAAAGCATTTGATTGGTCCGAACACCATATTCCTGAAGAGTCTCTTGCAGGAACTTCCCTAATACATCATCCCCCACTTTCCCTAAAAAGGTAGACCTCGCGTCTAATCTAGCCAGTCCAACAGCCACATTGGCCGGGGCTCCTCCGGGACTTTTTTGATAAGTGGTATTGTGTTTGTCTAAAGGGATGAAATCTATCAGTACTTCACCCAGTGAGATGATTCCTTTTTTCATATCTTAGTTCCTCCTCGTTCCATTTGGTTCTAGTTTAAATATAGCAAATCCTTACTAGTCAGGTGACTAGTAAGGATAAAGATTTCTATTTTGCTTCTTCCTTCCAACCCAGCAATAAGGTTGCTACAAATGCTCCTGCTACAGCGATGACGAATCCGATTCCATAGTTAAGTGGATCTTGAGCGATCGCAAACATTGGAATACCTGTCAATCCAATTCCGTTTGCCATCACTTGAGTGAATACCACGTATGCTCCCCCAAGTGCACCACCGATGGCTGCTCCGATAAACGGACGGCGATGCTTTAAGTTAACCCCGAAGATCGCCGGTTCTGTAATTCCCAGGAAAGCAGAAACGGCTGCCGGTACAGCAATTTCCTTTGTTTTCTTGTTTTTCGTTTTAAAGAAGACAGCGAGGGTTGCCCCACCTTGTGCAACGTTGGCCATTGCCCAAATCGGCAGTAAATAGTTACCGCCGATGTTCGATAACAGCTCAGCCTCGATGGCATGAAAACTGTGATGAACACCGGTTAATACAATCGTTGAATACAATCCACCGAAGATCAGTCCCGCTATCGGACCAGCTGTGTTGTAGACAACATCAAGAACCGTTGTAATTCCGTTACCGAGAACTCTTCCTAGTGGTCCAACAATAAGCAGAGCGGTAAATCCTGTGAAGATGACCGTCAAGAACGGAGTCACCAATAAATCAACGGTATTCGGTACAATTTTGCGTAAGCCTCTTTCGATCTTTGCCATTAAGTAAACGGTTAATAGTACTGGAATGACCGTCCCTTGGTACCCAAGCATTTCAACGCCAAATCCGAAGAAATCAAGAGTGTCCGGCTGGGCATCGGCAAGACCCCATGGATTCAGTAATGCCGGGTGGGTCATGATCCCCCCGATGACAGCACCTAAGTAACCATTCGCCCCAAATTCCTTCGCTGCACTCATCCCGATCAAGATTGGTAAAATGATAAAGGCTGCAGAAGAGAACATGTCCAGCATTACGAATAGACCGCTTTCAGGATCGACCCATTTATACGTTCTCATCAGGCCAAGGAGCCCCATTAACATACCAGCCGCTACGATTGCCGGGATGATGGGTACAAATATGTTTGACAGTGTACGGGCAAAACGGGCAAACGGGTTCATCTTCCGTTTGGCTGCATCGCTGTGAGACTCGCCCGTTGGTGACTTATCTTCAACTGATGCACCAACAAGAGGACCGAAATGTTCAAATACTTTGTTTACATTCCCTGTCCCGAATATGATCTGGAACTGACCGGAGCTTGAGAATGCCCCTTTCACACCATCCAATTCCTCGATGGCACCTTTTTCTATCTGACTTTCGTCGTCAATCACGAGACGCAGTCGCGTCGCACAATGAGTGGCACTTACAACATTTTTTTCGCCACCCAATAACGGAACAAGCTGTTCAGCAACTTCACGATAGTTCATCATGAATCCCTCCTATTTTTCATAAATTCCAATAAAAAAAAGACCTAGTACCCTTAAGAGGATAGAGGTAGGTCAAAGAGAGACGCTTACCATTATCGTCTTAAAGATTCTAGGTCTTGCCTGCATGATCAGTAACAATCCTACTGTATGAAATTGATGTGTTCATTCTACAAGATGAAAACGTTACCGTCAACCATTTACTTTAAGAGGCGCTGTATATGCAGAGCGATATACGCAACCTCTGAAGGAGGGAAGTTAATGCTGTATTCTTCCTGCAGATACTTTGTAATTTCCTTTGAGCACTCGTAAGCCCTTTGGTATTTCATCTGAATCAGTTCAAGCATGTCTTCATCGATGGGATCAAACTGGTCTCCCTGTTCAATCCGATTTAGTGCAAAACGAAGATGGGTGATTAATCGTTGGTAGTTGATGCTCGACTCTTCTACTTCTATGGAAAGAATCGACTCTATCTGCTCAACAAAATCCCTCAGGATCGTGGCATGCTTCAACGATTCGCTCATAGACGGGGCATCCATCTTCGCCGTATGAATATGAAGAGCAATATGAGCCGCCTCATCATCAGGGATTTCGATACCGAGTTTCTGCCTGATTTCTTCTTTTGCCCACACCCCGACTTCATATTCCTTTTTATAAAGCAGCTTGATTTCGTTTAAAAGCTTATTTTGGATGGGAAATCCTTGCTGCAGTCGTTCAAATGCAAAGGAAAGGTGATCCGTCAGCGCGATATGGATATGGTCGCTAAGAGGGGCATTTAAATGTCCCTCTGCATAGCTGATGATGTTTTCAGCGATTTCAATATGTTCCTCCGGCAAGGTAGCCAGGAGCTGCTGGAATTTCTCCGAGGATTGCTCATGAAGGACAAAGATCTTTTCAATTTTGTTCTTGGGGATGATATCATTTCGCTTCTTCTGAAAAGCAATCCCGCTCCCCATCACAATTTTCTCCTGCGGCCCGTCCACCACTACAACAGCATTGTTGTTTAAAATTCTAAAAATACGCATAGATATCCTCCGTACAGTTCGTTACTCCCTATGTTACCACGATTCAGCTTAAAGATAACATGTAAAGTGTACAGACTAAAGATTTCCATGATAGATATGATATGCTGAAAGAAAAAATGAAAGCGGGTAAGAAATGATTTCTGCATACTTTGAAAAAATCCAGGAAAAGTTACATGTTGTTCAAAGAAATGAAGCTGAAAAAATGGCAGAGCTTGCTCAAAAGATTTCTTCTTCCATCCAAGAAGACGGCATCATCCAGCTGTTCGGATGCGGTCACTCTCACATCCTTTCTGAAGAGGTATTCTACAGGGCAGGTGGACTGGTTCCAATCCATCCTATTTTGATAGAGCCGCTCATGCTTCATGAAGGAGCCGTGCGATCCTCTCAGTTAGAAAGAGCGGAAGGGTATGCGGGTGAGTTTATGAATGCGCAAGATATTCAGCCCCATGATGTGGTGATTGTTGTCTCCACATCAGGAAAAAACCCCGTTCCCATCGATGTCGCTCTTCACGCCAAAGAGAGGGGCGCCTATGTTGTGTCCATCAGTTCCTTTGATTATGTAGAGAAGGAAACGTCCCGACATCCCAGCGGAAGATTTCTGAGTGAAGTAGTGGATCTTGCCATAAATAATCACTCCGTTGTAGGCGATGCGGTACTGACTGACCCAAGAGTGTCTGTTCCGTTCTCTCCATCTTCAACGGTCATCGGCGCGGCGATATTAAATAGCGTCATGGCAGGTGCCATTGAAAACATGGTGGTAGACGGATTTGAGCCGCCTATCTTCATCAGCGGAAACGTGGATGGCGCAGAAAATCATAACGAAGGATTGATCGAGAAATATCGTCAGCGCATTCCCCTGTTAACAAAAGGATTATAAAGAAAAAGAGTGGGAGCCCTTTATAAAATGGGGCTCCTACTCTTTTATTACAGTCTGTCCAAGTTGATTTTGAATTTATATTTATCAGCTCGATAAACCGATCGTACCAGCTCAAAAGGGGTGCCGTCTTCCAGGAATGAATCACGCTGAATGAAGAGCACTGGCTCCCCGCTCTTCACCTTTAGATGCAACGCATCCTCTTCCGTCACAATTGCCGCTTCCACTGATTGCGTGGCATGACTGATGTGAAGGTTCAGCTCGCTCTCAATATAGTGATACAGTGACCTATCCAATATTTCCTGATTCAATCCAGGAAGCAACTTTACGGGAATATAACTTGTCTCCAGAGCCATTGGTTCACCATTCGCAAGACGGATTCGCTTCATCGTGTACACCAGCTCTTCTTCCTCTAACGAAAGAAGTTCCTGAATATCGTCTGCGGCCGGAGAAATCTCGAAATGCAGTAATTTATTCCCGGGCTCGAGTCCCCGACTCTTCATGTCTTCACTGAAGCTAGTCAAACCTTGGAGACTTTGCTCGATTTTGCGGTGAGAGACGAATGTCCCACGCCCTTTTTCTCTATATAACACATTTTTATTCACAAGATTGGTAATCGCCTGTCTTACTGTCATCCTGCTGATTTTGAACGATTCAGCCAGCTCCCGCTCAGACGGAAGGGCATCACCCGGTTTTAACTCTTCAGACTGTATTAGATGTTTTAGGTGCTCTTCTAACTGATAATACAAAGGAAGAGGAGAATTTTTATTTACCACGAACGCTTCTCCTTTCGATATATAACGATTTATCTTTTATTTTAGTATATTTACCCTGTTTATAACAGACAAATATGAAAGTGGCAGACGGGTATTGCCAAATACGACAAACCCGTCTGCCCTCCCCTGTTATTTTAACTTTCTCAACTCATCCGCAACAAATTCCACATCGGTCCCTACAATGACTTGAAGGTTTTTATTGTTCACCTTCATCACGCCTTTAGCCCCATGTGCTTTTAACGCTTTTTCATCTACCAGTGTGGCATCATTGATTTGTAATCGTAATCGTGTGGCACAGTTATCGATCACTGCCAGGTTTTCTTTCCCGCCCAGATCCTTCAGGAAATGTTCTGCCATTACTTCATATTTACTATTTCCGCGTGAATTTTCATCTGCTACTACCACATCTTCATCATCTTCACGACCCGGAGTTTTTAAATTAAACTTCTTGATCAAGAAAGCGAATACGAGGAAATAGATGATTCCGTAAAGAATGCCTACTCCTAATAACAGCCACGGTTTCTGACCGATATTGAAGTTTAAAATGTAATCAAAGGCACCGGCTGAGAAACCAAAACCGTGATGGATACCAAGCACGTATGTGATGACCATCGAACTTGCTGTTAATACAGCATGAATTCCATAAAGAACAGGTGATAAGAACATGAAACTGAATTCAATCGGCTCTGTGATCCCTGTTAGGAATGAAGTGACGGCCAAACCGATTAACATCCCCGCTACATTGGCACGTAAATGCTTTTTCGCTGTCACAATCATCGCAAGACAAGCTGCCGGAAGACCGAACATCATGATAGGGAAGAATCCAGTCTGGAACGTTCCAGCTGTTGGATCCTTAGCAAAGAAACGTGGGATATCCCCCTTCACAATTTCTCCTGCTGCATCTTTAAATGTTCCAAATTCAAACCATACAAGTGTATTCAACACGTGATGCAGCCCGACTGGAATCAAGAGACGATTCAACAGACCGAACACACCGACTCCAGTGGCTCCGGCACCGATGATCCATTCACCAATGGAGTTGATCCCACTCTGGATCGGTGGCCAGATGATTCCAAATATCCCTGCGAGTAAAACCATGGACGCAGCGGTTACAATCGGAACGAAACGTCTCCCCCCGAAGAATCCCAGCCAGGCCGGAAGTTTAATATCATTGAAACGGTTATATAATAAACCTGCCACTACCCCGGATATGATCCCGCCGAAAATGGCCATGTTCGAATCCGGATCAAGGGCTTTTAACCCGCCCGTTAACACCAAATAACCGATGGCACCGGCTAATCCGGCCGTACCATTTCCATCTTTCGAAAATCCGATTGCCACCCCGATGGCAAAGATTAATGCTAAATTTTTAAATATGGCATCTCCTGCTTCAGACATGAACGCGATTCCCAATAAGTCATCCTGACCTAAACGCAGCAATAAGGCAGCTGCAGGAAGCACCGCGATTGGAAGCATGAGCGATTTACCGATTCGTTGTAAGAAACCTAACATACTATTCTCTCCTTTTTTTCAAGTGAAAGCGTTTAAACAAAACAAATCATATCATTAAAAAGGAATAGTTGTCTATACCAATTTCATGAATATAAATGGAGATTTGATGAGTAATATGGTCTAATTAATTTTAAATCATAAAATAAACTGCACAAAAATAAACTGGTATAGACATCTATACTATCCGGTGTTATGGTAGAAGTGTAAAGTACTCAAGGAGTGATTTCAGTGACCTCAAATATAGAGAAACTACTTATCCTGGATGGAAACATCTATGCAGAAAATACAGTATATGAAAAAGGGTATATCAAAATAGAGAATGGAAAGATCACAGAAATGGGTGACTGTTCCCAGTTAAACGATTCTGAAGAATACAAAGTGATTTCGCTTCCCCATGGATATAGTGTTGTCCCGGGAATGATAGATATTCATATTCATGGAGTAAATGGTGCTGACACAATGGATGCCACGCGAGAAGCTCTTGATACGATGACCGGGACTCTTCCGAAAGAAGGAACCACGAGCTTCCTTGCGACAACCATGACGGAAGCATCCGATGCAATCGAAAAAGCCTTGACGGCAACGGCAGACTATATGTCAAACCATCAAAGGGGTGGTCAGGCAGAAATACTCGGCATTCATTTAGAAGGGCCATTCATTAACGCGGATAAGGCAGGGGCACAGCCTCTAAATCGTATCCGGAAGCCAAATGTCGAAGTATTTAAAAACTGGCATGCTCTTTCAGGAGAGAATATTAAGTTGGTGACCCTTGCCCCTGAACTTGATGCAGAATACGAACTGATCCGTTACTTAAAAGAGAATGGAATTGTCGCTTCAGTGGGCCATTCCAATGCAACCTATGATCAGGTCGGGAAAGCCATAGATGCAGGCTTGTCCCATGTTACCCACTTGTTCAATCAGATGTCGGGACTTCATCATCGGGAGCCTGGCATCGTGGGCGCCTCCTTCCTTCGAAAAGAATTGATGGTGGAATTGATTTCAGACGGCATCCACGTACGTCCGGAAGTGGTCCAATTGGCATTCGATCAAATTACAGACGAGCGATTAATCCTCATCACTGATTCCATGAGAGCCAAATGCTTGAAGAATGGCCAGTATGATCTTGGCGGCCAGATGGTGACGGTTAAGGACGGGAAAGCTTTATTGGACGAAGACACTTTAGCAGGAAGCGTATTGAAGATGAGGGATGCCTTTACAAATATCCAGGAATTCACTACCGGGGATATGAGAAGTGCGATCAAAATGACCGCTGAAAACCCTGCCAGACAATTAAATGTCTTTGATCGAAAAGGAAGCCTTGCTCCCCGGAAAGATGCAGACATCGTCATCCTGGACAAAAACAAAGATGTATACACAACAATTTGCAAAGGAAAAATAGCCTATATTCGAGAGGATGATACTCATGAAACTAATTGAAGTGAAAGACTACCAGGAAATGAGTCAAGTCGCTGCAGACTATCTATTATCCAAGGTGAAAAGCTCTAACCAACTGACACTGGGATTGGCCACAGGCGGAACACCACAAGGGCTTTATGAGGCATTGATCAATGACCATAAACAGAACAGGACTTCCTATCAACATGTATCTTCCTTTAATTTGGACGAATACATCGGGTTATCCGGTAAACACCCTAACAGCTACTACCATTACATGAATGATCACCTATTTAAACATATTGATATTGATTCAAAGAACACCCATATTCCTTCTGGAAAAGCAGTGGACCTCGAAAAGGAATGTGAGGCATATGATGAAAAGATCTGTTTACATGGAGGAATCGATCTTCAAATTCTGGGAATCGGCAGCAACGGACATATCGGATTTAATGAACCAGGTACTTCTTTTGATACCAACACCCACATTGTCGATCTTGCTCAGTCTACACGTGAGGCTAATGCCCGTTATTTCGACTCGATGGATGAAGTACCTTCACAAGCCATCACAATGGGGATTTCTTCGATTATGAAAAGCAAAGAAATCCTTCTCCTTGTTTCAGGTGAGGCGAAACAAGTGGCCATGAAAAAGTTAGTTGAAGGAGAAATCTCTGAGCACTTCCCTGCTTCTATCTTGAATCGCCACGAACATGTCACGGTGATTGCTGATAAAGAAGCGCTGGCAATGGTGAAAGGATTAGAGTTGTTGAATAGATGAAAGGATGAAGATGTGGAGTGATCAGATTTGGTCCACATCTAAAAAGGCGTCAAACCATTGTTCAACGCCTTTTCAAATCGTTTCACATTCCAATACAAAAAATAGTAAAAAAAGGATTGACGAATGCCTGGTACTTTTTTATAATTAATCATGACCGATTCACGGGGCATTAGCTCAGCTGGGAGAGCGTTTGGCTGGCAGCCAAAAGGTCAGCGGTTCGATCCCGCTATGCTCCATACACCTGAAACCCTTGATATTCAAGGGTTTTTTTATGTTCTCAAACTTTTCTCTTTTTCGCTTTTAAATCCCTTCAGGTTCACAAGTCCACATTTGTTTTCAGTCATTCCTTAGATTTTTATGTTTCTCCATTTCTTTCTCCAATCCCCGAACAGCCTCTTGGTCCGCATTCGGCCAAAGAAGTCCATAATATCGGAATGTAGTTTCTATATCTTCGTGACCTAATCTTTCCTGCATCAACTTGGGTTGTACTTGGGGTCTTTTGGCTTATTCTTAATGGCTCTGATCGGGTGTTCCGTTAAGACTCCATTTTAGATTGTAGCTTGAAAGAAACTCGATAGGAATTTGTGAATGCTGCTGATTGTTTTTTGAGCATACCCACCTCGTTTCAGTTTGGCATAAAACTCCTTGATGTCTTGAGTCATAACGTCTGAAAGGTATTTATCACCGAAGAATGGACAGATGTGCTTCTCCATAAAGTAACGTCCTGCTTTGAATGTTGTGGATCTGACTTTTTGGAAGTACTCGACTTCTAATCATTTAGTCGCATATTCGAAGAATAAGATTTCCTCCTCCTCTACATCATTTTTGCTGGAAGTCCCGCTTTGATCTATTTCATCTTGATAACTTCTCCTTAACGTTACTTTTGATCTAAACTCTTCTGCTTCTTTACTTGACTTGAAAGTCTTTTGAAGTTGTTACCTATTTCCTTAAATATTAATAGGAATAAATTGCACCGGGACCAGAAGCACTTTGAAAAGAAGGAAACACTTCTTGATACTGTAATGGTACCCTGTTTTAAATCCACATTGAACCAAGGTAGGGCTAAAACCTCTCCCTGTCTTAATCCTGTGGAAAGAGTAAAGTCATATAATAGACCGCACTGGTTTTTAGTGTGCTCTGGTATTAAATGATTCATGGAATGGGACCTGAATGCCAATGCGAATAAGCCGTTAGCAGCTTATTTTTAAAAATAATTGCAACAGCTTAGCATTGGTTAGCCACGTGCGAAGGTCCAATCTTCTGTTGATTGGTTTTTGTTCATCATCTTCTCTTTCTTCAAGCCGTTTAGCGAGTGGAACATGCTTTTTCCTGAAGAAACGAACGATTTGTTTTAGTTCGTTAACTTCCTCGTCCAGTCTAGAAAGTAACGATTTAGAAGCTAAAGATACGATAAGCTCTCTGGAATCCACTTCGGCTAACAGCTCGTGAGGTTGGTGGATTCCCACTTTGATGCATTCTATTCTAATGATTTCATGTAATTTAGCTTCGTGAATTGCGTATGTTGCCTTGATTGAATCAGGTACGTATGTCCAAGGTTCTTCGGCTGCTAGTCCTGATAATAACTCATGAGCATCCTCGATTTGTTGAATATCTTGATCGATTAGAATTTTATGTTCATCAGCTGAGTTAGCGATCCAATATCTAATCAGACCAGGTATATGGGCATCTTTAAATGAGTATGCCAAAGAATTGTTGATCAAGCCGTACCCTGCTACATTTTCAAGAGCAGTTAAAATAACCTTCTTAATTTCTTCTAATAAATAGAAGTCAGTGAAGGTGTTCTCGCCTTTACCAACAAGATTGTAATAAATGATGTTTTCGTTTTTCTCTATAAAATATTTTTGAAGGGATGTTCGATATATTTCAAGGCCGGACATCCCGAATTGTTCTATCAATGATTTCTTTCTTCCAATGATGAAATTAAACGTTTCTCCTTTCATATCTTCATGGCACATGTGGTAATTATCAGCTAATAAACGAAGCTCTGCTTTACCAGCTTCATTGTTGATGGCTTCTTCATTGAATAAAGATGGGTTCACTTTCAAATCGAGCTTGTGTTTCTGTTTAAAATATTTACTGGTACGTGATTTCTTGTTGTTTTTAAATCCAAAGGTTCTATGGAATTCAGACTTATAGTTAATTTTGTCGATTGGTTCTTTCTGACCTTCAAGTCGCACCAAAATATACCCATTATCGATAAGGAAGAAAAGATCTTCAGCCATATCTTAATAGCTATCATAGATATTAAGTCCGTATCCGTGGTCGTGAAGTGTATTTTTATAGAGATTTTCAACAGCTATTCGTGTATATTGGTTCCTCACATTGTTTGTAGAAATGTATAGGAATTGACGAGTCTGATTTTTTGAAAGGTTTTGGAATTCAGTGGAATCATAACATGGGACGTGCTTAAGATAAGAGTCTTCCCCGTTCGTTGTGAACTGCAAGTATCGCGAAAAGAATGGGAATCGATCCACGAACTGTAAAAAAGTATGCAAACCAAGAAGAGTTTAAGCATAAGCAGGTGCAGAAGCGTAAAGCTCCTGTAATGGAACACGTTAATCCCATTATTGATAAGTGGATAAAAGAAGATTTAAAAAAGAAAAAGAAGTTTCATAGAACTGCGAAACGAATGTTTACTCAATTAGTGAAGTTTCATATTTTTAAAGGGTCCTATCGGACTGTCAGGGATTATGTTTCCAAACGAAAGAAAGAATTGAATGACTACATTGAAGAAGCTGCTTTACCACTGGAGTCATTCCCAGGAACAGCACAAGTAGATTTTGGAACAGCTCCTTTTAGCTACCAATCCAAGGTTATAGAATTACCATACTTAGTAATGTCTTTTCCCTATAGCAATACCTTCTATTTTCAAGTGTTTCCTTCTGAAAACACCGAATGCTTATTTAGGTACACCTCGAACCATACGTTTTGATAACCTGTCTCCATCAGTGAAAAGGATATTGGCTAAAGGAGAACGATAACTTACTGATACCTTTGAACGCTTTGTCATGCATTTCGGTTTTCAATATGAGTTTTGTAATCCTAGAAAAGGGAATGAAAAAGGCCATGTGGAATCCATGGTAAAGTACGTACGGAATAACTTTTTATTGCCGGAGTGTACTATCTTAGACCTTGATCAATTTAATGCCACACTATGGGAAATGGCAGAGGAAGACCGGGACCGGACTCACTATAAAAAGAAAGTAAACCTTATGCATTTATTTGAAGATGAACAAAAAGAATGGCTCATACTTCCGGAGAAAGAATTTGAATGTGCAATCCACCAAGAATTGAAATCAGATAAATATGGGATGGTCAATTACGATACAAAGGTATACTCCACCTCTCCGAGGTATGCAAGACAAGTGGTGAAAGTACAGGTTACTTACAATACTGTTGCCATCCTAAATGATCAGAACGAAGTAATAGTGAAACACTCCCGACTATACGGAATCAAAAGACAGTCAATGATTTGGCAGCCCTATCTTGACTTACTATCCAGGCGACCAAGAGCCATTAAGTACACTAGCATATATGAGCAATTCCCACCTGAGTGGACAGAATACTTAAGGCGTTGTACAGAAAACGAGCAAAAAGAAGTACTAAAATTTTTGGGGAGTCTATTGAAAAATGATGACTTTACCCTTCTACAAGAAGCTCTAGTGAACGCTTCTCGAAACGGACACCCAAGTGCAGACCAGATCAAGCATTGCTTTTATAGTTTACTTAACCAAGACCATCAACACCAAGCTATAACGGTGCAGTCTCCGATCCCAGACATGCCAAATATTCAGCGAGGATTATCTCATTATGATGCATTCTTCCAACCAGAAGGTGAATCATGATGAGGAAAGAGATTGAGGAGTACGCAAAGCGATTGAAGCTCAGCTGGATCAGGGAGAATTATCAAGAAGTAGAAGAAAAGGATCCACAAAAATACTTATTAAGTTTGTTTGAGAAGGAAGTGCAAAATCGGGAAGAACGAAAGATAAACTTATTACTGATCCAAGCCCAATTGCCTAAAACCGGAGAGCAACCTTTTCAGTGGCAACATATCCAAATCCCCCAAGGAATTGACCGTGAGGCTGTTTTGAAAGGTAACTTCATACAGGAGAGAGAAAATTTAATCTTGTATGGAGGAGTGGGCACAGGGAAAACATACTTGGCAACCTTAATAAGCTTAAATGCCATACATACATATGGCAGTAAAGTAAGGTTCTATACAGTGGCAGCATTGGTGAACAAACTAATAGATGCCAACCAGAATGGTACTTTGACAAAGATAATGAAACAGATTGAGAAGCTCGACTTACTCGTTCTTGATGAGCTCGGATATATCCCCTTGAATAAAGAAGGGGCGGAACTCTTATTTCAAGTCATTTCGATGTGTTATGAAAACAAGAGTATCATCATTACAACGAGTCTCCAATTCGGTCAATGGAATCATGTATTCGGGGATCCCATCCTTACTGAAGCAGTCATTGACCGACTGATTCATCATTCCCATCTATTCCTGTTTACGGGTGATAGTTTTAGATATAAAGAGTCATTACAAAACCGCTAATCTGGAGGAGCAAGTGGCATGCATAATTAGATGCCATTTCATACATTTTTTTGTTGCCAAATACAATGTCTGTCACAGTACATCTTTTCCTTACATCTTCTTTTGTCCAGGTGGATGCGTCCGTCTCTACGAAAAGAGTTAGGTGAAAGATTAAGTTTAATGTGGTTTGAGACATGTTTAACTGTTTCATCGCAAAGTCTCTAAGTAATTTTCTATCTAGCTTCGCGGTATGTATGCTAAAACTCATGAATATCCCCCATATTTTGTGAAAGTTGAAATAAAAAAGGACCACAAATGAACCGATGCAGGTACGAAACCCATCGTTTAATTTGTGGTCCTTCCACGTATTTGTATATTCAATTTTACTATTAAATAAATAGACTATATGTTTATTAACTTATATTTATTATATTAAATGCAACATATTATTATAAATAAAAGATAAGACTTATTGTTTTCGCACTACAAATGTCTTGGATGGTGATTCGCAGTCAAATTGGTGTAGCAGTGCTACTTTTATCAGAAATTCAAAATATGGATAACATATTTATATTCCAAAAAATTTACACACTTGAGAAAAACCTTGAAAATGCATAATATCGTTGTACTTCGTAATAAAAAGAGTAACTTTCATTAGCCTAATCTCCTACCCCTTCTTTCATCTATATTAAAAAGGCTCCCCATTAGGGCTGTTGACAATCTAATAGGAATTTCTAAAATCGGTGTCGAATTAATATTCAACACCGATTTTTTTTATTGGGGGTATCCTTATGATGGGACGTAAAGAAGATACGCAAGGAAAATTAGAATTCATTGATATAGACGCGCTTGTTCCCGAAAATTACATTTTGAGAAAAATTCAAGAAAAGCTTGATTTCTCGTTTATTTATACAAAAATGGAAAAGTACTATTCACCAGTTGGCCGCAAATCCATTGATCCTGTCATTTTATTTAAAATGTTGCTGATCGGCTATTTATTCAATATTGATTCTGAACGGCAGCTAGAATTAGAGGTGAGATTAAACGTGGGCTATCGCTGGTTCTTAGGGTTGGATCTGACGGACCCCGTTCCCGATCACTCAGTATTCAGTCAGAATCGCCGCAGACGATTTAAGGATGGGAAGGTGTTCCAGGAAATCTTTGACCACGTGGTCCAGCTCTGTCTGAAGGAAGGACTTGTGACAGGAGAAGTAATGGTGACCGATTCTACCCATATAAAAGCCAGTGCGGCAAAAGACAAAGTCCAAAAAGTAGAAGTAACCAAAACCCCTTCACAATACCTGAATACACTTGAAGAAGAAACGAAAAAGATCGAAGAGGAATTAGAGAAAAAAAGAAAAGAATCCGGGAAGCAGAAGCGCGGACGCAAGCCAAACGAAACGAAAACTCAAACGGCATCGATAGTGACAACGGATATGGACGCTGGTGTATTAAATCGTCCAGGAAAACCTCATGGTCCTCACTATTTAGCACATACCACCATTGATGCCGCCCATGGAATTATCGTCGATATTCATCCAACGGCAGGAAACGTTAACGATTGTGAACCATTTGTTGAACGGTTAAAAGTGACAAAAGAGAAGTTCAATTTGACGATTCAAAAGGCAGGGGCTGACCGAGGATATGATACCACCCAGATCCACCATGGTCTTACTACCCTTGATATTACTGGTTATATCAGTCCAACTGAATCCAAGACATCTTTCAAAACCACTTCTTATAAGGACTTTACTTATGATCGAGAACAGGACCACTATACATGTCCCAATCAAAAAGTCCTTCCTTTTACGCATTTGGCTAAAAGTCAAAATGGAAATTATGTGAAAACCTACGCGGCTTAGGCAAAAGATTGTAAGGGATGTCCCTTCAGGGGAAACTGCTTCGGGCAGACAGCCAGAAGGCGAACAATCGCTCGTCCAATTGCACATGAATTGTTAGAAGCCAATGCGGAAAGAACCAAAACAAGTGAGTATAAGAGGATACAAAAACTAAGAAGGGTTTGGTGTGAGGGAACTTTTGGCACACTGAAAACAAAACACAATTTATACAAGACATATAAAAGGGGCATGGAAAAAATCCTGGAACAATGCCTCTTTTCGGCGATGGCAATAAACCTTAAAAGAATGATAAAAGGATTAAATTAGCACCAAAGAGGGGAGAGAGAAAGTAAAAAACACCTCTAAAAACGGAAAAAGAAGACAAAAGCCCCCAGTGGGAACCTTTTTATCATCCAGCGCAACAAGAGAGTTTCGAGACATCTTTATCAAATGTAAGAGCAGCTAATTTCAATCCTTCTGCCATTGTTAAATATGGTGCTAGGCTTTCTTTTAGATCCTCTACGGTTAAACCAAACTTAACGGCTAATGTCGCTGCATAAATCACCTCTCCTGCATTTTCAGATACGATATGAACCCCAAGCACTTTTAATGTATTCGCGTCAGCAACAAGCTTGAAAACACCTGTTGTTTCACGGTTTACTATCGCTCTTGGAACGGCATCTAAAGGCAATACAGATGTTTTCACTTCATAGCCTTGTTCTTTTGCTTGTTCCTCTGTTAAACCAACCGTTGCAATCGAAGGATTTGTAAAGGTAACACCAGGAACAACTGATAAATCTAATTTTTTATTTAATCCACCAATTGCATTATCTGAAACAATTCCACCTTCATAGGCTGCTACATAAACAAATTGAGGACCTAATGTGACATCTCCTGCTGCATAAATCTTTTCATTACTTGTCCTGGCATAATCATTTATCAGGATTTCTTTTCGATTTCCGACTTCAACTCCTGCTGCACTTAAATTTAAAGTATCCGTATTTGGTCTTCTTCCTGTTGCAACAAGTAGCTGCTCTGATTCCACCACTTTTTCCTTGCCATCTACTGTTACATGAACCTTTTTGATTTGCCCCTCTTGTTCTACACGCTCAAAAGTTGCCCCTTTGACAAGGTTAATACCTTGTTCAATTAACGCTTTTTCTATCGCCTCTGAAATTTCTGGATCATATTCTTTTAAAAGTCGCTCACTTCTTTGCATAAGCGTGACTTCTGAACCTAAATTATGAAACAATTGCCCAAGTTCCATTCCGATATATCCCGAACCTATAACCGTTAATCGCTTTGGCACCTTTTTAAGTTCAAGTAGTGTTGTACTTGTTAGATAATCCACTTCTTCAAGTCCTGAAATCGGCGGTAAAGAAGGAGAAGCACCCGTCGCAATTAAGAAACGCTTTGCAGAAAGTTTCTTCCCGTTAACTTCAACTGTATTAACATCAACAAATTTTGCTTCACCATCAATTAAATCAAAGCCATATTCATCAATTAAATTGACATATTTTTGTTTCCGTAGTTCGCTTACTAACTCATCTTTTTGCTTTACTAAAGGAGCTAATTTCACTTCTCCAGCAGATGTTTGTAAACCTATAAATGGATTAACTTTTGCTAAATGATTGATTTCCCCAGCTCTAAGAAGAGTTTTTGATGGCACACAACCAATATTTACACATGTTCCCCCAACGGTTCCACGCTCAATCATGGCTACTTTTGCCCCGTATTCAACTGATTTAATCGCAGCCGAAAAAGCAGCCCCACCAGAACCAATGATAAGTAAGTCATAGTCTCCCTCATCACCTAAAACCATTTTTTCTTCAGATTGTATTTCTTCTATTTCTCCAGGTTGGTATTTTGCTTTATCAATTGCCTTTTTTGCGCTTTCCACCCCAATATTATCGGGTAATTCAAATACTGCTTCACCACGACGAAAACTAGCTTCAATGTTCTTAGCTCCCACATTTTCAAGTACTACGGCTACATGTTCTTCACAACCCGTACAAGTCATTCCTTGAATATTTATCTTAAATTTATTCATTACCTCAACCTCCAGTTTTATTTTTATTTTACCTATTTCCTTATTTCATATGAATCCAAATACAATAAATAAATCTATTAATTATTTCATCATGCCTTATATCCCCTGACTGTATAATGTATAGATAAGCATTACCCCAGAAACGAAGTGGTATTAAAATGGCTATGCCAATTCAACAAAGACTTGCAAAAAAAGCTGAAAACATCGAAGCAATTGCAACAACTCTTTCTTTCACTTTTTACATCTCCTTATTTTTATGTGATTTTTCATATTTAGAATAAGCATAAAAAGTTAAACCAAGAAAAACAGCTAAAACAGGAATCAGAGCATAATCTAAGTAACCTGTCATCGCCCCTAAACCGATAGCATAGCACCTAATAAAATAGCTAGTATAGGGGTAGCACAACATAATAAAACAACAAATGTAGCTATCAATCCTGCAGTAAAGGTCTTTTTATGCTTCATTAGATATTTTCTTTCTCATTCTTCCTCAATTATTGTTTCTATTATTGGACATGCGTGTAACTGTTTTTCATCTGGACATCGCCTCTTTAAATCTTTTAACATCTTTTCAATTCGTATTAGATCCTCTATTTGTTTATGAACTTCTTCTTTTTTAGATACAAATTTAAACATATCTTCACAGCGAACTTTATCTTTATCTACGACACCTAATAATTTATAAATTTCACTTAAAGAAAAACCTAGTTGTTGCATTCTTTTAATAAAGCCTACACGCTTAACATCATGATTTGAATATATTTGAAAACCAGAATGATTTTCAAGTGGTTCTTGTAATAAATTCTTTCGTTCATAATATCTAATCGTCTCTTTATTTACCCCACATATATTAGCAAATGAACCAATACGATAACTCATTTATTTCACCCCTATAACAATAATAATATTTTTTTCTTCAAGTATTCTGCCCAGTAATTGGATTTTGGCAATATCCGAAGATCAAATCATTCTTCAATTATTGCAACAGCATTTTTGTCGGGAGTTTTTATTCGAGAGTGTGAGGTTGTTAATTACTGATTGATTTAAATTTTGATTGGGTTACCCTTCTTGCCATACGGTCCAAAATTTAAGACTATTAAACTTTGGCTTATAAGTAGGTATGTATCTCTATTTTGATTCTTCAAGGCAATAAACATGAATCCCCTACAACAATTCCTTCGCCTATTCCCTGGGTAGGTAGAACTTCTTTTATTCCTCCTAAATTTTCAGGTAACAAGTTACTAACAAAAAACATTTTTTCATAGAGAGGCTTCCCATCTTCTGTTGCAATTAACATTATTGAAACGTCACTTAAAAAAGGATTTATACATTTTTGAGTAGCTTCTTTTCCTAAGTCAAATCCTCTAAAATCTTTATTCATTATTACCATACCAATTGATGCTATGCTTGTACAAAAGGAATTATTGTTGCACTTGATACAATTTTTCATTTGCATTGTATGTCCGAATATTTTACCAGAAGACATAACTGTACCAATTTCATTTTCATCATAACCCCATTCAACTGAATCAGAGAGCTCAGTCAAACCAAACCTGCGACATCATATCCATTAAACTGGACTAATTCTAACCTTGATTTATTACTTACAATCATTTAGTGTCTCCTTGTTAAATTTAAACAATTGGAAAAGTAGCCGGTATAGAAGAAATAGACACACATCATCAAGGGAAAGTACAGATCACAAGCCCGGTTAGGCGGATAAAGCCTTAGTATTAATTATAATAAATCCCAGGGAAGAAAATTATACCGTATCATTTAATCGGTATTCTAACGATACTTGTGGACATAGTGGATAAATAAATATGATGCTTTAGTGTAATTGAACTAAAATAAAAAGATTAATGTTATTGTTAACATTGCTCTTTCAATGTTTAACCCTTAGAATAGTTAAATTAAAAATCAGTAGCTATAATTGGGGTGCCGAGTGTAATGTGAGTCTTGTTTGAAGAAGCATTATATCTATGTGCTATTTGCAGATTAATTGATTCATTACTAACTGATTTTATTTCCGAGCTCCAATTCGGATTGTTTGCGGAAACTGATATGAAGTTCTTTTCAGTTAGATCACCAACATGCTTAGCTTCGAATTCATTCATTATTTTTTGAGTAGAATAAGTCAAATCCACTTTTTCATTAATATGTCCCTTCACCGTGTAAAAAGTCTTGTCAATTTTAAAGTAAGAATTTATTTGTTCTCTAGCCCGGGTGTAAAGTTCTTTATCCCACTGTTCGCTGCCTATTTCAAATGAAACAAAAATATTATATATTCCTTTATTGTAAAATGCATTTATTTCCACCTTATTTATAGTTAAATCTGGATCAATTACTCCCATAGATTCCCCTTGTAGACTAAAGTGATGCCCTTTTTTCACTTTTCCCCATTTAGTTATGAAAGAAAGCTCCTCCTTCGTTTCATTCACTGTATGTATTAAGTCTACATAATTTTTGGCATCTCCTAAAGGAGATTTAAAAGTGGCCTGCCATGAATCCATTATAATATTATGCTTTTTTGTGACATCTACTATTTCTGTTAGCCTATTTACCTCTTTGCCATCATGCAGAAAGCTCATATTAATATAGATGAATAAGATGGTTACAACTAAGATTATTTTGGTCCACAACTTTTTTGCCACCTTCGCCCTATAATGTTAGACACTTAAAGAGTTTATTATTCTATTAATACAAATGATAAATATCCGGGCGGGTAAACAGTAAATAAATAAGGATGGAATGACACTTTTCAATGCAATGTCTTCCATCCTTTCGTTTACTTAACAATTATGAGATTTGCTTATCTTTTTGGAGATTCTTTTCAGAGAAAGACTTTACCTCATTCATTAGAATTCTATTCTGTTCTTGCAGTTGCTTTACTTCCGTTTGAAGAGAATTAAAATCCACTTGACTGGATTTCTTATTGTCGCAATTCTTTCCGCCTGAAAACATTCCCTTCAGACAAAACAGCATCATTAATGGACATAACAAGTAGATTAACCATTCCATACACTTATCTCCCTGGGTTTCAATTTACCTTATTCATTTTCGGAAGACTCCATAAATTCACCGCATGCTCGCATCATTTCTTGTCCCTGGGGGGAATTCATTGCTTCCATCATCTTCATCATTCCATTACTGTTCATATTGTCGGAAGGACTTGCGAAAGCAAATTGTCCCACCACCAAGAATGAAGCGATTGTAAATGAAGCAATCAATGCTATTTTCTTTTTCATCTAAGTCAAACCTCCTTTCCTCTTTTACATAGTATATATAAATAATGTGATGAAAATATGGAGAAGAATTGTAATGTTAAATATTGAGCTCAACCATTAAAGAGTTAGAAAGCTATCCTTGAACAATGTAATAAATAAGTAGTGAGAAGACACTAAGTAAAAATACATACATAGCGGTTTTCAAGTATTGATTTTTCGGAATGCTTTCCCCTTTTTCCACACCTTTTTTCTTTCGTCGCAGCCAAATTATTATAATGCCAATTATAATGCCGATAAAACTTAATAAATGACTAACGCTAAATGAACCAAACACCATCGGGTTTACTCGTGAAAATTCTACAACGCCTCTAATAACCAAGTAACCAACAATATAATGAAGGAATACCTGACCTTTATATAGAGGACTCTTTAATCGGACCCACAGGTACCCAAACAATAAATAATCCAACAAGAACTCATAGGCTTGAGCTGGATGGAGGAACTCTCCTCCTCTTTCCACTGCCCACGGGAAAACATGTGAAATTGGTCCTCCAAACACATCACATCCTATTCTGCTAATACCTTGTGCTAAAATCAGCGATGGAGCGACAATATCTAATGTTTCCCATATAGGCATTCTATGTTTCTTTAAAAATAAGAATCCGACCAATATCCCTCCAGCTATTCCCCCATGAATGGATAAACCACCATTATGGATGTATAACATATCTATAGGATTAGCAAAATAGTATGAAGGATTATATACTAAAATGTAAACTAGACGGGCTCCTAAAATCCCTCCTAGCAAAGAATACATTGCTCCATCCATTAGTAATTTATGGTTCATTCCTCTTCTCTTTGCTTCTTTCAAAAACAAAAAGATACCTGCTAAAGAACCGATTGCGATCATTAAACCAAAAAAGTGAATAGTAAATGGGCCTATACTAAAAAGCGGCTTCACTGATATTCCTCATTTCATTATAAATTCTTTGTTTTCTAGCAAAGAAAAGTATACTTTATTAAAATGGAGTTTATATGGAGAATGAATAATCTTTTAAAAAAGAGGTTGGGACAAAAGTGTTTTAGTCTAAATAAAACCCGAACTATTCTGCTTTTTAGTAGGCAGATTTGTTCGGGTTTTTTATTTGTTTACGGTACATATGATTTTAGCTCTTTCCAGCGGTTGATTGGAGTGCAAGACGAAGACTCCTGCGGGAAAAGTAGCTTATGTGAGACCCCGCAGGCTTGCCGAGGAGGCTCACGAGCTACCCGCGGAAAGCGTAGACTTGCACGGAAATCATTAGCGGTATTCAGAACCTACACTACTAATTTTCGTCTTTATATCGTGGTTTTTTAGTATTGTCCCAGTCTCCAAAATTTATTATACAGCTCTGGAAGGTTTCCATCTTCGTAAAAATAATGTATTACCAACGACCGATACGGAGCTAAACGCCATTGCAGCACCTGCAAGTACGGGATTAAGTAATCCTACTGCTGCAACGGGGATTAGAATCGTGTTGTATGCGAATGCCCAAAATAGATTTTGTCTTATTTTACGCATCGTGGTTTTGGAAAGTCGAATGGTGTCTACAATTCCCATTAGGTCTCCCCGCATTAGTGTCACATCTGCTGCTTCAATAGCAACATCCGTTCCTGTTCCAATGGCAATTCCGATATCTGCTATAGCAAGAGCTGGAGCATCATTGATACCATCTCCTACCATTGCAACTATTTTTCCTTCTTGCATTAGTTTTTCTACCTCTGCAGACTTATCTTGAGGAAGTACTTCTGCCAATATTCGATTAACACCAACTTGCTTGCCAATTGCCTCTGCTGTACGTTGGTTATCGCCTGTAATCATTAACACTTCTATACCCATTTTTTTAATCTAGCGATAGCTTCTACTGATGTTTCTTTTACCGTATCGGCAACGGCAAGTAGACCAGCAAGTTCATTGTTGATTGCCATCAACATTGCTGTTTTTCCTTCGCTCTCAAGCTCTTCCATTTGCTTGACTATTAGTTCAAAAGGAATTCCCTCTTTTTGCATTAATTTTTTATTACCAATATGAATTGTTTTGTCTTCGACTGTTACTTCGATACCATGGCCGGGAATTGCGTTAAAATTAACAGGATCACTTAATGAAAGACCTTTTTCTCTAGCGCCATTTACAATTGCTTCTCCAAGTGGATGCTCAGAACCTCTTTCTGCAGAACCTGCTAGTAGAAGCAATTCCTCTTCTTGAAAGTTCTTCAATGAAATAATATCAGTCACTTCTGGTTCGCCTTTTGTAATCGTACCAGTTTTATCTAAAATAACTGTGGTTACACGATGGGCACTCTCTAAGTGTTCTGCCCCTTTTATTAGAACACCATTCTCGGCTCCTTTTCCTGTTCCTACCATCACTGCTGTGGGTGTTGCCAAACCGAGTGCACAAGGACATGCAATTACTAGAACAGCAACTGCACTTACAAGGGCAGGGGTAAATCCATTCACGAAAAAGGTGATTATGAACGTTACTAATGCTATTCCGATAACAACCGGAACAAAAACCCCGGAGATTTTGTCAGCAAGTTTCTGAATTGGAGCTTTTGAGCCCTGCGCTTCTTCGACAAGCTTAATGATCTGTGCTAGAGCTGTATCCAACCCTACCCTAGTTGCCTTAAACTTGAAAGAACCATGTTTATTGACAGTGGCACCAATTACTGGATCACCAACATTTTTGCTAACAGGCAAACTCTCTCCAGTGAGCATTGATTCATCGATGGTGCTGTTTCCCTCTGTTATCTCTCCATCAACTGGTATTTTCTCACCTGCTCGAACGAAGATAACATCTCCTACAACTACTTCCTCGATGGGAATATCTATTTCTTCTCTATCACGTATAACCCTTGCTGTTTTTGCCTGTAACCCCATTAACTTTTTAATTGCATCCGAAGTTTGACCTTTTGCTCTTACTTCCAAAAGTTTCCCAAAAACGATTAGTGTAATTATTATTGCGGATGCTTCGTAATAGAGCCCTGCTTCTGCTCCAATTAGGGTTATAACCAGGCTATAAAAGTAAGCTGCGGAAGTTCCTAAGGCAACAAGCGTTGCCATATTAGCACTTCCACCTCTGAGTGCATTAAACGCATCCCTATAAAAATGACCACCTACAAAAAATTGGACTGGTGTTGCTAATAATAGCTGAATCCAAGGATTGATATGGTATTGAAATCCAACATCCCATCCATAATGGACTTGAAGATCAGAAATCATTTGCGGTAAGAACCACACGGATAAAAGTGCACCTAATAGGAACTTATTTCTTTGGGATTTGTATTCATTCTCACGCGTTTCCTTTTCTGCATCTACGGTAGCAGCCTCTGAAAATGTTGCGCTATACCCTGCTTGCTTTACTGCAGCAATCAGCTGATATATATTGGTTCTTCCTGGAATATATTCAATACTTGCCTTTTCATTGGCCAGATTTACATTTGCATTGACTACTCCATCTACTTTATTTAGTCCCTTTTCTATCCGAGTGGCACATGCTGCACAAGTCATACCGGATATTGCCAATGTCGTTTTTTCATCACGAACCTCATAACCTGTTTTTTCTATTCTATCTATAATAGACTCAAAAGATGTTTGGGAAGGGTCGTAAGCTACACTTACTTTATCGTTGGCCAGATTCACATTTACCTTATTCACCCCATCAAGTTTTAATAAATTTTTCTCGATCCTAGTTGCGCATGAGGCGCATGTCATTCCTATAATCCCCAAAGAACTTTGTTCGTCCGCCTCCCGGGATTTTGCTTCACTACTCATATTAAACCCTCCTTTTTAAATTCTTTTTTAGTCAGTGTGCTTGCTGTTTAGCTTGTCTAGAGCGAGAACTTTTCACGCATCCTAGCATACATAAAAAGATATTCATCAATCATTCTCACTAACAACGTACCCTATTGGTTGAAGATTTAATTAGACTCTGTAAGGTCTTGTATAATGGGACACTCACTAGAAGGCACACCAGGCCCCGGGCATTCATCTGATAATTTCTGCAATGTACCCTTTATTCGCTGTAAATCATTAATCTTTTTAGTGATTTCCATTATTTTTTCAGATGTGAAATTCTTTATGGTCTGAGCATCATGCCCACCCTCCGATATTGTCAATAATTGTTTTATTTCATCTAGAGTAAAACCAAGTTCTTTGGCTCTTTTGATAAACTTAATTCGTGCAACATATTCCTCCGAATAAACTCTATACCCACTTTCACTTCTAGGTGGTTCTGGCAGGAGACCTCGTTTTTCATAAAATCTGATCGTTTGTAGATTTATGTCTGCTTGCTTCGCTATCATACTAATCGATAATCCAATCATATTCATCCTCCTTTCATAGCCATTATAAAGTCTGTAGTAAGGTATAGGGTCAACCATTTTTTTGCTATACCGATTTAAAAATAACCTTTCTCCTGCAAAAGTTATCATGATAAGGATAGCAGCAACTACTACTATCAAAAGGCATTTTAAAATGTTTATGAGGTATGAGTTTCATCTCTGTAAGCATGGCCAACATTCGCGAAACCGCAAATACGGACGCTATAATCCCTGAAATGGTGGCAATAATAGCAATAATTACTGTAATCCACACATGTATCACCAAATGCTGGTCTTGAATCTTCGGCCAAGCATAGTCTTTTGCCTTAATAATCTCTGTTATTGATAAATTGGTAAACACAGCCCAAGACAGCAACACATATACAACTATACTTATGGAGATGGATATTGCGATGGCTTTTCCGATATTCTTCTTTGGCTTTGTTATTTCTTCCCCACTATTCGTGATGGTTGTAAACCCTTTAAAAGCCAGAATTGTAAGAGCTGTTGCTGCTATATAGTTTTCCATTGGTATATCTAAAGTAGAATTATCGTTATTAACAGGAGTAAAGGTGAAATCAGCAACCCATATACCAGCTAAAGCGATTGTAGTCAGTCCAATTATTTTCAATAAGGATGCAACATAAGTAAAACTTTGAATATAGGAATTTCCAGAAATGTTCACTATAAATGAAAACACCAATAACCCCACGCCTAGAAGTGGTACAAGCCAGTCTGCTTGACTCCCCTCAAATAGCTGAAGTATATATGTTCCAAATGTTCTAGCCACAAGGCTTTGGTTTATGACCATGGAAAAAGCCATGAGCAATGCTGCAGATGCAGTTATCGTCCCTTTTCCATAAGCTTTTACCAGAAACATTCCTATACCGCCTGCTGAGGGAAACTGTTGACTCATTTTTACATAGGAATACGCACTAATAGCTGTTACAATACTTCCAATAATAAATATGAGGGGAAAACATACCCCAGCTAATTCAGTTACTTGACCGAGGAGAGCAAATATACCGGCACTAATCATAACACCGGTCCCCAGTCCCACTGCCCCTATAAGCGAAATACTTTGTTTCTCATACTCAGTCACACTAATCCTCCTAAAGTGAAATTTGATGTCCACACGATCTAATTCTTAGTAAATTACCCTGTATTTGCCTTATAAATCTAGAAGATCGTCACATCGCGTCTGAAACTGATTTTCCCTACAGAAACTACAACCTACACTAATAAAAAAATAAATAAAACACCTCCGATTATTTCAAAATCGAAGGTGTTATTATATTTTCTTTAGAATAATACGGTTTATTTAAAGCAAGCTACGACATTCACGAATACATTCTTCTAAGTCTTTTGCCGCATGCTCCATTTTTTGCTTAGAGCCTGCATGCGCCTTTGTCATCGCTTTGTTTAAATGTGTTAAAGCACTTTCACATTCAGTTAAACATTCTTGTAAGTCGTTCTTATTCATCAATACTACACCCTTTCAACTAAATTCTTTTCACTTTATTGTTTGCAGTTTCACTTTATATATTCATGTTACTAACAAACCTAGTTTAATTATGCAAAGGGCTTATTCATTAAACCTTAACTCACCAGGAACAACGACTTTGTAAAGGAACTTTTCTTTCGTTCCATCCTGATAGAACGTTGCAACTTCCATACTCATTGTGCCAGATGCATGCAATAAATTCCCTGTGATTTTAAATGTGTTTTCATCTACTTTAAATGTTTTGTATTCAACATTATACGTTGGCGGCATAGACAGGTATACTTTTACTTCCTTCACAGCCTTACCACTGAAGTCCATTGTTAAGACATTCAAGCCTGGTGTTAATGGTGAAAAACCAACTTCTAATTCCTCTCTCTCATCTCCCAAGGTTTGAGGATAGACTCCCTGTTCAGCTACACTTGGAGTTGAAATAACTAGTAAAGAAGCGAGTAATAATATAATAGAAGCATAAATGATTTCAACTCGTACTCGTTGGATAATAAGGCGTAGAGTGCTCTCTGTCCACTTTTTTAGAGTTTTTCTTTGAAAGAAACCAATGATTAAAACTAACATAGTAATAATAATTTTTATAATTAATACCTTGCCCCATTCACTTTCAACAAAACTACTTACAGAAAATGAAGGTACATACTGAAAGGTCATGATAAATCCTGTCACTATTATGATCACTAAACTTAGCAGTGCCCATTTTCCAAACCTCGGAATAACCACTGTTATCCATCTTTTCATATCCTCTTTTTCAGGATGGATAATGATGATGAAAAGCCCCCCAATCCAAACAGCTGCTGCCAGCAGATGAAGAGCATTAATACCCATAGTGATAAATCCGCCATATCGTGGGTAAGCAGCATGGCCGACGACAAATGGCATCAATACCACAGGAATACTATAAAAGTAAATTTGATACCTATTGATAAAGTATCCGAGTAAAAGAAACAAAATTTGTAATAATGGAATCCAAGTGAATTTCAACTTCAAGAATTCTTCAAATGAAAGACCTTGCAATTCACCCTTCTGAAGAACCATGATAATCACTTCCCCTAATATTACTAATGATAAGAATAGAGGGGATATCTTCCTCCACTTTAAGTTCCTTTTCTCCTTTGAAATAAACTTCAGAAAGAATGATCCGCCAAATAAAATGGTAAGTCCAACAAACACAAACCAATACCCAAGTTGCTTTAAACTTAAATTTGGGAGAGAAAAAGACCCTTTAGGCTCCCCGGTAATCGATTGTTGTATGGGAGTGAATTCATCAACCGCAAAATAAAATACATTTACTATATCTGGTTGACTAACTTCTGCCTCAAGAGGTCTTGCATACCAAGTTACCTGATAAGTACCTGAATGAAGCGTTTCCTCAAATGGTACAGAAAGATGATTTGGATTTTCAGGATCAATCTGTGGTGAACCTAAGCGTATTGATTTCTGTTTATCGTCGAAAACACCTATTGCTGTAATTTCAGCTGGTTTATTGAACCAAAGATCAATCTGATTTACTGATTGGTTCGTAATCTCACCATCTACGGGTGAATATTTTAATACCTTAAAACTGTCTTGCTTGATAATTTCTTCATCATTAGTAACTTGAAACTTTAATTCTTCATTAATGACAAAACCATCTAGCGCAATCACATTAATCTCAGCAATGTATAATCCAGACGGCAGATCCCCTGGTATTTTACTTATGATATGGGTTTTATCCACCGGGTCAACAAACGCTTTTCCAGTATCTATATAATTCCCACTGTTATCCTTTACCTTTATAGACTCTGAGTGCAGGACAACGGGATCTTGAAACCATACCTCAATGGATTCAGGACTGGAATTCAATTTTTCTCCTTCCTTAGGGTAAGTTTTCTCAAGACTGGAATGAGCCAGACCAGTTAGTGGTGGATAAATAAACATAAAAAACAGCAGCAAAAATAAGCCTTTTTTTAGTACGATGCAATAGGAAGATGGCATAACTAATTCCCCTTAAACTTTAATGAGTTTGGATGTTTCCATTTATAATATTATTATCCGATTTCTTCGGATTTTGATTATTGTCAGTGAAAATATTAATAAACAAATTTATTAATAGGAAGATAATAACAATAGTTATTATGGTCCATGTTGAGTTTTTTATTTTCATCTAAATCCCTCCAGAAATGCTTAAAAACCGGTAAACCCACCAAAGAATCGGTTAGAAAGAAACGATGTCACTTTTGTCATCCAATCAAGCAATAAGAATACACCCATAATTATCATAAAGTAACCGCCGACTTTTATAAACTTGAGGTTGTACTTCTTTATCCATTTCAATTTACCAATAAAAAATACCATTACTAGAAAAGGTATAGAAAAGCCTAGAGAATACATCAACATATAGAATAAAGCCTGACTTGGATTCGTAACTCCTAAAGCAATGACGGCGGCTAAAATCGGACCTGTACAAGGTGTCCACCCAGCAGCAAACCCTACACCTATCAAGCTTGAGCCCATATACCCTGCTGGCCTATTTCTAAATGACAACACCTTCATATCCTTCATTAAAAATGAAGGCTTTATACCTCCAATGGTTACGAGTCCAAAAAAGATAATTAAAAGTGAGCCAACTTGTCTAATTAAATCATCGTATTTAAGAAAAAAAGTTCCAATAAAGGAAGTTGAGAATCCGATGGCTACAAATATTAATGTAAAGCCTAGTAAAAAGAAGATTGTATGAAGGATTGCCCTCCTTCTTACCAGGTTATTGTTGTTTTCTTTTATTTCTCCTCTATAGACATTCCCGTTATATAGGATAAAAATGCCGGATAAAGGGGCAAACAATAGGGAGAGATGAATGATAAAACACCCGCTCCGAATGCAAAAAGGGCATTTACATCCGTCATAGGAAATTCCGACTCCTTCCATTAGAAAAAGGGAGCAGATTACTCCCTTCAATCTTTATATTTTTCAGGCATTATAGAATGCATGTACTTTTTTATTGTTTCTTCTGATAAACTTGCTGTTACTCTATCTACTACTTTCCCTTCTTCGTCGATCAGGAAGGTAACCGGAATAGGACCGACTCCATAAGAGTCCAGCACTTCTTGATTTTGATCTAAGAGTATTGGAAATGTAAGGCCGTACCTTTTGGCAAATTTATCAACCGTTACTTTAGGTTCCCCTACATCGACAGCCAGTATAGTCACTCCTTTATATTTAAACTCTTCAAATTGATTTTGCATATAAGGCATTTCCTCTTTACAAGGGGGACAATACGTTGCCCAAAAATTCAAAAAAACGCCTTGCCCTTTATAGTCACTTAATTTAACGATCTCTCCCTCTAAAGTTTCTAACTGAAAATCAGGGGCTTGATCCCCGGTCTGGACTACTCCATTATTGCTATTTGTAAGATTTGTATAAAGCACATATCCAATCAAAGTAACAAATACAGATAATAATATTGTCCTTATAACTAACCTTCTTTTCTTTTTATCCATAAAATCCTCCTATGCATACGAATGCAGGCCAGCAATGACGAGATTTACCACAATTAAATTAAACATTATAATCACAAACCCTAAAACGGTAAGCCATGCAGATTTCTGCCCTTCCCATCCTTTAGATAATCGGAGATGAAGGTAAGCTGCGTAGAATAGAAATGTTATTAACGCCCAGACTTCCTTGGGGTCCCATCCCCAAAATCTTGACCAAGCTTCTTGAGCCCAGATCATAGCAAATATTAGAGCACCTAATGTGAATACCGGAAATCCAATCATGACAGATCTATAGCTTATTTCATCTAAATGTTCAGGGTTAATATTCTTTAACAAAGGCTGGATCTTTGCACCAATTCGCTGCAGGAATAAAAGCCTGAGTAAAAAATATAGGACTCCTCCAGCAAAAAGTGACCAAACTAGTGTATTTAATTTACGTGGGGCTTGGCTCCCATTCAACCAAGAAGGGGCTTCTGTAATTGATTTAAATGAATGAGAGCTGTTTACTACTTCCCCGTTAGGAGGTCCAACAATAGCTGGTAGCTTATAGACCAACTCTTCTTCTTGCTGTGTTTCACTAACCCACTTAAACGTCGTCTCGAACTCCATTGCTGTAAAGGCAAAGGAGATCATGGCGAACGCAAGAGTGCTTATAATAGAGTAAAAGACAAATTCAATACCAAAGGTACTCTTACTTCTTCTCGATTGATCAACCACTCGTAATAGATAAATAAAACCTGCCACAAAGCTAATTGCAAGTATTCCCTCTCCCAGTGCTGCTGTTGTTACATGAATTTTCAACCAGTAACTTTGTAAAGAAGGGACTAACGGGGAGGCTTTTTTTGAGAAGACACTAGCATATGCTATGATGGTTAAAGCAGTTGGTAAGCTAAAGAGGCCTATTATATTCGTTTTATATATAAAAAACATAACAACATGTGCTAAAACAACCATCATTCCTAAAAATGTTGTAAATTCAAACATGTTACTTACTGGTACATGGCCAATTTCGATCCACCTAATAATAAAGTAGCCAAATTGAAGGCAAAGACCCAAAAGTGAAAGAACTAAAGAAATTGCTCCCCACCTATTTGACCTGGAGGCCGATTTATTACTTTGAGAAGAAAGCGATCCCCAAATGAATATCGTTCCTACTAAATAAGTAAAAAATGCTCCTCCCAATAGGTAATTACTAATGTCAATCATTTTTTTTCTCTCCTTTATCTTCTGCTTGGTCTGCGGGTATATTTAAACCTGTACTTTCAACAACATATTCAATATCTTTTTTTATACCGTACCAGTTTTTACTTGTATGAGCTGCAATCAATACTTCATCCCCGTGAACTTGCACCCATACTCGGCGGTGATTCCAATATAGCCCTTGAATTAACCCAATCATGAAAATGAAACCACCAATCCCCAATATCCACAAAGTATGGTCTTTCCTGATAGTCAACCCACTCAGGCTCCTTACATCCAATCCAGAGAAAGTCATTTTGTACTGATTTTCTCCAAGCGGTTCTAAATTCTGTTGAATTGCAACAAAACTAGTTTCTCCCTCTGGAGTTTCAGGTGTAAACATTTTAAAAATGAATGCTGGATTATTCGGGAGGCTGGATTTTGTTATCGGCCCCTCTTCGGAATCAAATTCAAAGTCAGGGAAGTAATCTAACACTTCAACTCTGTATCCATTTCCAAGATCAAAATTAGTCTTAGGGTTCAACAAATCCAATTCAATATTTCCAAAAGTTTCTCCACTTTCCTTCTCTTCTAACTCAAACCTCATTTTATGGAATTCACCTTGCCTATAACTTGTCTGATAAAAAGCAAAGCCCTCAATCTTCATAGGGTTATTAACAGTAATTGGCCCTTCCTTAATTTGAACTAATTCTGGTTTAGCCCCTGCCATACCTTGATTTTTATTTTTATAAAGAATTGCATTTGTTTGATAAGTCTTTGGTATTGTATTTCCTACTTCATCAATTGTTTCTTGGAATTTTTCATCTTCTTCTCCGTATGTTTCAAAGATAAATTTCTCGTTTTTAATATAGTATTTTCTGTCAGTACCGGGTACTGTTTCCGTTTCCCCATCACGAACCCACAATATTTCATCTACATACATACCTGGAAAGAAGCGTAACATGGCACCAATCAGTACGATGATAAGTCCCAAATGGTTAACATACGGACCCCATCGTGAAAACCTGCCTTTTTCTGCGAGTATATTCCCATTTTCTTTTCTAACCTTATACCGCTTTTCTTTTAGATTATTTGATACTTTCTCTATGGATTCTTGGTGGTCTATTATAGGTGTAACTCCAAATATTCTTTGTCTTTTAAGAAAGCTATCATGGCGTGTAACACGTTGTTTTTTAAGTGCGCGGTATAACGGAACAACCCGGTCCAAGCTAGCAATAATTAATGACAAGCCCATAGAGGCCAGCAGCAACATGTACCACCAGGATCCATATAAATTATGAAAACCTAAACTATAAAATAAAAAACCTATAGTTCCATATTGGTCTTTATAAAAGTCCGCTGGTGTTATGTTTTGTGGAATATACATTTCTTGTGGTAAAAATGTTCCTATAGCAGAAGCAACAAGTGTTAAAAATATAATCCATATCCCTACCTTTACAGAAGAAAAGAAATTCCATATCTTATCGACAATCGTTTTCTGACTGGTTTTGGATCTTCTGGCTACCCCTTCATAGCGCATATTTAATAACTTCTGACCTTCAATAAGCGTAATTGGCTTTCCACATGATTCACAAAACTCTGTTCCTGCTTTAATTTGGTGGCCACATTCACATTTAACGTTAC
Organism: Rossellomorea aquimaris; assembly: GCF_003315075.1. Classification (GTDB taxonomy): domain Bacteria; phylum Bacillota; class Bacilli; order Bacillales; family Bacillaceae_B; genus Rossellomorea; species Rossellomorea aquimaris_C. The sequence goes on from NZ_QNRJ01000004.1 coordinate 62,056, forward strand.
TCACTTTGATTCAACCCTTCTTTGTAACTTCTGATTCTCACAGGTTTTACTATAATTGAAAAATGTGTAGAAAATATGGAGACTGAATTCCACAAATATGCACAGAAAAAAGGAACTGATAATGCCCCAATAACGGGCAATCAGTTCCTTTCTTATTGGTTTGTATATAAATGAGGCTATTATCTTTCAAGTAGGAGAGTTTTTTTCTCTTCAAATTCCTCCCTTGAGATTTCTCCATTCGCAAACCGTTCTTTCAGAATACTTAGAGCTTTATTAGACTTATTTTCAAAAGGTTTTACTATTAACATGATAAATCCATAAATAGCAAATCCGATTATCACTATCCAAATTAGCATGTTTAGCATCATTCCCAATCCCATCATACATAATCACCCTTTCATGATAACAGTTCAAATTATTTCTTTGTCGCATTCAATTTAATAGGGGCTTTAGCTCACCTTCTGTAACCCAATTATGATTTGTAACTTCAAGACCATCAGTAGTCGTGAAGTCAACCATATACACAGTTGTTTTTTCAGCATAATCGATTGTTTGAATGGATTCTTTCATACCTTCCATATGTGCTGCCGTCGTATTAATTTTAGTACCTGGCTTTAGTAGTTCATACCCTGCATCAACAAACTCCTCTTAAATAATCCACTTATGCTCCTTCACCAATTCTCCAAGTGGATCAGTGTAGGGAGTTGCATAAGCAGTTGTATCAAAAGCTCCCACTATAGTAACTTCAACATTTTCCAACATGTCACCCATATGGCTCGCGAGGCTTATGGCTTTTGAGCCAACTGGATACTTGGGGATTTCTGCAACTTGAAGTTTTCAGGAACATCGGAAGAACCACTCATGTTCATACCTGAGTGATCCATAGCATGTGACTGCCCTTCACTGGTATCACTCTCTAGGGAAGATGAGGATACCTCCTCCTTATTTTGGGTGACGGACTTTCCCTCATCAACTAATTGAGACCAACTTCCCCCTCTATCACCAGTAGAGAAAATATCTTTTTTGAATGTCGAAATTACAATCTGTTGCTCATTTTGAGGATTAATAGCAATATAGCTAATTGCGTCTTCCTCTTTTATTGACGGAAGTGGCAGACTCGTTCTTTCCCCATTTTCGGTGTTTATTTGGGTTAATTCCACCTTGCTGGACACACTTCCAGCATAAAGCGTTCCTTGATTTGAAAATGATAGCGCCGAGGTTGGAACATTATATAATTCTTCGAAGGTATCCCCGAAATCTTTGGATAAAAAGATTCCTTGGTTCGTTGATACCGCTACAACTTCTTCTTGATTCGGATGAACAGCAATAGCCGCCACTTGACCTTTAATACCTTTCATCCCAGTTTTATTCCAGGTTTTAGTGTCATCCAGAGAATAGTACATCCCTGTGTCGTCCATTTGCGAGTTCTCTTGAGGATTAAATACGTAAATGGCATGATTGTTGTATCCCACGTCCATTGCGTGAAAATCTATTTCACCATAAAGACCTAAAGTTTTTAAATCCTCCCCCAGATTGGTACTTCTAACAATTCCAAAAGGGTTTTTCATAGATGAGTCTGGAGCTGGGTGTCCACTGCTGTAAAATCCATCATCCACCATGGAAAAGCCCATATAGTCATGTTTTTCTCCGGCTGCCCCTGACCATTGCCCATTTCTGAAAACTTTTAACCCATCATGAGCAGGGACGTATATTTCAGAGCCATCATTAGTAAAACCTAAGCCATGGATGTGCATAAACTCCCCAGAACTTTCACTTCCATTGTCCCCATTGAACATTTTTATAGCTCCGGAAATAAGTAAAGCAACAATTCCAAAGATGGCAATCCATTTGCTGATTTTCACTAATTTTTGATAATGCTTCTTTCTTATTTGTCCTTCTTTCTTTTTAACATCAAAGGCTTTTTGTTTATTATTTAATACAACAACCGTGATAATGGCAAGTATAGTTATGACACTTGCAGCAATCATACTATAGTCTACTACTAAGGAAAACGTTGATGTTTCGGAACGCTCCTCACCCTCATGCCCAAATGCTTGGATAGGAAACATCATCATTAATACAAGTATTGATAATAAAATTGATTTGATATTTTTCAAAACGATTAACTCCTTTTTTTGAAATAAATAAGATATAAAATAATCCCTGCTACTATCGGTATAGACATCCAAAAACAAAGAGTAGCAAATGTTTTAAAGTAGGTTTCTACCTCTTGATAAAACATGAAAGTTCCTGACATGGTTAGACAAGCTAAACCGGTTAAAATCAGTACAAGCGGTATGAGGAATTCCCATTTTTTCATGATGACTCCTCCATATAAATTGGAAACCTTAGGGTTACCTTTGTTCCTTTTCCTACCTTACTTTGAACGTCAATCGAACCATTTTGCAAACTCACAAGGTGCTTTACTATAGAAAGTCCTAAACCCGTACCACCATATTTTCTTGATCGGGATTTTTCAACCCGGTAGAACCTATCAAACAAAAAGGGAATTTCACTTTCCGGAATACCAATCCCTGTATCTTCGATTTCAATGGCCACATATGAATCTTCACTGAGCAATCGGATTACTATTGAACCTTCCTCGGTATATCTAATGGCGTTTTCAACCAAGTTAATGAGAACTTGTTCAATCCTTAGTCCGTCTGCATATATAGTTGGAATCGAAATCACAGAATCAAAGGAAACCCGCAAACCCTTTTCCTTTGCCTTTAACTGCGTTTTTTCCAATGTACTTTCAACAACTTCAATTAGATCTACCTCTTCCAGTAGCAAGTGAAAATGACCTTCTTCCATTTTTGAAAGTTCAAACAAGTCATTTACTAACTTAGTCATTCGTGCAGCCTCTTGTTCAATAATAGATAAATATCGTTCTTTTTCTTCCTCTGTTTCGTAAATTCCCTCTTTCAGAACTCTTGCATAACCATCAACGTATGCTAGAGGAGTTCTAAGTTCATGAGAAACACTTGCGAAAAACTCCTTACGATTGGTTCGATAACTCTCGAGTTCAATGGCTAAATCATTAATCGATCTTCCTAACGCACCGATTTCATCACCTGTAGTGATACCAACCCTGGAATGGAGTTCCCCTTTAGCCATTCCTCGAGTAACTGACACCATATCTAATAATGGTCTCGACAGCCTTTTAGATACGAAATAGATCAAACCTGAGGCCAATAATATACTGCCAACGCCTGCAAGAATCAGCAAATTCTTTATTACTTCTAGTGACTGGGTGATTGGTCCAATGGATGAGAAGACATAAATACTGCCAATAAACTGGTCTTCTTCATCAAAGATCGGTCTCCCAATATAGAGGAAGCTTTCATCTAGCAACGGATCCTCATATTCATATCTTGGAACGTTTTCTTCCTCCTTCAGAAGCAAAGGCTTCATTGTTACTTTTCGACCATTTTCAAAACTAGGAAGACCCGAATTGGCTAAAACTTTTCCTTTACTATCAACAATGACGATTTCCTTATCTGTCATTGTTGCTAAAGTCTCGAACATTTGCAGGATTTGTGTATTATCCACTGAGGAAATTGATTCTGCATAACGCTTAGACAAATCCATAAGTTGATCTTGGACCTTACTATAGTAGAACCCAGAAAAAATTTGTTGTGTTACAAAGCCTAATGGGAGCAAAATAATTAATACAATGAGTAGGATACTTCCACCCAGCTTAACGACAATCCGATTCCAATTCATTGGTCCATCTCAACTTCGTGGAATTTATACCCTACTCCCCACACTGTTTTAATAGGATTAAACGATAGCTTGTTCTTTCTGAATTTCTCTCTTAGGTTCTTAATATGGGAGTCAACTGTCCGTATATCCAAAACCTCATGAATCCCCCACACTAGATCCAGAAGCATATCCCTTGTATATACTGATTTTGGATTTAGAATAAACAACAAGATAAGTTCATATTCCTTAGGTGTTAATTCAAGAAAATGATCTTTCACATAAACCTCTCTTGCATTTTGATCAATCCGTAAATCTTTTATCTGGATCTCGTCTTGCGAAGTATTAAGTGACTCCTTTTTTATAGAATTTGATCTTCGCATAAGAGCTTTTACTCTTGCCAGCAACTCTTCTGCTTGATAGGGTTTCACTAAGTAATCATCTGCTCCTATATCGAAACCCCGTACTTTATCCTTAATTTCACTTCTGGCAGTTAACATTAAAATCGGAGTTTTTTCATTACTTTTTCGAATTTCCCTGCATACTTCCCAACCAGACATGTCCGGCATCATCACATCCAGCACAATCAAGCTTATTTCATGGTTGTCGAAAACAGTTAACGCATCTTTTCCATTCTTGGCTCCCATTACTTCAAACTCTTGTCCTAAATGAATCGATAACAGCTTCCTCATGTTCCATTCATCATCCACAATTAAGATTCTTTCTTTCGCCACTTTATATCACGTCCAAGTTATAACTTTTTTCGTTTTCTCTTTCTTTTTTTGCCCATTTAAAAAATATATAACCAATCATGGAGCCATAAACGATCTCTTGGAACACTTTCATAATGATTCCACCCGTTCGTTGGTCATCTAACGGAGGCAGAAGGTCAAACAATTGAGGGGCGTTTGAATAAACAGTATAAAAAGGATCGTTTGAAAAGATAATTAAGGCACATGCGGGAGTTAGTAAAACTCCGGAAGCAAAAATATATCCTATTTTTTGAATTTCGGATAAAGTTTCTAGCTCTCTAGTTAGAGGGATTAACGGTACCCACATAAGAATTGCTGTGAAAGTTAATACAGCATGTGTCATATTATGAAGTAACGTATTCCCGACTACCGTATTGAAAACAGTCGGTATATGATACAAAGAAAACAAAACGTTAAACAGAAGAAGTAAAATTAACGGATACTTTAAAATTGAAAATATTTTTTTCTTTAATCCCCATGCCATTAGGGGTTCTATTATCTTCTTTGGCAACCCAAGTAACAATAAAGGGGGTAATGCGATATAAACTATAGATTGTTCCAGCATATGTGCACTGAACAAGTACTGATCCCCTAGAAGATGCAGTGGACTTCCTAATGCTATATAAAAAACTACGAGTGCCAGAAAAAAACAGATGGACTGACTAAATGATTCCTTAAATTTAATTAAATAGAATCCCATTATGACAATTAACACAGCAGCAAGCAGGTAGTTCCATTCATTGAAAATATTTTGAGGCAGTTCCCCCCTTCCATCCCCATGAGCTTTTGAACTAAGTGATAATAACATCATGAGAACCGGCAGTAGTAACAAGATTCTTTTATATTTATTCATTATTCTCCCTCATTCTGATGTTAACTGTTATTAGAGTTGTTCGCTAAAAAATGTTCAGATTGTCCAATAAGTTAATGTATCAACCACTCCTAAAAGAATCATGATTACGCCAGCAGCCCTTTGAATAACAAAACCAATCTTCCGGCCTTTTTCCATTACAGTCCCACCAGCCTCAAAATACCAAATTAAAAATATAGCAATAAATAAAGGAAGGGTTGTTCCAATAGCAAATATACTAGGCAATGCAAAACCATAGGAAGTTGATACGACAACCGGCATTAAACTTACGAAGAATAATACAAACATCGTTGGACAGAAACCTAAAGAAAAGCTGACTCCCATTAAGAAAGAGCCCAGTTTACCTTCTTTGATAAAATCACTCGGAATTTTCAATAACGTTAAGGTCCCCCTTAGCTTGATGATCCCCAGCATAAACAGGCCAGATAATAATAAAACTGGACCGATTACTTTCCGCATCCATGGAAAGAATTCCGTAATTTCTTGCTGAAACTCATTACCTAAAGACCACGCTAACAATCCTATTGCAGTAAAAGTGAGGATTTTTCCCAAGGTAAAAAAGACAACTTCCGACCAAGCCAAACCCTTCTGTAAAGATTTATTTCCATAAAGCGTGATAGCCCCTATATTACCTGTAAATTGACATGGGGCAAGTGCACCAACAATCCCTAATATAAAAGCAAAAAATATAGGAACTCCTTCTGTTCCATACGTTAGGTTTATAAACGGTTCAGATAGAACATTGCTTATTCTTGAAAAAAATTCGTACAAGTTATCACCCTATTCATTTGGTCAAAGGTAAGTTTAATTGAAATTTATGAAGAAAGTATGGAGAAATGTTTCTATTTAAAATGATCAGTTGCAATACCTAAGGTCAAAATATTTCTGATTTCGTTATAACTGTCTATTAAAATACATTTAACATCCATTTAAGTATCACAAACACATAGAAAAGTAATAAGAAATCTAAAAGAAGTATATTCCATAATATAAGCCCTGATTTTTTGTTTTTTAATACTAAAATTAAAAAAACAGTTGGAATCAAAGCAACAAAAAATAAGTTCACCCAAAATAACTGAAAGTTTTGGATCGGAGTAGAAACCAGAGCAATTGGCAAAACACATAACGATAAGGAGATGGCTGTACCGCCAATCATACTCATACTCCCCCTGTCGGCTGTCTCCTGCGTACGATCTTCCAGGTCTTAAAAACTTCGAGGCTGTGCTTAATGCCAAGAATGTATGTATTGTTAAATTAACTCCCTCTATAAAGAAAGAGATAACTCTTGTTTTCTTGCTGTCCCAATAATTGAAGAAGGCAATAGGTCCCAATCAGTTGGATGCTCTTCAGTTATTTCCCCATTTAACGGAAGATGAAGATGTAGTTCACCTGATAGTTCTTGTAGTACCTTTCGATAAAAGGAATTGTCCATTTGTACTGTGTCTCATACTGTATCAAGTTAAGCTTTCTTTATATTTTCATTTGGCTTCCTCACTTATTTAGAAGTTTGTTTTAATTAATTTTCCCAACTGTAGGTCGTTTATCAATAATCTTAACAAGTTCTTGACATTCTCCTGATAAGTTCTGAAAATTGGTCGGTTATATTGTTAATAAGGGAAAGGAATTACACTTTCCACTTATAATTAAAACAGGAGTGAGTTCAGATGAAAAAATTATCAATAGTGGCAGGGCTTGTTGGGGCCTTTGCAATTGGATCAATGACTGGAGGATCAGTCCTTTCATATGCCAGTTCTAGTACTGGGATCAATGATACATCTTCAAATATCATGGGCCAAAATCAAATGATGGTTTCGAATCAAGGTTCCGAAATGATGAATATAATGGGTGATTCGAATGGAATGGGTATGATGGGAAATATGAATGAGATGATGAATACCATGTCTAATATGAATGACTTAATGACTGATCTCTTTAGCGAAGCTGCCAAGACACTGGGTATGACAACAGTTCAACTTCAAAAAGAAATTCAAAGTGAAAAATCACTTAACACGATTGCAGGTGAGCAAGGAGTAAAGGTGGATAAATTGACGAACGAGTTGGAGAAAGTTGTTCAAAAAGAGATGAAACAATTAGAGAAAGAAGGAACCGTGATAACAGAGCAACAAAAAGAAATGTTACTTTCCATGAGTGACAACATCGGAATGATGCTAAATACTACAGGAATGTTTCCTTGTAACGGGTCTTTCGATGAGTCCAAATAAATAGATCATAAAGGGGTTGTTTGTATATGTGGAATAATGGTGCAGAATGTTTAGGAGGTGGGTTTCCAATGATGATGTTTGGTGGGATTTTTATGTTAATTTTTTGGGGGCTTGTTATTTGGTTAATTGTATTAGCGATACGAAAATTGTCATCAGGAGATAAATCAAGCCAAACTGTCAACGCAGTTGAAGTACTAAGACAGCGATACTCCCGAGGAGAAATCGATACAGAGGATTACAGACAACGACTTCATGAGTTGACAGATACGGATAAAATTTGATTATAGAGATTAAACCTTGATAAACTTTTATCAAGGTTTATGTTTGTTTTTTGTGCTAAAAAACGAAAAATACAAATGGATACGAGGGGTACCTTTCCGATGAAAAAAACAGTAATGATAGTAGATGATCAAGACGAATTAAGAGAATCAATTTCAACATTCTTACAAAATGAAGGTTATCAAACGATAAATGCTCGTAATGGCAATGAGGCGTTACATCTCATTGAAGAGAAACAAAATGTCGATATCATTTTGCTTGATGTCATGATGCCTGAAAAGGATGGTTATGTGACGTTACGAGAATTGCGAATGGACAAAAATAAAACGCCAGTCATTATGCTAACAGCTAAAACAGATGAGATCGATAAACTGTTGGGACTTGAGATTGGTGCAGATGACTATATTACAAAACCGTTTAGTTTACGTGAAGTTGTTGCTAGAATGAAGGCGGTGTTAAGGCGAACGTCTGAAGAACAAGCAGACGATGAATGGATTCAGAAAGCAGATATAAAAATTAACCTAAACACATACGAAGTTTATGTCAACGATACAAGGGTAAATTTAACCCCTACAGAATTTAAAATTTTAACGACACTTGTAGAAAAACCGGGTAGAGTTTATAGCAGATTACAACTTATGAACATTGCCGTTGGAGAAGCATTTGTTAATTATGAACGTTCCATTGATACCCATGTCAGCAACTTAAGAAGAAAACTGTCAGAGCTAGGGTCTTCTGCAACGATTCAAACTGTTTACGGGATAGGTTACCGTTTGGGAGTGGAAGCATGAAGCTGAGAGGTAAGGTCCTCATTTCATTAGCTACTGTCATTATATTTATGGGTCTCTTTCAAACTCTATTTTTTCAAACACGTATAGAAAAGATATTTGAAAATTATCTTTCGGAAAGTGATCAGATGAAGGTTGAAATGATGCAGCACGCACTGATCTCCTATTATAATTCAACAGGCTCATTAAAAGGTGTAGAACAAGCTCTTGAAAATGCAAATAGAATGAACATGAATATGAGAAGTATGATGGGAGGTATGGGAGGAACTATTGGAATCGTTGTTTTAGATGCTTCGGGGGAAATAGTAGCAAATACAGCACAGAAAAAGATGGAGGACAAGAACTTTTCAGTTAAAGAACCTCTTGTCATTAAAGGAGAAACCATCGGGAACATGATTGCGTATCCCATTAAAAACGATTCTGTTTCTCGTCTAGAACAACAATTTGTCCAATCGGTCAATTTAACGATTCTTTTTGGTTTTCTATTTGCTGGCATGATTACTTTGATCATTGGGTTCTTTCTTTCCAAGAAAATAACTAACCCCCTTTCACAGCTCGTATCAGGTATTGAACATGTTTCAAAAGGTAATACCAAAAAATTCAGGGTAAAGATTACTTCAAATGATGAATTCAAACAACTTGGTGATGCTTTTAATCAGATGACAGATACATTAGAGCGAACCGAGCATATACGAAAATCTCTTGTGGCTGATGTTGCACATGAGTTGAGAACTCCTCTTTCTATTATTCGTGCAAAATTAGAGTCAATCCAAGCTGGTGCCCTTGAAGCAACAGAAGAAGTCATTTTAAACGTAAGTGATGAAGTATATCGTCTCTCAAGACTGGTCAATGACTTGCAACAGCTTAGTCTTGCAGAGTCTAAAACATTGCCACTTCACAAAAAACGTACAGAAATAAATATTTTTATGGAAGCTATTCTTTCACAGTTTGAATGGTTTGCAGACGAAAAAGGTATTAAGCTTCATTTAAATAAAAGTTCTAATGATATATCCATCGAAATTGACCAAGACCGTATAACCCAAGTCATTGTTAATCTTCTTGGTAACGCACTTCGTTATACTCCTGATAACGGAACAGTTACGGTTAATGTAAATGTGGAAGGTAATTCAGTAATTCTAAGTTTTAAAGATACAGGACCTGGTATTGATGAGCCAAAACTCCCCTTTATTTTTGAGCGTTTTTATCGTGTAGATGAGTCTCGTAAACGTGATGAGGGTGGTGCAGGACTTGGGCTTTCTATTGCAAAAAGTTTTGTTGAAATACATGGTGGGGATATCAAAGTGACAAGTTCGAAAGGAGAAGGGACGACTTTCGTAGTTATGTTACCTATACAGAACGAGTCTAAGAGTTAGTCTGTTAAAAACGAAAAATGATGCGGTAGTTGTTCACTACCGCATCATTTTTTCTTCCATATTTGTTAATGCTGATTAAAAACGTCCACTTGTTGACGGTATTGTTTGTCCTGGGATTGACGGATATAATGTCCTTAATTACCCTGAAGAAAGGAAAAGACGCCTTCCATGATGCCGGCCATTACCAGTGGCGCTACGTAAGACTGATTATATCATAGTGGAATCCGCCGATAAAGGCGTTTTTTATTAAATGTGCAGAAAAGGTTCCTTAACCCTGTTGTAATCATCAGGACTTCAAGGTCATCGGTTCAAGGGAGAGAAAGTTAAAAGATGAAAGAGGCATGGCCCGAACGTTTATCATCGGGAGGCTCCGATGCCTTCAGTGCGGCGAGATTCACCACGAACTTCCTGACTTAATGATCCCATATAAACGATACGCTGCAAATGTCATTGAGGAAACCATTTTCCAAACAGCCCACCTGACGGTGGCAGCTGATGAATCTACGATTTACAGGTGGAGGAAATGGTTTTCTACTTTGATTGATTACTGGTTGTTTATTCTTCAATCCTTACTGATTCAATTTGAGCAGATTGAGACCCCAACGGTCTATCTGTCCAGTCGTCTGTTGCCTGTACATAAACGAATTGGAGAATGGTTCGGCATCCTTAAATCACAGAGTTTTGGGGCTCAATGACACAAGGAAAGGTAATTCCGGGAGACCTAGAGAACTAGAGTTGTCCCTTAAGGAAAAGAACGCTCGATTGGAAACGCAAATCAACCTACTTAAGGCCGAAAATGAACTTCTAAAAAAGATTCGGTTCGCGGAAAGGGGGCTAAAAAAGTAGTCCTCTCTCCTAGTCAAAAGTTCATTCTCATTCGTTTCGTAATAAAGAAATATAAGCTTAAAAAAATGGTGAGATACCTCTGTGGAATCGCAGGAGTTTCTAGAAGTGCTTATTATCAATACCACTCTCACGAGCCTCAAGAGCTTAGAAAACAACGAGAAGCAAAAGATGAAGAAGTGAAGGAAATCATCTTAAAAGCATTCCGTTTTAAGAATCGCAAGAAAGGGGCGCGTCAAATCAAAATGACTTTGGCGGGTCAATTTAAGATTGTCTATAACTTGAAAAGAATACGAAGAATTATGAAGAAGTATAACATCGTTTGCCCCTTCCGGAGGGCGAATCCATATAGGCGTCTAATGAAGGCAACCCAGGAACACTCTGTGGTCCCTAACCTACTAGAGCACCAATTCAATAAGGGTAAACCCGGAGAAGTCCTTTATTAACAGACATCACTTACTTGTTGAACTATGGAAAAAATTCCAGGGCTTATTTATCTATGATATTGGATGGCTCGAGCGGAGAAGCTCTTGCTTACCATTTGTCTGACAGAATGACTATGGAATTAGTCACTAAGCAATACATCACTTATTATAATCACTATAGATATCAATGGAATCGAAAAAAGATGACCCCTGTTCAATACAGAGATCATCTTTTAGAAGCAACTTAGGCTTTTTTTAAATGTCCTTTACAAAGGGTACACTTTAATGTACGGATAAGCTCTTTTCGTTTATCATTGTTCTTTGGATGACAGCTCACTTTCCGTAACCCATTTATGATTTTTCACTTCTTCTCCGCCATCCGTTGGAGTGTAATCGACCATATAGACGGTTGTTTCTTCAGCTGAATCAATCGTGGCTTTAGCACCATCCATTCCTTCCATGTGGTTGGCATTTAATACGACTTCATCTCCCTGCTTATATGGTTCTTCCCTGGGGTTCTCCAGTTCTTCATGGATGACCCACTTGTGGTTTTTAACTTTTTCACCACCGTTTGTAGGCGTATAAGAAACAGTGTATACTACAGTGTCATAAGCACCTTGGATAGTCGCCTCTGCACCTTTCATCCCCGGCATATGATCCGTTTCGAGTAAGGCATTGCTTCCGACTGCATATTTAGGGTTTTCTGCCTCCTTCAAGCCTTCTGGAACTTCACCCGAACCAGAATGATTCATTTCACCATGGTCCATATCGTCCATATCATCCATATCTTCTTTTTCTTCCATCTTCTCTTGATCACTTTGGTTTTCGTTGTTTTCTGTCTTTTCCCCGTTGTTGCTAGAACAAGCTCCTAGAACAAGAATAGATAGTGTTACGAAAAGCAAAGCAATTCTTTTGATTGTCATGTTGACTCCTCCTTACTTACGTTTCATTAAAATTTTACCCTGTAGATATGCAAAATATATGTAGAAACAAAAACTATTTATAAGCTAGAGTTAACTGTTAAAACTGCACAAATTCTTCAAAAATAAAATGTAAACTTATTAATAGTTCAGAATTGAGGTTTGATAATGAAGATATCTACCAAGTTAACGGTATATTTCACGATCGCAGTATTTATTTTGGTTGTTTTCATCTTGATTTTTCTCCACGAAAGTATCGTGAACAGTAGAATAGATGAAGAAATAAATTCCATTCAATCAAGAGGTGAAAGTCATCGCGACGTATTAGAGGATAACTATACTCAGCAAACCCTACAGCATATAGCCTTAATGGAATCAAAAACAAGTGCAATTGTTGTTGTTACTGACAAACAAAAGAATATCATTATTTCTTCGGACAAGGTTTCAGATGGAATGGTAAGGGTTATAGAGAAAACTTTTGTAGCTTCCTATCCCAATAGCAATATGCTAAAAAATGACTACCGAAATGACGATTACATTGTATCTGTGTCTTCCTATCGTGCAAATTCTCAAGAAGGTTATATCTTTATGTTTAAACCCACTGGTCCTTTAAGAAAGTTAATCAAGGAACTAAACTCTCACTTTCTAATTGCAGGCTGGCTTAGTTTAGCCCTAATGATTATTATTCATTTTATTCTTTCCAAGATTTTAACCCGGCCCCTAATTAAAATGAAGTCTGCAACCGAGAGAATCAATAGAGGAGATTATGATGTTATGCTTCCTCAAGCAGGAAATGATGAAATTGGCCAATTGTCTCAAGCTATACAAAAGTTGTCTGATGATCTAAAGACAATAAAAGCAGAGAGAGCTGAATTTCTAGCAAGTATCTCTCATGAACTTAGAACTCCTCTAACTTACGTGCAAGGTTATACTACTATTGCACAGAGAAAAGAAATCGGGGAGCAGGAGCGAAGGGAATATCTTCAAATTATCGAGGAGGAGACCGGTACAATTGTCCAGCTAGTGGAAAATCTTTTTGAACTTGCAAAGCTTGATGAAAATACCTTTACTATTTACAAGGAAACAGTGGAAATTGGGCCTTTATTAAATAGATTATATACGAAGGTTAAGCCGGCATTTGTTAATCAAAACATTCAATTACATTTTGTAAATTGTACAACTAACATGGTCATCTATGCAGATCCGATACGTCTGGAACAAATTTTCTTGAATCTGCTGGATAACGCTAAGAAATATTCAAATAAAGATACGATGGTTACTCTTACTGTCACCTCTGACTCGAAGAATGCTATCTTCTCGCTTGAAGATGAAGGTATCGGTATCCCTGAAGATGAAATTCCGAATATTTTCACACGCTTATATCGCGTTGAAAAGTCTCGTTCAAGAGAACATGGGGGATCAGGGCTTGGACTATCAATTGTAAAAGAGCTGGTCGAAGCACATAGTGGTGATATTCAGGTGAAGAGTACAATCGGAAAAGGAACGATTATACAATTGTTTATTCCTATCAAGGAGGGCTCTAAATGAAAAACATTCTTATTGTAGATGATGAGGCGAGAATGCTGAATCTCATTGAACTTTTTCTCAAACCGCATGGGTACTCATGTGTTAAAACTAACAATGGTCATGAAGCCATCCAGCATTTGAGGAAGAGAGAATTTGATTTACTGCTGCTTGATATCATGATGCCAGAGATGTCTGGTTGGGAAGTATGTGAAAAGATCAGGACGTTTTCGTCGGTCCCAATCATCATGCTTACTGCAAGGGACACAAAAGCCGATCTTATCAGAGGACTTGAACTCGGAGCAGACGATTATCTCACAAAACCATTTGACGAAGAAGTGCTCCTGGCCAAAATTAAAGCAGCTTTGAGAAGGCACAAGAATGAGTTCCAAACACTTAACTCACACCTCTTAATCAGAGGGGATTTTAGTTTGAATTATCAGTCATTCACACTAATTCATAATGAAAAGCAAATATCACTCACTTTGAAGGAATTTAAATTACTAGAAGCATTAATGAAGAAGCCTGAACAAGTGTATACAAGGCAGCAGCTTCTATTGATGGTATGGGATAATCATGCGGAAACTGAAATCCGCACGGTAGATTCTCATATCCGGAATCTTCGTGACAAGTTAAAATCCGCTCACTTTCCCATTGAGAACCACTTGACCACCATTTGGGGATTTGGTTATCAATGGAAAGTATAAATAAACAAGAAGGCAGGAGAAAATTATATGAAACTTAATAAAGCAATGGGTATATTAATTGGATCTGGATTACTAATAACCGGATGTTCCTCTAAAGCACAAAAATTGAAGAAGTAGAATTAACGTTACCTTCAATGAATAACGAAAATCCTATCATGTTCATAGCACAAAATCCAAAGAATCAGTCAGAAATGACGATAGTGACATACAAAAATGATATCTACCGTACGTCTGACGGCGGCAAGAACTGGACTGAAATTATGGACAGTGGAAGACCTGAGTGATAATAATGAATAAGGTTGTGTAAGTATGTATGAAATACTAACTAGAATCAGTAATACATTAAGTCTCCCGTTTTACAATATGGTGGATAGTTTAATGGATTTTCCTATTTTAGTTGCATTAATCTTAGGATTAATCGGTTCACTCGCGCCCTGTCAGCTCACTACGAATATCAGCGCTATTACTATTTATGGAACCAGCAGTATCCAGTCTAAAATGAAGTGGACAGAAGTACTTTTTTTCATAGCAGGAAAAGTCATTGCATTCTCTTTGCTTGGTCTATTATTTTGGTGGATTGGAAATGATTTCAGATCCAATAGCACTATTTTTTTCTCTGCATTCCGGAAGGTTATAGGTCCCATGATTATTTTTATTGGTTTATTTTTATTAGGCTTCTTCAAGTTGCGTTTCATTAATAAACTATCAAGTTGGATTCCAATTTCATTTAAAGAGGGGAAATGGGGATCGCTCTGGATGGGAATCAGTTTTTCAGTTGCTTTTTGTCCAACTATGTTTATTTTATTCTTTGTAACCCTAATGCCAGTTGCCATTTCTTCTCCTTCAGGCTTTATACTACCTTCATTGTTTGGAATCGCTACATCTATTCCACTTTTAATTATTCTATTCATGATTAGCTTTTTGGAACTTGATGGAACGTTGATTAAGAAAAGCAGAAGGGTAGGTTCCTTGGTTCAGAAGTTTTCTGGGGCAGCCTTAGTTATCCTTGGGGTTTTTGATACGCTCACGTATTGGAGTTTGTAAACCAACAATTAATAAGAAATTCTCATGAAAAAGTATATGATATATGTATTTTCAAATGCATATATAGGAAAAGAGCATCGAAAGAGATGCTCTTTTCCTATCTTGTGATCTATGCTGTTAAATTTCTTAGAGTGTTCCTCAAGTAAGTCACCTGCGCGTTACTCAAAAAAACCTTAAACTTTCAATAAACGTGCATTAATAGCTACTATCACGGTACTGAGTGACATTAGTACCGCTCCGATTGCCGGACTCAGTACAATTCCTGCATTGTACAGTACTCCAGCTGCCAGCGGAATGGCTACAATGTTATAGCCGGCAGCCCACCATAAGTTTTGAATCATCTTCCGATACGTTGCTTTCGATAATGAAATAATGGACACAACATCATTCGGATTACTCTTTACCAAAATAACATCCGCTGTTTCCATTGCCACATCAGTACCTGCTCCCACCGCTATACCAAGGTCGGCGTTTGCAAGAGCCGGTGCATCATTTACACCGTCACCTGTCATTGCTACTCTCAGACCTTCTTTTTTCACCTCCTTGATCTTATCAGCTTTTTGGTGAGGCAACACTTCTGCATAAACCTCATCAAGATCTAAACTATTCGCCACCCAGTTTGCCACCTGCTTGTTGTCTCCTGTCAGCATCATTGCACGGATGTTAAGTTCTTTTAACCGTTTCATGGCTTCCTTCGAGCTTTCCCTCACCTTATCCGCCAGAGCAATCATGGCAGATAATTCTCCTTCAACAAGTACAAACACTACAGTTTTTCCTTCACCGGATAGTTTTTCATAAATATCTTTATCATAGGAAATCTTCTCTTCAGCCATATAACCAGGACTGACCACTCTTACGCTCTTGCCATTAATGGTCCCTTTAAGGCCCTTACCTGTAATGGATTGGAAGTTTTCCGGTTCAGATAACTTAATTGAACGTTTTTCAGCTTCCTCGAAAATCCCTCTTGCAATTGGGTGCTCTGACTGGGCTTCCAATGAGGCAGCGAGCCTTATAACTTCTTCTTCCGAACTTTCAACCAATTGTATATCAGTGATACCAAACTTACCTTCTGTCAACGTTCCAGTTTTGTCGAATACAATTGCATCAAGGATTCTTGCCCCTTCAAAGCTAGCACGATCTCGAATTAACAGCCCCCTCTTCGCAGCAATAGCCGTCGACCTTGCGACTACGAGTGGAGCAGCCAGCCCCAATGCGTGCGGACAGGCAATAACCATGACTGTTACCATTCTTTCCAATGCGTAAACAAAACTTTCCCCTATTAACAGCCACACTGCCATTGTAATGATGCCCGCTAAAAGAGCTATATAAAACAACCATTTAGCTGCACGGTTTGATAAGTCTTGTGTTCGTGACTTTGATTCCTGTGCTTCTTTCACCATCGTCACGACCTGTGAGAGATAACTGTCTTCCCCTGTTTTCTCCACTGAAACTGTCAAGGAGCCTTCACCATTGATTGAACCGCCAATGACTTGATCTTCCTTGAATTTTTCAACAGGCACTGATTCCCCTGTTAACATTGACTCATCAAGTGAGGATTCTCCTTTAATGATCGTTCCATCGACCGGTACTTTTTCCCCCGGCTTAATCAAAACCTTGTCCCCCTGTTTCAATTCTGAAGTCGGAACATCTTTTACATTTCCTTCTTCATCGACGAGGTGAGCTTCTGACGGCATTAACTTCACTAACTCCTCCAATGCACGTGAAGCACCCATGACCGATTTCATTTCAATCCAGTGGCCAAGGAGCATGATGTCAATCAACGTTGCCAACTCCCAGAAGAAGTTTTTTCCAGAAAGACCAAATACCGTAAGCGAACTATAGACATAGGCTACGGTTATGGCCAAAGCAATCAGTGTCATCATTCCAGGTTCTTTTCGCTTTAACTCTTTCCAGGACCCTTCAAGAAATGGCCATCCACCATAAAAGAATATAAACGTAGCAAGGCCGAATAAAATATACATATCGCCAGTAAATCTTAAATCTATCCCTAAGAATTCCTGAATCATAGGTGAGAAAATCAGTATCGGAATAGTGATGATGAGCGAAATATAGAACCTTCGTTTAAAGTCATCAACCATATGGGCATGATGAGAAGCATGATCTTCCTGCTCCCCGTGTACATGTTCATTTTTCATCCCTGGTTCTCCGTGAGACTCTCGGTGCCGATGATGATCATGTGAATTTTGTTGATTCATCCAAATATTCCTCCTTCATAAACAATCTTTCAATTAGTAATGCCCTAAAAATATGCAGAATTCATGAAAATCAATACCTTTACTATTAACAAAAAAGCATAACAGTCAAATTGCATGGCTGTTATGCTTCATAATAAGTTCAATAATTGTAATTATACTGTCATTGGGATGCACCTGTTACTGAGGGCATACTTCAGCATACAAATTTAGATGCACATGCATCACATAATTTCAATGCTGCACAGCCGTTGAGCGTCGCAAGTCATTAGTGCCTCCGATAGTTGTGAAGATAAGGTTCAAGTCTATACTTCTTTCTACGGTAATACATCAGAAATATAGCTATGTAAATAATGAGCAACGAAACCAATTGAGCTACTCGAATACTGTCTGTAAGCATTAGACTGTCTGTCCTCATTCCTTCAACAAAAAATCTGCCCGTGGAATACCAAATCAGGTAAGTGAGGAACACATCTCCCTGCTTTAATTTTGTGAACTTTTTTCTAATAGTGATCAAAACAATAAATCCCAATAAATTCCACATTGATTCATAAAGAAATGTCGGATGATAATAATTACCCTCGATGAACATCTGATCGACTATAAAGTCAGGCAGGAACATTGATTCTAGAAACTCTCTGCTCACTTGAGTTCCATGAGCCTCCTGATTGATGAAATTACCCCATCGTCCAATAGATTGAGCCAAGATCAAACTCGGTGCAGCAATATCGGCGACTTTCCAAAAAGATATGCCTTTTTTATAACAGTAAATAATTGTGGTTAATACCGCCCCAATCAACGCACCATGAATGGCTATTCCGCCTTCCCAGACAGCAATGATATTCAACGGGTTTTCTTTATAGTATTCCCATTCAAAACTAACATAATAGATTCTTGCAAAAAGAATGGAAATAGGAATTGCCCAAATCAAAAGATCCGGAAATACGTTATGGTCCAGACCTGTCTTTCTGGACTCTTTAGTAGCCAGCAAGAACCCTATCAGTATACCTAACCCTATTATTACTCCATACCAGTAAACAGTAAAGGGTCCAACTTCTATTGCTATACGGTCTATCGTGTTTATGTCCTCCACTGTAAAACATACCTCCTTTTAATAGGATAGTTTATCTGATAAATAAGGAGAAATTATGAATTAAAACACTTTTTTATTTAATTGTGAACTTTTTATTACATAAATCTATTTCCTTAAGTTTTGCATTTATTTCACTTAATCTTAAGTTATAACTTTTATGGAGGTAACAAGATGAAAAAGTTAATTTTATTTAGTTTTTTCCTGTTTTTAACAATTATGTTAACTGCATGCTCTTCACAAGAAGACGAAATGGGCGGCATGGAGCATAGTGAATCCAACGATAACACCAAACAAAGTTCAACTAATTCTGACGGTCAATCAGATGGAGTAAAGACAGTCGATACAGAAACATTGACAGGTAACGAATTTACAATCACTGCAAAAGAAGGAATCCATCAACTAACTCCTACAACCAGCGTTAACGCATTAACCTTTAACGGATCAGTTCCAGGTTCACAACTTCGAGTCAAACAAGGGGAAAAAGTAAAAATTAATTTAAAGAATGAATTAGATGTCCCAGTTACTATTCACTGGCATGGCATTACTGTTCCTAATGACATGGATGGGATCCCAGGGGTTACTCAGAATGCCGTTCAACCCGGAGAAACTTTCCAGTATGAATTCACTCCTGAAGATGCAGGTACCTATATGTACCATACCCATCAAAATGCAGTCGAACAAATGGATAAAGGGCTCTATGGATCTTTAATTGTCGAGCCAAAGGAAGTCAGCTATGACAGAGATTATACGCTAATGCTCGATGAATGGATAAGCGAAGAAAAGAACTCGGGTATGGATGAGATGGGAGGCATGGACCATGAAAAAATGAATTCAGAAGGGGGTCAGAACGAAAACTCTGAAAAAATGGAGAACGATGAGGGAAATTCTATGGGTCATGATATGAGTGAGTACGATGTATTCTCCATAAACGGTAAAAGTGGGGAAGCAATAGAACCACTCAAAGTCAAGGAAGGAGAAAAGGTTCGACTTCGCCTTGTGAACGTTGGCTTTATGTCCCACAAGATACATTTACATGGACATGATTATAAAGTGGTCGCAATTGACGGTCAGGAAATAACGAATCCACAGAAACTTAAAGACGAAGTTGTCTCCATCGCTCCAGGTGAACGCTATGATATCGAATTTACTGCAGACAATCCTGGTGAGTGGTTCCTCGAATGTCATGGTGAAATGGAAGGCACAAAAGGAATGAAGACTTTAATAAAATATGAAGGTGCCGAGACCAGCGTAGATAAGTCAAATCAAGCTCAAAAATTGCCGGAATTTAACTTTACATCGTACGGGGAACCTGAGGAGACTAAGTTCAGCCTTGATCAACAATATGATGTCGAATATACAATGGATTTGAATACCACAATGAACCACGAAGGAATGGCCTATACAATCAATGATAATACATTCCCTAATACAGAAAATATCAAGGTAAATGAAAACGACCTTGTAAAAGTTACATTGACGAACAATTCGAAAAGTGATGACCACCCCATGCATCTACACGGACACTTTTTTCAAGTATTGAGTAAAAACGGTAAACCAATAGAAGGTTCACCCATTTGGAAAGATACAATAAATTTAAAGCCCGGAGATGAATACGTAGTGGCATTTAAGGCAGATAACCCCGGAAACTGGCTATTCCATTGTCACGATCTTCATCATGCAAGTGCCGGAATGGTGAATATGGTAAAATACAATGGTTTTACACCAAGTTTCACTCCAGACCCTGAAGCTAATAACCAGCCGGAATGATAAAACCTTACTGATTAATTTATATACTCTTAGGCTCTGGAAAAGTGGAATTCTGGACTTACACAAAAAAATGCCTTACCATAAAACAATGTTGGCTACCAAAAATTATATAAATCTGCATTTTAGATAAAAAGAAAACGAAAACTGCTCTAACGTAGGTATTGACGAGACAACTTACGAGTGGAGTTTTCGTTTTTATACTTCATCTCGATAAAATTCATTAAACCATATATGCACTCTTAAATCTTTAAATTGTTTGTCTATCTTCTGTCTCTTCTTTATGTTTAAGGTATCATTTTAACCAATACCTCTGAGTAACCCAGCGATTATTTCACAATTAAAATTGTCCTCTTAAGATAGGTGAATATTGGTACGAATTGCCGGAATTAGTCGAAATATGTGTATTAACCTTCCTTTACCTAAAACTGCTCTATTAGTAATAATAATCGTTCCTGCTTGTTCCAGAATCACCTTTATCACTATTTCATGATTTCTTTTTTTCTTGCTTCTTAGTTTAAAAAGCAATATATGAACAATCGATAATCAGATAATATTTGTTTATGAAATTGATAAGTATTGAGTTTTAAGGAGTTTATTTTTTATAGATTAAATGATTTCAATAATTTTGGAATGGCCTGTCTTTTCTTCTCATATCATGTAAGCAAACAAAGGAGGAGATAACGATTCAACCATATCAATTATTTATTTCTATCACTCTTTTTCTCTTAGTTTTGGCTTGTATGATTATAGGGAAAATATTAAAAGAACAGTTACATTCCATGTCATACATGATGATTTCCATGTACACAGGGATGAGTTTTGGATTGACGCTTGGAGTAATGTTCGGCTCACAATATCAAGGGGATTTATTCTATTCCACTTTGTTATCTATAGGAATAGGAGGTATTGCCGGACTGTTGATAGGAATCATCCATAGTCCTCTATCTTCCATTGAAGGATTAATGGCAGGATTGATGGGTGGTATGATGGGCGCAATGTTAGGAGAAATGATTTCTTTTAAAGAATCTATTATGATTTTAAAAATTTTGTCAGGACTTTCATTATGCTCTATATTTCTATTTTTCATTTTTCCGCGAACCAAACCTGAACAAGACCTAATTACAAAGAAATGGCTATTTAAGCCTTTAGCCGTCTTCATCACCATCTTTGCATTTTTCTTTTCAGGTGAACTACTTTTTAAATCTACTGCTTCGCCACATTCAGAATCAACTAAAGAGCAGACGGAGCATCAATCTCACCCTGATCATAACGGTTCAAACCAGACTCAGGATATACACACAATCAACATCATTGCATCCGAAATGCGTTATCTGTCATCCACCATAACTGTTGTAAAAGACACACCTGCCAGAATTGTGTTACAAAATGATGATCAAGTTGAACACGATATTGAAATTAAAGGAATTACTGCTAATGCGCCTAATTCAAATGGCGGGCATGCCCACCACTCATCAATATCCAATGAATCATTCCATCTTCATGCTCAAGCCAACAGTTCAAATCAACTAGAATTTCTTCCTACCGAAAAAGGAGTTTATGAATTTTTCTGTACCGTCCCTGGTCATAAAGAAAGAGGTATGACCGGTTTGCTGATCGTAACTTAATTAAAGGGTTCTTTTTTTTAGAATGTGATATGTAATTTAACCACCTCCCCACTCTTAAAGCTTCTTTCGTAATCAATATTAATACTTTAGATTAATCAATAAAAAATAATTCACACCCAAAAAATCATCGAATAAATATTGAATCCTTTCATGTGCAAACAATCTGCAAATCTTCTGGGAAAATATCTAATTATACATCTAATATTTTTAGGAGGATTCGATGAAAACACATAAACAATTAGAACAGTTTGCCAGTAAACCTAATTCTTATAATGATCGCGCAGGGGTTAACCTTAAGACGTATGATACGAAAAATGTCTCGAGACTAAATACAGATAATACGCTGGAGGCTTCAATCTATACTTCCCAAATGATTTGGCCGGCCACACATGATGAAACGAGACCTGGCACGGTTATTCTTTTCCCGAATAAATCGTGGAGTATTGGCTTGGCCTCGGTAAATTTTATTCATCACCCAAATAACGGACCTGTTTTTCATTTTGACTCGGAAGGTGTGTCGGAAGAAGTGCTTAATGAAATCGACAGACTACAACCTAAAGGAAATTCTGAAGGGATTCAAATAATGGTTATGGGAGACATTACTGATCATGTGAATGAACAATTGGCTTCTTATAAGGTTAAATCGTTAACAGCAGAGACGGCTGCTCAGTTTGCTTTTAAAGTCGATGAGGAATATGCAAGATTGACAGATGAGTATCCTGAAAACATCCTCGTTGTATCCTCCGAGGATCATGCAAAGCTTTTTTCTCTAGTAGCTGGTTATTGGATTGCTCATATGCCTGAGCCCATTTTATATGTAGAAACGAATGGCGTTCCATTAGAAACAATTAAAGCCCTGAAGAAAAGAAAGAATCCAAATATTTATATTGTAGGACCTGAAAAAATAATTTCTAAACAAGTAGAAGAAGAACTGAGCATGTATGGTAGCGTTACTAGAATTCCAGGAGATAATCCCGTCGATGTCTCAATTGAATTCACAATGTTTAAAGACCAGGATAGTGGTTTTGGATGGGGTATCGACAAGCCAGGGAGGGGGCTTTCCTTCATCTCAACCTCCCAGCCTGAATTGGCTATTACTACAGCTCCATTTTCCCACCTGGGAAAGCATTGTCCGCTAATTTGGCTGGACCAAGGTAAACTGGAGGACTCTGTTTATCATTTCCTTGCAAAGATTAAACCTACTTTTCAAGATAGCCCCCAAGAAGGTCCATATAATCATTCCTATTTAATGGGGAGTATTGAAACCATCTCTTATGAGACCCAGGGGATAATCGATAACAAGCTTGAAATCGTTGCAGAAAGTGACGGGGGACACCACTAAATCATGAAATAAAAAAAGATGGAGCCAAGAATCGCTCCATCTTTTTTTAGTAGTTATTCACACACGCTGACATATTCTCCTTCGATGTTTGAGGGTGGCAATGAGATTCTGGGTCTTCTTCCGGCTCCACTTTCACCACAATCCACTTGTCACGATGAAATTGTAGGGTTAGTACGACGGCTCTAAAGGCAATATCCAAACCAATCGCCATCCAGACACCTAGCAGCCCCCATTCAAGCTGAATGCCCAATACATAAACAAGTAACGTTCGGATAGCCCACATACCGATTCCTGTTAAATACATCGGAAATTTTGTATTATTCGCTCCTTGAAAGGCACCTGTTAAAACAAGGACAACTGCCAAAAATGGCTGAAATACTCCTGAGACTTTCAATGCTGTTCCAATGTTTCCGATCACTACTTTGTCTTCTGTAAATAAACTTCCTGCCCATCCGCCTAAGCTAAATAATATGAGTCCAAAGACAGCCATACTTCCAACTGCTAAAAATACACACAGTTTAGCATATGTTTTCGCTTCATCAAACTTACCGGCTCCAACCTGCTGACCTACCAGAATCGTTGCTGCTGTGGCAAATCCAAACCCGATCATGTAAGAGAACACTTCAATGTTACCAGCAATCTGATGAGCTGCGAAAACATTGGTTCCAAGAGCCACAACAAATCCAAAATAAACAATTTGACCTGCTCTCATAATCAATCGTTCTCCTGCTGCGGGAGTCCCTAGGATAAACAGCTCTTTTAAATGAACAGGATCTACTTTCCAATATTCTTTTTTAAAAGTTAATGAAGTATTTTTTTGAGTATAGCGAAATAGTATAAAAGTTCCCAGTGCGCGTGCTACGACTGTAGCAGTTGCTGCACCGACTATTCCCATTTCAGGTATGACCCAAAAACCAAAGATAAAAACGTAATCCAGTAACGCATTCACAATGTTGATGATAATACTCGTCTTCATCGGGGACTTTGTGTCACCTGCCCCCCTGAGAATAGCGCTCAAAACGAACATCAAGGCCATAAATACAGATGGAATGGCAACAATCCTAAAATATGTCACCCCTGCATCCAGTACATTGCTCTCAATCCCCATTAATTTAAGCAACGGCTCTGCAAAAAATATAGTAATAATTCCAGTGATTATACCCACAACAATCGTTACAATAATTGATTGTTGTGCAATGTGCCGTGCCTTCTCTATTTTATTGGCACCTATAAAGTTAGCAATATATACATTAGCCGCGACCCCAAGGGCCATGAATAGAGCGAAATATATAGCGAGTATAGCATTTGTTACCCCTACAGCCGATACTTGTATTAGGCCCAATTTTGAAACAAAGTACGTATCAACAAAACCTAAGATAGTCTGAAAAAAATTCTCCACAACTGCGGGTAGAGCGAGTAGAAGGATCAGCTTTATCTTTTTTCTGTTAGTATCTGCTTCTTGAACCTCTTTTCCTTCAATGTTTGTCGTCAGTTTTCACCACTCCTATCATTATTTTCTCCCATACCTATATCTTTCCCTGAAAATATGAATAATTTATGCAAAACAATAAATGCATATGTATTAAGGATAAGCATTCACTTTAATAGTCAAAATATCGTTTCTCATTTTGATTTCATATTTTATATAATTGCTGAACATAAAACAGGAGAGACATTCGAACTGTCTCCCCTGTTTATGTTTAAGCGATTTTTTTACACTCTTCTGCACAATTAAAGCAGGCATCTGCACATTTTTGACAATGATCATGCTCATGTTTCTTACATTCTTCTCCACACGTTTCACAAATCTTCGCACACACTTGAGCCAGTTCAGATGCGAATGGTGTCCCTCTTACCAGGGATTGTTCTAAGTATGCACACATATCCGCGCATTCTCGATCTAACCGAATGCACTCTTTCATCATGTTGATATCTTCTTCCTTTAAACAAGCATCGTAGCAATGATTACAAGCTTCCATACATTCATGCAGCGCTTTGATAGCAGATTGGTACCTTTCATGTGACATTTTACATTCCTCCTTGGGATTTGAGTTATTTGTTACATAATTACTATATCCATTTATCTTGCCAGTAAACGGATAAATAATTTTTTTATCGCTCGTAGAAAGTTATTTTACGTTTGCATGGATAGTGCATATTTTGTGGGTATAAATTTTAATGCTCACCGGAGATAACAAAGCAAGGTAAACACAATCAATTCACAAATAATAGTTAAGTGAAGTGAGAGTTTAAGACTATTTTAAAAAATCAACTCAGAATTAGACTAATTCATACCTGTATTTTTAGATTCAATAAATAATTAGATTGAAGCATACTTGTGCCAAATGCACATAGTCAATATTGCAAAATTTGCCGCCTTATGGATAAATTTGATAAAGTTTAATCTAAAAAAACACCTAGCAGTAAATTGACCACGCACGTTACCAAAAAAGTTCACAAAAGCACACATTTAATTATTTAATGGGGCTTTTGTGAAAATTCTTTTACATTAAAACGACCTAAATTGACTTATTTTAACGTATTTAATAACTCATCGTTCGCTGGCAGCCAAAAGGTCAGCGGTTCGATCCCGCTATGCTCCATACATAAAGAAGGCGTCCTTATTTTCAATGAGGACGCCTTTTTTATGTTTTTTTTACAATCTCTGGGTTTAGCGTTATAGTTCCCAGGGTAGTTGAAATACAGTGAAAATTTGGATATGCGAGTTGTTACAAAACCTTTATGGTAAGGAGAATATTATGAAACGAATGAAACCAATCTCTTTAGTAGCCGTACTTTTTACACAACACATTCGAATTCCCTATATATGTTAATTTGAAGTCTTATCCTCAATTGAGTAACCAGTGATATTTAAAATAACCGGAGTTTTTCCGTTTAGTTTGCAGAATAGAGCTCGGTACGGGTATATAGGCGGAATTTTTCCGGTTAAGCAAATTAAAATTACCCATTTACACGTTTTATGAGTCAATAGTCGGAATCTTTCCGTCTATTGAAGGTGTTTTTTATTCTTTTTCCTAATTTAGAGAAATTTCTCCGCTTATTTATCACACATGCTGATTCCTCATCTCTGGGTCCGTGAGTGGCCGTTCTTCAACAAAAATAGGGGTTAAACGGCTCAATATAGTGAACTGAGCCATTTTATTTTTAATCACAATAACAGATACAAAAAGTAATACAAATTAGGCTGCATTTCCGATTTCGTTTTCGGATTTTGCGACAGGAAACGGCACCCGTTAGTCGTATGATCGGCCTCTTTTTTCAGTTCATTTAATTGACTTTTCTGAATACGATCAGTACCATTTCCCTTATAAGGAAAAGCTCGCCGATTACATACGCTTCCTTTTTATTATTTGCACCTGTCCGGCAAAGAAGAAAGGAGAAGAATACCATGAATCAGTATGGAAACCATGTACAAAATGAAATCTATCAGAGGAAGGTCCGTCCCTCCATTCCATTCCGGTTTGAAGAGCTTGAACTAAAGGCCCGGGAAAAGCTTGAAGATGGTCCTTTTTATTATGTAGCGGGAGGTGCCGGCGGTGAGGATACGATGCGGGCCAACAGAAATGCCTTCGACCGCTGGCAGATTGTTCCCCGTATGCTGAATAACGTGGAAAACCGTGATCTGAAGGTGACTTTATGGGGAGATACCTACTCCTCCCCTCTTATGCTCGCTCCCATCGGAGTGCAATCCATCGTTCACCCTGATGGGGAGCTGGCGTCTGCACGTGCGGCATCATCCATGAATGTTCCGTTCATTGCAAGCTCAGCCTCTACTTACTCCATGGAGGAAATCGCATCTGTCATGGGTAACTCCCCAAGATGGTTTCAGCTATATTGGAGCAACGACCGTGAGATTGCAGCCAGTATGCTTCGGAGGGCTGAAGCGTCCGGCTACTCCGCTATCGTCGTGACTCTTGATGCTTCGATGATGGCATGGCGTGAATCAGACCTAGAAAACGCGTATCTTCCCTTTCTGTCGGGAGAAGGGGTTGGGAATTATGTGAGCGACCCTGTCTTTCGTTCCATGCTGAAAGATCCCCCTGAAGTTGACGATAAGGCAGCTGCCATCCTTTGGTCCAAAGTGTTTGGCAATGCCAGTTTGACGTGGGATGACCTGCACTTCCTTCGAGATCATACAAGTCTGCCGATTCTTCTTAAAGGAATTCTACACCCAGAGGACGCAAAGCTTGCCATCGATCACGGGATGGATGGGATCATTGTCTCCAATCATGGTGGAAGACAGGTTGACGGGGCCGTTGGAGCTTTAGATTCATTGCCTGTGATTTGTCAGGTTGTGAATGGACGGATCCCTGTACTATTTGACAGTGGAATCCGACGGGGTGCGGATGTAGTGAAAGCATTGGCCCTCGGAGCGAGTTCCGTTCTCTTAGGTAGACCCTATATGTATGGATTGACCCTGGCTGGTGAACAAGGAGTGAAGGATGTCATTCGGAATATACTGGCCGATCTCGATTTGACGATGGCCCTTTCCGGTCAAGCATCGGTTTCTGAATTGGGACCGTCACTTCTGACTGACGTGAAAGACGCATCATTTCCTTCAAGGATAGAACGACCAGATTCACAATATGCGGGAATAAAGTCATAAAGAATCAGCCGCTGTCTAACAATGACAGCGGCTTTTTTGTTCAGTTCATATGTGTCCTTGGAAATCATTCTTCAATTATGCTGCACATATGAAAAACCTGAACAATAATAAAAGAGACTATGAAATTCCCCATCCTTCCCTGTTCCAGACATGGTATACTTTCTTGTACAAAGGGGATTGATAATTTTGGGAAAATATCCAGTATTTGAAACAGAGAGGATCGTACTAAGGCAAATTACGATGGAAGATGTCGATTTCCTTTATGAACTCTATACTTCCGCGGACGTTCTCCGCTATTTCGGAATGAGTCCGATTGAATCGAAAGAAGTGGCGGTAAGTATGGTCGAGAACTACGAAAAGCACTTGGAGTCAGGCGGTCCCATGCGCTGGGCCATCGTGGAGAAGCATTCGAATAACATGATTGGGACATGCGGATTCCACGGCATTTCGAAAGCGTATAAGCGTTGCGAAATCGGATACGACCTTAGCCCTGATCACTGGGGTAAGGGAATCATGGGTGAAGCACTCTCCCCGTTACTCAGCTACCTATTTACAGATAAAGAAATGAACCGTGTTGGGGCAGTGATCGTTCCTTATAATAAGGCTTCATCACGAGTGGTTGAAAAACTCGGTTTCAAACAAGAAGGCTTACTAAGGGAATATATCCTTCAGGATGATCAAGTATATGATGCATATATGTACAGTTTATTGAAGAAAGAATGGCTTTCAGAGTTTTAGACGAACCTGAATAGGCAATAATGGTCAGTGCAGATGAAAAAGGAGCTGGTAGTATGGTTCAGCAAATGTTTCATGGATTCTTGCGCTGGCCTTTAGTTATACGAATATTTACAATCGCCATTACGTTGATGCTTTCATTTGGAACGATCATTCATTTTATAGAGCCCGATACCTTCCCTTCTTTATTCGATGGGATCTGGTGGGCGATTATTACGACTTCCACTGTGGGATATGGGGAT
Organism: Rossellomorea aquimaris; assembly: GCF_003315075.1. Classification (GTDB taxonomy): domain Bacteria; phylum Bacillota; class Bacilli; order Bacillales; family Bacillaceae_B; genus Rossellomorea; species Rossellomorea aquimaris_C. The sequence goes on from NZ_QNRJ01000004.1 coordinate 91,150, forward strand.
TTTGTTCCTACATCATTTGAAGGCAGGCTGATTGGCATCATTCTCATCTTAGTAGGTGCCGGCTTTCTTTCCACTTATTTTGTCATGCTTGCAGCAGAAACGGTCATGACGCAAAATGCGTATTTGGAAGGCAGAGCAACGTTCAAGGGGAAGGAACATATTGTAGTCGTAGGGTGGAATGAGCGGACACGGGAAGTGATTAACCAACTAACCTCCCTGCAGTCCCAATGTGATATCATTTTGGTCGATGAAACCCTGCAAAAGAATCCATACAATAATAACCACATCCATTTTGTGAGGGGAACCCCTTTTAGAGATGCCATTTTAAATAAAGTAAATCTCCATGAAGCATCGATCGCCATCATTACCGCTGATCAAAACAAAGATGAGATGACGGCAGACATGAATTCTGTCCTGACTCTTCTTGCTATTAAAGGGAATCACCCTGATTTATATACGGTCGTTGAAATCCTCCAGAAAGATCAAGTGGCCAATGCCGAGCGGGCAGGAGCCGATGAAGTGATTCAAACGAATATGCAAACAAGCTATGTGATGATGAACAGTATCATTTCTCAAGGGATGTCTAAAACCATCTTGAAATTATTGAATCATTTAAAAGGAAACAATTTAAAGCTGATACCTGTTTCAGAAGAATACATCAATAAGAGCTTTCATTCGTTAAGTACAAATCTTCTAAAAAACAATATCATCCTTTTAGGCATAAAAAAAGGAGAAAACACGACTGTGAATCCTCCTTTGACTACTTTGGTTGAAGAAACGGATGAACTGCTTGTGATCTCTAACTAGAGAATAAAACGTTCTCCAGCTCTTTTACAAGTTCTTTCCCAACTTCAATATATTCTTCCGGGAAGCTTGCATCGGGATCTTGTGGTTCGGAAAATTGATTGACCGAGCCTGAGAAGGTTCCGGTTGATGCGTAATCGTCCAAGCCACGCTGGTATTTATGAGAGAGAAGGAACGGTTTACCGAATTCAACCGTGGCCCCCCTTGAATCCAATTGACCGTCAACAGACGTAAACGGAACTCTCAAATATTGATAGCCCACTTCGTCATCAATTTTATAATCGAAATAGCCGTGATCATAATCCCAATTGCCACCAATCGAATATCCAAGCGGCTTTAATATCTGTTCAAGCTTATACAGTTGGTAATGCTGTCCTTCAATGTTAGATGAAAGTTCTATCACGTGGATCCATCCCCTTTCTTTTAGGGATAGTTTCTCCTAAAGTGAAAGAAAAATGTAAAAAGAGCACTGAGATTTCCCTCAGTGCTCTTTCCTTATTTAAGGCGTTTTTCAAGCTCTGCCTTCTTCTCTTCAAAGCCTGGTTTTCCAAGAAGGGCGAACATATTTACCTTGTATGCTTCCACTCCCGGTTGATCAAATGGATTCACACCAAGAAGGTATCCACTCATCGCACATGCTTTCTCGAAGAAGTACACCAGGTAACCGAATGTGTATGCATCCATTGCCGGAATTTCCACAATCAGGTTTGGTACGCCACCATCTGTATGGGCAAGCAATGTACCTTCAAACGCTTTATTGTTTACAAAATCCACTGTTTCACCGGCTAAGTAATTCAAGCCGTCCAAATCACTGTCAGCCTTCTCGATTTTCAGCTCATGACGTGGCTCTGAAACCTTGATGACTGTTTCAAAAATGTCACGGCGTCCTTCTTGAACATATTGTCCAAGAGAATGAAGATCTGTTGAGAAGTTAGCTGAAGAAGGATAAATTCCTTTTTGGTCTTTTCCTTCACTCTCTCCCAATAGCTGTTTCCACCATTCAGAAAAGTATTGTAAACCTGGCTCATAGTTAATGAGCATTTCAATTGTTTTTCCTTTATTATATAGTGCGTTACGAACCGCAGCATATTGATACGCAGGATTCTCTGTGAGCTCGGATTTCCCGAAATCTTCACGTGCCTGTGCAGCACCGCTCATCATCGTCTCGATTTCCACTCCGCTAGCAGCAATCGGAAGCAGCCCAACTGCTGTCAGGACAGAATATCGACCGCCAATATCATCAGGAACGACGAATGTTTCATAACCTTCATCTGTTGCCAGGGTTTTAAGGGCACCTTTGGACTTATCCGTTGTCGCATAAATACGCTTGCGTGCTTCTTCCACACCGTATTTTTCTTCGAGCATGTTGCGGAAGATGCGGAAAGCGAGTGCCGGTTCAGTCGTAGTACCGGACTTTGAGATCACATTGATGGAGAAATCTTTTCCATCAAGAAGGTCCATTAAGTCCCTCATGTAAGTGGAACTGATGTTTTGTCCAACAAACAGGACTTGTGGAGTGGAACGCTTTTCTTTCGGCAGGACATTGTAGAAGCTGTGGTTCAGCATTTCAATCGCCGCACGGGCTCCGAGGTATGATCCACCGATACCGATCACAAGAAGGATATCGGAATCATTTTTGATTTTCTCCGCTGATTTCTGAATGCGGGAAAATTCTTCTTTGTCGTAATCCACAGGAAGGTCGATCCAACCAAGGAAGTCGCTCCCTGCACCTGTTTGTTCATGTAGTGAATGATGGGCAACCTTAACCGCATCACTTAAGTATGTAAGTTCGTGTTCTCCAAAAAACGATAACGCTTTTGAATAATCAAAACGAATGTGTGTCATAACCATCCTCCGATTAAAATATTTTCTTCTATCTCACTTTATCGAAAGCTGACCCGAGAATCAAGAAAGCTCCCTTTATGTAAGCGTGTGCATAGCGAACTTTTTTTCAACAACTGTTCTCACCCGCTTATATTCCCCTAATTATTGGTGTACAAACCAAGAAAGAGGGACGGACCTTGTTCACAAGGTCCGTCCCTCTCAGTATCGATTATAGTGATGCTCTCAGAATAGCAAGAACGTCGTCTTTGTTTAATTTATTGAAGTTACCGAATTCGCCGTTCACCATGGCTTTGTCTGCCATCAGGTCCAGTTGGCTGTCGTCGATATCATAGTCTGCCAAACGGGACGGTGCTCCTATGCTTGTCCAGAATTCGCGAAGCTTTTCGATTCCTTCCAGTGCCACTTCCTCTTCTGACTTACCGGCAGGGTCGACATGGAATACTCGTTCTGCCAGCTGGGCAAATCGTGAAGGATTCACTTTCAGATTATGCTTCATCCAGTTAGGGAATAGGATCGCGAGTCCACCTGCATGGGGGATGTCGTATACGGCTGACACCGCATGTTCAATGTTATGACTGGCCCAGTCACCGTTGTAGCCCATTTGCAGCATTCCATTAAGAGCGATTGTTCCAGAGTACAGAATCGTCTCGCGAAGCTCGTAGTTTTCAAGATCATTGATCAGCTTCGGAGCTGTTTCAATAACCGTAGTCAGAACGGACTCACACATACGGTCTTGTAGAGGCGTGTTGGTTGCATTATTGAAATACTGTTCAAACACGTGACTCATCATATCCACCATACCGTAGATTGTATGATCTTTCGGTACTGTGAAGGTATTCTCAGGATCCAGGATAGAGAATTGCGGGAACGTGACAGGGCTGCCCCAACCATATTTCTCATTCGTTTCCCAATTCGTGATAACAGATCCGGCATTCATTTCTGAGCCGGTCGCTGCAAGGGTCAGGACTGTTCCGAATGGAAGAGCTTCTTTCGCAAAAGCTTTCTTCGTTACAAGATCCCATGCATCACCATCATATTTTGCACCTGCAGCAATTGCTTTTGTACAGTCAATGACACTTCCGCCACCGACAGCTAATATAAATTCAATATTATTTTCTTTACTTATCTCTACACCTCGTCTGACTGTGGAAAGACGTGGATTCGGTTCTACTCCGGAAAGCTCGAATACTTCACTGTCGATATCCTTCAATACAGACATTACCTGATCGTATAAACCATTACGCTTAATGCTTCCGCCACCATACACGACCAGCACTTTTTTACCATATTGAGGCACCAATTCTTTCAGCTGTTCTACTTGTCCTTTTCCAAAAATCAATTTGGTGGGATTGTAAAAAGTAAATTCATTCATTATTTGTTACCTCCTTGTATTTTGTAAGGGCCGAACTATTTCGTAACCCAAAATGTCTTCAACACATTTTCTATTATCGAATATATCATCCCCAAAATGCAAAGAACTTGCACAAGGAAATTTTGTTGCAGCCAATCTGAATAGGAATAAGCGCAATGGGAAACTTATTAATGAGCCATTCAATAAGGAGGAAGACAACATGAGTGCAATTCAACGTATTGCTTTGGTTCTTACCATTATTGGTGCTGTGAACTGGGGACTTATCGGCTTCTTTCAATTCGATCTTGTTGCAGCCATCTTTGGTGGTCAAGATGCCGCTCTATCGCGAATCATATACGGATTAGTTGGTATTGCCGGTCTAATTAACCTTGGCCTGTTATTTAAACCAACGGAAGAGCTTGAAAGAGAACCTCATACTGAGCCGACGCGCTATTAAAGAATAGCGGGATATCTCGCGTACCATCTTAAAAAGGTGACCCATCCTCTGGGTCACCTTTCTTATTTCAGTAACTTCTTAATGATCTGCATACCAAATCTTCCACTTGGATAACGAAAGCTTAAGTCAAACTTCGTCGTCTGTTTTAAAATGCTTTTGTAATGTGAGAAGGTTGAGAAGCTTGATTCCCCGTGGTAATTTCCAATCCCGCTCTCCCCTACCCCTCCGAAAGGAAGATATGGTGTAACGATGTGCATAAGTGTATCATTCACACAACCGCCACCGTAGGAAATCGATTCATTGATTCTTTCCTCTGTGATTGGATTGCTTGTAAACAGATAAAGGGCCAGCGGTTTCGGTCGCTCTGTCACAAATTCAATGACTTCATCAAGCTCCTCATATTCAATGACCGGGAAAACCGGTCCGAATATTTCATCCTGCATCACCGGTACGGTAAAATCTCTCGGCTTCATTAAAGTCGGTTCAATTTTCAAGCTCCCAGGATCCACATTCCCCCCTAAGAGGATTTCACCATCTTCCAAATAGCTTGTTAAACGATTGAAATGACGTTCGTTGACGACCCGCCCGAACTTATCACTTTTAAGCGGTTCTGTTCCATAGAATTCAATAACCGTTTTCTTGAATTCAGTGATAAATTCATCTTTCTTGCTCTTGTGAATAAACAGGTAATCAGGGGCAATACACGTCTGCCCGGCATTTGTCACTTTACCGAAGGCGATGCGCTTCGCAGCCAGAGGGATATCCGCCGTTTCATCCACGATACAAGGACTTTTCCCACCAAGTTCAAGAGTGACGGGTATCAGCTGCTTTGCCGCTGCTTCCATCACCACTTTTCCGACGGGGACGCTCCCGGTAAAGAAAATATAATCGAATGGCTGTTTCAGGAGATGCTGTGTCGTTTCCACTCCACCTTCTATCACGAAAAGCTGTCTTGGGTCAAAATGAGTATTGATCATTTCAGCTAATAAAGCTGAGGTAGAAGGAGTTAATTCTGATGGTTTAATGATGGCTGTATTACCGGCTGCAATCGCTCCAATGACAGGGGCCAGTGCAAGCTGGATCGGGTAATTCCATGGTGCGATGATCAGGGTGACCCCGTAAGGCTCCGGCACAGTATAGGCTTTAGAGCCAATATGTGTTTTCGCCGTTTTGACCTTTTTAGGTTCTGCCCATTCGTCGATATTCTTCAGAACGAATCTAATTTCTTCAAGCAGGATGCCGATTTCTGTCGCATACGTTTCCATCTCTGATTTATTTAAATCTCTTTTCAATGCATCGATGATTTCTGCTTCATGATTTTTTATGACTGCTGAGAACTTCTCTAGCAAGTCTTTTCTATATTGTATTGGCCGGGTAACCCCTGACTTAAAAAATTGCTTATGCTGTTGAAGTGTTGATTCAACCGTTTCAAGAGAAGTTTCCTCTTTTATCATTTCAGTTGACACATGAATCCCTCCGAATCATTAATGTTTAATAGTTTAAACATAAGAACATTTTTATCGTACGATGATTTCTGTTAATTGCCAATTTCAATGATTTTACCCAGAATTGATGCTCTCTAATCATTTCGATACTAAATTGAAAATTCCTTTACAAACTAAAAAAAGAACGCATCCCCAATACATTGAGATACGTTCTTTATATTATGCGATCGTTACACCCAACCTCTGAATCTAGAGGCTTCAGCCATTTTGCGTGCGCCGACCATGTATGCGGCGAGTCGCATATTCACTCGACGATTCTGAGATGTTTCGTATACATTGTTGAAAGCTTCGACAAGTTTAGCATGAAGCTTCTCGTTTACTTCTTCTTCCGTCCAGTAGTACCCCTGATTATTCTGAACCCATTCAAAATATGAAACCGTTACTCCACCCGCACTAGCTAGTACGTCTGGAACAAGCAGGATTCCTCTTTCAGAAAGAATTCGTGTTGCTTCAAAGGTAGTCGGACCGTTAGCAGCTTCTACCACAATGGATGCTTTAATATCATAGACATTCTCTTCAGTGATTTGGTTTGAAATCGCTGCAGGGACAAGGATGTCACACTCCAGTTCCAGTAATTCCTTATTTGAAATCGTGTTTTCAAATAGTGTCGTTACTGTACCGAAGCTATCCCGACGGTCCAACAGATAATCAATATCCAAACCAGCCGGATCATGAAGGGCACCTTGGGCATCGGAAATGGCGATCACCTTTGCACCGGCATCATGCATGAACTTCGCTAAGAAACTGCCGGCATTTCCAAAACCTTGGATGACGACGCGAGCACCTTTGATGTCGATGCCACGTTTCTTTGCAGCTTGGTCAATACAGATGGTAACACCTTGAGCCGTCGCCTTTTCACGACCTTGTGAACCACCAAGGACAATCGGTTTTCCTGTAATGAATCCTGGTGAGTCATTTTCACGAAGACGGCTGTATTCATCCATCATCCAAGCCATGATCTGTGAGTTTGTGTACACATCAGGTGCCGGGATATCCTTAGTAGGGCCGACAATTTGACTGATGGCACGAACATAGCCGCGGCTTAGCTTTTCCAATTCAGTGAAAGACATCGTTCTTGGATCACAGATGATCCCGCCTTTTCCTCCACCGTACGGTAAATCAACAATTCCGCATTTCAAGCTCATCCACATGGATAAAGCCTTCACTTCCTCTTCATCCACTTCAGGGTGGAATCGCACTCCGCCCTTGGTAGGTCCGACTGCGTCGTTATGTTGTGCACGGTAGCCCGTAAATACTCTGATACTGCCATCGTCCATTCGTACCGGGATACGAACGGTCAACATACGAATCGGCTCTTTCAGAAGTTCATACATTTCTTCCGTATATCCTAGCTTGGATAAAGCATCATTGATGACATGCTGTGTAGAAGTAAACAGATTAAGGTTTTCTCCCATTGTAAACATTCGCCTCTTTATTATGTGATCTGAAACGTTGTAATTGTAACATATTACCGTATCTTAAACCATTGACTTGGGAAAGAAATAATTTTTATTTTCACGCCTGTTCCAGTCGATTTAAGAAAAAAACTTTTAACCCAACCGGGAATTAAGACAGTACTTTTTTGATTCTTTCGATTGCCCAATCCAGGTCTTCCTGTGAGATGACAAGTGGTGGAGCAAAACGAATCACTGTATCATGTGTTTCTTTACAAAGCAGTCCTTCTTCTTTCAGTTGTTCACAGTATTTACGGGCTGGTTCGTTAAGTTCCACTCCGATAAATAATCCGCTACCACGAACGTCCTTAATCATAGGATTATCTATCTCACGAAGTTTACTCATAAAGTATTCTCCCATTTGAAGAGAACGGTCTGCCAGGTTTTCATCTATCAGTACATCAAGGGACGCAACGGAAACCGCACATGCCATTGGATTCCCTCCGAAAGTAGAACCGTGGGAGCCAGGGTTGAATACGCCTAATACTTCTTCATTGGCCACAACACATGAGATAGGGAACACTCCGCCTCCAAGTGCTTTTCCTAAAATGTACATGTCAGGGTCAACATCTTCCCACTCACACGCGAACATTTTCCCGGAACGGGCAAGACCTGCCTGAATTTCATCTGCAATGAATAGAACGTTGTTTTCTTTACATAATTCATATGCTGCTTTCATGAAGCCTTTAGGAGGGAAGACGATCCCTGCTTCTCCTTGGATAGGTTCGATTAGGAAAGCGGCTGTATTTGGTGTAATGGCGGATTTCAATGCTTCCAAATCACCGTAAGGAATCAAGTTGATTCCTGGAAGCATCGGACCGAAGCCACGCTTGTATTCTTCTTCGGAAGAAAGGGAAACTGCTGTCATCGTTCTTCCGTGGAAGTTCCCGTTACACGCGATGATTTCCGCACTGTTTTCTGCTACACCCTTCACATCATACGCCCAGCGGCGAGCTGTCTTGATCGCGGTTTCCACTGCCTCGGCACCCGTATTCATTGGAAGAGCCATGTCTTTACCAGTCATGTTACAAATCTTCTCATACCAAGGGGCTAATTGATCATTGTGGAACGCACGTGACGTCAGTGTCACACGGTCTGCTTGATCTTTTAACGCCTGGATGATCTTTGGATGACGATGTCCCTGGTTGACCGCAGAATAAGCGCTAAGCATATCCATATACTTATTGCCTTCTGGATCTTTCACCCATACACCCTCCGCCTCTGAAATGACGATTGGAAGTGGATGATAATTTTTCGCACCATATTTCTCCGTTTGTTCAATAATCGAATGAGTACTTACTGTCATATAGGTTCCTCCTTAGGTAATGAAAAAACTAATTATTTATATACAAGGATGGAGCCCCTGCAGACAAAGGCCCATTCCCGTTTTCATGCTTTCAAAGTGTTTCTTGTGTTGTTTTTGCTTGAAGGTGAAGCAGAAGATATCCCGGTCCGCCCGCTTAGGAGTCGGTACCTGACATGCAAAAAATATTTGCATTTAGAAAACCCTTACACTTATAATAATGCAAAAGATAGTTGCATTATTCAAGAGTTTTTTTAAAATTTTTTATAATCCCACTCTTTTTGCGGATTCCTTTGATACCAAGTCTTAAATCAAACAGCGAACGGCTGAAAAATTTGCGCAAGAAGAAGACTATAGACGATACGTTTGGCAGTAAGATCTAACCAAAATGAAGAGGAGAGAGACTGCATGCTGGAATCTGAAAAGCGTTTGTATATGTACGAAAAAGTCGCTGAACATCTCGAATCAGGCGTTCATGTCATCGATTCTACAGGGAGAACCATCATCTACAATCGCAAAATGCGTGAAATCGAAGGCATGGAAATTGAAGACGTCCTGGATAAAAATTTGCTGGATGTTTTCCAATTTCATTCTGAAGAGGAAAGTACCCTTCTTAAAGTTCTAAGCACAAAGCAACCTACCCTTAATGTGAAGCAAACTTACTTTAATATAAATGGAATCGAAATCACCACGATGAACGATACATTCCCTATTTTTCATGATGAGGTGTTGATTGGAGCGATTGAGATTGCCAGGGACATCACCAAGCTCGAAAAAGTGATGAGAGATCATATACACAAGCGCCCAAGCAGCTTATTTACCTTTGATAGCATTATCGGTCAGCATCACCGCCTGCAGGATGCAGTGGAAACCGGAAAGCGGGCGACAAGGACTTCTTCCCCTGTGTTAATCTGTGGTGAAATCGGAACCGGCAAGGAGCTTTTCGCTCAAAGCATCCATAACGACAGCGCCCGTTCCAATCGTCCCTTCATCACCCAGAACTGTTCATCATTACGTGATGATATGCTTGAAGAAATCCTGTTTCATGAGGAGGCGGACACGAGCAACCCGGAAGACCACCGGCCCTCCCTCTTCCAACAAGCACAGGGAGGAACGCTTCTCCTCGACGAAATCAACTCCTTAACCCCTTCCCTCCAGGAGAAGCTATTAAACTTCTTTTCTCGGGGGACGGACCTTCCATACGATGTACGGGTGATGGCTACGGTGAACGAGGATCCCATCGACGCCATCGCAGAAGGACGGTTATTAAAGGAACTCTATTACAGGCTGAGCATTGTTTCAATCTTCATCCCTTCTCTCCGTTCGAGAAAAGAAGATTTACCGGAGATTGTGAACTATTTCATTGACCAGTTCAACCACCATTTTGCCATGAGTATTAAGGGGGTTTCGAATGAAGTAAGGGACATTTTCCAGCAGTATGACTGGCCAGGCAATGTAAGGGAGCTTGAGCATGTCATCGAGGGAGCGTTTAATCTTGTTGGCTTTGAAGAGGAGATCGGTTTCAATCATCTTCCATTTGGTTTCAGGCAACGCATCCACCACTCCGCTGCCGGAGAAGAAAGCCAGGATGAATCTCTGTTCCTCTACCAATCCGGAACAGAGATCAAACCGCTGGAGATTTTCATTGAAGAAGCCGAAACCTATTATATTCAAAAATCTTTGAAATACCATGACTTTAATATCACCAAAACGGCGAAGTCCCTTGGAATGAGCCGGCAGAATCTGCAGTATCGGATTCGGAAGTACGGGATCGAACGGAATTCGTTTTAATGTTGGTCGGCCACTTTCTTTTTTTAAAGAGTGGCTTTTTGTTTTTGGGGATGGGGTGAATTGGGGTGCGGAATTTGTTACACTGAAAAAGAGACAACCTATAAAAAGGTTGTCTCTATACATCATCATTGAGAGTAGAAGGGTGAACCATAACCTTCACGTTTATGGTTTGATCAATTTGGAATCCGTGATAAAGCGTACGCCTTCCGTTGATTCCAAAGAGAACACTCCTCCCCTCCCTTCTTTTACATCCAATATGATCTGGAAATGCTTCCAATACTCATATTGTTGTTCGTTCATATAAAAAGGACAGTCGGCTACAGTACCTACTAATACATCACTGTCACCGATGATCAAATCATCCTGACTTAAACACATAGGAGAACTGCCATCACAACAGCCTCCAGATTGATGAAACAGGAGGGCACCGTGCTTGCCTTTTAACGTTTCAATCAGATGGAGGGCTTGTTCTGTCGCCTCTAGTCGCTGTTCCATTTTAGAAGAATCCTAACGCTTTAGGACTATAGCTGACTAGTAAATTCTTCGTTTGTTGATAGTGTGATAGCATCATTTTATGATTTTCGCGACCGATCCCGGACATTTTGTATCCACCGAATGCCGCATGTGCCGGGTATTGGTGATAACAGTTAGTCCATACGCGTCCTGCTTGAACCTCTCTACCGAAACGGTAAGCCGTGTTCATGTCACGCGTCCATACACCTGCTCCAAGGCCGTAAAGAGTATCATTGGCGATTTCAAGTGCTTCTTCTTTCGTTTTGAACGTTGTAACGGAAACAACAGGGCCAAAGATTTCTTCTTGGAAAATACGCATTTTGTTGTTGCCTTTGAAGACGGTCGGCTTCACATAGAAACCTGCTTCCTGATCTCCATCCAGTGTATTCTGCTCACCACCGATCAGTAATTCCGCTCCCTCTTCTTTCCCAATTTCAATATAAGATAGAATCTTATCCAATTGTTCTTGAGAAGCTTGGGCACCCAGCATTGTATCTGAATCTAACGGGTTCCCCTGCTTGATTTGTTTCACGCGTTCGATCGCACGCTCCATGAACTTATCGTAGATCGATTCCTGGATTAGCGCTCTTGAAGGACATGTACACACTTCTCCTTGATTCAGTGCAAACATGACGAAACCTTCCACTGCTTTATCAAGGAAATCATCATCCTGATCCATGACATCTTCAAAGAAGATATTAGGGGATTTACCACCAAGCTCCAATGTGACAGGGATAATGTTTTGAGAAGCATATTGCATGATCAGGCGACCTGTTGTCGTTTCACCTGTGAAGGCTACCTTACCAACACGCTTACTTTGAGCTAGAGGTTTCCCTGCTTCCACTCCAAATCCTTGAACAACATTCAGTACACCTTTAGGCAGCAGGTCTTTAATCAGTTCAACCAGAACCATGATGGAAGCAGGCGTTTGCTCAGCAGGCTTCAAGACTACACAGTTCCCCGCAGCAAGGGCAGGGGCAATCTTCCATACACCCATCAGAATCGGGAAGTTCCAAGGAATGATCTGGGCTACAACCCCGATCGGCTCATGGAAATGATAAGAGACCGTGTCATTATCGATTTCACCAAGTGATCCTTCCTGGCCTCTGATACATCCGGCGAAATAACGGAAGTGATCAATGGCAAGTGGTAAATCTGCCGCCAGTGTTTCACGAACCGGCTTACCATTATCCCATGTTTCGGCTACAGCAAGCATTTCTAAGTTTTCTTCCATACGATCCGCGATTTTATTTAAGATAATGGATCTTTCCGTAACAGAGGTTTTACCCCATGCGTCTTTTGCTGCATGCGCTGCATCTAATGCCTTTTCGACATCTTCTTTGTTTGAACGGGCAATTTTCGTGAAAACTTTACCGGTAACAGGTGATACATTTTCAAAATATTCTCCACTTGCCGGCGGCACATATTCGCCTCCAATAAAGTTCTCATACTTGTCTTTGAATTGTACCAATGAACCTTCAGTATTCGGATTATTATAAAGCATCTAAAATCCTCCTGTATTTATGTATTTTTCTATATGTAAAGCGCTTTCATTATCATTATATGCCATTTATGAGGTACGGACAAGTATATTGTTCAAAAATTCTTTATTTTTCGTTAATTTACGATAATTTTTTTGACAGAACAAATAGCAACAAACTTTACGAAAAGAACAAAAAAAAGACGACAACCCTCTTCATGGGGATCATCGCCTGTTCTTAGACTAATTAGTACTACTGTATACTTTCGAGATCACGATATCTTCATCCGTCATAATGTGCCCATGACTTTTCTTTAGTGCATCCTCCAGATGGTCAGGCATTTTCACTGATTCGTACGCACAGACGATGGTCAGGTCATACTCATGAATAGCACGATCCGTTTCTTCTTCGAACCACTCGATGATGGAAGCCGGGTCTTCCAATGTGCCCCATTCCACATTTGTCCACGAGCGAAAAGGTATGTCGTTCTCTAAGAACGGGGTGATGGACTTCGTTAATTGTTCATAAATGGCTGGCGGGTGGTAGCTTCCACTCGATTGATAGAAATCATAGTTACTGATCACGTGAATTTTCTTTAATTGGTCGCTGGTTAAATGATTGTTTAACTGTTTAAACAATACATTCAGGTTCCTCTCGTTCTCAATCAGAACAACGGAATCCCCCTTTTCGATCCCCTCGAGAACATACGCAACGGCATTTTCTAGATATCGGTTTCGATCATGATAAGAATAGAGGATATGAGTACATTGATTTTCACTTAATAGATTACCTATTTTCTCTTTCAATTCATCCCGCCTTTCAACTGGCTTTTCCAATTATAGTATAGATTCTCTAAGATAGATCAGAACTCCTCTTTTTCAAAACAGGATTAAAAAAAAGACCGCCCTCCAAGAAAGGCAGTCTTCTTATAAATTGTATTATTTCTTGATTAGATCTTGACGTTCTGATTGTTCGATCCACTCTTCAAGCTTGTCTTTAAGAGTGTTGAAGCCAGCTGGTGTTGTTTCTTCGTTTGCTTGCTTTACACTTCCTTGACCTTGACGGCGAGGTTTTTTCGCTGCTGCAGGTTTTGCTTGAGGTGCTGCAGGAGCTTCTTCTGTAGCACGGATAGAAAGGCTGATTTTACCAGCTTTTTCGTCTACTGATAATACTTTAACCTTTACTTCGTCGCCTACTGAAAGGTGCTCGCTAACGTCTTTAACAAAGCCGTGTGTGATTTCAGAGATATGAACTAATCCTTGTGTTTCTTCGTCAAGTGCAACGAACGCACCGTATGGTTGAATGCCTGTAACTTTACCTGTTACAACAGTTCCTGTTTCGAATTTTGTAGTCATGGTAACACTCCTAGTATATATATTATTTTTCGTCTTTACACGCAATTGTAGATTATATCATAGAATCCGGGATTCGGCAAAATTTAATTCTGTCAGACCTATGAAACAAACCCCATTTTTCTTCGATTTCCCATCTATAATTGCATTCTCACTAGTTATGCTTCCCAATAATTAAAATTATTAAAACAGTGTAAACTTAGCGCTCTTTATAAAGTTCTTCTGTCTCAGAAGACAAAATGACCGGTGTCTTCTGAACCCAACGATCTGGCTTAACGAAATTCACACGTCTTAACTCCTCATATACTTCTTTCAGATGAAGGGATGTTGTGTAATCTGGATACTCTTTCAGTATATATCGGTAGGCTTCTTCTACATGTGATTTCAATTCATCACTTTCATTGAAGATGGGCTGATACACATTTCCATTTGTAAAGTATTGATAGAGAAGATTGTATTCATGTTTCACTTCTACCCTGAATCTTGAGTTATCCGGCAATTCCTTTAACATCTTTTCGTAGTCCATCAAGCGATCAGCTGCTTCTTTCCATGTTCCTGTCAATTCACCTGCTTGAATGACTGGATCAAAACGGGTGATCAAATACAATTCATATCCTTCCGGTAAGGCATCACGATTCGTGATCATCCTGAAGTAATCCACATCCAATGTAGCCTCAAGCCGGTCCGCCTCACTGTTATACGATAGCTTAACAGCATTATTGAATATTCCATCCCTCAACAACCATAGTTTGGGGGGATAGTCATTTTTCATATGATTGAACTCCTTCATATTGAACTTTCCATCCTCAACATGAGGCTTCCAATATTCCTTATAATCATTCAGCACGTCCTCATATAGAGGGAGGACATCTTGTTCCTTTTGAATAAAATCATCCACCCATACTTCCGCTTCTTCCTTCGTTAAAGGAGCTTTCAGATTTTTCATCATCACATCGGGAGTGGCCAATATCTGATCCAATTCCTCACTCGCTCTCTGGACCCACTCCACTTTTCTTTCATTTGAGAAGTCCCGCTTTGGAATGGACTCGATATATGTGAGATGCCGCCCTGCCTCCCGGGCGATCACAGTCGAATTAAATATGACTTCCGTAAACCCGAGCCGCTCCATTGCTTGAATTTTCCTTAACTCATATTGAGCTTTCGCATCTTCTATTTCCCTGTGAAGTCGTTGGTCTGACTCACCGGCAAAATCAGCTTGATCCCCATTCTGTCGTCCTGGTTCATCCATTGTAAGCTGCAGGATGAGTACCGCACCAATCAGAAGTACACCAATGAAACTTGCGACGTATGGCCAATGAATAAGTGGCCGCTTCTTTTGGGATTTTCCTTCTTGTTTTATGGCTTGTATGATGTCTGAGGGATTGGTCTGATCCGGAATTTTCTTATACGATTGATTCAATAATTCCATGCGTTTTTCGAGCATCTTGTCATCCATTCAATCTCCCCTCCCTCTTTTCAGCCTCTTTCAGTTCTTTTTTCAAGAGGTTTTTCCCTCTTAATAACCTTGTTTTGACAGTAGATAAATTGATTGACAGTATTTCAGCCATTTCTTCATACTTCTTTTCATGAAAATAGTAAAGGATGATTGGTATTTGATATTTACCATCCAGCTTTTGAATACATTCGTGGAGCATTCGATCCTCTTCCTGTCTCAGGATACGTTCTTGAGGAGTAATGACGTTTTCTGAGGGTTCATTCCCGATTTTTTTCACTCGATTGTTGTGCTGATTTTCCTTTCGTTTAAAGTCCCTCGACACATTTAAAGTGATTTTATAAAGCCAGGTTGTAAACTTCGCATAAGAGAACCCGTCCAGAAACCGATATACACGAATGAACACTTCCTGGGTAATATCTGGTATATCCGCAATAGAATTCCCCATCTGATAGGCAAACCGTTCAACGATGGGAGAATAATAGGTGATCAAATGACTATATGCCTGCAGGTCTCCTTTTTTTGCACGCTCGATCAAGTGCTCATTTTCCACTATCGCCTTCCCCCTTTCTCTTTGAAGCTCTCAATTATGTAACGTTTATGAAGTGGATTTTGTTTCATATATTTACAATTGAATCCATTCTCTTAAAATGACCACAAAAAAAAAAAAGCCTGACCCAATGAACATCGGACCAGACTAATTCTTTACAGTGATTGTTTTCTTCTTTCGTTGCTTTTGGATAAATGGCAAGGCATATAACATGAAGGCTGCGATGTGGGCGAAGGCAAGGTTTGCAACAAACAGGCTCCACAGCGTCACATGTCCCCATCCTCCAAGTTCCGGAACGGCTACGTAATAAATAAACGCTGCCCATAAGGCTATAACAAATGGGATATGAAGAACCGCCCATTTACGATGTTCCACCCAAAGAAATAACGGAGTAGCGGTGGCGATAAAAAGATAAACAAGAAATACATCCATACTAAATCCCTCCAATTCGGTAGTAAACGCTTTCAATTATGGCGAAAAAAAGAATAATTTGTGAACGTTTTGTTACAATTAGTATACTACATTTTAGAGAAATTTCCAGCCCATTCATCATGTTTTTGACTACTTTTCTAGAAATTAGGTTAATTGTAATGTTTTCAAACGTTTTCACACATAATAAATGGAAATACATGTGGCCATATTGTTTGCTAACACTTATATGATGGCGCTCCCCCCCCTATTTCTTATATATTGAAAATTTAAAAATCCGGTGTACAGAGGGTGTAAAACATAGTACGATTGAAAAATCTTATTTTTTCGAAAGGAGGATATTAATTTTGGCCAAAAAAGAACAATGGACTTCTAAAATTGGATTCATTCTGGCGGCTGCCGGTTCTGCTATAGGTCTCGGTGCCATTTGGAAATTCCCTTATATGGCAGGTGCAAATGGAGGGGGTGTCTTCTTCTTACTCTTTATCCTTTTCACCGTTTTGATCGGTGCCCCCATTCTCCTCGCAGAGTTTGTTATCGGAAGACGGGCGGGAGCCGACGCCGTTACTTCCTACAAGAAGTTGGCGCCTCATTCTTATTGGCATTGGATCGGCTATTTAGGAACGGTTGTTTCTTTTATCATATTATCCTTTTACAGTGTTGTGGGCGGCTGGATCCTTTCTTATTTGGCCCGGAGTGTGACGGGCTCTTTAATCGGGAAAACTCAAGAGGGGTACGGAGCCTTATTCGAAAGCATCATTGCCAATCCAAAAGAAGTGCTGATTGCACAGTTCATTTTTATTGTCATCACAATCCTTGTCGTACAAGGCGGGATCCAAAAAGGGATTGAACGGGCAAGTCGTTATATGATGCCGGCATTATTTATTTTATTTATTATTTTAGTGATCAGGTCCCTTACCTTGGAAGGTGCGATGGAGGGTGTCCGCTTCCTGTTATTGCCTGACTGGAGCTATTTGAATGGGGAAACGGTATTACTTGCGTTAGGACAAGCGTTCTTTGCACTTACGGTCGGACTTTCTGTCATGGTGACGTATGCGTCTTATCTTTCCAAAGAGGACAGCATGCCAAGATCCGCCATCAGTGTATCCGGGTTAAATATCTTTATCTCATTATTGGCAGGATTGGTCATTTTCCCTGCTGTGTACGCCCTTGGTTTCCAACCGGATGAAGGACCGGGAATTGCCTTTGTGGTTCTGCCTGCCGTGTTTAATGAAATTGCATTCGGTGGCATTTTCTTAACAGTGTTCCTGATTTTACTATTGTTTGCAACCCTGACTTCTGCTTTCTCCATTCTTGAAATTGGAGTCGCAGCCCTGTCAAAAGGAAATCAATCGAAACGTAAGCCATTTACATGGTTAATCGGAATACTGGTTTTCTTTGCAGGCATTCCAAGTGCCCTTTCATTTGGAGTATTCGGTGATGTCCTCATCCAGGGAAAGAACTTCTTTGACTTTGCAGATTATATAACGAGTAATTTCGGATTGCCGATCGGTGCATTATTGATAAGCATATTTGTATCTTATCGACTGAAACGGGAAGACGTATGGAACGAGCTTAAATCAGGATCCTCCATATCACCGGCATTATTCAACAGCTGGATCTTCCTTCTCCGCTATATCGTACCAGTAGCCATTTTACTTGTATTTTTAACCTGAATGAGAGGTCCGTCCCTGGAGGCGGGCTTTTTATTATTAACATTTTGTTCACGAGAATGGGGGCTATTTTTTTCCAAATGGTGATAAACTGTAGATATAAGGAAGGTATTCTATGGGGAGGGACTTTAGCATGTCACACTTTGGTGAGAATTTAAAACGGGTACGCGAAGAGCGCAAACTATCTCAGCAGGAGCTTGCTTTAAGGGCCAGATTAGGCACAAAGACGATTGAAAAGTATGAATCCGATCTACAGATTCCTGATACACAAACGATTCTTAAGCTGTCAACTGTACTTGATATACCCGCTTCTGAACTGATGGAACGGGAAGTGAAAGATCATCCTTCAACAGGCGTTGACGCTGAAATGGAACAGCTGATCAAAGAATTGGGGCCAAAACGAACAAAGCTGATCCTCCGCAAGGCGAAGGAATTCACTGAAGAAGATTTCCTGCGTGTGATGCAAATGTTGTATGAACTGAAGTATGAAAAGAGCGAAACCTGAAATTTTTTAAAAAATGATGTATAGATAGTGAAAAAAGGGATCATACTGAAAATAAGCTTTCTAAGTATTCCCCCTTTTGTTTTCATTTGTTGGACGATATTTTATCGTCCTATTTTTTTTGCCCAAATTAAAAAGGTGCCTGGCACAAATGTGTTCTTTTGTGCCAGGCACCCTCATTTCCTAACTATGATTTTCAACAAAACGCTTCATCCGTTTCACGGCTTCCTGCAGCTGTTCCATACTGGAGGCATAAGAACAACGAATATATCCTTCTCCCCCTTTACCGAACACATTACCGGGTACGACCGCAACTTTTTCTTCCATAAGAAGCTTTTCTGCGAATTCCTCTGAAGACATTCCCGTTTTCTTAATGGAAGGAAAGGCATAGAATGCTCCTCCCGGGGTGTGGCAGGTTAATCCCAACTCATTTAAGGAGTCAACAAAATAGTGTCGTCGATGACGATAGCTTCGCTTCATTTCCATCACATCATCCATCCCTTTATCGAGTGCCTCCACGGCAGCATGCTGAGCAGGGGTGGACGCACACATCATGGCATATTGATGAATTTTAAGTAAGGAAGAAGCGATCTCTTCAGGAGCACATATATACCCCAGTCTCCAGCCCGTCATGGCAAATCCTTTTGAGAACCCATTGATTACGATGGTACGTTTTCTCATGTCCTTTAAAGAAGCAATGGACACGTGGCGATGATCATAAGCAAGCTCAGAGTATATCTCATCTGATAGGACAACTAGATCATGCTTCCGAATCACTTCTGCTAATTCTTCCAGGTTCTCTCTTTCAAGGACCGTCCCCGTTGGATTATTGGGCGAACAAAGTAAGACGGCTTTTGTACGGGGAGTGATGGCTGCTTCGAGTTCTTCGGCTGTGACTTTGAAGTCATTTTCCGGCTTGGTTCCGACCGTTACCGCTACTCCACCTGCCAATTGAACAAGAGGTACATAGGAAACGAAGCCAGGTTCCGCCACAATGACCTCGTCTCCCTGGTCGATGATTGCACGCATACTGATATCAAGGGCCTGAGAGGCACCGACTGTCACAATGATCTCATCTTTGGGATCGTAGTCTACGGAGTAGCCCTCTTTCATATACGCGGCAATCTTCTCCCTCAGCTCCAATAGGCCTGCGTTCGCTGTATAAGAGGTGTAGCCTTGCTCCAAGGAAAGAATAGCGGCTTCCCGCACCGTCCAGGAGGTAATGAAATCCGGTTCCCCGACCCCGAGCGATATGACCCCTTCCATATTGGCTGCCAAATCAAAGAATTTCCGGATCCCGGAAGGCTTTAAGTTTTTCACAGATTGAGATATGTAAGATGTCTTAGTCTTCATGGAGACACCACAATTCGTTTATCTTCACCATGATCACCGAAAATGGTGCCATCATGTTTGTACTTCTTCAATTGAAAATGAGTGGTTGTAGATAAAACGGAATCCAGAGTCGACAGCTTCTCAGAAACGAACGTAGCTACTTCATGCATGGTCCGGCCCTCCACCGTGACAGAAAGGTCGTATGCCCCGGACATGAGATAAACGCTTTTCACTTCTTTATAACGATAAATACGGTGGGCCACTTCATCGAATCCCACTCCCCTTTTCGGAGCGACTTTCACATCGATCATCGCCGTTACCCCTTCATGACCTTCTACTTTGGACCAATCCACAACGGAACTGTATCTGACAAGAACATTGTCTTTTTCAAGCTTTTCGATTGCATTCTCTATTTCCTCTATTGTTACTTGAAGCATTTTCGCTAGATTCTCTGTGGAAATCCTGGCATCCTTTTGCAAAATCCTTACCAAATCAAGCTCCATTTCTCTTAGTTGCATTCTGCTTCCTCCTCATCACCACTAAATGATTTTATTATATCAGAAGTCGCTGGGATCATCACTTTAAGTCTATTTTCCCCATTACCTCCATAATTACAATTGGATATGAAACAACTTTCGACTCGGGGTGTTAAAAGCAGAAATAGGGGTAAAATATCTGTAAACGAAGTAGAGAGGAGTGACGAAGTATGCAAGAACAAGATTTTGCAAAGGTGGTTCAGGTGAATGGTGCCAATGTTTACTTTGAACATCATCAGCATCCTGCAGCCACGGAAACCTTCGTCCTTCTTCATGGATTTCTATCATCAACCTTTAGCTTTAGACGGCTTACGCCTCTATTGAAAGAAAATTATAATGTCATTTCCATCGATCTCCCACCCTTTGGGAACAGCGAGAAAAACAATCGATTCATCTATTCTTACGACAATCTGGCCAACACGGTTATCGCCTTATTAGACCACTTGAATGTTAGAAATGTCCACTTAACGGGCCATTCAATGGGTGGGCAAATCGCTCTGAACGTGATGAAAAAAGCACCTTCCCTAGTCGAAAAGGGTGTACTCCTGTGCAGTTCCGGCTATCTCAAGAAAATGAAGTGGCCTGTCACGATGCTAAGTCATATTCCTTTTTTCCATCTGTATGTAAAACTGTGGCTTACACGATCAGGGATACGGAATAATCTTGAAAATGTCGTACATGATTCAAACATGATTGATGATGAAATGATGTTCGGGTATTTGAAGCCATTTCTTGAGGATGATATTTTCAAGGCATTGACGAGGATGATTCGAGATCGTGAAGGAGATTTAACGGTAAGCGATTTGCGCAACATTCAAACACCCTGCCTTCTAGTCTGGGGGGAACATGACAGAGTGGTCCCCTTATCCACGGGGCATAAGCTGAAACAGGATATCCCGAACTCCAGGCTCGTGGTTTTAGAAGAAACGGGTCATCTCGTTCCTGAAGAGAAGCCTGAAGAAGTATTGGAACACATTCAGCAATTTGTATCCGCCCCTCTAGAAGGAATTACAGAGGACTCCGAGACACAGGCTTTATACAAAAAAGGACTTTCCCAAACGCTCATATCTGAAACGTAGGGAGAAGTCCCTTTTTTCTGTTGATTTTCAATTCGAACACGATCCGCTAAACAAATAATTTTCATCTTTTCCGATTACATCATATGATTACATTAACCATTACATATTTAGAAGGGGGACAAATTCGTGAGTAAATTTGAAGAAATCATCAACCGAAAAGGGTCATCTTCCGTTAAGTGGGATTTGACGAAGACGGTGTTTGGGAGGGACGATGTTCTGCCCATGTGGGTGGCAGATATGGATTTCCTACCGCCACAAAATGTGTTGGACGCCCTGCAGGATCGACTGAAACACGGGATCTTTGGTTATACCTTTGTTGGGGATGATACGGCAGCAAGCATTAAGGAATGGCTTCAAAAACGTCACGGCTGGGAAATTGAGAAAACGTGGCTTCAATACAGTCCAGGAGTTGTACCGGCTATTTCGACCGTTATTCAGGCACTTACTGTTCCGGGAGATAAAGTGCTCGTACAATCCCCTGTCTATACACCCTTTTTCAGCCTGGTGGAGGACAATGACCGGGAAATTGTCAATGCTCAACTGGATTATGATGACGGAAGCTATTCTATCGATTTTAGTGCGTTTGAGGAATCTTTAAAATCTGGTGTGAAGCTCTTCTTATTATGTAATCCACATAATCCGAGCGGTCGTGTATGGAGGAAAGATGAGCTAATGAAAATAGCTGAATTATGCCATCGGTACAATGTCGTGATCGTGTCGGATGAAATTCATTCAGATCTGGTTTATGAAACTCATACCCATATTCCACTGGCATCTCTTCATGACTCATTCAGAGATATCACAATCACGTGCATCGCACCTAGCAAAACCTTCAACCTTGCAGGATTACAGGCTTCAGCCATGATCACTCCCAATCCGGATCTCCGGGAAAAAATCGCCGCCATTCATAAAAAACAGGGCTTCTTCACTCTCAATACGTTCGGGATTGTCGGAATGGAAGCAGCCTATCGCTTTGGCGGGGCATGGCTGGAAGAAATACTTACGTACCTGCAGGAAAACGTGAGAGTCACGAAGGAATTCATTGGAGAGCATCTGCCTGAACTCCAATTGGTGGACCCTGAAGGAACCTATTTGCTCTGGATAGATTGTACAAAGATGGAACTCTCTGATGAAGAGCTGAAGGAACGCCTACTTGACAAAGGAAAACTCGCATTGGAACCCGGACCGAAATACGGACCAGGCGGGGAAGGCTTTGTACGTATGAATATTGCCTGTCCACGAGAGACGTTGATGGATGGGTTGGAAAGACTGCGAAAAGCTTTGGGCTAATCGAGGGGCTTATTTCAACTTCTGCACTTTTATTTTCAACTTTTTTGTACCTGGTACATTTCAGTTCATTTGTACCAGGTACAAACTTTGTTGCAAGCTCACGCCTTATTCTACTTCTTCTTATCACTCACAATTTCCCCGCAAGCGATACGTTTACCGGAATCGCCTGAAGGCTGGGTCATTCCATCGTCTTTGTTTTCATCAATGATCAAAGATGTCCCCTCTTTAGTGAAAAGGGACGTCTTCCCTTTCGTCAAGGTGACACCACCTGCCATCAGCTTGACCTTTGCTACGCCATCATCCTCAACGATGATGTTAGGAAGATCACCTCCATGTGACCCCTCAGGATGAAGAAGTCCATGTTTTTTATCATCAGGATTGAAGTGATTCCCTGCAGATACAAAATCGGGTCGTTCACATACTCCTTTTTCGTGGATGTGAATCCCATGTTCACCAGGCGGCAAACCTTCTAGGTTCAATCCGACTTCCACTCCATCTGATTTCTCTTGCAGGGTGGCTTTTCCAAGTGAATCCCCATTCTCATTTTTTATATCCACTTCAACCTTTTTCGGGTTTTCAATGGCACATGCCCCAATTACTACACTCATCATGATCATATATAATAGTGATATTTTTTTCATTTCGCACTTCCTCCAAATCTGCATACTCTTTCACCATTGTTGACGTTGAGGTAGAAAAGTATTCCCTATTTCCACGAAAAACCACTGCAGATCTGGTGAAGCGTGTTGTATGAACACAACAAAAAACACGCCTATACATTTAAGCGTGTTCCATTCTTTTTATTCTCTTTCCCTTTTATGATGCTGCCTCGCTTCCTCTTCCATCTTCTTCGTTTTCAATTCTTCACGTTTTGAAACCTTTATAATTAAACGGAACGTCAATAAGGTAGCTATTAAGAAGATGGCCATGGTAATGCTTGCAGGGATATATTCCGACTTATCTTCAGGAAAGTATAGAAATAAATTTAATACATAAGAAGAACGCATCGTAAGCTCCTTTCAAAAAACAAACTCTTTGTCTATTATACCAACACTGTAAAGGACAAACCAACTTGAAATCGCCACGTTTTTTAACGATTTAATGAACAGGCTCTGAATCATGCCTCGACAATTTCCGAGGAAATATCCGTTGAACCTTCATCCAATAAAAAGAGCCCTAACCCCCATTTGGGTTTAGAGCTCTCTCACTACTATTTTACAACCTTAATAGTTTCAATCACGACATCTTCTTTTGGTAGATCATTCGCACCCACTTCTACATTGGCAATTTCATCGACGATGTCCATTCCTTCCACCACGTGACCAAAGACCGTATGTTTTTGATCAAGCCAAGGGGTTCCGCCATTCTTCATATAAGCTTCGGTGATTTCTGCAGGGAAACCAGCTGACTTCATTTGCTCTTCAAATTGTGGATCGATGTCATCCTTTTGTACGATGAAGAATTGACTTCCATTCGAATCCGGGCCGGCATTGGCCATGGAAAGAGCACCACGAAGGTTGAATAATTCAGGTGAAAATTCATCTTCAAAGGACTCACCATATATACTTTCTCCACCCGTGCCGTTTCCATTCGGGTCTCCCCCCTGGATCATGAAGTCTTTGATCACGCGATGGAATTTAAGTCCGTCATAATAGCCGTTTTCACTATGAGTGATAAAGTTCTCAACGGTTTTAGGTGCCTGCTCAGGGAAAAGCTTGATCTTAATCGTCCCCATCGAGGTTTTCATTTCTACCAATTTTTCGTTTTCAGCAACTTCTGTTGTAAGCTGAGGGTATGTCATTGTGTCATCTCCTTTGGATTCTTCTGCCGTATTCTTCTTTTCTTCTGTTTGTTCCGTTCCTTCTTTAGCCGAATCTTCCTTCTCTGTTTGTCCACAAGAGGCAAGTACTAAACCTAATAAACACAGGATCACGATCATCAGACGCTTCATATATGTACCTCCACATGTTACCTTTATAGTAGTTCTTTCACCATTCATTCCGCTTTCATTATAATAAAGATTGAAGGATTAGAGGAGGTTTTTTTATGAAAAACATACAAATTGGTGATTATGTCACAGCATTTTATAAAACGGGCAAGTATATCGGGGAAGTGACGGGAGAGCGTCCGGGTGCCTACGTGGTGAAGATTCTCTCCGTCGTGAAACATCCACGGCAAGGTGATTTACATAATCCCCAGGAAGTGGACGTTCCTCTGTTTCACGAACGAAAAGCCCTTGCGCACCGCGAGCAGGCGAATATGCCGGAGAAGATGGTGAAGCCGTATGACGGGAACATTCCAGATTATAATGAATCACTGTTTTCTGCGTACCATACACTGAAGAAAGAGCTGGAAGAAAACCCAACCCCTCACGCCCAAAAGAGCCTTGAAACGCTCCAATCGATCCAAAGAGAATACGAACTGATGTATAGTCTGACATTTTAAACAGAGAAGAGGGACGGACCTCAGGAAGGTCCGTCCCTCTTCTTGTTAGGCAAGCTGATTGTAAAATTTGGACAGGTCTATTCTTTCCCCGATAGTGGTTGGTTCCGCTTTATCGAGGTATTTTTTGTCTTTTTCGACCAGGTTGTAGATATGGTGGGTAGTGAGGGCATCATCTAAAGCTTTATGATGCTTTCCGACTCCTTCCCTCCCGTATTCCTGGACTGCTTTCCATAGCCCCGTTTGATTTTGATCACCAAAGAATCGTTTGTATTCCATGGACAAGTCGACGAATTGAGCTTGGAAAGGAAATGGAATGCCGGACTGTGCACAGTTATCACGCAGTACCTTCATATCCATATTTCCCCACGTCACTACTTTGTCGATCCCTCGTGCATTCAACCCGGAAAAATAATCAATCAAACATTGAAATGAGATTCCCGAATCGACTTCCTGCTGGTTAATCGATAAAAACCGTTTACAGCGATTGGTCAGTTTAGGAAACGCAGTCGGTTTCACATAAGATGAAAACGAATTGGACACTTTCCCTCTCTCGACCACCACGACACCGGCTTCAATAATTTCAGGAAAAAAACCTTTGGGGACTCTATGTCGTTCCGGCATAGAAAACTCAAAATCAATGAACACAAGCTGTTCCGCTTTCGCCACTATACTCCCTCCTCAAAATCTAGATAAGACCCCAATTTATATATAATAAAAAAAATTCATACTAAAAATAAAATTGGTACTTACTCCAATTTCCCACACTTCTTATTCTTACATTATATCATGATGAACCTCTAAATTATGACTAATTCCCGGTTTTCCCCGTGAATAAATGTTATACGGTGGACTCAACGCTCAATCACAAAATGAGTTTTCAGCTACGCAAAATAATATCCCTGTAAAAAGTGATATTGGTATTTCTTCCGTTTTTTATGTAACAGGTGCTTTATTCTTAGGCGCATTTGGATTATTATGGTGGAGTATGCGTCATTCTGAAACAACGAGCCATGTGAAAGATTACTAGAAAAGTAGAGTGAGAAATGAGAATTTTCGCAGGTTATATAACGGTAATTAGTGTTATGTTCATCTTTTTTACCACATTATTTTTTACGACGGATGAATGGAACAAAGTACAAAGCTTTCAAAATGAATTAGAACAATCGGTAAGTACCGATACCTTAAATCTCAATCGCACCAGCTTGCTGCTGGATCAGAACGGGAAGGTATTTTCCGAAGTGAATCGTCCCTTCCGGTTATATATTCCGGATGAACAGATCCCCCCTTTTATGAAGGACATTCTTGTCGCTTCAGAGGATCAGCATTTTTATGAGCATGTCGGATTCGATGCCGGAGCGATCCTTCGGGCTGTCGTGAAAAACCTGGTGTTCACCCACATTCAACAGGGTGGGAGCACGATTACACAGCAGCTTGCAAGGAACCTTTATCTGGGTCAGGAGAAAACGTACAATCGTAAATTGACCGAGTTATTTTATGCCCATGAAATTGAAAAGTCATTATCCAAGGATGAAATATTAGAGCTTTACCTGAATGTCATTTACTTCAGTAATGGTGTTTACGGAATTGAAACAGCGTCACAGTATTACTTTCAGAAAAGTGTAACGGAACTCAATCAGGCAGAGATGGCATTCATTGCATCGATTCCCAATAATCCGGGGAAATATGATCCCATCGATCATTTCGATCAAACGAAAGTTCGTCAGGAACGGCTTCTGGATATTCTAGTCAGTACGGCTAAGCTATCAAAAGAAGAAGCAGAAAAAATGAAAAAAGTACCGATTAGCTTAAATGTTCGCCAAAAGATCGATTTATATCCTGATTATGCTTTTTATGTGGAAAATGAGTTAAAAGAGCTGATCTCGATTCACGAGGGCTACAAAGTGGAACTGGCAAATGCCTCCTCTCCAGAGGAAAAGGAGAAAGTGGCACAGAAGCTCGATGAACGTTTCCAGGAAGTGATTTCCTCAGGGGTTCAAATTCAAACCGGACTGAACCCGGAGCTGCAACAAAAAAGTGTGAAGGCTGTAAATGAACAGCTTCAGCAAGAGTTACAAGGAGCCACTGTCACCATCGACAACAAGACAAGGACCATCTCGGCTATGACCGGGGGCAGGAACTACCAGAAATATAACTTTCATCACGCATTTCAAGCTTTCAGGCAGCCTGGATCAGTGATTAAGCCACTTCTCGTTTATGGTCCGTATATCGAGAAGTACAAGGCTTCCATCACTGAAAAGGTAAATGGGAACCGGTACTGCGTCGGTGACTATTGCCCTGTGAACTATGGAGAGGTTAATCCCGGAACAGTCACGTTAAAACAATCACTTGCTCAATCGTATAACGCCCCTGCATTGCGCTTGATGGAAAAAGTGGGTATTGAAGAAGCCTTCAAATCCTTATCCTCTTTCTCATTTGAGAAGGTAATCAGCGCGGATCAAACCTATGCCGCGTCCGTAGGGGGATTCACCTATGGGATGAGCCCCCTGGAAATGACAGATGCATATACGTCCTTTATAGATGGGATGTACAAGGATAGCCATGCGATCATTCATGTGAAGGACAATAAAGGAAACATCCTTTATCAATGGAAGAATAAGCAGAAGAAGGTCTGGTCCGCGGATACAACTTCTAAAATGAGAAAGATGCTGGGTGAAGCCGCTACTTCCGGAACTGGAAGAGCAGCTTATGTATCAAAGCCTTATGTCGGGATTAAGACGGGCACCACCAATAACTATCATGACTACTGGGTTATGGGAATGACCGATACCTTTACTACCGGTGTATGGGTCGGGCATGACATTCCCCGTAACATGAGTCAGATAGAACAGCAGCGACCAAGTCATAAGATTTGGAAGCAGATCATGGAATGACAAAGAGTCTGCAGCACGTGCTGCAGACTCTTTGTCTATAACTTCACCTTCGACATGACCGGCAAACTGGCCATCACGCCATTGTATAATTTCAAGCACACAAAGAATATCGTTAAAAATAAGGATGACCATGAAAACACCTGTAAACCCACGACTCCGAAGAGCCCCATGTTCGAGAGGGACGGACTTATTTTATATACAAAATAAATAAAATAAACAACAGAGCTCAAAGCAAAGATAATCAACAGTCCGAGAAAGGATTTCAGACTCAGAACTGACACCAGACCACCAATAAAATAAATCATCGAGCCTGTTCGAACACGGTTATACAATTCACCATCTGAATCCATGGAGAAAAACAACATCGAAATACCATTAATCGTCTCCGCTATCAGCTTCAAAGCAGCAAATACCATAAAAAAAGCAACCATTAATAGGATCAAAATCGCGAGCTTTAATTGCATATCCGATAAAAATTCCCTCATTCCGGGATAGACACCAATCTTCTTAAAGATGTCTACGAATACTTCCACGCCATACACAGAAAATGTAAGGCTAAATAATAATATTGAAAAAAGAGGCAAATAACTTGTTAAGTATGTATTTTTCACTCAAAACTCTCCCATAACGATACTTCGACCACTCTCATCATAATCGTTTACGAGTATCTTGAAAAGGGTATAGAAACAGAAAGAACAGTGACTATTTGCCTATCACTAGTTTGACTGCAAGGATAAAAAGACCGCCCTTCTATGAGTGCAGAAAGGACAGTCATTTATTGCTGAGGATTGGAATGTGGTACGACACGGATATATTCTCTCGATCCAAATGGTTGTCTTTGGCGAATGGGGTCCTTCGTTATTTCCTCTTCCACTTCTTCCATTTCACCGTATTGAACTGGCCTGATGTTCATACTGGTCGGGTCTTCCATTTCGATCATGCCTCTATTAAACCGATCTTGTGATTCAATTAACCACGCAAAGCCAAAAAAAGTAAAGAATATGGTCGTAACCGCTACCGTTTTCTTTTTCATAACTTCACCACCTTATGGATAGGATTCTCCAATTTGACCGAAACTATTCTGTAATCGGTCGGATTGCCGGAAAAAAAACCAACAAATTTCAGGGTGGTATTTTCCGTCTATCTACATATTTAATACTTCATGAACAATCTGAAATGTATGGAATCCTGAGTAATGCACGCATTTATTTTTTACGTTATAATGCTCTTTGAGGTTCAGCTTCGGTCGAGGTTTTTGAAAGAAGATCCATATTTAAAAACAGGAAAGACATTAGACCATGCTTTAGAATAAATAATCTACATGAGGGGGGTTTTATATGACTTTGTTACACTGGGCTATTGTTTCGCCTTTTTTATTTGCCATACTCATTCCATTTCTTTATAAGGCATTTCGGAATGTACATACCGGTTGGTTCGTTTTATTATTGCCAGTCGCTTTATTCACTTACTTTTTTCAATTCATCTCCATTACTAAAAATGGAGATACCGTCAAGGAAACCTTGGAATGGATGCCGTCCTTCGGTATCAACTTCATCGCCTACGTTGACGGACTGGGATTACTGTTCGCCCTGCTTATCACAGGGATCGGTTCACTGGTTGTCCTGTACTCGATTTATTACTTAGATAAGAAGAAAGAACAGCTACATAACTTTTATGTATATTTAATGATGTTCATGGGAGCGATGTTGGGGGTTGTCCTATCGGATAACTTGATCGTTCTTTATATGTTCTGGGAATTCACTTCCATTTCCTCATTCTTATTGATCGGTTACTGGTATCACCGTGAGCGTTCAAGATACGGAGCCCAGAAATCCATGCTCATTACCGTCTTTGGTGGACTGAGCATGCTTGGGGGATTCTTACTTCTCTATCTGATGGCGGGGACCTTCAGCATCAGGGAATTAGTCATGCAGTCGGATCAGCTGATGACAGAAGCACTTTTCCTTCCGGCATTACTTCTTGTCCTGTTGGGGGCTTTCACGAAGTCCGCTCAATTCCCGTTCCACATTTGGTTACCGGATGCCATGGAGGCACCGACACCGGTCAGTGCGTACCTGCATTCTGCCACAATGGTTAAAGCGGGAATCTACCTTGTTGCCCGCATGAGTCCTGTATTTGCTGAATCAAGTGTATGGCTGTGGCTTGTGGGTGGATTCGGTATCTTTACACTATTCTGGGGTTCCTTTAATGCGGTGAAACAAACAGACCTTAAAGGAATACTCGCATTTTCAACCGTCAGTCAACTTGGTCTTATCATGTCTTTATTGGGAGTCGGCGCAGCTGCTCTCCACTACAGTCAATTAGATGAAAATATTTATATGGTTGCGACCCTTGCTGCCGTTTTCCATTTGATCAATCACGCCACCTTCAAAGGAAGCTTGTTCATGGTGGTCGGAATTATTGATCATGAAACAGGAACAAGGGATATCCGGAAGCTTGGCGGGTTGATGAATTTCATGCCGATCACCTTCACCATTGCGATGATCGGAGCATTCTCCATGGCAGGACTTCCTCCATTCAATGGCTTCCTCAGTAAAGAAATGTTCTTTACCGGGATGCTAAGAGTCCTTGAAATGGATATATTCAACCTGGATACAGTGGGCATGATTTTCCCGATCCTTGCCTGGGTGGGTAGTGTGTTCACGTTTATTTACAGCATGATTCTGGTGTTTAAAACCTTTACAGGTGAGCACAAACCGGAAAAACTGGAAAAGAAACCACATGAAGCTCCACTTGGAATGTTAATCCCACCAATCATTTTAGCTTCACTTGTGATTATTTTTGGTTTCTTTCCAAATATCCTGTCCGAACGAATCATCGCTCCGGCAGTGGCTTCCATTACTCCCAGCCTGATCCAAGAAGGACATGCTGTCGAAACTGATATTTATTTCTGGCATGGATTTACGCCTGAGCTGTTTATGACGTTCGGGGTCATTCTATTTGGAATTCTGTTATATCTCCTGCTTCCAAAATGGAGAAAAGTATACTCTTGGATACCGGAACGCTTCACGTTGAATTCACTTTATGATGGTGGATTAATCGGAACCGAACGCGGAGCTTACAACTTTACAAAAGGCTATATGACAGGGTTTATCCGTACGTATCTCGTATATATCTTCTCCTTCTTGATTGCCGTATTACTGTTTAGTTTGTGGTTTAAAGGAGCATTTGCTATCAATACGGATGATTTGGCTCCGATTGGAGTCTATGAGGTGGCCATAGCGCTTTTACTTGTTATCAGCTCGGTTACCATCTTGTTTGCAAAATCCCGATTAACTTCCATCATTTCGCTGGGAGCTGCCGGATATACGGTTTCTTTATTCTTCGTATTATTCCGTGCTCCTGACCTTGCTCTGACACAGCTTGTGATCGAGACCGTGTCTGTTGCTCTATTCTTACTCTGCTTCTATCACCTGCCTCCATTAAGCAGGCATGAAGAACGAATGAGATTTAAGCTTGGAAATGCATTGATAGCGATAGGTGTGGGACTGGTCGTTACCTTATTTGCCATTTCTGCATACAGTACAAAACTTTCCAAGTCGATTTCAAGCTATTACATCGAGAATGTGTATGAAGAAGCGGGCGGTAAGAACATGGTAAACGTTATACTCGTTGACTTCCGTGGATTTGATACATTATTTGAAATTTGTGTGTTGGCGATAGCCGCACTTGGTATTTTCTCCATGATTAAATTGCGTCTGACAAGGGGGAAAGAAGGATGAAAACAAAAACGAATGACGTCATCTTACAAACCGTAACGAACGTTGTCGCATTCATCATTATCCTATTTTCTCTGAGACTTTTCTTCGCCGGGCACTATACCCCGGGTGGAGGCTTTATTGGAGGCTTGATGACTTCGGCAGCGATTGTATTACTGTTGTTGGCGTATGATATCAAAACAGTGGCTACTATCCTGCCGGTGGATTATAAAATCATTACTGCGATTGGTTTACTCCTGGCAGTAGCAACTTCTGCGGGGTCACTTCTGTTTGATGTGCCTTTCCTGACTCATGCGTACGATTATTTCCATCTTCCGCTGTTAGGAAAGACATCCCTGCATACAGCCGTCTTATTTGATACGGGAGTGTATCTGGTTGTGATCGGTGTCACGATGACCATTATTCAAACGATTGGGGTGAGCGAATAATGGAAATATTAATGGCCATTGTTGTCGGAATTCTTATTACGATCGCCGTTTACTTAATGTTATCCAAAAGCTTGCTCCGAATCATTATCGGGACAGCATTGTTGAGTCACGGCGCGCATCTTTTACTTCTTTCCATTAGTGGTCTAAAAGAAGGAGCTGCACCTCTTCTTGGAGAAAAAGCAAAATCTTATGTCGATCCGCTACCACAAGCATTGATTTTAACAGCGATTGTTATCAGCTTTGGAGTGACAGCTTTCTTCCTTGTTCTTGCTTATCGGGCCTATCAAGAGCTTGGAACGGATAATATGGATCAGATGAGAGGAAACGAAGGAAATGACTAACTTATTAATATTACCCATTTTAATCCCGTTATTTACGGCGATTATCTTAATGTTTATCAGCAAATATGTGAAGGTACAACGAGGAGTTTCAAGCCTATCGACTCTGGCTACCATTGCAGCATCCCTTGTACTCATCAACACCATCTCCAATGATGGAATACAAACGATTAACTTAGGGAGCTGGGTGGCTCCCTTTGGGATTACACTCGTTTCTGATATGCTCTCTGCTCTACTGGTGACGACGACCAGCATCATCACATTGGTCGTGTTACTGTACTCCTTTAAGTCCATAGGGGCAGACAGAGAACGATTCTACTACTACCCTGTTGTTCAGTTCCTGTTGGTGGGAGTGAACGGGGCATTTACAACCGGGGATATCTTTAACCTCTTCGTCTTTTTCGAAGTGATGCTGATGAGTTCATATGTTCTGCTCGTTCTGGGCGGGACAAAGGCTCAATTGCGTGAGGGAATCAAATACATCCTCGTCAATGTCATCTCCTCTGCTTTATTCGTCATTGCCGTTGCATACTTGTATTCCGTGGTGGGGACATTGAATATGGCAGATATTTCGAGAAAGATTGCTGATTTGAATCAGCCGGGAATTCTTACAGCAATCGCTATCATGTTTCTATTGGTCTTCGGACTTAAGGGTGCGATCTTCCCTCTTTACTTTTGGTTACCAGGCTCATACTATGCACCCCCAACACCGGTGCTTGCTTTATTCGGGGCATTGCTTACAAAGGTAGGGATTTATTCCATATTACGAACGTACACATTATTCTTCTACCATGATACCGGGTATACACATGAAATCCTGAGCATGTTAGCCATCCTGACCATCGTCCTTGGCTGTATCGGGGCAATCGCATATTGGGATGTCAAGAAGATCATCATCTACAACATCATCATTGCAGTTGGTGTGATATTGTTCGGGGTGTCGACCATGAACCCTGAAGCATTAGAAGGAGCTATTTACTATCTCGTTCATGACATGATTATTAAAGCGGCCCTGTTCCTCCTGGTTGGAGTGATGATTGCCATTACCGGCACAGCCGACCTCAAGAAAATGGGAGGTCTCATTAAAGAGTACCCGTGGCTCGGCTGGACGTTCCTCGTGGCAGCCTTCTCCTTGGCAGGGATCCCTCCTTTGAGTGGATTTATAGGGAAACTATTAATTCTAAGAGGAAGCTTTGCTGCAGAAGCGTATGTCGGTGCCGGTGTCATTCTGGCATCAAGTCTAGTGGTACTGTATTCTGTTGTGAAAATATTCCTGAATGGTATATGGGGAACTCCAAAAGAATACAACGGAATTTCAAAAGGTCACGCTCGTTACTTATGGATGACTTCCGCAATACTCGTCGTGTTAGCCGTATGTTACGGCTTTGGTGCCGAGGCGGTCCGTCCTTTATTCTCACAAGCAGCAGAAGTACTGGTGAATCCGAATCTTTATATAGACGCAGTGTTAAAGGAGTAATGTAGAATGGCATTTCAAATTTTATTAAACTTTTTCCTGGCCTTTGTCTGGATGTTTCTTTCGGTATCCTTTACTTCTCAGTCATTTATTATTGGCTATTTGCTAGGATTGCTTGTGATTTTTGCATTCAGAAGGTTTTTCGGCTCACGGTTTTATTTATTACGCGTGGCTGCCGTAATCAAGTTATTCTTCCTGTTTTTAAAAGAACTGATCCTTGCTAACATCTCGGTTTTAAAAACGATCCTGAGACCGAAGCTTGATTTCCAACCGGGAATCTTTGCTTTACCGACAGATTTAAAAACAGATTGGGAGATTACCTTATTAGCTAATCTCATTACCCTGACACCCGGGACACTCGTGATGGATGTATCGTATGATAATAAGATTCTTTATGTCCATGCCATCGATATCCCTGATGTGGATCAAGCCATTGATGAGATTAAAAATTCCTTTGAAAAAGCCATTATGGAGGTGAGTCGCTAATGTTACACACGATTTTCCAAATCACACTGCTATGCGTCTCCCTATCCATGCTGGGACTTGTATACAGGGTTGTGAAAGGGCCAACCACCCCTGACCGTGTGGTAGCCCTGGATGCAATCGGTATCAATCTGATTGCCATCATCGCCCTCGTATCCATGATGCTCGATACTTACGCCTTTCTGGAAGTTATTCTCCTTCTTGGGATTCTGGCTTTCTTGGGAACCGTTGCCTTTTCAAAGTTCTTAGAGAAAGGGGAGATCATCGAACGTGAGCGAGATCATTAGATTTTTCATCGGGTTCTTTTTAGTAGTAGGAGGGTTTCTCAGCCTGGTCACTGCCTTTGGTTTGCTGAGACTCCCGGATGTATATACGAGAAATCATGCGGCTTCTAAAAGTGCGACACTCGGCGTGATGTCGATTCTTTTGGCAACATTCCTTTACTTTTATTTGGAGCATGGACACTTTAATTCGAGACTGATTCTGGCGATCTTCTTCATCTTTGTGACGGCACCTGTTGCTGGACACCTCATCTCAAGAGCTGCCTATAATTCCGGGGTTAAGCTTTGGGATAAAAGCGTTCGGGATGACCTAAAAGATAAAAAAGAATATGACCGCCAAAACAGTCAATAACGAGCTTATACGAAACAAAAAGGCTTGACCTCATGAGGATCTCCTCGAGTGGTCAAGCCTTTTTCCTTATTGTTGATACAAGTGATTCTCTACACTTCCATCCTGTTTGTGTACAACAAGCGTGCCGGAATGATCCGTCACATAGTCCTTCGCCTTTGATAACAGCTTATCCTTCGTCTCTTCCACCAGGATGGCACGTTGTCCGTCAGCTTTCTTTAACTGCCAGCCGTCATCATGTGGACTGACATGATATTCGGTTTTATCCGAAGCACTTCCTTCTTCAGACTTATGGGCCCGGTCGGTGGCAATCGCAATCGCTCGTCCCTCTTCATACCCTTCATCGAGAAGGGCGTTGGCAATCTCAATGGCTTTGTTCCGAACATCCGCAGGCAGGTTTTTCAGTGAATCAGGATAATCATTTTTTGTCCAACTCATTACATATAGCCTCCTAATCAAATGGTTAGTTATTGATTTCCCATTTATTCACTTTTAAAACATTTGGATATGTAAGAATTCCGTTTAGCGTTTTGGCACAACTGCCATCGTACATCTTGAAACACAGATCAGTTGATCGTCCTCATCCGTGATCTTAATCTCCCAAACCATTGTGGTTCTTCCTTGGTGCATCACCGTTCCTGTAGCAGTAACAAGGCCATCACGCTTTGCTTTAATATGATTGGCATTGATCTCCAAACCGAAGCAAATCTCCTTATCCAGATCAATTAATTGCACCGCCCCAACACTCGCAACCGTTTCTGCAAGTGCCACTGATGCTCCTCCATGAAGGAACCCGAATGGCTGTCTCGTGTTTTCATTTACTGGCATCGTTGCAATCACTTTTCCTTTTCCCAGTTCGACAAATTCAATTCCTAACGTGCTGATTAATGTATTTTCCATGTTCATGTGAATCACCTCATCATATTTTCTTCTCTATTATCTGTTCTATAGTGGCTGTGAAAATCCTTTATTTTGCCTAAAAGGGCTTGGCCGCTCTCCCCATCCACCTTTTGTTTCATGAATAATTCCCTCTACATTTTCATACATTTCCTTAGAGCATTCCTAAGAAAGGGGTTATGTTATGTATCGGTACCATCCTTTTTATCCGCCCACTCAACGCCCCTATCCTCCTATTTATACAAGGGCACAGCCTTCATACAACCGCAACTATCCCCCTGTTGAAACCAAAACATTTATGTCTTCAGCAGGTAAAACATTGAGCTTGATGGAAGATGCCCAAAAAGTGCTCCAAAGAATTAAATCTTCAGATGATTTTTCATCGAAATTTATGAGGGCTGCACAGCAATCGAACCTTCCTGAAGTACATAAACTACTTCAAACCATCGGCACAAAAGTACAGCCCGTCGTCTCATTTAACCCTGACGGTGTACGTTTAGTCTTCGATGAGAAACTTGGCCAGGTGGATTGCTGCCATTTGATTGTGATTGTCCGGTGGATGTAGGGAAGCGACGTGGTGAACCGTCTGTGAAAGAACAAAAAGCAAGGGCACATGTCCCTTGCTTTTGTTATAGAATAATGGCTGCAATCCAGCCGAATAGTATCAGTGGAATGTTGTAGTGTAAGAAAGTTGGTACACACGTATCCCAAATGTGATTATGCTGTCCATCCGCATTCAATCCGGCTGTCGGCCCAAGTGTACTGTCCGATGCGGGAGAACCTGCATCACCAAGTGCCCCAGAGGTCCCGACAATCGCAATCGTTGCGAGTGGGCTGAATCCAAGCTCCATGGCAAGTGGTACGAAGATGGCTGCAATGATTGGAATCGTAGCAAATGACGATCCGATGCCCATTGTCACCAGGAGTCCTACGATCAACATGATGAGAGCTGCCAATGCCTGGTTTCCGCCGATTAGGTCAGCAGTCGCTTCAACCAATGTTTCGACATCACCTGTGGCTTTTACCACTTCAGCAAAGCCTGATGCCGTAATCATCACAAAGCCTATGAAGGCCATCATTTTCATTCCTTCATTCAGTAACCCGTCGGCCTCTTTCCATTTAACCGATCCTGTGATGTATAGAACGGCAATACCAGCTAATGCACCGAAAATCATTGATTCCAGCTGAAGCTGAACATATAGGGCGACTACGATGGAAACGAGAGCGAAAATCATCGCTCTTTTATTATAAACGACCTTCTCTTCAGCAATCACTTCTTCTGCTTCATTGTAGTCACGTGGTTTACGGTAGCTCACAAACACGGCGATGAGTAACCCGATCACCATTCCTCCTACAGGGAGAAGCATCGCTTTCGGAATATCACCTAACGCAATTTCCATGCCGCTTGAGCCCATGTTTTGAGCGATGATTTCATGGAACTGCAAGCCAAATCCTACAGGTAATAGAATATACGGAGCCGTTAAACCAAACGTAATCACAGATGCGATTAAACGTCGGTCTATCCGTAACTCTGTCATCACCTTCAATAAAGGTGGAATCAAAATAGGGATAAACGCAATGTGAATCGGAATCACATTTTGTGAAAAACAAGCCATAATTAAAATAGATAAAACAATAAGTGCTTTCGAAAGCGCTGTTTTTCTGGAATCGCCTTTTTTCCCAACTACTTTAAGTACCCAGTCAACAAGTAGATTCGGGATTCCCGTATAAGAAATCGCCACCGCAAATCCACCCAGTAATGCATAACTTAAGGCGATACTTGCCCCGCCGCTGATTCCTTCAGTAAATACGGATATCGTCTCGTTTAATCCCAGCCCACCAGTCAATCCTCCGACTAACGCACCAGTGATCAGAGCGAATACAACATTCACGCGTACCAGGCTTAGTACAAGCATGACCAGAACCGCTATAACAACTGCGTTCATAACTACCTTCCTCCTCATAATTCTTCATGCAACGATCTATCGTTTTGCTTTAGTTCGCTAAATTGGTAGAGTAATAAAATCACGATTTCAACTTTAACAAGATAAAGAGAGTTTGTCAACACTTTAGCAGAGTAAAAGAGGAGTGGGAAATTTTATCAGAGAATATGACGTATCTCACAAAAAAAGCCTTCTTTCAGTGTCATCGTGCTTAAACACTGAAAAAAGACTCTCCATTCCGTCATATTATTTTTCTAAAGGTACAAAGCGCTCAACTAATAGTGCAAGCGTTCTTGCCATGACACCTGTTCCTCCTTTCGGACCCAGTTCATAGCTGCCTTTCGTCGTTGCCGTACCGGCGATATCAAGATGTACCCAAGGAAGACCTTCAGCGAACTCCCCGACAAAGGCCCCGCCCATGATGGCATGACCTGCTCGTCCCGGTGAGTTGTTCAAGTCGGCAATATCACTTCCACGAACACGCTTCTTGTCGTTTTCCGTATAAGGAAGCTGCCAGATGTATTCGCCTGATTCCCCTGACGCTTCCAGCACTTGCTCGAAGAACGCTTCATTATTCGTGAGTGCCCCCGTTTTGTCTTCACCCAGAGCAATGATGACTCCACCCGTTAAAGTTGCAACGTCCACTAAATAATTAGCTCCTTGATGCTTCGCATAGGTCATACCGTCAGCTAGTGCGAGACGGCCCTCAGCGTCTGTATTTAACACTTCAATGGTTTTACCGCTCATCGATGTTATCACATCGTCAGGCTTGAATGCAGAGCCGCTCACCATATTGTCTGTTGAAGGAATGACGGCAACTACGTTTTGTTCCGGTTTGATTTCACCGATGATTTCCATGGCACCCAGAACCGCTGCTGCTCCCCCCATATCGGCTTTCATTCCGACGATTCCATCTTTCGGCTTAATAGAATAACCGCCTGTATCAAAGGTGATTCCTTTGCCAACCAAACCGATGACATCTTTCCACTCATCTTTCCCGTTGTACTTCAGAACGATCATTTTGGGAGGTTCAACGGATCCCTGGTTTACTGCGAGCAGTGCGCCCATGCCCAGATGTTCCATCTCTTCTTTATCCAAAATTTCAACTTCAAAGTCATATCGCTTCGCTAATTCAAGGGCGTATTCGGCTAATTTTGTAGAAGTTAATAGATTACCAGGAGTGTTCACCAGCGTACGAGCTGAATTGACTCCGTTCCCAAAGGCGGAGCCGATATGTAAAGCCGTCTCTACTTCTTTAGAGTCTTCGCTTGTGAAGAACTCGATCGAGTCTACGTGTACTTCCCGTTGATTTGATTTTTTCTTATAGCCGTGGAACTCATATGTAGACATCGTAAAGGCTTCCATAAATGCATGAGCTGCATCTGTTGCTACCATTTCTTCAGAAATGAACGTATCCAGTGCTACTGAAAAAGAAGAAACTTTCATCCCCTTTAATGCTTTTGATGCCACCCCTAACGATTCTTTTAAAGAATCAAACGTAAGCTCTTTTTGTTTTCCAAGTCCAACGAACACTACTCTCTTCGTTTCGAGCTTACCAAATGTATGTACTTTGGTTACTTTCTTTGCTTTTGTAGATATGTCCCCGTCTTTTACCAGCTGTGTAAGATAGCCTTCGAACTTGTGGTCAAGCTCTTTCAGCTTCCCTTCAAATGTTGGCTGACTGTAAATCCCAACAACCAGGCACTCCTGATCAGCTGCTGTCCATTCATTTTGATTAATTGAAAATTTCATTTATCCGACACCTCCACCCTCTATTATAGCGAAAATGTCCCATTATTTCGACTTTCTAACAAACCGATCCACAAAGTTAATTAAAGAGGTAAATAGGGTATGATATAATGAGAACATTATTTGTATTCAAACAATTGAAAGGGTGGCATTTCACAGCATGGAAGTATTTTCTAATTTTCCATTATGGGCATCTTTATTTTCAATCTTTTTTGCTCAGTTTGTTAAGGTTCCCATACAGTTTATCGCGACCAGGGAATTAAATTGGTCATTAATCACCTCAACAGGCGGGATGCCGAGTTCCCATTCAGCGGCCGTAACGGCATTATCCACTGGAGTAGCCCTGGAAGTAGGCGTCGATTCACCAATCTTTGCTGTTTCCGCCATGTTTGCCATCATTACGATGTTTGACGCAACGGGTGTGAGAAGGCAGGCAGGAGAACAAGCCATTGTCCTGAATCGATTGATGGTCGATTTCCAAAGGTTCATGTCAGAAGCAAAAGGCTGGCAGAACAAGCCTGAACAGGAAAAGCGCAAGGAGTTAAAGGAATTACTCGGACACAAACCCATTGAAGTGTTCTTTGGTGGACTTTCCGGTATTATTCTGACCCTTCTTCTTCATTATTTCTTTTATGCATAGGAGTGGCACGATGAGAATTGTTTCGATCTGTCCAAGTAATACAGAAATAATCGATTACCTCGGATTAACTCCACTCCTCGTAGGAGTCGATGATTACTCCGATTATCCTGAAGAGGTCCAATCACTTCCCAGGCTCGGACCGGATCTCTCCATTAATATGGATAAGCTGGAGTCCTTGGAGCCTGATTTAGTGTTTTCCTCATTAAGTGTACCCGGTATGGAAAAAAACATAGAAAATCTGGATAAACGGAACATCCCCCACATTACGTTAAATCCTCAGAGCTTTTCTGATATAGCAGACGATCTTTTAACCGTGGGAAAAGCGTGTGGAATCGAAGAACATGCCATGAACCGTCAGAGTGAATTTCTGCAAATCGTAACACGATTAAAGACGATTAGTTCCGGGGTTCACCATCCTCCATCTCTCTACTGGGAATGGTGGCCAAAGCCTGTTTTCACCCCTGGTAAGATCAACTGGTTAACCGAGTTGAGCGAGATGATCGGGGCACGGAATCTATATGAAGATGTGGATCTTGCGAGTGTTCAAACGGATTGGGAAGATGTACAAAAGCGTGATCCCGACTATATTTGTCTTGCCTGGGTCGGCGTTCAGCAGAAACGGGTCAACCCAGACATCGTGAAGAAGCGTCCGGGATGGAACCACATGAGAGCTGTTCAACAGGATCGAATATTCGTCCTGGAAGAAGCCCTCTATTGCAGGCCGTCCCCTCTTCTATTAAAGGGAGCCGTCAAGCTTGCCGGGATGCTTCATCCAGAATTGTATAAAGAGGTACAATCACGTTAAAAAAGCACGCAGTTCAACTGCGTGCTTTTCTTGATTATTCTTCTTTAGGTGATAAAATCTGCTGTCTAAACACCTGCATGGATTTATTTTCATTAAGGTCTACTAATTGCTGTTCGGATAACTCTCCTGAACCCATCTGGATCACATACACATCCAGTGTCTGTTTACCCCATTCATTATACACATCATCGACTGTCTCATAATAGAGGTCCAGTCTATTCCCCTTGATAGCGCTCCCTTTATCGGCTACAACCCCATATCCATAATGGGGGATAAAAAGAATGGTACCAATAGGATAAACGGAAAGATCGGCTGCAATCGTAGAATATAAATCACGTTTCACCTTCACTCCTGAATATGTAATTCCATACAAGGGATGCCCAGGATTCTTCCCGGTCGATTCAATCCCGGCTGTATAGCCTGTGGCAACAACCTTATGCTTTG
Organism: Rossellomorea aquimaris; assembly: GCF_003315075.1. Taxonomy (GTDB): domain Bacteria; phylum Bacillota; class Bacilli; order Bacillales; family Bacillaceae_B; genus Rossellomorea; species Rossellomorea aquimaris_C. Next base: position 132,757 of record NZ_QNRJ01000004.1, read on the forward strand.
TATACTGATCCCAATCTACCGACTCTTCCAACGTCCTCGGTTCAACGGGGGTACTCGCAGAAATCTGAGTTTCAAATCCTGCCAGCTTCTTAAGAAATTTAAATGACAATCCTATACGATTTGTCTGATGCTCTTTATAATTCAAATTGGTTTGATCACGGTCACCCTTGTCCATCAACCAGGTTTTAAAGGTTTGGGCTTCTACTCCGGAGACTGATTGAAAAGTAGTTCCCAGTGCCAGAATGAACAAACTGACCATAACGAATCTCTTCGTCCATGTTTTAAACAAATTCATGTATTCACTCCTCCCACCCTTATTACTTCCCAACCAGGAGGAGATATATGCATAAATTGAGAAAAAAATCGAATAGTTTCAATATTTGGAAATTAATTGGATGGATGTTTCTTGTGAAAGTCCCCTATTCGAACTGGTCCATTCCTTACTTCAACTAGTATGTTCAATCCCCCAAAATACTTCCATAAATTAAATTTTTTTTTGAAAAGCTATAAAATGTTTTAGATGAGTAATATAGCGTGAACAAATACCTGGTCCGTTCCTTTCCGCTCCAGGTGCTCGCTTTTTCAACAGAAACAAACCTTACGAAAAGAGTCTAAATAAAAGGCTCTATTCGTAAAGTTTGTTGCTATTGTAGAGGAGAAAGTAATAGTTGATTTCCGCTCCAGGATGCTCGCTTTCCGCGGGGCTGGCGGTGAGCCTCCTCGGCAAGCCTCCGGGGTCTCACCTGTCCAGCTATTCCCGCAGGAGTCGAGCATCCTTCCGCTCCAATCAACTTTCTAAGCATGTATCCTTAATGGAAATCAATAATAACAAGAATTTTAGCAAGCAATCTCATTAAAGATCAATAGAGATTGAATTTCATTTTAAGGAAGAAGGGTTATTTTTTTAGTTACATTGTTTTCTTGCACACCTTGAAGCTCTGTCATGAAAATACTGTTTAAGATGGTGAGGGGAACTGCGCAGACTCCTGCGGAAGTACGGTCGTGCCGAGACCCCGGAAGCGAAGCTGAGGAGGCTCGGCCGAACGTCCGTGGAAAGCGGAGCAGTTCCCCTCACCATCCAGCATAAACCTGGTTGACAGAGCCCTGGCAGACTCTATGCTAGAAAACAACAATCTTTGCGAAAAGAACCAAATAAAAAAACCGTTCAACTCGGGGAAGGATCCCTCGGTTAAACGGATGCGGTTAAAACATTCGATATCCTTTTGCTCTTAAGATCCTCATTACGACTCCTGAAAGAATCGCTCCTGCCAGCCCGCTTCCTAAGATCACAAGATCGGCTACAGCCAGATGACTGATTTTCGTACCTAACTCAGAAAACGACTCTCCTGCATTTCGGAAATAATCTATAAAACGAACATCATCCACAATAAAAATGACGACAATAGGATAAATGATCGCCATTATCCACGTCATACGCAATAACATATTTAACAAAAAGCCTATTCCGAAAAATAGAACAAAAAATAGAAGCATCGAAATTAACATTATATGTATAGGCATTTTACCGTTTACACCTCCATAAACACTAAAGATTAGTGTACCCCGAGTGTAATGAAGCGTCAATATTTTCGGGGAAGATTTGTAGCTTATTCACAAAATAAACATATGTTTCATATCAGGTGACAAAAAAACAGACCCGAATCAGGATCCATACTTCCAATAGAAGTATCTACCTTCATCAGGTCTGCTTTTTCATCTATCTCTTAGGGCTTATTTCTGCTTCCCACTGCCTCCGCAGCACGGACACGTTTCAGAACCACCCAATACTAACTGAAAGTATCCTTTTCCTGAACAATAAAGACAGTATTTCGTTTTAGTACTTGCAGTAGCTCTCATAATTCCCTCTCCCTTTTCTTTAATTTCTTAATTTTCTGATAATATATCATCTATCTTCGATAAAGAAAAGGGACATTATAGGGGATGTACCTCAAAGAAAGCGAATACATTTATGTTTTTCTTTCATTATCTCTTTTTTTCTTAAAATTTACAGAATTTTATAAAAATAATTCGCACTTCATGTAGGCGAATTGTTTTCCTGGAATTTACCCATAACAAAAAGCAGAGCGGAATCCACCCTGCTTTTTCATTTTTTTCTCATTACAGCTTAAAAGAACTTGAACTTTCCTTTTTTGAAGACAAGGGATGGTCCACCAACCATGTAAAGCGCACGGTTATCGACTACCTTCTTCATGAACGAAGCTTTTGTTCCTGTGATTTTCTTACCGTAAACGACACCGATTGCGTCGTCTTCACCCAGTGAACAAACTGTTCCTTTAATGTCTGGAGTGAATTCTTCCAAATGATCCTTACCGTGCAGTAAAGAAGCAATGTTGCGGGCACATACTTCACCTTGCTGCATCGCGATTTGTGCAGTTGGCGGGTATGGACGCTCAGTTTCTTCATTGATCATAAGTGAACAGTCACCGATGATGAAGATGTTATCATGGCCTGGAGCGCGAAGATCTTTGCTGATTTTCACACGGGCACGCATGTTTTCGATTCCAGCTCTTTCGATGATGGAGTTACCGCGCACACCTGCAGCCCATACGATCGTACCAGCCTTGATTTCTTCTACTTCATCTTCACCTTTAGCGATTAAGACACTGTCAGCCTTCGCTTCTTTAAGCGGCGTTCCGATGTGGAATTCCACACCTTTTTTCTCAAGCTTGGCACGCGCGTATTTCACTAGCTCAGGATCGAATCCAGGAAGAATCATCGGTGCAGCTTCCACGCACACAATGCGTACTTTCTTGCGATCGATATCATATTCATGACAAAGTTCAGGAACACGGTTACCTAATTCACCCAAGAATTCGATTCCAGTGAATCCTGCTCCACCTACAACGATTGTAAGGCGGTCGTCTTTTTTCTCTTCTTCGTTTTTATAAGTAGCAAATTGTAATTCAATATGCTCACGGATCTGACGGGCAGAGTTGATGTTCGAAATCATGAATGCATGCTCATGAAGACCCTGGATACCGAATGTCTCAGATTCTGCACCTAATGCAACAACAAGGTAATCGAATTCTACTACACCGTCACTTGTGATGACTTTCTTTTCTTCTACTTTAATATCTTTAACAGTAGCTTGTAAGAAATTCACTTTGCTTGTGTTGACAACATCTTTAATGTTGTAACGTACACGATCATGATGAAGTGTACCTGCAGAAGCTTCGTGTAACCAAGTGGTTTCGTAGTGATAATCATTTTTATTAACTAAAATAATTTCTGCTTCATTTGTACCTAACTGCTTTTGAAGACGAGTTACCGTCATTAATCCACCATAACCTGCACCTAATACAACGATTCTTGGCTTTCTCAACTGAATCACATCCACCTTTTTTGATAAATTTGCTTTGGATACTCTTAGAGTCCTCCACATCATGCCTTTTTATCCCGTTCAATCTGATGCTATTACCTTTTTCCCTATAGAAAAGAAACTGAAACAAATCAAACGAGAAGTTTTCCTTCATTTAAAAGGAAAGTATTGTATGAAAAATAAATAAAAACGATAAACAATAAAGTATGTGACGTATTTCACGAACTACTACATACTTATGCGAGAATTGTCATAAATTCTTAACATTATGCCTACATTACATAATATTCTTTTTACCATACATTTTCAAGATATATATAGGAAATTGAAAACTTAAGAATATTCCGAAAAGCGGAGGCGGCTTGCTCAGGCCCGACAAGCATAAGGCGAGTGCACCGGAAAGGCGTTCTTTGCCTTTTTGGTGTGCTTGACTTATGACCTCGAGGGGCTAGCCGCCGGAGCTGGACACATCGAAAAGCGGAAGGGCTTTGCCCAGAGGCGACAAGCATAAGACGAACCTGCCGGGAATGCGTTTTTTTGCCTTTTTAGCAGGTTTGACTTATGACCTCGAGCCTCTAAGCCCTGGAGCTGGACACATCGAAAAACACATTGGATTCACTCATTCAAAAGTCGTAGGGGATCCCACCCGAAAAGACTGATTATTCCCAATTATAATGTCAATTACTGTGAAGAATCGATTGCTCTATGATAGAATAAATTAACATGTAATACATCTTAATTGTTGGAGGGATCTAGTTGAAGGAAGATCAAAAAGTGTATGATATTACAATCATAGGCGGCGGTCCTACAGGATTGTTTACGGCGTTCTATGGCGGCATGAGAAAAGCATCAGTTAAGATCATTGAAAGTTTACCACAACTCGGGGGTCAGCTTGCCACTCTATATCCTGAGAAATACATATATGATGTTGCCGGTTTTCCTAAAGTGAAAGCCCAGGATCTTGTCAATAATTTAAAAGAGCAGATGGCTAAATTTGAGACGACGATTTGTCTTGAGCAGGCTGTGGAAGGTGTAGAAAAACAGGCTGATGGCATGTTTAAGCTTACAACCGATAAAGAAATTCATTTTTCCAGAACGATCATCATCACAGCAGGGAACGGTGCATTCCAGCCTCGACGCCTGGAACTCCAGCATGCATCTGAATTTGAAGGTAAGAATCTTCATTACTTTGTTGATAACCTGGAGCACTTCAGAGGCAAGAAGGTTGTCATTTGTGGTGGTGGTGATTCTGCCGTTGACTGGGCCCTTATGCTTGAGCCGATTGCAGAAAAAGTCTACCTCGTTCACAGAAGAGATAAATTCAGAGCACATGAACATAGTGTCGAGAATTTGCACAACTCAACCGTAGAACTGAAAACACCTTATGTTCCTTCAGAGCTGGTTGTGGATGAGAACAAAATCAATCAGCTGATTTTGGAAGAAACAAAGGGTGACGAGAAGGAGATTATTGATCTGGATGAGCTGATCGTGAACTTTGGCTTTGTTTCATCCCTTGGTCCGATCAAGGATTGGGGACTGGAAATCGAAAAGAATTCAATCGTCGTCAACTCGAGAATGGAAACGAATATTCCAGGCATTTATGGAGCTGGTGATATCAGTACCTATGATGGGAAAGTCAAACTCATTGCCAGTGGATTTGGCGAGGCACCGACAGCGGTCAATAATGCCAAAGCTTATATGGATCCAAAAGCAAGAGTCCAACCGATGCACAGTACGTCCATGTTTACGGATTAATACCATTCAAGGCTCAGGATATCGTATCCTGGGCTTTTTTTTAGTTTATAAAAGAGTAACGATTCGTGATCACAACTTCCTTCCAACCATTGTGCTCTTCACCTATTCACGCCCACTCCCTTGTTTATTTTCATCATGAATGGGTAGACCAATAGTAGGACAAAAAATTTCAGATAAAGGATGATGTGTAAAATGAATGTGTTAGTTATCGGAGCAAACGGCAACACAGGCCGCCATATAGTGAATGAGCTTTCAAATAGCAGTCAGCATTTCGTGAGAGCCATGATCCGAAAAACAGAACAGGCGAAGGAAATGGAAGACTTGGGAGCAAGACCGATTGTTGCAGACCTTGAGCAGGATTTCTCGTATGCCCTTGAAAATGTGAATGCCGTCATTTTTGCAGCCGGCAGTGGTGGATCGACGGGTGACGATAAGACGTTAGCCATCGACCAGGAGGGTGCTAAGAAGGCAGTGGATTATGCGAAGAAGATGGGCATTGAGCGTTTTGTGATGCTCAGTTCCATGGGAGCCGATAATCCTTCAAGCGGACCGGATGAATTACAATTCTACTTAAAAGCCAAGGGTGCTGCCGATGCCCACTTGAAAGAGAGCGGCTTAAATTACACCATCGTCCGCCCTGGATCTCTTTCATTCGATGATGCAACAGGAAAGATTGAAGCGGCTGCAAACATCACAGATAAAAGCCGTGACATTTCCCGTGCAGATGTTGCGAAAGTGCTTGTGGACTCTCTAACCATCGAAGAAACCAACCACAAAGTATTCGAAATCCTAAGTGGTGACACACCTGTGGAAGAAGCACTTAAAAACATTCACTGAGCTTATAAAAGGGACGGACCTCAATTTCTGAGGTCCGTCCCTTTTTTCACTTTTTTCATTTAGCAATTCTCCGGCGTTCCTTTATTCGTCGCCGTCACGAACGATGATCCGCATCCGCATGAAGCGATGGCGTTCGGATTATCGATGGTGAATCCGCCGCCCATCATGGACTGTTTGTAATCTATTTTGGTACCGTTCAATATGGCAGCATCATTTTTAGCTACAACAAGCTTGATTCCATGCTGTTCCAGTGTTGTATCCCCATCCTGGAGCTCATGTTCAAATCCCATACCGTAAGAAAGGCCGCTACAGCCTCCTCCTTTTACCGCTACTCGTAACATGGCATCTGTCTCGTCATGTTCCTTCATCATTTCTTTAATCTGAAGGGCCGCGGCTTCTGTCAGAATGACTACTTCACTCATTCATTACACCCCCAACCTTTACATTTCTTACTACTTAGTATACTCCTTTCTATTTTACTACTCAACCAAAGGGGCTTTGGTGAATGATTGGAAGGAAACTTTATATTATTATCCATCAACCATGACTTTTTACTTACCACCTTTTAAGAAAACACTAGTCCTTTACCCTTCCATCAAGGTATAATAAGGAAAATAGTCCCGATTACGAGGTGGTATTCATGACGGTAGTGACGCCCTTTTATGATAAAAAAACTCAGTGTCTTTCGTGTAAACACTCGTACAGTACAACAAGGATCAGATCCCGCTTTGTGAAGGTAGCAGGTTATGACAGTGACTTTTGCCCCCTTTATGAGTCAATGGATATAAATCCTTTACTTTATAATGTTTCTGTATGCCCAAAGTGTGGATTTTCATATACAGATGATTTCACAACATACATACCTCCTGTTCTCAAAGCTGAGCTGGAAAAGAAAATCAGCCTGCACTGGCAGCCACAGGATTATGGAAAACAGAGGTCATATGAAGATGGGATCAATACATACAAATTGGCCGCCTACTGTGCCCTTATTAAAAAGGAGAAAAAGGTGACCATAGCAGGGTTATATCTCCGGACAGCCTGGCTTTATCGAAAGACCCAAGAAAAAGAACAGGAGAGACGATTCATCAACCTTGCTACTCATGAATACATTGATGCCTATTTGACAGAGGGTGTATCAGGTTCTTTGATGTCCGAAACTAAGCTATTGTATATCATCGCGGAATTATTGAGAAGACAGGATAAAATCGAGGAATCGGTCGTTTATTTATCTAAAGTGATCAGTAATCAGCATCTCTCCACCGAACCGAAGATCGTTGAAATGGCCAGAGAGAGCTGGTACGAAATTCGTGAGCTTTCTAAAGAAACCAAGTCCATTTAAAAGAAAACTAGTGGTGAGTCCACTGGTTTTTTTCATTAACCCGGTTTACAATACAAAAAAATAAGCCAGTCATAAGACCAGCTTTACATTAGAACATCGGATTGTCTTCAAGAAATTGATAGATATGATCCACCAGTTCTTCAGGTGTATCCCCTGTTACGACTTCACCATTGACGAGAGCATAAAAGGATTGGGCGCATTTCCCGCAGTAACCCAGGCATCCATACTCAATGACATCAAGGTTTGGGTCTCTCTCTAATATCTCAAGCGCTTTTTGCGCACCACTAGCAAGATTGCTTATACAAAATTCTATAATTGGTTTCAATTCTATCACCTCACTACTCATTGTTATGCTATCTTTTTTTATCATTATCGTCAATCATTTGATTCCATGTAATGGTATAACAGATTGTGAACAATTTCGCTTATTTCTGTTGTGAAAACGCCACTATTTCGATATACTTTTAATGTTAATAGGTTTACTAATATGATAAAAGCCCGAATTATGCTTCATATTGAAAATGCTTACTTTTTCAGGACCCGTTTCGGCGTGAATGTCCTTTCAATTCTGTCCCATACAATTTATGGGATATAAATCATATACAAACACACTATTTCATTCATAATGTAGAGTGCAAAAAAGGGGAAATTTTTCATGAAACAATTAGTGCTGCTTGGCGGAGGATATGGGAATATGCGCGTCCTTCTTCGCTTATTACCCAACCAATTACCTGAAGATGTATCGATTACCCTGATTGATCGAAATCCTTACCACTGTCTTAAGACGGAATACTATGCTTTAGCCGCTGGTACGATTTCAGATCAACATGTACGCGTATCATTCCCGGAACATGCCCGTTTATCCTATGTGTACGGAGATATCTCCGGAGTGGACATGGAAAATAAACTCGTAAAGATGAAAGATCAAGATCCCGTTCCTTATGACGACCTTGTGGTTGGACTCGGTTGCGAGGATAAATATCATAATGTTCCTGGTGCTGACGAACATACTTACTCCATTCAAACAATAGAAAGATCCCGTAAGACATACCAAACCTTATGTAATCTTCCAGCTGGTTCGATCGTTGGTATCGTTGGAGCTGGTCTAAGCGGGATCGAGCTTGCGAGTGAGCTTCGCGAAAGCCGTTCTGATCTGAAAATTAAATTATTCGATCGCGGTCCCCGTATTCTCAACGCCTTCCCTGAGCGTCTAAGCTCTTATGTTCACGGGTGGTTCGACGAGAATGACGTAGACATCGTCAATGGCTCGAATATTACAAAAGTGGAACCAAACACCCTTCATAACCACGAAGAACAGATTTTCTGCGATGCCATCGTTTGGACGGCAGGTATACAGCCAAGCAAGGTCGTCCGTGATATGGATGTTGAAAAAGATGCAAGCGGTCGCGTCATTCTGACAAAGTATCATAACCTGCCTCAAGATGAGAATGTGTACGTGGTCGGTGACTGCGCAAGCCTTCCTCAAGCTCCAAGTGCCCAGCTTGCTGAGGGACAAGCTGAACAAATCGTGACCGTTCTACTTAAGCGTTGGAAAAACGAGGAACTCCCTGCAGAATTACCTAAAATCAAACTAAAAGGAATTCTCGGTTCACTCGGAAAGAAACATGGTTTCGGCCTGGTAAACGAGCGCTCCATCACAGGCCGTGTCGCTCGATTGTTGAAATCCGGTGTGTTGTGGATGTATAAATATCATAATGGATGATGAAAAAAGAACCGCGATGCGCGCGGTTCTTTTTTTCATGCAGCTCTAATGATCCATACATAAGGCTAACCTTCCCCACGAACTAAACCGCTTTATACCCATACTTTTCAAGCTCAGAGTAAATCGTTTTTAAACGGGGATTCCCTTCACCGACAATATTCCCTTCTAACAGGACAATTGGATAGAACATATCTTCTTCAATCACTCTTGAAGCAAACTGCTTTACGGCTTCATCTTCAGGAGGATTGTGAATATCTACATATTTAATCACGAAGGGCTGGTTTGGGTACTTCCGACTGACTGCAGCCTCAAGCCATTCGTACGTTTCTTTCGCTGACGGTAAGTTCACGCAGCTTGGACAAAGTATTTCTGCCCCATATACGTAAAGCTCAACAGGTTTTCTCTCCATATCACTCTCTCCCCTTTGTTTCCCTCTCTTGTTTATTTTACAAAAAAAGCAGCAGGGTTGGAACGATTATATGTGAAATTCTGTACTGGAAATTGCATTTAGAACATTTTCCAAAAAAGAAATTCCCAATAGTTTGCAGGTTGATAGATTTTTTGTGAATATGTCATTATAATAGAGAGTAAGGAAAGGAGTAGATAATTATGGCTGAAAACGAAATGATTGCACCAGTTCAGGAAGTATTAGATAAATTACGTCCGTTCCTACTTCGCGATGGTGGAGACTGTGAACTAGTGGACGTTGAAGACGGAATCGTTAAATTACGCCTTCTAGGTGCTTGTGGAAGCTGCCCAAGTTCAACGATCACGCTAAAAGCAGGAATCGAACGCGCTTTAGTGGAAGAAGTTCCAGGTATCGTTGAAGTAGAGCAAGTATTCTAATTCCATTCACGTTAAAGCCTAAATCCTTAATCGGATTTAGGCTTTTTTTCATTGCACTTCCGTCTTCGGTTGATCTCCTTTTAAAACTGCCTGAATATTCTCCACGCATAAGGTCATCATTTCATAACGCGTTTCTTTCGAGGAACTTCCGATATGGGGGATAGCGACAACTTGATCAAAGGCAAGAAGGGGATGATCGGCATCAATCGGCTCTGCTTCGAATACATCCAATCCAGCACCTGCAATGTCACCCCTCTTTAATGCTTTTTCTAATGCCTCTTCATTTACAATCGCTCCACGGGCTGCATTGATGAAAATCCCGGTTTTTTTCATCATGGTGAATTGTTCTTCCTGGAACATGCCTTTTGTTCCCGCGTTAAGTGGAGCAAGCACAACCACGAAATCAGACTGTATCAGGAGGTCTTCAAAGGTTACATATTGAACACCAAGGGCTCTTTCCGCTTCATGCTTCCTGGAACGATTATGATAAAGAACATTCATATTGAACCCCTTGGCTCTTCTGGCTACCGCTTCGCCAATACTTCCCATCCCGACGATTCCAATGATTTTGTGATGAATATCCATGCCGGAAAGGAGAAGTGGTGACCAGCTCTTCCACTTTCCTTCTTTAATATAACGATCTGCTTCAACGATTCTTCTTGACGTCGCCATTAACAGAGCAAAGGTTAAGTCGGCCGTAGTTTCCGTTAGGACATCCGGCGTGTTGCAAATGGTTATCCCTAATTCTTTAGCCGCTTCAAGATCTATATTGTCATAGCCCACCGCAAGATTGGCCACGACCTTCAAAGAAGGAGCGTTCTGTAACAGCTGTTTGTCTATCCGGTCCGACAGCATCGTAAGTAAAGCAGTGGAGCTCTCGGCTTTATGGAGAAGAATATCCCTTGGCACAGGGACATCCCCATGTTCCCACATGTCGACTTCAAACTCGCTTTGAAATGGTGCAATCACTGATTCAGGCAATTTTCTCGTAATGTATATGGATGGCTTCATATGTATCCCCTACCTTCCCTTCACTTTCCTCCAGTTTAGCATAAAAGTGAAGGGATACAGGGGGTTAAAGATTGCGAAGACATTGCTCGTTTAGAGCCATGCAACAAGGGGAATTCCCCATTTTTTCACCGGAACCTCGGACATATGATAAAAGTCAGACAGAAAGGCCTCATATTGATGAGAATTTCTCAGATAGTTCTCCAGCTTCTCTTCCACTATCTTCTTCTTCTGCTCAGATTCCGAAATATAATATTCCTCAATGCATTCGAAATAATGAAGGGGAAACAAAAGCCGTGAATACAGCAGTCTCCATGAGAAAGGTGAAAGTGGGGTGATGGATTCATACTCTCTCATAAATTCCTGAAGCTCGGGGTGAAACGTTTGGCTTCGCATGAAATATCTTTCCCTTACCCACTCCGCTATGTCCCGGCTGCAGTGATCAAACACCCACTGAAAAGGAAAATGAATGCATACCTCAGTCCCCCATGTGGATTGAAGAAAACGTTCATGGCAAATCGTGCCTGCATCCTCTTGCTTCGGGTCCTCATCAAGCTCCGTATCCACCAAGTACTGAATGGCGTTCTCCGACAAAGCACTGTAATAAGGATAGCTCTCAACAAAACGACGCTCAAACTCATCAGCAGGCTGATCCTGGATAACCTGATAGTACGCTTTCTCTAACTGGCCAAGCCGCTTTTCCCACAGACTCTTCCACTGTCCCATACGGTTTATTTTCTCCACCTTTTCTTCAAAGGTCCGTCCCCTGAAATGGAATTTGCTTAACTTTCTTCCCTGCTTATTATCAGGGGGGGATTGGATGCTTTCATTTCGCAGTACCACAAAGTCTTTATCTTTTTCGACAATAAGAAATCTTCCTTCGTTGTTAGGGACGAAGGTTGAAACATGCCGATCTCCCTGACTTTTTAGGTGCTCTGCCAATTTGTAGAGTTCCACCAAGGTTTCTTGTTCCATATTCGTTACGCCGACAATACTATATACTAACCCCCCAACCATATATCGATTCATCATTCCATCAAAGAATGCCCGCTCTGGATGCAATCCAAAATGATTGATTAATATTTCTTGAGACATGTTGATCTCTCCTATCTAAAGTGACCGTCTTTTTTTTTCGCAGGGTGATCTGTGGCAAAGAAGTTCTTTTTCATATTGTCATCTTCCTTCGTATTAAAGGACACACTTTATATGAATATAACCTTTAAAGACATTTATGAATATCTGAAACTGGAGATGGGCAAGAATGAGAGTAGAAGCTATTATTATGTCTATTTTTTAAATAGGAATCATATGTGTAAAACAAGGCTTCGTCTAATCGAAATAGGGGTTTTATAATCTTTCAAAGAAAAGGTGAATAGGATGAAGGATAAAGAATCAATGGATTTATTAGAGAAAACGGCACGTAAATGGCTGCATGAAAGAGGAGTGGAGATTGAAGATATCGCTCAATTGGTCATGTACCTTCAACAAAAATATCATCCTGATCTTGAACTAAAGGAATGTGTCTATAATGTTGAACGTGTGTTAACGAAGCGGGAAGTACAGAATGCAATACTGACAGGTATTCAACTTGATATATTAGCTGAGAAAAAGATGCTAGAAGAACCGCTTCAAGCGATTATTGAAGTAGATGAAGGACTTTATGGTGTGGATGAAATCCTGGCTTTTTCGATTGTGAATGTATATGGATCGATCGGATTTACAAACTACGGATATATCGACAAGCAAAAACCCGGAATTCTGGAGAGGCTCAATGATAAGTCATCCGGTATGTGTCATACCTTTTTGGATGATATCGTCGGAGCTATTGCGGCGGCTGCTTCCAGTCGTTTGGCACACAGGGCGAAATGCGCAGAATGAGGTTGAATAAGTATCCAAATCAGACGACAGGGGTCGTCTGATTTTTTTGTGATAGAAGAAGTGAATAAATACGCTAACAAAAAAATCATACTGTATTCCCTAAATGATTACATTCCTATAAATAGATCCTTTTAACCAACTTTATTATTGCACATCGATGAATAGTTTTATATAATTACAACTATAGTTGTAATTAACGTCAATATAGTTGTAACAAGGCTTCTGCCCGAATAAACACCAAATAAAGGCTATCACTTTTATGAGATTCGAGAGAATTTCACATGCTACATACGAAGAAATAATTGAGGTGAAATCCTATCCGGCTCCTAAGTGACCAAGCCCTTATCGATGCCTATAAGAAAGCAAAACAGTTAAAACTCAGTAATGAATTTATCATTCTGATCGAACAAGAAATTAAAAAGAGAAAATTAGTTCATTAAAGAATCGTTTGATTGTAGATGTCATCGTGCTCTTCACAAGTCGGCATAATGTCTTCCCAATGGACTTCCAGGGCACATACGATGGCAAATAGTTTATTCAGGGACGGGTTCGCCTCTCCCTTTTCAATCAACGAAATGTAATTAACCGTTAATCCACATTTGTGACTTAATTCTTGTATGGTGATTTCTTTTGCTCTTCTATGGTGCCTTATTTTCTTTCCGACAAGTCCTGTAACTGTAATACTCATTACCTCACTACCCTTTTAAAAATTCTTTAGAAATGACGTGGAATGTTTCGAAAATCAATAAGAAACAGTGACTTTCATTCTTAAAGTTGTTTGCATTCGTAAAGAATAGTTAGAAATTGAAAAGGTATCAATGCTAATAGTCCCCTACTACCTTAGTTGTTTACCCTAGTTGCGTACCTTTACACTTCATTTCGTAATATTTTTCAAGAAAAATCTTTATATTCTTATTGTTTTTTCAAATCCTGTCTTCCTGGTCCTTCTGAGTACTCAAATATGTGTGATGGAAAAATTAGTTAGAGGAAAAACCACATAATTCTTTAGGAGTATAATTTTCGTTCCTGCTATTATTTATACTCACTCACTATCTATAGAGGCATAGACAGTTAAAAAAGACCCTTACATAGGTCCCGCGAGTATAAATAGTATTTTGATTACTTCTTTTAACACTAGTTCTATTTTACTTATACGAACGAGGGTTGTCTATTATGAATATGTTACTAATTTAAGAAATTTTTTCTATTTGAGTACTCAGAAGGGTTTAGAGGAAGTGGAGGCTGTAAATACTGCCCCCACTTTTTTATTGTTATAGATCCCATTCATCTAACGTTTCAATTGTATAGGTTGGCTGAATAGACTTCGAACTCAAAGCTTCTTTGGTTGTTACACCTGTATGAACAAGCAGTGTATCAAGTCCGGCGTTTATCCCGGCCAAAATGTCTGTATCATAATTATCCCCAACCATTAACGTATCTTCCTTGGGCACACCTAATACAGTTAGCGCCTGCTCCATAATGATCGATTCAGGCTTCCCTATAAAGACCGGTTCGGTTTGTGTGGAAACTGTGACAACCGACGTAAGGGAACCGTTCCCTGGAAGCAACCCTCTTTCAGTCGGAATCGCGATATCTCCATTGGTTGAAATAAAGGTAGCTCCATTCCTCACACCTAAACAAGCGAGGGATAACTTCTCATAATTAATATCACGATCAATCCCCACTACCACGAAATCAGGTTTCTCATCCTGAAGGGTGATGCCGTTCTCTTCCAGTGCTGAACGGATTCCTTCTTCACCGATGACATAAGCCGTCCCATTCGGCTTTTTCTTCGCCATATACTGAGCTGTCGCCATGGAAGTAGTAAATACCTGTTCCTTCGTCGCAGGGATATCGAATGACTGCAATTTCTCCGCAACCTGTTCCGGTCTTCTCGAAGAATTATTGGTGACAAACAGATAAGGTAATCCCTTTTCTTGTAATCGTTTAACAAAATCTCCCGCTTCTTCGATTTTCTCTTTGCCTCTATACATTGTGCCATCTAAATCAATTAAGTAACCTTTATATTCTCTCATTGTGTACCTCCATATGCTTGTGTATAGTATGTCCAAATCACCGTAGAGCCTGTGCCATTTTTGGTAAAATGTATTCCATAAATAAAACAAAACGCTCCCTATTAAGAAAGCGCTGTCAAATACTGATTAATTTTTAAAGGCAGACACAGGTCCCAATTCATTTTCAAGGTAGCTCTGAACCTGCTGGGGAAACTTCTCTAATGAGTTGAATACCTCGTTTAAAATCGTATGTAATTGCTCATGGTCGATGGCTGTATACTCTTGAACAAGAACCTTACGTTCTGCAACAAGTCTTTTAAGATCCTCACTCATCTTGTCTCCAATTACCTTTTCATCCAGAAGAATATCAATGATATCCTCATAGCTTCCCGGATCTCTCATAATGAAACCGTCGATCATACTGTTTCCTACATCGAGTATAGATTCAATAATCGTATGAGCCATTCTCTCCAAAGCTAATTTTTCTAATGTCCCGTCCCATCGATCAAGTTCACTAACAGTCTTTAACTGCTCATTCATATACAATAATATTTCCTCAATCTTTTCTCTGTCTACGAAATACATGGTGCACCCCTCTCTATGAACGATATCCTCCCCTTTATTTTAACATATATCCCTCACTGTCATACAGGTACATCCTGCATTTCTCAGCTCAGTTTGTTATGATGAGATAAGCAAAAAAAGAGGAGGACATCGTCATGAGTGAACGATTTTATTTATACGATGATACAGAAAATACAAAAACACGCTTTGTAAGTTTTATGGGTGAAAATCAGCGGTACGACTTAGCGATTACCCAAACCGATCGCTATTACGGCAAATCCTTGGTATTAGACCTTCAAGGCAGTCGATTCGCGATCGTCGGCAAGGACGACCTTGATGAACCCGGTTATGTAGAAAGTGTATTCAAGCTGACGGAGGAAGAAGCCGATGAATTGAGGGACTTCTTAGGAGAAATCATTATGTAGTCTTTCTAACAGCGCACTATTAAGAATGAAGTCCACTCCACTCTCACATACTACAAGTATGAAAGGTGGGAGATCTATGAGTAAAGAACCAAGAGACAAAGAAGAAGAAGTATATAGTGACTTTTCCAATGTTGAAACATACCGCAATTTTATCGTGCCGGAAACACTGCCAGAAGGGCCCTATGGCTCTCCCCGAGGAAAGCATACTCCCGTTGAGAACAAAAGCACTCCTTGGAAAGAAGGACAGCGATATTACAGTGCCTTCAACTATGAAAATAAATCCCTTCATCAGGATATTCCACGTCAGGAGCCTGGATCACACCCTGTTCATGCAGATCCCGATGTGAATGAAGAACCTCCATATACTGAAAATAAGTAAAATAACAAAAGGAACAAACTGGACGGTTTGTTCCTTTTTTCACCATTATTTATTAACTTTTTTCACAAGAAAATAAGCGCAGCCAAAATTACAGTATTCATACAAATAATCCTTATGCGTACTCACCTTTGTGTCAAAAGAGGCTTTTTGATTATGATCATCAAAGAATCCTTTTAAGCGGAGCTGTCCATATCCCCAATCCCCAAGGATAAAGTCGTATTTACTTAAGATGTCGCTATATCTTTCCTTAAATGCTTCCTCGTTGAATCCGTCTCTAAATTCTTCAACGATTTCGTAGCATGTATTCTGCACACAAATCATCTTGTCCACCCACTTTCATTTCCTTATCTTAAATTATAACGGATTGTCCATTAATTACTATGAAAAATTGTCATAAGAGATGGTCACCCTATCAAATAGGGGGTGTTTAACTTGAATAAATTCATTCTGGGTACAACTGTACTAAGTATTGCGCTAATCGGAACTGCTTGTGATGGAATTGACACGGCCAATGAAGAAATGTTTCACAACAATGGAAATACCATTAACGTGAATGACCGGGAGGACCTCTACAACGAAAATAGCTGGACGAAAAAAGGTGCTCACCGCGGTGAGGACTTCGGCTATGTTCGACAACAGAAAAGTCCCACAGGTGGTCAAACCATTTCCACAAAGGATATGTACAGCATCAATCGGGAACAAGTAGCCGACACCATCAGCAAAATGAGTGTCTCACTTCCAGACGTCAAGGATTGTTCCACTCTTGTCACTGACGAAGAAGTGCTGATTTCATACGTGACGGACAAAAAGGATAAAGACGGCCGCTTTGAAGTAGCCGACCAAGTAAAGAAAACAGCCATGTCGGTTATTCCCCGTTGGTACCATGTCTATGTGACCGATGACAAGAGCCTGATGCGCAATGTAGAAAACCTGGCCAAAATGGATAGCGATAGCCGTAACGCCAATACAGCCATTGATGATACCATCAACCTTATGCTGCAGGATTCTCCTCAGGGAAGAAATGTAGACACAGGTGAAAATCCAAATGGTGAGATGACATCTGAGAAATACGAAATGCAAGACGATGATGTCCACAAAATCAACAAAGACCGCCAAAAGAGAAAAGATAACACAGATAACATGGTCGATTAATTAGAAGACAGAAGCTCTTTGCTACAAAAAGGACTGACTGTTAGAGATCTTCTCCTTCAAGTCAGTCCTTTTTTATATGAAAAGTTATGCCTTTTGAACTTCTTGCTCACCGGCTGCTTGTCTTGCTTTGGCAGCTGCATTAACTTGCTCATCTGCATGGTAGGAAGAACGAACGAGGGGTCCTGCTTCACAGTGACTGAAGCCTTTTTCCATCGCTGCTTCACGCAGTTCAGCAAACTCATCCGGGTGATAATATTTCTGTACTTTCAAGTGTTTCTTAGATGGTTGCAGGTATTGACCTAATGTCACAATATCCACATGACTTGCACGCAGATCATCCATTGTTTCAAGAATTTCTTCCTTCGTTTCCCCAAGACCAACCATGATACTTGATTTTGTTGGAATTTCCGGATTTAATTCTTTTGCACGACGCAGGAATTCCAATGTGCGATCGTAAGTAGCGCGGGCACGAACTCTTGGAGTCAAGCGACGAACGGTTTCGACATTGTAGTTCATGATGTCTGGCTTTGCATCCATCAATGTCTTGATATTATCGAAAATTCCACCCATATCGGAAGGTAATACTTCTATGGAAGTGAACGGGCTCTTACGACGAATGGCACGAACCGTTTCAGCAAATACTTGCGATCCACCATCTTTCAGGTCATCACGAGCAACCGCTGTAATGACTACATGCTTCAGGTTCATTAATTGAACTGAATCAGCAACGCGTTCTGGTTCTTTCAGATCCAATTCAGTTGGCAGACCTGTTTTTACTGCGCAGAAACGGCATGCACGAGTACAAATATCTCCAAGAATCATGAATGTAGCAGTTCTTCTAGTTCCCCAACATTCATGAATATTAGGACAACGAGCCTCTTCACATACCGTATGAAGGTTGTTCTCACGCATCATTTTCTTCAAGCCCATATAGTTATCATTCGTATTCAGCTTAATTTTCAGCCAATCCGGTTTACGAATGTGTTCATCTTTCTTACTCATACCCCTCATCTCCAATCCTAAATAATTCTGACTTAGGCAAAGAGTGAAACGCTTTCTCAATCGTTCATCTTATGTAAAAAAAGCCATCATCAATATACTTCTTTTGTCACTTTATCATACTAAAAAAGTGAAAACAAGCATGTGATACCCTATTACCATTTATTGATGATTATGAATCCCGATGAACGATACAAACTAGAAGTAGGCCCCTAAAAATGGAGGGATTATTTTGTACAAACGATTGGTCTTAGCCTTTGTGGCTATCTGCATGTTGACAGGTCCTTGTCAAACCTTTGCTGCAGAGAAGCTGACAGACGAACAGATTCATACGAAAAGGATGGAGTTATTTCAGAAAAGCGCGGCTCTGACTCATATTCCCTGGTACTATCTTGCTGCTGTTGATCAGTACGAACGCAGTCTGCGGTTTGCCCGCAAAGATAGGGAAAAGTCCTCTTCCCTTATATCGATCTATATGGAGCCGGAAAAATGGGTCGGTCCCCTGAATCCTGACCGGGAAGATGACAATCCTGGAACGATCTCCCTCTTCAACGGGATAGGCCGGGATGGAGACTTCGATGGAAAAGCCAGCCTGAAGAGTGATGAAGATATACTGGCTGCTTTGACAGATTTTATATTACGATACGGAATTGACCGGGATAATTTCAAGCTTGCTCTGTGGGACTATTACAAACGTGATAAAACGGTCAGTATCATCATGGGAAATGCAAAAATCTATAAGCAATACGGTACCATCCATTTAAACCAGAAAGCCTTCCCCCTTCCCCTCAGATTCAACTACAGTTACCGAAACACCTGGGGTGATGCCCGTGGTTGGGGAGGAAGACGCATTCACGAAGGGACGGACCTCTTTGCTGATTATGGTGTACCTGTAAGAGCGACATCGTATGGAATCATCGAGATGAAAGGATGGAACCGATATGGAGGCTGGCGTATCGGCATACGTGACATTAATAATACGTATCATTATTTTGCCCACCTTAGTGGTTTCTCTAAAGATCTTCATGTAGGTCAAGTGGTGGAACCGGGAATGGTTATTGGCGGTGTTGGCAGTTCCGGATACGGACCCCCTGGGACATCTGGGAAATTCCCTCCTCATCTGCACTACGGAATGTACAAGGATAATGGTTTGACGGAATGGTCATTTGATCCTTACCCTCACTTACGCATGTGGGAACGTCAAGACAGAATCAAAAGCAAAAAACGTTAAAAAAGCAGACAATGGTTAACCCATCGTCTGCTTCATCTTTTTACTCTTTACACCTGTTTTTTGGATTTGGAAACAGCGTTAATGATACTAGCTGCTAATCCACCCCAGATGATGACCATTCCTACAATCATCATTGCAATCGCACTACCAGTCATGTTAGCCAACCTCCTTATAGCTTTCAGCTTCTGTTTTCGAATGCCAGCGTTTGAATGAGAAGGCAACACCTGCAAGAATTGCGAATCCTGCAACAAACCATCCGCTGTAAAGGATGAAGGCATCTGAGTAACCTCCATAGTTTCCAGTTTCAGTTTCAAATTCTCTTAATAAATTCATTTTGAATAATCCGAACATCATCCAGCCAAGAACGATTGGTGTAATGACGCCTAAGCATATTTTCCACCAGGCACCAAGCTGAATATCCGAAATTCCATTAGCGTGGGACTGGAAAGCACCTAACTTGCGCAGGAACCAGGCAATCACCAGTACTTCAACTAATCCGGCGAATGCTACACCAAACTGGTTGATAAAGTAATCTGCCGCATCCAGGAAGAGTAATCCACCCTGAGTGGCAAATAAGATCGAGATGATTGCAGAAAGACCTCCACCGAATAGAACGGCTTTCGTACGGGAAATTCCGAACTTTTCAGAAACCCCTGCTACATACGTCTCTGTAATCGAGATGAGTGAGGACAGCCCCGCTAACACCAGGGAAGCAAAGAACAAGAATCCGAATAAACCGTTAAGAGCCGGGAATTCGTTAATGATTTGCGGGAATACCACAAACGCCAATCCAACTCCCCCGCTTACAACTTCCTGAACCCCTACACCTTGAGATTGAGCCATGAAGCCTAAAGCAGCAAATACTCCAATACCTGCCAGCAATTCGAACCCTGAGTTACTGAAACCTGTGATAAATGCGTTATTTGTAATATCCGATTTCTTCGGAAGGTAACTGGAATACGTAATCATAATCGCGAATGCGATGGATAAACTGAAGAAAATTTGTCCGTATGCCGCTACCCAAACACCAGGGTCAGCTATTTTGCTGAAATCCGGTTTGAAGAAAGCATCTAAACCATCCAATGCTCCAGGTAATGTTAAAGCGCGAACAACAATGATTAAGAATAAAATAACTAGTGCCGGAATAAAGATCTTATTCGCTACTTCGATTCCCTTCTTTACACCTTTGAAAAGAATCCCTAATGTAATCACCCATACCAATACAAGCGGAATGAATACTCCAGGAACGATACTGCCTGTCTGACCGGGATCAACTGTCAGCTTCAAATAGTCATTGAATAAGAATGACTCTGTATCCTTCCCCCAACCTAAATTGAAAGAAAACACACTGTACGACATCGCCCATGCGATAATGACGGCATAATAGGTAGAAATGACAAATGCGATTAATACTTGCCACCAGCCAAGCCACTCTGATTTCCTATTAAGACGGAAATAAGATAGTGGTGCCGACCCACGGTACTTATGACCTAACGTAAATTCAAGCACTAATAATGGAATACCTGCTGTAAGAAGAGCGAATAAATACGGAATAAAGAATGCTCCTCCACCATTTTCATACGCTACTGCTGGAAAACGCCAAATGTTTCCCAAACCGATTGCTGATCCGACAGCAGCTAGAATAAATCCTGCTCGTGTTCCAAACTGGGCACGTTTCTCCATGTTGGTTCCCCCCTAGTTCTTTTCAACTACCATATTAAGGTATTTGAAATTTTTATATTTTCAGATTATTTATAATCTAAAGTCAGTATAGCTAGTTCCACGGCAATTGTCAAAGCTATTTTGAAGCATATAGAGAGATTTTTTCTAATCGGGACAGGTACTATTTCACTATAAGAATTTTGTCGAACCATGAAGGATTGATGATCGGAAAGGTTGAGTTGGGTTTTGAGATACCACCATGGGTTTTAATAAATGCCCTGACATCCATACGAATACATAATAAAAAACCAGAAGCCGATAAGCTCCTGGTTTTTTATTTAATTATTGGTCTGAAACAGCTGGTTTTGCTTTTTCACCAAACAGAAAAGCGAATGCGACGATTAAAACGATCACAACACCGAGACCGAACAGTGTGCTTCCAGTGAATCCTAATACAAGGTATCCAATTGAAGCAGCAACAGCTCCGATCAATGCATATGGAAGCTGTGTAAGAACGTGATCGATATGATTGCTTCCTGCTCCCGTAGAGGAAAGGATGGTTGTATCCGAAATTGGAGAACAGTGATCTCCCAATACGGATCCAGCTAATACAGCAGCCATAGCAGGAAGTAAGATACTTACATCTGTCGCTGCAGCAATTTCCCCGGCGATTGGAAGTAAGATTCCGAAAGATCCCCATGAAGTTCCCGTCGAGAATGCCATGATTCCGGCAACTAAGAACAAGATGACCGGAAGTGCCTGCATCGGTAAGTTTGATTGTTCAACCAGACCCGCAAGATACGTACCCGTTTGCAATTGATCGATCAATGTGACGATCGTCCAGGCGAAGATAAGGATGTAAACGGCTGGCAGCATGGATTTGATCCCTTCCACTACTGCTGTTCCAACGGCTTTCCCTTCGATTCCCTTCAAGCTGACTTGACGAATGAAGAAGATCAGCGCAACAAGGAGACCGAATAATCCACCATATAATAATGATTTCGTTACATCTGTATTTTCAAAAATCGGCAGGATGTCAAACGATCCGACTGCTTGATATCCTGTCCAGAGCATCATTCCAATCGTACCGATAACAAGAGCTACAATCGGCCAGACAAGATCACCTACTGATCCTTTCGAGCTGACAGGCAGATCATTCTTCAATTCTCCTGGAATCTCTTTTTCAGGATCATAAAGGGCTCCCGTTTCAAGGGCTCTTACTTCATGCTCTTTCATCTTTCCAAAGTCCAGGCCTTTAGCAGCAACCATGATGACAAGCAGGACAGCTGCCCAGACATAAAGGTTCATCGGAATCATTTGAACGAAGGCTGAAAATGCTGTGTACTCTGTGATACTGTGTGTAGCCAGAATCGAACCGATAATACCGATGATGTACGCTCCCCAACTTGAGATTGGTGAAACGACACAAATGGGTGCCGATGTCGAGTCGATGATATAGGCCAGTTTTGCACGTGAAATTTTGTGACGATCCGTAATGGGTCTCGAAACCTGTCCAACGGCAAGGGCGTTAAAATAGTCATCAATAAAAATTATGATACCTAAAACGGCTGCAAGAAGCTGCGCCCCTTTTCTCGTTTTCACACGTTTCATCGCCCATTCACCGAATGCGCGGCTACCGCCGGAAATATTCACAAATGCTGTGATGACACCAAGAATGAGTAAGAAGAAAATGATATAGACATTCCAGGTGTTGAGTGCTCCATCTGCGACAAAGATGCCTTTAAAGGCGTCCCACATAAAGCTGAATGTTTTCGTAATTGAGAAA
This sequence comes from Rossellomorea aquimaris, assembly GCF_003315075.1. GTDB lineage: Bacteria > Bacillota > Bacilli > Bacillales > Bacillaceae_B > Rossellomorea > Rossellomorea aquimaris_C. The sequence continues at coordinate 155,696 of NZ_QNRJ01000004.1, forward strand.
TCTGCTAACAGAAAGGCAGACGCAATGATTCCTACTCCCAGTGAGAGTAGAACCCGTCTCGTAAGTATAACCATAAGAATGGCTAAAAGGGGTGGTAATAGTGAGTAAATCGTGTTTTCCATAATGTCCTCCTCCTATTTGATAGGGGGGAACCATCGTAGCATGATAGAGGATAATAAAAAAAGGCAACGATAGAGAAGCTATCATTACCTTAGTAAGTAATTTAAGTGCTCCATCACGATCTGTAGCTCCCCATTATAGAGATTACCCTATAATGACAGTGTTATCCTTCTTCAAGATAACCCCAGCAAATACACATTCGACATGTGTATTTACTTCGGCAAAAGTTCCCTTTCATCTGTTCTCACAGTTGTCATTCTCAAACAGCTTACTCTTGAACTCTGCGCCTCTACCCCATCGGACTGATGATGTGGTGTGTTATAAAATTTTCTTTATTAATATAACAAACTATCATTCTTTTGACAACTTTTTTTCCTGACTAATTTGTGGGAATTTCAATGGATGGACTGGATTCCCCCCCACCATTGTTATAAAACTGCGGTACATCCAGGTGAACGGTACCCATGGCAACCAGGATATCCTGCTTGATGGTTTCGGTTTTCGTTGCAAATGGAATGATGATCTGGACATTGACTTCAAGCTCCACAAACACTTTCACAACGGCATTATTGATCCCGAATTGCTCTACCGTTGTTTTAATATCGGATCGGACATCTCCGATCGAATGAAAGCGAATCGGCACTTTTGGCCCAAGGTTACCGAGTAACACGTTGTTGGTCGCTTGACCAAGAGGCACCGAGTAAGTGATCCCTTTTGCTGCTTTAGACTTCCCTTCATCAATTTCCACTTCGGTAATAAATTCAAGGTTTTCTAGGTTTCCTTCTTCTGCTTCTTGAAGGTTTTGCTGAACTAAGTTGGTGATTTCTGCCTGAACCCGGTTGATGGTCTGAGTATTATATTTAAATGAAACAATGTCGCCTTCTGTATTCTTCACTTCTTCGGTTATATCCGAAATATCAAGAACATCGGCAATTTTTTTGTTTATCGCTTTATTGATAACCAACGTACCGATCCTGCTGGTTTGAGTTTCAGCATACGCAAGCAGTGTCGGTTTCAAACCTTTGTTAATGATCCACAATCCGAATCCAGTCGAAATCATAAAGAATAGAATCGTGATGACCATCACATAACGAAAAGGCAGCGGCCCTCCTCTTCGGGGTTTGTATGTTTTAAACTTTGACAAAAAAATCCCCCCTTACAAGCTATTTGTATGCAAAGTAAGAGGGGTTTAACGCAAAAAAATTATTTAATTTTGAGAGATTGGGGTTCATAATCCGGATCAAATCCGGTAATCACCTTATCTAATTCCGTACTTAAATCCATGGCATAAGGCGTTTGTATTTCCTGTCTATCTTCTTCGATGATCCGAATCACCGGTCGATCCGTTACACCTTTATTTTGATCGGTCACAATTCCTTTTCGGCCATCATTCAGCTCGACAACCATCCCATTCGGATACATGGCCACAGAAGACCTGAAGGCTTCAATCACATTTGCATCAAACAGAGTACCGCTTCCTGCATATAATACCTCCAGCGCTTGATGTGGAAGCATGGCTTTCCGGTATACACGATTTGACGTCATGGCGTCGAATACATCGGCCACCGCTATGATTTTTGCAAAGGGGTGGATATCCTCACCTTTGATCCCTCGTGGATAACCAGATCCATCAAGCCTCTCATGGTGCTGGTACGCGCAGTGAGCAATGATCAGGGACACAGAATGAAGCTGACGCAAAATCTCAAAACCGTGTTCTGAATGCTTCTTGATTTCACCGAATTCGTCTTCTGTCAGCTTCCCTGGTTTCAGAAGAATTTCCTCCGGCACGAGCATCTTTCCGATATCATGCAAAATGGCCCCCACGCCTAACTGCTCGAGCTGTTTAGTAGACAGTTTAAGTTCCAGCCCTATGGATAACGTATACAAAGTCACATTAAATGAATGGTGAAAAATATAGGAGTCGTATGTGAAAACATCCGTCAAAATGGTTAGGAGATCATGATTCGCCTTTACTTCAGACAAGACTACATCAATCACCTGCTTCAATTGCTTGGCACTATCTTCAATCATGAGCACACCAGGTGGCGCTTTCGATACGCTTAGTTGATTAAAGGCCATCTCAATATTGTTTACAGCTTGCTGTCTTACCTTACTCGAAACAGTTCCCTTTACATGGATTCCCTTCGAAAGGGAGTCTTCAATATAGACATACTGAATACTAAGCTCCTGCAATCTGAAAATCATGCGTTCTGTAATCGGAACGTTATCATGAATTAAAGCTTGACCTCTCATATTATATACGGTTGTAGCTAGAACCATGCCCGGTTTCAAAGCCCTAGTTGATATAAGCCTCATAGAATTCTCCTATGTAATTCTTTCATTTTTCGACAAAATTTCCTAGTATCTCCATTATAAAGGATAAAAACGTTCTTGCAAGGTGTATTTCCTGATATATTGTTAATTATTCATGAAAGAATATAAAGCGAATGTTGATATTCACCCAACAAAAAACCAGCGCTCTTAAAAAGGCAGCTGGTTTTTTTAACACTTATATCATTTTCAACAATGCATCCCGGCCGATCATGCCCGGTGTGATGCCGCGATTTTCTGCCTCATAGGTGATGGATTCAAGAGGGGCGGCCAGGAGCTGGTCGATTGTTTTTACACCGACGGCTCTTCCCGCAATGATCCCTCTGTCTTTCAACTTCTCATTTAGTAACGCTACGTCCAGTGCTCCACACATTATATATCCTATATCACTCGTCACAACGAGGAGATTGGTCTTGGGCAGTTCAACAGAAATCGCTAAAAAGGTATGTCCCTGAATGGTAATCGGAGATACATTCATCATGTTTCATCGCTCCTTTCCCTCATATGTATGACGTGAGGATGGAAACGGTGATACATTTACTGCTTTAATTTCCACTGGAGGATATCCCGTAAAAACTCAGGCATAAAGTATTTTTTCCCGAGCCTTTGAAGGTCTGGAAAGAAGTGGCCAAACGTGAACATATCAGGTAAGGCAAGCTTGTATATCTTCTGTGGATCAATCGGGTTGTGATCGATTAAGATTTCATGACCTTTGAATTGAATATTCGTATACACAAACCGGCCCATCACCTTGCCTCTGAACCCTAATCCCTTTACTTGAAGGTGCGGCCATTCCTCATTAAATGTTTGTTTAATGATTTCCTTCAGCTCTGCCCCTTTCATCTCGATGAGACATGGATTGATGGGATGAGGCAAAATCCGGTGCAGATCCTGTTTCGTCACTGTCCCCTCACTCAATCCATCAATGAGTAAGCCTGAATTGAGGAAGGCACAATCAGCCTCGCACCATTCAGCAAGGGCATCACACAACACATTCGGAAGTGTCGAAGGATTAAACCAATCCACTGGCAGAGGCTTGGCAAGCTCGGTTACTTCCTCCCCTAACAATTCCTCTCCTTCTCGATACCACTCGAGATTTTCCTGCTCTTCCTTTTCGACAAAGGGAAGTTCCTGCTGTTCATAAAGTTGTGCTTTTTTGCCGACAATCTTTTTATTGGCCGTGTCTACCTCAATCATCATATGACCGACATAATGACCATATTTTCCTGCTGCGCCCAGCATGGTCCCCTTAATTTCTTTTCCTTGATGCAAAACATGATGGGTATGTGCTCCAAGGATAACGTCCACTCCGGGAAATCTCTCTGCAATCAGCTCATCATCCCGAATCCCCAGATGGGAAAGAAGAATCACCATATCCACCTGCGGGTGAAGCTCTTGAACCAATTTCTCAAGCTCCTCCACCGGAGATGTAATATTCCAGCCGAGGGCTTTATAAAAAGGTTTGAAATAAGCTGTCAATCCGATGACACCAATCTTCATGCCACTATTCGTTTGATAAATATGATGGGTTTTGACCCAGCTTGGCAGCTGCGACGACCGATCGAATAGATTGCCTACAATCACGTGAAAATCTGCATCTTCATAGAGACTGTTTAAATCTTCATAGTCCAGTGTAATTCCTTCATTGTTCCCAATCGTTACAGCATCAAAGCCGACTTCATTTAGAAAATCGACATTTCCTTTTCCTAAGGTCGCTTCACTTAGTGGATGCCAGCGGTCTACATGATCTCCGATATCAAATAGATAAACAGGCTCCCCTTCGTCCAGATGCCATTGTTTTCTCATCTTCAAAAAATCCCGAATCCTTGACCAATGCTCAAAATGACTGTGAAGGTCGTTTGTATGATAAATATGAATGGTTTCTCTCACTATTTGCTCACTCCTATTGGAGGTATGTTATCCTGTAATACCTTGGTAAATCAATCGAATTCCAATTAAAATCAATATAATCCGTAAAACACTCACTAAGACTTTTGATTCAAGCTTCGTATTCAAATAGGCCCCAAACTTCGCCCCTATCCAGGCGCCTGGAATGAGTGCCAGTGCATACAGCCACTTGACATTGCCAAACATGACATGCGTTCCCGAGCTGACCAAAGCCGATAGAAAAATCATGAACATGGAGGTGGCGACGGCTACATGAGGCGGAAAAAGAAAAATCAAGATCATCGCAGGTACCATTAATGATCCACCGCCGATGCCAAATAAACCAGATGTAAATCCAACTGCAAAGGCAATTGCCGCTCCTAATACAGGAGGATATCCATATCGGAAGGTGTTTCCGCCAGGATCGGTAAATTCCCGTTGAAAAGAGGCATCCTTGAATTTCTCAATAGGCTTCAACTTGTTTCTTACCATGAGTACAATGGCAATCAGAATCATAAAAATACCAAAATATAAATTAAAGCTTTCCATGTTCAATCCCTTGTTTACCCATGCTCCAAGTATTGAACCCGGCCCGCTGCCGGCAAAGAAAATCAGGCCGCTTTTATAATCAACGGTCTTATGCTTTAAATAAGCCAGGGTGGATGATAACCCTGTGAAAATCATAATGACCAATGATGTTCCTACAGCTGTCTGAGGATTCATTCCCTCAATCAAGCTTGTATATGCGCCGAAATAGATTAGGGCAGGAACAATGATGACTCCTCCGCCCAGTCCTACAAGGGAACCTATCGCTCCTGCTAGTAGTCCGATTGATAGAAGAACGATCCATTCCATCTGTCTTTCATCTCCTGTCAGCTAAAATAAATCCAGTTGCTTTGGTGCAAGTCCACTATATTCAAGACCTAATAATTCAATGAGCTCTTTCGCGTTATCAGCGGCATCTCCACCAGAATTATTATTGAAAAGAATATAGAGATCTTCAGAGGTTTCGTGCAACTGATGAATATGCGGAATCCACTCCTCAAGCTCTGCTCGATTATAGCGATATAAATAACGAACCTCCCGCCAGTCTTCCCCATTCGGTTTATTCCAGCCATACAGATTCCTGCCGTGAAACCGAATAAGAGTCGCATCTTTATGAGTGGTTTCCAACACCCGCGGTACAGATCCTTCTCCTGCCTGAGGTTCATCGCAAATGCTATGGATCCACCCTTCCTTTTTCATAAACGTTAACGTCTTATCCCGGAACTCCGGTCTGAACCAGCTTTGATTCCGAAACTCCAACGATAGTGGAAATCCCTTTAGCTGCTCCCGGCAGTACCGGATATAGTCAACATGCTCCTTTTTACAATCGTACCAAGGGGGAAATTGAAGCAGAACCATCGCTAATTTACCTGCATCTTCGTACGGAGCAAGGGATTCCTTAAAGGCATTGAACATTTCTTCCTTTGTATCAAAAGGGATCTCTCCCCGCTGATGTCCCGTCATTCCCTGATAAGCCTTTACAATAAACTTAAAGTCTTCCGGTGTTTCCTTTACCCATTTTTCAGCATTTCGAAGAGGCTGGACCGCATAAAAAGTTGTGTCCACCTCGACAATCGGAAAATGCGCACCGTATTCTTTTAGTTTGTCCCTCGGGGAAACATTTTCATAAAGGGTATCATGATCTCCCCAGCCTGTTACTCCTATGTATATCATCTTCATTCACCTGCTTTATTATGAACATGTCCATTTTATCATAAGGGAAATGGAAATTCTTATGTTTGGATTCTTTGAAGGAGGATCGTGGTGATTATTGGAACCAGAAAAAACTCCCCTGATGAAAACATCAAGGGAGTTTGAATGATATATTATCCGATGGAACCTTCCATTTCGAACTTGATCAGGCGGTTCATTTCGACTGCGTATTCCATTGGAAGTTCTTTCGTGAATGGCTCGATGAAGCCCATTACGATCATTTCTGTTGCTTCTTCCTCTGAAATTCCGCGGCTCATAAGATAGAATAATTGTTCTTCTGATACTTTTGATACCTTCGCTTCGTGTTCTAACGAGATGTTATCGTTCAGAATTTCGTTGTAAGGGATCGTATCGGAAGTCGATTGGTTATCCATGATCAGCGTATCACACTCGATGTTTGAGCGTGCGCCTTCCGCTTTACGGCCAAAGTGTACAATTCCACGGTACGTTACTTTACCACCATGCTTGGAGATGGATTTAGAAACGATCGTAGAAGATGTGTTTGGAGCCAGGTGAATCATTTTCGCTCCGGCATCCTGGTGCTGGCCTTTACCTGCAAGTGCAATGGATAGTGTCATACCACGGGCACCTTCCCCTTTAAGGATGACAGCCGGATATTTCATCGTCAGTTTCGAACCGATGTTTCCATCCACCCATTCCATCGTTGCATTCGCTTCACATACGGCACGCTTCGTCACCAGGTTGAACACGTTGTTCGCCCAGTTTTGAATCGTGGTATAACGGCAGTACGCATCTTTCTTGATGATGATTTCAACGACTGCAGAGTGAAGTGAATTCGTTGTGTAAACCGGTGCTGTACAACCCTCAACATAGTGCACGCTTGCGCCTTCGTCCACGATGATCAGCGTACGCTCGAATTGACCCATGTTTTCTGAGTTGATACGGAAATATGCTTGAAGTGGTGTATCCACCTTGATTCCCTTAGGAACATAGATGAAAGAACCACCTGACCATACTGCTGAGTTAAGGGCAGCAAACTTGTTATCCGTAGGAGGAATAACCTTCGCCCAATGCTCACGGAAAAGTTCTTCATTTTCTTTTAAAGCAGAATCTGTGTCTTTGAAAACGATCCCCATGTCCTCAAGATCTGATTGCATATTATGATAGACAACCTCTGATTCATACTGTGCAGATACCCCTGCAAGATACTTTTGCTCTGCTTCCGGAATCCCTAATTTATCAAACGTCTGCTTGATTTCTTCAGGTACTTCATCCCAGCTGCGCTCTGACTTTTCAGAAGGCTTCACATAGTAAGTGATCTCATCAAAGTTCAGTTCCTGCATGTCTCCGCCCCATTGAGGCATAGACATATTATAAAAATGCTCCAGTGACTTCAAACGGAAATCAAGCATCCACTTAGGCTCATCTTTCATACGAGAAATTTCTTCAACGATTTCCCGTGTCAAACCACGTTTAGAACGGAAAATCGATACGTCTTTATCACTAAAACCGTATTTATAGTCTCCGATCTCAGGCATCTTCTTTGCCATGTTGATTCCTCCATTCTTAAATAGAGTAGGAGAAGAGCTTATTCCTGCTCTTCTTCTTGGACTCCTTTTTCCATCGCTTTCCAAGCCAGTGTCGCACATTTGATACGGGCCGGGAATTTAGCGACTCCTTGTAATGCTTCTATATCTCCTAAATCTACATCGTCGTCATAGTCATTGCCTTGCATCATTTCAGAGAAGATCTTGGAAAGCTTCAATGCTTTCTCAATATCCTTCCCTTTAACCGCTTGGGTCATCATCGAAGCAGAAGCCATGGAGATCGAACAGCCTTCCCCGTCAAACTTCGCATCCTGAACGATCCCATCTTCCACCTTTAAAGTCAGGTGTATGCGATCTCCACAAGTAGGGTTATTCATATCGATGGTAAAGCTTCCATCCTCTAAAGAACCTTTGTTTCGTGGATTCTTATAATGATCCATGATGACTTGTCGATATAACTGATCTAAATTATTAAAAGACATCGCTGAAAAACTCCTTTGTCTTCAATAGGCCTGCAACAAGTTTATCAATATCTTCTTCCGTATTATAGAGGTAGAAGCTGGCACGTGCTGTTGCGGATACGTTCAACCACTTCATCAGCGGTTGTGCACAGTGATGACCCGCGCGGACGGCAATCCCTTCAGCATCAAGGACGGTTGCCACGTCGTGCGGATGAACATCATCAATGTTAAACGTAACAAGACCTGCACGCTTTCCGGGATCACTTGGCCCGAAAATTTTCATGCCTTCGACTTCATTCATTTTCTCCAACGCATAAGCCGCAAGCTTATGTTCATGTTCTTCAATGTTATGAAGTCCTACTTCTTCAAGGAAATCAATCGCTGCTCCAAGTCCAATGGCGCCTGCAATGATCGGTGTACCGCCTTCAAATTTCCACGGTAGCTCTTTCCAAGTGGATTCTTGAAGCCCGACAAAGTCGATCATTTCCCCACCGAATTCTACCGGTTCCATTTTGTTCAGGTGTTTTTTCTTACCGTAAAGTACTCCGATCCCTGTAGGACCTACCATTTTATGACCTGAGAAGGCAAAGAAATCACAGTCAAGATCTTGTACGTCGACTTTCATATGTGGAGCAGCCTGTGCCCCGTCAACGACCATGACTGCCCCATTTTCATGAGCAATCCCGGTGATTTCCTTGATCGGGTTCATCGTACCAAGTACGTTTGAAACCATCATGATCGAAACAATCTTCGTTTGAGATGTGACAGTCGCCCGTACATCTTCAATCGCAATCGTTCCATCCTCTTGAAGGGGAACGTATTTTAACGCCGCTCCGGTCTCTTTGGCTAACTGCTGCCAAGGGATGATATTACTGTGATGCTCCATGTGAGTGATCACAATTTCGTCACCCTCGGACAGATTGGCACGACCGTAGCTTGCTGCAACTGTATTGATTGCTGTTGTCGTTCCACGGGTAAAGATCACTTCTTGAGTAGAGGAAGCATTAATGAAATTGCGGACCTTTTCACGGGCACCTTCATATCCATCTGTCGCTCTCGTCCCAAGAGTATGAACGCCCCGGTGAACATTTGAGTTATATCCACGGTAATAGTCATTCATCGCTTCGATAACGGAAACCGGTTTTTGCGATGTTGCGGCACTGTCAAGATAAACAAGTGGATGGCCATTTACTTCCTGGTTGAGAATCGGAAATTGTTTACGAATCTCTTTTACATCCATTAGTTAACTTTCCTTTCGATAACCTCAACAAGTTGTTTCTTAACTCCTTCAATCGGTAATTGTTTTACCACAGGAGCCAAGAAGCCATGAATAACCAGACGTTCCGCTTCATGCTGCGGAATTCCACGACTCATCAGGTAATAGAGTTGCAGTGGATCCACTCGACCTACTGAAGCAGCATGCCCTGCCGTTACGTCATCTTCATCGATAAGAAGGATCGGATTCGCATCTCCACGTGCTTTTTCACTAAGCATCAATACCCGAGATTCCTGCTCTGCATTCGACTTGGACGCACCGTGTTCAATTTTACCGATACCATTGAAGATGGAAGATGCTTCATCTTTCATCACTCCATGCTTAAGGATGTATCCTTCAGAGTTTTTACCGAAGTGAACAACCTTCGTCGTGAAGTTTTGTTTCTGTTTTCCGCGTCCAACGACAACGGTTTTTGTATCACCATATGAGCCGTCACCCATAAGGTTTGTCACGTTTTCTGAAACGGTGTCTCCATCGTTCATTAATCCAAGAGCCCACTCGATGCGAGCATCTCTTTGCGCGATTCCACGACGGTTAACATACGTGGTTAATCCGCTTGTTAAATTATCCACAGCACCATATTCCACTTTAGCATTATTGTTTGCCAAAACTTCCGTAACGATGTTGTATACGCCGTTTTCCACATTTGTTGTAGAAATGTAGTTTTCAACATACGTTACAGAGCTGTTGTCTTCAGCCACTACTAATACGTGGTTGAACATCGCTACTTCAGCATTGTCATGAAGGTATACCGCTTGAATCGGTTGAGTCAATTCCACATTTTTTGGAATGTAAAGGAAAACTCCCCCATTCATCAACGCAGCATGAAGGGCTGTAAGCTTATGCTCATCCGTTTTCACACCTTCAGTCATGAAGTACTTCTGTACAAGTTCACTGTGGTCTTTTACAGCTGTGAAAATATCCGTAAAAATAACACCATTGTCTTTTAATTCGTTTGAAAGAGAAAGAAAAGCAGGTGTATTATTTCGTTGAATATAAAGACTTTGGTCACTGCTTTCTAAATCAACTAATTCTTTTGCTTCATCCGGCAGCTCACTCAATGATGAGAACGTATCACTTTCCACTGTATGCTTCTGGAATTGAGTAAAATTCCAATTCGTGATTTTCGTTTTATCAGCAACTGGAAGGCTTAGATCCTTTACTTTATCAAAGGCATCTGTGCGAAGGGTTGTTAACCATTCCGGCTCTCCAAGTTGTTTTGAGTAGGAGCTGACATAGTCCTGATCTACTGGTAGTTTCGTTTCTACAGTCATTTTCATCCCCCTAACACTTACGCTTCTTGGCCAACAGTTTCGTCTTTGATTCCTAACTCTTCTTTAATCCAGTCATATCCTTCTGCTTCAAGGCGTTGTGCTAATTCTTTCCCGCCTGATTTCACAATGCGTCCTTGCATCATAACGTGAACATGATCAGGAGTGATGTAGTTAAGAAGACGCTGATAGTGAGTGATGATCAAGCAACCGAAATCCTCACCGCGCATTTTATTGATTCCTTTTGATACAACCTTAAGGGCATCGATATCAAGACCAGAGTCAATCTCGTCAAGGATGGCAATCTTAGGTTGTAGCATCATTAATTGAAGGATTTCATTACGCTTCTTCTCTCCACCGGAGAATCCTTCGTTTAAGTAACGCTGTGCCATATCCGGATCCATTTCAAGGTATTCCATTTCAGAATCCATTTTGCGAATGAATTTCATAAGAGAAATCTCTTCGCCTTCTTCGCGACGGCTGTTGATGGCTGAACGTAAGAAGTCTGCATTCGTTACCCCATTGATTTCACTTGGATACTGCATTGCAAGGAATAGACCTACGCGAGCGCGCTCATCCACTTCCATTTCAAGCACATCTTCACCATCGAAGTGAATGCTTCCCTTTGTCACTTCATACTTTGGATGACCCATGATAGCAGAAGATAAAGTAGATTTACCTGTACCATTCGGTCCCATTACTGCGTGGATTTCTCCACCTTTAATTTCAAGGTTAACCCCTTTCAGGATTTCCTTTCCTTCAATCTCAACATGAAGATCTTTAATTGTTAAAGTAGAACCTGCCATGTATATTTACCTCCGTGACTTTATAATGAATTTAAGAATTAAATTCTTTAATCATTCTCAATTTATTCTCATTACAATCTTATAACAAATAAAAGGTATTATCAACTTTTTCAACTATATCGATAGTGTAAACTTGACTAGATAATCCTTTTTTATTGTTGACCTAAAATAAAGGAAAAATGTAGGGATTCAATCTCCAGTTACCGGTCATGAAGAACATACCAATACTGATGGGAGTTGAAAACCATTCGATCTCCCTCTATGTCCTTTGGTTAAAGACGCAAAAAAACCAGTGCAACGTCTACACTGGTTTTCTTTTTTCTTCCTTATTATATATTAGCGTGCACCTTACGATCAAATGCCGCAATCATTCGTCTGCTTTCCTTATAGTCCTGCTCTCTTCTTTTCTCTACTTGCATTCTGACTTCATGCTTTCGTTTGTACACCTCATAACCAATCCCATGGGCTCCATGCATTGCCTTTTCCATTTCACTTGTGTACGAGATACTCTCAAGAGAGTCGATAACGAATCATTCCTTTCAGGTTTTTAATTACTTTACAACTATACTACCCCCTCGTTCACAAGACAAAACCAGTATAGGGTCATTTTTTCTTAAATTCATCCTTTTCACCCTAGCCTCAAGGGGTTACCTTTAAGTTTTCACAAAATTCCGCCATTATACTGCCAATTAATAGCTTTTTTAATATATATTCATTTTATTGAATAAGTATTTAATACTTGGTGACCACTTCTACTGAAGAGACGGTACATAAAGACACGGACCGTTCCTTCTCGCTCCAGGCACAATATTCCCCGGGGAGGAAGTCGAGCACCTTCCGCTCCAATCAACTTAGTATTACGAATTCAATCCACTATTCGATCTTATAGAATAAAAATAGCCACTATAAAACACTCGATCATCATTCACTTCTGCAACAAAAAAAACGGGAAGTGTATCACCTCCCGTTAGTTGTTATTGCTTCAGTTGATTCAAGTCCTGAATGGATTGCTGTACTAGTGTCACAGCCTGACTCATGACTGCTCCGCCTCCGAATGCAGCGGTTACTCCGATTGCTTCAAGGATTTCTTCTTCTGAACATCCTTGGTCCAGGCATCCTTTTGTGTGGTAGATAATGCAATATTCATCCTGGGAATATAGGCTGATTCCTAACGCGATCAATTGCTTTTCTTTTTTAGTAAGAACTCCTTCTCGAAAGCAGTGCTCAGTGAACGCATTGTACTGCTCGGCAAGCTCAGGCATTTTTTCAGTGAAGATCCCAAGCCCCATTTTATAATCATGAAGGGCAGCTTCTGTTGTATTTCTTGGTTCCATCTGCATTTCATTCAGCTCCATTTCTGAAATAGATTCATCGGAAATAGTATGAACCAATAAGGAAATGATTATGTTAAAAATTTTGGGAAGACCTTACAATGAAAAAACCCGATTCTGATCAATGTCAGTATCGGGTTTCGATATTATTCACTTACCGGAACGACGGCTCCATCCCATTCTTCATTGATGAAGTCCTGGATTTCTTTCGAACGCAGTGCTTCCACTAGCGCTTTAACTTCCTCTTTGTTTTCATCACCTTTGTTCACTGCAATCACATTCACATAAGGAGAGTTACTATCTTCAATGGCAATTGAATCTTCAAGGGGTTTCAACCCTGCATCAATGGCATAGTTAGAGTTGATGACAACTGCGTCTCCTTCTTCGTTTTCATACATTTGTGGGAGAAGAGCTGCTTCGTACTCATAATCAAATTGAAGGTTTCTAGGGTTTTCTTTGATGTCTTCAAGTTGGGCTTGCGTATTTTCCACCCCATCCTTTAAGGTGATGAGTCCTTTTTTCTCTAATAATGTAAGGATACGTCCATGATCCGATACAGAGTTACTCATTAAGATCGTAGCGCCTTCAGGGAGCTCCTCGAGAGATTTGTGTTTTTTCGAATAAATACCGATCGGCTCAATATGAATTCCGCCTGCATTGACAAACTCATATTCATTTTCCTTCATTTGCAAGTCCATATAAGGAATGGTTTGGAAATAGTTTGCGTCAATATCCCCATTATCCAAATCTTTATTAGGAAGGATATAGTCTTGGTACGTTTCAATTTGCAAGTCGATCCCTTTTTCTTCTAAGACAGGCTTCACTTGTTCAAGGATTTCAGCGTGTGGAATATTAGAAGCTCCTACTACCAATTCCTTTTCGTCATTTCCAGAACCTGAATCATTCCCACATGCTGCCAAGCCAAAAATACTAGTTGCTGCTATAACTCCTGTTACCCATTTTTTCATTTCATTTCTCTCCTTTTATCGTTTATCTAATTTATTTGTAAAGAAATCACCCAGTATCTGAATCGCAAACACAATGAGTAAAATCATAATGGTTGCTGCAATCGTCACGTCTTCCCTGCTTCGTTGGAAGCCATCTAAATAAGCTAAGTTACCAAGTCCACCTGCTCCGATGACCCCGGCCATTGCTGTGTATCCAACAAGAGCGATGGCTGTCACTGTAATCCCTGAGATCAAAGCCGGCATGGATTCCGGTATGAGTACTTTCCATATAATCGTGCCCGTCTTCGCTCCCATCGCTTTCGCGGCTTCGATGACGCCTTTGTTCACTTCTCTTAAAGCAATTTCTACCATGCGGGCGTAAAACGGAGCAGCCCCGATGATCAGTGCCGGCAGAGCTGCATTCGCTCCACGGATTGTGTCCAATAAAAACTTGGTGAACGGGATTAACAACACGATCAAAATAATGAATGGAATTGATCTGAACACGTTTACGACTGCACTTGTAATCGTATATGTCAGTTTGTTATCCCATAGATTTTCCTTAGAAGTAAGGAAGAGCAAAATCCCAAGGATCATTCCGAGTACAAAGGTAATCAATACAGACATCCCGGTCATATACAGGGTTTCGAGGGTTGCTTCCCACATCTTCTCCCAATCTACATTTGGAAATAAGTTTTCAATCATCCTCTCAACACCTCCACTTGAACCAGTTGCGTTTGAGCAAACGCCAATGCATCCTTAATGGTTTGTTCCTCCCCGTCAAGGTGAACAAATAACGTTCCATAGGCCCCTTTTTGGGTTTGGGAGATTTGTCCTTGCAGGATATTTACGTCTAAGTCAAACTTTCTTATCAGCGCGGTGATGAGCGGCTGCTCAGTTGATTCACCTACAAAAGTAAATCTCAGCACTTTTCCATTAGGATATTGCGTCAATAGGTGGTCAATGGTTTGATCCGTTTCCTTTACTTGCGAGACTTCTCTTACGAAACGCTTTGTCACTTGCTCTTGTGGATTTCGGAACACTTCCAATACATCCCCGAGTTCGACGACTTTCCCCTGTTCCATGACCGCTACACGATGACAGATCTTTTGAATCACGTGCATTTCATGGGTGATCAGGACGATCGTCAGCCCTAAGCGTTTATTAATATCCACCAATAGATCAAGGATGGAATCGGTTGTTTGTGGATCCAGAGCGGAAGTAGCTTCATCACATAGAAGGACATCGGGATTGTTCGCAAGGGATCTTGCAATCCCCACCCGTTGTTTCTGTCCGCCACTCAGTTGCGACGGATAGGCATCTCCTCTGCCTTCCAATCCCACAAGCTTCAATAATTCATTGGCTCTTTGGACTCTCTCTTTCTTTGATACTCCAGCAATTTCTAATGGGAACTGGATATTTTCTACTACAGTACGAGACCAGAGGAGATTAAAGTGTTGAAAAATCATCCCTATTGACTGTCTTACTTCCCGCAGCTTTTTCCCCTTCACTTGGGAAACGATTTGTCCGTTCACGTCCACTATTCCATCTGTAGGAACTTCAAGACCATTAAGCATGCGGATCAGCGTACTCTTACCTGCCCCACTATAGCCAATCACTCCAAAAATTTCTCCTTGGGAAATCTCGATATTGACGCCATCAACGGCTGAAATCGGACCCGATTTGGATTGATAGATTTTCTTCACATCTGAAATGGTAATCATGTTGTATTCCACCTTCTTTCGGAGTAAAACGACCTGTTTAATCAGAATTATAGTTGTACTTATCTGATGTTTCCTGCTCCTATTTCTAAAAGCAATAAAAAATGCCTTCCTGCGATAAGCAGAAAGGCATAATCATATAGGACTATCCTTTCTCTCATCTTTCAAAGCAGATGCTTTGAGTGAATTGGCACCATTTCAATTTTCATTGACGGTTGCCGGGCTTCATAGGGCACGTCCCTCCACCTCTCTTAATAAGAGCTAAGTATATTATTTAATTATTTAAAATAGTTAAAGACTCTGAAAATTTGCTACAAGAGAGATTCTATCACCGGATATAGTGTGTGTCAATTATTTTTTCTCCCCGATGTTTAAACTTCAATCGGCTCTTTTTCTCTGGATCTCGTCAGCCAAAGGACCGACTCCACAAATAAGAGTGGACGATACCCTCCCCTTATAGCCAGGGATCCGTCCTCAATCAGTTGAGACAACCGTTCTTCCCCCGAAAGTAGAGAAACCAGTGTTTCCTCCATCCCTTCAATGACGAAATGAGCGTCACCACTTAAATCATCTAATAAAGCGCACCTCTTACTCGAAATCATTATGCCGTACACGTCACTTCCACAATCAAAATGAAGAATAAATGGGTTGTCTGGAAATAAGAGTCGTAAGTGATATCTTGAATGACACTGATCTACTAATCCCTCTAAATATATTCGCATGATTACCCTCCCAGTGAAACTTCTATATACTAACCATTCCACTTTTAGGCATTTTCCCCTTCAATACTTTCTCGACATGATTTGAACCGGTCCAGCTTATTTGTCGAACAGTAAGAATTTGGATGATGTCTAGTCAAAATATGATGCCATTCGCAACATTTCCCGAGAAATATGTCTTCGTTTGTAGAAAGAAAAACGTTCTATCATTGGATTTCATGAGGAAATAGGTGAAATCAGACAAATAAAAAAGACCTTCTCCTTAAAGGTCTCTTATCCCTCTAACTATCCGCGAATTTGTTTAAGGTTTCATATAAAAATGGCACGGATTGAAAGGCATAAATCCTTTCCTGTTCGACACCATCCTTAAATAAAATCAGGCAGGGTACACTTTCGATGGATTGCTCTTCTGCAAATTGGGGCAAGTAATTCAAGTTGGACCTTGTAAAATGAAAGGATTGTGGAAGCTTCTCCACTAAGTCAATCATCTTGCTTGCAACCTGACAGGTACCACACATCGGTGTATAAAGATAAACAGCTTCGAACGCATGTTTTCCAATCAATTGTTTTAAAGCTTCGGTACTACTTACCTCAATCAAATCTAGATCATCCTTTTTCCTAGAAATTCTTTATGAACGTCGATATTGGCTCCTATAAGCACTGACGCCAGGTGATACTCCGGTGCTGCGGCCACTTCCTTGTACATACGATCGATATACAAATGTTCAGCTTCCGGAAACTCACGTTTAAATTGCTTGCGCAGTTTTTCACCTGCATCATCAGCATCTACTAATATATAGACATCCCTTTCCAATAAAGCATCAATGAGTTCGTCCATTTTTGTAATGCTGATGGTCCCGTTTGTACAAATTATTTCAATCGGTTCTTTGATGATACCTCTTACTTTACGTTTGTCCGTTGTTCCTTCGACAATGATTACTTTTTCGTCAAGTTCCATCATGATCATCACCTTATCTTTCATAAATAAGATTACGATAGTATATTCAGATAACAAGAGATGATGTCCACTTTCTACTTATATTTTCTCATGTTTATAAAAAAAAGTGCAAGTGGTTTGCCTAAATCATCTATTTATACAAATGGTGCCAGATTCATTAATGAATCTGGCACCACGGGCCTCTCTAACACCAGCCACCCTCATCACAATCGGTGTATCTTGCTTGATCGCCTTCTGTGGAAGTGTAGCTTTGATAAATTTTATTTTCTTTCGCTTCAAAGTTCGGCTCCATGGTTATTCCGTCAAGAGGCAGAGCCATTCTGCCGATCGGCTGATTATCCAAATATAGTTCTACTTCACCATCTTTAAGTTTTCCTGTCACTCTATTGGTCACATCTAATTTCTTAGGCTCAAGTACCATTTGTGTTCACCCTTTCTTTTGGAAAAAACGTCTACTCATATGGTACCCAAAATTAAAAACAAAACACCTTGAGAACTTCTCAAGGTGCTTCTGAAGATATTATCCTTCATTAATCATTTCATCATACTGTTCAGCTGTCATAAGCTTGTCTACTTCTCCAGCATCTGTTGGTTCAACAACGATCATCCATGCTTTTTCATAAGGTGATTCGTTCACGAATTCAGGGCTATCAGATAGCTCTTCATTCACTTCTACCACCTTACCTGATACAGGTGCATATAGCTCAGAAACGGTTTTAACCGACTCAACACTACCGAATGGCTCGTCCGCTTTGATCTCATCTCCAACCTCTGGTAACTCAACGAATACGATATCGCCCAGTTCAGATTGTGCAAATGATGTGATTCCAACGCGTAGATTTTCCCCTTCAACTTTGACCCACTCATGTTCTTCTGAATAACGAAGTTCTTTCGGTGTACTCATTCTCTATCCCTCCAAATGCTAGTTATACAACCTAATATTGACACACTTTTCATTGAAAAAGCAAGAAAACTAAGTGTGAATAATGAAACTTTTTCATCGTCCATGATCTGGTAATCAAAGACCTATTTTTACTTCCAGGTTTCTTGAAAGGTTTCTTCCTTGAAACCAACTGTCACCTGGTTCCCATCCGTTGTGATTGGACGCTTGATCAGCATCCCGTCTGTGGAAAGGATTTCTAATAATTCCTCATCTGAAGCTGAGTTCACTTTATCTTTCAAGCCTAGTTCACGATACTTTTTACCACTTGTATTGAAGAACTTTTTAAGAGGTAAATCGCTTTTTTCATATAGGCTTTTGAGCTCATCTTTTGACGGTGGGTTTTCGGCAATATGTATTTCATTCAATGCTATATCTTGATCTTCAAGCCACTTCTTTGCTTTCCGGCACGTACCACACGTTGGATACGAATAAAAAGTCAACGACATCATTCCACCACCTTTCATTATGATCTGGATGAAGCATGGCTCCATCCAGCATTCTGTATTGCACGAATCTATCTCTACATTCGACAATATTCATTATTATCCTTCTTTTGTGAAACATTACTCACATTGTTTTTCAACCGTCTCAACCAGTTCCTTCAGAAGGACAGACGCATTATCCAATTCAAGAGAATAGAAGCGCTGCGTCCCCTTTTGCTCTAAAGAAACTAATTGCTGATCTCTCAGGATCTTTAAATGGTGAGAGACAGCCGGGCGCGATAACGTTAGGTTTTCAGTAATTTGATTGACCGTAAGAGGTTCTTGTTCGGCAAGAAGTAATATTATGTCCTGACGATAAGGATCACTCAGTGCTTGAAATAATGGAATGCAAGCACGAAATGTATCGATTGCTTTTTGACCCATAGTCTTCTCCCTTCAAACTCATTCACATTCAATTATACCCGTTCTTGTACTTTACGAACAATATTTGTGACCATTTCCCTCGGCATAAAACGGATGGATTGAGTCAGCATTCTGTTTTTAAGACCTGGGATGATAACGGTTTTGTTCTTCGTCATCATTTGGTTATACCCCTCTTCCACCACTTCCTCCACGCTCATCACACCAGACTGAAATAGTTTGGAAGACTGAAGGTCAGCGGCATCGCTGAATCCCGTTTTGGTAGCTCCAGGGCACAACGCGGTCACTTTCACTCCGTGTGGCCCCCATTCATTTGCCAGTGCTTCTGAGAATGAAAGGACATACGCTTTTGTCGCATAGTAAACGGCCATTAGCGGACCCGGCTGAAATGCAGCAGTTGATGCTACATTCAGGATTTGTCCACGTTTCTGGTACACCATTTCTTTTCCAAAATACTTGCTTAGCTCGGTAAGGGCAGTGATATTCACTTGAATCATATCCAGCTCTTTTGAGAGCACTGTTTGTTCGAATTCACCAAACAGACCGAAGCCTGCATTATTGATAAGGATATCAACCTGGATCCCTTTTGCTTTCACTTCCTCATATAACGTTTCAGAAGCCCCTGGTTTGAAAAGGTCCGATGGTATGACATATGAGTTCACTCCGTACTTACTCTCTATTTCTTTTGATAGAGTACGAAGCTTCTCCTCACTTCTTGCCACGAGAATCACATCATGGCCGGAACCTGCGAATTTATGACTAAAGTGCAAACCGATACCACTTGAAGCCCCTGTAATTAGAACCGTTTTATTCATCTATAGTAACCACCTTATCTTTAATGTTTAAACACTTAAACGTTTAAGTTTTTAAACATATAGTAATTAAGATTGAAGTGGATGTCAAGTCGAAACATAATAAAGGGACGGACCTCTGAATCAGAGGTCCGTCCCTTAAACTATTCAATTAAACTGTATATTTTTCTGCGTCGATCAGCTTTTCTGATGCAGCACGTTTGACTGCGATCACGTTGATCGGCGTGTGGCGGGTGAATTTACGAAGTGCGGAAAGCATCATGCGCAGTGTGTCACCCGTTTCAGTTGCTACAAGCGTTTCTTTCGCATGCTGTTCGATTTCGTTGAATGCTTCTTGACAGAAGATTTGTGTGTAAAGAAGTTTTTGCTGAGCTTTCTCTACTCCACCTTTTTGAACCGCTTTTTCTGTTCTAAGAACAACGGACTCCATCGCGTAAGCGTTTGAAACGATATCGGCAATGTTCACAAGGATTTCCTGTTCTTTTTCAAGAGCTTTACCGAATTTTTGAGCCGCTAGACCAGATAGCATCAAGCCGATTTTCTTCGCGTTTTTCACAAGGTATTTTTCCTGAGCAAGTGGCTCATCTCCTACTTCTTCAGGCATAAGCATCATTAATTCCTCTTGAAGGGCCTGTGCTTTTTGAAGTA
Source organism: Rossellomorea aquimaris (assembly GCF_003315075.1). Taxonomy (GTDB): domain Bacteria; phylum Bacillota; class Bacilli; order Bacillales; family Bacillaceae_B; genus Rossellomorea; species Rossellomorea aquimaris_C. The sequence goes on from NZ_QNRJ01000004.1 coordinate 176,056, forward strand.
ATGGAAGTTCACCTTTCATTGCTTTACGCAGGTACGTGCCAGGAACCAGAAGGCGGTTGATTTCATTCGTTCCTTCGAAAATGCGGTTGATACGGGAGTCGCGATACATTCTTTCAATTTCATATTCCTGCATGAAACCGTATCCTCCATGAAGTTGAACACCTTCATCGACTAAATAATCCAGTACTTCTGTTGCAAAGAATTTATTCAGTGAACACTCAATCGCGTATTCTGCAATCGATTTTGCCACTTCCGTTCCGTTCTTCACTTCTTCATCCGTAAGCTTGCTCATACGATCCTCGAACAACCCTACTGTACGGTAAACGGAGCTTTCTGCTGCGTATAATTTAGACGCCATTGTGGCCAGTTTTTCTTTAGTCAGGTTGAAAGCAGAAATTGGTGTTTTGAATTGCTGACGTTGATTCGTGTATTGTACTGTTACCTCTAATGCACGCTTACTCGCTCCGACAGCACCTACCCCTAATTTGTAACGGCCGATGTTTAAAATGTTGAAGGCAATGATATGACCTTTCCCGCTATCTCCAAGAAGGTTTTCAACTGGAATTTCAGCATCTTCCAAGATTAATGTACGGGTGGATGAGCTTTTGATACCCATTTTCTTCTCTTCCGGACCAGTTGAAACACCAGGGAATTCTTTTTCTACGATGAATGCCGAGAAATGCTCCCCATCGATTTTTGCGTACACAACGAATACATCAGCAAATGCAGAGTTCGTGATCCACTGCTTCTCACCATTTAAAATGTAGTGAGTACCTTCTGCATTCAATTTAGCAGTCGTTTTAGCTCCAAGGGCATCTGAACCTGAACCCGGCTCTGTTAATGCGTAGGCTGCCAGTTTCTCACCGGTCGCCAGTGGAGGAAGGTATTTTTGCTTTTGTTCTTCGTTACCGAACAGAACGATTGGCAGTGAACCGATTCCAACGTGTGCCCCGTGAGAAATGGAGAATCCACCTGCCCGGGACATTTTTTCAGCAATCAGTGCCGAGCTTACTTTATCCAATCCCAGACCGCCGTACTCTTCAGGAACATCTGCACCCAGAAGTCCAAGATCCCCCGCTTCTTTTAACAGGCGAACAGAGTGGTCAAATTCATGGTTTTCCAGATTATCGATGACCGGTACCACTTCATTTAACACATAATCCTCGGTTGTTTTGGCAATCATTTTTTGTTCATCAGAGTATTCCTCCGGTGTGAAAACTTGCTCACAGCTTACATCTTCAATTAAAAAACTTCCACCCTTGATCAGTTTTTCTGTTTGATTCGCCATTTCGAATCCCCCTAAAAATTATTATTTTGAAGGAGTAGGGGGCCCCGGCATTCGAGGTCCGTCCCTCCTATTAACCTATTAATTCAAAGACGCCGGCTGCGCCCATTCCGCCGCCGATACACATGGTGACGATACCGAATTGCTGGTTTCTGCGTTTCATTTCGTGTACGAGGGAAAGGGTCAGCTTCGCACCTGTACAGCCCAGTGGATGACCAAGAGCGATGGCTCCACCGTTTACATTCACTTTTTCTTCATCTATTCCCAGCTGACGAATGACTTGGATGGACTGAGAAGCGAATGCTTCGTTCAGCTCAAAAAGTCCGATATCCGAAAGCTCCAACCCTGCCATTTTCAATGCACGTGGAATCGCTTCGACTGGACCGATCCCCATGATTTCCGGTGGCACTCCTGCTACGGCAAAACTTCTGAATTTCGCCATAGGCTGAAGACCAAGGTTTCCGGCTTTTTCCCGATCCATCACCATGACCGCTGCCGCGCCGTCACTTGTTTGCGAAGAGTTCCCTGCTGTTACAGACCCCTTTACATTGAAGGCCGGGCGTAACTTAGCCAGAACTTCCGAGCTTGTTTCAGCACGTACACCTTCGTCTTTTGAAAATTGGAATGATTTCTCGACCAGTTTATTTTCATTGCTTACAGAACGATGAAGCACATCAACCGGTACGATTTCATCGTCGAATTTCCCTTCAGCGATCGCTTTTGCCGCTTTTTGGTGACTTCTTACTGCGAATGCATCCTGATCTTCACGGGATACGCCGAACTTTCTTGCCACCTGCTCAGCTGTGTGCCCCATACTCATGTAGTATTGAGGCGCATTTTCTGCGAGCTTGGCATTTGGACGGACTACGTGACCCATCATGGGAACAAGGCTCATGGATTCAGCCCCACCTGCAATCGCCGTATCAGAGTGACCAAGCATGATTTTTTCTGCCGCATAAGCAATGGATTGCAATCCCGATGAACAATAACGGTTAATCGTGATGGCCGGTACTGAATCAGGCAGGCCCGCAAGACCACCGATATTTCTTGCCATGTTTAACCCTTGTTCTGCTTCAGGCATCGCGCATCCGATGATCAGATCATCAATATTGCCTTCATAGTTTCCTGCACGTTTGAGGGTTTCTTTAACTACAAGTGCCCCAAGATCATCTGGTCGAACCTGTGCTAATGATCCTTTTCTTGATTTTCCGACTGGTGTTCTTGCACCAGCAACAATGACTGCTTCGCGCATGAAATTCCCCCGCTTTCTAATATGATATAAACGCTGATTAATTGCGTAATGGTTTTCCTTTAACAAGCATGTGCTGCATTCTTTGCTGTGATTTCGGCTGTGCAACAAGACTCAGGAATGCTTCTCTTTCAAGATCCAACAGGTATTGTTCGTCTACTTCTGTGCCGTATGGAACTTTTCCGCCTGCGATCACATAAGCAAGCTTTTTCGCAATCATCAGATCATGTTCTGAAATAAAGCCTGATTGGATCATGGATTGAGCTCCAAGAAGAAGGGTTGCATATCCCGGTTCACCCACAACGGGTACTTTCTTGCGGATCGGAGCTGAGTATCCACCTTCGTACAGGCTCAGTGCAGCCTGCTTTGCATCGTATAACAGATGATCACTGTTGACACTTACTCCATCTGCTTTATTTAAGAAGTTGTTGTCTCTTGCTTCATCACCAGAAGTGGAAACCTTCGCCATAGCAATCGTTTCGAATACTTTATTGGCTACTTTTTGAAGATCGAATTCCACTCCATTTGGAAGGTTCGCTAAGTGCTTCATATAAAGCTCTTTGTTTCCGCCTCCTCCAGGTATCAATCCAACACCGACTTCCACTAAGCCCATATACGTTTCCATTGAAGCCTGGATGTGTGCCGCAGGTAAGCAGACTTCGCTCCCTCCGCCTAACGTCATGCCGAATGGTGCGGCTACAACTGGTTTCTTTGAAAATTTGATCTTCATCATCGCCTGCTGGAAGTGTTTGACGACCATATCGATTTCAAAGACGTTGTCATCCTGCGCTTCCATGAGAATCATGGCCAGGTTCGCTCCAACACAGAAGTTCTTGCCCTGGTTTCCGATGACGAGTCCTTTGTAATTCTTCTCCACTTCATCCACTGCAAAATTGATCATTTGCGTAATATCCATTCCAATGGCGTTATTTGGGGAATGGAATTCAAGAAGCGCGATGCCGTCACCGATGTCGATCAGGCTGGCTCCGGAATTCTTTTTGATAAGCTTTCCTGAGTTCTTCAGCGCCTTTAAGTCAATCGCCTTCGGGTTACGTTCTACAAGTCGATAGTCGCCATTGTGATAGAAGTAACGCTCACCATTTTCTTCTTTATAGAATGTGGAGTTGCCTTCTGAAAGCATCGTCTCCACCCACTGTGGTACAGTTCGACCTTCTTCCTTCATACGGGTTACTGATTTCTCAACTCCAATGGCATCCCACGTTTCAAATGGTCCCATTTCCCATCCGAAGCCCCATTTCATGGCTTGGTCGATGCCCACGATGTCATCTGCAATTTCACCATGCAGCTCGGCTGAATACGTTAAGACCGGAGACACGATATTCCACAGCAGTGACCCTGCCTGATCTTTTGCATAAACAAGCGATTTGACTTTATTTTTTAAACCTTTTTCATTTTTCGCCATTTCAAGAGAAGCGGTTTTCAGCTTTTGACGTGGCTGATAATCCATTGTTTCAGGATTAAGCTCCAGGATCTCTTTTCCTTGTTTCAGAAAGAATCCCTGTCCGCTCTTGCTTCCGAGCCAGCCATTTTCAAGCATCTTCTGCATGAAGGCCGGTACTTCAAATACCTTCTGCTCTTCACCTTCCACTTGGTCGTACACATTCTTCGCAACATGGGCGAATGTATCAAGTCCGACCACATCAAGTGTACGGAAAGTGGCACTTTTCGGTCTTCCGATCGTTGGTCCCGTGATGGAATCAACTTCTCCTACTGAGTAGCCGCCTTTCAACATTTCTTGAACAGTGATGAGCAATCCATACGTTCCGATGCGGTTTGCAATGAAGTTTGGCGTATCTTTAGCCATCACGACACCCTTACCAAGCATGTCTTCACCAAATGTCTTCATGAAACTGACTACTTCCGGATCCGTCTTCTTCGTTGGAATCACTTCAAGAAGCTTTAAGTAACGAGGCGGATTGAAGAAATGCGTGCCTAAGAAATTCTTTTGGAAATCTTCGCTTCGTCCTTCTGACATGGCCTCGATTGAAATCCCGGATGTATTGGAACTGATGGTGCTACCCGGTTTACGATAGCGCTCCACTTGCTCGAACACTTTCTTCTTGATATCTAAATTCTCGACGACCACTTCAATCACCCAGTCACAATCCCCGATATTCTGAAGATCATCCTCGAAGTTACCTGCTGTAATTAGTGAAGCGTTTTGCTTTGATGTCAATGGCGCCGGTTTTTGTTTGAAGAGCTTTTTTAAAGCGTTTTCACTAAATTGATTACGAAACGCCTTGCTCTCTTCTGTCAATCCCTTTGCTTTATGTTCGTCGGTCAATTCTCTTGGTACGATATCTAATAACATTGTCGGGATGCCGATATTTGCAAGATGAGCGGCAATTCCTGAACCCATGACTCCTGATCCTAACACTGCGGCTTTCTGAATTCTACGAACCAATGGTATTTCCCCCTTTTACACACTTTGAATGAATACTCATTCATTTTTTACTCAAAAAAAAGACTCGAATGAGTTCCTGTTACATCTAATATATCTGATTTTCTAAAATATCGCAATATTTAAACGGTTAAAAAATCATAAATTCACAAAAAATTCTCTTTTGTTTCCTGAGTAAGTATATAGGCGTTCGTCCGGATTAACATATTCAAATACACCTGCATTCGTGATAAAAGGTTTTGGAAGAAATTCTTCTCTACTACAATATATGAAACAAGCCGTTCATTTGCCATCACTTTTTTGAGGGACGGACCTTCTTTTTCATAATTCTATATGGATAAGGGAATCTTAGTAATGGAGGTGTTCGATATGGCAAAGCATAAGAAAAATCCTTCAAAAGCTGGAGTTAGTGCGGCAAGTGTGAAGGGTGACGCTGGACCTACCGTTGATATGGATGGCGGAGGCAAAAGAAACAGTCAAAACAATCAATTTAAGAAGCAACCATAGTATGTAAGGAAGAAAAGCACCTGATTTTTTTGATTGGGTGCTTTTTTTCGTGGAGTTGATGTGGCCGTTAATTGGTTTTATCAACCGTTATCCGGATTTATCGACCGTTGTTTCATTTTTTTAACCGACATTTCAATATATCGACCGTTCGTCAAAATTCGCTCTACACTCACACTCTAACATCCCCAACAACCCTCCCCAATCTTTTCCCCACCCATACAAAAATTAACTTTGCCTTGTCCCCACTTTTACAGTAAACTAAGAATATAAATTTGAAGTTGTCAGACCTCCTACTTTATCAACATCACCTAAGGTAGCTCGTCTGTTTTTTAAAGTACTGTAATGATAACGTTTACAGAGAAGGAGACTATTTAATGAAGCGCAGACTTATGTTTTTTACAATTGGACTTTTTATTTTGACGATGGGGGTTGCCTTGATTATTAAATCCGGTTTGGGTGCCTCTGCCTGGGATGCCCTGGCCGTTGGGGAATCGAATATGTTTGGGATTACGGTGGGAACCGCTGTTTTCATAAATGGGATTGTATTGATCGGACTTAATGCTCTTATTATGAAGAAGAAGCCTGATGTACTGGCTGCGGGAAGTATTCTTGTGATCGGTCTTTTGATTGATTTTTGGTTACTGGTTGTCTTTACTAATTATGCCCCTGAGATGCCGATGAATCAGGTGTTTACCCTTGCTTCAGGGATTTTGACAATGGGAATCGGGATTGCGATTTACTTACAGGCCAAATTCCCGGCAAGCCCGATGGATACACTTATGGTGGCCATCCATACGCGTTTCGGGTTAAATCTTCGTAATTCCCGTATCATCAGTGAAGGATTTGCTCTGTCACTGGCATTCCTGTTTAAGGGTGATATTGGAATCGGCACAATCATTGTCACGCTCCTATTAGGATTCGTGGTTCAATATAGCTTCCCGATCTTCGAACAGCTCTTTGAAAGAAAATCAATGGGTAAAGCAGCCGTTCCTGCTGATTAATCAATTAAAAAAGCAATCTTCCTAGTGGGAGATTGCTTTTTATTTTGTGTCATCCTGAATGAGGGGACTCGTGCCAGGCTCCAATTGCTCTGTTTACGTGGAACTTAATCCCCCTTTAGAATTCAAGAGCTCATTGATACGCTTTCTCTGACTCTTATTTGCAAGCACATAGAGTGTATCGCCCGCATTGATGACGGTATCTCCCATTGGGGTGATAAGTTCATTGTTTCGGATAACGGCTGAAATCAATGTTTTCTCGGGGAGACTGATGTCCTTGATCGCCTTGTTTGTAATATAGGCATCGTCGTTAATGAGAATTTCGAGCATTTCATTGTTTGTTTTACCAATTGAAACGAGTTCTATGCTGTGAGCGATAGGGGGTCTTTCTTCTCCGGCAAGCTTAAGGTAGTTGGCTAAAGGTGATATCGTCGTTCCTTGAATCAGGGCGGATAGAAGAACAACGAAAAACACGACGTTGAAGATGACTTCATTGTTTTCGATATTGGCTACCATTGGATACGTTGCCAATACGATGGGTACCGCGCCTTTCAAACCGGCCCATGAGATGAAGAACTTTTCTTTAACCGTGAAGTTCTTTGCCAGGGCTAGGCTTAAATAGACTCCCAGTGGTCGCGCTACTACAATCAATAGAATCGAGAGAACAATACCTTGCCACGCAATGCTTGGCAAATGCTGAGGGAATACCAACAAGCCCAGGAGGATAAACATGACGATTTGCATCATCCAGGCAAATCCTTCATTAAAGCGGACAATCGAATGACGATAGGTCAATTCCTGATTTCCGACTACGATCGCCATGATATAGACAGCTAATAGACCGCTCGCTTCCAGTATGCTCGTAAAGGCGTAAGTAAAGATAGCCAGTGAAATGGACAGAACCGGGTATAATCCGGATGAATCGAGATTGATGCGATTGATGATCCACACAGATGCCCATCCAAGCGCCAGTCCAAGTACCAGCCCCATACCCATTTGCCAAAAAAAGCTTAAAATCAAGGTAGCAGGATTTAATCCTGGAAATTGGATCAATTGCAAAAAAGCTACCGTCAAAAAGATTGCCATTGGGTCGTTACTGCCTGATTCTGCTTCCAGTGTAGAAGAGATTTTCGGTTTGATGTTTTTGTTCCCTAAAACGGAGAAAACCGCTGCAGCGTCCGTTGAACCAACGATTGCCCCAAATAACATCCCTTCCAGCCAGCTCACATCCAGGATGAACTTTGCTGCCACCCCAATCGAAAGTGTGGTCACAATGACTCCAATGGTTGCCAGTGATAATGAAGGTTTATAGACACTTTTCACATTGCTCCATTTCGTTTGAAGTCCACCTTCAAACAGGATGATGATCAAAGCAAGTGTTCCGATGAATTGTGTCATTGGAGCATTATCGAAGAAGAAATATGTATTTAATACCATTCCAACGATGATAAATAAAATAAGTGAGGGGACGCCTAATCGTGTGGAGAACTTAGCGGTTACAACACCGACTAAAAGCAAGAGGCCAAGCAGTAAAGTCAAGTTATCAATGGTGATGTCCATTTTATCGCCTCTTATCTCATGAAGATTATTCCCTTTTATTATATAATATTGTGAATTACGTAACAATTAAAAAGCCTTGCTGCGCCTATTATCGAAACATCTGTAAGTATAAACGCATGAACTCCCTTTCTCTCAACTTCTGTTCGGAAAGGGAGCGAGACTCAACCATTCCTCTTTTTTCTGCTTAAGGTTTTACCCATGATGATATATTCATGGGGGACATTCGGAAAGAATCCATCACGAAGGATTTTCCAGTCTTGGGAATGATAAAAGTCGATGGCTGATTGATTATCCTTGCGGGTCGTAAGAAGTGCTCTTTCCTCTCTTCTATTCTGCAATAATATTCCCATCAGTCGTTTAGCCATACCTTTTCCTCTGTAAGCGGGATGAACGCCAAGTTCGACCAGCTCCATGCAATTCTCCATCCATTCACGATCCCGCTGTAAATGACGGGACAAGAGCTCGTGGTAATATTGCCCTTTTTCAGAGGAATATCCATACACATACCCAACGACTTCCTCACCCACAATAGCGAGATATCCTTCAAAATGCGGGTACGTAGAATGACGCTTAAACTGTTGCTCCATGCCGGCAGGATCCACCTCAAAGAGCTGACAATAAAGCTTGATCATTTTCTTGAAATACTTTCCTTCCACGTGAAACGGGACAATTTTCATTGTTCCCTAACCTCCTTCCCATGATGACGAATATACAAATAAGACTCCATGAACATCCATAGAGTCTTATTACTATCTATTATCATTATTTCTTCATGACCCCTTTTAGAACAAAGGCGACATTGGCCGGTCTTTCAGCCAGTCTTCTCATGAAGTAACCGTACCAGTCCGTACCATATGGGACGTAAACCCGCATTTTGTAGCCTTCTTTGACCAGCTCATGCTGGCGTTCCACACGGATACCGAAAAGCATTTGAAACTCGAATTGATCACGCGGGATCTTATATTCTTCCACGAGCCTCTTCGTATATTCGATCATCTCATCATCATGGGTGGCGATAGCCGTATAATTCCCATTTAACAGATGAGTTTTAATGATTTTTTTGAAATTATCGTCAACATCCTTCTTATCGGGAAACGCAACTTCAGGTGACTCTTTGTAAGCCCCTTTCACAAGACGCAGATTGGGGGAATACGCATTCAAATCATCGATATCCTTTTCTGTTCTATATAAATAGGCTTGAATGACCGTGCCGATATTATCATATTCGGACTTCAGCCGCGTAAAGATATCAATCGTCTTTCCACAACGGGAGTAGTCTTCCATATCAATGGTCACAAATACGTTCTGTTTAGTTGCTTCATCAAGAATCAATCTCATATTCTTCATGACAACCTCTTCAGAAATATCCAGTCCCATTGAAGTCATTTTAAGGGATAGTTGAGATTTAAGGTTCTCTCTCCCGATCGCACGAATCGCCTCTACGCATTCAAGGGCCATTTCGTTTGCTTCACGCTCATTGTCCACAAACTCACCCAAATAGTCGATTGTTACAACAAGATTCTGACTATTCAGCTCGCGAATAACCTCAACTGCCTGCAGGATGGAAGACCCTGCAACGAATCGACCGGCACCAAAGCGCAGGCCATATTTCTTAGCAAGTTTTGTCATCGGCTTATTTTTTGAAAGGAATAAAAAGAAATTACGCATTGCTTGCTCCATGTTGCTTACCCCCTGAAAAAACATATATACCATACTATGAAACCGTTTTCTTTATTGCTAAAAAAGAGAAGGTTCATACGTAGTATATCTACCAATATTTTATCACCTTTTAAACGTTTTGAATATACTTTCAATACTTTCTTAGTAGAATATTATCGAAATTTGTAAATACGTGAATAAGACTGTTGAATAGTAGGAAAAATAACCTTTGCCCTATGATGATAGAACTTTCTTAACGGGTCGTATACAGGGTGAAATTACCTATCGATCATACAAAGAAAGGGTATTTAAAGATTGAAAAGGAGGAAAAGAAAATGCAACAACAACCTCAACAAGGAAGCCAGCCCCAAGCCTATACGGAACCACCGCAGATGCTTACAACGAAAGATTCTTTATATTTAAATGACATGCTTGCTTGGAACCTTAATGCCATGAAGAAGTGCCATTTTGCAGCAGCTCACTGTCAGGATACCGAGATTAAAGCTGAGTTGGATAAATGCGGCCAGATGCACCAACGTCACTATCAACAACTTTTAGCACATTTGAATACGACTAACCAAAACCAAAACATGATGTAGAAAGGAGTCCTCTTACATGAATCAGCAGAATCAGCAAAACATCCAGAACCCGCAATCACAAGTACCCGAAACACCACAGATGAATGATCGAGACTTTATCACGGATGTGCTGTCTCACGAGAAATACATGACTGCTTCTTATTGTACAGCTCTGAACGAAGCGAGCCATCAAGCGCTATACCAGGATCTACTCACGATTTTTAATGAAACACAAAATGCTCAACGCGAGCTATACAATGAAATGTTCCGCAAAGGCTGGTATAAGCTTGAGGCGGCCGACAGTCAAAAGATTCAACAATCCTATCAGCAGCACCAGCAGTACTCTTCTCAATTCCCTTATGGATATGGCGGTCAGGTTCAATAATTGGCCAATTGGAGGCAGACTTGGGTCTGCCTTTTTTTATTTCACAAACTCGCTTAAAGTCACCCTCTGCCTCCCCGTCTTAGACAAATCCAATAAAAAAAGCACCCTCTCAAACAAAAAAGGGCACTTTTCACATTAAAAACTTTTACTCTTCATTCTTTTTCCCATTCATTTCCGCGCGATGGGCTTCATTCATTTCTTTGATCTCGCCGACGATCCGTTTCATCTCATCCTTGCCTTCAGGATATAACGAATTCCAATGCTTCACGAGTGCAGGCATATTTTTCGCAATGAATGAGTAAAGAGCGTATCGGGTGACCATTTCTTTCTTGTCCGAATCGGCCTCACCTACCAAGAGCTCAGTGTACTTTTCGATCAATGCATCAAATTGTTCGGGAAATTCTTTCATTATCTTAAACCTCCTTGTGAATATTGAACTATGTCCTTTTCACTCGACAGGTTTGCGGACACGTTTTACAGCGATACTGCTCCCCATTTTCCAGTCTATAGGAGAAGCAGCACGTTTTGCGAACACGAACGTTTTCCGTTACACCTTCTACATTTACTTTTCCACTATAGTAACGGGTCAATGGATTTTTGTGATACCGTCCGAACCATTGGCTGTTTTCATCGGAAAGCAGCTGGCGGAATTGTTCGTCACGCTGCTCTCTCATTCCTTCAGTCAAAAGAAAATCATCATTCTCGAAAATCCAGAAAACATATACGGCGATATTTTCCCACAGTATAAGATTAGATAACTTTGTCGCTTTCTTTAACGACTGAATCACTCCATCAAGATGATCCCGAAAGATCGTCTGAATAAATTCCTCCTTTTCCCAGTCGGAATTAAATTCAGTAACGGATGCATCTTTCACATAAAACTGAGGCATCCATAATCCATTCTTGTCCCCATCCACCAGGATAAGGTTTTCAGGGTGGAGGTTTAATTTCTTATTCCAATACGTCATTGCCATTAATCCCATTGCCGCTATGAAAGCATAACGTTTCATGAATAAGGACGCTGCTACTTTAAGATCATCTGTTCCGATTGACGAAAGCCTGTTGGATAAATAAGCTTTCATGTCATTCTCCCCTAAGAAAGAACTTGCTTCTTCCCCTTTAGAAGCAGGATCCCACTCTCTATGAAAACGATATTTCTTAAGAGTGTCCCACTGTTCCTGGGTGAGGGCATTCATCCCGTCTCACCGACAGCATTCAGAATGCAGCGGCCTTTACCAAACGGGATGCATAGAGGCGTTCCGAACAATGGATCCCGGGAAACCTGGCAATCCATATCAAATACATTCTTCACCAGCTCACAGCTAATCACATCTTCAGGCTTCCCTTGGGCATAAATTTGCTTATCACGGATGGCGACAATATTATGGGCGTAGCGACAGGCTAAATTCAGATCGTGCAGGACCATGACGATGGTTCGCTGCTCTTTCTCGTTGAGTTCGAATAATAAATCAAGAATCTCAATTTGGTGCGTCATATCGAGATAGGTAGTCGGTTCATCCAACAGAATGATGTCTGTGTCTTGTGCTAAAGTCAGCGCGATCCAGGCACGCTGTCTCTGCCCCCCGGAGAGTTCATCCACTTTCCGGTGCTGCAGTTCCTCCATCTTCGTTGCCTTCAGTGCGTCCTGAACAATTTCCTCATCCTTATGGGACCACTGTTTGAGCCAGGTCTGGTGAGGATACCGACCTTGCTTTACCAGCTGCAGGACGGTCAATCCCTCAGGAGCCGTTGGCGATTGAGGTAGAATGGCCATTTTGCGAGCGACTTCTTTCGTTGATAAACGAGAGATTGCTTCCCCATCCAACAGAACCGAACCTTGTTTCGGCTTAAGTAATCTGGCAATGGAACGAAGAAGAGTGGATTTACCGCAGCCATTCCCGCCGATAAAGACAGAAATCTCCCCTTTTGGAATATCAATATTTAGTTCATCAATGATCGTTCGTTCCCCGTAAGATAGAGTTAAATCCTTCGTTTGTAAAATGTCACTCATTAATGGCCAACTCCTTTAAGAATTTCTTGTTTTAAATAATAGATAGATAAAATAAGGGGCTCCGATCGCTGCAGTAAATACTCCGGCCGGAACTTCCAGGGGCAGGAATAGAGTTCTGCCGATCAGATCTGCCACCATCACGAGAATTCCACCTATAAATGCGGCAGTCGGAAGTAACGCACCGAAAGATGATCCTACCATTCTTCTTGCCATATGAGGGGCCATCAAACCTACAAAGCCAATTCCCCCTGCAAAGGCAACCGCTCCACCTACTAAAGCCGTTGACATCAATAGAAGCAAAAAGCGTTGTCTCTGAACGTTCCCTCCAACACTTGTAGCGATTTCTTCCCCAAGTTCCTGAATATTTAATTGGCGGGTTATAAAGAAGCTTAGCAGGATAAAGACCAGGCTCCACGGAAGCAGGATCCATACGTCCTGCCAATCCGATCCGTTCACGGTACCCGTTATCCAAATGTTTGCCTGACTGGCTCTATATATAGGGCCGAGTATCATAAGAAGTGTTGTCAAAGCTTGTGTCAGAGCTGAAATACCGATTCCAATCAAGACGAATCTGACAGGAGATACCCCTTTTCGCCACGCTAAGAAATAGACTAAAAAGGCAATGACTGCTGCCCCTGTAAAGGCAGCAACAGGAAGCCATTTAATGCTGACCATCAAGGTATTATCATCGTTGCTGAAAACGGTCAGAAAAGCGACCACAGCCGCTCCTGCTCCCCCAGTAATCCCGATGATGTCGGGAGATGCCAAAGGATTTCGGATCATCCCCTGTAAAATCCCACCGGCAACGGCCAATGCCATCCCGGCGAGCAGAGCAATGATGATCCGCGGAAGTCGAAAAGACGTAACCACAAGCTGCTCTAAGCTTGTTCCGCCTCCAAAGAAGACGCTTACGACCTTCCATGGTGCTATTTTCAAGTCACCTATTCCCGTACTCATAATAAGGATGAGGACAGTGATGACGCCTAATATCATGATTTTCTTCATTGCCGATATATCAACAAGCATAGAAACCCGGTCCTGAAGCCAGCGTTTCCCCATAAATCTATTCATCGGTTAAAACCCCTTCCTTGCAACGTACACGAAGAATGGTGCACCAATAATGGCTGTCATGACACCAACCGGCACCTCCTGGGGCATGATGATGTATCGGGCTCCAATGTCAGCGGCCAATAGCAAAATCGCTCCGAGCAATCCTGAGTAAGGGATCAACCAGCGATGATCCACCCCGATGATTTTTCTCGCAAGATGGGGGATGACAATCCCGACAAAGCCTATGGGTCCTGCAATGGCTACGGAACCTCCAGCCAGCAGCACAACCACAAGTAAGGCGATAAATTTAATCAGAGCTGTTTTAAGTCCCAACCCCTTGGCAACATCTTCTCCCATGGCAAGTATATTCATTTTTCCTGCTAACATGAGCGCAAGGATCCAGCCTGCCACAATATAAGGAAAGACCCCGGTTAAAATGTCCAGGCTTCTTCCTTGAACAGATCCTGCAAGCCAGAACAATACCTGCTCTAACGCCGCTTCATTCAGTACAAGCAATCCCTGTGTGAATGAGGAGAACATCGCCGTGATGGCAGCACCTGCCAACGTCAGCTTCATGGGAGTCAACCCGTTATTCCCAACGGAGCTGATGACATACACTCCGACGGCAGCAAGACCCGCTCCCAGAAATGCGAGCCATGTAAAGGATTGAAGATTGGTTACACCAAATAACGTAACCGCCACTACCACCATAAAAGCACCACCGGCATTGATCCCGAAAATGCCGGGAGATGCTAACGGATTCTTGGTCAAGGTTTGCATCAGGACACCTGAAATGGCGAGGGATGCCCCTACGGTCGCAGCAATAAGCGCCCGGGGTAACCGGATCGTCTGGAGTACAATATGTTCAGTCGAACCATCGGGATTGGTGAACGCTTCAATCGCTACCCTCCACGACGTATCGGTATACCCGTATACAATGCTGATTCCAATACACAATAGGAGAAAGAAAATGGTTCCTATATACAGAATAAGTTGTTTTTGAATTTTCATTATGTGTTAACCTTTCTAATCCATATGAACATTCCATAAGGAAAGGAAAATCAATTGTCATTTCACGTTCAGTCCTTCTCCTACTATTTTAAAGAAGAATGAAACAACCGTCAATGACTTTGAAAATCATTATCATTTAGGTATTGACAATGAAAGCTTTCTCACCTATTATGAAAAGTGTAATTGATAATCATTATCACCCACAAACTATTTTTCAGGAGGATTTATACATATGAAATTAAGAAATTTATTATATTTATTACTCATCGCTTCTCTTCTATTTCTAGCTGCATGCGGTAATAAAGAAGAAGAAAAAGACGGTTCTGGAAGTAGCGATAAGAAAGAAGAAACCTATACAGTGGAACACGCAATGGGTACGACTGAAATCGAAGGAACTCCTAAGAAGGTTGTCATCCTTACAAATGAAGGAACAGAGGCTCTTCTCTCTATGGGTGTGACCCCTGTTGGTGCCGTACAATCCTGGACAGGCGATCCATGGTACGATCATATTGCCGACGACATGAAAGATGTTGAAGTAGTCGGAACTGAAAGCGAATTAAACATGGAAGCCATTGCTAAACTTCAACCGGACCTTATTATCGGGAACAAAATGCGTCAAGAGGAACAATACAATCAGCTGAAAGACATCGCTCCAACGGTGATGGCAGAAACATTACGCGGGAACTGGAAAGAAAACTTTGAATTATACGCTAAAGCGGTAAACAAAGAAGAAAAAGGCGAGGAAGTATTAGCCCAGTATGACCAGCGGATTGAATATCTTAAAGGGAAACTTGGAGACAAACTTAACCAGGAAGTTTCTATGGTCCGCTTTTTAGCAGGTGACGTACGCATTTACCATAAAGATTCATTCTCAGGTGTGATCCTGGATCAATTAGGATTTGCCCGTCCTGAAGGTCAGGATGTTGACGACTTTGCTGAAAAAGGTGTAACGAAAGAGCGAATCCCGGCGATGGATGGAGATGTGTTATTCTACTTCACCTATGAAACGGGTGATGGAGAAGCGAACAAGCTTGCCGAAGAGTGGCTCAACGATCCTCTATTCCAAAACCTTGAAGTGGCAAAACAAGATAAAGTGTATGAAGTAAGCGATGCTATTTGGAACACTGCCGGTGGCGTCATGGCAGCAAATGCGATGCTTGATGATATCGAGAAGTTTTTCCTGGAGAAGGAATAACGACATGAGACTGGAAAAGGGATATTCCTTTTCCAGTCTTTTTTTATTTCATTCCCAATCTTAATAAATCCACAACGAACTCATTCCCTCTTTTCATTGGGGACCTTAACGTTTTTTCCCACTTCCCCATCCTTTTTCATAATTCTCCTATTTTCGGTAACACTATTGGATAGACCATACATCGAACATGAGGGATTAGTATGTTTCCATTCTTTAAGAACAAGAAAAACACCGATAACACGAAGAAAAAACAGACCTATGAAAACTTCAAGCAGGAAGCTGAGAAATCGGCTGACTATAAACAAGCCTTTTATCAGAATCCTCATACAGGGGCCAAGTTCAGTCTGCACTTCATTACCACCCTGATTGATGGGAAAATCCTGCAGGAGGATGTTCTTCCCTCCTTACTTTCAAAAGATTTTCATTCATTTGATGATTTAAAGACGTTGGTTCCTGTCCTGGATATAGAAATATCCAAAGATGAAGCACAAATTGAACAAAAGCTTTTTAACGGATATACCTTGTTAACGATGGATGCCTCCAACCGGAAATTTGCCTTCATCGCTACGAAAAATGAAATGGGGAGAAAGGTTTCCCAACCGGAAGTGGAATTCAGTGTGGTTGGACCAAAAGAAGCCTTTGTGGAATCTCTCAGTGACAACCTGAATCTCCTCCGCAAACGTCTTCCTATTAAAGAACTATTAGTGGAAGAATTCAATATTGGGAAAATGACTCACACAAGAGTCGCTTTAGTCTATCTGGATGGATTAGTGGATGAAGCCAATGTGAATACGATGCGGCAGCGTTTACGAGCCGTGGATTTTGATCAAATCATGGATAGTTCGTTTATTGAACAGCTCATTGCCGATAATAGCAATTCCCCTTTCCCCCAGCTTTTGGATTCAGAACGACCCGATCGAGTCGCTTCTGTACTGGTGGAGGGGAAGGTGGCCGTGATGGTGGATGGATCGCCACACGCATTGATAGGGCCCACGACTCTTGTTGAGTTCTTTAATGCCTATGAGGATTATTTCTTGAATTTCTCGATCGCCTCTTTCCTCCGTCTGGTGCGTGTTTTTGCAGTTGCGTTTTCGATTTTGATTACACCGATTTATGTTGCTGCGCTGACGTATCATTATGAACTCATACCAAAGGATCTTATGGCCACTCTTGTAACATCCAGACAAGAGATCCCTTTGCCACCTATATTAGAAGCGTTATTCCTAGAGTTGACGATTGAATTATTGCGTGAGGCAGGAGCCCGCCTACCGACAAAAGTCGGGCAAACCATCGGTATCGTGGGAGGGATTGTAATCGGGACCGCTTCCGTTGAGGCCGGGATTACGAGTAACGTCCTGCTCATATTAGTTGCCCTTGCTGCGCTTGCTTCCTTTACGACTCCCGTGTACCGCATGGGTAATACGATCCGTTTGCTCCGATTCCCCTTCTTGTTGTTCGCACAACTTTGGGGATTATTAGGAATCGTTTTCTGTTTCTGTTTGCTTATGGGACATTTATTACAATTAACCTCCCTGGGGAGACCGTTCCTTGAGCCGCTCTATCCACCGAGAATGAAGGACCTGAAAGACGCCCTGATCCGGTTCCCATTTAGTAAACAAGCAGGACGTCCGGAATATTTAAGAACGAAGAAACCATACAGATTCCATCCATCTGAAGCAAAGAAAAAGCTGGATATAGACGAATAAAGGTTGGAGGTGATCAGATGCAGGCCATTCCAGATAGAAGAAAAATATCCCCTTTCCTGGTGTTCTTTCTCATACACTCCATTCAAGTCGGGGCAGGTGTACTGGGGTTTCAACGAATCATTTCCATGAATGCGGGTTATGATGGCTGGATTTCTGTCATCCTCGCAGGTATTGTTACTCATGTTCTCATGTTCGTTATGTACCTTATTTTAGAAAAATCCGGAGGGGACCTTGTATCTGCTCATACTTTGGTTTTCGGAAAGTGGATTGGGAATATATTCAATTTATTATTCGCCCTCTATTTCAGTTTGCTGGTGATAACGATCATGAGGACGTATATCGAGGTATTGCAAGTATGGATGTATCCGCGTTTAAGTACGTTTATGTTTGCACTGTTCTTCTTAATCCTTGTCTACTATATCGTGAATGGTGGAGTCCGAACCATTGCAGGTACCGCTTTTTTTGGAACTGTACTACCCAGTTATCTGATCTTGACCTTTGCGTTTACATTTAAATACGCAGATTTCCGAAACATCTTGCCGGTATTTGATCACACCATCAAGGATATCTTGATTTCCACCAAAAATATGTCACTTACTTATCTGGGATACGAAGCCATACTTATGCTCTATCCATATATTAAAGAAGCGAAAAAGTCGCAAAAATATGCTCATTGGGCGCTGTTTACAACCACGACCATATATACCTTAATCGCCATCATTTCATTTGCATTTTTCAGTCAAAAGCAATTAGAAAAGACCGTGTGGGCCACTCTTTCCATGTGGAAAATCGTTGAAATGCCCTTTGTGGAACGCTTTGAATATATCGGTATCGCCAATTGGTGCTTAGTGATTCTGCCAAACGTGTGCATCGCTATCTGGTGCGCCAGCAGGACCATTAAACGCATGACTCCTTTAAGACATCGTCATGCATTGATCATTATTTGTATTCTCTGTCTATGCACCTTAACGTTTATCACTGATCGTAAACAGGTTAATTTCCTGAATACGATCTCAGGACAAATCGGTTTCTATTTCAACTTTTTTTACATACCTGCCCTCTTAGTACTGGTGACTATCATGAAGAAGGTGAGACAAAAACAATGAAACAACTTTCCTTGATCATTTTACTCATTTGTTCTCTATTCCTATCGGGATGCGTCGAAAAGGAGATTCTCGACGATTTATATGTTGAAACCGGAAAAGCCTATGATTATGTAGGGGAGAATAAGATAAGAGGGACAGCTCTGTTCCCCATTTACTTATCTGATAAATCCATCCAAAATGGAACGCTGTCTGCAGAAGCATCATCCACGCGGGAAGTGCTCGAGAAATTAGAAAGAAGGGCACAACAGCCCCTTGTAAGAGGAAGCTTGGATGTCGTGCTGATAGGAGAAAAACTGGCAAAGAAAGGAATCATCGATATCGGAGATTCCCTGCAAAGAGACGCCAGTGTTGGCGCAAGGCTATATGTAACGGTAGTCGAAGGAGATGCGGGTGAACTGATCAAAGGAAATTATGGGCTAAGGGGGAATGGAACGTATATTTCTAACCTGATTACACACAACATTACCCGCAGAGAATTACCGGAAACAAATTTACATTTATTTCTATTTACTTATTTCCAAGAAGGACAAACAGCCTATCTCCCTATATTGAAGCAGCTTTCTAATGAAAGTCTAGCGATTTCAGGTGTGGCTCTCTTCGATAAAGACAAAATGGTCAAGAAGATTCCTTCTGAAGATATGTTTTTCTTTAAACTATTAGTGGATAAACTGGCTGAAGGAAGCCATGTCATTAAAATGGGGAAAAAGCCTGGAGCTGCAGAAGGAACGGTTGAGGCTTCTGTAACGAGTCTGATTTCAAAACACAAAATTATCATCAAACATAAAGCTGATCCTGTTGAAGTGACTATGAGAATCAAGATCCGGGGAATTGTAAGAGAGTATACCGGAAAGAAATTAACACCTGATAAAGTGGGAGAAGTTGAGAAAAAAATGGAAAAGGATATCGAGGAGAAATGCTTAGCCATGCTGAAGGAGTTTCAGGAATTAGGCATCGACCCTGTTGGCATCGGTCAATATCAAAAGCACGGGGTACGTGGATTTGATTTTAAAGAATGGAAAGAAAGCATTTATCCCCGTGTAAATTTCAATGTCGACGCAAAAGTTCAGATCTTAGAAGCTGGTACGGTAGAATAGCATCTATATAGAAGGGCTCCCCGATTGTGGGGAGCCCTTCTACTCTATTTCAATTGAATAACACATTTGCTCTCTGCACTTTCTTTACATGCTTCAATGATTTTTATCACGTGCAAAGCATCCTCTGGTTTTACCGGAAGTGGTTTATTTCCCCTTAAGCTTCCATGTACGCCCAGATAGAATTGGGTATAATCCCCCTTTTCAGAAGGAATGACTTCTGAAGTCACTTCATCCCCGGATATGGTTGTCAGTGTACCCCAGTTTTCTTCATCTTCCACTCCCCACTCTTCATCAAGGGGGTTTCTCCCTGCTTTCAGATCATCTTCCTGACGATCCATTCCGTGCTTCACGTAGCTTCCTTTCAATCCATGAACCTGATAGCGCGGTCCTGGATCAAGGACAATGGAACGCGAGTACAATTGTACTCTCAGTACGTCATACCCAAGTGTAATGTGGAAATAGTCTTCCGCTTTTTCCGGGTTTCTTTGCGGGAACACATCCGCCTGCACCCATTGTGGTGTACCAAACAGAGTGAGTGCTTGATCGAGAAGGTGAGATCCCAAATCATATAACACTCCGGCTCCTTCGATTTTATTTTCTTTCCAACGGTCTTTAATAGTCGGACGAAAACGATCGAAGTGGGCTTCATATGTATAGATTTGTCCTAAAGCTTCTTCTTCAAGTAACTTTTGGATGGTTAAAAAATCGGCATCCCATCGTCGGTTGTGGAAGACAGAAAGATGCAAGCCTCTCTCTTTCGCTAGAGCTATCAGCTCTTCCCCTTCCACACTATTCGTCACAAACGGCTTCTCTACCACGACATGTTTATCAGCTAGTAAAGCCTGCTTAATCATGGAATAGTGAAGGTGGTTCGGTGTGGTGATCACCACTAATTCAATGTCTTGTTGAAGTAAACCTTCAAGGGACGACACCACTGTTGCACCCTCCATGTCTTTCAGTACTTTCTCTTCATCAGATGAAAGCACCGCTTCGATATGAAACTCCTCCAAATGAGAAAGTAACGGTCGATGAAAACTTTGTCCAGAAAATCCATATCCTACTAATCCAACTTTAATCGGTTGCATAATGTCACCTTTTTCCTTCAATATGTATTCCCATATTATCATGTGCAAGTTCAAACGAAAAATGATTCGTTTTACAAATGATCGGTTGTTTGTATAAAATAATGAAAAAAGGGAGGTTAACAACATGCAAGCAATTAAAAACAAAGAAACCTTTGAAGACCTGATCACTTCGGCAGAGCCGGTGATTGTGAAATTCCACGCAGACTGGTGTCCCGACTGCCGTCGTATGGATATGTTCATTGATGAGATCATGGAAAAGTTCGGTCAATATAAATGGTACGACATCAATAAAGACGAATTTCCTGAAATCGCCGAAAAATATGACGTCATGGGTATCCCAAGCCTGCTTGTCTACAAAAACGGCGAAAAAATCGCGCACCTGCACAGCGCCAACGCCAAAACACCAGAACAAGTAACAGAATTCCTAAGCGCTCTATAACCCAAAGGTCCGTCCCCGTTTATGCAGAGGGACGGACCTTGTTTTTAACCTTCATGATGAATGTCACTTCAAACATTTAATAGACATTCCCCTTTCCATCCACATAAACCGTTTGAATCATCGTTCTCTGAAATTCGTTTCCTTCCTGGGTTTCCCCTTCTATATCGATGGTGATGTTATGGACTCCTTCTTCAAATTCAGCAAGTGGCAGTGAAGATAGATCTTCAGTTGTAATGAGGGTGGTTTGGTTTTTGTTACCGCTCTTCCTTGGGATATGGTGAATGGTATATGTTTTCTTCACAGGTTTGTCGTGTACATTCCATGAACCCATTAAAGATTCTCCATCCACCGCCAACTGACTCCACTCCTTACTAACCCCTTTCTGAAACAGAATGGTCAGCATGTATTTTTCACTTTGACAATTATGCGCCCTCATTTCCCACTGTCCCAAAAGGGGCTTGGAAACGATCATGGAATGATGATAAGCGCCAGGGAAAAAGCCTGTCGCATCTTCCGTAACCATGAACTGTTTATACACTTGCCCGTTCGGACTTATGAGCTCATAGCTGGTATCCTGTTGATCACTGATCCAGTCCACCGAGATTTTCTCTACCTCTTCCTCGACAGAAAACTTCTCCACTCCAATGCCCATAAATGCCCCTCCTCTATGGAGGACCGATGTTTCTCCCTCTTGTCCAAGCTCGCTCACGGCAGCATAGGAAACCTCTTGCACCTCTTCTGTTAAGAGATCCTTCAAATAAGGGAAAATCTCCCCGCCTTCTTTTATCGTCGTATGAGACCAGTCTTGGACCCGCACCTCACCCCCATAAGGAAGGCGTGAACTTGTTACCAGAACCGCTCCATCACTTTGTCCGAATCGGCTCAAGTATAGCCCGCCCCAAAACAGTTCAGAATTCACCCCTCCCCATCCTGTACCACCGAATGTATAGAATGGGGTGGCTCTGGCAAGTTCAAGTTCATCCGTCTCGGAACGGAAAGATTTCATATATCCCGTTTGCAGGGAAAACACGGCATTATTTTTACTGTTTAAAGCATCGGTCAACCAGCCGGCCCATTTACTATAGGCAAGGTCTGCAAGCTCTGATCCATGATGAGGGGACGAAAGAGTGATGACCCTCTCTACATAGGGTCCGGCACCATAATGAACCAATGCTGTTTGAATATCGATTCCTCCTTTACTATGGCCCACAACCACTACCTTCCTCTTAAAATAGTCGTAAATCTCACGAAGCTTCCCCGCTAAAAGCTGCCCATTTGTCCACATATCTTCAACTGGATGCAAATCGATAAAAACTGCTTGGTGCCCAAATTTACGCGTGTATTCCAATAAATCATTTTCTCGTATCCACGTGTCTGAAGAGGTATGAATCCCATGAATGAATAAAATCGGATAGCCTTTCATCCCAACTGCATCTTCATCTACAAACCATTTTCCAGGTGTACCATACGAATTCTGATCTCTAAACATTTGTTCTTGCAATAGGCTTACCTCCCTTTAGAAAGACTTTCTTATCTTCATTATCGTTCAGAGGGAAATATATTTCATTAATGTTGTTAAATACAGGAAAAAAGGCATATATTCTTAGAATTTGTATAACTCTTCTTCCCTTTTCAAAAACTAAGAGTGATTAAAATAAACGGGAGGAATTCTAATGACAAAGAAGTACAACAAAGGCAGCGAAAACCAAAATTCACCTAAGCGTGGAACGACTGAATTTGCTACTGAGATCACAAGTGGAGACAATAGTAAGGGGAATAAACATAATAAAGACCAACGTAATAAAACGAAATAACAAAAAACCTGCCTGATAGATTATCGGGCAGGTTTTTGTCATAGATAAATAAATTCAGCTGGTACTCTTACTCATCATCACCAGTAATCCTCACCGCGGCCGTATTATTTTGAATATACGTTGGGGGTGCCGGATCAACTTCTTTTTCATTACTTCCATAAAATCTTTCATTCAATTCCATGTTTGCTTCTGTAGTGGATGTCCTTTCATCCTGCTTCTTCATGTTATCACCCTTTCGCTATTAGCGTATCGGATTTCAAATGAAATATACGCTCATTTTTCTCATAAAAGAGGACAAACTAACCTATGGAATATAAACGATAAGGAGGAAATGAAAGATGGATTCTAACCGTGTAAAACAGATTTTATCTTCTTCAGCTGATATTGAAGTGAAATATAAAGAGGCGTCCGTATGGATTGACTCTGTTCATGAAGATGGAAAAACAGCCGTTGTTCATCTTCGCGGACCATTGGAAGAACGTTCTGAAGTAAGTGTTTCAGATTTAGAAGAAGCATAAACGGAGAAAAGACCATGCAGTCCACCTCAGGAAAGAGGGGTATGCATGGTCTCATCTATAGTAAGCTTATTTTTCGTCTTTGATCTTCCCTTTATTCTTCAATAATTCAAAGATCATTTTCGCTTGATCTGTGTTATCGATCATGCCGGCGAATTTCTCTTTTTGTGGACCAAATGCATACACAGGAACGTCATCTCCTGTATGTCCATCCGTTGTCCATCCAGTCCCTGAACGCTTGTCGAAAATTTTCTCGATGGCATTATCGATTTCGGTTTGATCGCCTTTTTCTGCTGCTTTTTTCACAGAAGCGATTTCCTCTTCCGTCAGCTCAAGATCGATATTTTCAGCTAATGTTTCTTCCACTGAAGCACCATTTACGATTTGTTCTGCCATAAAGTCAGGCGTGCGTTTTGCAGCTTGAATCGGTGCCGGATCCCAATTATATTCACCGTCTGCACCAATCGAGATTCCCCCTGTAGAATGGTCTGCTGTAACCACTACCAATGTTTCACCATTTTCTTTCGCGAAATCTCTTACTTCTTCAAGTGCCATCTCAAAGTCTCTCATTTCACTCATAGCCCCGACAACATCATTGTCATGACCAGCCCAGTCGATTTGACTGCCTTCCACCATCAGGAAGAAGCCATCCTTGTCACCTTTTAAGCGGTCGAGTGCAGAAGTCGTCATATCCGCTAAGCTTGGCTGTTCTTCATCACGGTCGATCATCTTGTCCATTCCTACTTCAGAGAAAAGACCAAGAACTTGTTTGTTGTCGTCATTTTTCAGTTCTTCAGCGGATTTCACATAGCTGTATCCATCCTTTTGAAACTGCTCGGCAAGATTTCGGTCATCACGTTCGAAGAAGTCCGTCCCTCCGCCCAGCATGACGTCAATCTTATGTTCACCGTTAATCATTTCATCATAATAGTCATCCGCAATCGCATCTTCGCTTTTACGCTGCTCTTCATGGGCTCCATAAGATGCCGGAGTCGCATGGGTGATTTGAGATGTAGCCACGATACCTGTAGACATACCGTTTTCTTTCGCCTGCTCTAATACCGTTTTAACATCTGTTTTATCATTATCGACTGCTATCGCATTATTGTAAGTTTTGACTCCACCGCTCATCGCCGTAGCAGCTGCTGCTGAGTCTGTTACGTTTTCTTTCTCATCCTCTGGATAAGTGGATTGTAATCCGACAAGGTAAGGATCGAATGCCGTTTTTTCCATCTCCACTGTTTCCGGATTGTCGTTCATATAACGAAGAGCCGTTGTGTAAGGAACGCCCATTCCATCACCGATCATGAAGATGACATTCTTTGCTTTGCCGTTCTTGGAATCCTTCGCTTGTGCTTCTGTGTTGTCTTGATTCATTCCTATTACACTTCCAAGAGCTAATGTTGACACAACCGCTAACGGAAGAATTTTCTTCATTGATTTCTTCATTTACCCTACCTCCTATAATTTCGACTACATATGTAGAATAAAGGGGAAATATGAAGAACCATTTGCAAAAAGAAGACAGGAGTGTAAAGCTTCTGTAAAAAGAAGAAAAACAGGTATAAAGTCACCTGTTTTTCTTTAATGAAACAATTTAGTTCATATCCAATAAGATCTCCACTACTCTCTAATCAGAGGAAGCGTACAGCAGCGGAATGATCCGCCTGACTTGATGATTTCGGATAAATCCAGTTCGATCACGTCAAAACCTTTCGATCTGATTCGTGCATTCAAATCTTGATTTTGTGTAAGACTGATGATTTTCCCATCACCGATTGCTAATACATTTGGGCCCATTTGGAATTGCTCATCATCCGTTACAGTGATGATATTGTAATGCGACTTGATCTTCTCAAGATCCTCTTTTGAAAAGGCCGGTGGATACACAAGGGCCCACTCCTCTGAAATGATCGTAAATACACAATCTAAATGAAGGATCTCTTCTTTTAAAGGCAATTCATGAACAGTAAATTGGGGGAGCTGATTTCGTAACGATTGGACGGCCAATTGGTTCGTCCGTCCACTCACTCCGATCCAAATATTCTGCTCATCAACGAGCACATCCCCTCCTTCAATGGAATGGAGAAGTTCATGATAAGGCACTTCATTCGTTTCCAGCCAATTCTTCAACGTTTTCACTTCTCCTCGCCTGACATCGGTATTCATTGATGCAACGAAGAACTGATCATGAATCGTGAAACCGATGTCCCTTGTGAAGACTTGTTCATTGAACTCTGGTGATGGTTGCAGGTGAATGACCTCTGAACCATTTTTCTCTAACGTATCAACAAAGTGTTTATGCTGCAGAACCGCTTTATCTATATTGATATTTTCCTTCAGGAAATGCTTTTGAGTCTCATTTATGATTTCATTTATTTGCATATTTTCAGGTGAAACAACGACCACTTTCTTTAACTTTCCATACTCATTGGAACAATAGGTTTTTTGATTTGGAACCAACGGGGAATTTAAACTCATCTTGATACCCTCCATTTGTCTACTCTTAAAAACTGCTTTTCCCTGTTATTATGATAATAAAACTTCCTTTTTATAAGTTATGCTGGAGAAGCCTTAACAGGGACGACGGGCATCATGGGTTTAAGAAATAAGGGCTTTTGTCCAATCCCCCAAAAAAAGGACTCCCAGGAGTCCTTTTTGAAATGCATTATTGTTCTTCAGAGGCTTTATCGTCCTTATCCACCTCATCATCATTCAGTGTCTCATCAGAAGGATCTTCATTGAGCATACCTTCATTATCTTCTTCATCCGCTTTATCTTCATTCATAGTTTCTTCGTTTACTGATCCTTCATCCATGTTGCCTTCTTCTTGAGAAGTGTCCTGCTGTTCTACATTATTGTCTTCCTCTTCGGCACCTTCTTCGTTTCCACAACCGGCTAAAACCAGTCCTGCACTCAGCGGTAAAGTTAGTAATAAATTTCGTACCTTCATTAATATCTCTCCTTTGTAAGTGTAGTCTGTAAGTACTTAGTTCTTGTTTACCACGCATATATAGTGATAAACATATGAGTGTTTTTTTGGAAGTGTATCCTTAGGTTTCCATTAAAAAAAAGCGTGCTGTTGCACGCCAAAAATAAATATTCCTAATGAACCATCCGATCATGATCCTTCCAGTATTCTTTTCGGATCACAACCTTTTGGATTTTTCCTGATGCGGTCTTGGGTAATTCTTTTGCAAAGGTAATACTCTTCGGTGCTTTGAAGTGGGCAAGCTTTTCTCTGCTGAATGCGATAAGTTCCTTTTCCGTTAAGCTGTGACCATCCCTGATCACAACCACTGCATGAGGCACTTCTCCCCAACGCTCATGGGGGATGGCAACGACGGCTGCCTCCAAGACACTGTCATGTTCATAGAGGGCCCCCTCTACTTCGATAGAAGAGATGTTTTCTCCCCCGCTGATGATGACGTCTTTCATCCGGTCGACAATTTCAATGTACCCATCCAAGTCAACCGTCGCCATATCCCCTGTATGGAGCCATCCATCTCGAATGGCTTGATTGGTGGCTTCAGGATTTTTATAATATCCTTCCATCACTGTATTCGTTCTCGTCACGATTTCTCCAATCGCTTTCCCGTCATGGGGGACTTCATTTCCGAGCTCATCCACTACTTTCACCTTGCTGCCAATCATACTGTAGCCGGCTTTCGCCTTTAACCGGTACTTTTCTTCCTTTGGTCGGTCCTGCTCTGAAGATCTCAGGATGGACGTAGTGATAAGTGGCGAAATTTCAGTCATTCCGTACACTTGGATAAACTCCCAATTCAGATCCTCTTCTACCTTTCGAACAAATGCCGGCGGAGGGGCAGAACCCGCAATGACAACCCTTACATTTTGCCCGATGATCCGTTCCCTGTTTGGATAGTTCTCCAGCAGCATATTCAAAACAGTCGGCGCCATATGCATAACCGATACGCCATGCTTCTCGACTTTATCTAAAATCATCTCAGGGTCCACTTTTCTGAGCATCACCTGGGTCGCACCGTTTGCCGTATAGTAAAAAGGAGATCCCCATCCATTCACATGGAACATAGGCAGCACGTGAAGCAAGGTGTCCTGATCGGAAACCCGTAAATGATGCATGGAAGATAAAGCATGCAGATAGTTCGATCGGTGAGTGAGGAGCACTCCCTTCGGATCCCCTGTCGTTCCACTTGTATATAGTAATGAAGCGATATCGTTTTCTTCCAGTACTACACGATCGAAGGCTTCGTCGCTGAATGAGCCTCGCCACCCGTCATAGCCGGGATGTCCATCTGTAGACTTACCATGAATCACAACATGCTTTAAATTCGGCACCTTAGACAAGATCGGCTGCACCAGCGGATAAAGTTCCTCATCCACAAATAATGCTTTGCTCTCGCTATGAGTCAGGATAAATTGATAATCTGATGGCTTTAAACGAGTATTCAGAGGGGTCATAATTCCTCCGACTCCATATACACCATAAAATCCTTCCAGCATCTCCGTCGTATTAGGAGCCAGATAAGCGACCTTGTCCCCTTTCTCAATCCCGAATTTCTTAAGGCCCCTGGACAGTTGATTCACACGTGCATTCAGCTGCCTATACGTCAAACGTTTCACATCATCAATAATCGCCACCTTTTCTCCATATTGCTCGACTGCGCGATCCAGAAAATCCGTTAACACTAAAGGTACATGCATATGTACAACCACCCCTTCTGTAATTAATGACTATTTATATTCATTATTTTAGCAGATTTGGGTATAGATTGGGAATATTCTGAATTTTATGTCCTGATTTATAAAATTTTGGGGGATCACCACTCTTTTCTATAAAAAAACATGATGACACATTGGTCACCATGCTTTTTGGTTAGCGGCCTCTTCTACTTGAAGAGGGTTTGCTTTGGCTGTTTCTTTTTCCGCTGGAGTCGTTTCTTCTTGGTTTGCCAGAATCATTTGTTCTGGATGGTCTGCCCCTTGAGGGACCGGCTGAGTCTCCGCCACGCCGGGATGATGATTCTTCCCTTCCGGATCGATGACTGCGTGATGAGTCACCACTGTCACTATTACGAGACCGGCCTCCACGTGGAGATCTTGCTTTACGCTCTTTATTGGTTTGGATATTCTTTTCCCGTCTATCCTTCGCACTTTCATTCGTTCCCTTATGAACATGTGAGGTTTCCTTAGAAGGAGCCACCTCCACGACACGACGAGGCAATGAACGGCCAACGCCTTTTTCAATCATTTCAAGGTCCTGCTTATCCTTTAATGCCACAAAGGTGATCGCAAGCCCGTCTTTACCGGCCCGGCCCGTTCGTCCGATTCTGTGAATGTAGCTTTCGACATCTTGAGGGATATCATAGTTGAACACATGAGTGACACCTTCCACGTCAAGACCTCGGGCTGCCACGTCGGTCGCGATAAGAAGCTGAAGTTTCGCGTCCCTGAACTTCTTCATCACTCCTTCTCGTTTCGCTTGAGATAAGTCACCGTGCAGTTCATCCACCAGGAATCCTCTTGCTTTCAGATCTCCCAGCAGCTTGCTGACCCTTCTTTTCGTTCGGCAGAAAATGATGCCTAAAAACGGCTGGACATCATGAATCGTTTGACTGAGGGCATCTAATTTCTGACGATCCGTCGTTTCCACGATTTCCTGCTGAATTTCCTGTACAATTTTTTCTTTTTCCCTAATCTGTACATTATGTGGGTTGTTCATATAGCGCTTGCCGATCTTTCGGATATCCTTGGACATCGTCGCAGAAAACAGGGCCGTTTGACGGGTGAACGGCGTCTCCCGAATGATCGACTCGACTTCATCAAAAAATCCGATATGGAGCATTTGATCTGCTTCATCCAGAACAAGGAACGATACATTTGAAAAGTCCACGGTCTCCCGGCGAACGTGATCAAGTAAACGACCAGGTGTTCCGATCACGATATGAATCGCTTTATTCTTCAGTCGCTTGATCTGCTTTTCAACATCCTGGCCGCCATACACAGCTAACACATTTATGTCATCTTCCGTAGAAGAAAGAATTTGATTTAATTCAGCCGTTACCTGAATCGCGAGCTCCCTCGTCGGAGTCACAATAAGAGATTGGACCTCATCTTTCGCTGGATCAATTTTGGCAAGCATAGGCAGGAGAAAAGCCATCGTTTTTCCCGTTCCTGTCTGTGCCTGTCCGATCACGTCTTCACCATTTAATAACACAGGGATGGTTTCGATCTGGATCGGTGTTGGTTCAGTAATCGATTGTTCTTTTAACGCATTGACGTACTTAGGTTGGATTCCTAAGGAAGTAAAATCATTCATTGGGGTCACCTCTTTGTACCCCATTATACCTTTAACTTCTCTTAGAAAATAGGGCACTATGTTATAATGGGAAAATCGCAAAATGAAATGAGGAATTTGATGTTACCATTTGAAGATAAATTAACCATAATCGAAGAGTTCCCTGAGCTTTCTCGGAAGGACGTTTCACTGAACCGGGTGAACTTCCACTTTGAAGAAAGTCTCTATGAAAAGACGACTGTGGTGTACCACCTCCATCCGAACGGAAACGGTTTTGTTTATACGGGCAGTCTTCCCGATTATGAAGCCAATCAAAAAGGACTCGTGAATATCCGTGATTTTTCAGGTGATGAACTGCGAGACATCATTCGCGCTTCCATTGATCACCTGGCTACGGAAGAAGAAATCGTGCCGCCCGTCGAACAGATGTGGAAAGATGCTGAAGGGCATTCCCTCATGCTGATCGAAGAAGATGAACGCTGGAATATTTATGCCGGCGATAACCTGGAAGACAGCTTTGGCGGGTACGATGAAGCAACGTTGTATTTGCGTGAGGAAGGGTTTCGGAGACGGTGATAAGAGGCAGCTTCATGCTTTTCCTAAAAAAGGACGAATTCTTTATCGATTCGTCCTTTTTTGATGGATTTTGGCGCTGTATCTGCCATAGGGCTGCGTCTTCTTGTGAAAATCGAGGTGAAATGATGGCGAATCCGGCCTTTTTCTGTGATAAACCAGCCGAAATGGTGATGAATCCGGCCGTTTTCTCTCATAATCCAGCCGGTTTTGCCAATCATCCGGCCGATTCCGAGAAAAATCCAGCCGTTTTACTTTTATCACCAAACGCTACTAACTTTACCACCGCCTACTGTCGATCGTCGGTTGGGTATGATCTCTGTTGATTGGATATGCGAATATGTATGTGTATGCCTCAGCAAGAATCGCATTTACCTTATCTCAACGAAAGGTGGCGTCCAAACGGTTTCATGCTGTACACTCTAAATATAAGCGACTATTGGAGGACGCCAGTCACCGTGGCTTGAATGGTCTTGATGCGGAATACTAAAAAAAATGACTCAAATATTACATTTGAATAAATAGAGGAGTGTTGACAAATGAAAGTATTAGCCCTTTTAGGAAGTACACGAAAAAACGGCAATTCAGAATTCCTTGCAAAAAAAATCGTGGATGGAACCGATCACACTGTCGTATCTCTTGCCGACCTGCATATTGAACCGATCGAAGACCTAAGACATTCAGAAGGAGGATTTTCTCCTGTGGATGATGATTACGAACAACTCGTCCAATTGATGGAAGAGCATGACGTATTACTATTTGCCACCCCCCTTTATTGGTACGGAATGAGTGGTCCTATGAAAAATTTCTTTGACCGCTGGAGTCAGTACTTGCGTGATGAGCGCTTTAACTTAAAAGAAGAGCTTACGAAGAAAAAAGCATATGTCGTGATCACCGGTGGTAGCTCAGCAAAGATTAAAGCCCTGCCCCTGGTACAGCAGTTCAATTACATTTTTGAATTCGTCAATATGGAATTTGCGGACTATATGATTGGTGCCGGAGTGAAGCCTGGTGAAATCGAGAATGACGTAGCAGCACTTGAAAAGGCAAAGCGTTGGAATGCGTTATTTAAATGAGCGATGATCCCTTTTTAGGGGTCATTTTTTTTTGTTAATCAGAACTAAAAAAGGAAACATTATAATAAAATGCTTGATTGGAGGAGCTGTATGGATTTCCCGACGATTCACACAAATTTCTGGGATGCGGTCATCGCGATACCCGTCCTGATCATCCTGACCCAACTCATTAAAATTTTCTTCAAACCCCCTGCCTTTTTAGTCCCAAACATTGCCGTTATTCTAGGCTTGATAATTTCCATTTTCATCAGTCACAGAGGGCATCTGGCAACGGGAATCTTCATGGGTTTCTTTTATGGATACGCTGCGATTGGGAATTATGCTTCTTTGAAGACTTCGGTGTTGGCTTTTCGGGGAGAGAAGGAGGATGCTCCATGAGGGGTGTTAAGTCGTATCTTTTGTTCCTTGTCGACCCTGTGGTTGGTACTGCTCTACAGCTTGAATCCAGCCGTTTTCACGAAAAACCCAGCCAATTACCAAATTATAATAAATCCACAACCATGATTCTACAATTTTCCAAAAAAAAGATGACCAAAGTCATCCCTACTTACTTCCCTTCCCTTGCAGTCTTCCGAGTATCGTCGTCAATGTCTGATCCAATCTTTCCAATTCTTCCCCATCCATCTCTAATCGCTGTAGCAACTGAGTCGGAACACAAGCAGCTTTTTCTTTCATCGCTTCTCCTTTGTTTGTAAGGGAAATCACGACGCTCCGCTCATCTTCAACCGATCGGTGACGCTCGACAAGCCCGTTCGCTTCCATTCTTTTCAGCATCGGAGTTAACGTTCCCGAGTCCAAGAACAATTTCCGGCCCAATTCCTTTACAGATACCGTTCCATCTTCCCAAAGAACTAACAATGTAAGGTATTGAGGATAAGTCACACCGATTTCTTCAAGTAGCCCGCGATATAACTTAGTAATCTCCCGCTCTGCTGTATAGATTTTAAAACATATTTGATTTTCTAATAATAATGGATCTTTCATACATGCGAATTCCTTTCTTGTGCAAACTAACCTGAGATTATCATACAAAAAAAGATATCGATTATCAAATTTAATTGTACACAACTTAATTGTTGACAATATAAATCAGAGCCTTTATTATTAGTTTTGTAATATTAAATTGTGCGCAATTAAATACAAATAAGGAGTGAATGAAATGGAAGCATTATACACAGCAAAAGCAACAGCAACAGGTGGACGCGCCGGTAAAGTAACAAGCAGTGACGGAGTATTGGATGTCGGATTGGCAATGCCTAAATCACTTGGGGGTTCCGGGGCAGAAGGAGCAACGAATCCTGAACAATTGTTCGCAGCTGGATATGCGGCTTGTTTCGATAGCGCTCTTAACTTAGTGGCCCGTCAAGAAAAGAAAAAGATTGAATCGAAAGTAGCAGCTGAAGTCTCCATTGGAAAAGATACAGATGGTGGATTCAAACTCGGCGTTGTGTTATCAGTAGCAGTAAGTGGTGTTGAATTAGATGAAGCGAAGCAATTGGTCGAAAAGGCACATGGAGTTTGCCCATACTCTAAAGCAACGAGTGGCAATATCGATGTTGAATTAAATACTGAATTATTTTAAATATTCGTGGATAGGCATTTAGTTGCCTATCCTTTTTTTTCTACAAAAACGAACATTTGTTCTTTTCCACTCCAACGGTTTGGACTATAGCACACTGCGTTACAAAACAGTAACGATTAAATATATGTTTTATCCAAGACTATTTAAGGGAATGGGATATGAACATAATTTAATTATCGATACTTATTGGGGGAACCAAAATGGATTTGCATAATGGCCGTTTATATTGGCCTACTACATTAAAAGATAAAAAGAGAAACTTTGATAAACAGTATGATGTAGCCATTATCGGGGGAGGAATGTCCGGGGCATTATGTGCCTATTCCCTTACCGAAGCTGGTTTGAACGTTGCAATCATTGAAAAACGAAGTATGGCTTCAGGGAGTTCAGCTGCCAATACCGGTTTACTTCAATTTTCCAACGATATCATGCTCCAGGATCTGATGGATCAAATTGGAGAAGAGAAAGCTGTCCGTTTTTATAAGCTGTGTGTTGAAGCGATCGAAAGCCTTGAGAAGATTGCTATGAATTTACCCGTGTCTCCCGAATTCATCCGGAGGAAGAGTATCTACTATGCCAGTACTACCCGGCATGTATCAAAGCTGAAAAAAGAATACAAAGTATTGAAGGAACATGGCTTTCCCGTTGAATATTGGTCCAAAAAAGAGATCAAAGAGCGATTGCCTTTTTCAAAACCGGGAGCTTTGATCACCAATGGAGATGCCGAGGTAAATCCATACCGATTTGTGAACGGTATCATCGCCTATTTAAAGGAAGGTCAAAAGACAACCATATTTGAAAATCTTGAAGCCGGGCGAGTAGAAGAGGATGCTGACGGTGTCAACATTCATACTTCTGAAGGAATGATTCAGGCATCACACCTGGTTCATGCAACCGGATATGAAACTCCTCCTATCGATAAGAAAATAGGCACTGATATCAATCGATCGTACGCCATTGCCACTCTGCCCATTGAAGACTTATCCCAATGGCATGAACGTGCTCTCATCTGGGAAACGAAACGCCCCTACTTATATTTGCGCACTACAGTGGATAATCGAATCATTGCAGGGGGCTTGGATGAGGATCCTCCCGAGGCACCTCAGAATGAGAAGAAAATTGAAAAAAGGGGAAAGCAGATTGAGAAAGAGGTTCAAAAACTATTTCCCGACCTGGACATCAAAATGGACTATGCATGGGGAGCAAGCTTTGGAGAATCATTGGACAACCTCCCTTATATCGGAAAGCACCCTGATAAAGAACGAACCTATTACTTATTAGGCTACGGTGGAAACGGCACGGTATACAGCATGCTCGGATCTAACATCCTCCGTGACCTCATCTTAAACCGTCCAAACCAAGACGCAGACATCGTTAAATTAGACAGGTGATAATGAGGGACGGACCTTTAAAGGTCCGTCCCTCCCATCACAAGATAGTGCTTATCTTTTTTTTGGATGTGTCCTTCTGTGATCAGTTCTTTTGTGAGGGTGGTCACCGTTTCTCTTGTAGAGCCAATGAAGCTTGCGATGTCCTGGTGAGTAAGGGGGACCGTTAATTTCATGAATCTCCCCTGTTTTTCTCCGAAGTTCTTCATAAGGAATGACATGAGATAAAGAATTCGTTCTTTAACCGGTGCGTACATGATGCGTTCGAGGAACATATTTCGTTGTTTCATATGCTGATTGAAGGTGTAGAAGAGCTCTGAAAGAAATGCAGGTTGCGATACACTTAGGCTATCCAGTTGTTTAAGTGAGATGATCCTTAAGATCGTTTCATCAATGGCTTCTGCATAAACTCCCTCGTCATCTAAGCTGAAACGTGCTATGTTACTGAAGAAATCTCCCTCACCCAGCATGGTGAGGATGGTTTTGCGTCCATCCTCACTATGTTTATATAGCTTTATTTTCCCGGATTGAATCCTGTACAGATTTTGACTAAGTGAAAAAGGTTGAAAGATTACTTCTTTTTTTGAGTAATTTGCGAACCTTCCTGGAAGATCACTGATGGCTGAAGCCGATCGTAATGAAGTTGCGCCATTCATGACGGCTCCTCCACTTTTTCAAAATGAGATACAAACTCTCCGTAGCCTTGATCTTCTAAC
This sequence comes from Rossellomorea aquimaris, assembly GCF_003315075.1. Classification (GTDB taxonomy): domain Bacteria; phylum Bacillota; class Bacilli; order Bacillales; family Bacillaceae_B; genus Rossellomorea; species Rossellomorea aquimaris_C. The sequence goes on from NZ_QNRJ01000004.1 coordinate 211,340, forward strand.
TCATCTTTCGGTACAAATCGAAGGGCCGCTGAATTCATGCAATATCTTAAACCTGTTGGCTCAGGACCATCATCGAATACATGCCCCAGGTGGGAGTCCGCGTGTTTACTCCTTACCTCCGTTCGCACCATAAATAGTGTGCGATCTTCCACTTCCACAATGTTTTCTTCTACTAAGGGCTTCGTGAAACTGGGCCATCCAGTGCCGCTTTTATATTTATCTTTAGAGCTGAAGAGAGGCTCTCCTGAAACCACATCTACATAAATACCTTCGTCTTTGTTATCCCAATACTCATTGTCAAATGCTTTCTCTGTCGCATCCTCTTGAGTTACTTTGTATTGGATATCCGTAAGTTTCCCCCTTAATTCTTCATCTGTGTAAGAAGGATATAGAGGGTTTGTGTCAAGCTTGATGTTTCGGTCGTCTCCCCAAGCTTCATCAAGGAAGTCGTCTCTTCCCGAGTTGTTTCGATAAAACTTATAACTCAATTCATTTTTCTTATAATAATCCTGGTGGTACTCTTCTGCTTTGTAAAAGGTTTTAGCAGGCTGGATTTCTGTGACAATGTCTTCATCAAAGCGTCCTGAGTCTGCTAATTCCTGTTTTGATTGTTGAGCTATGCTCTTTTGTTCATCATCATGATAAAAAATACCACTCACGTATTGTGGGCCTCGATCCACGAATTGCCCGCCTGCATCAGTAGGATCGATTTGTCTCCAGAACACCTTTAATAATTGTTCATACGTGATCACTTTAGGATTATATTCAATCTGAACGGCTTCCACATGCCCCGTCTGTTTCGTGGAAACTTCATCATAGGTCGGATTCTTTTCCTCGCCACCTGTGTACCCGGAAATGACGGAATACACACCATCCAATTTTTCAAAAGGTGGCTCCATACACCAGAAGCATCCTCCTGCAAAGGTCGCAACTGCATGTTCGTCATCCACCATAGCCGTCTTTACGGGCTCACTTCCCAAGGACTTCTGGGTTATGCTTGCATAAAGTTTAGGTCCGAAAAATACCGCCAGACTCACTACCAGCATCAGGCCGATTCCTATCATTACTTTTTTCATCATCTCTCCTCCTCATTTCTAAAGGCAATCGGAACCAAAAGGTGCTGCCTGTCTCCCCATCACTTTCGACTCCGATCTCTCCTCCATGAAGTTCAACAATTTCTTTGCTTATGGATAGCCCCAGGCCAGACCCTCCTCCTGCTTTATTACGGGACTTCTCTACCCGATAAAAACGCTGAAAGATCGATGCCTGTTCTTCAAGGGGAACACCCTTTCCTTCGTCTGTGACCGAAAAGCTCATCATCTCCCCATCCTTCGCTGCTTTTATTTCCAATGACGTATGATTTGGGGAAAAGGATAGAGCATTCTGTATAAAGTTCGTCATTACTCTTTTGATTTGAACGGGCATTAAAGGAACGAGAGGTAAATCTTCATCGTACTGTACAATCACTTCAACATTCTTTTCTAGTAAAACCCTTTCGAACTGCTGAATGGTTTCGATCAGGAGTTTATCGATTGGTGTCGGATGCGGATTCCATGGCAGCTTCCTATTTTCCAACTGTGAAAATTCCAGTACTTCTTCAATTAATAGACCAAGTTTTTCGGTTTCTGACAAAATCGTCTCGTAATATCTCTTTCGTGCTTCAGGTTCTTCAATAATGTCATCGTTCAAAGCGGCAACAAAAGAATGGATCGATGATAAAGGTGTTCTAAGGTCATGGGAAACATTGGCGATCAGTTCACTCTTGAACTTCTCTGATTCCCTTAATTCGTCGAACATTGCTTCTATTCTAGTGGACATATGATTAAAGTTAGCAGCGAGCTCTCTAATTTCCTGAGGTCCAGCCTCTGTCACCTTCACATCAAAGTCACCCTTAGCCATCCGCTCCGCTTCATTGCTCATCTGCTTTACTGACTTTAATAAAGGCGATGTGATCATCAAATTCACGGCAAAGGATAGGATCCCCGCTCCAAGCGTAATAAGGGAAAGCAGGATAATGATATTGGTTGAGATGAACATCTGAACATACGAGATTGTGAGAAATACTAAGATTACGGAGAGCGAAATCGTGTTGGCTAATATAAGGAGGGTTCTAATTTTCATAAGGCTGCCGCTCCTCAAACTTATAACCTATCCCCCACACGGTTTTTATCCATTGAGGCTCAGAAGGATCGACCTCTATCTTTTCTCTTAACCTGCGAATATGGACATTGATCGTGTTGGCATCACCCAGATATTCATAACCCCATAAAGTTTCGAGCAACTGGGATTTGGAGAACACCTGTGAAGGGTGCTCTGCCAACAGGGTTAATAAATCGAATTCTTTCAAGGTCATGTCAATTTCTCTCCCGGTAACGACTACTTTTCGTTTATCCCGATCAATGAGTAAGTCCCTCCACTTAAGAACTTCCTTTTGAGCTTCCCGGTTTTTGGGGGAATAGGTCCTTCTTAATACGTTTTTGACACGGAGCAATAATTCCCGGGGACTGAAAGGTTTGGTGACATAGTCATCCGCACCTATCGTCAGCCCATAAATCCGATCCTTCTCCTGCCCCAGTGCTGTCAGCATGATGATGGGTGTGTCGCTGTCTTCCCTTATCTTTTCAGCAGCCTGCCACCCATCCATTTGAGGCATCATTATATCCAGGATCACGATGTCCGGTTGGAACGTTTTGTATCGTTCGATTGCCTCATATCCGTTTGAGGCAGTACTCACTTCATAGCCCTCCCTCATGAGATACCGTGAGCATACATCCACAATATTTTCTTCATCATCTACTAACAGCACTTTGTTTGCCATGGCTTACTCTCCTTTACATTGCCTTACCTAACTCAGCACGACCGAAATCCACATTAAATTGCTTACACCAAATCACAATATGCATCCCTGATGAAGCAGAATGATCTCCTGGAATCTCATAATTTTGATTACCGATGTTCCCCTTTAATTCACCCAGTGAAATCCCTTCTATTGTATCCTGACCTTCTTCTACTAAGTAAACGTATAGATCCGGTCCATTGGTCACTTCAAAATTTTCCAATCGAATATTTTTTCCTGATATTCTCACTTTTCCTTTTGCATCGTGATTTTCATCTGCTCCTTGAAAAATCCCGACTAATTCATTTATTTCCATTGTATCGTTTGTCATTTCGTCTGGCGAAGATGAGTCGGTTTCTTTCATAGTATTCTCTTCTTGTTCTTTCATATTTGAGGCAGATGACGATGAAACAGGCGCTTCGTTCACCACCTTATCTAAAAATAACGGAGAAATCAGCCACCATCCCACTCCTAATACTCCTACTACAGCTATTCCAAGCATCCATTTTCTCATTTACTCATCCCCTCGTTATGATTAACGATAGTATAATAAACAAACCTTATGGATTCTTAACGAAAATCTTAAATAATTCTTAAATGTGATACTCCTTTCATTTTGGACAGTCGCAAGCTTATCTGAGATAGTAATAGATATCGAATGAAAAGGAGCAGAATCCATGCTAATTTTTATATTTTCACTTGCCGCTTTGATCGTGATTGCCTTCCTGGTTGTCCGGTTTTATCCTGCATTTGGTGAGAAGCCTTCCCTTCAACGTGTTCAGCCCTCTCCCCAACATTCAAAAGGCTCATTTAAAAATTCCATTCCAACCTCTATGGATACCAGCTTTTCCACGTCTCTTACAATGATTCGGGATCTTATGAAAAGAAATAGCAACCGTAAACCTGATACCGATATTCCCAGGGTCCGATTTCCATCCTTTGACCACCCTCATTCTGCTACGAATGTCACTTGGTTCGGGCACTCAGCTTCCATGGTTGAGATTGATGGAAAAAGGCTATTGCTTGATCCCATGTTTGGTCGTGCTCCATCCCCTTTTCCTTGGATGGGCGGGAAACGGTTTAGCAAAGACCTCCCGTTTCAAATGGATGAACTACCTTCTATTGATGCTGTGATCTTTTCACATGATCATTACGATCATCTGGATTATGGTACGATTCAAAAGCTTCGAGGCAAAGTGAATCAGTTCTTTGTTCCCATCGGGGTAGGGAGTCACCTTGAGAGATGGGGAATCCATTCTGATTACATTGTAGAGCTCGATTGGTGGGACGAGATTGAGTGGAGTGGTCTTACTCTGGCTTGTACCCCGGCACGACATTTTTCCGGGAGAAGCTTACATGATCGCAATGCTACTTTATGGTGTTCGTGGTGTATCATCGGGAACTCTTCCAGAATCTTTTTCAGCGGAGATAGTGGGTACGGGCCACATTTTAAAGAAATCGGCAGTGCTTATGGACCATTCGATTTGTCCCTGATGGAATGTGGTCAATATGATCCCAGATGGGCACCGATACATATGTGTCCGGAAGAGACTGTACAAGCCCACCTTGATGTGAAGGGGAAGTGGCTTCTGCCCATTCATTGGGGTGCTTTCACGTTATCTTTTCATGAATGGACAGATCCCATAATGAGAGTGACGAATAGCGGTGCAGAACAGGGGGTTCATGTTGTTACCCCTCGAATCGGAGAAACGTTTCCAGTAGAAGGTGATTCCTACCCCTCTTCAATATGGTGGGAATGAACCAACCATCGCCTAGTTGTATACAATATCTAAGAACTTTAAAGTAGGCGATTATACTATGAGCAATGAACAAAAAGCCACATTGGGAGCATGGATCGCGGCAATCGGAACGGTCATTGCCGCTATTGGCAGTACCCCCATTAAGAGCATTCCAGAAAATACTTTAAACTCGTTCAATCTCGTAGGAAATGAACTTCAAGCAACGGGAAATGCGTTAGAAGCAGATGCAATAGATGATTTCACCCTGACGAAAGCAGGAAATGAAATTCAAGCGATCGGAAACGTAACCGTTATAGCCGGCATACTCATTAAGTTTAATGACATTACGAAGCAAGAGTTGAATATTAAAGGAAATCTCCTTCAAGCATTGGGTGGAGGGGCTGCCCTTGCCGATTCATTTGATGAAGAACATACGTTAGAAGAGCTATATTCTATATACGGAAATCTCCTTCAGGTTATTGGTAACTCACTACAGGCCATCGCTGGAATCCTCGAATTGAATGAAAGGGACAGCGGGAATATCAATGTGACGGGGAGCTGGATCCAGGCAATCGGTGCTGTCATATCGGCATTGGTACAAACGAAGGAATCTTCCTCCTGAAGTTGTTTTACATACTCAATTAGTGAGAATGTAAAGCAACCAGGTTAGCAGCTGCTTTACATTTAATAACTCAAAAAAATGTCATAGGTCTATTATCACAAACTCTCTCTAGATGGGTGAATGCCCAGTCCTTTTCGTATCGGTGCGAATATTCATAACCTAGATAGAGAGGAGGTTTATGTTATGAATGATTTTCATACTGTAAGTAATGAACCATTTATCAATTATCATGATGTACGTCGCCCAATCGGACGTGTGGGGTTTGGCAGGCCTGGATTTGGCTTTGGTGGATTTGGAAGAAGACCGTTTGGGTTCGGATTCAACCCGTTTTTAGGGGGGCTTGCCGGTGGGCTGCTTGGAGCTGCATTATTGAGCCCGTACGGATATGGATATGGATATGGATACGGATATCCTTCACCTTATTATGGTTATCCTCCTTACCCTTATTATTATTAATAAAACCATACAAAAAAGGAGCCAGGCACCGCATTCAATGCATGTTGGCTCCTTTTTAATGTTTCCTTACGATTTGCAGATATCCCAGCAAGAGGGACGGACCTCAAAGTGAGGTCCGTCCCTCTTCTCTTACAGGCTTAAATAGATCCGATTGCCTGATGGGTCATCGGTCAGGATTTTTCCATTTTGTTCGCGTATGGTCGCTCCAATGGATTGAAGCTGTCGGATGATGGTGGTGCGTTTTTCTTCGGTTGGGAAGTGTAGGGTGAATGAGTTTAAGCCCACACTGTTTTCAGCTGGTCTCGGCGCTCCTACCCCGTTCCAGGTGTTCAGCCCAATATGATGATGATATCCACCTGTTGAAATGAAAAGTGCCTGACTTCCGAATCGACTGACTACATCGAAGCCAAGTCCCTTCCCGTAGAATTCCTCTGTTGATTTCAAATCAGAAACATGCAGATGGATGTGTCCCATGACCGTACCGGCAGGAAGGCCTTCCCACGGCTGTCCCATTGCCTCAGCCAAAATCCCCTTTGCATCGATGGGATCAACTGCCATCTTTACCTGATCGCCATTCCATGTCCATTCCGATGAAGGACGGTCCCTGTAAATCTCGATTCCATTTCCATCCGGATCTGACAAATACAGTGCTTCACTAACCAGGTGATCAGAAGACCCCAGTTGAATATTCAGCTTTATAAAATGTTCTACTATTTTTCCCAGATCTGCTCTATTCGGTAACAACAGGGCAAAATGGTACAATCCTGTTGTTCCGGGCTGCTTCGGTAAAACATTTTCCGGTTGTTCCAGAGATAATAATGGGTGGATCCCATCTGCGGTCAAAGTCGCTCTATTCTCTGTTTGTTCCATTACTTTAAACCCGATTACTTCTTGATAAAAGGAAAGAGATCGTTCTAAGTTTTCAACTTTTATATTTACTTCCCCAACGAATGTATGTGGTTCTTTATGAAAATTCATTTTAATTCCTCCCATTCATTCTGACTGTGAAAACTTCTGATCTATTGAGAACAATGATTCCTTAGCCACGACAAAATATAATGAAATCGCAAGCAGTGCTAAATCTAATTCATATCCGGCCATCTGTCCATTCCCTAAGAAACCGGCAGCTAATTTTACTTTGACGATTGCTCCCAGCATGATTAACGCAAATAATCCAGCCACGACACGAGTCCCGATCCCAAGGATCATTGCCAGTCCACCGACCAGTTCAATGATGGCGACTACATAAGCCGCAAATCCCGGCAGTCCTAAACTTTGAAAGAAACCGACCGTATTTTCAATCCCTCCCTGAAACTTAGTCAAACCGTGAATGAAAAAGGTGATTCCTAGAAATATTCTTAAAATAAATGCCCCTATTAAGTGATTCTTTAGCATTGTCTATTCTTCCTTCCTTTTTGTTATTTTATTAAAGTTAGTTACTTTATGTAACCTATACTATTTTAATAACTATGTTCTGTCAAGTAATTAAATTACTAAAAAGGTGTTTTTGTGGTATACTAGTCACAAAGAAGGAGGCGCCTGACAAAATGAATCAATCAGAAATTTGTCCAAGGTTTGAGAAGGCCATCGGCATCTTAAGTCAAAGATGGACAGCACTCATCATTTATCAATTGCTTACCGGCCCACAACGGAACTGCACCATCAAAGACGCAATCGGCATCAGTGGGAGACTTCTATCAGAGCGTTTAAAGGATCTTGAAGAAGAAGGAATCGTAAAACGAGACGTCTACCCGGAAACACCCGTGCGTATTGAATATTCACTAACTAAAAAAGGATATTCTTTAGAACCTTTAATGAAAGATATAGAAAAGTGGTCCCAGGAGTGGATTGAGAAGGAATGAAAACCCGTCAGATTATTGGCGGGTGTTTTTGTTTCGTTTTTTGAGGTTGACCTTCATTGAATATTAGGATGTATTGTGTTCCTTTTTTAGTGCCTGCTGTGGGGAGGTTAAGGGATTGGAGGAGTCTTTTTGCAACATAGGGTGAAGCTACTACTAAATACTTTCTTAGTTCTGTATTATTTATTTTTGAATCGATTAACAGCTCGTAATCTTTAAGGGCTTGAATATGTGCATCATTATTCCTGCTTTCACATTTCAAACAGAACCAGGTACCATGTTTTCTTACTAAAGGACGATGATGGCAAACTTCACAAATGACCCCCTTCAATAGATCTTTTTCTTCAATGTTAAATCTTTCTGGAATTGAGGGCGTTGCTTCTTGATGTTTTCTTATCAATGTTCGAATGATTTTTTTTATGTCTTTAGATGAAGCTGTCTCTTTTTCAACGCTACTCTCAATTCCGTTTATTTTGTCCAAGAGAGAATGACGATGGATGACGATTTTATTAAGGGATTTGTTATCTGGAGAGGTTTTAATGATAGTCCGATCGTTGCTCATGACTACGCAAGAGTAAATGGGGATGGAGGGGAATCCATTCTTCTTTAACCATTTCAATAGCTGGCTTTCCTGTCTTTTGATTTGGATGGTAGGGTCCGGTAAAGCTGATTCAATACCTTCTTTTGTTTGAATAAGTTGATTGAAGATAGGGTCGAAATAAGCAGTGCCAGCGAGGTATTTGACTTCGATATTGAGGATGAATTTGGTTGTGATGATTAGAGTGTCTATTTGAAAAAAGCTGTTTTTGAAGGGGATTCTGAGATCGTGGAGAATGTAGTATTCTTTGGGATCTAAAAAGCTTAAAGAGTAATCTAGAGCTTTCTCTCCTTTGAATCCTGCCATTCTTTTACCAAGTTCCTCGGATATCATTAGGAGTTTTGGATGGTTTGGGGGAAGTCTGCGGAATAAAGCTTGCAAAATCAGAATAATTCGAGGGATGATTCGTTCTTTTTCAATCATTTTACCACTCCAATCGGGTTTTATACTTCATCTATTCTCCTTGAACTATAGAAATTCCTGCTATGAGATAGTAGATTTATGTTTTATCGGCGAAATTTCAAATTTAACGGCGAAATCCTTGATATAACGGCGAAATTTCAATTATAACGGCGAACTGCTCCTTCCAGGCTCTCTCACAAGATAACTACATCCCCCACCCAAAAAAATCATTCCCATTCCCCTCCCGCCATAGTATATTTAGAGAAGCGAAATAAATCGACTGCGAGGGACGGACCTATATGTGGAGAAATAAAAATGTATGGATATTATTGATAGGTGAATTTATAGCCGGTCTCGGATTGTGGTTAGGGATTATCGGTAATCTGGAGTTTATGCAGGAAAAGGTGCCTTCCTACTTTCTGAAATCGGTGATTCTCGCTTCCGGATTGCTCGCCGGGCTTGCTGTTGGACCATTAGCCGGCAGAATTACGGATCAGGTAAATAAAAAGACGGTAATGCTCATCTCAGGCTTCACCAGGGCATTAAGTGTTATTTTCATGTTGATTGCGATTAACACAGGCTCGGTGCTATGGATGGTCGTCTTCTTAGTGAGCATCCAAATATCTGCCGCCTTCTATTTCCCAGCTCTGCAAGCTGCCATTCCGATGGTGGTAAAAGAGAAGGATTTACTGCAAATGAATGGGGTTCATATGAATGTTGCCACACTCTCAAGGATCCTTGGAACTGCGTTAGCTGGTATCCTGTTGGTGGTCATATCCTTAACGATGGTATACGCTCTCTCATTAGTGGCGTATCTGGCACTATTTGTGATGACCTGGTTCTTATCAATTGAAGAAACCGCGACCACCTCTCAACAAGGTGAAAAACCAAAAGGGGCAAGCTTTAAAGAAGTTTTCCCCGTCATTAAAGGGCTACCGATCGTATTGATGACTCTTGTGATGACGTTGATCCCACTGCTATTTATCGGCGGATTCAACTTAATGGTCATCAACATCAGCGAGCTACAGGATAGTTCGGCCATTAAGGGTTGGATCTATACCGCCGAAGGGATTGCCTTTATGACAGGCGCTTTTGCCGTCAAGAAGATGGGTGAAAATATGTCACCTTATAACATATTATTCTTTTTTAGCTTTATCATCGGGATTGCGCAAATGATTCTTTATTTTGCAACCAGTCCGTTCTTGTCCGTGCTTGCGTTCACAGTGTTTGGATTTGCCGTGGGATGCTTCTTCCCGACTGCTGCTACTATTTTTCAAACACGGATACCGAAAGAATTTCACGGCCGTTTCTTCTCTTTCCGTAATATGCTCGACAGACTGATTTTCCAGGTTGTGCTCCTTCTCACAGGATTACTGCTGGATCTCGTAGGACTCCAAATCATGACGGTATTATTCGGATGTCTGTCCCTTTTGATGACGGGACTGTTCTATTCAAGATACCGCCAGCTCAAAACCACCACATTATCCGAACAGACCGGTTGACCATGAAGCTCACTTTTGTGGGCTTTTTTTGTATAAGAATGAGAATTATTATCAATACTATATAAAAAGAAGACAACCACGCCTATGGTTGCCTTCTATCCATTACATACCCGGATCGAATGTTTTACAATCTGTTTCTTCACTGTTGTGGGCTTTGTCCCCTTTATGACTGACAACGAAAATCTGGTCTGCAGAGCACTTCTTGCCTTCACGGTTATATTTGCAGTTGCTTACTTCACATAGTACGACTTGTGCCATCTTCAAACACCTCCCTTATTATCTTTAGAGTGTACTTTTCCACCCTGTTTCATACCTCGCTTAGGGAAAGTGATCATCATATATCTGGAGCTTTCCCCATATAATCAAAGAGATATGTTTGATATGAAGGGAGAATCTTCAGTATGGAGCAAAGACGTCTGTACCATGTTCAAAATCTTGCATTTGAAATCATGGATCAAATGAACACGGATAACGAATTAAAGAGGACAGAACATTTAAAGCATGTGATCGATCATCTATCCCGTGCAATTGGGAGTCTTACCGATCCATCAGGGACTTTCTCTATTGATTATGTTGAAGAAAAAATTGCCACCGCCCATTATATATTGTTTAAAAACGAGAAAAAAGTTGCCCGAATAAATTTTGACAAACAATCAGCTTCCGCTTTAATTAAATGAGAAAGAGGACTTACCGAATTATGGTAAGTCCTCTTCTTCTGTTTCAGTTACAATTCCAATACGCTAGCGTTCTGATTTTTACCATGATTTCCACGTTTGGTCACTACATGATAAACCGCGATCGTTATAATTATCACTCCACTGCAAATGATATACAAAGCCGAAAATCCAAACTGGGATGATCCTTTTATAGAAGGCCTATATGAAGAAACGATTCTTAAAGGTATTTCGGAGGAGGACTTAGAAGTATATAAGAGCGTGCTCTCTCAAATGAATGAGAACATTTCAAGAAAATAACAACCAACACATAATAGGAGTGTGACCATGAAAAAAATACCGATAGCCCTGCAGATGTATACTTTACGAGACGAAACGGAAAAGGATTTCACAGGGACACTTCAACAAGTCGCCGGGTTGGGATATGAGGGTGTCGAGCTTGCCGGGTACGGAGGGTTATCCCCGAAAGACCTTAAAGGTACACTCGATAACCTGGGGCTTCAGGCCGTTTCAAGTCATATTCCTTTAGCTGAACTGAGAAGCAATGCAAACAGAGTGATACAGGATCAGCTCGAGCTTGGCAGCAGCTATATCGTTTGTCCGTATCTTTTTCCTGAAGAGCGAACGGAAGAACATTATGTTCAACTGATCGATGATTTAAATTCAATCGGGGAGAAATGCTTCAACGAAGGAATCACCCTTTGCTATCACCATCACGATTTCGAATTAACCACCCTTTCCAATGAAAAATCGGCACTCGAAACGATTCTTTCCGAAACGAATCCACATTGGGTAAAGGCAGAGTTTGATATATACTGGCTCACCTTTGCAGGGGAAAAGCCGGTTGAATGGCTGAAACGATATCAGGGACGGACCCCCCTGGTACATTTGAAAGATATGACGATGGATGGGGAACGATTTTTTGCTGAACTGGGAACGGGCGGGGTGGATCTCTCATCAGTGCTCGATTATGGTATGCATAGTGATGTAGATTGGTGGATCGTTGAACAGGATGAATCCAGGATCTCCCCTATTGAAAGCGTCCGGATGAGTTTAGATTATTTAGGTCAAAACAAAATATAATGGAAAAAGGAGAGCCTGACACAACAGACTCTCCTTTTACTTCACCATCATTTTACTTTGGCTACGATTTTCCCCTTCACATGACGTTCTGATAAACGGCTCAGTGCTTCAGGAACTTCTTCCAAGTTCACCACTTCTTTTAACATCGCGTCTATTTTCCTTTGCTCCAACAAGGAGAGCATCTGGTCACCCATTGCGGCAAAGTCCTTTTGAGCATACACGTCATTGGATTGATGGGCCGCTGCCAAGGCAATCTCATGATAGGATACCACTTTAGTAAAAGGTTCTACTTTCGTGAAATCCGGAGCCCCTGCAATGTAAACCATGTGGCCCATATACGCAAGTGCGTCTAAAGAGTCTGTAGAACTTTGTCTGCTGACCGCATCCACAACAGCGTCCACTCCCCGTCCATTTGTTATTTCCATCACTCTAGCATTTACATCTTCTTCACGATAGTCGATGACATGATCCGCCCCAAGTGATTTTACATATTCATGATTGTGCACGGAAGCGGTGGATATGACTGTTTTACCTGCAAGTTTCGCCAGCTGGACACCAAATCCGCCTACTCCGCCTGCTCCACCATGAATCAGAATCGTATTGATTTGTTCGAGGGGAAGCTTGCGGTGAATTGCCTGATAAGCTGTGTAGCCTGCTGTCGGCAGAGCTGCAGCATCTTCAAAGGACACAGCTTCAGGAATACGTGAAACGGTATGGGCATTGATGATCGCAAATTCAGCATATCCGCCTTTTTTGGTGAAGTCACCATGGTAAACGACGCGATCTCCAGTTTTCCACCCGGTCACTCCCTCACCTTTCTCCACTATGACTCCTGCCACATCAAGTCCCAGAATATGCGGGTAAGACCAGACCGCCATTCCGTTGGTGGCTGTTTTATAATCAACCGGGTTCAGCCCGACTGCATGGACCTCTACTAGAAGCTCCCCTTTTTGTGGTGATGGTGTTTCCATTTCCTCGACCTTCATGTCTTTCCATAATCCTTTACCTTTTAAAAGCAGTGCTTTCATATACATTCATCTCCTTAATTATTTCCTTCTCGTGGTATATAATATATACTGTAATGAACATTGGCAAGTAGGCACCATTTAGTATCCTAGTTTCTGTTTGGAAACCTAAGGTGATACTGGTTCAGCTGCTGATTTCAGGCTATTTTTCAGCAGCTGAATATATTGTTGATTTTAACAGCTGAACTTCTTTGACTAATTGACTGCTGAATTTAACAAAAATTTCAACAGGTAAATTACGCAGGATTTTCAGCTGTCAAAACCAACCAACACATTTAATCCATGGAGGTACTCATATGAAACAACTAAACCCTGAATATCAATGCTCCATCGATCTGGTCATCGACGTCATCGGAGGAAAGTGGAAGGTTTTAATACTATGGAATTTGAACGAAGGTGTAAAAAGATTTAACGAACTGAAGCGATCCCTCCCAGACATCACTCAAAAAATGCTCACTCAGCAGCTTCGGGAGCTGGAGGAACATGGATTAGTCTCCCGCAGGGTGTACCAAGAGGTTCCACCACGGGTTGAATACTCCACGACAGATATGGGAAAAAAACTGCAAACCACTCTTTTTGAAATGTGTAAGTGGGGCGATGAGTATGCAGAGCAAAAAGGCATTGAGATGAATCGGTGCTGGACTTCATATAATTTCATGGAAAGCTGACGAAAAGGACTTGCCAAATTGGCTAAGTCCTTTTTTTGCGAATAGACTGTACCGCTCTCCCCCTTCCTACCTAGTCCTCGACCTATCTTCTGAATGTATTTATTTCAATTAATAACGTCATTCCCTTATATTATGTACTCGGCTGTGCCATTTTGTGAATGTTTTCACAAACATCAGGACCTCAAGATTTTCATATATGCACAAAAAATAGTGGAATATTCCCAGAAAAATATTTTTTCACAAAATGGATAGATAACAGAAGAAATCCCCCTTCTATTTGCGCGAAATCGACATGATATAACACGAAATATTTTTAATTTACTGAAAATTACCATTTTTCCCATTGTCAATCTTGCAATTTTTTACTAGACTACTAATTAGCCGCCGGGGCCAAAAGAAATAGCTATTTCTCAAATCTATGATCAAAAGGGGAAATTGTAATTATGTCGAGAAAGAAACTCGTTAGTTTAGCACTAGGTACTTCACTTGTATTCAGCGCATCCTTTACAGGTGCCACCACATTTGCTCAGTCTTCTGATTCTATCACTTCAAAAATGGACATTCATCAAAAGGTCATGAACATAGATAAAAATGGACCTAGCTTCTTATCTGGTAAACTATCAAAAGGTATTGTAAAGAACGATAAAGATGTTAAAAAATTTCTAAAGGATAATAAAGGACTTTTCGCTGTCGATCCCCATTCTGAGTTGACATTACTGGAGAAGACGACAGACGAATTAGGAATGTCACATTATAAATTCACACAGTCAGTGGACGGTGTCCCTGTCGATGGAGCGATCTTCATTGTCCATACAAATAAAAAGAATGAAGTGACGGCAACAACGGGTCAACTTTATGAAGAAGCTTCTAAAAAAGTAACTAAGACAAAATCAAAAATCAATCAAAAGTCAGCTTCAGATTTAGCATGGAAGCACATTGGCGTTTCTAAAGCAGACACAATGGCGGGTACTCACGACGAGCATACCCTTGATGCGAAGAAAGAAAGTGATGTTGAAAGCACAAACGTTAAAAATGATCTTGTGATTCATGAAAAAGATGGGAAGTTCACGCTTGCTTATAAAGTGCAGCTTCAATTCATCCAACCATACGGAGCAAACTGGCAGGTATACGTTGATGCGACTGATGGCTCCATCCTGGAAGCTTACAACGCAGTGACGGATGCTGCTACAACCGGTTATGGATATGGCGTATTGGATGACTATAAAGACCTTAATACTTATTATTCAAACGGTACTTATTACTTATATGATGTGACGAAGCCAATGAATGGGGTCATCGAAACCCGAACAGCTCAAAACGGTTCAAGCCTTCCGGGAAGCTACACAGTCGATAGCAATAATGCGTGGACTGCTTACTCCCAAGCGGCTGAAGTAGATGCCCATGCGTATGCAGGCAAAGTATATGACTATTATAAGAATACTCATAACCGAAATAGCTATGACAATAACGGAGCTACCATCCGTTCCACTGTCCATTACGGCTCGAATTACAATAATGCGTTCTGGAATGGTTCCCAAATGGTCTATGGAGATGGGGACGGAACAACCTTCACTTCCCTATCGGGTGCATTGGATGTCGTTGCCCATGAACTGACTCATGCCGTAACGGAACGTACTGCCGGATTACAATATCAATATCAATCTGGTGCTTTGAACGAGTCATTCTCTGATGTTTTTGGTTATTTCTTAGATTCAGGTGATTACTTGTTAGGTGAAGATATCTACACGCCAGGCATTTCGGGAGACGCCCTTCGCAGTCTATCGAATCCTACTCAATATGGTCAACCTGCTCATATGAATAACTATGTGAACACTTCTTCCGATAACGGAGGCGTTCATACAAACTCTGGTATTCCAAATAAAGCTGCTTACAACACGATTTCAAGTATTGGTAAAGCCAAAGCAGAAAAAATCTACTACCGTGCTCTGACTGTTTACTTAACACCGACAAGTAACTTCAGTTATGCTCGTGCGGCTCTTTTACAATCGGCTGCAGATCTTTACGGTAACGGAAGCGCTACTTACAATTCCGTTAAATCAGCATGGGATGCTGTTGGGGTTTATTAATTCACGATTGATTTATGATACAAAAAGCCGTCCTATATCTGGGCGGCTTTTTGTTATGGGTTGATTGATTGAACAACACCCATTCATAGAATACACACCAAAATTCAACATCATTTCCTGGGAAAAGATGTTGAATCTTGTCCTATATACTCGAAAAGGAAAAAAGAAACGATTCTTTTCCCCTTTGTTATTTTTTTGAAGTAGAATCCCTGATATATTCCACCAATACTTTCTCTTGCATTTACACTGATGCCTTCATCTTGTCCTCATAATCCAATCCAAATCCGGAATGCAAGCATTCTAGAGCCGTTTGGATATGAGTTTTCTCGATCACTGCCGTTACGCTTATAGAAGATTCACCTACCAGTTTCACTCTCACGGCGTTTTCCAATAGCATTTTGCACATTCCTATCTTAATCTCAGGCTGCGCTTTCATATTTTGTCCGATTGCAGACACCTTTGACAGGCTGCTTCTTTGTTCGATGCGTGAGTACTTCCATCTGTCTTTCTTATTTTCTAAGATGAATAATACCTCTTGAAGATCTTGTTCCTTAATTAATAAAGACAAGATGTTTCGGCACCCCTGTGTATAGACATCCGCCTGAATATGACGAGATGCCAGCTCACACATCAGTGCTTTCCGGAACCCTTCGACATCTTCACAATCAAACATTTCTACTCTATTTATATCCTTTTCAAATGTGACACCGATCACAGGACTTGATCCAATCTGCTTTGCCTTCCCATGAATCTTGGTACCCCTGCCCTTTTCAAAGCTGGATTTTATATAGAGTGGAATTCCGAATTTCTTTGCATGTTTAACCGCCCTTGGATGTAGAACACCCGCTCCCATGGAGGCCAGATTCTGCATGTCCTCATAGGAAAGGGAGGTGATCTTCGATGCTTTCGGAACAAACCTGGGATCAGAGGTGTATACTCCGTCGACATCCGTATAGATGTCACACCGATCTGCCTTTAACGCGGACGCAAGTGCAGCTGCCGTGATATCGGATCCCCCTCTTCCCAAAGTGGAAATGTCCCCATCTTCCGTTACTCCTTGAAAACCTGCCACTACAACCACTTTTCCATGATTCAATTCGTTCCTGATACGCTTTGTGTCAATCGATTGAATATGGGCATTTCCAAGGACTGAATCCGTTTGAATGCCTGCCTGCCAGCCTGTGAAAGAAATCGCCTCCAACCCTTGCTGTTGAAGAGCCATTGTCAGTAGGGAGATCGTCACCTGTTCACCCGTTGACAATAGCATATCCATCTCTCTCTTACTTGGCTCACTCGTGATGTCACTTACCAACTTTACGAGTGCGTCGGTGGTTTTCCCCATAGCAGAAACGACTACAACGACGTCATGACCTTTTTCCTTCTCTTGTATGACCCTGTCTGCCATTCGTTTTATTCTCTCGGTAGAACCAACAGAGGTTCCACCGAATTTCTGAACAATTGTACTCAGGAGATGCCCCTCCTTTCTATTTGGGAATTAAAGCTGATCAGATTGAGCCAACAGTCCGGTTGATTTTATATGCAGCCAAAGCGTTTGTCACTTTCCCGAATTCGGAAGCGTGTGGACGGTCATCGTCATCAGAGTATCCGTAATCCACCATTCGGTTACGGTTCAGGCATAATTTCGTAAGCTCCGGTTTAAAGAAGTCAAACAGCGTGAAGCGTTCTTGTAATTGCGGGAAACGTTCCTGATAGTTGAGTATGGATTCAGCAAGGAGACCCCAGAATGTTTCTTCTTCCATCATTCCATTGTTCTTCAACAAGTTACTCAAGTATCTCAGGTGACAGATAAAAAGACCCGTGAAGATGAACTGTGTCAGCCCTTCAGGCGGCTCTGTTCGAAGGACCGCTTTAAATTCAGATGACAGCCCTTGCAGCTCAGGGAAATCCTGGTCTGAAATATTGACGTCATCAACAAAGTCTTTAATCGCTAAACGGTGAGGCTTCGCACCCTTCAACACGACAATCGTATTTTGTCCATGAGGAGAGAATACCGTTCCGTATTGGTAAAGGTAATGAAGGAGAGGATCCATGACGACTTTGAAAAATTGCTTCATCCATTCTTCTGAGCTGAGACCTGACTGTTCGATCAAACCCTCAACATACGGTTTATTGTTATGATCTTCATACAATAAGGCAGCCAGTGTAATCGCTTGTTCCCCGTCTTCTAAATACGTATAAATGCTTTCTCTCCATATGGTTCCAAGCATCTCCAAGTATTGGTACGGTGCCTGCTTTAATTGGGTATAGTAATGGTGGTTTACGTTCATACTGGCATTTTCCCCTGGCAGGATGACCCGGCATTCGTCTTTTAAAAATGGATCCTTTTTAGCCATCCCTTTAATGAACTCTGTCACCTTGGGAGCGATCACGGTACGTTCAGATGGCAGTCCCCGATAAACCAGCGTGTTCAAAATGCTCATCGGAAGCTTCACATGATGCTTATCTTTGTTTGATCGATTCACGAATGTCCGGATCGACTGCTGAGGAAGATAACGGTCTTCTCCCTCTCCCAAGGGAATGATGCGACCCATGGCCAGCTCCTCGGGGAAATTCTGAATCAATGTATTTTTCCATTGCCACTCGTGCACCGGCAGGTAGTAATATTCCGAAGGTTCCTTTCCATTTTGTTTGATGATCTTTTCAAAGCGGTTTCGCTCTTCTTCACTTAGTTCACCGGCAATCAACGTTTCATAATCCAACCCTTCCACAGATTGAAACGATGCAAGGTCCTTATGTACGGCAACCCAGGAGAGCTGGACCTCCTTCTGTTGTTCAGGAGCGAAGGCAAGGTAATCGTCATATCCGAACCCGATTCTCCCTTTGTTATATGTAATCCACGGGTGGCCGGTCATATAACCTTCAAGAGTGGCGTAGTCTTCATGAATCAGGTCGTCGGATGTTTTCGTTTCCTTTTCAAGAAGGTGGGCATCGGCTATTAACGTACTGTTCATTTCCTTGATTAAATGCCCAGCCGTCTCAGATGACATCCCGATGACACCTTGAAGATCGACCAATAGCTCTATTGCACTATGGGCTTCCTTTCTTCCTCCATTTTCAACGATATATACCGTCGCCCATTTCACATCGAAACTATCAAATAATCGGTTTTGTGCGATATAGTGATAGTGCTTGGAATCTGTGACCTGCAGGGAATACTCAATATCCTCCCCATTTTCTGAAAGGATTTCAGGACGGACCATATCTTCATACATATACTCAGACAGCATTTTACCAATCAATTTCTTGTTTACTTCCGTCCAGCTATCACTATTAAAAACACGTTGAATTTCTTCACTGAATAACATATGATCCCTACTTTCTCTTAGTCTATGTTTCCTTTGCATCAGAGAGGAACCGGAATGCGAGCCGCTCTCGTTCCAAAGGTTTGAAACACATTTTTGTTCTGAACCGGAAATACATCTCTCCCTGTAATGGTATTGATGATGACCGCATTACGGTGGGCACCGAGTCCAAGATCAGGTGCGCCGACTCCATGCGTATGCATTTCACCGTTCTGCACAAAGATTTCTCCCGGACCTTCTACATAGGTTTCCAATCGATAATCTTCCTTCACTTTGTATCTGTCATATTCGTCCCAGACAATCCACTCTTTCATTTTTGAAAGGAATCCAGGGAATGCAGGTTTGTAGCCAGTCCCGAGAATGATGACATCTACTTTATCTACAAAATGTTCATCCTTGATCCTGTGATAGCCCTGAAGTCCAAACCCTGTTTCATTCTTTTCGATACCGACGATCTCTGTCATGGCCTGCAAGCAGATGTCCGGCTCCTCGCTTCCTACAGATCGTTCATATAAATAATCATATATCTCGGCGATCGTCTCTGAACTGATGCCTTTATAAAGAAGATCTTGTTCCTTTAGGAGCTGATCCTTCTTTTCCTGTGGAAGCCGATAAAAGAAACGGGTATAATCGGGTGAAAAATACTCAAGGCCCAGTTTTGAATATTCCATCGGGAAGAATCCCTTTGAACGTGTATACCATTGCAGTGAAAATCCTTGATTCTCCTGCTCTTTGGCTACATCGAGAAACACTTCGGCTGCACTTTGACCGGATCCGATCACGGCAACGGATTCAGCATTTGCACATATCTCCTTATTGGATAAATAATCGGCACTGTGAAAAACGGTTTTTCCGAGCATACCCTGAAATGCTTCAGGTACAGATGGAACAGAACCTATTCCAAGTACGAGATGTTTCGTAAACAAAGTCTCAGTTTGTTGAAGGGCCTCATTCCACACGGTGACTTCATATACGCTGTCCCCACTCCCCAATTGGAACGGGACGACACTTTGGACATCCATCCCGAATCGGCATGTAGAGAGCTGTTCACTCACCCACTGGCAGTAATGGTTATATTCTTTTCGCGGGATATGAAATTTTTCCAGAAAGTAAAAGTGATATAGGCGGTTATGAGCCTCCAGGTAGCGAAGAAAGCTGTAATCACTTCGTACATCTGCCATACTGACTAAATCCGCAAAGAACGGCACTTGTAAGGTCGTTCCTTCAATCAGCATGCCCGGATGCCAATTGAAGGTTTTCTTTTTCTCCAAAAATACGCTTTCCACTTCGGGTACTGAATCCAATAAGGCAGCTAACCCGAGATTAAACGGACCCAACCCGATCCCGATGACGTCATATAAATCGTTTGTTGTGAAGTCCTTCATTCAGCCACCTCTTTTCAAATTCACTTCTCTCACAAAACATGAGCAGTGCGGTTTTGTCGGGGAGAGTAATTGGTTTAATAGGTTTAAAACCGCATTTCTCAAAAACATGGATCATTTTGTCATTTCGGATATCCGGTTCCGCTACGACTTTAGTCGTCTTCCATTCTTGAAACTGAAACGACACCATGGCTCGTAATAATGGCAGGGAAAGTCCTTTACCAAGATACTCCCTCTCTCCGATTAACAGATGCACACCCTGATCGAAAGGAGCAGAAGGATACGTTTCCTCCACCACGTCGCCTTTTACCCAGTAAACCTCCCAGTAACTTATGGCCACACCGTCAAGATACCCTGCGTAGAGGGATTGATGTGAATCAGACAAGGCTGTTTTCAAATGGTCTTGAAACTTCTCAAATGGAATATTTAAATTCCAAAATGGATGGACGTGTTCCTCCATCATCCACTTGTGAATAATCCCTCTGTCCCGGTCGAAATCAATCTTCTTAAATTGAATCGTCTTTTGGATTTCTTGATCATACACTTCGTAGTCAAAGGACATGATGGATCTCCACCTCTTTGGCAAGGGGATTCTTCACCATCGTATAGACTGATTGAGCTTCCATTGGACCGACCAGTTCATCCATGTCATAGAACCTTGTCAATAGATTCGCTTTACACGGTAGGACCGGTTGATATAATAAACTGCTCAGTAGATTGGACTCTTCCCCCCACTGCTGTTCATGGAACTCCAAACGTTCCTTTACAAGGTAGATAAGTCTTTCTTCATCGATGAGACCACTTGCCCCGAAACCATTGATCAATCCGAATAAATGGTTAAAGAAGAAGTAATAGCGCAAGCGCTCCTCTGCCACTTCATCAGCACAAGTCGTGTCGCTTTCCTGATTTAAGTCAGGAAGAAGCTCTTTGAGTTTTCCGACTTTCGATTCGCTATAGTAGTATCCCTGATTATCTCTATAATAGAAGGTTTCAGGATAACCATTCTTAAGTTGGATCACCGAATTCTGCTGATGGGCTTCCAGGGCGATCCCGTACGTGTGGAACAGCCAGACCATCGGATCCAGCGTCAGGGATAAGTATCGGTCGAACCATTCCAGACTCACTTCTTCCAGACTTCTATCCTCTCTTTGCGCTATCCCTTTAATGATGGAATGTATTCTGGCTTTTCCTCCATAAGCATGGTCATGGCATAGGGCTGCGATCAAGCTGGTATCTCGACTGTTTTCATAGAAAGGATTTCCCCTGATGACTAGCTCAAACCCGGAAACTTCTTCATTCAGGTCCAAGTTTAAATATGCAGGATCCTGGATGACCTTAAACTGCGGGAACTCTTTGTTAAGGCTTTTTCCCACCTCCGTTTCTAGTAATCTCGAAACCTCTACTCCCCTTGCCAGCTCCTTCTTTTGGTTGATGCGAAGAGAGTTTGTGATTTTGACAGGGACGGAGAATTTATACATGTACCGGGATTCCCTGTTATAGACGGTTCTAAATGACGAGGTAGCCGTGAAGCGCTTCCCTATCGGACCGATATATTCCAGTCGTCCTTCTGCCATCAGGTGTTGTACGTTCTCTTTTTCCAATAATGTCTTCACTTGAAGGGGGTGCACGGGAAGCAAGAGGCGTTCACCCTCTTCCAGCAGCTTCTGTAACCATTTCTGATCAACATCAAAATCATTCTTTAACTCTTCATAAATGATGGAAGCTGCAGATTTGTCGGTACTTGAATCCTGTTCTACCAATGATTTTCCCGCACTAAAGTAATGAAGCTGAAATTCCCCTTTATATTCAGGAGAATACAGATGGTCTTCTTGTTCCGTCAGGCCTTGTTTACTTTTCGGGGTTGGATGAAGCAAATGTCCGAATAGAAGGGACTGCTCAGCATCGATGTAGTCGAATTCTTCATCTGTAAGTGCCTCGTTGTCCTGTACCCGACTTTCAACATAGCTTTTTATACTTCGACAGCTTAAGATCATTCTTAAGAGCAGTTCGTCCTCTGCATCACTTTGACTCTTATCAAGTAAGAACTCTTTTACCACTAGTGTTGTAAGGGTAATATAGTCGAGTGGTTTCAATTCGCTTTTCCCCACTCGGTAATAAAGTGGAAAGCCGAATAGATGACGATCCGTAAGAGACCAATATCTCACTGGTATAATCAATTCAATCTGCTGTAGAACCAAATGAGATACAATGACTTTCTCAAACTGTCCAAGTGACGGATCATTGTCGTAGCGGCTCTCGTCAGTGTAGTTCCCTGTTTCTCTTAAATAGCAATTCAGAAAGCTTTGCATTGTTGCATGTTCAGCAATCTCCTTAGAATTTCTCAATGTATGACCCCTCCATTTACTAATTCAGTGCCGATTTCTTCAATCTCGTGTAGAAGGGAATGAATATCTTCCGGCTTTGTTCTTGGATTTAATAACGTCAATTTCAAGAAGGTTTGACCTTTTATCACTGTTTTCGCAATAACCCCTTTCCCCTTATAAAGCAGGGTTTGTTGGATCGTCCGGTTCAAATGATTGAGATCCAGACCCTTTCCCTCCATCCATTTCGGCTGATAGCGAAAGATGACTGTATTGATTTCCGGCTCAGGGTTTTGTATCACAATGTCCTTTAACTCTCCCATATAAGAAGCTGTGTATCTGGCGAGCTTCACCGTTTCGTCGATCATGCTGCCAAAAAGGTCGGTCCCTAGTGTCTTTAATGACAGATACAGTTTTAACGCATCGAATCTTCTAGTTGTTTGAACCGACTTATTCACCAGGTTCAAGATGCCCTCTTCATCGTCTTTGACGGGATTCAAGTAATCAGCATGATAGGATAGATAACGGAAATGGACCTCATCCTTAGCGAGGAACGCTCCGCAACTGATCGGCTGGTAAAATAATTTGTGGAAATCCACCGTAATGGAGTCGGCACTCTCCAACCCTTTCAGTTTGTCCGCATGAGAATGACTCAGCATCAGCCCACCGCCGTATGCGGCATCGATATGGAACCACAGCCCCTGCAAACGGGCGATTTCTGCCAGTTCCTCCATTGGGTCGATACTTCCAAAATCGGTGGTCCCACATGTCGCAACGAGAGCAAAGGGTAATAAGTTCTCCTGATCAAGCTTCAGTAGTGTTTCATTCACTTCACGGGCGCTCATTCGATGATTTTCATCGGTCTTGACCGTCACAACCGCTTGTTCCCCCAGCCCCAGTTGGGATGCCGCTTTCTTCACAGTGAAATGGGCTTCTTCTGAACAAAGAATCCTTAATCGGTTAAAGCCTTCAGGCAAACCATCCCGTTGTACGTTATGGTTCCATTTCGAATGACAGAAGGCATCGCGTGCCAAGAGGAGTCCCATGTAATTGGACTGGGTTCCACCACTTGTAAAGACTCCGCCGGATGATGTTGGCAGCTTAATTCTTTCCGTCAACCACTCCACCATTTCCGCTTCCACATAGGTGGCAGCCGTACTCTGATCCCAGGAATCCATTGATTGATTAAGGGCTGCGATGATCAGTTCCGCCGCCACACCTGGAAGAAGGGGAGGGCAATGTAAATGGGCCATACTCTTCTGGTGGGAAATATGAAGACTGTTTTTCAAGATCGGTCCATCGATTTCATCCAGGACTTCTGCAAAGGATCTCCCTTCAGGAGTAATCGTCATGATCGGTTTGATTTCTTCTTTTATTGCACAGGGCATTTTCCCGATAAAAGGTTTCCCGTTACCTTCATATAGCTTTTGCAGCTTCCTGCTTACTCTGTCTATCAGTTCATTAAATGCACGGATCCCTTCTTCCCCTTGATGAAGGAAGAAGGAGTCCTGGCTGTTTTCTCTTTCGATGGTTTTCATTTTCATGATTTCACTCCGCAAGAGAAGCGATTAAAGCTTCTCTGAATATCGATACCACTTCATCGACTTGTTCTCTTGTGATGATCAATGGTGGAAGGAAACGGACCACTGCCCCGTGTCTTCCCCCTACCTCAAGGATCAATCCCCGTTTGAAGCTTTCACGCTGGATTCCGCTTGCGACGTCAGGATCAGCCGGTTGACTTCCGCTCGCTGAATGGGGTTTAGCGGGATCAATGATTTCCACTCCTACCATCAATCCTCTGCCTCTTACATCCCCTATCTCAGGAAATTCTTGTTGAAGCTCTTGCAGAGATTGAAGAAGTCTCTCTCCCATTTCCCCGGCATGGGCAACCAAGCGATTTTCCTTAATGAATTTCAATGTTGCTGTCCCTGCAGCCATGGCCATTTGATTTCCTCTGAATGTGCCGATATGCGCCCCCGGTTCCCAGGCATCCAGGTCACGGTCGTATATCACGACGGAAAGTGGAAGACTCCCACCGATTGCTTTAGAAAGAACAAACACATCCGGTACGATTCCAGCATGCTCAAATGAAAATAGTTCACCAGTGCGTCCGATTCCCGTCTGTACTTCATCGATGATGAGTGGAATTCCCCGTTCTTCAGTGATTCTTCTCATTTCCCGGATCCACTCGATCGGTGCCGGTATCGAACCACCTTCACCTTGGACCGTTTCAAAAATCATGGCAGCCGGTGGTAATATTCCGCTCTCGGGATCATCCAGGAGATTCTCGATGTATTGACTGCTGATGAGATGACTTTCCTCTCCTCCTACCCCAAATGGGCATCGGTATGTATATGGGTAAGGTAAGAAATGAGTATCAGGCATCAGTCCTTGTACGTTCTTTTTTGGACCCAGGTTTCCGCTGATCGCCATCGTTCCGTGAGTGGCACCGTGGTATCCGCCTTGAAACGTGAGGATACTTTGTCTTCCAGTTGCCGTCTTCACTAATTTCAACGCAGCTTCAATCGCATCGCCGCCTGTCGGTCCACAAAATTGGATCTTCGCCCGATCACGAAACCCTTCAGGCAACGTGGAGAATAATTCATTCACAAACTCCTCTTTCACAGGCGTCGTAATATCTAATGTATGTAATGGCCGTTTATCCCGGATCACTTGCTCCATGGCCTCAATGACCGCCGGGTGATTGTGTCCCAGCGCTAATGTTCCCGCTCCCGCTAGGCAATCCAAGTATTTATTCCCTTCCATGTCCGTCACATAAATTCCCTCTGCTTCACTGATTGCCAGTGGAATTCTTCTCGGATAGGATCTCGCATTCGATTCGCGTCTCTCTTGTTGGTCCAGTAATTCTCTATTTGAAATGGCATTTTGTATACTCATCATCTAATCTTCCTTTCGTGATTGATTGGCTTTTGCTTCCAACGTCATCTTAATTGATAATGATTATCATTGTCAATAGTAGTTGATAACTATTCTCAATTAATTTTATCTGCTTCTAGTCATTTCGTATGAGAAAGGTATTTTTCTTTTAATAGCCATCGAATTCGTGTTGTACAAAGTTTTTAAGTAATAGGATTAACAGATTAAAATAATTACAATTTTACGTAAAGTAATATATAAGTCTATTGTCCTGGTCTCATAACCGGTATAATAGTAGTGTTAATTTTATATAAATGAGAACGTTTTTCAGCAAATATTCGATTCTAATAAAAAAACCGGAGAAAAAATCTCCAGTCTACTTGTTCTGATCCGCTTTTCGTGAGTCAGTTTCTTTCTAACGGCAGGGTCATACATCTTATCCCGCCGCCACCTTTTTCAAGTTCATTGACATCGACTTCTATCAATTTCTTTCCTTGTAATTTCGGATGATCTTTCAATATCTTCTTATTGGCTTTGGTACTGACTAACAGGGTCTCCGGGTCCAAGTTCAGAAAATTGATATCCGCGACCGTATGTTTTACATCATCGGTCCATAGAACGTCGAAGCCCTGGCGTCGGAGGAATTCCTCCATCATCACGTAGCGGGCGCCCTTTTCTGTGATGATTTGTACTGGAAATAGCCTCATATAGCTTTTGGCTATAAGAAGGTCGGATCCTGATACATTGCAGTTCATATCTAAATGCATGGTTTCCCCGGTTCGCGGTAAGTCGATGATCCCGATTTCCGAGAACCCGGCCCGAAAGATCTCCTGTTGGACCTCTTCAATACTTTCCATACTTGTCCGCATTCCTGTATTAATAAAGACAGCATCTTTATTCAGAACGAATACATCCCCATTTTCCAATGCCTTCAATTGGTTATTATTCTTAATCGAAAACGTCTTTTCGTCAAACCATGTTTCAAACAGCTCATGACTATGTAAGTATTCAGGCGCCCTCATTGTAATCCCTGCATCACCCGGGATGACAGTATTTCCATACACACATGCCAGATCCCTTACAAATACCCTATTGATGAGCTGATGATTAAGTTCAGCCTTATCTTCCTTTAAGTACAGGGAATAATCAATAACTGTTACCCCTGCGTCTTCCATTGCCTTTATCATACCTTCATGGTTTTCTTTCGCTGTTTCCTGGTTGACAGGTTTTTCCCAACCAACGTAATCCGCCGTTCTTTGATCAGGTATATCCAATGAAGAAGGGGAGCACACCATCACCGTTTTTAATTCTCCATGTTCACTCCAGCAATTAGGATGAATCTTTACCATGAGCAAGCCTCCTTAATATCAGTCTCCCTTATTTTTCTCCTTTCTCCGAAAAATCATTCTGCCTTCACATAATTCATGAATCTCTACGTCAAACTATGAAGGGGAAAGGTCAGGTGAAAAACAGATGAGTAAATGTACAAATCAATCAAATCTTACATGGTGGCAGCTGTCTTTTATCGGGGTGGGCTGTATCATTGGAACCGGGTACTTTCTCGGATCAGCCATCCCTATTCAAAGGGCGGGTTCCTCTGTTTTGATTGCTTATTTAGTGGCCGGAATGGGAACATGGATGGTGTTTCAAGCCCTCGCAAAGTTAACGGCCCATCATCCTGAAAAGGGGTCCTTCCGAACTTATGCAAAGCAGGCTTACGGATCATGGGCAGGGTTCAGTAATGGATGGGTCTATTGGTCGGCAGAAATGCTCATTATGGGGAGTCAACTAACCGCTCTTGCCCTCTTTGCTCAATTCTGGTTTCCTGCCATCCCTCTGTGGGTGTTCACTGCCGGATTTGCCGGTGTTGGATTACTTGTCATTTTGATGGGTGTGCAGAAAGTGGAACAGATGGAGAATCTATTTGGCATCATGAAAGTAGCAGCTATCGTAATGTTTGTCATCATCGCTACTGCCGCCATGTTCGGGTGGTTGGGAGCGGGTGCTGCAGCCCAACCGCTTCCATCTCCATTAACAGAGATACTCCCACACGATGGAAAGGGGTTATGGCTCGCCCTTCTTTTTGCCTTTTATGGATTCGGGGGAATTGAAGTGATGGGATTGATGGCTCAAGAGCTTAAAGACCCGAAGGATGCACCAAAGTCAGGGAATATCATGCTTCTTATCTTGACCATCCTTTACCTACTATCCTTTTATCTCGTATTAAAGCTCGTACCGGCAGGCAGGATCAATGCGAATGAAAGTCCATTTCTAACGGCTCTTAAACAATATGACCTCCCCTGGGTCCCCCATGTATTCAACGCCATTCTGGTTATTGCCGGATTCTCCACCATGGTTGCTTCCTTATATGCAGTCACGACGATGCTTGTGGCATTGGCAGAAGAAGGGGATGCTCCCAAATTTTTTGCCAAGAAGGGAAAATGGAAGGTGCCCCTCCCCGCATTCGGACTCACCACCCTTGTTGTTGCGGCTTCGATTGCGGTCGCCATGCTCCTGCCGGACAAACTGTTCGAGTATATCACTACAGCAGCGGGACTCATGCTTCTTTATACATGGATCTTTATCCTTGCCTCCTTTTACAAGCTGATGAGCAAAAGTTGGTGGGACCGTATCCAATCAATCTTTGCACTCATCCTCATATTATTGGCGATCAGCGGCACGTTTCTTGATCATGTAAGTCGCATTGGATTTTTGGTAAGCATCGCCTTTATTGTGCTGATTGCAATTGCGACCATTGTAAAGGAAAAAAGAGCTAAAGCCTGAGCGCTTTAACTCTTGATTTTCTTTTGCCTATTTAAAAATGGACATTGGGATAGAGTCGAATCATCATCACTAAGATAATACTGCTTCCACTCATAGTTGTCTTCCTGACCATACCATTTAAGGCTGGGATGGGGTTCTGCCTCATCATAGTCAATGAGCCGCTTCCGTATCACTTTCTTTAATTTCTGGCCGAACGCAGTGGAAGAGTTGATTTCATCGAACACCCACCGGGGCTGGAAGGCTACAAGAAAATAAGGAAAATGACGGCTTTTCCGCATCGAATGGGCAGGTGTTGCACAGAAGGCAAAGTAAGGCTCCCCGTCAAAACAAAATTCCCAGGTATGATGATGGGGATCCTTCGCAATATCTTCCGGCCATGGTGATTCATCCAATTCATGAACCCGATTCAATAAATTCCAGAAAATATCCTGATAACTATCAATCGATTGGTTATCAGCCACTATCTCCTCTGAATTAAAAAAGACTACAAGTGATGCATACTTCCCTGTATCCCTTGATATTACACCATATTGTTTGAGTAAGCAGGTCAGTTTTTCAGAAGCTGCTTGGTTTCTTGGATCACCTGCAAATCCAAAGCGTAAGGTATCTGTCTGAAACCCCTGTTTTCCAGGTACACACGGGTAAGGATGTTCTTCGTCGCACATGACAGCGGAGAAATGCCCGTAGGCTGCTTTCTGCCATGGGGTAAGTTTCTCCCCTTGCTGATCGATCAAACTTTTAGACCATAACATATAGCCGATCCCTCCTAAATAGTACACATTCATCCTATTAGGAGAGAACTTATTGGGTGTCTGTCTAGCCGAATAATAAACGGCAGGCCTGGACACCGAAGTAGATCCCAAAGCCCATCAGTATGAGACCGGACATAATGGATATGGCCCGCAAAATCCCAGGACTGACCAGTTTCCTTGCCCCTGTCGCCACACCGGCCATTGTTAGATCCCAAAGGGTGATTCCAAGAAAGATCCCCATGCTGTACAGGAAGAGCTGTCCTGCTTCATAGGAGCCGGAAGTCTGAGCTAATATAGAACCATAGATACCTAGCCAAAATAGAATGCTTAATGGATTGGAAATGGCCATGAAGAATCCTGTGCGAAAAGCCTTTCCTTTTGTTTCATGGGGATTTTGATGAGAGGGCTTTGTAATGGATGCCGATTTCTGGATGCTTTCAATCCCTGTATACGTCAATACAAAGAACCCGAATACCCACAGGAATAATTTAATGACCGGGGTATCGATAAATTGAGAGACTCCGAAATATATGAGAAGCATAAAGATCCCGTCCGCTACCATTCCCCCTACCCCCACAAGCCAGGCATGAAAAAAGCCGAATCGGATCCCCTTGTCCAATTGAGCGGCATTAATCGGTCCCATAGGGGCAGAAAGCGATAATCCCAAAATGATATAGCTTATGAATATACTCATCTTCGACCACCTTCAAATTGACTTCTTCCTATTGTATTCGGACAGGATGACAAGTATTAAACCGAAATACATAATTGTGCTTTTTAAGGATATTCTAATCATCGATGCTATTTTCAAGGAGGAAAAAAAGATGCAAAACCAAGGACAACCATCGAATATGACACCACCAGGAACTCCGATGCCGCCGAATATGATGAACACTGAAAGTAAAAATCACGGGGGCCATGAGCTCTTTGATGCCCATGAGATCATAGCAGGGATCATCAGCATGCTCGATCAATATCAAATGTATGATCAGCACATTCAGGATCCTGAACTTAAAGATGTACTTAAGCGCCAGTCAACCTTCGTCACCACTATGTATAATACGATTGTCGGCAGCTTTTCGACAGGGCATGACCCAACTGTGCCAACCCAGCAATACAAAATGACTCAAACCCATACGACCACATACGGCATCAAGCCCGGAGCTCCTAAGAAGCCGAATCAATCGGTCAACGACCTTTCCGATAAAGGCTTGTCTGCTTATATGCTGGGACAGACCAAGTCATTGGCCACGCTTCTTGCCATGACGGCCCTTGAGATGACCAACCCTG
This sequence comes from Rossellomorea aquimaris, assembly GCF_003315075.1. GTDB lineage: Bacteria > Bacillota > Bacilli > Bacillales > Bacillaceae_B > Rossellomorea > Rossellomorea aquimaris_C. Next base: position 241,620 of record NZ_QNRJ01000004.1, read on the forward strand.
TATTACGGCGTGTCGTAGCGGACAGTGTCCCGAATTTCATTGAAATGAGCTATGAGATTTTCCTCTATCAAAATAAGCATGGCTATTATCAGGTGCCTCAATTAAACGACCAGGATATGACCCTTATGCTCCAAAGTTATACAACCGTTCCACAACCAAACATGCCTCAATAACGTCTGTCTCCTCTTTCCATTGAAGAGGAGAAGGTTTTTTCACTTACTCATCTTCTTGAACGACTTTCTCTCACGCACATAGGATAGAGGGAGAGTGAAATGGGGAGGTGTTTGAGCTGATTCACACAGTCAAGGTGGGAGAAACACTGAGTCAAATTTCAAGGGATTACAGGACTCCGTTCCCCTCCATACTTAGTGCCAATCCCGGTATTGATCCGGATGTGATCTATCCAGGTCAAACGATTACGATACCAGGGATTCCGGATACAACCAATAACCCTTACCGCATTCAGGTCTCTGTTAACAACCGGTGGCTGCGTTTGTTCAAGGATGGGGTTCAAATCAAGCAGTATCCGATTGCAGTGGGGAGAGTACTTTTTGAAACTCCCATTGGGGAATTTATCATCATCAACAAAGCACCAAATCCCGGCGGACCTTTTGGAACGATGTGGATGAGTTTATCGAAAGAAAGCTACGGGATTCATGGAACCAACGACCCAAGCTCGATTGGAAATGCCGTGTCCAGGGGATGTATACGAATGAACAACAAAGACGTAGAGGAATTAGCAGGAATCATTCCAACCGGTACGCCTGTTTTGATCAGTCCATAAATGAAAAAGTGGCTGGGACAAAACTAAAAAACCACGATATAAAGACGAACAATAGAAGTGTAGGTTCTTAATTCCGCTAATGATTTCCGTGCAAGACTACGCTTTCCGCGGGTAGCCCGTGAGCCTCCTCGGCAAGCATGTGGGGAGAAAAGCGGAGGGGCTTTGTTCAGAGGCGGGTGGCATAAGGCGAACGGCCACGAAGGCGTTCTTTGCCTTCTTGGACGGTTTGACTTATGACATGTGCCTCTAAGCCCCGGAGCTGGACGGGTCTCACATAAGCTACTTTTCCCGCAGGAGTCTACACAGTTCCCCTCACAATCTATAAGAAAATTTCGTGACAGAGCTTAAAAGTATCAAAAACTATCTGGAGAAAACGGACTATCGATCTCTTAACAAGAAGTTATTTACCGTGGGCGCATTCTTTGATTCATTTGAAAGAGTCCAATGATCCATCGATTTAAGTAAAGTCTTTTTTCCTTTGTAGATACTTTGTTTTGTGGAAAACTCTCAACATACCTAGAATGGGAAGCTTTTTTGTGTTTTTCTATCTATACTTTTAAGCAGTAAGAATGTAGTAGCACAGAGTGGATTGTAGCGGAAGGCACTTGACTCCTGCGGGATATAGAGGAAAGGTCGAGACCCCACAGGGCAAAGCCCGAGGAGGCTCGACTTCCTCCCCGCGGAAAGCAAGTGCCTGGAGCGAAAAGGAACGGTCTATGTTTTCACAGTTTACGAAAAGAGCTTTTTATTAACACGTGTTGATAGACAGAATATATAGCATTCCGATCCTTTTACAAAACAGCTCTCCTTGATTCCACGTAATCCAAACCAAAGTGCATATGAAGGACCCTGGCTGCTTTTTCTACATCATCTCTATCAACCAGTGCACTTAATCCTACGGAGGATTCCCATAGGGACGCCTTAGCAATATGGTAGTCATGAAAAACGTTGGTAACCTTCTCTTTCACTTCATGTGTGGAGTTGATCTGCCCGATCACGGATACCTTAGATAGATCCTCTCTTTCTTCAGTATGAGAGTAAGCCTGGTCATACTGTCCAACGATTCTTTTCACCTCATGAAAATCCTGATCTTTAACGATGAGAACAAGATTATCCTGGTATTTAATGATTTCTGTTTCAATATGATGGGAATCGAGATCATACAGAATCAGTGACTCTCCACCCTGACAGTCAAACATTGTCAGAACAGAAATGTCTTTCTGATAGGCTACCCCGACAATAGGGGCATTTCTCTGTGTTCTTCCGCTAATGACGGTCCCCCTTCCTTCATTCAAACTGGAACAAACCACAAGCGGCACATGATGTTCCTTCGCATGTTTAATCGCTCTCGGATGCAGGACACCAGCTCCCATGGTGGCTAAACGCAGCATCTCATCGTAGGAGAGGGCGTCAATTTTCGCAGCCCGGGGAACGATACGCGGATCCGACGTATACACTCCCTCTACATCCGTATAAATATCACACCTATCCGCTTTTAAAGCGGCCGCAAGAGCGGCAGCGGTCGTATCCGAACCACCCCTGCCTAATGTGGTCACCTCTCCTTTATCCGTAATACCTTGAAAACCGGCTACCACAACGATTCGTCCTTTTGATAACTCTGATTTTATCCGATCGGTATCGATCGAGGTAATTTTGGCATTCCCAAATACTCCATCGGTTTGGATTCCCGCCTGTCTGCCTGTCAGGGATACGGCTTCCAGTCCCTTATGGTGCAGGGCCATTGTCAAAAGGGAGATCGTCACCTGCTCCCCGGTACTTAAGAGCATATCCATTTCTCTCTTACTGGGATGTGAAGAAAGTTCCCCTGCCAATCGTACGAGTGTATCAGTCGTTTTATTCATTGCTGATACCACAACGACGACATCATGACCTTTTTCCCTTTCCTTCATGACATGAAAGACCATGCGTTTGATTCGATCTGTAGAACCAACAGAGGTTCCACCAAACTTTTGAACGATCATACTCAATGATACCCCTACTTTCCATCAGACCATATTTTTTAAAGATTTCTTCTAAGAAACAGCAGCTCCAGCCTTCACTTCATTTTCCAACGGAATTTCTTTCAAAATAGGAACGGCTTGAATATGGTCATGCGTCTGAAGAAGCGATTCCAGTGTCTCTTTCCTGCCTTCAACAAATACGTACAAGTAATCGTCCAGCTGAATACGATCCTTTAGAATGAACGATGGAAGCCAGTTTTGATACTCATCCGTTTCACGGATTCTTAAGACCCATTGGTGGCTGCTCTCTTCAACAACCTCTTCCGCATTCACGGTACTTACGGCAGAGTCGGTATACTTCCTCTCTATCAACGACAGGAAATCCTCTACCATGGCGCTGCCTGTAGGCAATTTTCCGGCTCCCGGACCAAGCAGGGTAATCCTTCCTACAAGACTGCCCTTAAGGGATATGGCATTTTCCACATCCTCCACACTGTAAAAAGGATGGGTGTCATGGACAAGGATGGGCTCTACTGCACCTTGGATATGGTCGACTGAATCCCGCCGGAGAGAACCTACGTGCTTAAACCGTAATCGAAAGGATTCCGCTGCCTGGAGCCACTCTGCAGTCAGGTCGGATATCCCCTTACGTCGGATATTCTTCCAATCGGGCTGTCTGCCAAAGGCTGTTTGACTTAAAATAAGCAATTTATAGAACGCATCATAGCCTTCGATGTCATTAGTCGGATCGGCTTCAGCGTATCCTTTCTCCTGAGAAATCTTTAAGGCTGTATCAAAGGCAAGGCCTCTTTTTCTCATTTGAGATAAGATGAAGTTGGACGTCCCATTCAGAATCCCTTGAATTTGTCTGATCTCATTCACCTTCAGAAGCTGCCTGATACTGCCGATCACAGGGATTCCCCCGGCTGTCGTCGCTTCAAATCCGACCGATATCCCCTTCCTTTTCGCCTTCTCCAATAGCTCAGGACCATATTTGGCAAACATCGCTTTATTGGCCGTGACGATATGAACCCCCTTCTCAATGGCTTCGGTTAAATACGTATAGCTCGGCTCTTCCCCCACGATCGCTTCAAAGATCACGTCGAGGTCCGGGATATCCAGGATGTCTTGGAAATCCGTTGTGACGTTGATGGATGTTCCAATGCTTCGCTCCTTTGTGGGATCTTTAATAAGGACCGCCCTAACCTTCACCTCTTTACCCAGGACTTCCTTCAATCTGTCCTGATGAGTATCGATTGCTTCACAGACCCCTTGCCCTACCGTTCCGAACCCCAGAAGTGCCACATTAATCGTTGACATCATTCAGCCTCCTTTTATCGACTTTTCACTTTATGCGTAATTCATTCCAGTTGAAGATCCACTTGAGGGATATGAGCGGAAAAGAAAAAGGTATACAGAAAAGCCCTCTTCTTTTAAGAAGAGGGCTAAATGAGCATGCTCCTCCCCTTATCTTCCAGATTCGTTTGGAATCTGTAGGAATTGGCACCTTTACAGTCTGATCCTGCAGGTTGCCGGGCTTCATCGGGCCTATCCCTCCGCCGCTCTTGATAAGAGATATAATGTTTCGTTTTGGTATTACTTTCTATTTGAGTATGAATTGGATTATAAAGGGGATTCATTCCCTCGTCAATACTATTTTTAGTATTTTCCAAAAATTCTTTCTAATGTTACTGACCCCATCATTTCCTATCGGTTTACTTAAATTTGAACCCGGTCTGGGAGTTTATCAATCTAATTTGCAAAGAGACGTTTTAACCTTTTCTGGCAGGGAAAACTATTCCATATCCCTTTAGTTGAAAGGAACCGGATCAATTATGCTGAAAAAAATGCTCCCCTTATCCATTAAAAAGTATATGCTTATGTCCAAACGGCAGAGAATGCGTGAGATTCGGCTGACCATTTGGTACATGCCGTTCTTTTATATTTGTTTTTCCATACTGCTTGTAGCACTCACCCTCTACTTAGATCTGTATGCTGACATCTCTCAATATACCTTTAACTTCTTAAGTATGGATGCATCTGTTACTCGCATGCTTGTCAGTACACTTATCGGAGCCATCCTGACGCTCAGTGCTTTCACCTTGAATTCACTGCTTGTTGTGCTCACGATGTTCAGTGGTCAATTTTCACCCAGGATGCTCCTGGATTTCATTTCGGACAAACAAACACAGCACGCCCTCGGGATTTTCAATGGCAGCTTTGTATATGTACTGCTCCTCTTTCTTTTTATCGGAAATTCAAAGGAAGAACTGTTTGTGGCTGCCCCGATCATGACAATCGGACTCGCTTTCCTTACTTCTGTCACCTTTATCTTCTTCATTAACCATGCGTCTACTTGGATGCAGGTACACAATATTACGTACAATATGAAGCAGGTTTCTGAAGTGATGATCAATCAAACGCTGAAACATGACTTAGAAGCCCATCGAACCAGCAATACCGGCGATATGATGGAGCATCATAAGGAGAATATCATTCATGTGAAGTCAAGAGAGTCGGGATATATACAGCTGATCGATTTTCATGGAATGATCGAATCGGCAAAAGATGATCAGCTTGTCATCCAGCTCCACTATAAAGTCGGAGATTATGTTTTGGCCGGGAATGAATTGGTGAGCATATGGGGACCGAATACCGAGGATATTTCTCCTGATCACTATCTCAACTTTATCGAAATGGGCCATAAGGAAACGGAAATTCAAGACCTGCAGATGGGGATTCATAAGCTTGCTGAAGTTGCGATCAAATCCCTTGGGAATGATGATCCCAAAACAGCCTCCAATACGATTGATCAATTGGCCGATCTGATGATCACAGTTGAAGAACACCTTTCCTTCACCCCGTATTTAATCGACCGGGAAGGAAGCATTCGGATCATTCTCCAGACAGAAGCCTTTCATTATTATCTCTATCGTGGATTTGGCTATATCAGGCATTATGCCAAAGACAATCATCTCATCATCACTGATATCGTACGGGCACTCGCTCTTATTGCAGAGTCCATTGATCCATCTAAGCACAAAGCCCTTTGGGAATTTGCCTGTAATACCATTGATCATATTGAGAAAGAAGTGATTTACGAATTGGACAAAACCTTTCTTCTGCAGGAGGTTCACAAACTGGCACGGCTCACCCAGGAGCTTGACGAATATAAAAAAATCGAAAGGAAATTCTATCCTTCGGCAAATGAAAATGTATAAAAAAGCTTCATTCCTTTCAGAAGGAATGAAGCTTTTTGTCTGGCTGGATTTTCATTTGAAATACTATTGTTTTTAAACATTATGAGCGATCAAAAAGCGCACTACCTGCAATCCCGGGATTGGTCATTTCATAAGGATTCAAGATCAAATCAAGCTCTTCTTCCGTCAGAACATCATATTCCAGACAAAGCTCTCTCACAGACTTCCCTTTTAGAATAGCTTCCCTGGCAATACGCGATACGACTTCATATCCTAAGTGTGGATTGACTGCGGTGATGATCCCTACGCTATTTTCCACATATTCCTTCATACGTGTTTCATTTGCTTCGATTCCAACAAGACAGTTGTCTGTAAAGCTTCTGAACGCATTGTTCATGATGCTGATGGATTGAAGGAGATTAAAAACGAGTACCGGTTCCATCACGTTCAGTTCAAGCTGTCCGGCTTCTGATGCCAGGGAGATGGTCTGATCATTTCCCATGACCTGAAAGGCAACTTGATTGATCAGCTCCGGCATGACGGGATTCACTTTACCAGGCATGATGGAAGAACCGGGCTGTCTCGATGGCAGTGAGATTTCACCAAGTCCTGCCCGTGGTCCTGAAGCCATCAATCGCAGGTCATTGGCAATCTTGGACATATTGATCATACATACCTTCAAGGCACCAGAAACTTCTGTATAAGCGTCGGTATTTTGCGTGGCATCGACGAGATGCAGAGCACCTGTTAAAGGCAATCCGCTTATATCAGCCAGATGCTTCACTACATTCTCCATATAAACAGGATCAGCGTTCAATCCGGTCCCTACTGCGGTCGCTCCCATATTCACTTCATATAGGTGCTCCCTGGTTCGTCCGATCCGTTTAATATCGCGCTCCACTACCCTGCTGTACGCCTCAAACTCCTGACCAAGTCGAATCGGTACAGCATCCTGCAGGTGGGTACGGCCCATTTTAATGACAGGATCAAACTCCTGGGCTTTCTTTTTGAAAGCATTCAGCATATCTTCCATCGTGACCAGAAGCTTTTCCAATAATTTAAGAGTGGAAATATGGATGACCGTCGGGAATACGTCATTGGTTGATTGAGACATATTCACATGACTATTAGGGCTTACTTTCCCATATTCCCCTTTACGATGGGACATGAGCTCAAGGGCACGATTGGCAATGACTTCATTGGCATTCATATTAATGGAAGTGCCTGCCCCTCCCTGTATGGGATCCACGATAAAGAATTCATGAAGCTTTCCTGCCAATATTTCATCAGATGCTTGCACGATGGCTTGACCGATCCCGTCATATAGACGTGTGGTCTGCATATTGGCAAGAGCCGCCGCTTTCTTAACCGTCGCTAAGGCATCGATCATCTCTTTATGGATTTTGTACCCCGTAACAGGAAAGTTTTCCACTGCCCGTAAGGTTTGAATTCCATAGTACACATCTTCAGGTACTTCTTTTTCTCCAAGAAAATCTTTTTCTATTCTAAATCCACTAGTGACATTTATCATTTTTTTCTCCTCATTTTCGAATTACAGTTACTCTAATTGATGATTCTATCAATTCCTCGGACAGTAGGCAATATGTTTAATTGCACCTCCAAATTTTACATTGTTTATACATAAATATAAAGCCCGCATGGTATCGGCAGGCTCTATTATTTCTGATTGACCTGCTCCCGCAACACTTCCAGCTCATGAACAAGCTTCATGACAAGCTCATCACTTTGTCTTAGCTGTTCATTCAATAAGCGAATGGTTTCTTCTTCCCATTGAAACGGGTTGCCGTGATCAGGAGTATAATGTAAGTCCCTGTAGACGTCTCCTTTTTCATCCTCCGTTTCACGGAAATAGACCGCTACTTCACAGCCTGAGTCCCCAACTGCTATTCTCTTTCGTAAAACCACTTTCGAGTAACCGAATTGACGGGATGCAATTCCACCGAATACGCTTGATGTCATATTGCACAAATGAGGCGCGTCCTGAACGGCCTCTCCAAATGGGCAAGCCGTAGCCTTCACCACGACATGATCAGGATAGACTTCAGATATATAAAAATGCCCACCGATTGAATTTTTCAAATCGACAATGACCTCCGCATATCTGTCCACCGTCCATTCCTCATCCTTCTTCCCATATATTCCTTCTATCCATTCCCCTGTCCGAAGACCGATTTGACGAATGTATTCATCGGCTGTTTTACCTACCGTTTTCTGATGTATATACGCATATTGAGTGATGAGTTTACTTAAGAAAATCGTGCCGGTTAGTGATGTCTTAGTTTCCACCTTATCACTCCTTCATTTTTTTCAGGAACTCCACTTATTAGGAAACGCTTACATTCTTCTTAAACTTTATGAGGGGCTTCCACAAAATTCTGTAAAGACAGATGAATAGCCATTTCTTTCTTCAGTATAACACCTATTCAACACAAGCTGCTTTTTTATTGAGATTTAGTTAGATATATGGTTGGAAAAACCAAATTTTACATAGGTCTAATTTCTCATTTGTTCCAAATAAAATGTGGGGATGATTTAATGGGTAGGAGACTGGCACATTTTTATATAGATGTATTTTTTGATTATTCATATTTTTTTACCAATAAGAACAAGATGATGCTACAATAAAAAATGTAGTCATTATAATCAATAGGAGTGATAGACATGTCAGTCAATGTTTACCTTAATTTTAATGGGAATTGTCGAGAAGCCGTTGAGTATTATGCAGAAGTATTCGGTACAGAGCCACCACAGATCATGACATTTGCAGAGGCACCTCCCCACCCGGATTATCCCCTTCCTGAAGAAGCCAAGAACCTGGTGTTACATACAAGACTGACAATCGATGGCAGCAGCGTCATGTTTTCCGACGTGTTTCCTGATATGCCTTTTGTACAAGGAAACAATATCACACTGGCCCTGGTAAGCAAGGATACTGAAGAGTTGACGACCCGTTTCCACAAACTGAAAGAAGGCGGTAAGGTGGATATGGAGCTTCAGGAAACATTCTGGAGTAAGCTGTATGGTCAGGTGACCGATAAGTTCGGTATTCAGTGGCAGTTTAACTATGAGGATGAAAAAGCCTATTAGATAAAACGTTAAAAAGAGGTCGTTGAATACTTTCAACGACCTCTTTTGATAGATTAATTCGATTATATTCCATTAATGCATACTATTCATTACCCAAATCGATCCAAGTACGATCACAAGGGCAATGAATGCAGCTGACATCATTTTCCCTACCTGCCATCTGCCTTCTCCTTCTCTTACGTGCATGAACATAAACAGCTGGATTGCCGCCTGGATAAAGGCAAGAACAAATACAAGAGCCACCATCACATTGTACTCAAGTCCTGCATAAAGCCCGAACCAAACGGCTAAGAATGTCAATGCAATCGATAAGACAAAACCAATGATCTGTGTCCAAGGAATACGACTATGATTCGCTGTATTGTGCTCCATTATCCCACCATCCCTAGTAAGTACACGCTTGTAAACACGAAGATCCATACAAAGTCCAAGAAGTGCCAATACAAGCTGGATACAAATAGTTTTTTAGCGGTATCTGGATTTAATCCTTGTCTTTTCACCTGGAACATTACAAGTATTATCCATAAAATACCTATTGTTACGTGGAGACCATGCGTCCCGGTCAATAGATAGAAAGAAGACCAGTATGCATTGGTTCCCATAGCGGCTCCCTCATTAATCAGGTGAAGGAATTCCGTGATTTCCATGTAAAGGAATCCTGCGCCAAAGAGCAGGGTAATAGTCAGCCAGAACATCATTCCCTTGACATTTCTTCTCCTTAATTCATTTATTGATAACCCAGACGTAAAACTACTAGTTAATAAAAGTATTGTCATGATGATCGTATTCTTCACATCGAACACTTCGGATGGAAGCGGACCTCCAACCGTGCCGCTTTTAAGAACGAAGAATGCCGCAAAAATAGTGGCAAATAGAGCTACTTCGGCACCAAGGAAAACCCAGAATCCGAATATATTCAGTTTACCGGTCTCCGATTGATACTCAAGTGGCGTATTGGGATCTACATTCGTACTATGTGCCATATTCACGCCTCCCTCTTATACGGATTTTCAGTTTTTTCTATTTCTTCCACACTTACATAGTAACCTTCATCCTGTTTGTGTGAAAATAGCGAGCGGTATGCCATGCATCCGAAGATCCCGATAAGGGCAAGAATCGCCATCCACCACAGTTCAAACACCAAGCCGAATCCTCCAACGAAGAATAACCCGGACATGATGAACGGTGTCCCTGTATTGCTCGGCATATGAATCGGTTTGTACTTCACCTTTTCAGGCTTACCGGATTCTCTTTTTTCTTGTTTCATATAGTAGAATGCATCCTCACTCTTCACTTCAGGTACATGAGCAAAGTTATAATGAGGTGGAATGGCAGAGCTGGTCGCCCACTCAAGTGTCCGTCCATCCCAAGTGTCCCCGGATAGTTCCCGTTTCGCAAAACGGTAGCTGTAGTAAACGTTATAGACGATGATCATGAATCCAACACCCATCCCGAATGCCCCAACAGAAGAGATGACGTTCAATGCCATCCAGCCATCTTCCGGCCCGTAAGTGTACACACGTCTTGGCATTCCGGAAAACCCTAAGACGAATTGGGGTAAGAAACAAACATTGAAACCGATAGAGAAGAACCAGAAAGCCCATTTCCCTATGCGTTCATTCATCTTATGTCCAAACATTTTTGGATACCAGTACACGAGTCCTGCGAAGCAGGCAAATACCACACCGGCAATCAGCGTGTAGTGGAAGTGAGCAACCAGGAAGTAGTTATTGTGATACTGGAAGTCTGCTGCAGCCATCCCGAGCATGACGCCTGTCACTCCACCGATCAGGAATGTCGGAATGAACGCGACCGACCACATCATGGCGACGGTAAATTCAATCCTTCCCTTATAAAGGGTACCCAACCAGTTAAATATTTTAATCCCGGTTGGTATGGCAATCGCCATCGTGGAAATTGAGAATACACTGTTCACCGCAGCACTTCCTCCCATTGTGAAGAAATGGTGAACCCACACAACGAAGCTTAACCCTGAGATGGCAACAAGTGAAATGATCATCGATTTATAACCAAATAATGTTTTTCTTGCAAAGGTGGCAATGATCTCTGAGAAAATACCGAAAGCAGGCAAAATAACGATATATACTTCCGGGTGTCCCCACATCCAGAATAAATTCGACCAAAGCATTGGACTCCCACCATTTGTCAGCGTAAAGAAATGCGTACTGAATAATCGGTCAAACGTCATCATTGCCAATGTCACCGTTAAGATCGGGAAAGCAAATACGATGATAAATGATGTGATTAATGTCGTCCACGTGAACATCGGCATACGAAGAAGCGTCATGCCTGGTGCACGCATCTTAATAATCGTGACCACAAAGTTGATCCCCGTTAATAACGTACCAATTCCGGAAATCTGCAGACCAAGGAGGTAATAATTGATTCCAGGTCCGGGACTCCCTTCAATCGCCAATGGTGCGTAGTTCGTCCAACCTGCATCCGGTGATCCACCGAATACGAAAGACATATTGAAAAGGATCGCCCCAAACATGAATGACCAGAAACTTAAGTTATTCAGGAATGGGAAAGCGACGTCCCTTGCACCGATTTGGAGAGGAACTACGACGTTCATCAGTCCAAGTAAGAATGGCATGGCCATGAATAAAATCATGATCGTACCATGAGTCGTAAAGATTTCATTGTATTGTTGAGAAGATAGAAATTCATTATTAGGTACCGTTAATTGCGCCCTCATTAAAAGGGCATCGACTCCTCCGCGGAAGAGCATGATCAATGCCGCAATGATATACATGATTCCGATTTTTTTATGATCAACACTCGTAATCCAGTCATTCCACAGCCATTTCCATTTTTTAAAGTACGTAAGAGTTGCGACGATCCCAATCACGGTAAAAACGATGGAAATGTTGGCTCCAATAATCAACGGTTCATTGAAGATTAAATTATCTTTAATAAAATCAAACATCTAGAAGCCTCCTTTCTTATTGCTCAAGACATTAGTTATTTTATTGGTCTTCATCTTTTTCGTGATCATTTTCATTTCCGTGATCCCCCATACTTGACTTTGCCTCTTTATCCGCATCATCTGAGGATGCCTCAACACCATATTTCTGTCGGATTGCCATGGCATATTCAGAATTCTTTCCATGGTCGACAAAAGCTAAATGAGTGGATGAAAAAGTCATTTTATCAACCGTTTCAGGCAGCATAAGCTTCTCATAGGTCTCTTCCGTTAATTTCGGCTCATTTTTCTGAGTATCTTGTACCCAAGTTTTATACTCTTCTTCTTCCAACGCTACAAAATCAAACTTTTGGTGTGGCATTCCTTCACCAGTGAAGTTTGAGTTTCTTCCATCATATGTACCCGTCTCATCAGCCTGTAAATATAAATCATTCACCATTCCCGGCATCCCATAAATCTGTCCGCCAAGTTGCGGCACCCAGAAGGAAGCCATGGAATCGGCAGCCGTCACTTTGAATAAAATCGGGTGATCTTCAGGTACATTGACATAGTTGACCGTTTCAATCCCTTCCTCCGGATAACTGAAGATCCACTTCCAATCTGCAGCAGTGGCATGAATCACAATCGGATCTTTAGAAGCCGTTGCTTTAGGAGGTTCCTTTAAATCATATAATGCCTTTGTATTTGGGATAGACAAGGCGATAATAATCAATACAGGAATAAGCGTCCATATAATTTCTAATTTCGTACTCCCGTGCATTTCGGGCTTATAATCACTAACCTTTTTACTGCTTCGATATTTTAGGAGAATAACAGTAAAGAAGGAAAGAACGACCACCATGATGCCAAGCATATAGTAGATTGACAGCATGATCAGATCTTTCTGCAAGGCCCCAACTGGTCCTTTCGGATCGAGAATGATCATATCACTTCCCGAACTGAATAAAATGATGAAAAATAATGCAACCAGACAGATTAACACAATCAAGTATGGCTTGAATTTACTTAACATAGGAAAATCACCTTCCTTTATGTCGGATTTATCACTGTAGACCTATACTATCAAATTCTGTTGAAAGGTACCTCTGTTTCACTCAACTTTAAACAGATTTTCGAAATTCTGTCGAAGTTTATTCACAGAACAGTAACATTGTTGGAAAGAAATGCTTACATCTCAAAAAAATAGCTCTCAAAATTATTCAAGAATAATTTTGAGAGCGGTTTATAGCCAGACTATTGTGTAAAGTGAAAGCATTAGTTTTTATCTTCACTATTAATGAGAACCAAATGTCTTGTTTGATCATTGTGAACGCTCTCCCATAAGTAAGTAAAAATCGTCATTTTTTTTACACTTACTTATTATGAGGTGTTGCAATAGACTCTGAGTACTCTCCATTTTGATCTAATTTCTTTAGTTCTTTAGACGATTTTCTCTTAAAGAAAATAACAACAAGACCTGCAGGAATTGATAAAATTAAATATGCCAATATTAGATTAAGGATGTCCACAATACCCCTCCTTTCCTGAGTTATTACCAATCAAATGGAGATTCGCCCATAAAATAATGAAATAACGTTACTTTCTTTGAAGTTAGTGCTTCTTTGGTACATACAGAGTTGGATTCATAGCTGCTTTCCCTTGCTTTGCCCCATGTCGTTTCTTCCAGATAGTTCGTAGCTTGCGCTTGATTGAAACAAGGCGGGGCGATATATGTCTCTTTATCATGATCAAGGATTATTCTTGTTGATTCGGAAGGTGAGAATGAGAATGGGAGGTAAAAGAAAACGGCCATTCCAACAAAAAGAATAATACTCGCAAGACGGATATACTTGAGTTTTAATCTCACGTCCAACTCTCCCTTCTTGCCATTTTTATTGTACATTCACTTCAATCTTAGGCATGTTGTGAAGGTCACGTGCAGTTACATGGGCTATAATGAAGTATTTACCTGTTTCATCAAAGGTGAAGTCGATGACATATTGTCCATCTTTTTGAAGCTTTGCCTTTTTTTTGATGTGTTCATTATCAGCTGCTCCCTCTTTCCAAATTTCAAACTGTACTTCATCCGCATCAGAAACCTTTTCATCACCTTGGGACACATTTGCCTGGATTTCAGTTACTTCCCCAGACTTAATCTCTGAAGGTTGTGTTTTCACATCCACTTCGATCATTTCAAGTGAGGTTTTTTCGGAACTATCATTTGTCTCTTCATTGGAACCGCATGCTCCAAGAATACCGACTGAAAAGAATACAATTACCAAAACAAACCACCTTTTTCTCATCATCTACTCATCCTATTCATATGATTTTTTCAGGAGCTTTACATCCGATACAATTTCTTCATATGGGACATCTTGTAAGCCACTGTAGTTTTTCACTACTTTCCCTTCTTTGTTGACTAAATAGAAACTTGTGCCATGAATGACTTGGTCCGATGAAGGGTCGTCCCTCACGAGTACCTTAAATGACTCTTCGGCAAGTGAGATAATTTCCTCCTGTTGATATCCTGTGAGTAAATCCCACTGCTTCGTATCAGCTTCATATTCACTTATGTATTCTTTGAGCTTATCCGGTGTATCGACTTCAGGGTCTACGCTAAAGGAGACAAAATTGATATCGTCTATCCCTTCATCTTTCAATTGCTTCTGTATTTTTGTCAGATTAAATGTCATGGGCGGGCAAACCGTTTCACAACTGGTGAAGATGAAATCAGCAATCCAAATCTCCCCCTTCAGATCATCTAATCCCACTTCTTGGTTATTTTGATTGGTATAGGTAAAGTCCCTGACTTTCCAATCCGAATCTGCTTCAAATTCTGAGCAGCCTGCAAGAAAGAGCACCATTACCGACGTAAGGAATACCGAGGTGAATTTCTTTTTCATTTCGTATACCTCCTAACATTGTAACTATAATGTACCATCTATATCTTTTATTTATAAGAACAAAGATGAAAATCATGTGACAAATTCTTTAATGTCCGCACATAAGGAAAGGAGCAGAATTTAACCTGCTCCCTTCATTCATTATGCAGCATTTCGTTTTTCACCAAGCATAATCGTGAGACTGATCAATGTGACTAATATAGTTGCACCCATGTCTGATAGAATCGCAATCCATAATGTCAATAATCCAGGAATGGTAAGGAGTAATGCAATCAGTTTTAATCCTAGTGCCAGGGTGATGTTTACCTTAATGATCTTATTAACCTTTTTAGCAATAGTAATTGCTGAAGGTAGTTTACCAAGATGATCCTGCATCAGGACGATATCGGCTGTTTCAATCGCACTGTCTGTTCCTTTTCCCATCGCAATTCCTAAATCTGCAGTGGCCAGAGCAGGAGCATCATTGATGCCATCGCCAACCATTGCAACTTTTCCTTGCGATGTTAGTTCCTTAATTTTTAAGACTTTTTCATCAGGTAAGAGATTTGCATAATAATCGGTCAAGCCTACTTGTTTAGCAACTTTTTCCGCTGTCATGTTATGGTCGCCCGTTAACATGACGGTATTTCTAATACCCGCTAAATAAAGGTTACCAATAATCTCTTTACTCTCCTCTCTGATTTCGTCGGTAATGCCGAACAAGCCCAAAACTTTTTCATCGTCTGAAACAATCACAAGGGTATATCCGTTATCTTTAAGAGACTGGATATCTTCTCTATGCTTTTTCGGTAATGAGAAATCAATACTTTTCTCATTTCCTACTTTAAATTTTTTCCCATCAATGATAGCGGATACTCCTTGACCTGATATCGTATTGATTTCTTCAGGTTCAGTATAGCTGATGTTTTCGTCGTTGATTTTTTCCATGACGGCTTTTGCAATCGGATGAGAGGAAGTTTTTTCTATTGAGCCGGCAATTCTGAAAAATCTTTCTTCATCATATACGACCATTTGTTCAACATATGGGTGACCTTTCGTAAGAGTTCCTGTCTTATCAAAGGCAATCGTATCTATCTTACCAAGCTGTTCAAGGAAGACCCCTCCTTTGATAAGGATCCCATTCTTAGCATTGCGGGCGATTCCAGATACAATGGCAATAGGAGATGAGAGAATCAACGCACAAGGACAGCCGACGATGAGGACGGCCAAGCCCTGATAGAACCAAGCACCCCAGTCTCCGTTCATGAGTAGCGGCGGCACCACCATCACTAGGACTGAAATAATCATAATGAGCGGCGTGTAATAACGGGCAAATTTATTGATGAATTGTTCAGTCGGTGTCTTGGTTTCCTGAGCCTCTTCAACCAAATGAAGAATCTTTGCAAGAGAAGAATCTTTATATTCTTTCAAGATTCTTACCTTAAGTACCCCTTCATTATTTATACTTCCTCCGAATACTTTCTCATTCGGTTCTTTTTCGACGGGCATGGCTTCACCGGTAATTGCTGCTTCATTAACCGAGCTTTTCCCCGTTGCAACGATTCCATCTGATGGGATTTTCTGTCCAGACTTAACGAGAACAAGGTCCCCAGCGTGCAATGAACTAATCGGTACAACTCTTTCCTGGTCCCCATCAATAAGGATCGCCTCTTTTGGCGCAACCTTTAGTAACTCCTCCATCGACTTCCTTGCCTTTTCCATGCCCATTCCTTCAAGCAGTTCATTGACACCGAACAGAATGGCAACAAGCGTCCCTTCTTTCCATTCACCTATGGAAAACGCACCGATCAGGGCGATCGTCATAAGTGTATCAATGTTAAATTTAAACTTCAGTAAATTCTTTACCCCTTTTATAAAGGTAGAATATCCGCTGGTTGCAGCTGCAGTAAGGTACATGATGACTGGGACTGGATTATTCCATTGTGTATCTACATAAATGGCAGCCAAAAAGATGATCGTTGATATCCCCAGCAAAATTTTCATAGTACTGCTGTTTGTATGCACATGATCATGGCCGTGTGCATCATCATGTTCTTTTAGAATCACTGCACCGTCTGAAGAGAGGATCTTTTCAACTTTTTGCATATCTACACCTTTAGACAGCATCATCTTGCTGCTGTTATAAAGTATTTTAGATCCTTCTCCATTTTCCAGTTTATTGATTTCTTCTTCCATTTCCCTCGCACAATTTCCGCACGTAAGTCCTTGTAGTTTATATTCGTCCATTTTGAACTCCCCCATAATACTTTAGTGATGTCTGGCATGGTGCATGGTTTGCTGAAGCATGTTCATCACATGATCGTCATCAGCAGAATAATACAATGTTGTGCCTTGTCGTTTATATTTGACCAATCGTAAATTTTTCAAGAATCGTAATTGATGGGATACTGTTGTTTGAAGTAACGATAGCTTTTCAGCAATATCATTGACTGAGTGCTCTTTTTGCGCCAATAGATGCAGAATCTTCACACGTGTCGGCTCCGACAAAGCTTTAAACGTTTGTGTGACGATAAATAACGTTTCTTCATCAATATCTACACACGTTTCTTGACTGTTTTCTTCCTGATCATCGTGATTGTGTTCATTCAAATCAACTATTTTTTCATCGTTATTATCTTTACCCATGTAGACACTCCTATTCTATTTCAATATATGACAATGTGTTCATGTATTATAATCCAATGATAAAAAAAGAATCTGTTTCTGTCAAACAGAATCCGTTTTTACTTTTCAAATAAATGAATGAATGCATAGATGAGAGACCCCACTGAAAACCCCACCACCCAAGTGGCTGTATTTGTGTTGACTTCATAAATCGTTCCCATTAATGTCGACAAATAAAAAGCAACAGAAATGATCACCACACAAAAAACGATAACAATCGCATTCTTACCCAATCCCCTTCTCTGTTTGATTATTAATCCAAAAATAGCAATACCTTCACTGAAGTGATGAAAAAACATTCCTTTCAACTGCCTTATTGCCAATGAAAAATCTATTGAAGATACAATCCCCAATGCGAATCCAGTTGGAATACTATGCAAAATAAATCCGACCAGTAATGCCATCATCGGAAACTTCATATTCTCGTTCCCTTTGTTATTTTTTATCAACAGTTCTAAAGTGTTAAAGATAAGTATGGCAACCAAACCACCTATCAAAACTCCACTGAAAGGATATTTATCCACGATATGCGGGATATACTCCAAACCTAAAAATAACAACATACATACACCAATAAAGTTTGATAGGGATTTTTGGTAATTCCCCAACGTTGAATAGACAAAAAAACCGGCAATTGCTCCCAATACCAAAGGCAGTCCCACATATATCCCTGTATTTGTAAAGATAACATTTCCCCCTTTCGCCTTGTTTAATCTATTCAGAAAAAAGGACAATCATTCTCTCATAAATGAGTTGACAAAATTCAAATTCAGCCATACGATAAAGAAAAGTTGCGTTAAGGCAAAAAATTAAACTTTATTAAAAATATGTGAAGGGTGGTAACACAAATGCCTTTGTCCACAAATAGATTGTATGACCTTGAAGAAGGCACAAGTATGAGAATTACAGAATTGCAGCTAACAGGCCTGATGAGAAGACGGTTATTGGATTTGGGTTTTGTACCCGGGAGCATTATCACATCTGTAAAGAAGAGTCCATTAGGAGATCCCGTCGCTTATCGGGTAAGTAATACAATGATTGCTTTAAGAAAAGATGAAAGTAAAAAAATTATCGGGGAGCTGGTTTAATTGGATAACCAAAGGACATACCGTATTGCACTGGCAGGTAATCCGAATACCGGGAAATCAACTTTGTTCAACCTGTTGACTGGTTTACGCCAGCACACAGGTAACTGGCCGGGTAAGACTGTATCCCAGTCAAAGGGTTATTTCAATCATCTGCAGAGTTCTTATGAAATCATTGATTTGCCCGGGACGTATTCACTGTTTTCAAATTCACTCGATGAAGAAATCGCCCGGAATTATATTGCTTTTGAAAAGCCGGATATCACTATTGTGGTTCTTGACTCCACCTCTTTAGAGAGAAATCTCAATATTGCTCTACAGGTGATGGAAATCACGAACAAAGTAGTGATCTGCTTGAATTTAATTGATGAAGCTGAAAAAAAGGGAATTCATATCGATGAACAAAAACTAATTGACAGACTTGGAGTACCTGTATTGAAGATATCAGCACGAAATAAAATCGGAGTAGATAATATGCTGAACACAATCAATGATATCGTTCAGAACAACCGTACGTTTACTCCTATGAACATCAAGTACTCGGATGAAATTGAGAATAATATTTCAAAATTACAGCCTGACATAGAAGCTGCATATAAGGATTATTTACCATCAAGGTGGATTGCACTGAGACTGTTAGAAGGTGACGAAAGTGTAATTGAAGAGTTAAATCATCGAGTATTAAAGAACAGAAAAGAAGGGAATGAGTATGAATATGCATCAGGAGAGTAGTGGTGAAATCACTTTGCTCAAGCAAAAAGCTCTGAAGCTTTCCTCTGAATCTATACGTGATGAAATTGTATCGAGTGCATTTCGGCATACTCAAGCCATCTGTCAAGAAGTCACGAAAGTGAAGGATCAAAGCAAGTTATTACACACAGAAAAGCTTGATAAAATCCTTACCTCAAGATTATTTGGCTTTCCGATTATGCTTGCTATGCTGGGGACCGTCATTTATTTAACTATTGCAGGCGCTAATGTTCCATCTTCCATGCTTGCCAGCTTTTTTGGATGGCTGGAAGGATATCTGACAATAGGATTTCGAACCATCAATGCTCCTGATTGGCTGCACGGGGTACTTGTTTTAGGACTATACAGGGGAACTTCCTGGGTGATCAGTGTTATGCTGCCACCAATGGCGATCTTTTTTCCAATGTTCGCCCTTTTAGAAAATTACGGATATCTGCCAAGAGTAGCGTTTAATATGGATCGGTTATTCAAAAAAACCGGAGCACACGGAAAACAATCCCTGACAATGGCAATGGGATTCGGATGCAATGCTGCTGCTATTATGTCTACAAGGATTATTGAATCACCTCGTGAAAGAATGCTTGCAATCCTTACCAATAATTTCGTCCCTTGTAACGGTCGATGGCCAACACTTATATTGTTAGCATCCATTTTTATGGCTGCCGGATTCACCGGTGCAGCGGGAACTTTTGTAACCGCAGGAGTCGTTGTAGGAATGGTCGTTTTTGGAATTATTGTCACGCTTGCAGTTTCATGGATCCTCTCAAAGACAGCACTTAAAGGGGTCCCAACCCATTACACACTGGAGCTGCCTCCATATCGTAAACCAAGATTTATGAACACCATCGTAAGATCGACAATTGACAAATCCGCATTTGTATTAAAGAGAGCCATTGTCATTGCCGCTCCAGCCGGTGTACTTACTTGGATTCTGGCAAATATTATGGTGGGTGATACTAGTATCTTAATGCATATCGTCCAGTTTCTGGATCCCTTCGCACAACAGCTTGGCTTGGATGGATTTATCTTAATGGCATTCATTCTTGGTCTCCCTGCAAATGAGATCGTTCTCCCAATCCTATTAATGGGATACTTATCGACCGGAGCAATGATCGAGGTGGAGGATCTGGATTCATTAAAGAAAATTTTCATTGATCAAGGGTGGACATGGATCACAGCATTAAATATGATGTTATTTTCACTACTCCATTACCCTTGCGGAACGACCCTGATCAACATCTATAAAGAAACAAAAAGTAAAAAATGGACATTCTTGTCCTTTGCAATCCCTACAGGTTTGGCTGTAGCAGTCACTTTTGCAATCGCTCAATTAGCAAAAATTTTCGGTTGGGTGTAAAAAAATATCTTATCCAGGTCTTTGAAATGATAAGACCCGGCTATAATTGAAGGGGAGGTCGTATAGAACTTGTTGACATCTATTTTACTATTTATTGTCGCTGGCCTGGCTGAAATCGGGGGCGGGTATCTCGTTTGGTTGTGGCTGAGAGAGAACGCTTCTCCTTGGTATGGGGTCTGGGGAAGCATGATCTTAATCCTTTATGGGATCATCCCTACTCTGCAGAACTTCCCCACGTTTGGAAGGGTTTACGCTGCTTATGGCGGAGTATTTGTCGTCCTTGCAATCCTTTGGGGATGGTGGGTAGATAAGAACACCCCGGACATGTATGATTTTATCGGCGCAGCCATTTGCCTCTTAGGAGTTACAGTGATTCTTTGGGCACCAAGATAAAAAGCTGAAGTTACCTCTGGTAACTTCAGCTTTTTCTTTAGGTTATTCACCTTGTTCCTTCTCTTCTAAAAACCTTAACAGGTCCCCATAAACCACCTGATCCGAATATTTGAGCTCATCTTCTGCCTGCTTGATATATGGCTCGCATGCTTTTTGATCCGTCAGCTTTTCTGTACTCTTGTCATAACACTTCTGATCGGTATATACATACTTATCTGTGATAAAACCGCCGTCTCTAAGAACGACAAATTGGTCGGGATCCTTCGTAAATAAATCTGACCCAAATTGGATATCTTCCCTTTCCTCGATCCCCAACATATTTAAAATCGTCGGCTTTACATCAATTTGACCCGACACATTTGGAATCGTCCGTCCATTTGTTTCGCCGGGAATATGAACGATCATAGGTACCCGTTGAAGCTGAGTTTGCACAAAAGGAGTTACTTCTTTTCCTAGATACTGCCCCATGGCTTCATTGTGATTCTGTGAGATTCCATAATGATCACCCATGATGATAAAAATCGAGTTCTTGTATAAGCCTTCTTCTTTCAACCTTTCAAAAAATTGCTTTAATGCTTCGTCTTCATACCTGACTGTAGTGAAGTAACGATTCACCGTTCCGTCATTTGAAGTCCATTCCGGGATCAACTCATCCTCTTGTTCGAGTGTAAAAGGAAAGTGGTTCGTTAATGTAATGAATTTTGAATAGAATGGCTGAGAAAGGTCTTTTAAATAAGGAATCGATTGTTCATAAAACGACTGATCTTTCAAACCCCATCCGATTGAGTTTTCATTATTGACCTCATAATAAGACTCGGAAAAATAGTTATCATACCCCAGATTTTCATACATTACATCCCTGTTCCAAAAGCTCTTATTATTGGCATGGAACACCGACGTTGTATACCCCTTTTCTTTTAACATTGATGGTAGACCGTTATATTCGTTTTGAGCATGTGTGAAAAATGCAGCTCCTCTTGGTAATCCATACAGTGAATTCTCGAATAAAAACTCGGAATCAGACGTTTTCCCTTGTCCTGTTTGATGATAGAAATTATTAAAATAATACGTATCTTCTTGTCTGGTCAATTGGTTTAGAAAAGGCGTGATCACTTTTCCATCCACTTTATTGTTAATGACAAAGTTCTGAGTAGACTCAAGTGAAATAACAAATACATTCTTTCCTTTTGCAACCCCCGTCATATCTTCGTTTACCGACCGCTTTACCGATTCTGTGTAATTCAAGACTTCAGCCAGCTCTGAATTATCCGCCAGTGCCCGATTCATATTCGTCTTAGCTTGCAGAAATCCGTCATACAGATGGTAATTGAACACTCCTAAATTTTTCACCAGCATCTGACGGTCAAATGACCTGGTCAATATCTGGGGTCTTTCTATATTGGCTAGACCAATATTGAATAAGAGAATCACAACGGATGCGATCGCCAACTTGAAATGCTTACTCTTACTTTTAACAGGTTTTACATACTTAAACAGATAAAGGATAAGCGCAAAGTCAGTAATCAAAAGTATATCCAATGGATTCATTAAACTGACTATACTTTCACCCAAATCCGATGCGTTATCTGTTTGAAAGAGAACAGGAAGAGTGATGAAATCATTGAAAAAGCGATAATACACAACGTTAAAGTATAGGATGAACGTTCCAAGTATATTAGTGACCAAAAGCCTCCATTTCAGTGTTTCTTTCTTACCGACAGCCACCAGGCTCAAAATAAACATGATAGACCCGGCACTTGCCAGGAATAGAATCAGCTCCTGCATTACATTTTCAATATCGAGGTTGAAGACGAACCGGCTGACTATATACGATTTTGCCGTTAAAACGATATACGTCAACAAAAAGAAGTTGTCCCCTATTTGTTTCTTTAAAAAGTTCAATTGTAATCAACTCCTACATCTATTTTCATTAATTGATATTACATAAAAGATGAACGTTATGTGAAATGCGTGTGAACCGTTTGTACTGACTTGTTTAAACCTGTTAATATATGAACATATATAAATATAAGATTTATTTTAACATGAAAGGACTACTATGAAAAATGAAATATAATTTCTCGTTATTTACAATTAATGTTACGATTGCTGCGTTAATTCTCGGAAACTTAGTCGTTGCTACAAATTCAGGTGATGCCTGTGGAACTGATTGGCCATTCTGTAATGGCCAAGTCATTCCGGATATAACCGATTACCACGTAGTGATAGAGTATTCTCATCGCCTATTTACTACACTTCTTGGACTGGTCATTCTTGTCAATGCAATTATTGCATGGAAGAAATCAACGGGTAAAGCAGTAAAAGTAATTGCGGTTCTTTCAACGATTCTCTTACTTATCCAAGCTATGATTGGCGGGATGAATGTATTACTGGGAACACCGACCGGATTCACGACACTTGATGTAATGTTTAGTCTATTTCTATTAATCTCTCTCATTTTCCTTCATGCAGGGTTAAATAAAAGAGCTGAAAACATTAAATTGATAGAAATAAAAAAACCATTGATGGTTGGTTTTTCAGTACTTATGACAGAGGTGTTAGTTGGTGCTATATTTAAACATTTTGAACTGAGCCAACAAATTTTTGAAGTAAGCAACACAGGGATCCAACTCGCAACCTTCATTTATTTTATTCATGGAATTTTAGGGTTGATCACTCTATTCTATACAGGCTATGCAGTATTCCTTGCATTGAGATTTAATGTGATGAAAACCTCAGCCTTACTACTGATCTTGCTTGCATCACTTACAACCTTTGGTGGATTTATTGTAAAGACGGAGGAACTCAGCCCCATATCTTCTTCCGTACACATGATTTTGTCTATTCTTACTGTGGCTCTGCTGAGTCATATGACAGCGATATGTTACTTTAATCAAAAGAACAAAAACTAGGCAGCTCCGTCTGCCTAGTTTTCTTTTGCATGAATCTCTATAGTGGAATGATTAATATTAACTTCTGAAACTAGATTTCTTACCTTCTCTTTTATCTCTTCATGTTTATCAAAAGCAGTATTCTTCGATGTATATAAATGGGTAATCATCGTATTCTCTTCTCCATCGATGGACCAGATATGAAGGTGGGCTACTCTCTCCACCCCGTTTATACCCTCGATTTCTTTTCGAATCGCATCCATATCCACCTCATCCGGAACTGCATCAAGAAAGACTTTCATTGTTTTGATTAAGTTTCTAATAACGTTGAAGAGGATAAAGCACGTAATCACAATGGAAAGAATGGGATCGAGAATATGAATATCCTTAAATAACATCACAATACTTATAATCAGGACCCCTACCCAGCCGAGAATATCCTCTAGGAGATGCCAGGAAAGAACCTTTTCATTCATGGAGCTTCCACCGTGTAATCTCCATGCAGCGAATCCATTAATCGCCACTCCCAATATAGCAAACCACAACATCCCCTGGGCATCGGAATGAGTAGGATTAAATAATCGGGGAACGGCTTCCGTCAGTACAAAAATGGAGCCAAACAATAATACGATCCCACTGATCAATGCTCCAAGTGTTGAAAACCTCTTATATCCGAAACTGTACTTATTGTTACCTTCTTTATTTGAGAGTTTCTGTAAATACCAGGCTCCCCCCAAAGAGATACTGTCGCCCAAGTCATGTACAGCATCCGATAGTATAGCCATGCTGTTTGTAAGGTACCCTCCAATAAATTCGATTATAGTAAATATAAGATTCAAGAAAAAGGCTAATCTGGTATTTTTAGTTGATGAATGATTTTTTGACAACTCTCATCACTCTCCTTTTTTGCTATTTTTTCTTTTATTTCCTTTTTTATAAGCAGCGACAATAAAAAAAGTATAAAGAATAACAATGATCAAGATCAGTAAACATGTTAATAGAAAGGCAGTCTCCACAATAATAACCTCCATATTCATTAATATCCTAATATGAACATATATACACATATAAATGCAAGGGTAAACTTATCGACATCCGATCTATTGTATAATTAGTAGACGTTCTCCGTATACTAATTATGATTTTCAACTAAGTTGAGGTGACGTATCATGGAAGGAACTGTTGTATCGTCAAATGAACTATATACCATTACAAGCGCTATTCTGATTGGATCATTAGCTAGAATCCTTACCATAAAAGAAGACTTCAGGCAGTACCCCAGCTATCCAAATGGTCTTCTCATACACTTGGTTACAGGATTTGTCGCTGCCTCACTAGGAGCAGTAGCCATTCCAGCATTACTTAGCAAAAATTTTGTTGCTGTAACTTTTTTAACCCTGGCTATTCAGCAGTTTAGAGATGTTCGTAAGATGGAGAAGGAAAGTTTAAGTGACTTGGAGGAAACCGAATACACCTACCGGGGAAAGGCATATATAGACGGCATTGCCAAAACATTCGAGTCGAGAAACTATATCGCCTTTATTGTTGCTCTTGTCACCTCTATCATCATTACCATTCTACAAACCGTTTTCAATATAAATAACCTAATGGTTTGTATACCTGGGGGTGCACTCACAGGTTTCATCCTCTTCTATTACTTAAAGAGCTTTACGAAAGGTAAGACAATCGGTGATATTGCGGATGTAAAGGAAGGAAAAGTAGAAGTGAAAAATTCATCCCTTTATGTAGATGATATGTATGTCAGTAATCTTCTCGGAACGGATAATGCTGAAAAATTATTTGAGGAAGAGGGACTAGCAGTCGTCATTTACCCGAAAGAAAATCATTTTAGAATAAATCTGGATAATTTCGGTCAAAGGCAGGCTGCCTTATTTGAAGCATGTCGTGCATTAGGAGTAAAGCGTTATCAGTTCACCAGAAAGGATTATGTTGAAGGAAAGGTCATGATTACCCTTGTTCCGATTAAGAGAGATGTTGATGCATTCATCGAGGTCGTAAAAAAATGTCCTTTATTAGAAAGCACGAAGAAATCTCATGCAGTAATGAAAACCAACTTGAAAGGATGAATCCTCTTGGGCAGGGAAAGTTCAATGAAACCCTCTTATCAAATATTAGCTTATTTAACTTCAGATCGAGATAGGGTAATAAGTGGAGGGGCTCTTCTTTTATACAATGACAATGCAGAGGAATTAAAGCAAATGACCGTTGATATAGCCAAGGGATTAAAAGCTGATGTCATACAAATGACAAACGGTGACTACCTGGTAATAAGAGTATAAAAGCCAACATTCCTTATGAAATCAGGAAGTTGGCTCCTTGACTACAATTTTTTATTTTTTGAAAGCATTGTTAGAATTGTAATTAAAATAAAAGCTGTAAGCGCCAGGAATGGGATCGTGATGAAACCAAACCAGTTAATGTATTCGGCATTACAAGGAACACCATTTGCACAAGGCTTTATTCCGCCGAACCCTTCAACTTTTTGTTCCAAATAATGCAGTAGGGAGATGGCTCCTCCAATAATAGACATAGGTAGTATTATTTTCTTCAAACCGCTATCATTCTGAAACGTTGCCACTCCCAGTATCAACGTCAATGGGTACATGGCTATTCTTTGAAACCAGCATAATTCACAAGGTATGAATCCTCTTACCTCACTGAAATATAAACTCCCCAGAGTTGCAATGATTGAAATGAGCCAAGCACCATAAAGAAAATACTGACTCCTGCTAATTTCCTTCATCTATTCTTGCCCTTCTTCAATCAAACTTTTAATTCGCTCGTAATCATAAGGGTCCTCAAGCTTTACCCCATTGATGATCACTGTTGGTGTCTTCTCTACCTTAAATTGCTGCACCAGGGAATTATCCAGTTCGAGTTGGTCTTTGAATGTTTGCTGCTCTATGTCTTGTTTTAACTGATCGAGATCCATATCGGTGGTATTACCAGCAACTTCCAACAGCTTTTCCACTGTAATCCACGGTGCATCATGATCTTCTTCAGGCTGCTGATTAAATAGTTCTTTTTGAAATTCCCAATATGAATCAGGATCATATTTAAATACTGACTCGGCTGCTAACGCACCCAAAGTTGATTCCTCACCGTGAAAAAGCACATTTACATAAGATAAATTCGCTTTACCAGTATCAATAAAATCTTCTTTAAGCTGAGGGTAAATTCTTTCCCCCCATTCTTTACAAGCAGGACACTTAAAATCGCCAAACTCCACAACTGAAACCGGTGCATCTTTCTCTCCCAAAAAGGGCTGATTTTCGGTATCAGGATGAGACTCTAAAGTTTCATCTTTATCTTGAGCCTTATTGTTAAGCATGACGATGGCCGCCAATATTATGGCTACTAATACAGTAAGGAATACCAAATACTTCATCGGGGATGCTTTTTTCATGAACGCTCACCTCTTAATTTTATTAAACTAGCTTCATCATATCAGCAATTATGATCATTAATGAATCTAAATTATTACAGAATTCCAACAATCTTATGAACGGCATCAAAATGTCTTCTCCTTGTATTGCCCCAATCGAACTTAGCTGTTATTTTAAATGTACATTCAAATATATATTAGATTCAAACACATTCTACTAGAAACTGTGAGGGAAAACAATGAAAAAAAGCAATAGAAGATTGGTAAGAGCAGTCATTTTACTTCTATTAGTTTCAGCTGTCGCCTATACACTCTATCTAAACGCAACGAAAGACCAGGCTGTCATAAAGGAAGGGAGTATGGCACCTGATTTCAAATTAGAAACGTTGGATGGCCGTACTATTAAATTAAGTGACTATAGAGGGAAAGGGGTTTTCCTGAATTTCTGGGGTACTTGGTGCAAACCGTGTGAGAAAGAGATGCCCTACATGGAAAAGAGCTATCAACAATTTAAGGAAAAGGGTGTGGAGACGTTAGCAGTTAATATTGGCGAGTCAGATTTTATAGTAAATAAATTTGTCGATAAATATGATCTGAGCTTTACTTTTCCAATGGATCGAAACCGTGATCTGCTTGAGATATATGGAGTTGGTCCCATCCCGACGACATTCCTTATAAACCCCGAGGGAAAAGTAGTAAAGGTCATCACTGGAAGTATGACGCAGCAAGATGTCCATGATAATATGAATATGATCAAGCCGGAACAATAAAGGAGACTTTAGATTGTGCAAGATTTAAACATTTTATTTGCTTTCGGGGCAGGCTTGCTTTCTTTTCTATCACCATGCACGCTCCCCATCTATCCAGCTTTTTTATCGTATATAACAGGTATGTCCATAGATGAATTGAATAACCGCAAAGGAATGCAGAGAAAAGCCGTTTTACACACCCTTTTCTTTTTGATCGGTTTTTCTATCATCTTTTTATTTTTAGGAGTATCTGGATCTTTCATCGGTAATTTTTTCCTGCTGAACAAAGAGCTGCTCCGCCAGATTGGGGCTATACTCATCGTATTTTTCGGTTTGGTGGTTTCCGGTCTCCTTAAGTTCGATTTCTTAATGAAAGACAAACGGATTCAATTTAAAAGACGGCCATCTGGGTATTTGGGTACGATGTTAATTGGGATCGGTTTCGCTGCTGGCTGGACCCCTTGTACCGGCCCGATTCTTGCTGCGGTCATTTCACTGGGTGTAACCGACCCCAATGCTGGATTGTTCTATATGGCGTGGTACATTTTGGGCTTTGCCGTTCCGTTCTTTGCTCTTAGCTTTTTCCTTGGTAAAATAAAGTGGATCAATAAGTATAGTGCAAAAATCATGAAAATCGGCGGATACTTAATGATTCTGATGGGAATCATTTTATACTTTAACTGGATGAATCCCATCATCTCCTTTCTTACGAATTATTTATTCGGCGGATTTACAGGGTTTTAATCACTTATGTAACTCATCATCCTCACCAACACCTTGAAGCACAGAAGCCCCTTTCTAATGAAGGGGCTTTCCTTTTGAATCTATTAAACATGATAATTATCCTTCAAATAATCATTCTATACGTCCCGGCGACAACGTTCTGCTGATATCTTAAACATGATACAATGTATATAACCAAAATGCCTAGAAAATAACTGAGGTGACTGAATTGAAACATACCGATATGTGTGAAATAAACTGCATAGATAACGATAAAGTATCAAGAATAAAGAAAAATATCCAAAAGCAAAACACTTTAAATATTGCTCAAATGTTCAAAGCTTTATCAGACGATACCCGTTTGAAAATTGCCTATGCCCTTTCATTAGAAAAAGAATTATGTGTGTGCGACGTTGCCAACATAGTAGGTTCCACTACAGCCACAGCTTCTCACCATCTAAGGTTATTGCGAAACCTTGGTTTGGCTCAATATAGAAAAGAAGGAAAGCTTGTTTATTATTCTTTGGTCGATGAACATATGAAAAATCTGATACAGATATCATTTGAGCATTCTCGAATAAATGAGAGCTTGAGGGGATAATTGATTATTATGTATACTCTGACAGAAAACATGATATCCAAGTTAAAGGTATAGTTGATCATCATTAGTTTATAATCATTTCAAATTTATCAATTTTTAGCACACCGCTTCTATAGGAGACCTCGCTGTCAAAACTCAAATATTATCCGCTAATACATTATTGGAATAAAAAATCCGGTCTTCATTAAGGACCGGATTTTTTCCAATTTATCCCCAAGAAATCAACGGTGTGAATGATGTTCAAAATGAGCTGTTTACCTGGTGACTGAACAGACAATTTGTCTAGCGTGTTGTTTTATTAATACCCTTGATTGCTTTATTGCTATCTTCCTTGCGCTTTCGTTTAAATACGAATTTAGATAAGCTAATGCTGCTTTCATATAATATTAATAAAGGGATAATTACAAGGATATCAGATAGAAAATCAGGCGGTGTAATTAAAATTGAAACGACGATTAATATGAAGTATGCATATTTCCTTATTTTTTGAAGTCGATATGGATTAATAATTCCAAGGCTTGTTAAAAACATAATAACAACAGGTAGCTCAAACAGAAATCCAAAAGGCAATGTCATGTTAAGCAGGAAACGGAAATATTTCTCCGTTGTAAAAAAAGTAGTAAACATTTCGTTAGATAGAGACATTAAAAAATTTAGTACGAGAGGAAATAAAATAAAGTAACTAAAACTAATTCCCAATAAGAATAGAATAAATAGTGCTGGAATATAAGCGATTGTTACTTTGCGTTCTTTAAGTGTTAACGCTGGACGTACATACAGCCAAGTTTGATACGCAGCAACTGGTGTAGTCGCTGCGATGGCAACAACGCTGGCAATCATTAAATAAACGAGTAAAATATCACTCGGTCCCAACAATGCCAGCTTAAATGGCAAGTCTTTAACTAAAGCATGATATATATCTTGGACATATATAAATGCTAGAACTAAAGACAGCAGAAAGACAACTAAAGTGATAATAATGCGTTTACGTAATTCCTCAAAGTGCTGAACTAAGCGCATGTTTTGATCTTCCACCTTAATCACTCCAGGAAAAAGAAGACGTAAGACAAAACCTACATCTTCTATTAAATTATTTGATAAGTTATTCTTTCTTATTAGATGTTTCTGAATTAGTATCATCTGTTACTAAATCTCTGGTAGACTTTTTAAATTCTCTTAATGTAGAGCCAAAAGCTCTTCCGATTTCCGGTAACTTAGAAGGTCCGAAAATAATAAGGGCGATGATTAAAATTAGTATTAATCCTGGGACTCCAATATTTTGAAGCATATCTATTTCCTCCTAATATTCTAATGTTGTAATTCCTTTTTGATGATATAAATGAGCTCCTTAAAATTTCACAAAAAATGCAGTAAAGTACATGATTAACAAGCCAATTGCGAATCCAGAAAGATTTAGCCAAGAGACAGATGGTTCTTTATGTGATCGATGATCTTCAATGAGCATTTTAGTAATGACATAAATCACTTGTAAAATGGCTCCTGCTCCAATTCCTAAGAATAAAGCACCCCAAATTGGTGAGAAGATGAATCCTCCGAACCAGGTACCAACGATAGCAGGTGCGCCAGCTGTTGTTCCTAGAATTAAGAAGTCCTTTATACTTGGCTTGGTTTTTAAAAGCGGTGCAGCTATCCCAATACCTTCTGTTATATTGTGCACGGTAAAGCCAATGATTAAAAACGTTCCTAATGCGGCTTCTCCTAGAGCAAAGGAAGATCCGATCGCTAATCCTTCTCCAAAGTTATGAAGCCCAATTCCTGTAGCCATTAGAAGAGCTAACCTAAAAGGTGAATAGCCCTTTCCTTCCTGTCTTTTGTACTGATACTGGTCAAATCCAATTAATAGTAAAAAGGTAAGAGCAGCTCCGATTATGACCACCATATTTCCTTGAAACACAGAGGGAGCTTCACTACCAATTTCAAATCCGTCAGCAAGTGTTCCAACAAATAGAAATAATAAGAGTCCCACAGTGAGTGCAAGAATCGAATTAATCCATTTTCTTTTAAAACGCTTCATAAATGGATACCACAATAATCCTAGAGTGATAGGGACAATTCCGACATAAAAACCGATAATGCCATAATTTAAAAAGTTGCTCAAACTTGCTACAGGAGCCAGAGTTGCCGCAGCAATTTCTCCTTCTGTTACAATGCCATTTTCAGTGATTACCTTAATCGCATGAGGATCTCCCTCAACCCATGGATAGGGAATGGTTATTTTTCCATCTTCAAACCGTGTGAGAGTAGGGGTAGGTGAGACATTGAAATTCCAAACAGAATCATCAACGATTACTTGAGAAATTGTAAGGGTTTCTGGACCAGTATTACTTACAGAAAGTTCAAAACCTCCATTTGTTACTTTAATCCTTTCAATATTTAATACTTCAACAGGGGCTGCAGGATCTTTTTCAACTCCTGCTCCGTTGATCAATACCCAAGCCAATACTCCTGTAAGTAATACTAAAGGAATTAAGCCTGAAATTATCCATTTAGCTTTCATTTTTCCATCTCCTTTACTCTGCTTCAATAAATCCCATCCATCCTAATTCTGCAAATTCACTAACATGGGCATGAAACATATACTTCCCCTTATAAGGAAATCTCATTTCGAGAATGCCACGCTCTCCCTGACATTGCATAACCGTATCGGTAAATTGAGAAGGATTATCATTCCTCCCTGTCGGATAATACGTAAAATAATTGGCATGAAGGTGGAAAGAGTTGATTAAGTCAAATTCTGTTAAGTTACTGAGATAAATACGGACTAGCTGATCCTTTTTTACTTTAATGGGATGATTCATGAATGCGAATGCATATCCATTAACCGTGTAAAAGTCGTTTTCACCATCTAAATCCAAATCATACCCATTCATGACCATATTTAACTCTAATGCCGGTTCCCTTGGTGTTTTCGGATCAATAATAAAGTTTCCATACAACCCCTTATGAATATGGCGAGCAAGCGGTAATACATGGCAATGATATACCTGTAAACCATATGGCTTAGCTACAAACTCATAAGTGAATTTTTGACCAGGGGCAATCGGTTCAAGTCCATCCATTTCTGTTGGATGAATTCCATGAAAATGAATAGAGTGAGGATGACTTCCTTGATTTTCAAAATGAAATCGAAGCAGATCTCCCTCCGTACAACGGAATGTAGGTCCTGGAATCGTTCCGTTATATGTCCATCCTGGAAACTTAATCCCTTTTGCAATTTCAATTTCTTTGTCTATGGCCACAACTTCATATTCTCGAAGCGTTTGTCCATTTGGTAATTTACTTGCTTTTCCATAATCAAATGTGGTTAGTAACTGTTCAGCCATTTTATATCCGGAAGTTTTTGTAATATCCCCTACCATTTGACTATGATCCATATTACTGTGATTTTTATTATTCGATTCTGCTTTAACCGAAGAGCTAAAAGGGGCTAAATTATTTATAAAATAACTACCCGCCAGACCTAAAGCACCAGCAGACCCCAACTTTAATACGTCCCGCCTTGAGACTTTACTTTGTTCAGACATGTTTAATCACTCCTAAAAAGTTTCCTTAATGCAAAAGTATGATATTTAACTAAACTTTATTCCTTAGGACAACTTTTGTCAATATTTATTTAAAAGTTGACTATAAAAAAGAGGCTGGGACAAAACTAAAAACCATGATATAAAGACGAACAATTAGAAGTGTAGGTTCTTAATACCGCTAATGATTTCCGTGCAAGACTACGCTTTCCGCGGGTAGCCCGTGAGCCTCGGCAAGCCTGTGGGGAGAAAAGCGGAGGGGCTTTGTTCAGAGGCGGGTGGCATAAGGCGAACGGCCACGAAGGCGTTCTTTGCCTTCTTGGACGGTTTGACTTATGACATGTGCCTCTAAGCCCCGGAGCTGGACGTGTCTCACATAAGCTACTTTTCCCGCAGGAGTCTTCGTCTTGCACTCCAATCAACCGCTGGAAAGAGCTGAAATCAAATGTACCGTAAATTAAAAAATCCGAACAAATTTGCCTACTAGAAAGCAGATTTGTTCGGGTTTTACTTAGACTGAAACACTTTTGTCCCAGCCTCCCTTCCTAAAATAAAATCACAACATTAGAATTTAGTTACCATCTATTTCTCAAGATGTTTTCAGTGAAGATTTACCTGTGGTTATGAGTGGCGTGGAGTTTGAAGCGGTGTACTGGGACGAAGTCTATATAATTTTGTTCTAAACAGAAAAGAGCCCGCTTTGCCGCTGTAAGGTGACCCTTCTATGTTAATTGAAATTCTTCTTTTACCAGTTTTTAAACTTCTTCACCTCTTTTGATTGATATTTAGCAATGTTTACTCGATTCAGAAGAACAATTACAACCTGCACTTGCACTGCATGTACTGTTCTTTTTTACTGTTTTTAACATAAGAAAAACAAATAATGTCAAAGCAATCAGCAAAATCCCCCATTTACCATAACCAAAACTTAGTCCCGTAATACCCGCCAGCCCTGTAATCCCAATAGCGGGTATTGCACAACATAACGCGCATAAACCAACAATTCCAAGTCCAGCACATAACTTTTTCAAACTACCCCCTCCTCATGTATAGTTAAAGTATAATAGTTAAAGTAAACTTTAAGTCAAGAGGTGAGAATTATGGATTCGCTCCTTTCTATTGGTGAGTTAGCAAAAAAGACAGAGGTTAATCCTTCAGCAATTCGTTATTATGAGTCCATTGGAATAATGCCCACTCCTAAAAAATTAAATGGACAAAGACGCTATACAACTGAAGATATTGATCAACTAAGATTTATAAAAATAGCACAATTTGCGGGTTTTAGTATTCAAGAAATTGCCGTTCTTTTAGAGGGTTTTGCTAATCAGGTTACACCTTCTAGAAGGTGGCGACAAATGGCGAGTGCCAAATGTTCTGAATTAGAGGAACAAAAAAAGCATATTGACGAAATGCTGGATGTATTAAAGAACGGATTGAAGTGTGAATGTCTTACTTGGTCAGAATGTTTCACAAAGGTTAATTCAAATGGAGATTGTTGTTAATGGTTACGGGATAAAGAATGTATTTCGGGAAGCTAAAAGATTACACTGACTTAGAAAGCAGTCGTTCAAAATTCTCTAAATTATTTGAATTTTGAGTTCTTTATTCCAGTTCAACTGAGAATACAAGCTCTTCTATTTAAATCTTGCAAATTTAAAAAGTCAATGTTCTCACCTAATTCGATTGTATAAAATTTCCTAAAGTAATTCGAAGAATAAGCTTGCCAAAACGTCAATTATATGGTTCCAGTCACACAAAAATAAAAAACCACCAAATATGTATTTGGTGGAGACGGTGGGACGTGCATTTCCATGCTTTCGACATGGCACTGACTATATCTTGAACCTGTAGTAGAGGTCCTTTGGCGTATTATGCGAAATAAAAATTTATCTGCTGAGAGATAGGATTTCGCATCCTAGTACTACCGACATTCGGCAGCCTATAAGTCGATACACGGCTGTTGGATTGCTCCACATACCGCTCGGCATTGCCTTATCACACTGTGTGTGACTTAGGTTTCACCGATAAAGCCAAATTTTCACTTATGTGTTGCCACATAAGGCGACTAATAACTAATCGAACCCACGTCCAGGAACATCGCCACTTAAGCGTCTACGAGCGTAGTCGATATATTCGCAAGTTCACTGCAGCTTCTGCCTATCAACGGGCGTCTGTGCAGCTAGTCTGATTGGTCTCTTCCTTTGTCCTCAGACGGTGGACTCCGGCGTAGCCTACTAAGAGTGAGTCCCTTACCCTACCACATAGGCGATGGAGGGAGGAACAGCTAAAGCGCTATTATGCAGCTAAAGCTAGGTTATTGTTAGTTTTGCCAGTTATTATTGGCTTTGACGTTTTATCGTGGACGATCCCCACGGCTCGCAACCTAAGCTCGAACTATCCCTGTCGAATCCGTAACGTCCCCATGATAGAAAGGGAAGAACGGGAAAGAATAAGTTCAGCGTGTAAGTCACTTATTCAATTGTTCTTACAGTCACAAGATTACCTTGCGACATCTATTAGTATAACAAATCCTGAGATAATTGCAAATGCCAGATTCCGGAAATCTGTACAATCACATACCTTTTTGACGCTGTGCCAGTTCTCTCTGGATCGAACGGTTCGCTTCTTTTCGTTTAAGATCTTCCCGTTTATCAAACTTTTTCTTACCACGGGCTAGACCGATCAGAAGTTTAGCCACACCATTTTTGATGTATAGCTTTAATGGAACGATACTGTATCCTGCTTCCTTGGAATCACCGATCAATTTATTGATTTGTTTTTTGTGAAGCAGCAGTTTACGTGTTCTGAGAGGCTCGTGATTAAACCGATTTCCCTGCTCATATGGACTGATGTGCATATTATGAACGAAAATTTCCCCATTTTGAACACGGGCAAAAGAATCCTTCAAGTTCACGCGGCCGCCCCGGATCGCTTTGATCTCGGTTCCTTGCAGCACAAGACCCGCCTCATATGTTTCTTCTACGGCATAGTCATGACGCGCTTTTTTATTTTGGGCAATAAGCTTGCCTTCTCCCTTTGGCATTGGAATCCCCCTAGTCATTTCCTTTGGTTTACTCATTATTATCTCATATTCTCGAGAAAAATTGTATTGTTACACTTGGAAAAGAAAAGGAGCAAAGGATGTCCCATTGCTCCTGTCCTCTTATTTTTTCTTTTTACGTTTGCTTCGAGGCGCATTTTCAAAGTGTTTTTTATTCGACTTTTTCTTCTTGTTGTTTTTCGGCGGACGCGTTGACCATTCTCCGTCCTTTTTCCGGTCTGAAGATCGATTCGATTTTCCACGGTCCGATTTTCCTTTATCAGAGCGGATCGAGCGGACACGGTCTTCACGTTCCTTGCGATTATTCTTCATTCCAACGATTTCAAAGTCGATGGCACGCTCATCTTTATTGACGCTCACGACACGAACGGTGATCTCGTCTCCGATTCGGAATACGTTTGCCGTTCTTTCACCGATCATGGCAAGATGGCGTTCATCGAATCGGTAGTAGTCGTCCGTCATATAGCTCACATGGACGAGACCTTCAATGGTGTTAGGCAGTTCGACAAACATTCCGAAGTTCGTAACGGAACTGATGATACCGTCGTACTCTTCTCCCACTTTGTCTTCCATATACTCTGCTTTTTTCAGTTCATCGGTCTCACGTTCTGCATCCACTGCACGGCGTTCGCGACTTGACGTGTGCTCAGCGATATGACCCATTTGGGCACCCCATTTTTCCCGTGTTGCTTGATCAACCTTGCCTTCAATCAGGTAAGTCCTGATTAAACGATGAACAATCAAGTCAGGGTAACGACGGATCGGTGAGGTGAAATGAGTATAGAACTCTGTCGCGAGTCCAAAGTGACCTAAGCTTTCAGGATCGTATTTCGCTTGCTGCATGGAACGCAGCATCATTGTCGAAACAACCATTTCTTCCGGCTGTCCCTGAACATCTTCGACAATTTCCTGAAGAGCCCGTGGATGAATCGAATTGGCTGTTCCTTTTACAATCAATCCGAAATTCGTTATAAATTCGAAGAAGCGCTGAAGCTTGTCTTCTTTCGGATCTTCATGGATACGATAGATGAACGGTACTTCCATCCAGTGGAAATGCTCAGCAACCGTCTCATTTGCCACTAACATGAATTCTTCGATCAGCTTTTCTGCGACCGAACGTTCACGAAGCACCACATCCGTCGGTTCTCCTTCTTCATTGACAAGCACTTTCGCTTCTTTGAAATCGAAGTCGATGGCTCCACGCTTCATGCGTTTCGTACGAAGAACCTGTGCCAGGTCTTCCATTTCCTCGAACATCGGCACCAAAGGCTCGTATTTTTTACGGAGTTCTTCATCTTTATCCACAAGAATCTTATTCACATCTGAATATGTCATTCGTTCGGATGTCTTAATGACACTTTGGAAGATTTCGTGTTTCACGACATCCCCGTCAGGTGAAATTTCCATATCACAGGATAGAGTCAAACGATCGACCTTGGGATTAAGAGAACAAATACCATTCGATAATCGGTGCGGGATCATGGGGATTACCCGGTCTACCAAGTAGACGGATGTCCCTCTATCAAACGCTTCCTGGTCAATCGGAGAGCTTTCTTTTACATAGTACGTTACGTCTGCAATATGTACCCCAAGTTTGTAGTTACCATTGGCAAGCTTCGTTACGGTGACAGCATCGTCCAAATCCTTTGCGTCAGCACCATCAATCGTGACGATTGTCTGGTCGCGCAGGTCTTTTCGGTTAGGAATTTCTGATTCGTCAATTTCACTTGGCACATTATTTGCCTGTTCCATGACCTCTTCAGGAAATTCAACGTCAATCCCGTGTTTATGGATGATGGAAAGGATATCGACCCCTGGATCATTTTTATGACCAAGGATTTCAATGACCTCACCCTCTGCACTCTTGCGCCCTTCAGGGTAGGAAGTTAATTTCACAACAACCTTATGTCCTTCCGTTGCACCCATTTGAGCAGATTTCGGAATAAAGATGTCACTCGCAAACTTCTTATCATCCGGAATGACGAATCCGAAATGTTTACTTTCCGTGAACGTCCCAACCATTTGGTCGACACCGCGCTCTACGATTCTCACAACGGTCCCTTCTCTTCTGGAACCTGAAGAAGAAGTAGACACTCTTACTAGTACTATATCGCCGTGCATGGCGTTATTCGTTTCATTAGGAGGGATGAAGATATCGTCCATTCCTGATTCTTCCGGTATCACAAACGCAAAACCTTTTGCATGAGCGGATACTTTCCCTCTTACCAGATTCATTTTCTCAGGTAAGCCGTAGCGATTGCTCCTTGTGCGTACGACCAGACCTTTCTCTTCCATTACGACAAGAGCCTTTACGAATTCCCTGAAGTTCGTGGATCCTTCAATTCCGAATGCTTCTTCAAGCTCCTGTACCGTCAATGGCTTGTATGCTTCTTCCTTCATATAGGAAAGGAGCCTATCCACATGCTCTTTAATATTTTCGTCCATGACAATCCCTCCTGATCATCGAATTCCTCAAACCGTCCAGTCTAATTTCTCTAAGAAACCGTAGACGTCTTCATGAAGCTGTTCTTTTTCTTTATCTAATGTAATCACATGACCGGACTCTTCATACCACTTCATGTCTTTCTCATCGGATTCAACATTATCATAGATGATATTCGCAGAATCCGTATTGATCATATGGTCATGCCTTGCCTGTACCACGAACGTCGGTGAATAGATCATATCCACATTTCCACGCACGTCTGCAATCAATTCCTGCAGGGCCTTCAAGGTATTCATCGGCGTTTTCTTAAACTCTTCTATTTCTTTTTCAATTTGTTCTTCTTGTTTTCCTTCAAATTTCTTAAATTCACGGGCGTAATCCACGACCCCTTTATACATGACTTCTTCACTTTTTATATACATCGGTGCACACATAGGGACAATACCCTTTACAGGTACAGTGTAACCTAATTTAAGAGAAAATACCCCTCCAAGAGAAAGGCCGGCAACCGCAATCTCTTCATATCCCTTACTCTTTAAAAGCTCATATCCATCCATGACATCCTGCCACCAATCTTCAGGACCTGTATGAACCAATTCTTCAGGCGGTACACCGTGTCCTTTATAGTGAGGGGCATGGGATGAATAGCCTTTCTTTTCTAAGAAACGGCCAAGCATCCGGACATCGGCTGAGTTTCCTGTGAATCCGTGAAGTAATAAGACGGCACGGGGACCTGCTTCAAATGTGAATGGTTTTGGTAATACGGTTTTCATAGCTAGTGACTCCTTTTATCTCATTTTAAACAAACGTTTGATTAGCTGGGAGAAACCTTGATTTTAAAGGCTCCATCCTGTTAAACAGTTGTTTAAATGATTTTGTTATGTAATCAGGTTTTAGTGGATTATTTATTAAACAAACGTTTGATTAGTAATGACGGAAGCTTGATATTACAGGCTTCGCACAGTTAAACGATCGTTTAATCCACTCTTCTTCTCTATTTTTAGCAAACATTGGTCAGACAATCCAATATTTCGCTTGAAAATCAGTGTAGTTTTGCTTCAAAGCTCTTTTGCATGATTCCCGGCGAAAGAGTAAGTGCTGGTTGATTTCCGCTCCAGGTGCTCGCTTTCCGCGGGGCGTGAGTTGAGCCTCCTCGGGCTTTGCCCTGTGGGGTCTCAACTGTCCAGCTCCGGCGGCTAGCCCCTCGAGGTCATAAGCTAAATGGTCCAAGAAGGCAAAGAACGCCTTCTAGGCCCATTCATCTTATGCTTGTCGGGGCTGTGCGAGCCGCCTACGCTTTTCGTACTTTCCCGCTATTCCCGCAGGAGTCGAGCACCTTCCGCTCCAATCAACTTTCTGAGCATGAATCCTAAATCGAAAACAATTTAAACAAGCTTTTTAGCAAACAATCTTATTAAAGGTAAGTAAAGTTTGAATTTCCTTTTAAGGAAGAAGAATTATTTTTTTCTATTTATATTGTTTTCTTGCACACCTTGAAGCTCTGTCATGAAAATACTGTTTAAGATGGTGAGGGGAACTGCGCAGACTCCTGCGGATTTTGGTCGTGCCGAGACCCCGTTCGGCTAAGCTGAGGAGGCTCGGCCGAACGCTAGCTGCAAGCGGAGCAGTTCCCCTCACCATCCAGCGTAAACCTGGTTGACAGAGCCCTAGCCCTGGCAGATTCTATGCTAGAAAACAACAATCTTTGCGAAAAGAGCCTTAAATAAAAAAACCTGACCTTAATGATCAGGTTTTTGTACGTATTAGATAGCTACGATGGCAATGGTTAGTACGAAGAATAGTACTGATAATACGATTGTAATTCTGTGCAGTACTAAGTCAATACCACGAGCTTTTTGTTTTCCGAAAAGTTGTTCTGCACCACCAGAGATGGCCCCTGAAAGTCCAGCGCTTTTACCTGACTGAAGTAATACAATGGCGATAAGTGCGATTGATACAATAATAAGTAAAGTGACGAGTATTGTGTGCATGAGTCCCACCTCCTGATACGAACATAACATTACTACTAGTTTACCATAGGGATTATGCAGTGGACAAGGTAATATTGTTTGAATTGTGGAAAGAGTTGGTTAGGGATCAATTTAAAAAGCAGCCCTGTCGTATGACAAGACTGCTTTTAAAATCAATTATTAGCGATTTACGTTATAGAATGTTTTCGCTCCAAGATATTGAGCTGTGTGAGCCAATTGATCTTCGATGCGAAGAAGTTGGTTGTATTTCGCTACGCGGTCTGTACGTGATGGTGCACCTGTTTTGATTTGACCAGCGTTTGTTGCTACTGCAATGTCAGCGATTGTGCTGTCTTCTGTTTCACCAGAACGGTGAGAGATGACTGCTGTGTAACCAGCGCGCTTCGCCATTTCGATTGCATCGAAGGTTTCAGTCAGTGTACCGATTTGGTTCACTTTGATCAGGATCGAGTTACCGATACCTTGCTCGATACCTTGAGAAAGCTTAGTCGTGTTTGTAACGAATAAGTCATCCCCTACTAATTGAACCTTTTTACCGATACGGTCAGTCAGTAGTTTGAAACCATCCCAGTCGTTTTCGTCAAGACCGTCTTCGATGGAGATGATTGGGTATTTGTTACACATTTCTTCGTACCAATCAACCATTTCTGCTGAAGTACGAACAACGCCTTCTCCAGAAAGATGATATTTACCGTCTTCTTTGTTGTAGATTTCAGAAGCTGCTACGTCCATTGCAAGAAGAACTTCTTCTCCTGGCTTGTATCCAGCTTTTTCGATTGCTTCGATGATGGTTGAAAGTGCTTCTTCATTGGACTTAAGGTTTGGAGCGAATCCACCTTCATCACCAACTGCAGTGTTGTAGCCTTTAGATTTAAGAACTGACTTCAGGCTGTGGAAGATTTCTGTTCCCATGCGCAGACCTTCTTTAAATGTAGAAGCTCCTACAGGCATTACCATGAATTCCTGGATGTCTACGTTGTTGTCAGCGTGCTCTCCACCGTTAACGATGTTCATCATCGGTACTGGAAGCTGCTTCGCGTTGAATCCACCAAGGTATTGGTATAATTCCACTCCGAAGAAGTCAGCAGCTGCACGAGCTACAGCCATGGATACACCAAGGATCGCGTTGGCACCTAATTTCCCTTTGTTTTCTGTACCGTCAAGTGCGATCATCGCTTGGTCGATTGCTACTTGTTCAGTGATGTCATAACCGATCAGTTCTTCAGCGATTTCGTTGTTCACGTTATCAACTGCTTTTTGGACCCCTTTACCAAGGTAGCGGTCTTTTTCTCCGTCACGAAGTTCAACGGCTTCGTATTCACCAGTTGAAGCTCCAGATGGAACTAGTGCGCGTCCGAAAGCACCTGATTGTGTGTAAACTTCTACTTCGATTGTTGGGTTACCGCGTGAATCCAATACTTCACGAGCATATACGTCTGTAATAAATGGCATTTAGAATCTCTCCTTATTTTTTAATTAGTGTTTTTCCAGTCATTTCAGCTGGTTGATTAACATTTAATAAATCAAGCATAGTTGGAGCAAGATCTCCCAGCTTTCCACCTTCACGAAGCTCGATTCCATCTTTCGTAACGATGACAGGAACCGGGTTCGTCGTGTGGGCCGTCATAGGCTTGCCTTCTTCGGTCAAAACCTCATCTGCATTTCCGTGGTCCGCTGTGATGATGGCTGTTCCGCCTTTTTCAGTGATGAGGTCAATGATTTTCCCAAGACACTCATCCACAGTTTCCACCGCTTTGATCGTCGGCTCAAGCATCCCTGAGTGACCGACCATATCCGGATTTGCGAAGTTCAGGATAATCGCATCCTGACGGTCTTCACGAATTTCTTCAAGTAAGGCATCCGTCACTTCATACGCGCTCATTTCAGGCTTCAGGTCATACGTTGCCACTTTAGGTGAATCAATCAGGATCCGTTTCTCACCCGGGAATTCATCTTCACGGCCACCGCTCATAAAGAACGTGACATGAGGATATTTCTCCGTCTCGGCTATACGCAATTGCTTCAGTCCGCTTTGGGAAAGGACTTCACCAAGTGTATTATCAAGATTTGTCGGTTTGAATGCAACAAATCCATTAACCGTCTCACTGAATCGTGTTAAGCAGACAAAGTGAAGGTTCTTCGGATGCTTCTCTCCACGCTCAAATGAACGGAAGTCTGCATTCGCAAATGTATTCGAAATCTGGATTGCCCGGTCAGGACGGAAGTTGTAAAAGATGACAGCATCGTCATCCTGGATCGTTGCAACCGGCTCTCCGTTTTCTTTTGTCATAACAGATGGAATGACGAATTCATCGTAGATTCCATTTTCGTATGAATCGTTCACAAGCTCCATCGGATCATAGTAGCTTGGGCCTTCTCCATAAACCATGGCACGGTAAGATTTCTCCACACGTTCCCAGCGCTTGTCACGGTCCATGGAATAGTAACGACCAGAAATCGTTGCAAATTGACCGACGCCGATTTCTTTCATTTTCGCTTCAGCATTCTCAATGTACTTCTTCGCCGTTTGAGGACCGACGTCTCGGCCGTCAAGGAAGGCATGGACATAGACATCTTTCATTCCTTCTTTAGCCGCTAAACCAAGAAGGGCATAAAGATGCTCGATATGGCTGTGCACACCGCCATCCGAAAGGAGTCCGAAGATATGAAGATTCGTACCTTTTTCCTTCGCATGATTGATGGCGTCAAGGAAAGTGGCATTCGTTTCGAATTCCCCTTCACGAATCGCTAAATTCACACGTGTTAAGCTTTGGTACACGATACGTCCTGCACCAATATTTAAGTGACCGACTTCGGAGTTCCCCATTTGTCCTTCAGGAAGTCCTACGGCTTCGCCACTTGCAATTAATTGATTGTGAGGGTACTGATTCCACAAACGATCAAAGTTTGGCTTGTTCGCTTGGGCTACAGCGTTTCCTTCTTTTGTGTTACGGCAAGCAAAACCATCTAAGATGATTAACGCTACTGGTGACTTACTCATGTGTGCTTGCCCCTTCTAAAAGCTGCAAGAAGCTTTGTGCTTCAAGGCTTGCTCCACCTACAAGGGCACCATCGATATCTGATTGGGCCATGTATTCTTTAATGTTATTAGGTTTTACACTACCGCCGTACTGAATTCTCACT
This sequence comes from Rossellomorea aquimaris, assembly GCF_003315075.1. Lineage (GTDB taxonomy): Bacteria > Bacillota > Bacilli > Bacillales > Bacillaceae_B > Rossellomorea > Rossellomorea aquimaris_C. The sequence continues at coordinate 285,305 of NZ_QNRJ01000004.1, forward strand.
GCGTCTGCCGCTTCTTGAGAAAATTCTCCTGCAACCACTTGACGGATATGAGAACATACTTCGTTCGCATCTTCAGCTGTAGACGATTTACCTGTTCCGATTGCCCAGATTGGCTCATAAGCAATGACAGTGTGTTTCACTTGATCTGCTGATAAACCGGCAAGTGCTTTTTTCACTTGGTTACCAACAAGTTCTTTTGTTTCATTGTTTTCGCGTTGCTCGAGCGTCTCCCCTACACAAACGATTGGAGTTAAGCCGTGTTTGAAAGCAGCCAGAGTCTTTTTGTTCACTGACTCATCTGTTTCATTGAACATTTCACGACGCTCTGAGTGTCCAAGGATGACATACTTTACGCCTAAGTCGGCAAGTGCTACAGGGCTGTCTTCCCCTGTGAATGCTCCATTTTCTTCGAAGTGCATATTTTGAGCACCAATTGCCACTTTTGAATCCTTTGTTAAATGAACCAGGCTTTCTAAAAATAGGGCTGGAGAACAAATCACAGAATCAACAACCTCTTGATCAGGAACTAATCCTTGTACTTCTTCAGTAAAAGATTTTGCTTCTGATAACGTTTTGTTCATTTTCCAGTTACCTGCAATAATCGGTTTACGCATTGTATTCATCCTTTCTGTTTTATAATCGTTTCACAAAATTGTTGGTCTTTGAAAAGCGATTATTTATCGTTAAGAGCCACTACTCCAGGAAGTTCTTTTCCTTCCATGAACTCGAGTGAGGCTCCACCACCTGTAGAAATATGACTCATCTTGTCAGCATATCCGAATTTCTCAACGGCTGCTGCAGAGTCACCGCCACCGATAACAGAATATGTATCTGTTGCATCGGCTAACGCCTCCGCTACGGCTTTCGTTCCATTTGCAAATGTTTCTAATTCGAATACACCCATCGGTCCGTTCCAGATGACAAGCTTAGAGCTTTTGATTGTGTCCTGGAATAATGCTCTTGTTTTAGGTCCGATATCAAGTGCTTCCCAATCAGAAGGAATCGAATCAATATCCACTTCCTCCGTATTTGCATCATTTGAGAAGTCATCAGCAACGACTACATCGACAGGCATAAGGAATTTAACGCCTTTGTCCTCAGCTTTTTTCATGAATTGCTTGGCTAAATCAATCTTGTCTTCTTCAAGAAGGGATTTCCCTACCTCATGGCCTTGGGCTTTCACGAATGTGTAAGCAAGTCCTCCGCCAATGATCAGGTTGTCCACTTTATCTAATAGGTTGTCAATGACACCGATTTTATCTTTTACTTTTGCTCCACCAACGATGGCTGTAAATGGGCGTTCAGGGTTAGATAGGGCTTTTCCTAATACGTCCAGTTCTTTCTCCATTAGAAGGCCCGCTACAGCTGGAAGGTGCTTGGCAATTCCTTCAGTAGAAGCATGAGCACGGTGAGCAGCACCGAATGCATCGTTTACATAGAGATCAGCAAGAGCTGCAAATTCTTTTGCAAGTTCCGCATCATTCTTCGTTTCTCCCGGGTAGAAGCGAACGTTTTCCAGTACAAGGACGTCGCCTTCAGCCATGTCGCTGATCTTGGATTGAACAGCTTCTCCATACGCTTCATCCGCTTTGGCTACCTTTTTCCCAAGAAGTTCGGAAAGTCTTTCGGCTACCGGGGTTAAGCGCAGCCCTTCCACGACTTCACCTTTAGGACGACCTAAGTGACTAGCCAGAATGACTTTCGCTCCGCCATCCACTAAGTACTTAATAGTTGGAAGTGCAGCTTGAATACGAGTTTCATCTGTAATCTTGCCCTCAGACATCGGTACGTTGAAGTCTACACGGCAAAATACGCGTTTTCCTCTTACATCGACATCTTTAATCGACTTTTTGTTCATCGTAAAAGGCCTCCTTTAGTTTTCAATTTCTACATCTTTTTCAAAAAAATAGAAATAGCAATAAGAAAAGGGAGAGGGGAATCTTCCCCGCTCCCCTTCATCACATCTTCATTATAGATGGTGGGACAAAATTTATCCATCAATCACCATGCTAATGATGTCAATTTACAAAATTTTATCGATTAAAGTCCTTTAGAAGCGATAAACCCTGCAAGGTCAACTACACGGTTAGAGTATCCGCTCTCGTTATCATACCAAGAGATTACTTTGACCATGTTGTCTTCTAGAACCATTGTAGATAATGCATCGATTGTAGAAGAAGCCGGGCTGCCGTTGTAGTCAGTTGATACTAAAGGCTCTTCGCTGTAAGCAAGGATTCCTTTAAGATCGCCTTCAGCCGCTTCTTTAAGTGCAGCATTCACATCTTCAGCTGTTACGTTCTTATCAAGTTCAGCAACTAAGTCTACTAGAGAAACGTTTGGAGTTGGAACACGAACCGCTCCACCATTCAATTTCCCTTTAAGCTCAGGAAGAACAAGAGATACAGCTTTCGCAGCACCTGTCGTTGTTGGAATCATGTTCTCAGCAGCTGCACGAGCACGACGGTAATCTTTATGTGGTAAGTCTAAGATTTGTTGGTCGTTTGTGTAAGAGTGGATCGTTGTCATCATTCCACGCTTGATTCCGAATTTATCGTTAAGAACTTTAGCGAATGGCGCTAAGCAGTTTGTTGTACATGAAGCGTTAGAGATAACATCGTGGCTAGCCGCGTCATACTTGTCTTCGTTAACACCCATAACCACTGTGATGTCTTCATCAGATGCAGGAGCAGAAATGATGACTTTCTTCGCACCAGCTTCGATGTGTTTCGCTGCGTCAGCACGCTTTGTGAAACGTCCAGTAGATTCAACAACGATATCTACACCAAGATCTCCCCAACCAAGTTGAGCAGGATCGCGCTCAGCCAATACTTTTACTTTTTTACCGCCAACTACAAGGTAGTCGCCGTCAACAGTTACTTTCTCTTGAAGAGTTCCGTGAACTGTATCATATTGTAAAAGGTGAGCAAGCATGTTTGCATCAGTTAAGTCATTAACTGCTACTACCTCTACGTCGTTATTTTTAAGTGCTGCACGGAATACATTACGTCCGATACGTCCAAATCCGTTAATACCAATTTTTGTTGCCATGAATAATTTCCTCCTTTAGATAGTTAAGGATGATTTTTTTTATATTTCAAAAGGGCTTACCCTTTTAAAAGCTCTCTTGCGGCTCCCTCATCCGTGATAAGCACGGTTCCCGTAGGAGCACTCTTCATATACGCCCGAATCGCTTTCGCCTTCGAGCTGCCGCCTGCGACGCTAATGACGTTTTCGATGTGACTTAAATCTTCTAATTGCAGGCCGATCGTTGGCACCTTATGTACCACTTCACCCGCTTCGTTAAAATAATAACCAAATGCCTCCCCGACAGCATGACCATCCGTGATTTTCTCAAAGTCCTCATCAGTGGTCTTTCGTCTTTCAGCCATTGTGATAGCATCTCCAATTCCATGGAGAACCATGTTAGCCGATTTGATCAAATTTAAAACTTCTTTGATCATCGGTTCCTTCAAGAAGGACTTGTATACTTCTTTACTAACCTGATCCGGCACATATAAAACACGATGTCGTGTTCTCGTATGCTCAGCCATCTTGGCACATATGGTGTTAGCCTGGTTTTTAACGTCTTCTCCAATTCCACCCCGAGCAGGAACAAACAAGGTTTCGTCAGAGAAATCCGGTGTAAGCATCTCTGCTACAGCGGCCATCGTCGAACCTCCAGTCACAGCGATGATAGTATTTCCTTTCAGGCGACGTTTCATACTAGAAGCTGATGCACGCCCTAATTCTTCTTTTACCCAAGGAGACTCATCACTATTCCCAGGAACGATTACAATTTCATGAAGATTAAGTAAAGATTTTAATTCCCGCTCCATTACGTTGATTCCCGAAACTTCTCTCATCATGGTTTCAAGGCTTTCTAAAAGCTGAATACCATCCTCCGTCATCATCATTCCAGAGGTTTTGATATCAATGAGATCTTGGTTGTTCAGGAATTCCACTTCGCTTCTCAGTACACGTTCGGTCAGGCCCATGTTCTGAGCAAGACTTCTGCGTCCGACAGGCTGCATGAACCGGATGGAACGAAGAATCTGATGCCTTTTTTGCATAACTTCAAGCAGGTCAGGTAATAATCGCTTTTGTATGTCAATTAAAGATTCCATAGTTAAAAGCTCCTTCAAATGAAGTGCGTGGATATGATGGACTTATAAAGTCCCGCATAGACATATTATGTCCCACTACCTCCAAAAAAAATTCATCCCTGCTTTCAAAGTTCATTTTATCAGGGTATGAATCGTAATTCAACTAGAAACTATCGGGTTTTTTCATGTAAACGCTTGCTGAGCGTAAAATAATCAATTTGCCCATACTGAAGGATTTCCCGGTCCAGTTCCACTACAGGGATCATAAGTCCGAAACGTTCGGTCAGTTCATCCGTTTCCTCGATGTCGATTTCGATTATCTCGAATCCCAGTTCATCCTGGAGGAGCTTTAATGTGATTTTTGCGTCTTCGCATAGTCCGCATTGGTTTCGCGTGTAGAATAGGACTTGTTTCATCTTGGTTCCTCACTTTGTATTAGGTTGGGGTGATGGGGAATGGTATGTTCGGTCTGTGAGTTGGGGTAGTGCCAGGCACTCTTTCGCTGCCTGGTGCCAGGCACAAAATGCGTTTTTGGTGCCTGGCACCGACCCACACCGATCTATTCATACCTCTTCCTCATCGTAGAAGAAGCGATCCCTAATTGATCGCGGTATTTAGCGATCGTCCTTCTTGATACATCATAGCCTTTATCCAATAAAAGATTGACCATTTTCTGGTCTGATAGTGGTTTCTTCTTGTCTTCTTCATCGATCAGCCTTTGCAGCTCATTTTTCACCGCTCTGGCAGAAGCTACTTCTGAATCCTCAATCTTGACCGATTTGATGGCTGAGGTAAAGAAATACTTCAATTCATAAATCCCATAAGGTGTTTGCATATACTTCCCTTTTACAGCCCGGCTTATAGTGGATTCATGAACATCGATTTCATCGGCCACCTGCTTCAAGGTCAAAGGCTGGACGGCTGATGGCCCTTTAAGAAAGAAGGCTTTTTGCTTCTCGGCAAGCATCTTCCCCACTTTCAGGATTGTCTGCTTTCGCTGCCTTAAACTTTGCAGCAGCCACTGGAAGTCCTGCTCCTTTTCCTGAAGATAGGACTGAACTTCCTTATCAGGGTGACGCTCAAGGAAATCAGTGTACTCTTCATTATAAGTGACGTTAACGGTTGTGCCATCATACAACGAAACGGCCACGGTATGACCGTCGATCACCTTCACGACCAGCTCAGGAATTATGAATTCAGCGACATGCTGAGAATATTTTGAGCCGGGTCTCGGATTGCAATGCTGAATGAAGTCTGCCGCCTGTTGGATATCTTTCAGCTCTACCGAAAGATCCTTGGCAATTGCTTTCCACTTCTTCTCGGCAAAGTCTTGAAAATGATTCTCTACAATCCTCGTAACGAGAGGAGGAACATCGGATTTCCTCTGCAACTGAAGGGATATGCACTCCTGCAGGGATCTCGCTCCTATACCGGCTGGTTCTAATTCCTGAAGCCTATTAATATAGTTATCTAGTTGAATCACATCCAGACCATGTTTATGAATGAAGGATTCTTCGTCTACTCTCAAATATCCATTGTCATCCAAGCTGTATATTAATTCTTCCATTATCTTTCTTCCTGAATAAGTAAGCGATTTCAAATTTAATTGAACAGATAGTGCATCCGCAAGGGACTTCTTTGGCACGGATACATATTCATACCAATCCACCGTTTTTTCGTGTTTTCCGGCATTTCGTTTAAACGTATGAGGTTCTCGTTGATGAAGGGGATCTTGCTTTGGCGGTTCTAATTGTATAAGGGGATTCTCTAATTGCTTAGCTTCTAGATAAGCATTCAGTTCCATCGTGGAATATTGGAGGATGGTGATGGCTTGAGAAAGCTGCTGCGTCATTTGAAGTTTTAATTGTTGATTTTGAAAAAGTCCTGCTTTCAAATTCATGATTCTTAACCTCCCATTTATCTATTCTACAATAAAATTGGTGGTTCGTTAATGGGAATTCGTTGGTAGTATTATGTATATGATATTTTTAAAAAAATTCCACATAGCGTGTGGTGGTTGATTTCCGCTGCAGGTGCTCGCTTTCCGTGGGGCGTGAGTTGAGCACCTGCAGCGAAAATCAACTGGCAGGGTGTGGGTATTCTCCACCCATCTCAACATTATACTTTTAATATATTCGGTAGAAGCTATAAAAAATGCGCCCCAAGTTGAGTTATTTAGCAGATTTACTTACTAATGAAGAGCGATAGATGCCTTCGGATATTTCTCCCGGTTTAATTCGAGTCTTATTGTAGAGAGAATCAAAGTCCGTAATCTTGTACTCTTCTGCTAGCTTTAACATTAATTGAGCGCATGCTTTCGCATCATCTGCAGCATGATGGTGATGATCTAATTCGATTCCAAAATAAGCACATATAGACGATAGCTGATAAGCAGGAAGACCCTTCACCATTTTTCTGGACAATTGATATGTGCAGAGAAATTGATTGTATACGGGCTTCATTTCATAACGAGCTAAATTATCCCTCAAAGCGTATCCATCGAAGGAAAGATTATGAGCAATCATCAACTTATTCTCTATTTTGTCCTTGATAGAATGATAGAAAGCATCGAACGTCATCGCACCTTCAACGTCTTGTGGTGTAATTCCATGTATTCTGATATTAAAATAATCAAATCCCTCTTCCGGATCGATTAATTGATAAATCGAATCAACAATTTCACCATTTTCTACAAACACCATTCCGACTGAGCATATACTGTGTCTTGCACGATTAGCCGTTTCAAAATCAAAAGCTACAAAGTCTTTCATCCTAAGCCACCATCCCGGTTTTAGATTGTTCTTCTTTACTATATCAGAAACAAAAAAAGATGCCTCCACAAATTAAAAACTTGTAGAAACACCTTCATATCAGTATTACTGGTACGCCCTCGGAGGGAATCGAACCCCCATCTCAAGAACCGGAATCTTACGTGCTATCCGTTGCACCACGAGGGCATGAAATGAATAACCGTCACGAATACATATTATAAGCCAGAAAATGCTTGTTTGCAATATTTTTATTCTTTAATCCCTAACCGCATAAATGGATGTTTCTTAAAAACGAGAAAGTTGATTGGAGTTCCTATGTAGATAGTATGATCTTTATTAGAATCTGTTTTTCTGTTCATCTACCCTTATAATTAATCATTCATAAAATAGAACCACAGAGTGGATTGAAGCGGAAGGCAATTGACTCCTGCGGGTAATAGAGGAAAAGTCGAGACCCCACAGGGCTTTAGCCCGAGGAGGCTCGACTTCCTCCCCGCGGAAAGCAATTGCCTGCAGCGGAAAGGAACGGTCTTTGTTTTCATGTCGTAACTTATCAAAAGGTGGATCCACTTATTTTTAAAGGAAATAAACTTCTACTGCAACCATAAACTTTACAAACACTCTCCCGTTTAAAAAAGGAATGAATGGGTATCATGTAGAAAGGATTTATATACAGGGTATTAAAGGAAGCGTTTAGTTTGACCTTTATTGACCATGGGTGTATGATAACAGTACAAAGTGAATAAGTAATTCTGAAAAATAAAAAGGATTTCTAAGGAGGAACGAGGATGAATTTAATTCCTACAGTAATTGAACAAACAAACCGCGGTGAACGTGCGTATGACATTTATTCACGTTTATTGAAAGACCGTGTCATCATGCTTGGAAGCGGAATTGATGACAATGTGGCAAACTCCATTGTAGCACAACTTCTTTTCCTTGAATCTGAAAACCCGGAGAAGGATATTTCGATTTACATAAACTCTCCTGGCGGAAGCATCACGGCGGGTATGGCCATCTACGATACAATCCAATACATCAAGCCTGATGTACAAACAATCTGTATCGGTATGGCTGCTTCAATGGGTGCGTTCCTTCTTGCAGCAGGTGCAAAAGGTAAGCGATTAGCCCTTCCAAACGCTGAAGTGATGATTCACCAACCACTTGGTGGAGCTCAAGGTCAAGCTACGGAAATCGAAATCGCAGCGAAGCGAATTCTATTCCTTCGTGAAAAACTGAATCAGATCCTGGCTGATCGCACAGGTCAACCACTTGATGTGATTTCCAAAGATACAGATCGCGATAACTTCATGACAGCTGAAAGAGCGCTTGAATATGGATTGATCGATCGCATCATCACTCGTAACGATATGAATAATAAGTAAGAATACTGAAACCCCCTCATGGATTCGACCATGAGGGGGTTTTTATTTTACTCTATTTCGATCGTTTTTCCTCAACCGGTATTAAAATCTCACCGTTCATCCCATTTTTCAACATCAGATGTAAAATCGTTTTAGACAACTTACTGGGGTGATATGGTTTAACTAAATAATCATTGGCTCCCAGCGTAAGTCCTTTTTCTTTTTCATCTAACGCAGAGGAAATGATGATCGGTACTTGGGCAAGATGCTGGTCCGATTTCATTTTTTCAAGTACATCCCATCCCGACATGCTGCCCTCGAGCATAATATCGAGGACAACGGCATCAGGCTTCGATTCCTGCATTTCCATCAAGGCCTCATTTCCTGACGGGGTGTGCTGCACCTTGAAACCACTGTCCGACAGCTCTGCTTTCAGTAAGGATGCAAGATTGATATCGTCTTCAATGACGATGATATTCATCCCATTCCCGCAGTGTTCATCCTCTTTAAAGGTTTGGATGGTCACAAGAGGCAAGCGGATGGTAAACACGCTTCCTTTCCCCTCCTCTGATGAGACAGTGACTTCCCCATCATGGGTCTCGATGATTTCTTTCACAATTGTAAGACCTAAGCCCGTGCCTCCAATTCTTCTGCGGTCGGAGTTGTCGACACGATAAAATTTGGTGAATAAGTTTGGAATCGCCTCATTTGGTATGCCGAGCCCATCATCTCTTATATCTATGAGAATACTATCCTCTTCTTCCCGCAAATAGATCGTAACGGTACCCCCATCCGGAGAATACTTGATGGCATTGCTGATCAGATTGGTGAATGCCTGAGACAATTTATCCCGATCGCCAAGGACGATCGTACAATCCGTCTCCCTTGCAATATGAAAAGAGTGATGAGGTGCATTGACCTTTTGGGTATCGATCACATGCTGCATGATCGGGACGACATCCTCAAATCTCCTCTCGAAAGTTTGGCGTCCCGACTCCATGCGCTGGACATCAAGGAAATCGTTGATGAGGGATGTCAGCCGCTTGGCTTCTTGATAAATCGTCGTTAAGTATTTCTTTGTTCTTTCCGGTTTTAAATCCTTCGTCAGCATCAGTTCCGTAAAGCCAAGCACGCTCGACAGCGGGGTGCGAAGCTCATGACTGACCGTACTGACGAATTCTGATTTCATTTGATCGACTTCGAATTCTTTCGTGATATTCCGGTGGACGAATATGGTGCCGATCTGCTCCTGCCCACGATAAAGAGATTCGGAGTATACCTGGAAGACTTCTTTACTGTCCACCAGATGATAGGTAAGGAGATGCTTACCTGTCTTCCCTTCTTTCACGATGGTCTCATAATATTCATCCAGTTTTTCTTTGTTTTCGACCTGATCGATCAGTGCCTGCTTCCATGTTTGATAGCTTGCCTGTTGAAGTTCATCGATCTCCCCTTCGATCAAGGCCGTTAATTTCGTATTCATTAATAAGCTGTTGCCGTCTTTATCGATGAGTTGTATTCCTTCTTGAATATTATTCAGGATACCCTGCGTTAATTGACGGTTGGCCTCTGTTTCTTCAAACAGGCTGATCTTTTGCAAAGAAATGGAGATTTGCTTTGCCAGGCTCGTGTACTCAGCCAACTCCTGCTTATTGAAATCATTTCCGAAACGGCTGAACACCATGATGGCTTCCACTTGTTGATCAGCGGAAAGGACAGGTAAAAATAAGTCATACGAGTAAAGGGTTTCTTCATGATACCCCTTCTCGGGAGGCAGCATTTCCCGCTTGAGGGAGAAAGGTTCCCTCGAATCGAATAATCGTTGATGGATCCCGTTATAAATGTACGTCAAGAACTGTGCAGCACCAGTTTGAGAGATCCCAAATGACGCATTGGACTTTTGCTCATCCATGAGAACAATCATGCCCCGTGTAGCCCCCATCACCTGACTCATACTCTTCACAATGCTTTCCAGTACCTCTTGTTTGTTCAGGGAACTCGAAATCCCATGAATGAATTCGTTCCGGCGTTCGAGCTGCGCCTCCCTGTTCTTCGTCATATTCAACAGATGCTCAAGTTCGGACTGCTGGGATTCCAGCTCATCCTGCTGGGCCTGCAGTTCTTCATTTTGGGCCAGGAGATGCTCTTCCTTCTCCTGGATTTTATAAATCATCTTTTCGAATGCCCTGGACATCTTACCGATTTCATCTTTCCGTTTATTCTCAAACGTCCACTTTTGGTATGAATCGTTTTCTGCAATTTGTTCAGCGGCAGAGGCCACCTGGTTGAGAGGATGACCGATTTGTTTTGCAATCATTCTCATCAACCTCATCAGAACCAGCAGCATAAGAAAAATGAAAATCACAAAAGCCGTTTGACTTAATGACTCTTTCCGTTTCAACTCATCATACGCACTTCGCTTGCTTTGTTCGATGGAGTCCGCATATCCGTTGAGCTGGGTTTGGAACGTTTCGATTGTAGCAGTGGCTCCGGCTGCCGAAGCCTCTTTCACAGCCTCCATATCCCCCTCTTCATAATCACTGATGATCCGCGGCGCCATATCCTTGAAATAAAGATTGGAAAATTCCTCTACATCTTTAAAAAAGAGTCGATCTTCCGGTTCTGTTTCTAATCCTTTTAATTTCTTTAACGTGTCATCCATTTTTTTCTCTTGATTAAAGATACTTTTTTTGAACTCCTGCCTTCCAAATGCAAGGTATCCCCTCGCATCAAAGAAGGCCTTTTGAAAATCTCTGTCCAATTGTTCAGCCAGGTCTTCTTTTTGATTCAGCTGATTCCTCTTAACCTCGTACTCGTTCCTAATGGATTGATCGTACAAAGACAAGAAGGCTGCCCCGATGAAGAAAAGGACGATGAAGCCGCTCATCATTCCGATGAATTGATTCCGTAAGCTTGTTTGAAATAGTTCTTTAATTTTCTTCATTCAATATGTCCTCTATGCGCTGAACGAGCTCTGCCGGACTGTACGGCTTGGCGATGAAATAATCGGCTCCGGATTTCAGCACAAGGTCTTTATCCGATTGCTGGCTCTTGGCAGAAACCATCATGATTTTCACTGTACTTTTTTCCGGTGAATTCCTCACCCTTTCAATTACTTCCAGACCAGTCAACAGAGGCATCATATAATCGAGGAGAATGAGATCATAGTCATTCTCCATGATGTGATCGACCGCTTCCCGGCCATCGGCTGCTTCATCGAGCTCATGTCCCTCATCTTCGAGTGTATCCACCATCAACATCCGCAGGACTTCTTCATCTTCTGCAATGAGAATTTTCGCCATGTTTATTCCCCTTCTTTCTCAAATGCTTTTTTCATTTCATAGTAGGATTGCTTCAATCTCTCATGGGAGGTCGGCTGGTCCCATGTATCCCAGGAGTACGGATGAAATTTTGCGGGGTTGATGAATCCGTCCCCGGTACGGGCAGGATATGAGAAGACCTTGCCTCCATCCCTTTCGTATAAACCGACCCTGATGGACTCCAGGGTCGTTGAGCTTTGCAATCCTTTACCTGACCATATATCCCCCATCGCTTCTTTAAGGCTTGGGTCCTTCACATTCAGCAACTGCCAAGGAATACGGATTTCATATCGCCCTTGAGAGGAGTCAACGCCGATATCCGTCAAAGAATCATACGCTTTATCCTGAGGATTCGATGTCCCGAACTGGAGGACGCCTGTTTCATAGGACTGAAACGGGATATTCTCCCCCCCTACATCCAATGATTTGTTCAACGTCAATCGGATCGGGTGATACTTCCCGTTGTTTTTCACTTTCGCATATTTCTCTTCTTCAATCATATGAAGGACATGCCCATACTGATAGTGGTGGGTGTCGTAATAGCTGTCGACCCACATACGTGCCTCCTTCTCTCCCTTTATGTAAAGGGCAAAGTCCACTCCTTTTGTGGACACACCCTTCACATTCGGAATCGTGGATTGGCCCTGATCTTGAATCGTGTCAAAGAGTAGATAGGTGTCTTTCCCTTCAGAAATCCGTTCCGAATCGACCCGTATATAGACAAATCGCTCATCACTCGTCACATAGAGGCTGTGTCCATCCTTGTCAAAAGCAGGTTTGATCCCATTAAAGGTCCAATCGTCGGTCCTTCCGTCCACGTGGATCGTGCTGGTTTTACTCGAGCCCGGATCAAAGCTCAACATTCCGAACTGCTGCTCATTGGTTTGGGCATTCTGCCAGAACGGGCGTCTGTCGGGGTTGTCATAGTCCATCGTATTCCACGTCCGTTTGAACCACTCGTCCTGCCAGGCGAACACCATTCCACCGGCCATTTTTTCTTCCACGATATCCTCGAATAATCGCCGGTCGATTTCACCTTGTTCTCTTTCCGAATGATGACCCTGATCCATGCCGTAGACGTTTTCATGTGTCAGTCCCCGTGATCCCGGGACACCGAACTCCGCTACGACTAACGGCATGGAGTGTGCTTTCTTCATATCATTCAAATAGCCGGCATAGTTGTTCTTTTCTCCCCGTTGATCGATATAATCCACATACTCCGGCTCGTAATTCAGAAAATCGGGATAATACGGATAAATATGATAGGAAGCAAATAAACCTGTTTTCAATTTACCGGTACCCTTCATGACGTTCGGATTCACCGACACCATGTCTTCTTTCTCCAGGGGTTCACTTGGATGATCCAACAGATCGGTCGTAACCCAGTTCGTGAAGCTCACGGGCCTTTGCCATTGATACGTATCCGTTTCATATGCGATTCCTTCATTCATCCTTTCAGTGAGCCAGATTTCAAAAGGCTGTGCCTTTTCCGTCTCAATGTATTCTCCCTTGAAATCCTGAAGTCCTCTATGCTTTTCATTGGTCGCAAGGACCACTTCGGGATCCCACTCCACCCCGAAAATCCAGCCAAGGACGTAAGGGGATATGTCATAGGTGTAAGATCCGGACGCATGACCTTTTCGTTCCGGTATTTCAGCATTCCCATGCACGAGATCGATGGTCTTCTTGATTTCTGACGAAAATTCGTCGGTGTTTTCCTTTGCAAAGGCATCCTCGGACCTTAAGAAGATCTCTTCATTGACCCACACGCCGTGGAATAAATACAGCGGTTTTTCGGCCATTTTATTGTACTCATAAAAAGCTTCATAAAATTCGGGAGGATGGATGGTGTAAATCCGGAGGGAGTTCGCATTCATCGCTCCGATCTGCTTGAACCACCTCAGATATTCCTCTTTGGAAATGGCAGTTTCGCCGGGAAAAGAACCCGGCCTTGCAATTCCCATATTCACCCCTTTTATGAGGAGGTCCTCCCATTTCCCGTCCTTCTTCACCTGAATGTAGTCTGTGCCGGTTTTCCCTGGGAGCTTCACATCATTTTCTTTGGTGATTTCAACGGTTTGGGTCTCCTTACGGTCACCACCCTTTTGGATATCCTTAAGGATCGCCGTCATCAAGGGGGTATACGCCTTCCAGTAAAATTGCGACGTGTCATCCGGACTGGATGAACCCGTCCATTTTCTCCAGGAAGTAAATCCGACGGTCTGGTACAGGTCGGGCACATCCGCCTGATCCGCATAATCACCGCTGAAATAGTACGTATTGTATCGGCGGTTCTGCCCGTGAACAACGGCTGGGAATGTAACCGGCAGATTCAAGGCTTTCATGGTGTCCTTTCCGCTCTCTGACAGTGACAGCGTATAGTTGGCCATGACCTCATCAGGGTGGATCGCTTCCACGATATCAAACCAATATGAATAAGGCGTGCTGATTTCTTCGCCGATGAACTCTTCGCCCTCAGGAGTGGTGGAAAAAACGACACCTTTCTTCCCGATGTCATCCTTATCCAACACCACCAACCGGTCACTTTCGTCCACAAGTACGTAACCAGGTCCCGTGAACTGATACGATTCACCATACTGCTTCTCGTAGTTATCCCTCACCCATTGAGGCACTTCGCTATTCGTCAGTTCAGGGAAATACCTTCCGATCCACCCCGACCACTCCAGGTTGAACAGGGAATAGAATTTCTTCCTTGTTGCTTCTTCCGTTGGCTGTGCCATGGAATTGAACTCGGCGATCAATGTCTTCCCATCGTTCATTGCCATGTCTTTTAATGCATCCAAATCCTTGCCCGTCAAACCTCCGTAAAGCTTGGAGGACCGCTTGCCAGAGACATTTTCATTATGGAATTCCTCTTCATACACACCATATGTATCGGCTATGTAGACCGCATCATACCGGTCGGTGGATGAAGGGATATTCTTAATATCATAGGTTTGATCCTTTTTCGGAACAAATCCAATATAGTCTTTCTTTAAATCGTAACGCTGCCCATTCGTTTGCACATATTTCTGCTGATTCAGAATCCACATCAGCCCTTTATGTTCACGGTACGTCGTATCAGGAACCGTTTTATCAATGATCAAAAGGTCCAGTTCCTTCTCATTCTTAACCTGCCAGAGCCAAAAAGGGGCAGACACCAGCAGGACGATGCCTGCGATGAACAAGACAAATGAATAAGATTTCAGCTTTGTCATTTCGAAACTCCTTTTCTCGCCATTTCTCCCCAGCCTCTTTTTTTGCGGATCACGTCAAGTATTCCTTCACAACGCCATAAAACGGTCAGGGGACGGTACCATAATGTCTCGGTTAACGAATAGACGAAAAGCCTTCCGATATCGGATGCTTTCGGATACTTTCGGACGGACCATTCTTCCAGGAGCACGGCAGCCATCGACAGGATCGATCCATACAGAATCGAGAGGAAGAATAATAGAATCGCAAATTCCAGATAAACTCCGCCGAGAAATAGAGATAGAATCATAATCACATATCCCATCAATTCAACTACCGGTCCAAAAAATTCTATGATCAAAAAATACGGCATGGAAACCATCCCGATCGAACCGTACTTGGGGTTGAACAGAAGGCGGCGATGAATCCAAAGGCTTTCAAACAAGCCTCGATGCCACCTGCTCCGCTGACGGCGCAAGTATTTCAGAGATTCCGGTGCTTCCGTCCAGCTCACGGGATCCGGTACATACACGATTTTTTTATCTGCTTTCTGTTCCTTCACATACCGGTGGAGCCTGACGACGAGTTCCATATCTTCCCCCACTGTGTGGGAGTATCCTCCCGCGTCCACGACCCAGCGTTTCGAGAATACCCCGAACGCACCTGATACGATCAGAAGAAGATTGTGCCGACTCAAGCCGATTCTTCCCATAAGAAATGCCCTTAAGTACTCGATTACCTGCATCACGACAAGAGGGGATCTGGACAGACCCACCTTCACAATTTCCCCGCTTTCGATTTCGCATCCGTTGGCGATGCGAATACTTCCACCGGATGCAATGACCTCACCATCGGACTCGACAATCGGTTTCATCACTTTCAGGAAGGCCGTCCGTTCCAGAACCGAATCTCCATCTATGGAACAGAAATAAGGATAATTTGATACATTGATCCCGGCATTCAAAGCATCCGCCTTGCCTCCGTTCTCCTTATCGATCACCAGTATATTCTTGTACAGCCTGGATTGGTACACACCCTTGACCGGCTGTGTATCCAACTGCTCCCGAATCACCCATTTGATCTTCACCAATTGAAAGGATTCCACGAGTTTTTCCATGGAATCATCCGTTGAACCATCGTTTATGATAATGATTTCGTATTCAGGGTATTCAATACTGAGCAATGACCTTACCGTGGCCATAATGCCGACTGATTCATTGTAAGCAGGGACCAGGATGGAAACCGGCTTCGTTTGATGGAGATGTAAGAGCTCTTCGTAAGGCTCCCAATCATCCAGTCCATAGGTTTTCCTTAATTGAAAAAGGGAGATCACGAGGAGAATCGTATAAAAAGAGATGACAAGAATCATATAAATGAGGACAAACCCTCCAACCGACATCAGGATACTTCCCCACTCTGCTGTTACATTCATGAAACCGCCCCCCTTTCCAACCACTGCTCTGCCATATCCCTGGCGTATTCATCTTCTGCATGAGCAGCAATTTCCCTTAACACTTCTTTTCCGTTTTCCAGGCGCAAAAGTGATTGAGCCGCTTGAGAACGAACATAAAAGGACGGGTCACTCATAAGCTCCGTTAAGTAAGGAGTCAATTGCTGTGAACGGATGTACTCACACGCCTTAATGGCCATCAGCCTCTCCTGCCATGAATCTGCACGCAGGTGAACTGAAAGTCGCTCAACATCAAGATATAATTCCATGCCTACCACTGCCTTCAAAGCCCGGATCTTTAGTTCCGTGGAGCCGTCTTCCAATAGTCTTTGAAGGAAAGGCACATGCTCCATTCTGTTCCTTGTCCCGATCGAATCGATAAGGGCGAACCTCATCACCTCAGGCAGTTCTTCAAAGACATGAACCAATGGCCCGAACTGTTCTTTCCTTAACGCGTGAAGCAGGAGACTGTATTCAAACTCCGTCAGCTCATGGTTCGGCTCTATTAATCGAGAAACCAGATCTTCCTCTTCAAACAGAGCAGCAATCTTCAAAAGTTGGATTTCTTCAGCCTTACTTATATTTTTTGAAGCGTGAAGCTCCTTCAACCGTTCTACCATACTCTTCATCTTAAAATCCTGTATCCAATAGAGGGCATTCATCCTGATACTCCATCTGCTGTGCCTAAGCTGAGAAAGGATAAACGATTGGAAGTGTTCTTCTGCAAACCCTTGTAATCGTTCCTGAATGTCATCAGAGGCAAACATTTTTGAAAAGCCGGCCAGTAATTCCACCAGTGCCCTGATCTGCAAGGGGGAGCGACCATTCAAACTTTCACTTTTGACCCCTTCATGCAGAAATTGAAAGAGTGCTAACTGATATTCTTCTTTATACTGCTCGATATGCGCCCGGTTCTTATTATCTATTATCTTCTTTATCAACAAGTACAGGCACAAACCCGTTAATACGACCAGCAAACCGACTAACACAACAAAAAAATAAAAAAGCTCCTGCGAGAACACTGATCTATCTCATCCTTTTCAGCATTTGTCCTAAACGTGCCTCAAGCTCAAGTAGTTTAAAAGGTTTCGTCATATAATCATCCGCACCAAGCTGGAGTGATCTCGAGATGTCCCTTTCACTCTTCCTTGAAGTAAGCATCAACACTTTGTAACGATCTGAATCACTCTTCTTACGGAGCTGCTCCAGCACTTCCAGGCCATCCATCTTCGGCATGACCCCGTCCAAAATCACAAGACAAGGATCTTCCCTATGCCAGTCCGACCCAATAAACGCTGCTCCATCTTTAAATGTCTGGATATCGTACTGGATATGCTGTTCAGAAGGCAGCTTCGACACAATATCCTTCATCACCGTCCGGATGATGGGATCATCATCTACGATGGCGATTTTCATACGTTTATGGGGAGTATGCTCACTCGCATTATTGTCAATCTTCACCAGGTTCCTGCCACTGCTTTTCGCTTCATAAAGTGCATTGTCTGCAAGCTTCAGCCACGTATCAAACGGTTTCATCGGATCTGAAATTTCTGCCACCCCCGCCGAGAATGTGCAGGAAAAGGACGGATCCGCCTGAAACACATATTGGCTAAACCCTTCACGAATTTCATCTACAAACGAGCAGGCTTCTTTAAGGGATGTATTAGGGAATAGGATGACAAATTCTTCCCCTCCAAAGCGAAAAACGATGTCCTGAATTCTCGTTTTGGACTTTAATTGTGAAGCGAACTCCTTCAGCACCCCATCCCCTACAAGATGTCCATATCGGTCGTTCACACCTTTGAAATGATCAATATCGAGAACGGCCACACAGTATGGATCCCCGGTACGAGACCAGTCACCCTGAACCTGGGCATACGCCTGGCTCAAGTATTTGCGATTATAAACAAGGGTCAATTCATCGATCAACACCAGCTCTTCCATTTGCTTCTTTCGCTCCATCTGTCTTTCGACACGCACAATAAACTCATCCAGATCGAAAGGCTTATGGATAAAATCATCTGCTCCCATCCGATAGCACTTCATCCGGACTTCCTTACTATTGTCCACACTCACCATGACCGTCGGAATAAACTGCTGCTTTAACTTCTTTTTGAAGAAATCCAGCACCTCGAATCCATTCGTCCCGTTCATATAGATATCGATAATGGCACAGTCCGGCCTTACATCGTAATAAGACATGATGGCCTTTTCTGGGTTGGCGATCGGGACCACATACCATCCGATTTTCTCCAGCTCTTCCTTCATATACATAAGGAACGATGTATCATCATCGATTATAAGTACGACAGGCTCTTCCCCTGTTCGACTTTGTTTGCCGGGGAAAATCCCAGCCGATTCCTCCTCATAGTGATAACAGAATTGGATAATGGCGAAGAGCTCTTCCTTCACTTCTGTAATCGTCCACATCCGCTCTTCTTTTTCTTTATACTGATCCATCAATTCCCGGGCATGATCCCCCATTTTATGTAAGCCAAGAATCGAGGCAGAGCCCGCCATGGAATGGATGAACCGGTAAACATCCTCATGGGGCATGACTTTGGCAGACTCCCATTCTTCTAACTTCTTTCGTATATTATTAAAAAAATGCTTTGTGTATTTTTCCATTCGGCATCGTCTTCCTTTATCGTAAACTTCTTTATTTAAAGCTCTTTTCGCAGAGATTGTTGTTTTCTAACATAGAATCTGCCAGGGCTCTGTCAACCAGTTTGTGCTGGATGGTGAGGGGAACTGCTCTCTTTACAAGAGGTTATTTACCAAGATAGCGTCTTTTAATTTATTTGAAAGATAGTTCAATGACCCACCGATCTATCAGTAACATTAAATTTTCTTTTACTCCTTTGTAGATAGTTTGTTTTGGGAACAAACGCTCTACATACCTACAATAGGAGCATTTTTCGTTTTTGTATCTAAACTTATAGCAGTCAGAATGTAGTAGCACAGAGTGGATTGTAGCGGAAGGCACTTTACTCCTGCGGGAAATTGAGGAAAGGTCGAGACCCCACAGGGCAAAGCCCGAGGAGGCTCGACTTCCTCCCCGCGGAAAGAAAGTGCCTGGAGCGGAAAGGAACGGTCCATATTTTCACGCTACCCCTCATCTAAAACAGAAATTCACTTTTGGTAGTGAATTTATTCCAAACTTATTTCATTATACTCCCGCATTCTCCAGTTTAATAGGTGGGGATTGGAAATATTATATGTCTTTTTTGCTATTTCACTCTACAGTATCCTGAAAGGTAAATGTAACAAAAAAGCGGGTAGACATCCATCCTCGATGTGAAATATATGGAAAAGGGTTCTAAAGAAGTAGCTGATCCTTTCTTGACAAAAAAAGAAAAAAAAAAGCTGATAACCACTCCCTGGTCATCAGCTTTTCATCTGTATGAAGTTGATCTTATGCTTCTTTTTGAACGAATCCTTCAAGGGCAACGAGTGCTTCTTCTTCGTCGCTTCCATCCGCTACCAGCGTAATGGCAGTACCCGTGGAAATGGCTAAACTCATCAATCCCATGATGCTTTTCGCATTGACCTTCTTCCCATCCTTTTCCAAGAAGATTTCAGATGAGAAGCGGTTTGCCTCCTGTACGAATAATGCAGCCGGTCGTGCTTGAAGACCTGTCTTCAATTTCACTTCTACTTGTTTTTCCACCATAATCATTTCTCTCCCCTTTGTCCTTATTTATTGCATCTTTTCTCCCGCTCTGAGTTTCTCGGCAAGCTGATCAATTTTACGTAAGCGGTGATTAATCCCTGATTTACTGATGGTGCCGCCTGACACCATTTCCCCTAGTTCTTTCAACGTGACATCTTGATAATTCACCCGTAATTCTGCTATCTCCCTTAGTTTATCGGGTAATATCTGTAAGCCTACATGCCTTTCAATGAACTTAATGTTTTCGACCTGTCTTAAGGCCGCACCGATGGTTTTATTCAGGTTGGCCGTCTCACAGTTCACAAGACGGTTAACGGAATTCCTCATATCCCTGACAATCCGTACATCCTCAAATCGCAGGAGGGCATTGTGAGCACCGATGATGTTCAAGAACTCCGTGATTTTCTCTGCTTCCTTCAAATACGTAATGAAGCCTTTTTTCCGTTCAAGGGTTTTACTATTCAACCCGAAGGAATTCATCAGCTCGGACAACGCATCGTTGTGTTCAGAATAAAGAGAAAAGACTTCTAAATGATACGATGAGGTTTCAGGATTGTTAACCGAACCACCTGCAAGGAACGCTCCCCTCAAATAGGAACGTCGGCAGCATTTCTTTTTGATCAAGTCTTCCGATATATTATGGATAAAGGTGAAATTTTCACCCAGGATTTTCAGTTCCTCAAGAATCTTCTTCGTATCTTCTTTGATTCGTACAATGTAGACATTGTTTTTCTTCAGCCGCATCTTTTTTCGTACCAGAAGCTCTACAGGGGTGTCGTACCCCTTTTTGATCAAGGTATAGATTCTTCTGGCAATGGCGGCGTTTTCGGTTTGAATATTGACGACGAGCATTTGATTTGAGAACGACAACGAGCCATTCATTCGGATCAATGCGGATAATTCTGCATTCGCGCAGCAATCTTTCACTTCAATATTGGTCAGTTCTTTTTTTGTTTCGGACGCAAACGACATCCCCATCACCTCCTAGCAAACGCTTGCACAACCTTATACAAAAGAAATTTTTGTATTTTAACTGGTTGATTTTTTAAGATAAGAATATATAATATCAGCGACCTTCTCCGTGTTATGACGAACAAGATGGTTGTCATAGGAGAGAATCTCTTCTGCGATCACTTCTAAGCCCATGGATTTCAATTTATCCACATCAAAGTGGACGGGACTCGCTTGTTCTTCATTGTATCTGGCCTGCACCTCATCGGGTACCTGCTTTTTGTTGACCAGGATATAATCAATACTTGGCGTTTCCAAATGATCATATAGTGCCTTTACATGGTCACTTGCTGAATAATCCAATGTTTCCCCTGCCTGGGTCATGATGTTGCAAATATACATTTTCTTCGCTTTCGCCCTGCATACCGCATCGCCAATTCCCGGAACAAGAAGATTCGGTAAAATACTGGTATATAGGCTTCCCGGACCCATCACAATTAAGTCGGCTTCCTTGATGGCCCGCAAGGTTTCACCCAATGGCTTGATGCTATCCGGCTCTAAGAAGACACGTTTGATCTTCTTCCCGGCTTTCGGAATGGTCGATTCTCCCGTGACAATCGTCCCATCCTCCATCTCCGCCTTTAAGATGACGCTCTGATTCGCCGAAGGTAAGACCTTCCCCTTCACGTTCAACACCCTGCTCATTTCCTGAATGGCATGGACAAAATCACCTGTAATGGAAGCAAGGGCTGCAATAATCAAGTTTCCTAAAGCATGACCGGAAAGTTCATTCGTAGTTTCAAAACGATGCTGAAACATTTGTTCCACCAGTGGCTCCACTTCTGAAAGAGCAGCCAGGACATTCCGTATATCTCCCGGGGGAGGAATATCCAAGCTGTCACGCAAACGACCGGAACTGCCTCCGTCATCAGCGACAGTGACAATGGCCGATATATCAATAGGGTGCCGTTTCAATCCCCGAAGAAGGACCGGTAAGCCCGTTCCTCCTCCGATCACGACGACCTTGGGTGTATGTGTCATGTTGTTAGACCCTTTCTCTTCTGAATATCCCGATGAGAAATTTTCGTTTGATAGTCATTTTCAAAATGATGACCAAGATACTCTGCTAATGCAACCGATCGATGCTGCCCCCCTGTGCATCCTATCGCGACTACAAGCTGACTCTTACCTTCCCGCTTGTATTGAGGAAGCATGAACGACAGTAAATCGGTTACTTTCTCGATGAATTTATTCGTTTCATTCCATTTCAATACGTAGGTGGACACTTCTTCATCCAATCCCGTTTTCGGTCTCATATGATCGATATAGTGAGGATTTGGCAGGAAGCGTACATCAAACACCAAATCGGCATCGATCGGGATCCCGTGCTTGAAACCGAAAGACACGACATTCACCGTGAAAATCGTCTTCTTGTTCACCGAGAATTCCGTTAGAATCTTTTCCCGAAGCTCTCTTGGCTTCATGGTTGAAGTTGTATATATTAACTGCGCACGTCCTTTTAGTTCTTCAAGGAGCTCTCTTTCCTGCCGAATCCCTTCAAGAGGCAGGCCTGAAGGAGCGAGCGGATGAGAACGGCGCGTTTCCTTGTATCTTCTGACAAGAGAAGAATCATCTGCATCAAGATATAAAACCTGCGGTGTCACCCAGGAGGTTTCCGCTAATTCATCCAGTGCTTTAAATAGATGATCAAAGAATTCCCTTCCCCTAAGGTCCATCACAAGGGCGACCTTATTCATTTTATTACCGGACTCTTTCATCAGTTCCAAAAATTTTGGCAGAAGAGTCGGCGGCAGGTTGTCCACACAAAAGAATCCCAAATCCTCGAAGCTCTGAATGGCAACCGTCTTACCAGCTCCGGACATCCCTGTTATGATTACTAATTGAACATCGTTTGTAGAACCTGTACTCATACTCTTCCCCCCGCTTTTATCGTCGTATTGTCAAAACTTTTATAAGAAATAGGTTATAAATTCCTATAATAGAGGGCTTTTTGAGCAAAAAAATTGCCACCCCCTGAAATCTGGAGATAATTGAGGTTACCACACACCCAATTCCCAGATAGGAAGTGACAAGTTGTACCCTCAAATTATAACCTATTTATTAACTTTTATTAAGTACCAAGAACAAATTATTCGAACATTATTGACCCTTCTCATTGGAAAAGGCATGTTTGAAAGTCCGCCTAAGAAAACGGATATACCTGTTAATCTGCCTTACCAAAAACTTCAGATTGACGAATTGCCGTTGATCCAAAAGCTAGAGAAACTTGATTATCGAGTGCTCCTTCAGGAGCGTCTAGCTGAAACAGGGAAGGCCCTTAAGCCTGTTCAAAGG
>NZ_QNRJ01000005.1 GCF_003315075.1 Rossellomorea aquimaris
ATATTAAGTGTTAAATATATTACTTCACTTTCAGATATAAAATTGTTAATCAAAAATCCTGTTAATAATGCTAAAGCTGCTGGTATAGACATCTGGAGAATATTCTTCCAAAATAAAATTATGTTAATTCCAATTTTGCGATTATAATATATATTAATTATTATAATATGACCTAGTATCAGAGATAATCCCGTAGCAACCGCACTACCAATTCCATCATATTTAATTACTAAAGGGATACTTATTAAAATATTCAGTATTGCAATAATTAAGTAGACTATTGATCTGAATCCATGTAAGTTTTTAGCCTGTAATATAGAAATGCCAAAGTTTTGTATTAAAGGAATCGTTAATGGTATCATGACTATTAAAACAATATAGTATGCATTACTATAATTATCTCCTGCCCATATAGTTATAAATTGATAGCCAAACAAGATAAATCCAGATAAAACATAAGACATTATTATATATTGGACTCTACCATATTTTATCATCGTTTCAGTTAGAATTTCGTTACTTGCGTTTTTAGCTACCATTGCTGACGCTCTTGGCAAGAATAAATTGCTAATAGAGGTTGAAAACATTTTAAATATAGTTATAAATTGCATAGCTATAGCATAAACAGCTACTGATAATGTTCCAGTTAACGCCCCTAAAATAAACTGGTCAGTATTCCAATATATTTGATCAACAATAATATTCAAAAAAATAAAAGATGAATAGCCTAGTATCTCTTTCAACAACCCAAAGTCTAGATTTCCAAAGTAAAAGTTAATTTTTAAGTTTTTAAAACAGTAAAACACGTTAAATAATAAACAAGAGATATTAATAACTGTAGTTATTACAACCATGCTTATAGGTCCATACCCCAAAAATAAGACTGACAAAGTAATAATCGGGATCATTATAGAGCGGGTAATACCAACAACCTTTACAATAATAAACTTTTCATAAGCATTCATTATAGAACCAAATATAGATAATGGAAATGAAAGTGCAAAGTTAACAATCAAAACTACGACCATAATTTTTGCCTTATTTAACTCTGATACTGTCAAACTAGCCCCAAAAATATTGTCTATCATTTTTAAGAATATAGCGCCAATTATTATAGTAAGGAGACCAATGATAGTATACAGTATCAAAAACATCCCATTAAGATTAGCCTCGGATCCCTTATCACCTATAGCTTTATTTCTTGCAGTGTATCTTACAACTGCATTACCTAATCCCATATCCATAACACTAAAGTATGCGGCAACTGAACCAATAAGGGCATATAGACCAAAATCAGATTGCCCCAACAGCCTTAACATTATGGGTGTGTATGTCAGAGCAATCGTAATCGTAATGAAGAGAGATAAATATGATAGAATTGCTCCAGCCTTCATTTCACTCATTTTGAACAACTTCTTTCTTAAACCTGCTAGAATTAACATCATATTCAATCAAAGGAATTTGAAATTCTCATAAAAGTTATCGAGTATAAAAACATGTTATAGTTTAGGCCGATGGTATTAGTTGTGTGCTTTGTATTTATAATAATTTATTTTCTGAAGTCATAGCATTAAACATACAACAAGAACTATTACTACTCGCTTAAGCTATTAAGCCCTACTAGATATATATATGGCTTATGAAGATTCCATTACTATTTGTCATATTTTTCTTTTGAATTTTCGTTACCAGTTACTAATGCATTTCTCAGATAATCTAGAGCTACCTTTCGCTCTTCTTCTAGTATGGCAGGTATGTGTGCGAAATTAATACTAAAAATATTTCTTTTGTTCTGCATACTTTCCCATTTTCTATCTTTTAAGTTAAATTTAGATAAAAGAGTATCGATTCGTGAATACATAGAAGGGATTTTACTTACCCTATTAAATACTATAAATGGCTTCTGTAACAAAATTGAAAATATCGTTCCATGAAAAGAATCTGTTAGGAAAATTGACGCGGAGTTTATATAATCAAGGAATTCACTTGGGTCAGCATCATATCTTTTTCTATCAACCAAGGATGATAGATTTACAACTTCAAGTCCATGCTCTTCTGCCATTTTTTTAATTTTAATGTCATCTTCTTCTAAAATATTACCAAGAAAATATGTTAATAAATATTTATTTGAAGGTTTACTTTCTGCGGGCTTTATAATAGATAACCACTTTTCTCTAGTCACTAATAGCGTCGGATCGATTAAAACAGGTGCTTGACGGCCAGTGAGTTCTTTAATGATTTGTGCGCCAGCCTCTTCTCTTACGGATAAGTGTTCCATTTCAGATAACCAAAGTCTGTAATCATCTTTATTTTGATTAGGTATCTTCGATGTGCCAAAACTAGGTGCATAAGCAACCCTTTTATTAGGTGGTACAAATGTTAAAAAATACATACTATTATTTTGTATATAATGAGGGTTCCAAACCTGGTCACTTCCAACTACAAAGAATTCATACTGAATAATTTTATCTCTCGGTACACTAGATTCATTAATGCTATAACTAGTTTCAGTTATATATTTGTTTGTGAATAATTTAAAATTCTCGATCCGCCCTCTTTGAATTTTGTTATCGAGCCTTTTCAACGGACTAAACATGTCTCTGATTTTCCTTAGAGTTTTTACTATGGTGTATATTTTCTTCCTTCTGCTTTTTTCCACATCAACAATAACAGTTTCTACTGTATACCCGAAATCTTTTATTGTTTCCTGTAAAGCATAATTCTGCAACCTATTACCATAGTTGTTGTATCCATTTAATGTTATGATTCCAACCTTTTTATTCATATTTGCCCTTCTTTCAAACTTAATTAAATGTCTTTCCCAGACACTTTTCTTTCTGAGGGATATTATACTTATTAAATATAAAATACGTTTAATTTCCTCATTTTGACCTTAACTTTAACTTTATTTTTTGAAAGCTTCTATTTTTAATTCCAGTTATCACGAGTAATAATATAAAATATTTTCTTGGTACAAATGGCTCGTATTTAAGCGATTTAACCATATATTTCAAAGTTTCTCTACGATCACCTTTTTTCCAATATGCATTTCCTACCGACATATTTATATTTGAATAAACAAATTTACTGTAATTCTTTAAATAAGGGAATTTAGCTATACTTTTTTTTATGAATGGTTCATTTATAGAAAATAGTTTCTCTGCTTTTACACTCTGTGTCATACTAGTTTCATTTATTCTTCTCTTTACAAGTGGTTCTTCAAAATGATGTATTAAATACTTTTCTGCAATACTCATAAGAAAAAAATGATCTTCTCTTACCGGTAGGTCCTCATCAAACCCATTAATATCAACAATAGCTGCTTTCCTTGCAACTATTGTTGGTGTGTTCATCCCTATTTTTCCTAGAAAAAAAGCTCTTATTAACTCCTTTTTATCTTTAGGCACTTTGTTAAAGTGTGTATAAAGATAATCACCCTTTTCATTAACAACCTTCACATTTGAAAAGACTAATGCCACATCCTGATTTTTCTCAAGAAAATTCACTTGTTTAGATAATTTATCTACTTCCCATAGGTCATCAGAATCTAAAAATGCAATATATTTTCCACTAGCTTCCTTTATGCCAGTATTTCGTGCAACAGAGGGACCTTTGTTACTTTGGGAAACATATTTAATTGGTTTTCCATAATTGAGAATAATACTTTTAGTATTATCATTTGAACCATCATCAACAGTGATTACTTCCATAGAAGAATAAGTCTGATTAAAGACACTATTTAACGTTTCTTCAATCCACTTTTCACTGTTAAAGCATGGTATTACAACAGAAACTAATGCTTGAGACATTTTCTTTCCACTCCTATATTTTTAGTGGCTGAAACGACCTTTAATTTCATTTTTTCCATAAGAACCACTATGCATTTTTGACCATGTCAATATTAACCCAAATGCCACAAAGAAGCTTGTTTCAATAAATCCTGTTTGATTGATTGAAGCTAAAGATAAATATGATGCTAACCAAGCAAATAAGCAACTTGCTTCATAACGTGATTCTTTTTTAACTTTATTTATTTCTTTAAGAAGCCCCCAAAGTAAGTATATGAATCCTATTAATCCAAAGACTCCATACTGCACGAGCCAGTTTAGAAAAACTGAATGAGGACCTGCTCCCATTACTCCATAAGCTGTTATAAGACCTCTATAGTTACCCTGAGCTCCTACTAAAAAATACTCTGGTATATTTTCTAAATAACCCTTCCAAATGATTACTCTTGACTCATTGTTTAGTGCATCATTAGTTAATAAGATTCTTTCTTCAATACCATTAACAACATTGGGCATAAAATGATTAACCATAAGTACTGCCATCACAACAAAAGTGGTTAATTGTATAAAAGACTTAAGTTTTCTATTAGCAAGAGTGTACACTAAAATAGAAGTTAAAGTTAATATTATAAGTGATCTAGATAAGCCTGAAAATGCAGCAACCCAGGTTACAACAAAAATAACATATGCAAAAATCTTAGAGATTTTATAACTATTCCTTCTAGTTAAAGCAATTAAAAGCCATGAAACTGAAACAAAAGAAATGAGTGTAAAGTTCCAAATACCACCTCGATAAAACACTCCTCCTATTGTCGCCGATCTAACTCCTATCATTTCAGGAAATAGCATTAAAGGTATAACCGCAGACAGACCTCCACCAACACCAAACGCCCATACAGTCTTTATAAAATTCTCTCTACCTTGTATCCCCAACACAATAGCTGCCATTGATAGAAAAGCTGTTATTAGATTTCTAGGAATATAGTTCCCCGCTATAAATATTGTAGTTATTGTAGATATTAGAATCACCCAAGATAACAGTGGGAAAAAATAAACTACCTTTCTATCTATCTTAAAGCTTTGACTCATTGATAGTTGTAATAGAATCCATAATAAACACATTGCAACAAAAATAAAAAAAAGGTAATCGAATTTAACTAATAAATCCTGTCTATTACCAAATAGATATATATTGGCGTTTTTGAAGGAAGAAAAAAAGGCTAAAACATAAATAATATAAGGGTGTATTATTTTTTCTCTATTCATAAAATTAAACTCCCTCTAGGGTATATAAAAGGTCTGCCGCTTTTTCCATAAAGTAGAAGCAAACACAAAAAATATTCATCTCAAATTCATAATTTAATATCTCAAAACAATTTCATTAATTTGTACATTCTACATTTATAGCAATAACAAACTATAAATGTAGAATGTACCATTTTATTGCAGCTTCAATTCCTTTTTCAAAATTCCAACTTGGTGAATAACCTAGTAATTCTTTTGCTTTAGAAATATCTGCATTACTGTGTTTAATATCTCCAACCCTCTCATCACTAAACTTGGGCTGGATGTCTTTATCTAGCGCTTTACATAATTGATGATAAATGTCAATGAGATATTCTCTTCCACCATAAGCAATATTATATGCTTGTCCCGCTGCTTCTCGAGAAGCATTACAAGCTTTTAAATTTGCTTCAATGACATTTTCAATGTAAGTAAAATCTCTACTTTGCCTTCCATCACCATTAATTACAGGTTGCTCATTACTTAGTAACTGTTTAATAAATTTTGGGATCACGGCTGCATATACACCATCAGGATTTTGTCTTCTTCCATAAACATTAAAGTAACGTAATCCGTATGTGTCTAGTCCATATAATTTCGAATATAACTTACCATATTCCTCATCTACCATTTTTGTTAGAGCATAAGGAGATAATAAATCCCCTTCTCTCCCTTCTTTTTTGGGTAGATTTGGCTCATCACCATATACAGATGAACTAGATGCATAGATAAATTTCTTAACAGCATTTTGTCTAGAAGCTTCCATCATATTTAATGAACCTTTAATGTTAATCTCTTCGTATAATAATGGCATTTCAATACTTCTAGGTACGCTTCCCCAAGCTGCCTGATGTAATACATAATCAATACCTTTACAAGCTTTCAGGCATATATCAAAATCGCAAATGTCACCAAAAATAAATTCAAAGTTACTATTATGCAAAAACTCTTCCACATTTTCTTTTTTTCCAGTTGAAAAATTATCTAGCCCTCTAACTTTATATCCTAGTTTAAGTATTGCCTCTACTAAATTAGATCCTACAAATCCTGCAGCACCAGTAACTAAGAAGGTAGCTCCTTTTGGAAAGACTATATTCTGATACCCCATTTTACAACCTCCAATACAAGAAGCTTAACTGTTCTGCCTCTTTCCTGTTAAACATCCCTTTTAAGTCAATAAGGACACAATTATCATTCTCTTTATCTATTTCAATATCTACGGTAGCAGCAATTTCTCTCATTGCAGAGTTATCTATATATCTATTTTCCCTAAACATCGCTTTGATCTCATTTAATCTTATAGTTTTGAATTCTTCATGAGGCACTGCAAAAATAGCTGCATCCATTTCTTTTATTTCTTCTAATTCAGAAAGATTAATTCTATACTCATGCCATAGATCCCCTTTATCAGCTACAGGGTCAACGACTTTAACTTCTATCCCATACTCTTCTAGTTCTTTTATAACATCTACTACTTTTGTATTTCTAACATCAGGACAGTTTTCTTTAAAAGTGACTCCAAAAATAACAACTTTTGCTCCATTTATTTGCTTATTTGCCTTTATCATTTTCTTAACAGTACTTTCAGCTACATATTTACCCATGTCATCATTTATCTTTCTTCCGGAAAGAATAATTTGTGAATAATAACCCATTTGCTCTGCTTTATATGTTAGGTAGTATGGATCTACACCTATACAATGCCCTCCTACTAACCCAGGGTGAAATTTCAAAAAGTTCCACTTTGTACCTGACGCTTCAAGAACAGCCTTAGTATCTATCTCCATTTTATTAAATATAATTGATAATTCATTCATAAAAGCAATATTTATATCGCGTTGTGCATTCTCAATTACCTTAGCTGCTTCAGCCACTTTAATGCTCTCCGCTTTAAATACCCCAGCATCTACAACTAACTCATATACCTTCGCTACGATATCTAGAGTTTCTTCATCCATACCTGAAACTACTTTAATAATTGTTTCTAGCCTATGTTCTTGGTCTCCGGGGTTAATTCGTTCGGGAGAATATCCCACTTTAAAATCCTGACCACATTTCAAGCCAGATTCTTTCTCTAAGATAGGAACACAAATATCCTCTGTAACTCCCGGATACACAGTAGATTCAAAGACCACAATTGACCCTTTAGTTAAATTTCTACCTAATGTGCGACTCGCCGATTCTATAGGAGTTAAATCAGGTGTACGATCTCCCTTTACAGGTGTTGGCACTGCGACGATATGGAATTTTGACTCCCTTAATCTTGTTTCGTCTCCTGTAAAGTCGACAGTTGTATTCTTAATAACATCATTTCCTACTTCTTTCGTAGGGTCAATACCATTTTTATACAAATTGATTTTATCATGATTGACATCAAATCCAATTACTTCTATTTTTTTCGCAAAAGCTACTGCTATAGGCATCCCAACATACCCTAAACCTAGTATTGATATTTTTTCTTCTCTGTTAACAATCTTTGCATATAAATTCATGTATTTGTACTCTCCTCCAAATATATAAATTAAACTCTTAACTAGTTGAGCTTAAAATGTTTTAACTTTCATTTCTACATAACTTACTTTTATTAAATTAATGAGGTTAGTTCATATCTTTTATAAATTTTGCAGGTACTCCACCTACCATGGTAAAAGAAGAAATGTTCTTGGTTACAGTTGAGCCAGCAGCTATCAACACACCATCA
This sequence comes from Rossellomorea aquimaris, assembly GCF_003315075.1. Classification (GTDB taxonomy): domain Bacteria; phylum Bacillota; class Bacilli; order Bacillales; family Bacillaceae_B; genus Rossellomorea; species Rossellomorea aquimaris_C. The sequence continues at coordinate 7,774 of NZ_QNRJ01000005.1, forward strand.
CCTATAGTTACACCCTGAGTTACTACAACATGACTTGCTAACCACGTTCCTTGTCCTATAACAATATTTCCAACATTGGACTCTCTATTACTTACCATATTATCTATAAACACATGTTGGGTTGTTGCAATAACAGAGTAAGGTCCTACTATTGAATTATCATTAATTTCAAGACCTCCAGCACCATTAATCCATACATTGTGTGCTATATATACATTGTTTCCTAGTGAAACTTTGTTAATATTATTAATCAGCACTCCTGAAGCAATCTGAACACCTTTACCACACCTTTTGAAGAATGGCCTTAATAATAACCCACGTATTCTATTAGCTATACTCGAATTTGGTAATAAGGAAGTTAGTAAAATTATTATATGAATAGGAGTTGAGACAAATAAAAAATAACTTATCTTTGACAGTGGTCCTCTTTTATTCAATTTTTTCAATTAGCTTCCTCTTTTCCCATAGATAATTTATTTACTACAATTTTCACTAATAAACTGATAAACCTCATCAACATGTGACTCTAATGTATTCATTTCAGCAAATTGATAGCCGTTTTCTAATAAACTTTGTCTTAATCCTTTATCTTCAATAACCCGTAATATCGCCATTTTTAATGCTTCAGAACTTTTCGGTTCTACTAATAATCCATTAAATTCATTTTTAATGGTATAAGGTATTCCACCCGTATTAGTAGCTATTACAATCGCTCCATTTGCCATTGCTTCAATTAGAACACGTGGTGTCCCTTCAGAAATTGAAGGTAATATAAATATGTCATTTTCTCTATATTTCTCTAAAAGTTCATTACCTAGAGGGATGTGCCCCTTAAATGACACATTCTTATCAATTCCTAGCGTGTGAGCATAAGTTCGATAATTTTGAAGTTTGTCACCATCGCCTACCAAAGTAAGAGAAATATTATAACCCTCATTTATTAAATCTTTTATCGCGTCTATTAGAAACGGTATACCTTTTTCATGTCGCATATAGCCAACATATAATAATTTAATATTCTCCTGACTTAATCTATCTTCTTTATAATAAATCTCATCTTTTTTAAAGGTACTAGTTCGGATCTCTTTAATTCTATTACTTTTATTTTTTTGATATAGCCTTCTCAACCCACTACCATTTACAAGTGCAACAGATTTCTTCAACATTTTTTTCATAAGCAATTCATTTACATTAGCGTAGAAGACTGCAAGTAACTTGATTAAACCCCTATATTTATCTCCCTGAGAAACAATTGCTTTAGTATCTCCAACCAGGTGAAAGCATATTGGTAAATTTCTTTTTTTAGCGATTTTAAATAAAGTATAGCTAAACGGCACTGGCCATCTAACATAAATAACTCCATTCCACTCACTTGAAAAAATCTTTATTGAATTTGTGATAATCTTTTTTCTCTTTATAGCCCCAACAAACCCTTTATAGACAGGCAGCTCTTGTATTATAATTTTAGTGGATTTAATTTTATAATCATTTACCTCTTCGTCATTAGTCACTTCTTGCACTGGGACACAAAGGTACATTCTCTCATACTTTAATGACAATTCATCAACATATCTACCTAAAGCCCCACTACAATAATATTCATTTTTCTTCTTTTTGAAAACCATACCTGTAAATATAATAATTTCATCTTTTTTCATAATTCCTCCAGCTTATAACCATTTTAGTTTTCAGCTATATTTATTAAATAATCGGCCATTTCTTTATAAACAATATCGGAATTAAACTTTTCATTATATAGTTTCTTAGCATTTTGTGACATAGCTAGTTTTAAATTTTCATTATCATAAAGTTTTAAAATAATATCCTTTAAATCATTAGAATCTTTATACAACATTCCGCAATCATACTCATTTGCTAATTCAGCCATACTCCCATTTACGCCTAACAATATAGGCAAAGAAAAAGACAAATATTCACCAAACTTATTAGGGATATTGTGTGTAAAATTTATACTATTTCTATATGGTGCAATTCCCACCGAAGATAATGATAACAAAGAAGAGATTTCTCTTTTTTCAATCCATCCTGGAAGTAATACATTGGGTAAATTACGTGCGTCTATTTTTATTCTCTCTAAATTTTCACCATTACCACATAAAACAAATTTTATATTCTTATATTCTTTTAACATCTCTGCAGTTTCTATTATTGGATCTAACACAAACTGCTTTCCGAAGTTCCCCATAAATGTCACTATAAAATCTGTTCTACTTATCTTAGAGTCTAACCAATTAATATTTATAGTTTTTTCACCAGTAGAATCCATCGGGGGGTAAGACGTATAAAAAACTTTATCATTTTCGCTTTTTTCATTGTTTATTAAACTTTGACCATATTTTAAAAATTTTTGCGTCACCGCAATTAAAGATGTTGAATTTGAAAGTGTTGCAGTTAATTTTCTTTTAGAGTATTTTATATATGGTTGAATTAAAGTTTTCCCCCATTCCGGAACTAACTCGCCATATATTTCTGGCCATAAATCTCTAATATCTATAACTACTGGGATACTATTTTTATTTGCAAAATTAACGGCAGCTTCTGATAACTCCAGTGGGGCCATAGTTGCTATTATAATATCAGGTAGGTTGTAGTTAACTGAACGGTTTGAAAATTTTTTTGCAATTCTCTTATGATGTGTAATCCTACTCACTGATATATTTTTCTTATATCCTTTAGACCTAAGTAAATGTATATTAAGCCTTTTATTTAACACTATATCTTCATCTTTTTCTGATCGTTGAGTCTTTTTGTAATGATGAAAAGATGAGCTAAACCAGTGTACTTCATGGCCCTCTTCCACTAGTATTTTTGAAAGCAAGCCCATTCTTCTTAGTCTTACTTCTCCTTTATCTGAAGGTAACGGTTCTCCTTCACAAACTATCCAAATTACCAAAGAATTCACCCTCTATACAAATTTCCTTAAGGCTTAATATTTTCAAAGATAAACGCATAAGAGATAAAAGATTTCATATAAATGTTTCTTATAACGTTCTTCACTTATAGTTGTGTGCTGAATCGCCATTAAAAGTTCCACAAATGGTAAACTTGATGGCATCCAAATTGTTCACATCCAACTTTATGATAAAAATTAATAGCTCCTATGTTTGTTACTTGAGTTCCTACTATTATATGAATACACCCATTTCGGTGAGCAGTATATTTTACCGCTTTAAATAAACTAGTTCCTACCCCACCTCTAGACTTCTTTTGAGATACAGAAATAAGCTCTATTACACAGTCATTACCAAGATATGAAAAGAGCAAGAATCCGTTTATGTCACCATTTTCATCAGTAGATAAGGCAAAGTATTTATCTGACTTTCCAAAAGAATTAACAAGCCATTCTCGATAGACATGATCTCCACCTCGTTTGGCTAATTCAGGGTCCTCTGTAAATTTCGAGAACTGAAAATCTGCTATTTCAGTGATTTGATCATTTTTTTCTAACGCTTGGTGAATTGTTACATTATTTGGCTTTTCATCTAAACCTAATAGTTTTTTCTCAAATTGTATATTTACATCTGCTAAAAACGCTGATGTGTCTTTCCCAATAAACTGTGCATTAATAGGTTCAGAATTTTTATTAGTGATTGATATAAACTGATAGTCTTTAAACCTATTCTTTAATTCATCCCATTCATTTAATGTAAGAGGTTTATGCAAAATAGCTTTAGCACTAGTAACACCAAAAAAGTCTGTATCCCACTTTAATTCATTAAAAGTCACCGCTCCATGATTTCCCAAAAAAGTTCACCCCTCACATTCCTACCCCAGTATTGTTATTTGAATTCGTACTCTTTTCAGATACAAATACATCTTCACGCTTTAGAACGGATATAGCTGTTTTGAAAAATATTTTAATATCAAGCCAACAAGAAAGGTGCTCAATATAGTAAATATCATTTTGGATCCTTTCCTTCCAAGGAACAGTGTTTCTAAAGTATGCTTGATTATATCCAGTAACACCCGGTCTAATATCAAGTTTTCTCTCCTCATTACCCTCATATAAATCACGATGTTCTGGTAAGTCAGGTCTAGGACCAATGATACTCATATCACCTTTAACAATATTTAATAATTGCGGTGTCTCATCCAAACTTGTCTTACGAATAAACTTTCCTATTCGTGTTAGTCTTGGATCATCTTCTGCATTAAAAGTTGAACCATCCTCATTTCTTAAATCAGGAGCGTTTATTTTCATAGAACGGAACTTGTACATTTTAAATATTTTTCCGTTCTTACCAAGACGGGGAGCATTATAAAAGATAGATCCTTTATCTTGAAAATAAATAATTGGCCCTATTATCGCTAGAATAACAAACCAAAATGGTAGGGCTACTAATGCTATGATTAAATCAAACACTCTTTTAAAAATTCTCTTATACATCTTGTAAACCACCTAAAACTTCGCTTAATACTTTTTTAAAATTTTCAACCACATACTCAACATCATCACTAGTCAACAAGGTATGTAAAGGAAGCGTAATTTCGTTAACATACTGCTTATAAGCATTAGGATAATCCTTTATATCAAACCCTAAATTCTTATATGCTGTAAACAAAGGCAATGGCTTATAGTGAACATTACATGCTACACCCGCTTCAGCCATTTTAACGATAATTTCATTTCTCTTCTCTTCACTTAATTCAGGTATTCTCAATAAATAAAGATGACCTGAAGAAGAAAACTCTTCACCGTAATGCTGCAGACTTTGAGTACCTAATGGTAAAAGTGCTCTATCATACATTTCTATAATCTCTCTACGCATTTCTAGCAATCCTTCATATCTATCTAACTGTACTAAACCAATACTTGCCATAATATCCGTCATATTACATTTATAGGCAGGGTAAACAATATCATATTCCCATGCACCTTTTTGAGTTTTGGCAAGCGCATCTTTCGATTGACCATGAAGGCTATATAGCATGAACTGTTTATAAAGCCATTCATCATCTAAACCATTAAAGTTACGCCATACTACAGCTCCACCTTCAGCAGTTGTAAAATTCTTCACCGCATGGAAAGAGAAGCAAGTAAAATCCGCAACTTGCCCACATTTCATTCCTTGTCTCTCAGCCCCAAAAGCATGAGCCGCATCCGTCATAACCATTACTCTATTAAATAACCACTGCAGTTCATTATTTGGTTGGAAGAGTTCTTTCTTACTTTCTACTATTTCAAATAAAGTATCGTAGTCACACATCTTCCCCGCAATATCAACTGAAATTATGGCTTTAGTATTTTCAGTAATTGCGTCTGCTAATTTAGAATAATCCATTTCAAATGAATTTGGTGCCGTATCAACTAAAACTATTTTCGCCCCAACATGCTCTATAACTGAGGCTGACGCAGTATAGGTATAAGCTGAAGTAATGACTTCATCACCTGGTCCAATACCTAAGATCCGAAGTGTAAGCTCCATAGAGGCTGTGGCCGAATTTAAGCATACTGCTTTATTAACACCTACATAGTTAGCTATTCTCTTTTCAAGTTCTTTCGTTCTTGGTCCAGTAGTAATCCATCCAGACTTCATTGCTTTTATTACTTCATTAATTTCTGCATCTGAAATATCCGGTGGAGAGAAAGGAATATTTCTTACTTGAGTTTCATTCATGTTTGCTTCCTCACTTTAGTTTAATAATTTTTTTGATTTTCACTTTAGTAACTTAGGACCTGATTGGAGTAGGGGAGATTCCAACTAACTACTAATTCACTAAAGTATAAATACATAAAACAGGTGTGCTGAACCCAACCATCCAGCACCTCGTATTCTCATCATGATTGCGGAATCTTATTCTCACTCACAGTATCCTTCAAATACTCAAGAACCTGCTCTCTTAAATCCGCACGCTCCAAAGCAAATTCTACAGTCGCCTTAATAAACCCAAACTTATCCCCAACATCATGCCTCTCACCATCAAACTCATACCCAACCACCATCTGTAATTGGTTAAGCTCCTTAATCGCATCCGTCAACTGAATCTCCCCACCAGCCCCTGGCGTAAGATTCTCTAGAATAGAGAAAATCTCTGGATGAAGTACATATCTACCCATAATTGCATAATTAGAAGGTGCCTCTTCCTGCTTAGGCTACTCAACTAAGTCATTGATATGATAAACCCCATCCTCAATACCATTCTCATTAATCGAAATTACACCATACTTAGAAACTTCCTGCACCCCAATCACCGAAGAATTATACCGCTCATAAACATCAATTAACTGCTTCAAACAAGGTTTCTCCGGAGAATGAACAATATCATCCCCAAGTAACACCGCAAACGGCTCATCCCCAATAAACCGACTCGCACAAGAAATCGCATGCCCTAATCCAAGAGGCTCCTTCTGACTAATATAATGAATGTTAGCCAGCTTCGAAATCCCCTGCACTTCTTCCAGCTGCTCATACTTACCCTTCTTCGCAAGAGTCTCCTCCAACTCATAAGACTTATCAAAATGATCCTCAATACCGGAAGCCACCGCTTCCTCGATGATATATTGAATCGTAGGCTTGTCCACAATCGGTAGCATTTCTTTCGGCTGAGCCTTCGTAGCTGGTAAGAAACGTGTTCCTAGCCCCGCCGCAGGAATAATCGCTTTTCTCACTTTTTGCATATCTTCCACCCCTTAGTTTACGTTCTGTACTAATACCCGTTCTTTTTTATTCGCAAGATCTAACACATAGTCAGCTAGATACTGAGGCTCAAACTCCGTATGATTCTCAACCAGGTTCGACACCCGCTCATAGTCAAACTCCACCGTCTTCCCAATAAAAATCTTCGGAAACACAGCCTCCCCATGAACCTCATTCTCACCCAATAATTCCTCATACATCTTCTCACCAGGACGAATCCCCGCATACTTAATCCCGATTTCTTCTATTGTATAACCCGATAGCTTAATCAGATTCTTCGCCAGATCCACGATTTTGACCGGCTCACCCATATCCAGTACGAAGATCTCTCCACCACGGGCCAAAGCACCAGCCTGCATAACCAATCGCGATGCCTCTGGAATCGTCATAAAGTATCTCGTCATATCAGGATGGGTCACCGTAACCGGACCACCGGCTTGAATCTGTCTCTTAAATAATGGAATAACACTTCCACGACTTCCAAGTACGTTACCAAAACGGACGGCAACAAAGTTCGTCGGGCTTTGTTTATCCAGATTCTGAATCACCATTTCAGCGATTCTCTTTGTCGATCCCATTACGTTCGTTGGATTCACTGCCTTATCAGAAGAAACAAGCACGAACGTTTTGACTCCGAATGTATCGGCTGCTTCCGCTACATTCTTCGTACCGATGACATTGTTCTTCACGGCTTCTTTCGGATTATATTCCATTAACGGTACATGCTTATGAGCCGCGGCATGATACACAACCTCGGGGGAATGTTCTTCAAACACTTCAAAAATCCGGTTTCGATCTTGTATATCCGCGATGATAGGGACAACTTTCAATTCTGTTCCATATCTGCTTCTTAGTTCCATATCGATCGTGTAAATAGAATTTTCACCATGACCTAATAATAAAAGCTTTTTGGGTTTGAATTTACTCACTTGACGACAAATTTCAGATCCTATTGAACCTCCAGCGCCTGTAACCAGTACTGTCTTCCCTGATAATTTCTTTGAAATACTATCAGTATCAAGTTCTACAGGCTCACGACCAAGCAAGTCTTCTACCTGCACTTCCCGGAATTGATTGACGGATACTTTACCAGATACGATATCCTCGATCATCGGCATAATCTGCACCTTTGCTGAAGTTTTACTACATTGTTGATAGACTTCTTGTATTTCACCCTTACGTAGAGAAGGAATGGCAATGATGATATTATCCACTCGGTGCTTTTCAACCAATATCGGTATATCAGATGTACGACCAAGAATCGTTACACCATATATTTGAAGCTTCATTTTTTTAGGATCATCATCAATAAATCCGACTGGAAGTAAATCAGTATCCTGGCTCTTGATTAACTGACGGACAAGCATGGACCCGGCTGACCCCGCCCCGATGATCAAGGCACGTTTCTTTTCCTGTTTAGGCTTTATGTAATAATGTCTGTACATTCTCCATGAGAATCGTGATCCACCTATTAAGATGATATGAAGCATCCAAGTGACTGCCAGTACCCGAACATATATATCCCCATTCATTAGAAACTGAAGGACACCTGTCGTCACAATGGAAAACGTAATCGCACGAATGATGGCAACCATTTCTCCTACACTCGCATACTCCCATGCTTTCTGATAAAGACGATAAATAAATGCGAATACGTGGTGACTTGCCAGTAGTACAAATGAGCTAAAGACGAGTGTAGGCAATGTATACAGGCTGAATGTTGGATGGAGAAGATAATAACCAAAATAAATTGCTGTTAACACGATCAATGAATCCAACAGCATCAGCAATGATACCCGTTTTGTATAACTCATATAAATCCCTTCTTTTCTACGTTATTTTGACAAATTAAATACCTAAGGAAAAGATACAACCGTATACCTTTTCCTTAGGTATCTAGATTTACTTTTGATCATTTAATCTTTTTTCAATGGCTTGGTTGATTAGCGTTCTTATTTCTTCCAGTCGTTCTATCGGTGCATCCTGGTAGATGTACCTTATGGCTTTTTTCATGCTTTTGGACAATGTATTAAAATCTTTCAATTCTATTTTCTCCTTGATTTTACAATTAACCTTTTTCATTCCACTATTAGAATAAGTTACATAAAGCGTTTTCATTTAAAAACTTTACTATTTTCTATTATTATAGTATTTGTGGGCATCCAACCCTTCCTCACATCCCACCAATGACGACAAGCGTCTAAGGTTAAAGTATCTTACTCTTCACCCACGGCGTGACCGAGTGCCTCCAATGATAACGGTAAGGAGACATTCCCAAAATTCTACTGTTGTCTTTGTGCAACTTTTTGTTTCTGATATACCAACGACAATAGCACCTTAGGATTACCTGTGTCTTGATTATTTTAGAAGATTCCAAGGAACTTCTTCTTTTTGATCAATTCAGGTATTTCTTTATAAATATTTTTTCCATCTATCAGCAATTCTGCATTTTCCGTAAAGTAATAGACCATGTCTATTCCGTACTTTTTCTCTATATAGTCCATCGCTTCTTCCATTTTGAAAGTGCGATTGCGTATGTTATGTGCGTCTGATGCGATGAAGTGTGTCAGGTTGGCTTGAATCATTTGTTGAGAGAACTTCTGGATGTTCTTGCCGAAGTATCCTGTAAGGCTGGACGCTGTCAGTTGCGTAGCTGCTCCTCCTTGTACAAGCTTGTATAGCTTTTCCGGTCTCTCGATCAACTCGGCATTCCGTTCGGGATGAACGATGACAGGGGTCAGCCCTGCTACTTGAATATCGTAGAGAAGCTTTTCCGTGTATCGTGGAACTGAGCTTGACGGAAATTCTATGAAAAGATAATGGGAAATTTGGTTTAAAGGTAGAATATCACCCTTTTGGTAATCTTCTAAAATTTCACCATAAATGCGGCACTCCTGCCCCGGAAGAACTTCCAAGTTGATATGTTCTTCTTTTAGGCGATCATTCACTTCTTTTACAAGTGGAAGGATGTCCGACTTCACGTTGTCGTATTTTCCATTACGGTGATGAGGAGTCGCAATGATTGTGTGGATCCCTTCTGAGACAGCCTGCTTTGCCATGTCGATACTGTCGTAGATCGTATTGGCTCCATCGTCTATCCCAGGCAGGATATGGCTATGAATGTCAATCATTACTAACTCCTCCTTTTTGTAGTTCTTTCGACTTATTTTTACAACGTATTCCATTTTACACCACTAGGTATATTTGTAAAGGGGTGAATTTTGTCGAATGCGGATTAATTTCCGTAATAGTAATAATAATCTGTTTCTGACGCTTTTTTATTATTCAGCACGCATCCAAGAAGTTTTCCTTTTGTTGTTTGCAAAAGCTCTTTCGCTTTCTTCGCCGGTTCCATTTCTGTTTTCCCGCTTGAAACGACAAGGATGCTTCCGTGACATTGGTTCGCCATAATTTGCGCATCTGTTACTACTAGTACTGGTGGCGTATCAAAGATGATCAGGTCATATTCTTCATAAGCATCGACAAAGAATTGCTGCATCGCCCTTGAACTTAATAGCTCCGCTGGATTCGGTGGGATCGGACCGCTTGAGAGAATATGAAGCTTGTCCACGCCGCTGTCTTTAACGGCCTCTTTTAATATTACTTGTCTTGAAAGAACATTCGTCAATCCCGTCGTGTTCGGGAAGTTAAACGTATAGTGAACGGTTGGCTTTCTCATATCTGCATCAACTAGGAGTACAGTCTTCCCCTGTTGAGCAAAGACTACGGCTAAGTTCGCAGCCGTTGTGGACTTCCCTTCCCCAGGGCCTGCAGATGATACCATGATCGAACGGTATTCCTGATCGACGGATGAGAATTGGATGTTCGTACGGATCGTACGGAATTGCTCCGATACGGGAGACTTCGGATTCGCTTTCGCTATAAGCTTACGTATATTTGCATTCATTGATTTCTTCTGTTTATTAAACACCGACACTTTCACCTCTGCGTCTTGACGTTCTTTCCTGGCGATGAGCTACTTTCTGAAATTCACTATCGGTAATCGTCGGGATTACCCCTAGAACTGGAAGCTCGAGACCTTTCTCGATGTCCTGCTCTGTTTTCACTGTGTTATCCAAGAATTCTAATAAGAAAGCAAGTCCTACACCGGCCATTAATCCCACTACAAGCGCAATGGCGATATTTAATAATGGTTGCGGTTTGATGGGAGATGGGTTTTCTCCAAGTTCCGCCTTTGCAAGGATACTCACATTATCCACGTTCATGATTTTCACAATTTCTGTTTGAAAGACTTCGGCAATCTTATTCGCGATGGCCGCCGCTTGTTTAGGATCTTCATCCTGAACTGAGATGTTCACGACTTGGGAATCCTTTTCGCTTTGAACCGTTACTTTTTCATTCAGTGCTCCAGTGGTCATATCTAACTTAAGATCATCAATCACAATATCCAGAATAGCCGGGCTCTTCATAATGACATTATACGTATTGATTAACTGCAGGTTGGTTTGCACTTCCCCTACATTAAATGAATTCTGTTGATCCTGATTCGATTTATTCACGAGCAATTGAGTGGACGATTGATAGATTGGTGTGAGGACAAAATAGCTGATGGCCGCACTAACCAATACTGCCATAAGGGTCAGTATGATGATGAGACTCATGCGTTTCTTCAACGTCTGAATGAGCTCCTTTAAACTGATGGTTTCTTCCATGATAGCCTCCTAAATTTCTTCAAAAATAAAAATCTCGTCATATTATATCATAAGTTCTTGTTATTTTTAGGGAATCTTGTCATAATTTTAATAGAATTGAAATCTTTTGTTACTTATCTATTAAACAACAGATTATTTATTATTGGAAGGGTCTATTCAAATTTGGTTCCATTTTCCAAGTTCATTATTCATAGGAGGTTCGTAATGAAAAAAGTCTTTATTTTTTTGCTACTTATATTATGTGGTGGGGTTATCGTGTATGGAAATCTTCACTGGAAGTCGATGACAACGGCTTCCACGTCTGCCGATTCGTCTTCAGGTCCTGAGAGAAAACAGCAATCCCAGAAGGATGATTTATCATCGCTTGGAACAGAAGAAGGGGAGTATCTGTCTACTACAGTCAATTGGCCGGAAGATGCCCGTTCCCGTTATAAAGAGAAGCTGGAAGCCGGAGAACCCTTTACTATCGTTCTGATGGGGTCAACCGAAATGGATTCCATTGAAGAGGGATGGAATGACAAGGTGGCGGGTGCTTTAGAAGAAGAGTACGGGGACACTGTTTCAATCGAAAGTCTTTCCTTTGAAACCAATACACTTGAGTTTGTACTTGAGGAGCGATATGAAGAAGTTGGGGAATTACAGCCCGGACTCGTCATTTTTGAGCCGTTTGTTTTCACAGATAATGGAAACGTTACGATTGAAGACACACTTCAGAGCATCGGAACAATTATAGATGAAGTAAAAGAGTCATCACCAGGATCCACATTCGTCCTTACCCCTCCTCAGCCTATTTATCAGCCGGCGAATTATGCTGCACAGGTTACCGAGATTCAGGAGTACGCGGAAGAGAATGATATTCCGTTTATCGACCACTGGTCCAACTGGCCCGATGTAGAAGATGAAGAAATCAAAACATATCTGGATGATGTCAGCAGTCCGAATGAGCAGGGACACACAGCCTGGGCCAAAGGAATTACTGACTTTCTAGTGGAAAAGGATTAATTTTTTACTATTTAAGGAATAATTTAGTTTTTTTCACCAAATTATGTGATAAAATGACGGTATTATCTATCAAACTACGACAATAAAGGAGAAGTGTACGTGAAAAAGACATTGGTTTCTGTAGCAGCTACGGCTGTTCTCTCCTCTTCGTTTGTTAGCTATGCCTCGGCAAGCACTCACAAGGTGGAATCAGGCGACTCCCTGTGGCTGATCGCAAACAAATATGACACAAGCGTTTCCAACTTAAAGAGTTGGAACAAGCTGCAGTCGGAAATGATCTTTCCTAATCAGGTATTAAAGGTTGCCGCTGGCGGTGCCCAGGCTCCACAAGCGCCGGCGCCTCCGAAGCAAAACACTGGGCAAACGAACGCTAAAACGTATACGATCAAGTCCGGGGATACACTGGGACAGATTGCCGGTAAGCATTCGATTTCCCTTTCTGACTTAATGAGCTGGAATGGTTTGAGTAATCATCTGATTTATCCAGGACAAGTGTTAAAAGTATCAAAATCTGGTTCAAAGCCTGCTCCAAGCAGTCCGGCACCCGCTCCGGCACCGCCGAAGCAGGACAGTTCGATGACAAGCTACTCGGTTCAGTCGGGGGATACGCTGTCCCATATCGGGATGAAGTTTGATGTGACGGTAGCCCAATTAAAAAGTTGGAATGGACTTTCGAGCGACTTCCTTCGGATTGGACAAGTCCTGAAAGTGTCGAAATCAGGCGCCAAGCCTGCACCTGTCAGTCCGGCACCGGCACAGCCTGCTCCGCCTAAACCGGCTAGCTCTATGACAAGCTATACCGTTAAGTCAGGGGATACCCTTTCTCATATTGGTGCAACATTCGGTGTGAGTGTAAGTGACTTAAGAAATTGGAATAGCCTTTCAAGTGATTTCCTGCGTATCGGACAGGTCCTGAAGGTGAAGGGAACGGCTCAGACGATCAAGCCGCCAGCTCCGTCCCCAAATCAATCTTCGTCCTTTTCCGTTGATAGATTATTAAGTGAGGCAACGTCTCATATGGGAACCCCTTATGTGTGGGGAGGCTCATCGGTCGGAGGCTTTGATTGCAGCGGCTTCATCTATTATGTCTTTAAAGAAGCCGGTGCCAAAAGTGTAAAGCGTCTATCCAGCGAAGGTTACTACAGTCGCTCCTACTACGTGAATACACCACAGCCGGGTGACCTTGTATTCTTCGAAAATACATATAAAAAAGGCATTTCTCACTTAGGCATTTATATCGGAAATAATGAATTCATTCATGCCGGGGACAACGGTGTACAGGTTACCAGTTTGAGTAACTCTTATTGGAAATCAAAGTTTGATGGATTTAAGAGATTTTATGAATTGTAGAAAGATAGACCCCGATGACATTTGCGTCATCGGGGTCTTCTTTTTATGGCGTGAAGAAATCCTGTGTATAGTAAACTCCATACTCACCGCCGAAGTATACGCCTGCACCCAGCTTTTTGAAGAGGGGACTCAGGATGTTCTGACGATGGCCGGGTGAATTGACCCAGGCATCGTGTACAGCGATGGCATTGAATTGACCTGCTGCGATGTTCTCCCCTGCTGATGAGTAGGAGATGCCAGCCTGATCCATCCTTTGAAAGGATGATAGACCATCCGGGTTATCATGACTAAAGAAATTTCTTGTGGCCATGTCTTTGCTGTGGGCTCTTGCTACCTCTTGAGCTTTTGGGTCTACCTGAAGAGGAGCCACTAGATGTCTAGCCCGTAATGCATTTGCCTGGTCGAGAATCTGCTTCTCCATGCTTTTCCTTAGTTCTGTTTCGTTCACGTCCGGATTTGTGATCGTGAAATCTTCTCTCATGAGTAAGATGCCGGAAAGGGTATTCCCATTATTTTTATCATAGTAGGTACGTATAAGCATTTCATCGTAATCATAATCGTTGGCCTGATTATGACTGGCTCCTATTTGATTCATTTTGGCTTCTATTTCTGTTTTGCTCAGACCAAGCTTAAGTCCTGATTGGGATAACCAGCTATCCGAATTTGAATAGACAGCCACAACGACCCCTTTAAATACACCGTATTGGATGTACTTCTTGGGATCCTGATTATAAACATACCAATCAAAGCTGAATCTGCTTTCATCGATTCTCTCGGGATCACCTAAGGAAGAGCGAAGCAATTCTTCGGTAGCATTGACATGAACTCCTTGGAAACGGAACTCTTCCAAGCTTCCTGTTAGTTTCTCCTCGACACCTGATGAAACGGCGTTGCCCCCTCCAAGAATGCGGAATGAGTCATAAGAGTTTAGCAGTTTTTTTATTGGTGAAGGTATAGCTTCTTTTTTCACTAATAATATAGGTGCGTTTTCTTTCGCAGCCAGTACAGACCCCGTTAAGGCATCCGCGAAATTTGTCCCCGTTGCTACATAAGCCCTTTCCTTTTCCATCGGAAGCCCTTCTATGATGTTCCTGGCGGTTTCATAGCGGTCGATTCCGCCATACCTTGTGGTACCTGGGAGCTTTGATTCGACTTTCGCAGAGATCACACCTTTACCTCCGACTATAATGGTCTCTGCTTTTTGATCTGTTATCTTTTTGGTGGATGACGGTAGAGTGTTGGATTCTGTCAGTACGATCGGAATCCCATTCTTGGCGGCGTATGGAGCCACTGCCAATGCATCCGGGAAGTTCCGTCCGTTGGCTACGATTGCCTTCTTGGAAGGTAAGTAGCTGGCGATTTTGCCGGCTGTTTGGAAACGGTCGTCTCCTCCGATTCTTGTAACCTTCATATCTTTCTTTTTCAATTCATTTTCAATGGTTGCATCAATTGCGCCGGTTCCACCTAATATGTATATATGCTTCACCTGTAAACGCTCAATTTCTTCTTTTGTTTCAGAAGGCAGACGATTTTTGTAGGTTAGTAGAATTGGTGCGCCCATTTTATAGGCAAGCGGTCCCCCTGCAAGGGCATCGGGAAACGTTTGTCCGTTTGCCAGCACAACCGTGTCGGACTGATTCCATCCTCTTAACGAAATCTGTACGGCGGTATCAAAGCGATTTTCTCCACTTATTCGGCCTACATTTGCCTTTGCTGTGTCCAGTTTTACCAGACTGAATGCAAGGATGATGAGTAAAATGGTTTTGGCGGTTTTTTTGATCAATTGATTCCCTCCTTCTGTTTTCTCCCTTCTAATAGTACCAAATAAATCCAACTTTTTGAGGATCACCCGAAAAATTCATTCCCGTTTTCTGATGCTTCTGACATAAAGAGACAAAATTTTACTAATGTATTCCCTTTTCACGTTATTTCTAGTATATTTTTCATATGTGTAAAATTCATTACTTATTAGGTGGGAAACATTTTGAGAGCAGATAAACATAACCAAAAAAGAAAACGCAAGTGGCCGAAAGTCGTTGGAATTGTCTTCATCCTTTTACTGTTAGCTGGTGGAGGATATGCTTATTCCATCTATCATTCACTGAATAAAACGGCTGAAACGATGAACGAGAAGATTGACCGGCCGAAGTCTGAGAAGCGGACAGAGGAAGTAAAGTTCAATGAGAAGCACCCATTCTCTGTATTACTTTTAGGTGTGGATGAAAGAGACGGTGATAGAGGCCGATCTGACTCTATGATCGTTGTGACTGTGAACCCTCACGAGAAAACGACTAAAATGATAAGTATACCTCGTGATACACTTGTCGATATCGTAGGTAGAGGAACGGAAGATAAAATCAACCATGCTTATGCGTTCGGTGGTGTCGAAATGGCCATGGATACAGTGGAAGGATTCCTGGATATCCCGATTGATTACTACGCAAAGATAAACATGGAAGGCTTTAAGGATATTGTAGATGCTGTCGGCGGGATAACGGTACAGAATGAATTTACTTTTACTCATGATGGATATACGTTTAATGAAGGCACTTTATCATTAACTGGAAAAAAAGCACTTGCCTATTCCCGTATGCGCTATGAAGATCCCCGCGGGGACTTCGGGCGCCAGGCAAGACAGCGACAGGTCATCGAGGCGGTTATTAAAGAAGGTGCGAGCGTATCTTCCCTTTGGAACTATGGTGATATCTTCGGAGCCATTGGTGAAAATGTTAAGACCAATTTAACACTTGATGAAATGGTTAATATCCAAAAAAATTACAAGAGTGCGACTGCGGATATTTCTCAAAGCCAAATCGCCGGTGAGGGAACCAAACTGGGCGGTATATACTACTACATCGTCCCTGAAGAAGAGAAACAGAAGGTTCAGAGTGATTTGAAGGATCATTTGGATTTGAATGAATGATGATGATGATGCCAGCCCTGGTTTGCGGGGCTGGTTTTTTTATCGGTACTCTCCATCCACGGAAATAAAAAGAACAGCCCATGTTTAAGCGGCTGCTCCTTTATCCTTGATTATTATGGATCTCCCCACCCAGAAGCCACCTGCCATAAACAGGGCGCCGATCAGTGAGAGAAACAGTAATGATGATGCTCCACCGTCCTGGTAAGGTAAGTCTGTATAATATCCCTGTGTTTCTTTCGATATGCCTCTTATCCACTGGGTCTCAAGCTTTGATTTGGTATCTGACGTAAAATCACTCTTCTTTATGATTCCATTTTCATTGATTGTGTACGTTCTGTACTTGGTGGTCGAGTCGTTCTCGTTTGCAGGAGTTGTTTGTAAGCTGACTATGAACTCTTCTTTTCCTGTTTGTTTATCTGTCATCTGCTTATATAGAATCGCGTCGGAGTAAGGTTTCATGCCTTCTTCATCAGGATTTACCTTATAGCCTTTCAACTTAGCTTCCACTTCATCATTGATTTCCAGGATAATCGTTGAAGGATCGCTTTCATTTTGTACAAAGGTATTGATTTTCACCCCATGAAAGACTTGGACTGAATCGACTACCCCATCCTCTTCCAATGAAGTGAGATCATATCTCTTATCAAATGCTTTTTGGTAGAAGTTCTCTCTTACCGTTTGGATAAGAAAATAAGCTGCGATCACCATGATGACAAGTCCGATGATGAAGAAAGATCCGCTTATCTTTAGCCACAACTTTTGTCTTTTGTTCATAGTCCGTCACTCAAATCCTGTTTATTTAAAAGAATGAATGGAGGTCCGTCCCTAAATCGTTAATTTTTCTATTTTCCGACGGATATATTGGATGAATTTGTCGTCTCCTTGAAGTTCGAAGACGATGAGTGCTTTTTGCATGTATTTCTCTGCTTCTGCCAATTTCCCTTGGAGTTCATAGTTGTAGCCGATGTGATAGTGAAGTTCTCCAAGGAGGTACATATTGTCCTTCAAGATGCACCAGTCGATGGCATCTTTACAATACTTCGTGGATTGATCAATATCTCCGAGTCTGGTTAAAACCCTGGCAATATTATAGTAGAGTCTCGTTTTGATCGTATAGTCCGTTAAGTGAGGCAGGGCTTCAATATGCGACTTCACTTCCTGATAAATCTCTGATGCCCGTTCAAAGATCCCTTCTTCGAAATACATGACCCCAATCGTCAACAGAATTTCAATTTCTCTTTCTGTCCAAATTTTATCCGTTGTGTGGGTTAACGATATGGATTTACGAAGTGTTGCTTCTGCTTTCTCGAGATCCTTATCAAGCTCAAATTGATAAATTCCTTTATGCCACTTCAGAAGTTGCAAATTTCTGTTATTATTAAAGAATAAAGGATTTTCTTCTTCAGCTGTGACCACTTCCTTCATTTCTTTATAATCCATATTTCTTCTCGCGATTTGCAACTGTCTTCCAACCTCTAGAACATAATCAAGTCGAGGAGTCATTCCTATATCAAAAAAGTAGTTAACGTCTACCCCCAGCTTCCTGGATATTAAAAACAACGTCGACGCGTAAGGAAAGACATCTCCTTTTTCGATTTTACTTATTTGAGCCTGGGTACAAATCCCTTCCGCCAGCTCTTCCTGTGAAAGACCTATATTCTTACGTAGTTCTTTTATTTTTTGACCTACGATACTAAAGTCCATGTGAATCTCCCCTAAGAAAAAATATTCCTATAATTATATTTTTCATTATAATCAGCCGTATGGCTTATCTTTCATCACTAAAATTGGTGAATAAGCCCCTAGAATCGGGATGTATGCATTTGTTAAATATGCTTTAATATAGTTAACAATCTTTTAATCAATCATACCCAAAAACTTTCACTTTGAAAAAGGGAGGAAATACCTATGAAAAAACGTTTTCTTACAATTGTCACTGCTTCTGTCTTACTTGTTGGAGCTTTCGCAGCAGTTAAAGCACCATCCAATGATGTAGCTGAACTACCATCTGTATACTCAACTCCAAATGTAGTGGCAGAACTACCTTCTGTTTACTCTAAAGTTGTAGCAGAACTTCCATCTGTGTACAAAGCCCCTACTGAGAATGCAGCTGAATTACCTTCTGTTTATTCTAAAGAACTTCCATCGGTTTACTAATACTCCAACTTAGAGTGATGACAAGCCTTCAAACGCAGGAGGCTTTTTTTTCATTATAATATGAATTGACACTCTCACTATATTCTTTTAAGCATATGTCTAGAAAGTTTTCCCTACCATCAAACAAAAAGCGAGGAATTTTTCACTTTTGTTGCTTGATAATCAAGGTATTGTCGAAAAGGGCGAACGATCTTATATGGCCTCCCTGACTTTTACATCATTGCTTTACTTTCGACGCTATGTAACCATCCTAAAAGGGTCTATACATTCATATCACCAGAATGAAAAGTAACCATGAGCCTTTAACGACTTCGTTTTCTTTTCCCCATTCTTTCTCATTACTTAACAATATTTTTATATAGTGCATTTTAATAGGACAACTTTACCAGTATAAACGTAAGAATCCTCACTGACTATACCGTTTCAAACTTTCATCTATCCTGATGTTCTTGAAATTCGCTTCCTTCTTATATATAATTCTCTTCTTATGTGTCCATTCCCTTCATTATTTGAGTACTTTGAACGGAATGGGATTTTGGAACTATCCTTCTTTTGCATAGCGATTCTCCACCATAAATATTCTTTTAAGAATATGCCCGGAGTTATATAAATGGAGATAAAGTGATCCTTGGTGGAGATTTCAAAACTAATATCCCCTGTATTGCTTTGTGGTGCCAAATACCTTATTCTAAGAACTTTGGTAGGATAAAAGTACAATAAAAGAAAGGGGGCTTCATGATGAACAACATAAGCATGAAAGTAAATCCTCTATACTCGGATTTGGATATGTCGATCCAGTTCCAATTTGAATTTTCCAAAGGTGATTGTAAGGTCGGGCAAGCCATGGTATCCACCTATGCCATCAACAACAACGTGGTGTATCGGAAATCGCAAAGCGTGACAGCTGCGAAAATTGAAAAGTGTGCAGTCATTGATCAGTTTGAGATTGCAGGTGACCTTGGAGAACCCTGTATGAACAAGCTCCGCCACTTCCTGAAAGTGATCGGGATGAAAGAAATTCATTCGGGTTATGACATGACGCGGGAGAGAATTAGTCATTAAGGTTTTGTTTAGATTGAAGAGGCTGCCCCCTGAAATGGGGTCAGCCTCTTTTTGCACCTTTTAATTTAAAACTTTCTCATCAGCCTTTTCAAAACGATATACTTTTTTCTATCTGTGTGATTTAACCTAACTAAGACCGGCAGTGCCACTACCTTCATACCACTGATTAGAAGGGCTGCATAGGCAAATGAGTTCAATAAGAAGTATTGCAAGTTGAGTATTACTACTACTATCGAACATAAGCTCCATAATATGGCCTCCATTACCACCCTACCCTCGAACGTCATTTTCTTTTTGCAGAGTAATGTAGGGAGCACTGCAACGATGACCGATGTAAGGAGCAGGAATAGTATCGCATATATCATTCCTATAATCGCTGTTATCATATGGATTCCTCTTATTTCAATAGAATCTTACCTCTGTTTCATTTCACCTTTTCTTTAATAAATTCCTTCTATTTAAAAGACTATTCTTCCTTTGATGTGTTATAGTGCCTGCTTGGCCTTCATCCCAAATGTACGTGGAAAAAGCTTTGGCATTGGCCAAAGCTTTCATCCAAGTGTCTCGATGACAAGATGAGATGCTGCAGTGCAATTTGAACCGCTTTGGTATGAGGGACGGACCTTACTCAATGGAGCTTAAATCGCCCATCCAATTGATATCTGGGTAACCCCCTTCATGAGTACTTTTCGAATTGCTCAATCCCGTATCGTAATAACCATTTATACTATTCTCAATATGAATAACATAGGTGTAATCATTCCATATTGTTCCTTCTTTGATCGCTTTGTTCGAAACATCCGTCAACCTCTTCAGGAATTGGTTTGCTATGGCTCTCATTTCGTCCTCCGGTGTTTCCTGAGGGACTACGATGTTAAATTCCAATGGGTCCTGTTGGGAATGAAGAATGACTGCGTGAGATACTGTATTTTGCACGATATAGTCTCTCGCTTCATTGAACCACTCAGGACGGAATTCCATTGGTTCTTCTTCTCCTAGATACTTTACATCCTTACTCAGGGACCCGGTACGTCCGTCATTTTTAAAAAGAGCTACTGAGGTAATGATGGATTCACGATCAATGAATTGAATCTCTTCCATCGAATATGGCTTAAGTGTGTTATTACCTTGGAACTCCATTTCCACTATATATTCACCATACAGATAATTCGCTGAATATACACCTTCTAAAGCATTCATAAAATAATACGGTTCACCCAAGATCGAAATGACCTTATCCAATTTATAAGACGGGCTGATATCGGAACGGACCTGTGCTAGCTTCTTTTCAGCTTGAAAGTGGAGAAGATAGTTCTCAATTTGGTCATAACTTCTGTGACCCTTCATGATGTTGAGATCCTCATACCTGTCCTTGTATGCCTCCTGTATCTCATCCATGGAGTCTCCAATCGTAAAGGGAGATCCGACGAACGTTCCATTGGCTGCTTTTTCCTTGAAATCATTTGGGTTGATCAGGATCATAGAAAAGTCAAAGGCAGGTAGAGGTGGCGCATCCACCGGTTCATTCTTGTCTTCCTCTTCTTTTTTCTCCGGCAGTGCTTCTGCTTCTTTCTCTTGATTCTCTTTCACATCTTCTGTGGGGGTCGCCGATTTTCTGATCAATGCTTTTTCATCTGTTATCTTGTCATCCCACTCGTCAGTTGGTACATATGTTAGTTCTGCAGGCTCTTCTTTTTCTTTTTCATTTTCCTTCACCAGCTCTTCCTTAAATAGATAACTGCTGCCCAGGATAGAAAGGATCAGGATGATGCATAAAGGGACGCCCAGATTGATGAAGATGGACTTGACCGATGAATTCTTTTGTTTTTCATTCCTTATTTTCGTCATGATGGCTCTTTTTTGACTGATAGGGTCGCTGTTCTTGAATACTTCCCGTTCTATTTCATCCTTTATATTGTGCAAAGGGTCCTTATTCATTGGGAATCCTCCCTCCCATTGTTTTCTTCAACTTTTCTCTTCCACGGTCCAGCCTCGTCCGAACCGTTGAAGGATTGATCCCAAGCATATCTCCGATTTCCCCAGTCGTTAATTCTTCATAGTAATATAATAATATGACTTCTCTATATTTCAGGGGGAGTGAGTATACATGAGAGGCCACCGAGTCATTGTCTTCGTTCGTTATGAGTTCTTGTTCGGGTGTAACGGACGTCTCTTTTTTAAGAATGGTATGGAATTTATTTACGATTGTATTTTTCCTGAAATAAGCCGAACGCTTATAATCTTTACATAAGTTAATGGCAATTCTATAAATCCATGTTTTGTAAGAGGATTTATGATTGAACTGATGGAGGGCATGGAATGCTTTAATGAACACCTCCTGAGTAATATCCTGGGCAGCCGGCCAGTCTTTCACATACAGATAGACCAATTTCGTCACCTGCACTTCATACTCATCAATTAAACTCTCAATCAACCTTTCCTCACTTACCTCCATCTGCATCACTCCCCCCTTCTCATGTTGTATCACTTCATCCATTTGTTATCCTCCCCTGAGTGGACCGGACACCCGATTTTCTGTTTCCACACTGTAGCCGGGTTCCTTTTGTAAGTTTAATGTGTTTTTTTACATTTTTGTAAGTTATTCATTCATTAGACGCCGTAGGTAGGAAGTGTGTCTCAATTTTGGATGATTTTTCTTATATTTAGTTTAATAGAAAAAACGCATCCTTTATACTGGGATACGTTTTTACAAGTATTTTTCTTAATCAGCACTGAAAATGAAGGTCCGTCCCTCAATGCGTTAAAGCGGTGAGGGACGGACCTTTGTTAGATTAATGAATTTATGATCAAGAGGCTTGCTATTCTGCTTGTCATATCCCTGATGTCGAGGGTCGGGTCGATTTCAACGATGTCCATGGTGTGGACTTTAGGATGCTTGAGGGCCACTTGGATCGCCTCTGTCAGAGTATCTGGGTGCATCCCACCGGGACCAATCGCCGGGCATCCTGGGGCGTATGCCTGGTCGAGGACGTCCATGTCTACGGAGAGGTAGATGGTGTCGACATTGTCCTGTAGTTGATTTAGTGCATGGTTGATTAGTTCTGTTATGGATTGTTGTCTGACGTCCTTCATCGTATATACCGTAACACCTTGCTCGATTGCATAGTCATGATACGCTTTGGCGTTCGCGTAGTTGCGGATGCCGATTTGGATCAGGTGCTCACCCTTGATGTGCCCCTCTTCTATTAACCTTCTAAATGGTGTTCCATTGGTCGGGCCTCCGTCTTCGGTGTTTCTGAGGTCATGGTGGGCATCGAATTGGATGATGCCGACTGTGCCTTTGGTTTCCTTGATGGCTTTGACCGTTGATGTTGTGATGGAATGGTCGCCTCCAAGGATGATGGTGAAGGCTGCTGCGTTTGTGTTCGTTGCTTCTTTGACAGATTCATAGATTCGTTGATGCGACTCTTCGATGGAGGTCGGGTGCATGGTGATGTCGCCGAAGTCTATGATGGTTTTGCTGTCGTCGGCGAGGTCCGTCCCTCTTTCGATGTTGTAGGTCGTAAACGAATTAAGGCATCTTCTGATGGCATCGGGTGCGAAGCTTGCTCCTGAGTGTGAGATGGAAGGTTTGGAGAGGGGGGCGCCGATGATGGCGATGTCCCCTTTCTTTCCTTCTTTCCAAGGCGTGAGAAGCTCTGCCGCTTTGGTTGTGTAGCGGTCTTTGAACTGCGCCTTCCCTGCAGGCTTAATGTGCTGAAATGTGCTCATGAAGCTTCTCCTTGCGGTAGATGATCCGGCCGTTTTTCATGACGGTGTGGGTGTGGTTCACCCCGTAGTGATATGGTACGTAATGATAGTTTGGTACATCCCATAGGACGATGTCGGCTTTTCTTCCTGGTGCCAGCTTTCCTGCTGAGTCTCCCCGATTGATGGCGTAGGCTGCGTTGATGGTTACGGCGTTCCAGATTTCTTCAGGCGTCATTTTGAGTTGTAAGGATGCCAGGTTCATGATGAACTGCAGGTTTTCTGTTGGTGAGCTGCCCGGGTTGAAGTCTGTTGACAGGGCGACTGCTGCTCCCGCATCCATCATGCCTCTTGCGTTCGCAAATTTTCCTTTGTTCAGGTAGAAGGATGTGCCTGGCAGGAGGACAGCGATAGTGTCTGTTTCACCCAGTGCATGGATGCCTTTATCAGACGCTCCCACTAAGTGGTCACCGCTTGTTGCGCCTATCTCCGTCGCCATTTCCGTTCCACCCAGTGGATCGATTTCATCGGCATGAATTTTAACGGAGAAGCCTTTTTCTTTGGCTTTTTTCAGGAACTCGCGGGATTGTTCTACTGTGAATACCCCTGTTTCACAGAAGATATCGACGAATTCAGCCAGCTGTCCTTTCTCGATATCGTTCAGCAGGTCGAGCATTTCTGTTAAAAATTCGTCTGAGCGTCCTTTGAATTCCGGTGGGATCGCGTGTGCTCCAAGGAATGTGGAAACGATGTCTGCCGGGTGCGATTCGTTCAGTTGTTTGGCTACTCTCAGCTGTTTTAGTTCGGTTGGGCGGTCAAGACCGTATCCGCTTTTCGCTTCGACCGTTGTGACTCCGTATGAAATCATTCTGTTTAAGTGGAAGCGCGCTTTCGTGAGCAGCTCTTCTTCTGATGCTTCGCGGGTGGCACCGACTGTAGATAGGATTCCTCCTCCGCGCTTCAGGATCTCTAAGTATGGAACTCCCTGCTGTTTAAGGGCCATTTCGTGTTCACGTGATCCGCCGAAGACCAGATGTGTATGCGGGTCTACTAGACCTGGTGTCACGAGCTTTCCTTCTGCATCGATTCGTTCCGTTGCTTTTAGGGATTGAGCTTCTTCATGTGTCCCGATCCACGCGACAAGTCCGTCCCTGATGGCAAGGGCGGCATGCTCTGAAACCTTGAGTTTACTCATTTCCTCTCCTTTTAGAGGTCCGTCCCCGTGATCCATTGTCAGGAGCTGTCCGATGTTGTCGATGATGGTATCGAAGTGTTTTTCTGTGGTCATATTATTCTCCTCCTTTGTTCATTGGGATGTGGATGTTGTGTTTTTCGGCTGTTTTTTCTGCGATGTCGTAGCCTGCGTCGACGTGGCGAATGACGCCCATTCCCGGGTCTGTTGTCAGGACGCGTTCCAGACGTTCTTGTGCAAGGTCCGTCCCGTCTGCCACAACCACCATTCCAGCGTGTAGTGAGTACCCCATTCCTACTCCGCCGCCGTGGTGGAAGGAGATCCAGGAGCCGCCCGCCGCTGTGTTGATGAGGGCGTTCAGGATCGCCCAGTCGCCTACTGCGTCACTTCCGTCCTTCATGCTTTCGGTTTCACGGTTTGGTGAAGCAACCGATCCACAATCCAGGTGGTCACGGCCGATGACGATCGGCGCTTTCAGTTCTCCGTTTCGAACAAGTTCATTGATGGCAAGACCCATCTTCACACGCTCACCATAGCCCAGCCAGCAGATACGTGAAGGCAGCCCTTGGAATGCCACTTGCTCCTGTGCCATATCGATCCAGCGATTGAGGGCTTCATTTTCAGGGAAAAGCTCCTTGATCAAGCGATCTGTTCTATAGATATCCTCTGGGTCTCCAGACAGAGCCGCCCAGCGGAATGGTCCTTTTCCTTCACAGAATAATGGACGGATGTAGGCTGGAACGAATCCAGGGAAGTCAAAGGCATTGTCGACTCCTTCATCCTTTGCTACCTGACGGATGTTGTTTCCGTAGTCGAATACGATGGAGCCTCTATTCTGGAACTGGAGCATGGCTTCCACGTGTTTGGCCATGCTTTTTTGGGAAAGTGCCGTGTAGGTTTTCGGGTCCTGTTTGCGAAGCTCTGCCGCTTCTGTGATCGAGTAACCCTCAGGAACATAGCCGTTTAAAGGATCGTGGGCTGATGTTTGGTCGGTTACGATATCGATTTGGACGTTTCTTTTTAAAAGTTCATGATGAACCTCTGCCGCGTTTCCAAGTAATGCGATGGAAAGACGCTTGCCTTGGTCCCGTGCTTCATAGGCCATCATCAATGCTTCATCGATGGAATCTGTCATCACGTCACAGTATTTCGTGTCGAGGCGCTTTTGGATGCGTTCTGCGTCAACGTCGACTGCAATCACGACTCCACCGTTCATTGTAACGGCAAGTGGCTGAGCACCGCCCATTCCGCCTAGTCCCGCTGTGAGAGTGATCGTACCTTTAAGTGAGTTGTTGAAATGTTTCTTCGCAAGTGCTGCGAATGTTTCATACGTCCCTTGCAAGATTCCTTGCG
This sequence comes from Rossellomorea aquimaris, assembly GCF_003315075.1. GTDB lineage: Bacteria > Bacillota > Bacilli > Bacillales > Bacillaceae_B > Rossellomorea > Rossellomorea aquimaris_C. The sequence continues at coordinate 33,853 of NZ_QNRJ01000005.1, forward strand.
TCCCGATATAGATCCAGCTACCAGCCGTCATTTGGCCGTACATCATGAGGCCTTTTTGATCGAGCTCATGGAAATGCTCCCAGTTTGCCCATTTTGGTACAAGGACCGAGTTGGAAAGTAAAACTCTAGGAGCCGCTTTATGGGTTTTGAACACACCGACCGGCTTTCCGGATTGAACAAGCATGGTTTCATCGCTTTCCAAGTTTCTGAGCGTGTGAACGATTGCGTCAAAGGACTCCCAGTTACGGGCCGCTTTCCCGATACCACCGTAAACGACTAATTCTTCCGGAATTTCCGCTACCTCAGGATCAAGATTGTTATAGAGCATGCGAAGGACAGCTTCTTGCTCCCATCCTTTACATTCAAGGTCCGTCCCTCTTTTGATTTGTACGATTCGTTTGTTTGCCTTAACCATTTGTCGTTTCCTCCTTTGTTTTGTTAGGTTTGATGAGTGTGCTTAACGAGATCTGTTGCAGCCACTGGTTGGCTTTTTCTATATCTTTCGAGAAGATGCGGTCCTTTGTAATAGAAGGAATAACCTTTCTCGCTGCTTCATAAAATTGTCGTGTCTGGCTTGCCATGAGGTCCGTCCCTCGATGTTCTGCTGCCTGCAGATTACAGATGAGTTCGACTGCAAGGACTCTTCTTGAGTTCTGCAGGATTTGGTAGGCATGTCGTGACCCTATGGTTCCCATGCTGACGTGGTCTTCCTGGTTGGCTGATGACGGGATGGAATCAACGCTCGCTGGGTGGGCGAGGGTTTTGTTTTCCGATACGAGTGATGCCGCGCAGTATTGCATGATCATGGCACCGGATTGGAGCCCTGGTTGTGGACTCAGAAACGGTGGCAGGTCATTCAACTGCGGATTCACGAGTCGTTCAATACGTCTTTCTGAGATATTGGCGAGCTCAGCTATGGCAATTTTCATAAAATCCATTGCGAAGGCGATCGGCTGTCCATGGAAGTTCCCGCCTGAAATGACCTTTTCTCCTTCATCGAAAATCAGTGGATTATCCGTCGCTGCGTTCATTTCGATTTCCAGCTTTTCTTTTACATAGTCAAGTGCCTGCCAGGATGCCCCGTGTACTTGCGGGATGCATCGTAACGAGTATGCGTCCTGGACTCTTAGTTCTCCTTGCTTCGTTGTCAGTTTACTGTCTTCAAGGTAACCCCGGATTCTTTTGGCCGTTGCGACCTGTTGAGGATAGCCTCTTACTAAATGAATATCTTCGTCGAAGGCATCCTTGATTCCTCTAAGTCCCTCCAAGGTCAGACTTGCAATCATCTCACTTTGGAAAGCAAGTTCCTCTGCTTCTAAGTATCCGATGACTCCCATTGCCGTCATGGCCTGCGTTCCATTGATGAGGGCCAATCCTTCTTTTGCATGAAGCTGGATCGGGAAGATGTTTTCTTTTGATAGGACAGGAAGGGTTTGATGTACCTCTCCTTGATAATGAACTTCTCCTTCTCCCATCAGAGCGAGTGCTAAATGGGAAAGTGGTGCTAAGTCTCCGCTTGCTCCAAGTGATCCTTGCTGTGGGATGACCGGATGGATCCCTTTATTGAGGAATTCAGTAAGACGTTCGACGATAACTGGTCTCACTCCTGAATATCCTTTTAGTAACGCATTGGCTCTGAGCAGAAGCATCGCTCTGGAAACCTTCTCAGGGAATGGATCCCCCACTCCACAAGCATGAGAATGAATCAGGTTAAGCTGAAGCTCCTCCACATCATCCGCATCAATCAACACATCACTGAACTTCCCAAAGCCCGTGTTAATTCCATACACCACACGCTTCTCCTTCACAATCCGCTCAACCGCCTCACGACTCTTCCGCACCCGCTCCATACTAACCGGCGAAAGCTCCACCTGCTCCTTCCCATAAATAACCCTCTTCGCCTCATCCAACGTCAAACCACAACCCGTCAACTCCACCATTACACTCACCTCTTCATATTTTTAGGGACGGACCTCCATAAGCTGCCTCTTCACAACCTCATTCTGGCCAAACCCCTCTAGTTCGCTATTTTTGTTGTATCGTTCTTTACCGCTTTAAACCACTCTGGGACGGACCTCCAAATCTTCACTGTCCAATCCCCAAAGAATCATCTTGACCCCAAAATTCCACACAAAAAGAGGCTCGACCAAAGACAGACTTCTGCCGTTGGTCGAGCCTCCTTTCAACTAATATCTCTAGGCTCTAAATTATTTAAATATGATTAATTCCAAGTCCAATTGTCTCGTGCTCCAGCCCCTTAATGGGCGCACCAATCGTTCCGTACAACGCTACTGCGATCCATTCGCCTTCCTCTTCACTCTCATATGGAGTCCCCCGTACTACCGAGAAGCGCAATCCCACGGTGCGCAGGACCTCACCTAATTGCGTATGGCCGCGGGTCACACCCGTTAAAGCCTCCATGATGGCGTGATATAAGGCATGCATTTCACGGTACAGATCTTCCCGGACAAGGTCACTCCGCTTTGCTGCTGTTTCAATCGCAGCCACGATTTTTTGACTGTCCATGGAGCCGATTTTCCCGGTGCAGTAACTCCAATTCAGTTCATTGAAATGACGATTCCATTCTTCTTCCTCTTTATCTACGAGGAGAAGAAGCATGGCATTCTTTCCGATACGAGTATGATCTGTCTTATCCAAGTGGCATTCGCACCTTACGTGAAAATTCTAAAAATACTAATAACTACTTATATTGTATGGTCTGATTCATAAGAGGTCAACGAAAAAAGTGCTGATTTTAGAAACTTAGAGAGGTAGTTTGGTAGTGTGGTAAAGGGTTTTGGAGAGCATCAGCCAGGGGGCTAGTTTAAACGGTTGGAGGTCCGTCCCTCATATTCAAAAAGAGCTTAAAAAAAGACGTACCTATTTGATTTAGGTTCGCCTCATTCCTCCTTTACTCTTCTTGTTTTTTACCTTTTCCCTTGAACACTTGGGGGTTGTTCATGAGATAGGTGACCGTGCCTTCATCATTTTTCATGCTGAGATAGGATAATATGTCATGTTTATCCTCATGTGTAATTGGACCATCCATCGTATACAAAGGTTTGATATTTAACTGCTCCATGCCATTCCGTTTTTCCAGCACAATTTTGCAATCCTTGGGCTCCTTGTCTCCTATACGGACAAATTTAAACGGGATTGAATGTTTTCTGTCAATCGGAACCGCAAACAAAGTTGAAAATCCATAGGTTTCGAGTATCTTATCAGAGTACATGATGCTTTCCAATGCGTGGGAGAATCCCGGGGGTCGATTTACGACAACGAGCCTGTTGTAATAATGTTGCCCTTGAAACACAACTAAATGCTTTTTGGATGTCGTGATACTCCTCTTTGAAACGTGAAAATCCTCAAACACCAAAATAAAGTCTTTTTTCATACTTCCTCCTCCTCGATATAGGAATTTGGTACTACAAAAATAAATTTCGACATAAACATCTAATTTCCTTTTTATTTTTACAAAAATAATTTATTTTTTTACCATTTTATTTGTATTTTCGGCAAAATCCTCGTTTGCGTCTTCCTTCTCTTCTACTTTGTCTACATATTCTTTATAAAGCTTCACTTCAGAATCAGGAAAATATGCCAGCGTCCTCTCCTTTGAGAGAAGCGGGTTGTCGATGGAATGAACATATGAGGGGTAGCTGCTCCAGGGATAATACTCGGGGACGATGGTGAGTTTGGCTTTGACAGGATTCTGATGAATATATCTGCTGACCTTAATGAAATAGGCAGGGGTATCGATCTTAGTGGAACCATATCTTCCTTGAAAAACATGTCCGACATAATCATACTTTTTGTTGAAATATATGGCATAGCGGGTATGAAGGATTCTGAAGATCTGTTCTAGTGGAACGTCGTGGGTTTCGATTAGAAGATGAATGTGGTTGGACATTAAACAGTAAGCGTGGATAGTAAAAGGGTACTTGTCTTTCGTGTCCTGCAGGTAGGATAAATACTTCTTCCGGTCTTCAATGTCATGAAACAAGTCTTGCTTCCGGTTCCCTCTCGCTGTCACATGATAAGTGGCTCCCGGACGCCAATCCCGAGGCGTTCGTACCATAACATCACTCCTTCTCTCAAATTCGTACACTAACCTATTCGACACAACTCCGCAAAATCCTCTTTTTTGAGGGACGGACCTCTGGAAATTTACAAACGGCCTTAAATCAGGCTGCTTGTCTTCCATTTCACCATTTTGAGGTCCGTCCCTCATTTTTAGTCCCTCATCTTTATTTTTCTATTCTATCTATTAATAGAAAATCTCTTTTGTCCGTTCCCTCGCTGGTAAAGCTGTTTTGAGAATAGTAGATCACACGCTGTTTGCCGTTATTTTTAGTGCTGAATACCAGGGTTGACTCTTGTCTCAAAGGTATCCATTTGACCTTTCCCGTTAAACTGGATTTCGTGTCTCCTATAACGCTAATCTTTCTCCCTTTGTTCTGATCTCCCATCCTATCTTCCACCTTTACCCCCAATTCGACAAAATTACAATTATATTTACATTTTAATACGTTTTTGTGTAATTTTGTATACCTTTTCCAAAATATCTGTATTTGTAATCAATAATCGTATTTCATATTGTGTAATTTCCCGTTGATATCTTTCAAAACCTTTATCTTGAAGAAAAAAGGGATAGTCGGTGAATAGAATGGACTTACACATAGAGTTGAAGCATTATCGGAATGACGTATTGGAGCTTACCCAAAGAGAAGCAGCCATTCGTTTAAATATCAATCAGAGTACGTTATCAAACTATGAAAATGGCACAAGGGACATCCCGTATAAAATGCTCCTTACCTTTAAGGAAGTCTATAAAATCCCCACCCATGAGATGAACCGAATCATGTACGGCGAGGAAAGTGGCGGACTTGGTATCAGTCAAAATCCAATGATCCTAAGAGAAAACTTCGAAGACGAAGAAAATAGGGAAATCCTGAAGATCCTTCAAGATTTCCCAAAATTCAAACGTACCCTATCCTCCCTCACCTACTTCACAGAAAAACGCAAAGAAAAATTCACCACCCAGGTCAATCACCTTTACCAGACGATGAAGGATTGGTAAAGCATATCTGGAGGGACGGACCTCGAGGAACTCCAATAGAATAATATATGTGAACAAATCGGCATTTTACCTTTATTCTCCTATCAATGGAGGTCCGTCCCTCAATAAAATAAAAACAAAAAGCGCTGAGATTCCCAATGAGGATTCTACAGCGCTTTTTGATTTATAGCATATCCAGTTTGTAATTCTTGTTTTAGCCAATCGATCATTTTATCTGTATTCATATCGCCTTGCTGACCCTTGTCATAAGCTTTCTGGATAACAGAGAGAACGTATTGTTCCTTATTAACATTTCCTTTCAAAAAAGACACCCTCCTACAATTAAAAACAGTTTCTATCACTTTATTACACTATTATACGAAAGTTCAAACATCAATTACTAGATATATTACCATATATATACAAGATTCCACAAAATATTTTTCGACATCCGTCAATTTAATTAGGCTTTAAGACCTATTAATGATTAGCATATATTTCCGATAAAATGTTGGTATGGGGAAGAAAATTAACGATCGATAGAAAAATAAAAAATACGTTCGTTATAGTCCAGCAGCTTCAAGTCGGGAAAAGGGGGAAATTTATAATGGCATTTTTAACGCCTGAAGAGGCAATGAGAAAGAAGAAAACGCAGAAAGTAGTGACATATGTAAGTTTCATTATCATTACAATTCTACTTATCGCAGGAACTACTTACTTAACATATCAAGCATAACCTAACAGAAAGCGTCCATTCGACGCTTTTTTATATTATTTTTTAATTCGTTCTACAATTTATGGAAAAGTTCGATGATATTCTATAGAATAAGAGATGGAATCTATTCAAGTTGGAGGACAATATTTTATGCATAGAGAAGTCAGACTTTTCAGGGGTTTGAAACAGCCATCAATCTTCTTTTATCAACTCAATGAGATGGAGGCACTAAAAGGTTATAAGAAACGAGTCTCCTTTCTCTTCTTATTATCCATTATTATATTTGGTTTGATATCGTCTTTCGGAATAGGAATGGACCCTTTGTCTAAAGACATGACGAAGCTATCCCCAACCGTATTCGAGTTGGAGAAGTTTTTATTTTTCTTAGGAAGGCTATTAGCCGGAATGCTTTATGCAGCCATTATTCTCTTTTTTTCATCACTCATTTTCTGGACCATCTCAAATGAAGGTGAGTACCGTAAACTGGTGATCACTCAAGGTCTGGTCTTAATCATTTTATTACTTGAAAAACTCACCTATATACCATTATCCCTATTCTCTTCACTTGAATGGTACTCTTCACCGCTCTCGTTAGGAGTAATCACCCAATACATAACGTCAAAATCGTATGTGATCTACTTAATGGGAAGCTTCTCCCTTTTTAAAATTTGGGTTTTCTACATTCAATACAAAGGCATCAAACAGTTGACCCATCAAAAAAACTGGATCATCTGGTTAGTGATTCTCTTAACCAATTTATTCTTGTGGTCTATTAACGCACTACTCGCATTCTTAAACATATCCACCTTAATTTAACTTTCCAAAGGCTGTGAACATAATGAAAAGAAGAACCATTTTTTATACCACTTTAACGCTCTCTCTTCTGTTTGTTGGTGCAAATACATACCTGATTGAAAAAGCGAACAGCAAAGTCGACCGCGAAGTCCGGGTGGCCAATTGGGAAATCAGTGGAACAGGGGATCTTGCTAAAGAGCTTCCGAAATCGGGTGTTGTCACAGCTGAAGAAGAAAGCTACATCTATTTCAACGACGAATTCGGCTCTTTCAAGAAGTTCCTTGTTAAAGAAGGTGACCAGGTGAAATCCGGAACGCCACTTTATGAATACGAGGTTACTGATCAAACCCAGCAGAAAAGTGTTCTGGAATCAGAGGTAGAACAATTGGAAGATGAGATTGACAGCATCGAAGACAACATCGATGACCTGGAAAGCCTGGAATCGTCCCTTCCTTCAACTTCAACGGACGACAAAGAAATTCCGATTGACGCCAGTGCACTTCAGTCGGAGTACGAAATAAAAAAAGAAATTGCCGCTAAGGAATTAGAGATTGACCGCTTAGAAAATCAAATCGATAATCTTGAGCGCCAAATTTCTGATATCGAATCGTATGAAACAACGTTAACGGTGCAAAGCAGTGTGGACGGGACCATCAAGGACCTCTCCCATGCGATCGATAATCCATTGATTACGATTGCCTCCCAGGCGACGATTGTAACGACTGATCTTACGGAAAAAGAAATCGTGACCGTGGAAGAAAATATGAGCGCGATTATTCAATCTGACATTGAAAAAGAGAGTCAAAAAGGAATCGTGACCAAAGTGGCCACCCTTCCAAAAAACGATCCACACTTGCAAACGGACAGCATGTATCCTCTAGAAGTGAAGCTTCAGGATACTAAAAACAAGCTTCTTCCCGGTCACCATGTTTTCCTGTCGATCATTACGGAGGAAGTAAAAGGTGCATTGGTCGTGCCAGTCACTGCGATTGAAAAAGAAGGCACTTCTACATTCATCTGGATTCTCACAGAAAAAGGAACCGTTGAACAGCGGAAGGTTAAAACGGGTCTCCAGGTAAATGGGCAACAACAAATCAAGTCAGGCGTGAAAGCCGGAGAATACTACATTGTCTATCCCGGGGACATTCCTGCGTTAGAGAATGGTACTCCATTCATAACGGGTATTGACTGGAATAGGATCAGGTTGCGGGATTTAAAGAAAGTAGATCGTCCGACAGTTTTAGAAAACCTGTTGGTAGGAATATTGGAACGAAAATAATGGGAGTCGCATCTTAAACCGGAATGGTTTGGATGCGACTTTTTTTGACGATTTCTTGTGACACGCCCACCTCTGTATAAATCATTTTTCTATACATACTCCTTCCCAACCAACAAATACTATTGGGTAATCACCGACGTAAAGGAGCACTCACCATGAAAACACTCAAACGCCTCATCATCCTTACCACCCTCCTCTCCCTCCTGGCCTTCTCCTTCCCGTCCACCTGCCTATTCGCAGCCCCAAACCCACCCAAGAAAAACGTCATCCTCCTGATCATGGACGGCACCAACTCCGACATCGTCACGTTGTCACGGTGGTACCGAGGGACGGACCTTCAACTCGATAAGATTCTGGTCGGCGGCGTCCGGACGTATTCGGCTCAGTCAGCGATTACCGATTCCGCTGCAGCCGGGTCGGCCATGGCCACCGGTATGAAGACGAAAGCTGATTACATCGGAATGAACCCGGATGGACAACCCGTTTTGACCGTCCTTGAAGGGGCCAAATTGTCCGGCTACGAGACCGGCATCGTGTCCACCTCCCCTGTCCAGCATGCCACTCCGGCTGCGTTCACTTCCCATGTCCTGAACCGTGATGAATTTGGAGATATCGGCGAACAGCAGGTGTACCAGGGTCTCGACGTTATCTTAGGTGGAGGTGCCGCCTGGTTGAAACCGAAATCCCAAGACCACGTCAAGAACGATGACGGCATGCTCAAAACGAAAGAAGTCAGTCGTGAGGATGGAGAAAATCTCGAGGAGGTCATCGGCTCAGCCGGCTACGATTTGATTCTGAAGAGGGACGGACTTCCAAAAAGAAAAGGCTCTTCTAAATTATGGGGTGCGTTTGCTGAAGAGGACATTGCCTATGAACTGGACAGGAAGACGTTAAAGCCTGATGAACCTTCCCTTGCGGAGATGACTGAGGCGGCGATCGACAGGCTTTCTCAAAGCGAGAAAGGTTTCTTTCTCATGGTCGAAGGCAGCAAGGTGGATTGGGCCGCGCATAAAAATGATCCTGTAGGGATGATCAGCGAGGTATTGAGCTTTGACGATGCCGTGGGAGAGGCTTTGGCATTCGCCCGTGAGGACGGGAATACGATGGTGATCGCCGTGACCGACCATGGAAATAGCGGCCTCACCCTTGGAAATCAGGGGACAAATGGGGACTATAAACATCAACCTGTTGAGAAGTTTGTGGAGCCTTTAAAAAAAGCTGAGCTAACTGTAAAGGGTGCCGTTTCTCAGCTTAAGGAGGACCGTTCAAATTTAAAAGAGGTCCTTTCAAACTATGGGTTGGGGAATTTGAGCAAGAAAGAATTCTGTGCCATGAAGCATGCCTCTAAAAAAGTAGAGGATTTAGAGGATGAAATGGTGAAGCTGATGGCAAAGCAGGCTAATCTTGGCTTCACCACACATGGTCACACTGGGGAGGATGTCTTTTTATATGCGCATGGCCCCGGTAAGCCTGTGGGTCTTATTGAAAATACCGATATCCCCAGAGTGATCTCTAAGTATCTCGGATTTTCATTAACTTCCGGGGAATTTGCCTCCTGGTATGTGGACGGAGCAGAATTTTATCGTGAAAAAGGATTTGATGTGAAGATTGAGGGACGGACCTCGAAAAATCCTGTGATGGTGGTGAAGCGTGGGGATGAAGAGCTACGTTTTCCTGAAAATAAGGATTTTTATTGGAGAAATGGTGAAATGGTGAGGTTGAAGAGCGTGAATGTGTGTGATGGGGAGACATTTTATGTGCATGTGGAGGAGTAAGGCGGGGATTGGGTAGGGTTTGATTGGAGTTTGTACTGTTTATTGTCAACTTCAAGCATTTTATTTTCAACTTTCGGTATTTATTTTCAAAAACGCACCTTTTATTTTCAAATCCACCTCCAGCGACCGGTGCCAGCTAACTTTTTGTAGGTTTTTCACTCCGTTTCAAATTTTATTATCGACTTTGAAGGTTATATTATCGAGTTGGAACCATATATTATCGACTTTTGAATTATATTATCGACTTTGCCACTCTTATTATCGACTTTGCCACTTATATTATCGACTCTACTTCCCAACCGCCCCAATCCCACTCTGCCCTTAAACAATCCATACCAGCCCCCGCCTCACTACACCATTCGACAAACTCCTCCACCCTCATCTCCCCCTCTTCCACCACTTCCCCCGCTCCATGTTCCTTTTCCCCCTCCTTTTGCGTTATAATAAAAGAATGCGATTTTATAGATTGGAGAGGTTGGTTGATGTCGATTCGTATTCAGGAGTTGAAGGATAGGTTACTTCCCATGAGTCAGTCGATACAGGGTGAATTGGACCCGAATCAGGATGAGAGCAAGAATGTCGTATCGAAGGGCCTTCTTTTGTTCCGTCAGAATCTGGTTTCGAACGTTAAGGTCCGTGATGAGGAAGTGACGGCCGAGGTGCAGGATGTGACGCCTGTCACCCTTGAGCTGAATTTTTCGTTTCCCCTTTTAAGTAAGTGCTCATGCCCTCAGGATAAATGGTGCCGGCATCAAATGGCGACCTTTTTTATGTTATATAACAAGGTTGGACGGGTGAGTGAGTGGATCCAGAATTGGCGGAGTCAGTCTCAGCCTTCAAGTCAGGAAACACAGTCTTTGGATGATTTATTGAAGAAACACAACAGCACTGGGGCTCTCCGAAAAGCCAGTGATCTATTGAACGAACGGAAAACGCGGGGAAACACGCCGGAGGAATGGTGGCAGTTCTTTGACTCTATCCTCAAGCAGGAAGACTTGGAGTTACTTGAAAGACAGCCCTATTTGATGGATGTCCTCGTTCAAAATATAACGAAACGCTTCATGAAGGAAGCTCCATTTGAACGGGAATGGAAGCCTCTTTATCAGTTGTTTGCGACCTTTTATTTGTCGATTCACATCGATCTTTATTTACAAAAGAGGAATGTAGAGCTGAGTCGCGAGCAGTACAGCATGTATGATTTTCTGTTAGGGGAAATGGAAGACGCGGTTGAAAAACTGTCGATTCACGCCATGCCATTCAGCTTCGATCCGTACATTGCCTTTTTGAAAAAGCAGACGGTCGAGATGAGTGACTCGGCAGAAAACAGTACGATGATGAAAGCCGAAGTGTACCGCTTCCTGTGGTATTACTTGTTCAAACAGAAGTCGTGGCGCCGTGAAGAGGTGGCGCGTTTAGAAGAAAGCAGCGCGCAGGACGCCACTTTTTACAACGTCGCCATCCTCCATCAACATTTACTCCTTGAAGACCTGAACAAGGCGGGTGAAGTGGTGGATGAACTCGGTACCGAGCTGGTCGCGTTCAGTGAATTCTGGCTACGCAAATTTTTCGTCGGGAAGCGTTACGAAGTCGGCTTCTTCCTGGTCCGAAATATTTTGTCCAGAATGCCGGATCACCTAGAGACCCTTGACTATTATGAAGCGACCCGATTCGTGCGCTGGTTTGTGCGGATTCTCCCGATGGATTGGCTGATGGAAAAGGACAGCTCCCTTGTGAATGAACTCCTCCTTTCCATGCTTCCGTACAGCTTCTTCTCGTACAATGAGTATCTCATCAGTGCGAAGGCTTATCGTGAATGGGTTGAGCTTCAAAGGTACATGAGCTACAGCATTCAGGAGATGGAAGGCATGGGACTCCGCGATGTGACGAAGGAAGCGCCTGAGCTTGCCCTTCCGATCTATTACGCCGGGGTCATCACAGCGATCGATCAGAAGAATCGCGACAGCTACAAGCTTGCGGTTCGCTATATGAAAAAAATCCGGACGATTTATAAGAAAACGAAGAAAACAGACAAATGGGATGTCTATCTCCCCTACATTTTAGATAAATACAAGCGATTACGCGCGTTCCAAGAAGAGTGCAGAAAGGGTAAGTTAATCGATGCTTAAACTGTCTTCCGTAAAAATCAACGTCAACACAACTGAATATGAAGACCGTTTCTTCATTACTGCGGAAAACGACAAAGGTGAAATTCTGCCTCCAAAAGAATGGAAAGGTCAGCTGTTTCTTTGGCATGAAGAAAGTTACTACGGGACACTCCTTGAGGATTCCACCAACGGGATTGCAGTGACTCAGTGGCAGCTTCTCACATTGCTTGCCGGTGAGCATTTCAGCAGCATGATCGAGTGGGACTGGGATGAGACCGGGCAGGCGTGCATAGCGATAGCCCCTGTGATCTACGAATCGGTGGAAGCCGGTCGCTGGCTGCCCCGCTTCGAGGAATGGCAGGAAAAAGGGTTACAGTTTCATATCCCCGATGAAGTTTGGTCGAATTTCAACGATGAATTCTGGGAGGAAAAGCTTCCCGCTGGAGGTCCGTCCCTCAAAAGTCTCACGGAAAATTGGTTTCAAGGTGCGTTGAATGAGGCGATGGCTTCGGGTGGATCGAGTGCGATGAAGAGGATTCAGAAGCTGAAGGAAAGTACGCTTACGTCTGAAGAGCTGGATGCGTACTTTGATGAGAAGCGCTGGAGTGAGTGGATTGCCGGTGAGGATGAGGAACTTCCGTTTTCTATCGGCCTTAGGATCTCTGAGCCGCTTGATGAAGATGAGTCATGGGAGCTTGAGACGATCCTCAGAGACCGTAAGAAGATGAATCGCGTGATTTCACTGGCTGAAGACACAGTCCCTCCTTCCTGGAAAAAGCATCTGCCGGATGTATCCGAAGAACAGGAACGCTGGATGAAGATGATGCCGATCCTTCGTGACACTGATGGTTCCCTTCGCACGGCTCTTGGTGAGCACGATGCCTGGGATTTCCTATCCGTATTAAGTGAGAAGCTCATCGACCTGGACATTGAAATCCTTCTGCCGTCATGGTGGGAAGCGATGAAGGATGCTCAGGTATTGGTAAAAGCAAAGCTGAAAAACACGGACACAAGCTATCGTAAATCCTTCGTTGGCCTCAATGCCATGCTCGATTTCGACTGGCGATTATCGATGAACGGAGTCAATCTGTCAGAAGATGACTTTAATCAACTCGTCGATAATCAGCGACGGTTGGTGAAAATCCGCGGTCAATGGATGAAGCTTGATCCCGCTATGATCAGAAGGATTCAGCAGATGATGACGAAAGCGAAGCAGGAAGGGATTTCGATCCAGGATATGCTGGAGCAGGAGCTGGTTCCCCGGGATTCTGATGAATCAGACCTTGAGCCGGATGACGACGAGCATGATCCTTATAAATATGCCAAGATCCAGCTTGAACTCAATCGATCGATGAAAAAGATGATTCATCAGCTGACAAATGTGTCATCGATTCCTTTAACGGAAACACCTGACACGTTTATCGGCGAGCTTCGTCCTTATCAGCAGCTGGGAATGAGCTGGATGCTCTTTTTACGAAAATTCGGCTTTGGCGCTTGTCTGGCCGATGACATGGGACTCGGAAAAACAGTCCAGCTGATCACGTACCTGCAGCATGTAAAAGAAACCGAGAAACCGGAAACCCCTTCCCTGATCGTTGCCCCAACCTCCGTTCTCGGAAACTGGCAGCGGGAGTTGGAGAAATTCGCTCCGGACTTGAAGGTCCACCTTCATTATGGACCGACTAGGGCGAAAGGCGAACAATTTGCCAAGGATATCAAAGGCGTAGATGTGGTGCTTACCTCTTACGGCTTGTCCCATATTGATTTTGATGAGTTATCAGAAGTGGTGTGGACTTCGATCTCTCTTGATGAGGCACAAAATATCAAGAATGCTAATACGAAGCAATCACGTGCCATCCGCAAACTCAGCGGTAAGCATCATATTGCGTTGACCGGGACTCCGATGGAAAATCGATTATCCGAGCTGTGGTCGATCTTTGATTTCCTTAACCACGGGTACCTCGGTGGATTCACGCAGTATCAGAAAAACTATATCGCTCCGATTGAAAAGGATGAATCGGAAGAAAAAGTCAAAGAGCTTCAGGCAAAAATCAAGCCTTTCTTATTGCGTCGTACGAAGAAAGATCCCGAAGTGGAATTGAATCTGCCTGAAAAACTGGAACAGAAAGAATATTGTCACCTGACCACTGAGCAGGCGGCACTGTATGAGCAGCTGGTGAAAGACACTCTCGCGAAAATTGAAACATTGAGTGGATTTGAGCGCAAAGGATTGATCCTGCAAATGCTCAATCAGCTGAAGCAGCTTTGCAACCACCCTGCTCTCTACTTAAAAGAACCGGATCCAAAGTCGATCCTTTCCCGCTCTGAAAAAATGCAGAAGCTGAAGGATATCGTGGAAACCGCTCTGGAGTCCGGTGAAGCTTGCCTGATCTTCACTCAATATATTTCAATGGGTGAAATGATCCAGGAAGTGATGAAAGAAGAATTCAACGTCACTGTTCCATTCCTGAACGGCAGCATGGCCAAAGGAAAACGTGATGAACTCGTGGAAAAATTCCAAAATGGCGAATTTCCAGTCTTCCTATTGTCACTGAAAGCCGGCGGAACCGGATTGAACCTGACCGCCGCCAACCACGTCGTCCACTACGATCGCTGGTGGAACCCGGCGGTAGAAAACCAGGCAACCGACCGTGCGTATAGGATCGGACAACAGCGCTTCGTTCATGTCCATAAGCTGGTCTCTTCCGGTACCCTTGAGGAAAAAATCGATGCCATGCTGATGAAAAAGCAGGCATTGAACGATGAAATCATCCGCAGTGATCAATGGGTGACGGAATTGTCGGATCAGGATTTGGAATCGTTGTTGGTGTTGGAATAATTGTGTGTGACCTCTTTCCTTTTGTGGGGAAGAGGTTTTTTTGTAGGTGTGGCGTGAAATTGGTTGAGCTGGCTCCCTTCCCAATCAAAAAAAACGCCGGCCCCCCAAAAGGAAACCGGCTCAATATGAAGACAATAAGGGGAATTACTGCTTACTTTACTCACTGCTACACATGTATATTTCTAATGAGGTATGTTTGAGGCATGTTGCGATGACCATTGAAATTTGAGACAGCTGCTTATAAGGTTGGTTGGATTATTCGTATGGAAAGAATTCTTGGTGGGGTTTTTTACTTACGACGAGGTTTTCAAGACTGGACTTGGGTATTCGTACCCTTGCTCAAGGGCTGTCACCCGTTGAGATAAATAGAAATTTTCGACGTTTGCTCTTGCTACTTTTTTGATGAGGTCTTCTGTTAATTTTTCCATTCTGTCGATTCTTTGTTCAAGATCTTGCAGTGTGGCCACAACTCCATCTCCCTTATAAAAATATTAAAACGGTAATTCGATTGGCTCTTTCTTGCTTGGCTCGGGTGCTTCCACACTTTCCCGCCTGCTATCCATAAAGCGGACATTTTCAGCGACGACTTCTGTTACATACGTACGTTTTCCTTGATCGTTATCATAATAGCGGGTTTGGATGCGACCGGTCACTCCAACGACAGATCCCTTTCGGCAATATTTCTCCATATTGTCTGCAGCCCGGTTCCATACGGTGCAGAGCACGAAGTCGGTCTCAATTTGGCCTTTTTGATTCTTGAAGTTACGATTCACAGCTATCGTAGCGTTAAGTATCGATTTTCCTTCCAATGTTTTTCTTGCTTCAGGATCTTTGGTCAGCCTTCCAACGATGGTCACTTGGTTAATCAATTGTATTCTTTCCTCCTTTCTCTTAAGCTGTTTTCATCTTACAATCTTCTGTCTCATCTTGTAAAATCGTGAATTTCCGAAATTCGAGGCAAAAATGGCTTGAATTTCGGAAATTCGCTTAGGGAGATTTTACGTTTTTTACTCAAAATAGGGGTCGAAATCACAAAATTGCATCTTTCGTCCTTTTTTTCATTGAGGAATTTGTTAGGGAAACAAATCCTACTATGATATAATTTTATAAAACCTTTAAATGGGAGATGTTCGTTCATGAAAACCTTTAAAGTTATTTCACTGCAAGTAGTGGAGAACGATGAACTGCGTGACTTTGAGATAGTGGACGGTCTGATTATCAATAAAGAAGATGGGCAGAGTACGTGGCTTGTCGAAACGTACTTGTCGAATGAATATATTGAGTTCTTTCAAGAGGCTCAGCAACGCAAGGGAGATTTGGAAATCCAGGTCGTGATTTCCCATAAAGCCAATGATCCTGCTGCTTTCATGACTTCTATCCGTTGTATTAAAGAAATGGATGAGCATATCAGTATTATGTTTGAGGGGAAATTGAAGAAACAGAGGAATGAATATGCAGAATTACTCCTTGATGACTTAGTGCAAAAAGGATATTCTGGGGAAGAATTAATCCAGGAGTTCCGCGAGAAGATGGTATCGAAGCCAAGGATTCCGGTCACTTCAAAACCTAGCGTTTAATTATGCGAAATTATGTAATATCCGTATGATTCATTATGATATAATTGAATTTAATATTGTGACTTCTTATATGAAGTTCTTAGGTAGGTGTTCCCTGTGATTGGAGAAAGAGTAAAGAAATACAGACAAGAAAAACGCATGTCCATGACAGAGCTTGCTGATAAAGCCGGTGTAGCAAAGTCATATTTGAGTTCAATAGAGCGTAACCTTCAACAAAACCCTTCCATTCAATTTCTTGAAAAAGTTTCAGCTGCTTTGGGAATTCCGATGGATGCGCTTTTACATGATCTACCGGAAGATCAAAATATCGATCATGAGTGGCTTAGGATTGCAGAAGAAGCTATGGATTCTGGAATTACCAAGGAGCAGTTCAGGGAGTTCATTGAATTTAATAAGTGGAAGTTAGGTAATAAATAAAGTCTTGCGAGGGATTCGCAAGACTTTATTTATATTAAATCAATTTATACTCGGCTTTTGCTTCCTGGGGTCGCTTTTGTAAATACTCCCTAATCTGTTCCTTAGAAATACCTGCTTCTAAAGCTTGTCTGACCAAATCTACCCATTCTTGATCCAATACTTTGTTCCCCAATTTGTTTCCCCTCCTAAAATACACTAAACGTATTCCAGGCAATCCAGCCGCCGTCGTATTAATATGTCGCATCTAACTATCACTTAATCCAAGTATGTGTAAAGAATTATGTAAGTCTTACAGACTAGTGATATATACTATTAATACTGTAGACCTGTGACTTTGCGTCCCCACTTTTCAATGGGTTTGCCTTTTTCTGATCCTGTCTTTATCTTTGATATACCAATAGTACCACTTTTTGTTAAAATTTTTTGTCTTTTCTGATATCTTTTTTACACTTTTTTCCTACAATAGGTTACTATTTTCGACATATATTCTGATAATTTTTAAATAAAGAGAGGATTCTTGCTATTCTATAATATGATTCGTCGGTCCTCAGAAATACTTTTGACCCATCCCTTTTTTGTAAGCCTCTAGTTTTTTTCTTAAAGGAAGTATATTGCCAAGCCTTAGAGAAGATGCATAAAAAGGTGAGTTTGTTAAATTATTTCCACATGAGGGGCATATCCAATCGCCTAATTCAGTGCTACTAAAAGAGGAACGTGTACATCTACTACATACTTTTTTATACATACAACACCCCTATAGAGTTTTTTGTTCATTATAGTGAACAAAATTAATTATATACCAAATAATAGGTAATTCAACTTCATTTTTCCATAAAATACGCTGAAAATAAGTACTATTCTTGAAAAATCTTTTATTTTCTTAAAATCCCTAACTTTATCGTTCTTAATAAAGAATATCTCATTCTAAAAAATAAAGCGCAGAAGCTTTTAGCCTCTGCGCTCTACCATTACTCGTCCTTCTTATCCTGATCCTGCATATCAATATCATCTTCTACAGCGTCTTCCTCAGGCGTGTTGTTATCCTTCGCTGCATCTTTGTCGCCTTGCTTGTTTTTGTCCTCTGACTCAGGGTAATTTTCTTCACCCATGTCCCCGTTATTTTCGTTCATGCCCTCATCTTCAGGCACTTCTTCTTCTGTTGGAGCCTCGTCTTCCGGAGGTGGCTCCTGATTTGCGTTACATCCTACAAGAAGCATGGCAGCAAGTGCTGATCCACCAAGAATGGATAATAATTTTTTGCTCATGATGTATTACTCCTTTCTAACGTGTATGTTAGTTAATGTAAGACCGTTACTTTGGTCTTTCGTTAGCATTCCCTGAAAATGAATTTACTTGCATTTTGAGTGAAATTTTTAGGGGAAATTGGATTTTGAGCATGTGAAGAGTTGAAACCAAAAAAAAGGGCCTGAAGTGAACGAATCACAACAAGCCCAGTTGGCACATTTTTATTGTTTATCTCCTAAAGCGAACATCATTTCCAATTCGCACGCAACCTCACCATCAACCGTCGCCACGCCTTTTCCTTTACCGATCGGCCCTTTAAAACGGATCATTTCGACTTCAAGTCTCAGCTGATCTCCCGGTTTGACCTGTCGCTTGAAACGGCATTTATCAATACCAGTGAAAAAAGCTAAACGCCCGCGGTTATCTTCCACCTTCAGCATGGCCACAGCTCCGACTTGAGCAAGTGCCTCCACAATCAACACCCCAGGCATAACAGGATAATCAGGAAAATGCCCATTGAAAAACTCCTCATTCGCCGTCACATTCTTAATCCCAACCGCTTTCTTGCCATCTTCCACTTCAAGAATCCTATCCACCAACAAAAACGGATAACGATGGGGAATAATCTCTTTAATCTGATTAATATCCAGCATTCAAAACTCCTCCTACCAATATGTATGTACACCTTATTGTACAGAAATTGTGGTTGGAATAGCAACAGGAGAGGGACGGACCTCGAAAACAACTCACTTTGCCATGCAAATCCTTGTATAGCAGGGTTTTTTGTCCAAAAGAGAACGAACTCGAGGTCCGTCCCTCTCCAAACCCCGTTCAAAAAGGATCGCCCCTTTAAGAGAGCAATCCTGCGTTGGTGGTGGGTATACTGGATGATTGATGGGCTGGCAGTGATTCTGCTTTCGAAAAGAGGGACGGACCTCGAATACAAAGCTTCATCACAACGAAACCCCGTTATATCAGGATTCATTGCCGAAAAGCTAAATATTTCGAGGTCCGTCCCTCAAAAAAATACACAAAAAGTTATTTCTTCATGACGATATCAATAACGTGCTGCCAGGTTTCTGCTTTGAAGACGTCGGCTGCTTTGCCGTCTCCGATGCCTGCGAAGCCAATGACGGCACCGAGTGCGAGGCTTCCTGCAAGAAGGAGGATGAACAGAAGGATTCTGAGCCAGATTGGCAGCATGCGGACGCGTACCCAGCGAGCAGGCTTGGATTCGCCCTTTTGCTTGGCTTTCTTTTCTGTTTTCACTGATTCTCTTGTCGTTTTTTCTTCTTGTAGTAGCTCTTTTTCACTCATAGCATTTAACTCCTTTTAGCGTATCCCATTTACAAGGCCCATCATTTGATCTGCAAGGGAGATCGATTGGGATTGAAATTGGTATGATCGTTGGACATTCAGCATGTCCGTCATTTCTTTGCTGATATCAACGTTCGATCCCTCTAATGAGTTCTGGACCATTGAAATATCAGAGCGTGCTCCTCCAACGACATTCGTTACGACTTCATCTTCCGTAACGCCGAGTTCGTCCAGATTCTCTGCAAAACCTAACAGATTACCGCCAAACTGCTGCAGAAACTGAGACTTTTCAACCGTGACGATACCTAAGTTGAATCGCTCTTCTACTCCGCCTGCACTCGTAATCGTGAGGATTCCATTATCCCCTAACTGAAAAGAAGACGCATCTTCTGAAAATGTAATATAGTTATCGTTCTCGTCCAGGACCGGTAATCCGCTTCCGTTCACGAGCATCGCTTCCCCATTCCCGGTTGGACTGACAAAGAATGCTCCGTCTCTCGTATAGCGCACGGCACTTGAATTGTCATCCTGAGCAAGGACTTTAAAGAACTGCCCCCCACCGGTTAAAGCAAAATCCAGCGAGCGTCCCGTTGATTTCAAAGACCCCTGATTCAGGATCAGTTGAGATTGTGAAAGCTTTGCGCCACTGCCTTCCCTTACTCCAAGAGGGGTAAGTCTGCCTGTTTCAAACTCTTTCACACGCTGATTGTTCACCTGTTGCACAAGCAGCTCTGAGAATGTCGCTTCCCGGCGCTTGTATCCATTTGTATCTGCGTTCGACAGATTGTGACCGATCATGTCCATTTGTTTCTGCAATTGACCTAATGTGTTGGTTGCTGTAATCATCGTTCGATTCATGACGTGTTCCCCCCTATTATAAGGTATTCAGTGACGAAATTCATTTACAATCTTTAACTATCAGTTGACACGACCGATTTCGTTAGCTGCTTTTTCCATACTTCGATCATAGGCCTGGAGTACTTTCTGATTTGCTTCAAAGGATCTGTACGCTGATAACATATCCGTCATCGTACGGGATGCATCGACATTGGACCGTTCAAGGAAACCCTGCTTGGTGGTAAAAGAAACATTGGCTTCTTCATAGGCATCGGGAAGAGCCACATTACCTTCTGTTGCAAATAGTCCGTCTCCCTGTTTCACCAGTCGGTTGGGATCTTCTGAATAGCCTACACCCAGAGTAGCGACAACATTTTCATCAACAAGAATCTGACCCTTCTCCTCAACAGTGAACTGGTCACTGTCTAACTGGATACGCTCGCCATTTTCATCCAGAAGATAAAAACCACTGTTCGTCGTGAGAAATCCGTTTCCGTTCACAGTCAGGTTCCCATTTCGAGTATAGCGTGGATTTCCATCCGCACCTTCAACCGCCAGAAACACCGATCCATTGGCCGGCATCGACACGTCCAATAGAGCAACGTCCAGGCTTCTTCCTGTCTCCTGCAGATCACCCTGTAGAAATGAAGGGATCGTTTCCTGCATATACACGCCCGTATTGAGGGCTCCCACCTTCTGATTGAAAGGAAGGGAGAGTGTCTTCTCTGTCGGAATCGACGTGGAATCCATCCGCTCCATGAGCATTTCCGGGAAAGCCCGCATCGATGCCCGATCGGCTTTAAAACCCGGTGTATTCGCATTCGACATATTATTCGTTAACATTTCAGTCTTGCGTTGCTGCGAAAGCATTCCTGATGCCACTGTATAAAATCCGCGAAACATATTTTCACCTCATAACTTTGCCGTTTTTATATCGGACGAGTGGGGCAATATTTTAATGAAAGAAATCTATATAATTGATCTTCTTGAAATTTTATCGATATTCTCAAGCATTAAGCCTGTTCCAATTGCAACACAATCCATCGGGTTTTCAGCAATGAGAACCGGTACTTTCAGCTCTTCTGCAAGGAGGGTGTCCATTCCGTGAAGAAGTGCTCCCCCTCCTGTTAAAATAACGCCGCGGTCAATGATATCCGCTGATAATTCCGGTGGAGTCTTTTCAAGAACATTCTTAGCAGCTTGTACGATCACGGCCACTGATTCACGAAGAGCCCCTTCGATTTCTGTTGATGTCACGGTAATCGTGCGTGGAAGACCGGACACCATGT
Source organism: Rossellomorea aquimaris (assembly GCF_003315075.1). Taxonomy (GTDB): domain Bacteria; phylum Bacillota; class Bacilli; order Bacillales; family Bacillaceae_B; genus Rossellomorea; species Rossellomorea aquimaris_C. Next base: position 55,102 of record NZ_QNRJ01000005.1, read on the forward strand.
CACGGCCACGGATGCTCATTTCTTTCCGGTCTTCATCCAGGGTTTCCGAGAATACCGTCCCGATATTCACCTTGATATCTTCAGCTGTACGCTCCCCGATCAGAAGCTTGTACTCTTTTTTAATATAGTTCAGGATTTCATGGTCAAACTTATCCCCGGCCATCTTGATGGACTGACTCGTCACAATGTCACCCATGGAAAGAACCGCAACATCCGTCGTTCCTCCACCGATGTCCACGACCATGTTTCCTGTTGGATTGAAAATATCCATCCCTGCACCGATCGCAGCGACTTTAGGCTCTTCTTCTAAATAAATCTTCTTCCCACCGCTCTTTTCAGCCGCTTCTCTGATCGCCTTTTGCTCGACACTCGTGATGTTCGTTGGGCAGCAAATCAAGATTCTTGGTTTAGAAAGAAACCCTTTGACATTCAATTTATTAATAAAATGCTTCAGCATTGCTTCTGTTACATCAAAGTCAGCAATGACCCCATCTTTTAACGGACGAGTCGCCACAATATTTCCAGGAGTACGCCCAACCATGCGACGGGCTTCCTCTCCAACCGCTAATACCTTACCTGTATTCTTATCCAAAGCCACAACCGATGGCTCATTCAAGACAATCCCTTTTCCTTTAACATGAATTAAAACATTAGCCGTACCAAGATCAATCCCAATATCTTTCGCGAACATCTTGTGTTTCTCCCTTCTTCTTTTACAAATTCATCATCATATTTCATCTATGGTTTCATCTTAATGTCATTACGCAAAAACGTTAAGTCAAAACTTTCACCTAATTAATTATTTTACCATAAATATGTCGAAGGTAGATATTATTTGTCAAAAAAATGTATTGATTTTGTTATTTTATTGGAAAAGTATAGGAGTATTGGAGGATGGTATTACAAGAGTGTTAAGGTTTAGTGAAGTTGGGTAGGATAGGGTGGTTTTGTACCAGGTACACTCTTGATTGTTTGTACCTGGTACATCGGAGCAGAATGGTACCTGGTACAGGGATATATTTTCTTTCACCTGTTAAAATACTGTCATTATTAGACTGTTGAATTTATGTGGATTTTTAACAGGTGAATTCCAATCAATATTCAACTGTTAAAAAATGACGAAATTTCAACAGTCAAAACCACAACTCATTCCCCCATAAAACAAAAACACACCAAGCATGACCCATCTTTCTGGGGCTTGGCGTATTTTGGTTAGCTGTGGAGCTCTTCTTTTTTGTATTTCTGCTTCGTCGCTTCTCCACCTCGTAGATGCCGGATAGATTTATGATAATCAAGTATTGTTTTGACTTCATTTGCGAGTTCTGGATTAATTTCTGGCAGTCGTTCTGTTAGATCTTTATGGACAGTACTTTTGGACACGCCAAACTCCTTCGCAATTACACGAACAGTTTTTTTCGTCTCCACGATATACTTACCAATCTTGATTGTTCTCTCTTTGATGTAATCGTGCACACCACTCGACCTCCCTAAATTGGATGTGAGAAGTGTGAAATGAGACTCGCTTTCGCATCAATGAAATAGTATAGACCGCTTGCGTATAAAAACCCATGTGCAAGCGGCAGAAAGCCTTATTTAATTCACGGCAGCTTCCTGATGTTACAACATATAAACAAATATTCAGCTAATGATCAATGATATAACGACGATTCCTCACCTCAAACACTCTCTATTTTAATAGGTTTGTATCATTTTATTAGCTTGTGCCCACATATATGCACAAAAAGCACAATAAGGACAAGGTTTGGGGTGAATTTTCTGAAAAATCACTCTTAGGGACGGACCTTCACTTGGTTTTAGGAGGGAAATCATCCACGTGAATGTATCCGATAGGTGTCCTTTCACCCACTTCCCCGGCTGACCCGAACCAATTCCCCCCAGGTCTCCACCTTCCGATCTCTTAACAGCTCCAATAATTCTACAAACAAATAAGCCGTCATAAGAGCATCGTTCAACGCCCGATGTCTCGGATACAACCTGGTCCCGAACAACTGGGCATACCGCTCGAGATCTCTCATATCATATGAGGGCGAAAGGTATCCGATTAGATTAAGGGTGTCCAGGCTCGGTGCCATCTGTAGATGAAGTCCGGCCCGCTTCAGTTCACTCTTCATCACGAGTTCGTCAAAGCTTACATAGTGCCCAACCAGACTATTCACGGTATTTCCTTCTAAAAAAGCGAAGAAGTCATCGATGGCATCCCTTGCTTCCGGCGCTTGTTCGACATCTTTTGACTGAATTCCCGTCAGCTGGATTATTTCCTGAGAAATGAGTCGATGAGGATTGGAAAATGTCTGAAATGTGATGTTTTCCTTTACCTCATACCCTTTTACTTTAACCGCCCCGATTTCAAGCAGCCGATCCTCCGCTCCGACGCGAAAGCCTGTCGTTTCGGTATCAAAGACAACAAACGTAAGGTCTTCAATGTTAGTGTTCAGAGGGACGGAATCATAGTGGAGCGGACATTGGATCTTTTTCTTTAAAAAAATGAAAACCTTCACATCCCTTCTACGTTAAGGAGTAATGAGATAACATCATTTGTTGAAATTCACGGATCGTTTTCACACTTCTGTATAGACTTTCTTTTTTAATGGTGGAGAGTGAGGAGAGGTGTACCGTATCTCCCTGATCCTTCCGCTTCAACTCTATATATAGCTTCATTAATTCCTGGAATGCTTCGGATAATTCTTCTGCAAACCCCGACGAAATCGACCCTTTTTCTTTCAAATAATCCAGCTTCTCTCGAGTCGCCCCCGAAGTATTACCATGAGCCGCGTTCAGAATCTGGAGTGCATGATGAAAAGGAAACAGAATGTCTTTCTTGATGGAAACCGTTTTTCGGTCCAAGCCTAATATTGAACGGATGGAGGAGTGAAGGACAGGCACCGGCTTGGCTTTTTCCACTTGAGCCAGCCGTACCAATAATATTTTTGAACTACGGAGCTGATCTTTTATCGCGTCTTCAAATGTTGAATGAAGTGCTTCCTCCCCAAATAAAAAACGATAGGAAAAGAAGTTTTGCACTTTCAATAAAGCCTCCTCTGACGAATGGACCGACCATTCTCTCAATCGTTCCTGCCAGGAACCCATACTCCCCGTCCACGGTTTCTGATTCGCCATCATTCCACCGTCACAAAGACGCAGCCCTGTCTTTTCTAATTCAACGACGACTCGTTCAGCAAAATCACAGAAATATTCCCCCGCTCCTTTACTATGTTTTTCATAAACCAGGAAATGATCTTGATCGGTCAGCATAAACTGCTCTTTCCTCCCCGCTGAGCCCATGACATAAAAAGCATACGAGCAAGGGATGACCCGTCCTTCCCCAAGCAACTCTTCCTCCACCTGCCTTAAGATTCGCTGATAAATACGATCGAATAGCCCTGACATGAAATCGAGTATGTGATATACCGGAGCTTGTGCTTCCCAAAGGCTCGTAAGTATCGACTCTGCCATAGGTCTGACCTTTTTCAGGGGGAAATCCTTGCTCTCCAATTTCCTTGCACTCGTCAGGGCCCCGATATGGTTCGCTTTCATTACTTCATAGAGGGTGATGATGCCGACGATAGGTCCGTCCCTCTCCTCGCCCCCGACAACGGGCAGGTGTTTGATGGAGTGGTCGATCATGGCGGCGAGGGCTTCGTACAGATAGGCGTGACGGGTGATGACGGTTGGGTTGGGGGTCATGGCCTCTTTTACCTGTTTGGTGAGAGGGACGGACCTTGCGAGGCATCTGGAGACGAGGTCTCGTTCTGTCAGGATTCCTGCGATGCGATTGTTTTCGAGAATGATGACAGAGCTGACCCGGTTTTCCCCCATGGCCCGCGCTGCATCCTCCAGGGAATCTTCACTCCTGACAGTAACGACTGATTTCGTCATCACATCACTCACCCGCTTCAGAATCGTCGTCCGCTCTTCCAGCCCGTGCGCCACTCCCACTTGCTGCGACAAGGAATAATAAACATCCTGAAGTCGTTTCGATGTTTCCTCCAATAAAAAATTCTTCAAATAAGGTTCATTCCAATAGTTTTGCAAACTGGTATAAGGCACGAGGCAGAGCAGACAGTCCTCCTTCGCCTTCACCTCAACCGAGGAATATACACTCTCATCCATCGCTGTATTCAGTACTGAATAAAGACTCGATAAGCCGACGATCCCGTCCTTCGAAATGATCTCGAGAATCTCTTCTTTTTCCTTTGTCACAACGACTTCTGCTTCTCCGTTCACAACAAGATAGAGTCCGAGACGATGTTCAAAGCTTTTCAGTATAGTAGAGTGTTTTCCCACCTCAAGCCGCTTACACTCAGTAAAAAGGGAAAGAGCCGTACTACGCTCCATCCCCTTGAAAAAGGGATGAAGGAGTACAGCTTCTTGAAATGATCCGTCAGGCTTTGAAATCGACATCGTCGTTCACCCAAACTTCTCCGTCCTTGAAGGTCATTTGTTCCGGGTAACGGAGATCCATTACCTCTTCCTGAATCTTTTGAGAAGGTGCTTTCGTCATCAGTGACACGACGATATTGGCAATCGTTGCTGCCGCTGCCCCAAATACACCAGCTCCCGTATCAATGATGCCGAATAGGGTAACACCCGATCTTGCCAGGAAGATGTACGTAAGGGTTACCCCTAACCCTACAAGCATCCCTGCAATCACCCCTTGGGCATTAGAGCGTCTCCACCATACCCCGAGTAAGAGTGCCGGGAAGAACGTTCCAGATGCCAGTGCGAAGGCCCAGGCGACGATCTGGGTGATAACCCCTGGTGGATTAAGAGCCACGATTCCGGCGAGCACCGTCGCGATGACGATCGACCAACGGGCAACGGCCAGACGATTTTTCTCTGTCGCGTTCGGTCTGAATACACGATAGTAAATATCATGAGCAAAGGAGGAAGATATCGCGATCATCAACCCACCCGCTGTCGATAACGCCGCTGCCATGGCACCAGCCGCTACGAGACCGATGACGAACACTCCTAAATTCGCAATCTCCGGTGTCGCCATGACCACGATATCATTGGAAATGATGATTTCCTTCCACTGAAGGATCCCATCTCCATTTGCATCTGCGACCTGTAATTTCCCCGTATCCACCCAGGATTTCGTCCATGAAGGCAGGTCACTGATTTGGCTTCCCGCTACCTTTGTCATTAAAATAAAGCGGGAAAATGCGGCATATGCAGGTGCGGATAAATAGAGAAGTCCGATGAAAAGAAGTGCCCATGCTCCTGACCAGCGAGCCGCTTTCATCGTAGAAACCGTATAGAATCGAACGATGACGTGTGGAAGCCCCGCGGTCCCTGCCATCAACGTAAACATGAGAGCCATGAACTGCCACTTCGTACCGTTTGTAAAAGGTGCGAAGTATTCCGAGACCCCAAGCTCACGATCGAGCTCCCCGATTTTCCCTACCAGTTCCCCATAGGAAATCCAGGGTGCAGGGTTTCCGGTAATTTGCAGGGACATGAAAATAACAGGAATTAAATAAGCGATAATCAGAACAACATACTGAGCTACCTGCGTCCACGTGATCCCCTTCATCCCACCGAAAGCGGCGTAGAAGGCGATGAGCACCACTCCGATCATCGTGCCGACTTTGGCATCGATTTCGAACAACCGACCGATTACGACCCCTGAACCCGATAGCTGCCCGATGCTATACGTGAAACTGATAATGATCGTACAGATCGCGGCAATGACCCGGGCCGTGTGGCTGTTATACCGGTCCCCGATGAATTCCGGTACCGTATAGCGTCCATATTTCCTAAGCTGCGGGGCAAGTAAGAAGGTTAACAGCAAATATCCTCCCGTCCACCCCATGATGTAGGCAAGTCCATCATATCCGAGGATCATGACGGTACCAGCCAGTCCAATGAATGATGCTGCGCTCATCCAGTCGGCCCCGATCGCCATCCCATTGAAGATCGGCGGCACGCCCCGGCCTGCTACATAGAAGTCTGATGTCGCTTTCGCTTTGTTATAAACAGCAATTCCGATATATAACGCAAACGTCAACAGAATAATCGACGTTGATACTATAAACTGAGTATCCATTTATCGTTTCCCCCTGCTCTGTTCTATATATTTGGTTGAAGCCGTTTAATGATCCAATGTCTTTCCGTAACTGATTTGTTCATTTTTACTTTCATCAATTCCATACTTCTTATCGATTCCATCGCTCACCTTCGCATTTATGTAGAGTAAGATGATGAAAATGACAATCGACCCCTGAGCCCCCATAAAGTAGTGAAACGGAAAGCCATTGAGCGTGATCGTTGACAGGCTTTCGGCAAACAGCACGACCCCAAAGGAAGAGGCGAGCCATATCACTAAATACATTGCCATATAACGGTTTTTTTCTTTAAAATACTGATCCGCTTTTGCTCTATCGATTTTCTTCATTTATGTAACCCCTTTTCAAGCTCATTATTTTAAACTGAAAATAAACTTCACGGTCTCAAAAAACGGAATCGGGACCATGGCGATTTGAAAAATAAAGTAAATGAATAAAGACAAGAATGGAATGGTTAGGAAGAAAGCCCGTTTCTTTCTCATTGCAAGAAAAATGCTTCCCCCTGTTATGAGTAAAATCGCGATGAAGTAAAGCAACGTTTCACCTCCTGAATATGTAAGCGTCTCCTGAATCACACAACCTCCCGTTAATAAAGATTAAATTTTCTGAAATTTAATTCATGCCCTCATTATCTTTATTGGAAAAAGCCTGGTCAATAAAGAAAAAACGACAAATCTACATTGGATTTTTCTCTTTACTAAAGAATCATTTTGTTAAAATAAAGATAATGAAGAATGTGTTAACACGATTAAACAAAATCGATATGTAAATACTTTTCCAGTAAAATAACCCCTTTGTCGAATTTCCGAGGAAATTTTTTTATAGGGTTAAGCCTACCATTGGAATAAATCTGAAAACAAAAAAACTGACCGGAAATCACCGGTCAGTCTTTTTTCATCTATATGATTATTCTTCGTCTTTTACGTCAGAGCCATTATCGGCTGCGTCGTCTTTTTGATCAGCATTTTCTTGTTTCGGCTTTTGCCCGGCTTCCGGTTTTTCTTCAGTTGCATCGTCAGCACCGTTTTCTTCAGTTGCTTTATCTTCTGTTGCTTTGTCTTCGCTAGCTTGATCTTCAGCTGCGTTTTCCTGTGCAGCTTCAGCTTCCGGCTGTTCACCTGAAACCTTCTTGTCTTCTAACTGCGCTTCTTGAAGTGTTGCAAGGGACTTATTGAAGTACTCCAGTGGATTAACGGCTACATTTGCTTTACGAATTTCAAAATGTACGTGAACGCCAGCTTCTTCATTGAATAAGCTCTTACCTGCTTTAGCGATAGCTTGTCCTTGATCGACTACATCTCCAACCGCGACTTCAAAGTCTTTCACTGATTGATAACGAGTAACGATTCCTTTGCTGTGCTCGATCTCAATCGTGTTACCAAGTAGGGAATCTTCTTGAACCTTTGTAACTGTACCGCTCATGGCAGCCAGAACATCGAATTCTTGTCCATCTTTAGAGATGTCGACTCCTAGGTTCGGATAATACATGTTACCATAAACGACTAGGGCTGCTTCCTGTTCTTCCGCTGATGCTTCAGTGTCGTAGAATTGTTTTTCGATCACTGTGTCCTCAGGGCTTGAAACAGGCATTACAAAGTTTTCCAATGAACGATTGACTTCTTCTGCAGGCTGGTTGAACTCATTGTCAGTAGGAACTCCATCATAGCTGTAATCCTTGGCTTTCTCGTTTACATCATTTCCTGCCTGGTACCACAGAATCCCCGTGATAATGATTGCTGCACTTGCTAAATAGATTGCTGGGTATGCCCAACGTCTTTTCAAAAAGTTTTGAGAAGGTTGTTTCTTTTCTTCCTCTCTCATTTTCATCACCTCAGCAATCATTCTGAACAGAATTCAGAAAATATATACACATTCGGAAAAAATTTTTTAATTCTTATCTTTCGACAAAGGGATGGAAAATATGTATGATTTTAAAAATAAGATGAAATTTTCTTGTTTAGAGCATGAATTTCCTGAGTTCGTGCTCCATCTGACCATGATACAATAAAGATATAACACCAAACAGAAAGGACGAGCTGCATATGAAGAAGTTGCTTACGTATGGGCTGACAGCTGCGCCTTTTGTCTATATGATTCTTATTTGGGTGATGTCGAGTAATCCGGATGATGCGGTCATTCGTTTTCCTGATAATCAGGTGGATCGTTTTATTAAAGAATCTCTCCATTTAGTCGAATTCGGTATTTTATATGGATTATTTGTCGTTGCTCTGTTGGCACATGGAAAGCTTCGGTTCACTTTGAATTTTACCGCTGCGTTAATTGCGGTCTTTTATGGGTTTGTGGATGAGATTCATCAATCCTTTGTTCCGTATCGGTCGGCAACGATGATTGACGCTGCGAAGGATCTGATAGGGGTCACTGTCCTTTTTTGGATTGTGAACCGGACTTATTTTAAAAAGCCTGATCATCCATTAACGAGAAAGATGAAGACGTTTGAAGCCTATATAAAAAAGGATTGAGTCTGGTCACCTTGACCTTTCAGACTCAATCCTTTTTATTATCTTTGGGCTGTTACTTTTTGCAGCAGTTTATCTGACTCTGTTATTTTGACGTCTTTATAGTAATGCGTGACGATGTCTTGATAATCCTTGCCTTCCTTCGCCATTCCGTTTGCTCCGTATTGGCTCATACCGACTCCGTGACCGTATCCTTTCGTGGCGATGACGATATGATTATCCTTCAGGTACCAGGAAAAATCTGTGGATCTCAGTTCTAACTTCTCTCTTATCTCACGGCCGGAGAATCCTTTGCCGTTTATTTCAACACTTGCTACCCTTTTGCCTTCTGTTCTTGACGTGATCGTTCCTACCGAGCCATCCTTTGGCAGGGTTACGCCCAGTTTCTGCTCAAACTCTTTGATCGGGATAACCTTTTGATCTTCGAATCTAGGTGACGCCGAGTCCCAAGGGCTTTCGACACTTCTTAAATATGGATATTCATTCGGCCAATAAGCCTCAGAGTTTTCTGTGTAACCATTGCTCGTTGAGAAAAAGGCTGCCGTAATGGGCTTGCCATCATAGGTCAGCACCTGCCCCATCGTTTCAAGGACCGCATCGGATATTTTCTTGACCTTCCAGTCATAGTCGGCACCCCAGAGGCCAGCAAGCTCCTTCTGGTTCTTATATACCTGATGAGAGACCGTATCCGTCACATCGGCACCCTTCGGAACAGTGGAGTCCTCAAGTAAAAGCTGATTCACAATATACGTCCGTGCAGCAAGTGCTTGAGCTTTTAACGCTTCTTTTTCAAAATCTGCAGGCATTTCACCAGCCACTACCCCTACTACATACTGCTCCAAAGGAAGTTTCTCGATCAGGTCCTGGTTGGAGCGATAGACCGCTACCTCGACAGAGTTCGCCAGCTCTTCAACGGATGGCGTATTCTTCAGCTTTTCGTCTAAGTTTGCCGTTTCCTTATCTGATGAAAATGGGAGCACGAGAAGAGTGGGTACAATAAAGATGATGCTGATAAAGATTGAGAAGATGATCAGTACTGGTTTCAAATGCTTCATGTTCGCGGCCTCCAATGAAAGATTAAATAGGAGAATGTCCTAGCACACTTCTCCACTCTCTATCATATGTATGGTAGTGGACAAGCAATTATGAATATTTTAAGAGTGATTTTGACGTGCCCAAACAAAAAAGGCAAGCTCTTCTATAAAAGAAAAGCTCACCTTTTTATCTAATACTTACGCATCCTTAATCATGTCTTGCTCAGAAACAGGTGTTTCTTCCACTTCTTTCACACGCTCGATATCGGCACCAAGGCCTGCAAGCTTCTGATGGAAGTTCACATATCCACGATCTAAATGCTTCAGTTCTGTCACTCGAGTGTAACCATCTGCTACCAGACCTGCAATCGAAAGAGCTGCTGCTGCACGTAAGTCCGTTGCAGCCACTTCTGCTCCTTGAAGAGGCGTTGGTCCGTTCATGATTACAGAGCGGCCTTCAATCTTAATGTCTGCTCCCATACGACGGAATTCTTCAGCATGCATGAAACGATTTTCGAATACTGTTTCAGTGATGACGCTTGTGCCGTCAGCTGCTAAAAGTAATGCCATCATTTGAGATTGCATATCTGTTGGGAAACCAGGATGAGGCATTGTTTTGATATCGACAGATTTCAGTTTCTCCGGTCCGATGACACGAAGACCTTCTTCTTCATCGATGATCGTAACGCCCATTTCTTCCATCTTGGCCACTAATGAAGATAAGTGTTCTGGGATCGCACCCTTAACAAGGACATCACCTTGAGTAATGGCAGCGGCAACCATGAATGTTCCCGCTTCGATACGGTCCGGAATGATGCTGTGCTCGACACCGTATAGACGGTCCACACCTTCGATACGGATCGTTCCAGTACCTGCACCGACAACGCTTCCTCCCATTTTGTTCAGGAAGTTCGCTAAGTCGACAATTTCAGGCTCTTTTGCGACGTTTTCAAGGATGGTTGTTCCTTCTGCAAGAACGGCAGCCATCATAATGTTTTCTGTTGCCCCAACGCTTGGGAAGTCCAGATAAACCTTGGCACCTTTCAGTCTTCCGTCTACTTCAGCTTCGATGAAACCATTTCCTACCTTCACTTTTGCTCCCATTGCTTCGAAGCCTTTTAAGTGTTGGTCAATTGGTCTTGATCCAATGGCACATCCACCAGGAAGCGCCACACGTGCTTTACCTGTACGTCCAAGTAATGATCCCATAACAAGAACGGATGCACGCATTTTTCGAACATATTCGAACGGTGCTTCCACAAACAACTCTCTTGATGCATTCACGATGACTTCACCATGGTTAAACTCTACATCTGTATTTAAATGACGTAATACTTCGTTAATCGTATATACATCGGAGAGTGGTGGTACATTTTTAATGACACTTTTTCCTTCACTTGCTAATAATGTAGCAGCGATGACTGGTAAAACGGCATTCTTTGCTCCTTCAACTTGCACTGTACCGCTTAAACGCTGACCGCCGCGGACGATAATTTTTTCCAAGAGTATTCCCCTCCGCGTCCAATTTCTCTATATTAATATTCAATAATTAGGATGGGTGTGCCAATCACAAAGGTTGTCTTAGCGCCCATTCCGCTTTTCCGTAAACCTAGTTGTATATTCATATCATCATTTTTTGTTGGTATAGTCCGTGACATTTGTTCCGAGTAAGCTGAAATGGAATAAAAGTCTTCTTCTTTTAGTGATTCCAGTTCTTTTGCGTCTAATTTCGACATTAATTCGACAGCCTGATTCGACAAAACTTTCTCAAGCTTATCATTGAATTCGCCTTTTATACAAGAGAAAATCATAGGTTTAGTAGTAAAAATGATTTCCATATTTGGGATAAATTCAGTCTTAATATAATGCTTCGTCTTTTCTCCCAACGCTTTCTGATCTCCGCGCATTTCATACATAATATACGAAACGGACTGCTTGTTTGTGAGGGTATGCTGCAACTTAATGGTTTCTTCCCCGTGAGACGTCTGACGTTGCCCCACAACCATTACTTCTTCAGCTGATTTCTTCGTCACCCACTCAAAATCAGAAAATCTTTCTTGCATAGTAGTACTATATTTGGCAAACCCTTTATTCGTGAAGCTTTTTTTGTTTTCTCTTGCATATAGAGACCATTCAGTTATCCGACCTTGAGAATGTACAATGGCTTGGTCAAGCTTTTCAATGTCTAATAAATGATTGGCTTCGATAGTGTTGTTCCCATTAATAACAGGAAGAAAACCTAATCCAACAAAAAAGATTAAAATAATGTAAAAATACCGAGTCATTTTCCATTCCTCCCCTTACCTAAAAGTCTGTCCGAATAGGAGAAGAACATACTTGAAAATTGTCGTCATCTTTTTACAAATATTGAGTTGTCGGCAGGCTGTTACATGAAAGCGTTTCATATTGAAACTTTTTCACAAAGGAACGAGCACAAAATTAATCTTACTTAAAACAGGCCCTGATGAAAACATGCAGGAAGACCTATTTTATGTCAGAAGCTCAATTTATTCAAAGAAAACAGGCAAGCTTTGAGACCACAGATAATAATCCAGTAAAAATCGGCTTACGGCGGAGCCGATTGCGATCGTTAGTAGGATATACAATAGTCTCCCTTGAGCGACTCGATTTTTCTTGAGGAGCTTGTCTAGCTGGATGGATTGCAAAGACCAAAATGTGATCCCGAATATAAATAGATGCACGAGCATACTGATCAGGGCCTGCTGGCCAAAGCTTTCTATCACTCTTCTCACTCCTAATAATCATTTCGACGCACAAAGTCCATTTTACCACATAATTCTGTAACGATATATGGAATTCACAAAATTTTTAGTTGAGTTGCGTTGTTGAAGTTTTTCACACACAGGTCCGTCCCTCTATTCAAAAAAACCACCCTTCCACAAGGAAAGGGTGGTTTTCGGTGTTTGTATTAGAAGTTACGTTCGGAAACGTTAATTCTGTTCATGGCACGCTTTAGAGCGAGTTCGGCACGACGGAAGTCTACGTCGTCCTGTTGTGCCTGCATGCGGTCTTCTGCGCGGCCTTTTGCTTCTTTAGCGCGTTGTACATCGATAGCTTCTGCTGTTTCAGCAGACTGTGCTAGAATTGTCACTTGTTCAGGACGTACTTCTAAGAATCCGCCACTGACAGCTACAAGCTCAGTGTTGCCACCTTTTTTCAGGCGAACCGCACCGATTTGTAGTGGAGCAACCATCGGAATGTGTCCAGGTAAGATTCCAAGCTCACCGCTTTGAGCTTTCGTGCTCACCATTTCCACTTCTGAATCGTACACTGGGCCATCGGGAGTGACAATATTGACTTTTAATGTCTGCATTTTCTTCCCTCCTGGTCCCTAATTATACCTCTACTCCCATTTCTTTAGCTGCTGCTAATACATCCTCAATCGGACCTACTAGACGGAACGCATCTTCAGGAATGTGATCGTATTTACCGTCAAGGATATCTTTGAATCCTTTAACCGTGTCTTTCACTTCAACGTAAGAACCTTTTTGTCCAGTGAACTGTTCTGCAACGTGGAAGTTTTGAGATAAGAAGAATTGTACACGACGAGCGCGGTGTACCGTCAGCTTATCATCATCAGAAAGCTCATCCATACCAAGGATCGCAATGATATCTTGAAGTTCTTTATAACGCTGTAATGTTTGTTGAACATTACGAGCGATGCTGTAGTGTTCTTCTCCTACGATTTCCGGAGAAAGAGCACGGGAAGTTGATGCCAATGGATCTACCGCAGGATAGATACCCATTTCAGAAAGCTTACGCTCAAGGTTCGTAGTTGCATCAAGGTGAGCGAAAGTTGTAGCAGGAGCCGGATCCGTGTAGTCATCGGCAGGTACATAGATCGCTTGGATCGATGTTACAGAACCTACGTTAGTTGACGTGATACGCTCTTGCAATTGACCCATTTCAGTAGCAAGTGTCGGCTGGTAACCAACGGCAGATGGCATACGGCCTAGTAGGGCAGAAACCTCTGAACCTGCTTGCGTGAAACGGAAGATGTTATCGATGAACAGAAGTACGTCTTGACCTTGCTCATCACGGAAGTATTCAGCCATTGTAAGACCCGTCAAGGCAACACGCATACGCGCACCTGGCGGCTCGTTCATTTGTCCGAATACCATCGCTGTTTTCTTGATAACGCCAGAGTCGCTCATCTCGTGGTAAAGGTCATTCCCTTCACGAGTACGCTCTCCAACACCGGCGAATACAGAGATACCTCCGTGCTCTTGAGCGATGTTGTTGATAAGCTCCTGGATTAATACGGTTTTACCAACACCGGCACCACCGAATAGACCGATCTTACCACCCTTGATGTAAGGAGCAAGTAAGTCTACTACTTTAATACCTGTTTCCAGAATCTCAACTTCTGTAGAAAGCTGATCAAATGTAGGTGCTTGTCTATGAATTGGATCACGACGGATACCTGCTGCAAGAGGCTCGTCTAAATCGATTGATTCACCTAGAACGTTGAATACACGACCTAATGTGATATCCCCTACTGGTACAGAGATTGGTGCTCCTGTATCAAGCACGTCAGCTCCACGTTGTAAACCATCTGTGGAAGCCATCGCGATTGTACGTACAGAATCATCACCTAGGTGAAGGGCAACCTCTAATGTAAGTTCAGCTCTATCTGCAATTTGGACCTTTAATGAGTTGTAGATATCAGGAAGTTGGCCATTAGCGAACTTGACATCGACAACTGGACCCATTACTTGAAGAACGTGTCCTTTGTTCATCTCTTTCCCTCCTAACTAGCTTTTGACGACAAAACTATGTTGTAATCCGGCCGACCCGGAATGTCATTTCTATTCGAGTGCTGCTGCCCCGCCGACGATTTCCGTGATTTCTTGGGTAATCGCTGCTTGACGCGCACGGTTATAAGAAAGTGTAAGGCTGTTAATGATTTCTTTCGCATTGTCTGTTGCGTTTCTCATTGCTGTCATACGGGCCGCGTGCTCACTGGCTTTACCATCAAGTAACGCTCCGTAAATCAAGCTTTCAGCATATTGAGGGAGCAACACTTCCAAAATTTCTTCAGCATTAGGCTCAAACTCATAAGAAGTTAGTTTCGATGAAGAAGAATCAAGCTCCGTTAAAGGAAGAACCTTCTTCTCGGTAACATCTTGTTGAATGGCACTGACATAGTGGTTGTAGTACATGTAAAGCTCATCAAAAGCACCATCTGAGAACATGCTGACTGCCTTGTTGGCAATGTCTTTAATGTCTGCAAAGTTTGGCTGATCTGGTAGCCCTACAATACCTTCCACTACATTATCGCCTCGTTTTTGGAAGAAATCCCTTCCAATACGACCTAACGCAATAATGGCGTATTCATCTTGAGAGCTGTGACGCTCTTTAATCGCATTACTTACAGCACGAATGACGCTCGAGTTATAAGCCCCCGCCAAACCGCGGTCAGATGTAATGACCAAGTAGCCGGTTTTTTTTACGGGGCGGGAGACTAGCATCGGATGCGTTACATCTGTGCTACCAAGGGAAATGGAAGTAACGACTTCCTGAATTTTCTCCATGTAAGGGACGAAGGCTTTCGCATTCGTTTCCGCACGGTTCAATTTAGAGGCAGAGACCATTTCCATTGCTTTCGTAATTTGACTGGTTTTCTTCGTAGATGTAATACGAGTTTTTATGTCGCGTAACGATGCCACTGGTTCTCACCACCCTTTTAAAATGTTAGTCATATTCACTAGAACCAACTAAATAATAGAATAATCAGCCGGCGTCATTAGAATGAACACCGACATCCTATGAAATTACTCAGACTTTACAAATGTCTTCTTGAATTCGTTGATCGCAGCTTTCATTGCATCGTCTTCAGGAAGACCTTTTGTTGTGCGGATATGGTCTAACAGTTCTGTATGGTTGTGATCTAACCAGCTTAGGAATTCACCTTCGAAACGACGAATATCTGTTACTGGAATATCATCTAAATGACCTTTTGTTAGTGAATAGAAGATCATAACTTGTTTTTCAACATTAAGTGGTTTGTTAAGATCCTGCTTCAGTACTTCAACAGTACGGGCTCCACGGTTCAGTTTCGCTTGTGTCGCTTTATCAAGATCTGATCCGAACTGAGCAAATGCCTCAAGTTCACGGTATGCGGCCAAGTCAAGACGCAGTGTACCGGAAACCTTCTTCATCGCTTTGATTTGTGCGGATCCACCAACACGTGATACGGAAAGACCTGCATTGATCGCCGGACGAACACCGGAGAAGAATAGGTCAGATTGTAAGAAAATCTGTCCGTCAGTGATGGAGATAACGTTTGTTGGAATGTAAGCGGAGATATCTCCTGCTTGTGTTTCAACGAATGGCAATGCTGTGATGGAACCTCCACCTTTTGCATCACTTAACTTCGCTGCACGCTCAAGTAAACGAGAGTGTAAGTAGAATACGTCACCAGGGAATGCTTCACGGCCTGGAGGACGACGTAATAATAATGAAAGCTCACGGTAAGCCGATGCCTGCTTAGAAAGATCATCATATACAACAAGAACGTGCTTGCCGTTATGCATGAATTCTTCACCCATAGTGATACCAGCGTATGGTGCTAAGAATAGCATTGGAGCTGGTGAAGCAGCTGATGCCGTTACAACGATTGTGTAATCAAGGGCACCGTGCTTACGAAGCGTTTCAACTGCATTACGAACTGTTGATTCTTTTTGTCCGATCGCCACATAGATACAGATCATGTCTTGATCTTTTTGGTTTAGGATCGAATCGATCGCAACCGATGTTTTACCTGTTTGACGGTCTCCGATGATTAACTCACGTTGACCACGACCGATTGGAACTAGTGCGTCGATCGCTTTGATACCAGTTTGAAGTGGCTCGTGTACGGATTTACGATCCATAACACCAGGTGCTCCGCCTTCAATTGGACGTGTTTTCGTTGTCGCAATTGGACCTAATCCATCAACTGGTTGTCCAAGTGAGTTTACAACACGACCTACTAATTCCTGTCCTACTGGAACTTCCATGATACGTCCAGTACGACGAACCTCATCGCCTTCACGAATGTCTTTAAATGGTCCGAGAATGATGATACCTACGTTGTTTTCCTCTAAGTTCTGTGCCATACCCATGACACCGTTAGAAAATTCAACTAGCTCTCCAGCCATGACATTGTCGAGGCCATGAGCACGAGCGATACCGTCACCGATTTGGATAACTGTACCTACATCGCTTACTTTCATCTCAGACTGATAGTTTTCAATTTGCTTTTTTATCAGCGCGCTGATTTCTTCCGCCTTGATGCTCATGAATTTCACCCCTCATTTATACGAAAGTTAACGAACAAGTTCACGCTCAAGACGATCCAACTTGCCAGCAAGTGTTCCGTCATAAATACGGTTGCCGATACGGACCTTAAGTCCGCCAAGTATGTTCTCGTCTATCACATTCTCAATTCTTAATGATTGTTTCCCAATTCTCTTAGCAAAAGAAGCTGATATTGCTGTCTTCTCATCCTCTGTTAAAGCACGTACGGAGTACACCTTTGCTTCTGCGATTCCTCTAGCTTCATTAGAAAGCTCGATGAATGCATCGACAACGCCCACTACCTGATCTTCACGATGACGATCAGTCATAAGAAGCAGTGTATTCAATACTGGTACTGAAACGCTTGAGAACGCTTCTTTCAACAAGTCTTTCTTCTTATCCGTCGAAAACTTCGGATTTTCCAAAAGGATGCTTAATTCTTTATTTTGGATAAAAACGGATTTCACTGTGCGAAGCTCTTGTTCAATCGCTTCTAATTGATTGTGTTCTTTGGCAATATCGAAAAGAGCTAACGCATAGCGTTTTGCGACTGTAGAGTAGCTCATCGCTCTTCTCCTGCCTCTTTAATATAATCGTTGATCAGCTTCTGTTGATCTTGAACAGAAAGTTCTTTTTCAATCACTTTCGATGCGATCAGAACAGATAGTGAAGCAACCTGCTCGCGTAATGCTGTCATCGCTTGTTCTTTGTGCGTCTCGATTTCACGTTTCGCAGATTCTTTCAAGCGCTCAGATTCCTGACGAGCGGCAATGATGATTTGTTCACGTTGCACATCGCCCTGCTTCTTAGAGTTCTCGATCATCGCTTGCGCTTCTTGACGAGCCTCTTTTAAAAGTTGACGCTGTTCTTCCAAGCTCTTATTTGCTTCTAGACGGCTTTGTTCAGCCGCTTCTATTTCGCCTGCAATATGATTCTCACGCTCTTGCATGATGCCCATCAAAGGACCCCAGGCAAACTTCTTCAATAACGCAAGAAGGATAAGGAACATTACAAGCTGGAATACGATATCTCCACCGTTGAAGCCACCAGCTCCAAGGACTAATGCGTTTGTAAGCACGAGGTTTCACTCCCTTCAAGAGTCAATGCCTTCCCTAAAGAAAGCTGTACAATAACGGCAAATGCCGTATCATTCATAGTCATATGTTCATAAGTACTAAACATAAAGGAATGGCGAAGGTTCTTATCGAATGATCTTCGCCATCTTGAACTTCAAGCTGCTATTATTGACCCATTACGATGAATGCGATAACTACTGCGATGATAGGAATCGCCTCTACTAACGCAACCCCGATGAACATTGTAGTTTGAAGCATTCCACGAGCTTCCGGTTGACGAGCCATACCTTCTACCGTACGTGAAACAATAAGACCATTACCAATACCTGCACCTAGTGCTGCTAAACCGATTGCAATTGCTGCTGCTAAAAGACCCATTCTGAATTTCCTCCTTTAAATGTATGAAAAATGTTTTGAGTAGTTTTGTTCAATTTTGAACAGGGTATATATTAATGGTCCAGGCTGACTTTGTGAGCCATATAAACCATCGTTAACATAACAAAAATAAATGATTGGATTGCGCCGACAAAGATTGAGAAAGCTTGCCATACAATCGTCGGGATAATGGCACCCAGTAATCCGGCTGCTCCCATGTGTGCGAGGCTTCCTACCAATAAAGTAAGCAGGATTTCCCCAGCGTAGATGTTACCGTAAAGACGAAGACCAAGCGTTAGTGTATTGGCAAATTCTTCAATGATCTTCAGCGGGAATAAGAACGACATAGGTCTGAAGAAGTCTTTACCGTATTCACCGAAGCCTTTCATCTTGATGGCATAATAGTGTGTTAACACTACGATCATAACCGCAAGGGTCATAGTGATAGCTGGATCCGCTGTTGGTGACTTCCACCATAATTCGTTGTCAATGACTACCGAGAACGGAAGTCCTAACATGTTCGAAACGAAAATGTACATGAGTAAAGTAAGTCCAAGGAGATGGAAACGACCACCTGTTTTCCAATCCATATTACTTTTCACGATATTTTTGACAAAGTCCATGACCCACTCCATAAAGTTTTGCACTCCTGTTGGTTTCATGGCCAGTCTACGAGTTGACAGAACGGCGATTAGGAAAACAACGACACTTGCCACTGTGATCATCAGTACGTTCGCCAGGTTAAAAGTTAACCCTAGAAACTCGGCTGTAGGATTTTCATGATGCAATGAAATTCACCTCTCTTCCCCGCTATTTATGAGCTAAAAGCTGCTGAATAAAATAATCTATCATAATGACAAGGTAAATTGTCATTAATCCCATAATGACGCTCAGGAGATGAAAGTGCTCAGGGTATTCCGTTGCAATAATGACTGCAAACGCCGCACCTGCCATCCTTGAGAAGGTTCCCAATGACCGAACCTTTTGACCAGATTCTACTGCATCACCGAATCGCACGGTTCTCCTCATGATCAGCCAGTGACTAAACAGACTGATGCCTGTCCCCAAAATAAGCCCAAGGAAAATAGACTGATAGGAAGTAAAACCCCAACCGAGGACGTAAAGGGAAAGGAGGAAAAATATGTACTTACGATGCCTGTTAAACAATTGCTGAAGTTCTGGCATACATTAATCTCCCGAATTGAAATGTTGGACTGTACGGAGCATGGTGTAGATTCCTGTTGCGAGCCCAAGGAGTAGTCCAATAATTAAGAAAAGTGGTGTGGTGCTCCATATTCCATCCAACCATCTCCCGCCGAAGATCCCTATTAAGATAGAACCAACAAGCTGGGAAAGAATAGCAGAATACAAGACCATCGATTGATACGGGCGCCGATCATTTTGACGCATATTATTCATCTCCACACATGTGATTTAGTGGAAAATCGTTCACACTGTACAAATGATGAAAAACCGTTTCCATACGGGTTCAACCCTTGTGAAAACCTTATCATTTGATACCCTTTGTAAGCATACAATAGGGTATTATCTATGTCAATGCGTTCAAGTTAAAAAGTTCACAACCTATCCACGCGTTTCCAGATTGTTCACATTTTTAACACATTTACTAGAAAAGCGGAGCCGACTGGTCAGGCCCGACAAGCATAAGATGAATATGCCGGAAAGGCGCTTTTTGCCTTTTTGGCATATTTAGCTTATGACCTCGAGGGACTAGGAGGCGCAGCTGGACATCTCGAAAAGCGGAGGCGGGTTGGTCAGAGGCGACAAGCATAAGATGAATTGACCGGAAAGGCGTTCTTTGCCTTTTTGGTCAATTCAGCTTATGACCTCGAGCCCCAAGCCCCCGGAGCTGGACATCTCGAAAAACGGAGCCTTTTTCCGCAGGTTGCTCACTATATTAACAAATCCATAGATTCTACCTTCACATGCCCCTCCATTATATAGAAAATTCGTTTTATGAGTAACCCTTGAATTTAATGTAAATACTTCCAACTAAAATACTATGTAGTTTAATCATTATTAGATAAAAAAGCCGGATTATCCAATGTCGATAATCCGGCTTTCATTTCTGATTCAAATTATTTCGTACCGTATAAACGATCTCCTGCGTCCCCTAAACCAGGAACGATGTAGCCTTTTTCATTCAGCTTCTCATCAAGAGCCGCGATGAAGATATCCACGTCAGGGTGCGCTTCCTTGATAGCGTCTACCCCTTCTGGACAGGCAACGAGGCACATGAACTTGATGCTTACCGCTCCACGCTTCTTTAATGAGTTGATGGCTTCTACAGCGGATCCCCCTGTTGCAAGCATTGGATCGACCAGGATGAAGTCACGCTCTTCCACATCACTTGGAAGTTTTACGTAATATTCAATCGGTTTAAGAGTCTCCGGGTCACGATATAAACCAACATGTCCCACTTTGGCAGCCGGGATCAGTTTAAGGATTCCGTCGACCATTCCCAGTCCTGCTCGCAGAATAGGAACAATCCCTAATTTTTTACCTGCAAGAGTCTTGGCCTTCGCTTTGCTTACTGGTGTTTCCACATCAATATCCTCTAACGGTAAATCACGGGTGATTTCAAACGCCATCAATGTTGCCACTTCGTCAACAAGCTCACGAAATTCCTTCGTACCTGTTTCTTTATCACGAATAAACGTTAATTTGTGTTGGATTAACGGATGATCAAATACATATACTTTGCCCATTCGACTCTCTCCTTTAAATTCGATTTTATGTAAAAATAGTTTGTCTACTTCCTTTACACCTCAGACTATTGTACATAAAAGACAATTTAAGAGCAACATGAGATGGGAAGTGTAATGGAATCGTTAGAATTGAGAAAATTGGAGTTGGGATAGACCTCCTCGATGAGGTTTTGTTTATTTTGACTGGGTGAGTGTAGCCCAGGAGGCTTGGGACTGAGGTAATTGCGTCGTTTTCATGATTATTGCGTCATTTTTGCTTCTGATTGCGTCATTTTTGCTTCTGATTGCGTCATTTTTGCTTTATTTGCGTCATTTTACTATGTAATTGCGTATTTTAACAAATTATGGAATATCACCTCCACCCCTACCCATAAAAAAACCTCCCCACCAGGTCCGTCCCTGGCGAAGAGGTCATCATCTATTATCTTTCAGGATATAATTCAAATTTACTTGTCAGGTCGATGACACGTTTGCGTGCTTCTTCGAGTTTCGCTTCGTCTTCATGGTTGTTAAGAGTCAACGCCATGATGGAAGCAATTTCATCCATATCTTCGAGCCCGAATCCTCTGGACGTAACAGCTGCCGTTCCGATACGTACTCCACTTGTTACGAATGGACTTTCCGGATCGAATGGAATCGTGTTTTTGTTAACGGTAATCCCGATTTCATCAAGCACTTTCTCTGCGATTTTCCCAGTCAGTCCCAGTGAACGCAGGTCGATTAGCAATAGATGGTTATCAGATCCGCCTGATACAAGATTGATTCCTTCTTTTACAAGACCCTCACCTAAGCGATTCGCATTGTCGATGATGTTCTGTGCATAGTCTTTGAAAGATTCCTGCAGTGCTTCACCGAAAGCAACAGCTTTAGCCGAGATCACGTGCATAAGCGGGCCACCTTGAATTCCAGGGAAAATAGACTTGTCTATTTTCTTAGCAAATTCTTCTCTGCATAGGATCATACCGCCACGAGGTCCGCGCAATGTTTTGTGAGTCGTTGTGGTCACAAAGTCTGCATAAGGAACCGGGTTCTGGTGAAGACCAGCCGCTACAAGACCAGCGATGTGAGCCATATCCACCATGAGGTAGGCTCCCACTTCGTCTGCGATTTCGCGGAATTTAGCGAAATCGATCGCTCTTGGGTAGGCACTTGCTCCCGCTACGATCAGCTTCGGCTTGTGCTCTAACGCTTTTTGTCTAACATCTTCGTAATTGATCAGGTGCTTTTCTTCATCCACACCATACTCTACGAAATTATATTGAATTCCACTGAAGTTGACGGCACTTCCGTGAGTCAGATGTCCACCATGAGATAAGTTCATACCTAGAACTGTGTCCCCTTGTTCAAGGATCGTGAAGTAGACTGCCATATTGGCCTGTGCTCCTGAGTGAGGCTGAACGTTTACGTGTTCTGCTCCAAATAGTTCTTTCGCACGGTCGCGAGCCAGATTCTCTGCTACGTCCACATGCTCACAGCCACCATAATAGCGACGACCTGGGTACCCTTCTGCATACTTATTTGTCAGAACGGAGCCTTGTGCTTCCATAACCGCTTCACTGACAAAGTTTTCAGATGCAATTAACTCGATTTTTGTTCGTTGACGCTCTAATTCATCTTGAATCGCTGCATAAATTTCCGGATCTTGCTTGGCAATCTTACTCATACATATCCCCCTTTAATTCATAGGCCCAACTGCGGCGCCTCCTTGATTCATTCACTCTCATTCTAACACGATTCAGCAAAACGCGAAATAAAAACCTCCAGTCAAAACGTAATGTTCGTGTTTAGAGCATATTAGAGGGACGGACCTCGTGTGATGTTGTTCACAAACACCCTCACCGTTCTCCTTCCACGCTCCCCAGAGCAGCGCTATGACTATCATTGTCGAATGAAGGCGAACACGTGCTGATCGTTTGTAATCCTCTATCCAATCAATCAGTTTTGTCCCTCGCTGCCTTGTAACATAACCATATACTCCATGTCCCACTTTATAGTTCGGGATTTACACCTGGATTTAAGTCAACACCGAAATAAAGGTCCGTCCCTCAAATCAGAGGGACGGACCTTCAAATAGAGAATATTATTCGTACACAGCTCTGACTCCACCTATGAGTTTCGGTCTGGTTTTGGCCAGTGTGATGTGGGCTTCGCCGAGGCTTTTCTGTGATACCCGGATCGGGACGGCTACGTGTTTCAGGTGCATGCCGATGAAGGTATCCCCGATGTCGATGCCGGCATCGCCTTTGATATGCTCGACCATGACGGGATCTTTAAAGGAATGATACGCTTGGGTGGCCATGGCTCCTCCTGCTTTTCGCACAGGAATGACCGTGACCTCATCCAGTCCTTTTCTTTCAGCAGCATCTCTTTCCAAAACGATGGCACGATTTAAGTGCTCGCAGCACTGAAAAGCCAGTGAAACACCAATGGAATCTGCCCATCCTTTTAACTCATCAAAGATCATTTCTGCTACTTCAATCGTTCCCGATGTTCCGATCCGCTCCCCCATCACTTCTGATGTCGAACAGCCTACAACAAACACTTGTCCCTTTTTCATCGGGACCTGCTTGCTGAACTCTTGCAGGATCGTTTGCAGTTCTTCCTTCATTTGAGCGATTTCCATGAAATCCACTCCCTATTGTTTGTCTTCGTATGCCGTGATTTTCCCTATCCGGTTGGAATGGCGGCCACCTTCAAATTCTGTCACCAGCCATTGTTTCGCGATTTCACGGGCAAGGCCAGGTCCAATCACACGTTCACCCATGGCTAACATATTGCTGTCATTGTGTTCACGGGTTGCTTTCGCACTGAACACATCATGTACAAGGGCGCAGCGGATCCCCTTGACCTTGTTAGCTGAAATGCTCATACCGATTCCCGTTCCACAAATCAGAATGCCACGATCGAATTCACCGCTGGCAACCTTTTCCGCAACAGGCACTGCATAGTCCGGATAGTCAACGGAAGTTCCACACTCACAACCGAAATCCTCATATTCAAGGCCCAGATCTTCTAATAAAGATTTGATTTCTTCCCGGATATTTACCCCGCCGTGATCCGATGCAATTGCAATTTTCATAATTAATCCCACTCCCTATAGCCTTTGATACGTTTATTTTGCCACACACTCTTGATTATATAAAGTTTTTCGGATTCTTTTTAGAAGGAATGAGTCGAAAGCCGGTCATCAAAAAAAACGGATATGAGGTCCGTCCCTCATATCCGTCTTTTTTATAAATGAAAACGCGTAATCGTACTTTTCAGTGATTGTGCCTGTTCTTTCAGGTTCAATGCCAATTTCTCTACGTCACCCATTACAGCCGCTTGTTCTTTGGTGGAGGCTGACACTTCCACAGCCCCTGCCGATGTTTCTTCTGCGATGGCCGCAACTTCCTGTGATTGCTGGGAAGTCAATTGAATGCTGTCCATTTGCTGATCGACAAGAACGGATATATTTTGAACGGCATCCGCTACTTCATGGATCGTTTTTGTCATCATTTCGATCATCTCATTTGTCTGTGTTCCTTTTTTCACTTCAGAATTTGCAGAGTCAACTTGAGTCGTGATCTGTCCAACTACTTTCCCAACCTCGGTTTGAATGTTCTTGATGAGGTCCGAAATTCCTTGAACTGCTTTGCCGCTTTCATCTGCCAGTTTGCGAACTTCCTCGGCGACGACTGCAAACCCCTTCCCATGCTCACCTGCCCGTGCCGCTTCGATTGAAGCATTTAAGGCGAGAAGATTGGTCTGGTTCGCGATATCCCCGACCAATTGAATGATCTGTTCCACTTTTTTCGCATTGTCTTCCAAGCGGCGGACGGCATCTAAAGAATCTTCATTACCTCTTGCAAGTCGGCTGATACCTTCTACCAGGGAATGAATGACTTCCTTGCTCCCTTGAAGCTCCGTCACCATATGCTTGGACATTTGTTCTGATGATTTGGAGTGATTCTGGACTTCCTGTGCGATCCGGATCACATCCTCCACCGATTCAGCCGTCGTTTGAATCGCCATGGCCGAGCTTTCAGCACCTGCTGAAATTTCTGTAATCGTTTTGGAAATGGAATCCGCTTGAGTGGAAGCAGCTTCCGATGCTCTCGACAACTCGATCACATTCGAATTTGTTTTCGTAAAATTCTCGTCGATACTCGACACCATGTCGCGCAAGTTATGGAGCATGCGATTGAACCCCAATGCCAGTGACCGGATTTCATCATCCGACTTCGGCACCTCCACTTCCACAGCGATGTCCCCTTCAGCCGCTTTTAACGCAGCCTGTTCCAAACGCTGAAGTGGTTTGACGATGAATCCCGCTGCAAAAAAGGCAAGCACACCGGACCAGAACACTCCCATCCCCAGCGTCATGCTCGTAAATAAAAGCTCGTTCATATCCGGTGCAAAAGTAGGTTTGATAAAATAAATAAAAAGTGCACTCGTGGAATACGTCACTACGGCAAGTAGCGTGATAAAGAAGACCAATTTCTTTCTAAGACCCGATTTGTAGCTTCTCTCTTTCCCCATTCTTTCTCTCTCCCTGTCTCAACCCAGCTTTTTAATTAACTCCTCAATCAGTGAATCCAGCTCTCTGTATGTATGTCTATAGATGTCCACACTTCCCCCATACGGATCCGATACGTCCAAATCTGCAGGATCTTCATGGACAAACTCTTTCAATGTGAAAATTTTGTCCGCCACATGTGGATACTGATCCACAATTGCCCGCTTATGATTCGACGTCATCGTGAAAATATAGG
The DNA here is from genome assembly GCF_003315075.1 of Rossellomorea aquimaris. Taxonomy (GTDB): domain Bacteria; phylum Bacillota; class Bacilli; order Bacillales; family Bacillaceae_B; genus Rossellomorea; species Rossellomorea aquimaris_C. The sequence continues at coordinate 80,938 of NZ_QNRJ01000005.1, forward strand.
AAGCCCAATCCAGGTTCTCCCTTGAGAGCGAACTCGATTGGTGTCTATGTATTATATCGTTCTCTTTCAGCACTTCTTTAGTCTGAAATGAAGCATCACTTCCGTCCATGGCAAAAACGCCCGCGGATTTCACATCAAACCCCTCTGCACCCTTATGCTTCAAAACAGCCTCTGCCATAGGACTCCGGCACGTATTTCCCGTACAAACAAATAAAATATTCATCACGTCATCCTCCTTACAACCTATTATAAAATATTTTCCAACCCTCACCTAACTCATTCACTTAGAAATTGAAAAAAGTCCATCCAATGAGGGACGGACCTTGACCTCCAAAACTCATTACCTTCCTTTCACAACGGCAGCAGCAGCTTAATCCCAAACGCAAACAGAATACTTCCCCCAAGTGCCTCACTATACGTCCCGAGCACTCCTTGAAATTTTCGGCCAATCAATAAACCAGCCCATGTCAACACTGTCGCCGCTATCCCAAAACAGAAAAGGGCAACCGCTGTCCTGGCACCGAATATGCCGAGGGTCAATCCAACGGAAAAGCTGTCCAGGCTTACACTCAAAGCAAAGAGCACTAAACCAAATCCTACGGGGGAAATGAGCGTCGTCTCCTCTTCTTTAAAGCTGGACATGAACATTTGTATGCCTAATATAATCAAAAGGAGCCCACCGGCATACCCTGCAAAGTCACCGAATGTTTCGGATAAAAATTTCCCCGTCATCATCCCGAGCATGGGCATCCAGACATGAAAGACCCCGACGACCAACCCTATATAGAAGATTTGCTTTAATCTCAGCTGAAACATACCCATCCCGATTCCGATCGAAAAGGCATCCATCCCAAGTGCAAATGCCATTAACATCAAGGTAATCAGTTCTCCGATAATCGTTGTCATTTTTGTTTTTCTCCCTCCGGACATGCCTACAGAACAAATTTATGCACGTCCAAAGGGAAATAGAATGGTAAATCGGTTTGAAGATTGGACCTTATTGACTCACACAAAAAAACCCCTACAGTTCTTTCAAACCACAGGGGTAACCATTATCCTTTTATCACCCGGTACCCGGCAGCTTTCTGAAGCCGGTTCATAATCGCCAGGCCGACCCCTTCCTCGGGAAACATTTCGGCGAAAATAATATCCACGTCCCTTTTATTAAAAGCCCTCAGCGTATCATAGAGATTTCGAGCGACTGTTGCCAAATCCTCTCTCCGACCCATCGAGAGAATGACGTCTGCCTGGAAGTCCTCCATGAATTCTTCCGTTGTTAACACACCCACTTTGAGACCCTCAGCTTTTTTGTCATCTACTAATTTCTGAAGATCTGCCCTCGTACCATCCACTAAATACACAGGAGCATCAGGGGCGTAGTGCGTGTATTTCATGCCCGGGGATTTCGGAGCTCCCTTTCCTTCTTTTAAAGAAGGATCCACTTCCACTAAACCGACCACTTCTTCCAGCTGTTCCTTGGTGACTCCTCCAGGACGTAAGATGACAGGCCTTGGTCCCGTACAATCCACTACGGTCGACTCGACACCTACACCCGTTTCACCTCCGTCGACCACGCCTGCAATCCGGTCTTCCAGATCATCGATGACATGCTGAGCCGTTGTCGGACTTGGTTTCCCTGAGCGGTTCGCGCTTGGTGCCGCAATCGGGAGTCCAGACGCTTCAATGATCGCCAGGGCTACAGGGTGATCGGGCATCCGGATCCCCACAGTCGGCAATCCCGCTGTTACTTTTTCAGAAAATACGTTTTCCTTATTATGAAAAATAATCGTTAATGGACCCGGCCAAAAAGCATCGATCAGGTTCGCTGCATCAGACGGGACCTCTGCTACAAGTCCTTCCAGCTGATCTTTATTTGATATGTGGACAATCAGTGGATTATCCGATGGTCTTCCCTTCGCTTCAAAGATTTTCTCCACAGCTCTATCTGATTTCGCATTGGCACCCAGACCATAAACCGTCTCTGTCGGGAATGCCACCACCTCATTCTGTTGAAGAATCTTCGCTGCATCCACAATTTGTGGATAACTTTCATTGTTATCCACATCTCTTTCCACAATCCAATGTTTCATCATTTCCGTCATCCACCTTCTATTATCAACACTCATTTCTGTGTATAGATACAGAATTAACAAGCGTTCTAGAACTTTACTCTTTTGAAAGTATAAAAGAAACACCACAAATTCTCAAGTATCGTCCACAAAACGAGAATGAAACTCTACAAACTGTGGATAAACCTGTGGATGGTGTGAATAATTCTGAAAAGAGAGATATTTACGTGAGTGACCGGGACTTCACGTATTTTGTCGAATGTTCCACATAAAAAAAACTGAATCATTTCTCAATAGAAATGATTCAGTCTACTACCAGACTACTATCGCAAAATAATTTCTTTTAGCTGGAATTTGTCGAAACCCCTTAAACCTTCCTAAAGGTCAAGCCTCATCGTAATACAGTTATCCACAGTGGATAACTTTTGAGCGTGAACAAATTTCTCCAACTCATCCACAAAAGGCTCTTTTTCCTGTTGAAAACCTAGCAGGTCAAAGAAATTCAGCGACGCTTTTCGATTGGAGATCAAGTATAGACGCGTAAGTTCTTTTTCTTTCGCCAATTTTAATATTTCTTGGAAAAGAGCAAACAATTCTTCACTTTCAAAAGATGAGGTCACTACGAGGGAGCGAAGAAGCCCAATCTTCTCTTGAACCTCAATACCGAGAGTCCCGATTAACCGGTTGTCTGAGTCTTCTACTACCAAAAAGCAATCAATACTATTTTTAATGCCTTCTGTGCTTAATCCTGCTTTCATTAAGAAGGCTACAACTTCATGGATATCTTCCTGTGTTGCTTGGCGAATCACTTTTAACATCACATTTTATCCTCCCTTTTCTATCATCCCCTAATGTTAATGTATGAGGGGAAAAAGAGAATAGAACAAGTTGTTATGAAAAAATACTAGAACGCTAGATTTCCTCCGAACACAAAAAAGCTCCATCTCAGGTGGATGAAGCTCTATGTTCTACTTATTGAATAACCCTTTGAAAAAATCGACTACAAAGAATCGAACCTCTACTTCTTCCTCATCTCCGTCTTCAACAAAGACTGGCTGTTCTTGTGCTTCCGCTGTTTCCATCTCGACCTCTTTATAGGCAATAACATCGATTTCAGGAGTTTTTGTTTCTACTGATTTAGCACTTGAATCCACTTCTGAAGTTTCACTAACTACATCTTCCGAATCCACTTCAGTGATCACATTCCCGTTCGCTTCCACTTTCGTTTCAAACCCAGGACTTCTTACCGCATTTCCAGTCGAGAAATCAAGGAAGCATAGAGGCGGATAAAGAACACACCACCAGTTTGCTCCTTCTCCTGCACCGAGAGTGATCAACACCGCTTCGTATTCGCCTGCCGGATACAAATACTGACCGTATAATTTAGTAGGAAACTTCACTTTCCCAAAATCAATTTTCACCGATTGATCCAAGCCTTGCTCAGTGACAACTTCTTCGACAATCTTCTGCAGCTGTGGCAGACCTGCTTTAATCACTGATTTCGCCTCATCCTGTGATGTAAGAGTCGCCACCCAGTTCGTAATCTCTTTATTTACTTCATCACGGACGAGTCTTTTCACATTTTGGTCCTGCTCTAAATCACTATTTGCCAGAATCCGAAGTCGAATCGCTTCTTCCGGGATCACCATCGTTTCCTGAGCCGCCATTTCCTGCTTCGGTATATATAAACTTAGAATCGTTCCTAATGATAGAATCAAGATATACAATAAAACTGTATGTTTTGTTTTCATTTCCTCTCCCCCTCAGTAAAACAGTCTCGTCAAAAAGGGGAAATCTTAAACTAGTAAAATAACATTTTGTTTGGAAAATATGCTGAATTTCGATTTTGAAAATATAGTTGCTTTTTAAAAAGCGAGTGCTAGTTGATTTCCGCTGCAGGTGCTCGCTTTCCGCGGGGCTGGCGGTGAGCCTCCGGGGTCTCACCTGTCCAGCTTTTCCCGCAGGAGTCGAGCACCTTCCGCTCCAATCAACATTCTGAGAATATCTCTTTTATAAATATTAATAGCGAAACAACTTTTTTAAATCCAGCCTGCAAAAATCTCACATTCCACCAAAACTGATCAATTCTCATAAAAAAACACCCCCGATCACACCAATCGAGGGTCAACATTTCTTATTTTTTCACACAAAACACCATTCGATCTTTCCCATTGATATCATGGATGACTACTGTTTCCGCATCGGGGAAGGTCGCGCGCAACATATCGGCTACGATTTCGCCCTGTCCGACTCCGACTTCGAAGCCGATGAGACATTTTTCCTTCATGACCAACGGCAGTTCATCCATAAATCTCTTGTACAGATCATAGCCATCTTCCCCGCCAAATAAAGCGAGTTCAGGTTCATGCTCAATGACTACATCGGATAGCGTTTCACGATCTGTCAGGGGAATATATGGTGGATTCGATAAAAGGATATCGAGCTTGACACCTTCTTTCATTAAAGGCTGCAGTAAGTCCCCTTCAAAAAAGCGAATCTCAGCTCCGAGCTTCTCACTGTTTTCACGGGCAACTGCCAACGCTTCACGAGAAATATCCACAGCCATCATATCAAGAGGGAAACGATCCGCTTCGAGCTTCAACGTAATCGCAATCGCTCCACTCCCCGTTCCAACATCAGCAGCCTGCAATGGAGTATCAGCAACATTAAACAGACCCTTCATTTTCTGCAATCCATAATAGATCAATTCTTCCGTCTCCGGTCTCGGAATCAGCACATGCTCATTCACCACAAACTCCCGGCCATAAAACTCCTCAACCCCAATAATATGCTGTATCGGCACTCCGCCAACATGCCGGCGGATCCCATCCTGGAATTCTTCCCACTTCTCTAGAGGGACGGACCTCCGCTGTTCTGCCAACAGTTGGGATCGGGACATCCCTACTACATGCCGCAAATAGATTTCTCCCACATTTTCATCACGGTCATTTTCGACTAAAAAAGAAGAAGCCCATTTTAGGGCTTCAAATATGGTAACAGACGTCATTATTCTTCCAATCTCTCAAGAAGTTTGGATTGATCCTCGATGATTAATGCATCGATGACTTCATCCATCTTTCCTTCAAGGATTTGGTCAAGCTTTTGAATCGTCAATCCGATTCGGTGATCCGTTACGCGGTTTTGTGGGAAATTGTACGTACGGATCCGTTCGGAACGGTCACCTGTACCAACGGCTGATTTACGGTTTGCATCGTATTCAGCTTGAACTTCACGTTGGAATTTATCGTAAACGCGGGCACGCAATACTTTCATTGCCTTTTCTTTGTTCTTGATCTGTGACTTTTCATCCTGACATGACACGACTACACCTGTCGGCATGTGAGTCAGACGGACAGCAGACATGGTTGTATTAACACTTTGTCCTCCCGGGCCACTGGATGCGAAGGTATCGACACGGATATCTTTGTCGTGAATATCCACTTCGACTTCTTCCGCTTCCGGCAGGCAGGCAACCGTTGCCGTCGATGTATGGATACGTCCGCCGGATTCTGTTTCAGGTACACGTTGCACACGGTGTGCCCCGTTTTCGTATTTCATTTTGGAGAATGCGCCATTTCCGTTGATCATGAAGATGATCTCTTTATATCCACCAACGCCAGTCGAGTTCGCTTCCATCACTTCGGTCTTCCAACCTTGTGATTCTGCATAACGGCTGTACATACGGTATAAGTCACCGGCAAACAGGGCAGCTTCATCTCCACCTGCAGCACCACGTACCTCCATGATTACGTTCTTATCATCGTTCGGGTCTTTCGGAATCAATAATATTTTCAGACGGGCTTCCAATGCTTCAATTTGTTCTTCAAGCTCGGAAACCTCTTCTTTCACCATTTCACGCATATCAGCATCAAGCTTATCATCCAGCATTGCCTTAGCGTCTTTAAACTGTCCAGTAAGTTCTTTATATTCTCGATATGCTTCTACCGTTGCTTGGATGTCTGATTGCTCTTTTGAATAATCTCTTAGCTTCTTAGGGTCATTCACAATTTCTGGATCACTCAATAGTTCATTTAACTTATCATAGCGATCTTCCACTGCTTGTAAACGATCGAACACAGCTATTCACCTCAATTTTAGTCCATAACAGTCTAATTATATTATACGGTGTATGTAAACACAAGGAAGATCGGGGATAAGTAGAAGGCATAAGCGGGTGGATTTTATGTAGAAGGTAAGCAGGTCAGTCTCCAGACCTGCTTGCACTTTTTTTATCTTTCGGTGATTTTCACATTTATATCGTATTTTGGAATGGCTTTCTCCAGTCTCTCTTTTAACATCGCTTCTTCTTTATCCGTCTCAGCCATACTCATTTCATTTTGGGTATGGGCCGTCACCCACATTTGTTCGCCATTGATCCACACTTCATCTGGTTCAAAATTGGAATACTCCTTCACAACCTCACGTGCTTTGTCTTCATACACACCCGTTGTCGTCGATGTTGTGCCGGGTGAATTCGTCAGGTTTGGAAAATTCGGGTTTTCATTTGTCGTGTTTCGGACGATTTTATCTTGACGATCATTTTGATCATCTTTTCGATTATCAATGAATCGTGTTCCATTTTGATCCTCGTGCCTACCGAATTCGGATTCCTGGTTCACTCCACACGCGGTGATTAAAATGAAGAATAACGTAAAGGATAATACTAATACTAGTTTTTTCATGCTTTTACACCTCCTGTTTTTAGGATTTCCCACAGGAAAGTGCTTATGCACATAAAAGCGGAGACAAGTGTTAGGAGAGCCGGCAGAGAATCTTTGCCCAATTTCCTTTACATCCTGAACTTCAAATAAAAAAACAAAGCCACATACCCATGACTTTGTTTTCTGATCATTATTTATACTTCCTTCACCATATCAGGTGTTACGCTCATTCCAGTCGGAACTTCATGGTGATGACGGCATCTTGGCTCATAAGCTTCAGACGCACCCACCAGGATGACGGGATCATCGTAGCAAGCTGGTTCGCCATTGATTAATCGTTGTGTTCGACTTGCAGGAGAGCCGCATACTGCACAAACGGCTTGAAGTTTTGTCACTTGCTCGGCAATGGACAATAATTCCGGCATCGGACCGAATGGTTCTCCGCGGAAATCCTGATCAAGTCCTGCGAGGATGACACGGTATCCACTGTTTGCTAATTTTTGGACGACCTCTACAATGCCTTCGTCAAAAAATTGAACCTCATCAATAGCAATGACATCCACCTCTGGATTCAGGTCATCGAGGATCACATGTGAACCCTCGACTGCTTTGGCGATGACAGAGGTACCATTATGAGATACAACCGACTCATCACTATAGCGATTATCTAGCTTTGGCTTATACACTGCAATTTCCTGTTTAGCAAATTGAGTGCGTCTTACCCGGCGGATCAGTTCCTCGGATTTCCCTGAGAACATGCTGCCGCAAATGACTTCTACCCAACCCGTTTGTTTCATGACATACACGAAAGCGCCTCTCCTTCCTTTTGCAATATTCTATAATTAAACAGCCTGACTGTTAGGATAAACGGACTACTCTTATAGTTAAAGCATTCCTTTATGTACGGGAAAAATGCTCAGAATCCTGTAATTTGGCAGAAAAAAAGAGGCACAGCTCAATTGGAACTGCCTCTATTTCTTCAACCATTTGCTTTAAAAAGAATAAAAAACAGGCAAGCATGAAGATCCTTGCCTGTTTTTCTAATAGAAGAGAAGGGCCAATCTCATATATTTATGCCTTACGCACAAAGAAATTCGATATGACCTTTCATCTCTTCATTATTGTTGTTGATTTTTAAGACCGTATTTTTTGTTGAAACGGTCAACACGTCCACCAGCGTCAGCGAATTTCTGACGTCCTGTGTAGAATGGATGGCATTCAGAACATACCTCAACGCGCATTTCTTCCGCTACAGAACCAGTTTCAAATTCGTTACCGCAAGCACAGCTAACTTTGATCGTGTTGTACTTAGGATGAATTCCTGATTTCATTTCTTTCATCTCCTTCCGCCCTGAATCATCTGAGACAGAGTAATTTATTACGAAGATATATGTGATATGAGCATAAGCATGAGAGTTATAGCCAGCCCCTTACCACATCCATTTTTTAAAACACATTGACACTATTATAACAAGGACAAGTGATATTTGCAACCTGAAAAATTGGAAGTTACAGACATAGCACCAATCATTCGAATACTAGATTAACGCTTCTTCGACTCTTCTGTCAACACATTGAAAAACTCTTCATTCGTCTTCGATTGCTTCAGCTTGCGCATAAGCTTCTCAGCGAAATCAGGCTGATCGGACATCGCTTTGCGAATCGCCCACAGCTTTTCAAGATGATCCGGTTTGATGAGAAGTTCTTCACGACGAGTTCCGGAACGACGGATGTCGATGGCCGGAAAGATTCGTCGCTCAGCAAGAGAACGATCAAGATGAAGTTCCAGGTTCCCTGTTCCTTTGAACTCTTCATAAATGACATCGTCCATACGGGACCCTGTATCCACTAACGCTGTCGCCAGGACCGTCAAGCTTCCGCCTTCTTCAATGTTACGTGCAGCACCAAAGAATCGTTTCGGGCGATGGAACGCAGCCGGATCGATACCACCGGAAAGAGTTCGTCCACTTGGCGGGATGACCAGGTTATAAGCACGGGCCAAACGAGTGATACTATCCATCAGGATAATGACATCACGCTTGTGCTCCACTAAACGCATGGCGCGCTCAAGAACGAGTTCTGCCACTTTGATGTGGTTTTCCGGCACTTCATCGAATGTTGAGCTTACGACTTCTGCTTCAACCGAACGTTCGATATCCGTTACTTCCTCTGGACGCTCATCGATCAGAAGGATGATTAGTTCCGCTTCAGGATGATTCGTCGTGATCGAGTTCGCGATTTCTTTGATCAGCATCGTCTTACCAGCTTTAGGTGGTGCTACGACTAATCCACGTTGTCCAAAACCGACAGGAGCTATAAGATCCATGATTCGCGTGGAGATTTTGTTTGGTGTTGTTTCAAGTTTCATTTGACGGTCAGGATATAAAGGCGTGAGACCTGGGAAATGAACACGTTCTTTCGCAGATTCAGGCTCTTCTCCATTGACCATTTCTACATGAAGCAGACCGAAATAACGCTCGTTTTCCTTCGGAGGGCGCACTTTCCCCGATACCTTATCCCCGTTACGAAGGTCGAAACGGCGGATTTGTGATGCAGAAATATAAATATCCTCAGAGCTTGGAGAATAGTTGATCGGTCGTAAGAAACCGAATCCTTCTGATTGGATGATTTCAAGAACACCTTCCATAAAGAAGAAGCCTTCTTGTTCTGCACGAACTTTAAGGATAGCGAAAATCAATTCTTTTTTTGTTAATTTACTATAATAAGAAACTTTGTATTGTTTGGCTAGCTCGTAAAGCTCTTTAAGCTTCATATTTTCTAAGCTAGAGATTGTTAACTCTTCCATCATGACACCACGCTTTATTAATTTGTCCTACTTTAAAATAAAACTTTGTTGTTATTTTTCACAAGAGAGTAGAGGTTGATTTCCGCTGCAGGATGCTCGCTTTCCGCGGGGCGTGAGTTGAGCCTCCTCGGGCTGCGCCCTGTGGGGTCTCAACTGTCTAGCTCCGGCGGCTAGCCCCTCGAGGTCATAAGCTAAATGGTCCATGAAGGCAAAGAACGCCTTCCCGGCCCATTCATCTTATGCTTGTCGGGGCTGTGCGAGCCGCCTCCGTTTTTCGTACTTTCCCGCTATTCCCGCAGGAGTCGAGCACCTTCCGCTACAATCAACTTTGTTATATTCTCTTTCACAAATAAATACTATCTTTTAGAAAAGAGCCAAATATGGGTAGATTTTTCTAAAAATGAAGAAATATGTTGAAGCATAAATTAATAGAAAAAATGCTGAAGATAAAACCTTATCTATTGTAACCATACTTTTAATGAAGAATCAATGACTGGGTAAAAAAAGGAAGGTAATTTTGTAGATAGGCAGCATTTTTTCACCTATGAAGAAAAAAAGTGAGTGATAAGAGTGGTCATGGGCAGAAATGGTAAGACACTCTGCCCATCCCTCATCTCTTATTAAGAAGAGTTGGTTTCTCTCTCATGTTACGTATATCTATTTATTATCTCATGACCAGGTTTGGTTTTTTCTGAAGACTGTGGCGGCCGTCTATGAAGCGAACGGTACCGGATTTGGCACGCATAACGACAGAATGAGTCAAGCCGTATGTCCCTTTAAGCTGAACACCTCTTAACAGTTCGCCGTCTGTTACACCTGTTGCCGCAAAGATCGCATCGTCACCGCATACGAGGTCTTCCATTCGAAGGATCTTGTCCACATCCAGCCCCATGCTGATACAGCGCTCGAGTTCGGCGTCGTTCTGTGGTAAAAGCTTTCCTTGAATTTCTCCGCCTAAGCATTTCAGCGCAACGGCAGCTAGTACTCCCTCTGGAGCGCCACCGGATCCGAATAAAATATCGACACCCGTATGATCGAATGCCGTGTTCATAGCTCCTGCTACGTCACCATCATTGATCAGCTTGATGCGGGCCCCTGCTTCTCTCAGCTGTTGGATGATATGCTCATGACGAGGACGATTCAAGACCGTTGCCACTACGTCTTCGATATCCTTGTTCTTTGCTTTCGCAACGGCTTTCAGATTATCGATAACAGAAGCGTTGATATCGATTTCCCCGACCGCTTCTGGTCCAACTGCGATTTTATCCATATACATATCCGGTGCGTTCAGTAGGTTTCCGTGGTCTGCCACCGCGAGTACCGCCAGTGCATTCCAGCCTCCGGAAGCAACGATGTTCGTTCCTTCCAACGGATCGACGGCCACATCTACACGTGGACCATAGCCTGTCCCTAGTTTCTCACCGATATAAAGCATTGGAGCTTCATCCATTTCACCTTCACCGATGACAACTGTTCCCTTCATCGGTACTGTATCGAATACATCGCGCATGGCAGAGGTTGCAGCATCATCTGCTTCATCCTTCTTACCGCGACCCATCCAGCGAGCCGATGCAAGGGCAGCCCCTTCTGTTACTCGAACAAGCTCCATTGATAAACTTCTTTCCATGTATATAGCCTCCCGTAATCCCTTTTGTTTTACAATAATCTTGAATTGTATAACATATTAACAGATTTATTGTAACACATTGAAACGTTTAGAGAGACTTTTTTTCGAAAAAAGTAGGACACAATGGTTCGTTTAGGTAGAAAAGAACTGGTCATACTGGAAATATTTAATGAAATCCTTAAAAAGCGAGTAGTGGTTGATTTCCGCTCCAGGTGCTCGCTTTCCGCGGGGCGTGAGTTGAGCCTCCTCGGGCTTTGCCCTGTGGGGTCTCACCTGTCCAGCTCCGGCGGCTAGCCCCTCGAGGTCATAAGCTAAATGGCCCAAGAAGGCAAAGAACGCCTTCTCGGTCCATTCATCTTATGCTTGTCGGGGCTGTGCGAGCCGCCTCCTCTTTTCTTACTTTCCCGCTATTCCCGCAGGAGTCGAGCACCTTCCGCTCCAATCAACTTAGTTTATTGCTTTTCATAAAATAATTTAAAACAACAATTTCTTGAAAAATTTTCAAAACGTTTTACGAAACTACGACTTCATCTGCTCCAGTTCTTCGGCGGACATTTTTTCACGCCAGATGGTTGCGCCCAGGCCTTCGAGTTTGGCGACGAGGTCGCTGTAGCCGCGGTCGATGTGTTCGAGGCCGGTTACTTCTGTGATTCCTTCTGCCATTAGGCCGGCGATGACAAGGGCCGCTCCTGCACGGAGGTCACTTGCTTTCACTTTGGCACCTTGTAATTGTACAGGTCCATTGACGATGGCGGAGCGACCTTCCACCTTGATCGTCGCATTCATTCTTCTCAGTTCATCGATATGCTTGAAGCGGGCTGAATAGATCGTGTCCGTTACGACAGCAGAACCTTCTGCCCTGTTCAATAATGTCGTGAACGGCTGCTGCAGATCTGTCGGGAATCCTGGATACACCAATGTTTTCACATCAACGGATTTGAGCTTGTCCGCTCTTCCGATGTAGATCTGGTCGTCATTTGTTTCAACGGGTACGCCCATTTCACGCAGCTTGGCGATGACTGATTCCATATGTAATGGGATAACGTTGTCAACGAGCACGCCTTTACCGACGGCTGCTGCAAGGATCATGAACGTTCCTGCTTCAATGCGGTCAGGAATGATTGTGTGACGGCAGCCATGAAGCTCGTCTACACCATCAATACGGATCACGTCCGTTCCCGCTCCTTTGATCTTCGCGCCCATATTACTTAGTAAAGTAGCTACGTCGATGATCTCAGGTTCCTTTGCCGCATTTTCAATGATCGTTCTGCCTTTTGCGCGTACAGCGGCAAGCATAATGTTAATGGTTGCTCCTACACTGACTACATCAAGATAGATGCGGGCACCCCTTAATTCATCGGCACGCAAATAAATCGCACCCTGTTCATTCGTCACTTCTGCTCCAAGAGCCTCGAAGCCTTTAATGTGTTGATCAATCGGACGTGGACCTAGGTGACACCCACCCGGTAATCCGATGACCGCTTTTTTGAATCGTCCAAGCATCGCTCCCATTAAATAATAAGAAGCACGAAGCTTTTTCACCTTCCCGCTAGGTAAAGGCATGGACACCATTTGACTTGGATCTACATTCATATCCCCATCTTCCAGGTTGACTGAACCACCGATCTCTTCTAAAAGATCTTTCAGTGTCTGTACATCAGAGATGTCTGGTAACCCTTCGATTGTGACTGGTGAATCAGCAAGAATGGTTGCCGGGATCAAGGCTACCGCACTATTTTTGGCCCCACTGACTTTAATGGTTCCTTCAAGGGGATAACCTCCTGCAATTTTTAACTTTTCCATATTAAACTCCCTTCCACTGTTCATTGATGAGGAAGCCCCAATGGCTGTCAGACTCCGCACACCAAAAACAAAAAGGATTATTTTTCCAATAGAAGACGTTCTAAGAGGTATTGTCTACTAGTGTATACATAATTCGTCAAAACATGTATAGGATAAAAGAATTTTTTTTGCTAGACCAATTGACTTAAAATTAGCGGTTGTTCCAATCATTCAGGAATGCGTCGATTCCTTTATCCGTAAGAGGATGATGGAACAATTGCTTCAACACTTTCAGAGGAACGGTCGCAATATGCGCCCCTCTTAAAGCAGCTTCTGTAATATGCTGTGGATGGCGGGTCGATGCCGCAATGATTTCTGTTTCCAGGCCGTGAATCGCAAAGATTTCAGCGATCTTGGATACAAGCTCGAGACCGTCATGACCGATATCATCTAATCTTCCTAAAAAAGGCGAAACATACGTCGCTCCAGCACGAGCCGCTAAAAGCGCCTGATTCGCACTGAAAATCAGCGTGACATTTGTCTTAATTCCTTCTTTAGCAAAAGTAGATGTCGCTTTCAATCCGTCCGGCGTCATCGGAAGCTTAACCGTAATGTTGGGCGCGATCTTCGCAAGCTCCCTGCCCTCTTTGATCATTCCTTCAGCGTCTGTCGCGATGACTTCAGCGCTTACAGAACCAGGGACTAATTCCGTGATTTCTTTTAAACGGTCTTCAAATGTCACGTTTTTTTCTTTCGCTACAAGCGACGGATTCGTTGTCACTCCTGAAAGAATACCCCATTCAAATGCTTCTTGAATTTCACTCATGTTTGCTGTGTCTATGAAAAATTTCATTACCTCTACCCCATTTTCGACAAAATTTTCAATCATCTTTTAATGAACGGAAGGGACTGACCCAAAAAGGTATCAAACCTCTCCTGGTGCCAGTCCCATCCTACCGCTTCATTCTTTTTCTACCACATTCGGAAAGCCTGTAATCTACACGCAAGGACTTTCCAAACATTACCTATCTATTTAGCTTGGTTAGAAGAACCAAATTCGCGCATTTTGCCAGCAACTGTCGTTTTGATCGCTTCACGGGCAGGACCCATGTATTTACGTGGATCATATACTTCAGTGTCAGCTGCAAGTACTTCACGTACCGCTTTAGCTGAAGCAATTTGGTTTTCAGTGTTTACGTTGATTTTGGCTGTTCCGAAAGAAATCGCTTTTTGGATGTCTTTTGTCGGAATTCCAGTACCACCGTGAAGTACTAGAGGTACTCCAGCCGCTGCACCGATCTCTTCCATTTCTTTGAATCCAAGATTCGGTTCACCTTTGTAAGGGCCGTGAACAGAACCAAGTGCAGGTGCCAGTGTATCGATACCAGTACGCTCTACTAATTCTTGACACTCTTTAGGATCTGCATAGATAACGCCATCTGCTATTACGTCATCCTCTTGTCCACCAACAGTTCCAAGCTCAGCTTCAACAGAAACACCTTTAGAGTGAGCATATTCAACCACTTTAGAAGTGATTTCAATGTTTTCCTCGAAAGGACCGTGAGAAGCGTCGATCATGACAGAAGTGAAACCTGCATCGATTGCTTCTTTACATTTGTCATAGCTTGAACCGTGGTCTAAGTGAATCGCAACAGGTACTGTGATGTTCAGGTCTTCCATAAGACCTTCGACCATTTTTACAACTGTTTTGAAGCCGCTCATGTAACGGGCTGCCCCTTCAGAAACACCAAGGATGACAGGTGATTTTTCTTCTTCTGCAGCTTGTAGGATCGCTTGAGTGAACTCAAGGTTATTCAGGTTGAATTGACCTACCGCATAGCTGTTTTCTTTTGCTTGAATTAGCATGTCTTTCATTGAAACTAAAGGCATAGTAATTTCCTCCTTCTATTCAGTCAGTGAACCATTCTAGTAGAAATGGCGGTGTTATTTATAGCACCATGTGACATTGTTTACAATTTCACTTGTATCATACCAAAACAGAATTGATTTTACCAACTGCAGAGGCGAATTGATAAAAATACTACTATTTTCACTATTCAAATAATACGACCAAGCTGGAATATATTGTTTCACAGCCTGCCTGATGTCGTCGATATCAAACGGTTTCGCAAAGTGAGTAAGTGCTCCCAGATCCTTTGCTTCCTGAATCATGTCCAGCTCCCCGTACGCCGTCATAATAATGACGCGGATATCTGCATCCTTCTGCTTCATTCTCTTCAAAATTTCGATTCCATCCATCCCTGGAATCTTCATATCCAGCAAAACCAAATCAGGGGAATGCTGATCTACAATTTCAAGAGCCTGGATTCCGTTCGCCGCCTGAAATGTTTGGTAGCCTTCCTTTTGTAACACTTCATTTAATAGAATCCTAATACCAAATTGATCGTCTACAATAAGAATTTTCTCGTTCATCCATCCCAATCCCCTTCATATTAAAGTAAATTATGTATTACTAAACTAAATAACCGGCTAATAATTGTATATTTATTACTAATTCTCTTTTTACTGTAAAAAATCCTGCTTCTAATCAAGATTTTACTTAAGACCTTTTTCCCCTTTATAATAAGCGTTACGATGACAAATGTCGAAGCTGAATATATAAGGAGAGTTGATTCTATGATAAAAATGTTCACGACACAGTTAACAGGACTGTTCAAACGCATTTATGATAAGCAGGAATTCCAAATCGAAGACGGTGCCCGCCTGCTGGCCCAAGCCGCCATCGGTCAAGGAAATATTTACATGAAGGGCTTCGGGGAAATGGAGGCAGTTACAGCCGAGGCTTTGTTTGGCGCTGAACCTCTTCCTTCTGCTAAAAGATACGATGGTTCCACCGAGCTGACGGAAGCAGATCGTGTATTAGTCGTCAGCCGTTTTTCAACTGATGAGGAAGCCGTGGCGTTAGGGAAAAGACTGGCTGATGAAGGTGTGCCATTCGTGGCTGTCTCTGGATTGGTGGAGGGTGAAGTGAATCTGGTGGATTTAGCCGATGTTCACTTAGATACGAAAGTAATCAAGGGCATGCTTCCAGGCGATGAAATCGGTGAGCGTGTGAGCTTTCCTTCCAGCATGGCGGCGCTTTATCTTTATTTCGCCCTCGGGTTTGTGATCCGTGAGATGTTGGAGGAGTATGAGGAGTAATAGATAGGCCCGTTCCTGGTTGGGGACGGGCCTTTTTGATGGATATGTTCTAAGAGACGGTTGTTTATTGTAGAACTCTCGATATCTTGAAAATCAGGTTGATATAATGAAAGAGCGGACTCTCACGGACCCAGAGATGAGGAATCAGCATGCTGTGATAAATAAGCGGAGAAATTTCTCTTAATTAGGAAAAAGAATAAAAAATACCTTAAATAGACGGAAAGATTCCGACTATTTACTCGTAAAACGAGTAAATGGGTAATTTTAATTTGCTTAACCGGAAAAATTCCGCCTATATACCCCGTACCGAGCTCTATTCTGCAAACTAAACGGAAAAACTCCGCTTATTTTATATATCACTGGTTACTCATTTAAGGATAAGACTTCACATTAACATATATAGGGGGTTTGAATGTGTTGTGTAGCATTTTTGGCATGACAAATTGTATACCAAATTGAGGGTAAAATGGTAGGGGTACAACAGCCATTTTACCCCTACCATTTGCGGTGCAATTTCCTATACAAATCTCCCTATGAAATCCCCTATAAATGGCTTTAAACTAATGAAAAATGCGTATCCATTTAATATGCAAATGGATACGCATTTTAACTTACATTTTTAATGTTTGCGATATTTTACGGAACCCGTTACACCAAAATTCACCTCTCCCCTCAACTAATTCAAGCCCCACGCACCTTCTTGGCATGCACATATGTCACTGCCAATGCCAATACCAGTACGCTTCCTTTAATGATTTCAAATGCATAATATGGTAGATTCATCATTGTCAATCCATTCAGCAGGACCCCGATCAACGCTGCTCCAAAGAAGGTGCCCAGGATATTCGGTTTTCCTGCGCCGAAGACGGAGAAGCCGACAAATACAGCGGCGACTGCTTCCATCAGGAGCGGTGCACCGGCATCCATCTGTCCTGATCCGACCCGGGCTGTGAACAGGATTCCTCCAATCGATGCGAATACACCTGAGAGAACGTAGGCAATCAACTTCACCCGTGTCACCCTGACACCTGATAAGCGTGACGCTTCTGCGTTACCCCCTGTCATATACAAAATGCGCCCCCATCTCGTGAAATGCATGATCACATAGACGATTCCGACTAACACGAGCATGATCCATACCGGTACCGGCAATCCGAGCCACTTTCCCTGGCCGATCCAGAGGAACGCTTCTGTAAATTCCCCCGGAGCTGTCCCTCCGGTTGTCATCGGCATCTGATTGTAGATCGAGTACCCTTCTGTATACGTCCGGTGGACACCTGAAATGATATACATGGCCCCTAATGTAGCAAGCAAATCCGGAATTCCAAACTTAACGATCAACAGCGAATTGAATAACCCGACTCCCGCTCCCACCAACAATGGAACAAGGAGCACGACCCACAACGGAGCCTCATACCAGACCATCAAAGAAGCCGTCACAACAGTAGACAGGGATACCGTCGATCCCACTGATAGGTCAAAGCCATCCACGACAAGGGTAAAGGTGACCCCGATGGCGACCAATGTAACGATGGAAATCGAGCGGAGAATGTCTGATAGATTTCCATATGTAAAGAAAAATGGGTTATATAAGCTGAAAAATAGAAGAATTGCAGCCATCAACACGATGGCTCCGTATTTAAACAGTAAGTCGAGTATGTTGCCCTTCATTCGTTTGGATCCCTCCTGAAGCATAAAACAATATGAGTTCTTGAGTAGCTTCTTCTTTTGTCATTTCTTTGACGATCCGGCCATCATACATGATGAGTATCCGATCCGAGATCGAGAGGATTTCTTGTATTTCACAGGAAAAATAGAGAATGCCCTTTTCTTTTTCTGCAAGGGATTGAATCAGGGAGAAGATCTCCTTCTTTGCTCCCACATCCACACCCTTCGTCGGTTCATCAAATAAAAACACAGAAGCTTCATCTGAAAGCCACTTTCCGATTGAAACCTTTTGCTGATTTCCCCCACTTAAAAAGTTGGCCAGGATTCCTTCATGAGCGGCTTTGATACCAAGGGATCGGATTTTTTCACGGGCCAGCTCGCGTTCCTTTCCCTTATTGATCCATAACCAATTGGAGACTTTTCTTAATGAAGGAAAGCTCAGGTTGTGCTGAACGGATTCATGAATGAACAACCCTTCTTTTCGTCTTTCTTCCGGAACGAGCGCCAATCCATTTTGGATCGCATCTCGCGGGGACTGAATTCTAAGCTTCTTTCCTTTCAGAAAATGGTCACCAGATTCTACTTGAGAGTCCCCAAACAAGGCTTTGGCAAGTTCGGTTTTCCCCGCTCCCACAAGTCCGACCACTCCGACCACTTCTCCTGCCTTTACGGATAAATGGATATCCTTCACCTTTTGTCCGTCTTCAAGCCCTCTCACTTCGTAAAGCGTTTCACCGATTGGCAGCCTTCCTTTCTGAAACTCTTCTCTATATGTTCCTCCAAGCATGGCTTCGATGATCTTCTGAGAGGTAGTTTCGTGGGTTCCGTACGTTCCCACGGTCTCCCCGTCTCTCATGACGGTGATGCGATCGGAAAGCTGAAATACTTCAGGAAGCCTGTGAGAGATGAAGATGATCCCTACTCTCTCTTTCTTTAAATCTTCTATGACACGGAATAATTTTTCCGTTTCAGAAGAACTTAAAGGGGCCGTTGGTTCATCTAAAATCAATACTTTCGCTTGTTGAAGCAGGCTCCTGGCAATGAGCACCAGCTGCTTTTCAGCGAGACTTAACTGTGACGCAGGATGTCCGAGGGGTATGGCTTCTGCCCCAATTCGTCGGAGTGCCTCCAACGCTTCTATCTTTAATGACTTTTTGGTCATAAAGAAGGAGCCTTTTTGTGAGAACTGATCCAGGACGATATTTTCTGCTACAGAAAGTCCAGGGACAATGGCCGTGTCCACTTCCTGGTACACGCAATGGATGCCGTGCCCCTTCGCTTCTTTCGGAGATTGATAGTCTCTTTTTTCAGAGTGAAGGATGATGTCCCCGCTGTCCTGCACATAGGCTCCTGATAAAATCTTCATCAGCGTACTTTTGCCTGCACCATTCGCCCCCAACAGAGCATGAACCTCTCCCTCTTTCACATCGAAGCTTGCAGTCTTTAAGGCTTTCACTCCTGAGAAGGTTTTATTGATATCAATCATTTCTAACAGTGGAGACGTCATCGCTTCTAACTCCTTTCTACTCTGTGAACGATCCTTCAAGCTTTTTCAGTTCATCTGTATAGCCTTGCTCACTGGCTCCCCAGCCATCTACATACTCGTGTAATTGATCGGTCGTAATCGTTTCTTCAGGCAATCCATCCTTTTCAACAAAGACCGGCTCAAGCTTTACTTTCTCAGGCGTTTCCTGGCCACCCAGCTTTTGATACAAGAAACGGACCTGCACACGACCGATATCTTTTGGGTCGACGGCTGCCGATGCTACCCACGGACTTCCATCTTTTTGAATGATTTGCAGGTCCTCATCACTCATGTCGATTCCATAGACTTTGATTTCATTTCTCCCTGCCGCTTCGATTGCCCGAACGGCGCCTTTTGCAAATTCATCCCAAGCAGCCCAGACAGCATCGATATCCCCTTTATTCGGATACTGTTTCAATATCGCCTCCATTTGAGCCTGTGTATCCAGTGCCGTATTCTGAGTAGCCGCTCCAAAGGCCGCCACCTCTTTAATATCAGTATTCTTCTCTAAAAATTCCTGATAGGCCACTTGGCGCCTTTCCATCGGGGCAAAGCCTGCAACCCAAATCTTTACGATCTCACCTTTGCCGTCAAGCTCATCCGAAAGCTTCGTCAAGGTTTGTTCAGCCATTTGCTGATCGCCCTGTTCGAGGACCGTCACCTCTTCTGAAGCAACATCCGCATCAAACACGACAACGGGAATGTTTTGTTCCTTCGCCTTTTCCACTCCTGATTGCAGTGCTTCTTTCGTTCCGTGATCGATGAGGATCCCATCAAACTTTTGATTGATGGCTGCATCCAGGTTGGAAGACATTTTCGCCAAGTCTCCTTCAGACGTAAATACTTGAACCTTCCCGCCAAACTTCTCCACCTGCTCTTTGACACCCTCTATGTATTGAGCGGAAAATGTCCCTAAATTGATTTGCATAATAAGTGCGATCTTTTTATTGGCTAACGGATGATCGGAAGTCGCTTCTTTCTTTTCTCCGCTCTCTGCGCCAGCCTCCTGGGATACTTTTGGCTGACAAGCCACTAAACTGAAAATAAATGCGAGTAATACGAGAATTGATGCTGCTTTTTTCATCGTTCTTTTCTCCTCCCGAGGTGATATGCCTCAATTTTTCAAAATAAAAAAACCCCTTTTCCCAAGAGAAAAGAGGTTTATGTATAAATAAACGTGCTCTTATCACTCAGGAAATTCTTCCTGCAGGTTTTAGCACCTTTCCGTGTGTACGGTAGGTTGCCGGGCGTCATCGGGCCAGTCCCTCTGCCAACTCTTTATAAGAGAATATGAAATTTGATATAGTTCGCATGCGCTA
Source organism: Rossellomorea aquimaris (assembly GCF_003315075.1). Taxonomy (GTDB): domain Bacteria; phylum Bacillota; class Bacilli; order Bacillales; family Bacillaceae_B; genus Rossellomorea; species Rossellomorea aquimaris_C. The sequence continues at coordinate 101,557 of NZ_QNRJ01000005.1, forward strand.
TAAACGATATATTAACGATATGTGGGAATATTGTCAATATTCTTTTTTGGAAATTTTCTATAGAGGATTAAAGAGTGCTTCACGAAATTTGTCACTATTTGTAGAACAGTCGACAAATCCCGCACCCGATAAAACCAAAAAACCGCCCTCCCAAAACAAGGGAGAGCAGTTCCAAAAATCTAATCTTATTTATCACCATACGCAAGTGACGCTTCCACGAAGTCTCTGAATAGAGGCTGCGGGCGTGTGGGGCGTGAGGTGAATTCTGGGTGGAATTGAGATGCGACGAACCATGGGTGGTCGCTTAGCTCGATGATTTCCACAAGACGGCCATCAGGGCTTGTGCCTGAGAAGATGAAGCCGGCTTTTTCCATTTGCTCACGGTAGTGATTGTTGAATTCGAAGCGGTGACGGTGACGCTCGTATACCACTTCTCCATCGTAGGCTGCATAGGCTTTTGAACCTTTTGTCAGCTTACATGGGTATAGTCCGAGACGCAGTGTTCCACCAAGATCTTCGATGTCCTTTTGTTCAGGTAAGAGATCGATGACCGGATATGGCGTTTCAGGATTCAACTCAGCAGAGTGAGCTCCTTCCAACCCAAGAACATTACGTGCATATTCTACAGATGCCAGCTGCATTCCAAGGCAGATTCCAAGGAAAGGAACCTTGTTTTCACGGGCATATTGAGTTGCAGCGATTTTTCCCTCTACCCCACGGTCACCGAAGCCGCCTGGTACAAGGATTCCATCTACATCTGCCAGTTTTTCTGCTACGTTTTCGTTGTCGATCAGCTCAGAGTTCAACCATCTTACTTCGATGTCGCTATCGAATTGATAGCCGGCGTGACGAAGGGCTTCCACTACTGAGATATACGCATCCTGCAGTTCAACATATTTCCCTACCAGGGCAATTCTTGTTTTACGGGACAGGTTTTTCACGCGGTCAACGAGTTCATTCCACTCGGTCATGTCTGCTTCGTGGCAGTTCAGTTTCAAGTGCTGACATGTGATTTCATCAAGCTTTTGATCCTGTAGCGCAAGTGGTACAGAGTATAGGGTGTCTGCATCCATTGCTTCGATTACAGCATTTTTATCGATATCACAGAATAACGCGATTTTGTCTTTCATGTCTTGAGTCATTGGCATTTCAGTACGCACGACGATGACATTTGGCTGGATACCAAGACTGCGAAGCTCTTTTACGCTATGCTGAGTCGGTTTTGTTTTCATTTCACCCGCTGCTTTGATGTAAGGAATCAGCGTACAGTGGATGTACATCACATTGTCACGGCCAACATCGCTCTTGATCTGGCGAATCGCTTCAAGGAATGGCAGAGATTCGATATCCCCGACCGTTCCACCGATTTCCGTGATCACGACATCTGAATTCGTCTCGCGTCCGGCGCGGTATACGCGTTCTTTGATTTCGTTTGTGATGTGTGGGATAACTTGTACAGTACCACCAAGATAATCACCGCGACGCTCTTTTTTCAGTACAGTCGAATAGATTTTACCCGTTGTGACAGAGCTGTATTTCGTCAGGTTAATGTCAACGAAACGCTCATAGTGACCTAAGTCAAGATCCGTTTCCGCACCATCATCTGTTACGAATACTTCACCGTGCTGATAGGGACTCATCGTTCCCGGATCCACGTTGATGTATGGATCGAACTTTTGGATCGTGACACTCACTCCACGGTTTTTCAATAGTCTGCCAAGGGACGCTGCTGTGATCCCTTTCCCTAGTGACGACACTACGCCGCCTGTTACGAAAATATACTTAGTCATGTATATGTCCCCCTTCAAAGTAAGTTTGGTTCAAAAAAAGTAGAGGGTGTCTCTTATGTAGGTATGTCATGAATTTATCTTGTTCAAAGAAGGACAAGTCCATTCTCTAAAAATAAATTCATCTGCATAAACCAGCTAAAAGACAGCCTCTTATTATCAATATACATAAAAATGTAAGGGGTCTTAAAGAGTCGATCCGCCACACATAAAGGAATAGACAATACCCTGTTACGTCAAAGCTTTCTTCTTATAAAATAAAAAAAGCCCCACTTACAAACATGTAAGGGGAGCGTTGTATACGTAATTCGTCCTTTTTTAAGGAGCCCAAATAAAATACTACCTTCCTCAAAGAAAGAAGTCAAGCATAGAATGATGAGGGAATTTTCAATCAATGGCGTCACTGGTACACAAGGCCCGAGACCATAAAAAAACCTATCAAAATGGCCAAAAGCGCCTTTTTGATAGGTTCGTCAGTTGCTTATATGAGGGGAAGATTATTTATCTTCCGTTTCCTCATCCAGCTCTTCTTCTTCGTCTTCTTCTTCGTCTTCATCGAATACATCGATCTCAAGTTCTTCCTCGTCTTCATCGATGTCCAGATCTTCATCTGCATCGGCGTCAACGGCATCTACATCGTCATCGTCGTCGTCATCTGTCAGATCATCGTCATCGTCCGTGTCATCAAGATCATCATAATCAAGATCTTCATCGTCCAGATCATCGAAGTCTTCAAGATCTAAATCTTCATCGACTTTCTTCTTCGCTTTTTTCTTTTTGCTGGATTTCATCGTTGGAACCGTTTCTTCCTCGATTTGATCCACCGGATACCATTCTCTTAATCCCCAACTGTTATCGCCCATGGCAATAAAACGTCCCTCGACATTAAGATCCGTATAGAATTGAAGTAAGCGGCTGCGAACCTCTTTTTCAGAAATTCCAAGCAAACCTTTAATTTCTTTGACTATGTCTTCGAAAGGCATCGCTTTCTTTTTCTCTGTTAAAATCTCATGTGCCAACTCAATGAATGATGTTTGACGTAATTCTTCTTTGGATAACTGCTTAAGACTCAATTAACGCACTTCCTTTCTGTATTTCAAACTCTACTAAGTAGAGTAAAAAAGGGCAAAAATTCTCCATTATCAATTCTAACCATATTCATCATTATAAACAATAGAAAAGACTTTATGCTATACCTATCTGGTTTTTCTTGCATTTTTTTCACACCTGGGGTCAGGAGGGTCTGCCGCTTTCCCATTTCTCTTCTTTTTCACCGTTTCGAATCACACGAAACGCTTCGAAGAAAAGATAGAAAGAGAGCAGAAAAAAAGGAATCGCTCCTAATTGCAATTGATATAGTACTACTGCGGCGCATAGGATGATGGCTAATAGTATATAACGAAAAATGGTCTTCACAGTCTCACATCCAAACGTATGTATCGTTCTTACCCTCTCACTTATCTGACAATTCTCATTATATAGGAAATGATACCCGACTACTATTAAGATCGTGTTAAAAATTGGTTGATTTTGTTTAAAGGATAGACTGTTCATGGACTTTTTAAACATATTTCGTTATTTGTTCAAAGTTATTGATACGTTTATTGACCCCCCTGCTGAAGAGACACCTAGAAAAAGAGACCACTGCACCCCTACAGTAGTCTCTTTTTCTTGATGATTTTTTACATGTTACGACGGTATTGTCCGCCTACTTCGTAGAGGGCGCGTGTGATTTGGCCGAGGCTGGCTACTTTCACTGTTTCCATGAGTTCTTCAAAGATGTTTCCTCCGTCCACGGCTGCTTGTTTCAGGCGGGCCAGTGCTTCTTCGGATTTGTCCTTGTGTTGTGATTGGAAGTCTCGCAGATTATGAATTTGTGTTTCTTTTTCTTCCTTCGTTGCACGTGCCAGTTCCATGCTGTCCATTTGTTCCTCTGAAGGCGGGGTTGGATTCAGGTACGTGTTCACTCCCACGATCGGAAGTTCCCCGGAATGCTTTTTCATTTCGTAGTACATGGATTCCTCTTGGATTTTCCCGCGTTGATATTGGGTTTCCATCGATCCAAGTACGCCGCCTCGATCATTCAGGCGATCAAATTCTGTGAGGACCATTTCCTCCACAAGATCGGTCAGTTCTTCTGCGATGAACGATCCTTGAAGCGGATTTTCATTTTTCGATAATCCGTGTTCTTTCGTGATGATCATCTGGATCGCCATGGCACGGCGGACCGATTCCTCCGTTGGTGTCGTGATGGCTTCATCATAGGCATTGGTGTGCAGGGAGTTACAGTTATCCTGCAGGGCCATCAAGGCTTGAAGTGTCGTACGGATATCGTTAAAGTCAATCTCCTGGGCATGCAGGGAGCGACCCGATGTTTGAATATGATACTTCAACTTTTGACTTCTCTCATTGGCGCCGTATTTATCACGCATCACCGTTGACCAAATGCGGCGTGCCACACGGCCGATCACCGTATACTCAGGGTCCAGGCCATTCGAGAAGAAGAACGATAAGTTCGGGGCAAACGCATTGATGTCCATTCCTCGGCTTAAATAGTATTCAACGTACGTGAACCCGTTCGCCAGTGTGAAGGCAAGCTGTGAAATCGGATTGGCTCCCGCTTCCGCAATATGGTAGCCGGAAATCGATACAGAGTAATAGTTTCGTACTTTATGATCGATGAAGTACTGCTGGATGTCCCCCATCATGCGCAGGGCGAATTCAGTCGAGAAGATACATGTGTTTTGTCCTTGATCTTCTTTTAAAATATCTGCCTGCACGGTTCCGCGGACGACTTGCAGCGTCTGTTCCTTCACTTCCACATATTCTTCCACCGTCAACACGCGGTCGAGCTCTTCTTCCTTCATGCGGATCTGCTGATCGATTGCCGTGTTCATATACATGGCAAGGATGATCGGAGCCGGACCATTTATTGTCATGGATACCGACGTAGAAGGCGCACACAGGTCAAAGCCTGCGTATAGCTTCTTCATGTCTTCGAGCGTACAGATGCTCACTCCGCTCTCCCCGACTTTTCCGTAAATGTCAGGACGGTGATCCGGATCTTCACCATATAAGGTTACAGAGTCAAAGGCTGTACTCAGGCGCTTCGCATCATCATCCTTAGAAAGATAATGGAAACGGCGATTCGTCCGTTCAGGAGTCCCTTCACCGGCAAACTGACGCTTCGGATCTTCCCCTTTTCGTTTAAAAGGAAACACTCCTGCTGTGTACGGGAACGAGCCTGGGACATTTTCTTTGTATACCCAATCCAGAATCTGGCCGTAGTCTTTGTATTTTGGAAGGGATACTTTGGGAATATCGAGTCCAGATAAGCTCTTTGTCTTTAACTCAGTGACGATTTCTTTATCACGGATTTTTGTGATGAATTGATCTTTACTGTAGGTTTCTTTTAAAGAATCCCATTTCTCTAATATCCGTTTTGACTCAGCTGTTAATTTATTTTCGACTTCATCTTTCAACGTCTGAAGGGATGTTAGGACCCCATCATTCGTTTCCTTTTCGTTAACGGCTTCGATTGCTCCTTCCAATTGGAACAATCTGCGGGCGAGGTTCACCTGCTCTTCGGCTTTTTTATGATAGTTCCGGACCGTTTCAGCAATCTCACGCAGATAGTAACGGCGATTGTTTGGAATGATGACGTTTTGCTTTTCCACATCGACGTCTTTGGAGAAGCTTGTTTTCCAATCGAGTTCCATTTTCTTGTTCACGGTTTCCACGACCGCTGCGAACAACGCGTTTGTACCCGGATCGTTGAACTGGCTGGCAATCGTTCCGTATACCGGCATGTCATCTAAGTCATTATCAAAAAGCAAGTGGCTGCGCTGATACTGCTTCTGTACCTGGCGTCTTGCATCCTCTGAGCCTTTGCGCTCAAATTTATTGATGACAATAAGATCGGCAAAATCAATCATATCGATTTTCTCAAGCTGGGACGGAGCACCGAATTCACTTGTCATGACATACATGGACATATCACAGATTTCAGCGATTTCCGCATCCCCCTGACCGATCCCGCTCGTTTCAACGACGATCAGATCATAGCCTGCCGCTTTGACCACATTGATGGCATCCTTGATGGCGAGTGAAAGCTCCGTTTTCGACCCACGGGTAGCAAGACTTCGCATATAGACGCGAGGATTGAAGATGGCATTCATACGAATGCGGTCCCCAAGAAGGGCTCCGCCTGTTTTTTGTTTCGTGGGATCGATGGATAGGATCGCGATTTTCTTTTCAGGAAGCTCGTTGATGAAACGGCGGATCAGCTCATCCGTCAAGGAACTCTTCCCCGCTCCACCCGTACCGGTGATCCCCAGTACCGGAGCTTTTTTCGCTAAGCTCTTGATTTCAGAGAAAACGGTTTGGGCCGTCGCCGCCACTTCTTCATTTGCTCCGACTTGATACTCGGCAAGTGAAATCAGCTTCGAAACCGTGTTAACATTTCCAGTAGAAAGCTTTTCAACCTCTTGATCCACGCTTCCCTTGATCGTCGGGAAATCACATTCCTCGATCATGTTGTTGATCATTCCTTGAAGACCATGCTTTCGACCGTCTTCAGGTGAGAAGATGCGGGCAATCCCGTATTCGTGCAGCTCCTTGATCTCACGCGGGATGATGACGCCCCCACCTCCGCCATAAATGCGGATATGAGATGCTCCTCTTTCTTTCAAAAGGTCGTACATGTACTTGAAGTATTCTACGTGCCCGCCCTGGTAGGACGAAATCGCGATTCCCTGTACATCCTCTTGTATCGCAGCATTGACGACTTCCTCCACGGAGCGGTTATGACCTAAATGGATAACCTCTGCCCCACTTGCCTGGATAATCCGACGCATTATGTTGATCGACGCATCATGCCCGTCAAACAGACTCGAAGCCGTGACAAAACGAACATGGTGCTTTGGTTTATAAATTTCAACCGTGCTCATATTACTCCCCCTGTTCTCCCTTGTTTTTCAAACCCTATGACGCCTGCAAAAGTGAGTTCGATTTGAAGATGGATGTATTCATCGAGTGTAAACCGCTTCTGAAGTGCCCAACGACGGAATCCCCACATCTGTCCCTGGACGAATACATTTTGAGCCAGCATATGGATCTGATTTTCATCAAGCTCAAGCTTGCCACTCTCGACACAGCCAATGATGAGATCTTCCACCATCCCCACCATTTCAAGTTCTTTACGCAGTACATATGGAAGGGCGTCCTTCGATAAGGATTTCGCCTCCTGATACATGACGAGGACTTCATCCTGCATCCGGTCCATCACTTTAAAATAATGAGCGATGCCGAGCCTTAAGCTCTCCAGTGTCCCTTTTCCGACATCCAGCTCCTCAAGCTCCAGCCGAACCTGCTCATAAATGCTGTCACACACTAAATACAAGACATCTTCCTTTGTTCGAATATATTCATATAACGTTCCGATACTGAATCCGGCGGCCTTTGCGATCTCCCTAGTCGTGGTGCGATGAAACCCCTTTTGTTTAAATAGAGAGACGGCCCCGCGAATCATCTGATCACGACGCTTTTCTACCAAACGCTCATCCTTAACCGAAGCATGAACTTCCCTCTTCTTATTCAAAACAACCGACCGCCTTTACTATCCATTTCTCCCATTGACCCCACTTCAAGACCAATCTGCCTCATCCCCCAACAAAGCAGAAGGTCATCTATCTCTATAACTACTTATCTATACATACCGGGTCTGGCACCCTAAAGTCGCAAGCGATGATAAGAACCCCTTTACGCCACGAAGCATCTCAGAATCCATCGGGTGCCTGACACGCTTCAGGACGACCAGGAGATTCTCTTAAAAAAAATCCCACACACACAATCCCATTCAGATACCTACTTCGTCACCATCCGCGAAATAACCAACCTCTGAATCTCCTGCGTCCCCTCATAAATCTGCGTAATCTTCGCATCACGCATATAACGCTCTACCGGATAGTCTTTTGTATAACCATATCCACCAAAGATCTGAACCGCTTCCGTTGTCACTTTCATCGCTGTATCCCCGGCCATCAGCTTCGACATCGCCGATTCTTTTCCGTACGGAAGACCTTCTGACTCAAGCCACGCAGCTTGATACGTTAATAGACGGGAAGCTTCGATGGACGTCGCCATATCCGCGATTTTGAATGAAATCCCCTGGTTCGCTGCAATCGGCTTCCCGAATTGCTCACGCTCTTTTGCATACTCGACAGACGCATCAAGGGCTCCCTGCGCAATCCCCACCGCTTGAGCAGCAATTCCGTTTCGGCCGCCATCCAGTGTCATCATGGCAATCTTGAATCCATCGCCTTCGTTCCCAAGCATATTCTCTTTTGGTACCTTACAATCTTCAAATACGATTTCAGTCGTTGGCGATGAACGGATCCCCAGCTTCTTCTCTTTCTTTCCTACAGAGAATCCTTCATATTCTTTCTCTACGATGAACGCACTCGTTCCACGCTGGCGCTGAGAAGGATCTGTCAGAGCGAATACGATATACGTATCGGCGATTCCACCGTTCGTGATGAAAATTTTAGAGCCGTTCAATACGTAGTGATCACCTTCTAAACGGGCCGTCGTTTTCATACCGCCTGCATCCGAACCTGAACCCGGCTCAGTCAATCCGTAAGCCCCGATTTTCTCACCTTGTGCCATTGGACGAAGGTACTTCTGCTTTTGCTCTTCTGTCCCGAATTTATATACAGGCCAGCCTGCTAAAGACGTATGGGCGGAAAGAGTCACTCCCGTAGACGCACACACTCTTGATAGCTCTTCAACGGCGATACAGTATGCCAGGTAGTCGCTCCCGATTCCACCGTACTCTTCCGGCCAAGGAATCCCCGTCAGGCCAAGCTCAGCCATCTTCTTAAACAAATCCATATCGAAGCGCTCTTCCTCATCACGCTCGGCAGCAGTCGGTGCCACCTCATTCCGCGCAAAATCACGCACCATCTTACGTATCATTTCATGCTCTTCCGATAATTTAAAATTCATCTCGTTTCCTCCTCTTATCATCTACATACCGGGTCTGGCACCCTTACGAGTCAGGAGATGCCACAAACCCCTTTACGCCACGAAACATCACTATCAAGATCGGGTGCCTGACACGCTTCAGAATGTATGCCTAAAGACACTCCACCAAAACCTCAAGCTCCCCATCCCACTAAACCAGCAAATTCTTCCCAATCACCATTCTCTGAATCTCACTCGTACCCTCATAGATCTCCGTCACCTTCGCATCACGGAACAAACGCTCAACCGGATATTCCTTCGTATAGCCATATCCACCGTATACCTGAATGGCTTCCGTTGAGACTTCCACCGCTGTTTTTGAAGCAAAGAGCTTAGCCATGCTCGCTTCTTTTCCACATGAAATATTGTTCGAACGAAGATTGGCCGCACGGTACACAAGAAGCTTCGATCCTTCAACGGCCGTCGCCATATCAGCAAGCTTGAATCCGATCCCCTGTTGGGCTGCGATAGGCTTACCGAATTGTACGCGCTCTTTGGCATAAGCGGTGGAATAGTCGAAAGCCGCTTCAGCGATTCCCAATGCCTGCGCTGCGATCCCGATCCTGCCGACATCGAGATTCGCCATGGCGATCTTGAAGCCTTCCCCTTCTTGACCCAGAAGGTTATCAGCCGGGACTTTCATATCTTCAAAGGTCAACTGAACCGTTCTCGAACCGTGGAGACCCATTTTATGTTCGTCTTTTCCAATCACAAGACCCGGTGTATCTTTCTCTACGATGAAGGCTGATACTCCCCGGCTCCCTTTGGACGGGTCCGTTGCCGCAAAGACAATATACGTATCCGCTTCGCCACCATTCGTAATAAAGACTTTTGATCCGTTTAAAACGTAGTGATCGCCACGTTTTTCGGCTTTCGTTTTCAAGCTTTTCGCATCCGAACCTGCACTGGGTTCCGTCAGGCAGAAAGCGCCTAAATATTCCCCGGTCGCAAGCTTGGGAAGATACTTTTGTTTCTGATCTTCGTTTCCGAAATATAGAATCGGATTGGTTCCTACTGAAGTATGCACAGACAGGATCACGCCGATGGTTGCGCTTACTTTGGACAGCTCATGAATGGCAATGATATAGGAGGTGAAATCCATTTCAGAGCCGCCATATTTCTCAGGAATCGTGATTCCCATCAGGCCAAGTTCCGCCATTTTATTTAAAATCTCTCTCGGGAATTGTCCTTCTTCCATCTTCTCTATAAACGGCTGGATTTCCGTTTCGGCAAAATCCCGTACCATCTTTCTCATCATCTGTTGCTCTTCCGTGAATCGTATCTCCATGAATGGTTCCTCCCTGATGTTCGTCGTTATTACTCGTATGAATAGAAACCGCGGCCTGTTTTACGTCCCAACCAGCCTGCTTTCACATATTTCCTAAGTAGCGGACATGGGCGATATTTGTCATCACCGAAGCCTTCGTGCAGTGTTTCCATGATGTAAAGGCATGTATCAAGCCCGATGAAGTCTGCCAGAGTAAGAGGACCCATTGGATGATTCATACCGAGCTTCATCACTTCATCAATCGCCTCTTTACTCGCCACCCCTTCATACAGCGTGTAGATCGCTTCGTTGATCATCGGCATCAGGATGCGATTGGAGACGAATCCAGGAAAGTCCTCTACTTCAACCGGAACTTTGTGAAGGGATTTCGTCATGTCTTCGATCACTTGATACACTTCATCCGTCGTCGCAAGCCCGCGAATGATTTCAACCAGCTTCATGACCGGTACAGGGTTCATAAAGTGCATTCCGATCACTTGCTGGGGACGCTTCGTCGCTGCAGCGATTTCTGTAATCGGTAGTGAAGAAGTGTTAGATGCAAGGATCGTGTGCTCCGGAGTTATTTCATCCAGTTGAGCAAAGATTTTTGTTTTGATATCCATGTTTTCCACCGCTGCCTCGATGACAAGGTCTACTTGCTTCGCGTCGTTGATATCCGTTGAAGCCGTTAAACGGTTCACAGTGGCTGTTTTATCTTCTTCTGACATTCTTCCTTTTTCAACGGAGCGCGTCAGGTTCTTTGTGATCACGCCGATTCCCTTTTGGACAAACTCCTCTTTCAAATCGTTCAGGTAGACATCGAATCCTGCTTGTGCACACACTTGAGCGATTCCTGATCCCATTTGCCCTGCCCCGATGACCATTACTTTTTTGATGTTCATTTTGTTCTCCCCTTTGTTATAGCTAACACTAGTAATCTAGTTAGAAGTTGAATTTGTGTTGTTTAACAGCTGAAACCTTAAAATCGAATAGCAAACCAAGCACCTTTGTACCTGGTACAACAATGTGCTATCCCCCTACTGCTTCGCCACTTCGATCATGATCGCATCCCCTTGACCGCCGCCGCTGCAGATCGATGCAATTCCTACACCGCCTCCGCGACGCTTCAGTTCGTATGCGAGCGTCAGGATGATACGCGCTCCGCTTGCTCCGATCGGATGACCAAGGGCCACTGCTCCACCGTTTACATTGACTTTTTCCGGGTCCAATCCAGCGATTTTCCCGCTTGTCAGGGCCACAGCTGCGAATGCTTCGTTAATTTCGAACAGGTCGATTTCTTCAAGTGATTTGCCTGTTTTCTTCAGCAGCTCATTGATGACGAGTCCCGGTGTTTGCGGGAAGTCCTTTGCTTCGACGGCAATGGCTGTATGTCCAAGGATGGTGGCTAATGGCTGCTTCCCTTCTTTTGCAGCTCTCTCTTCACTCATGAGTACCATGGCTGCCGCCCCGTCGTTGACCCCTGGTGCGTTCCCGGCTGTGATCGTTCCTTCCGATCCGAAGACAGGACCTAACTTGGCCAGAGCTTCGATGGACGTTTCTTTTCGCGGGGCTTCATCTTTACTGACTACTACTGGTTCCCCTTTGCGCTGTGGTACTTCCACCGCGACGATTTCTTCACCCAGAATGCCTGAATCTGTCGCTTTCAGAGCGCGTTCATGGCTTCTTAATGCCCACCCGTCCTGCTCTTCTCTTGATAGTTCAAATTCCTTCGCTGTCTCATTTCCGTACGTTCCCATGTGGACATGGTTGAAGCTGCATGTCAATCCGTCGTGAACCATTAAGTCCTTCACCTGAGAATCACCCATCTTGAAGCCCCAGCGAGCTTTCGGAAGGATGTACGGTGCATTGGACATGGATTCCATTCCGCCTGCCACGATGACTTCGCCGTCACCTGCACGGATGATTTGGTCACCCATTGTCACGCTTCGCATTCCTGAAGCACATACTTTGTTGATGGTTTCCGTTTTGACGTTCCACGGCAATCCTGCATGACGGGATGCTTGTCGGGAAGGGATCTGTCCCTGTCCCCCTTGTAAAACAGATCCGAGGATCACTTCCTCTACCTCTTCACCATTTATACCTGATCGTTTCAGGGCTTCCTTCACGGCAAAACCGCCCAGCTCTGAAGCTGTAAAACTGCTTAAGCTTCCACCAAATTTACCGAATGGCGTTCTTGCTCCATCTAAAATAACCGTTTTTCCCATCTCAATCGCTCTCCCTTATATCTGAATGATTTGATTCGACAAAAACAAATTGTATACGCTTTCAACTGTTCTTAAAAAAATAGGACTTACTGATATTCGACTGAACGCTCGCTCAACCAGTCCCCAAAAGAGAAGGGACAGTTTTTGTCCCTTATATACCTTTATTGTACTTCATATTCAGTTAGAACGTAATGATTTTTTAGAAAGTTTTTATTTTTCTATTAAATTTATTATTGTAGAAAAATAATAGGAGTGAAACGCAGGTTGAGGCTTTGGTTTCACTCCTAGATGTTCAACTACTGAGAAGCGACACTCATTATTAAACGGATAATATTCTTTTTACGAAGCAGCCGGCTGATCTTTTTGATCGCCACATACCGCTTTTTCAAGGATTTCTGCCACATCCTGAGTAGAGACGGTTTCTTCTACTTCCTTCGCTTTCGTTCCATCTGAAAGCATCGTCAGGCAGTATGGACAACCCGAGCTGATGACCGATGGGCTGACCTCAAGTGCCTGCTCTGTACGGGAAACGTTCACGCGGTGACCTGCGTCTTCCTCCATCCACATGAGTCCTCCACCTGCTCCACAGCACATACCTTTTTCACGGTTACGTTCCATTTCAACCAACTTCACGCCGGAGATTGATTTCAGGATTTCCCGTGGTGGATCGTATACTTCATTGTAACGTCCCAGGTAACAGGAGTCGTGGAAGGTGATTGTTTCGTTCACTTCGTATTTCGGCTTCAGGCGCCCTTCTTTTACCAGGTCATATAGAAGCTCGGTATGGTGGTACACTTCCGCTTCCAAACCGAAGTCCGGATACTCATTTTTGAAAATGTTATACGCATGCGGATCGATCGTAATGATTTTCTTGATTTCATTCTTTTCGAATTCGGCGATGTTTTGACCTGCAAGCTCCTGGAATAGGAACTCATTACCAAGTCGACGTGGTGTATCACCGGAGTTCTTCTCTTTGTTACCTAAAATTGCGAATTTCACGCCTGCTTCATTCAGCAGCTTGGCAAAGGACAACGCAATTTTTTGGCTGCGGTTATCGAATGAACCCATGGATCCGACCCAGAATAAGTATTCGAAGTCTTCTCCCGCTTTTTTCATTTCTTTCACCGTAGGAATATGAACGTCTTCTCTCGCTTCACGCCAGTTTTCACGTTCTTTACGGTTCAGACCCCAAGGATTCCCTTGGCGTTCGATGTTTTGCATCGCGCGTTGTGCATCTGCATCCATCTTTCCTTCTGTCAGGACCAGGTAACGGCGAAGGTCGATGATTTTATCCACGTGCTCGTTCATGACCGGACATTGGTCTTCACAGTTACGGCACGTTGTACATGCCCAGATTTCTTCTTCTGTGATGACGTCTCCGATCAGGCTAGGGCTGTAAGTAGCTCCTGCAGCCGCTTCTTCCGCTGCTTGAGTCGCACTCGCCATGGCCAGCTGATTCCCTTTCGTGCCATTGAAGGCAAAAGTCGGCACCCACGGCTTTTTCTGTGTAACGACTGCACCGTGATTCGTCAGGTTGTCACGCAGTTTCACGATTAAATCCATTGGGGAAAGCATTTTCCCTGTTCCTGTAGCAGGACACATATTCGTACAACGACCACATTCCACGCATGCGTAGAAGTCGATCATTTGATGTTGCGTGAACTCTTCAATTTTTCCTACCCCGAAGCTTTCGGCTGACTCATCTTCAAAGTCGATGGGCTTCAGCTTTCCAGGATTGTCTAATCGATTGAAGTAGACATTCGCAGGACCTGCGATTAAGTGAGCGTGCTTGGATTGTGGAACATACACAAGGAATGCCAGTAAGAATAGCAGGTGAATCCACCAGGCCACGTAGAAAATGACGATGGAAGCTGTTTCTCCAATGGCTCCAAGTGCTCCTGCAATGAGTGACGCTACAGGCTCTGTCCACGCCAGTTCTTCACCGTGCCAGATAAGGCCCATCCCGTTCCCTACAAGAACCGAGAGCATTAATCCACCGATGAACAGCAGAACCAATCCTGACTTAAATCCTCTCTTTAAACGAACCAATTTTTCCACATAGCGGCGATGGAAGGCCCATACAACCGCTACCAGGATCATGAGTGTGACAAGCTCCTGGAAGAACGTGAATCCGGGATATAACGGCCCCAGTGGCAAGTGACTTCCCGGAGCAAGTCCTTTCCAGATGAAATCGATGGCCCCGAATTGGACTAAAATGAAGCCGTAGAAGAACATGACATGGATTGCTCCACTCTTCTTATCCTTCAAGAGCTTCTTCTGGCCGAAGACATTGACCACGATCTTCTGGAATCGTTCCTTGAATCGCTGGTCGAACTCCACTTTCTTTCCGAGCTTAATATATTCAATTCTCGTCTTTACTACATACACAAACAGACTAAGTGCGTAAACGGTCACAAGAATAAATGCGACCCAATTGAGAATGAGTAACCCATTCATTGAAAAACACTCCCCCTTATTTGGTTCAATTGAACTTCCCCTTTGTTCAAACTTTTACAAACCAAATTAATATTCTGAATAGTTCATATATCCATTATATTATGAATGAGCATTCAGTCAATGGTTTTTAACAAGAAAAATGAAAACCTTTACATGAATAGCCATTCATTCATCGGAAGTAACCAGGACTTTTTGTACCCCCCACAGGTTTCAATACGAATCATTTAAGGTAAAAGAAGAAAGAGTGCAACGTAGGTAAGAATTAAGGACATACTAATGCTAATGCAGATGAGAGAGTGATTATATGTGGTGGTTCATCCTACTGTTATTAATAGTTGGCGTCATAGGCTGGTTAATGATCGACTTTAAGCTGGGGAGAAGTCGTTTCATCCGGACCCGGACCAGAAGAGATTATGAAAAACGAAATAGCCATATTAAGTTATTTTCCAGAGGTCCCGAGCTTTTTGATCAAATGTTTAAAGAAATGAAAGAAGCCAAGTCTTCCATTCATGTTTTATTCTATATCGTCCAAGATGACCATTTTGCTTTACGGTTTATGGAATTACTGAAGGATAAAGCAAAAGAAGGCGTAGAGGTCCGCTTGTTAATGGATCAGATCGGGAGTCATAATGTGCCTAAATCAAAAGTGAGAATGTTGCGTGACGCTGGTGTGGAAGTGGCCTTCTGTCAAAAAGTCAGTCTCCCCTTCTTATTTTTCTCCTCCCAACAGCGGAATCACCGGAAGATCACGGTCATTGATGGCGTGATTGGGTATTTGGGTGGTTATAACGTCGGGAAAGAATACATTGATGAAAATGACATACCCGAGCTGTCCCCTTGGAGGGATTACCATCTTCGTTTAGAGGGTGAAGGTGTTCACGACTTACAAACAGAATTTTGCATCGATTGGTTCAGGGGGACGAAAAAGGACCTGAGAGACGAAACGAAATACTTTCCTCCGGCTGAAAAAGGGAGCATAACCCATCAGATTTTCCCGACAGAAGGGGTGAATATCGAGGAATTCTTCAAGAAATTCATTGATGATGCCAAAGAGGAAGTCATCATCGGGACTCCTTATTTCATCCCCACTCCCATTTTAATGGAAGCACTAAGTAATGCATTGGATCGTGGCGTCATTGTGAGGATCATCATTCCCAATAATGCCGATCATATGTTAGTGAAGGAAGCCGCGTTCCCTTATTTTAGAACCTTGCTGGCTAAAGGGGCAAAGGTGTATCAATTTATGAACGGATTTTACCATGCCAAGGTAATGATCGTAGACGACTATTTCTGTGATATAGGCACGGCCAATTTTGATAAAAGAAGTTTCTTTATCAATCTTGAAATCAACAATCTTATTTACGACAAAGAATTTATTCACACATTAAAAGAGGAAATGACAAAGGATATGGATGCATCCGACATGCTGAGCGAAAGTGACCTTGCTTCTGTTTCCATACTTACCCGGATAAAGGAACGGATCGCTTCATCCATTTCCATTTTACTTTAGGGGGAAACCACATGAAAGTCCGATTGGGGTTTGTTGCTAATTCCCTCTCCTTATGGGACGCGAGCCCTGCCAAAACCATTACCTACAAACGATATACCGAGCTTCCGAAAGAGGAACGAATGGATCGCTTGCAGGAAGTAACAAGATTAAACCTGGAACATACGAAGCGCATACTGTATCTGTGTGCAGCTCACGAAATTGAACTGTACCGACTATCAAGCTCACTGGTTCCTTTAGCTACTCATCCGGAAGTCGAGTGGGACTTCCATACTCCTTTCAAAAAAGAATGGAGGGAGCTCGGGGATTTGATCAAGAAGTTTGGGATCAGGGCAAGCTTTCACCCCAATCAGTTCACTCTGTTCACCAGTCCCAGGCAGCATGTAACGGATAACGCCGTAAAGGACATGGTTTATCATTACCGCATGCTTGAGTATATGGGAATTGAGGATCACTCTGTCATTAACATTCATATCGGTGGAAGCTATGGTGATAAGGAAGAAACATTGGGACGTTTTCATGAAAATTTGAAAGTTCTCCCGACTCATGTGAAAGAGATCATGACCCTTGAGAACGACGACAAAACCTATACGGTTGAAGAAACATTAGCTGTTTGTCAAAAGGAAAACATCCCCATGGTCCTTGATATCCACCATCACGAGGCCAACCTTAGTGAGAGGCCTTTAGAAGATTATCTTGAAGCGATTTTTGCCACATGGGAAAAGAGAGATCTGGTTCCCAAAATACATATTTCCTCGCCGAAATCGGAAAAAGCATTCCGCTCTCACGCTGATTTGGTCGATGCGGGCTTCGTAGAGGGGTTTTTCAAAACACTCAAGACGTTTGATCAGGACGTTGACTTTATGATTGAAGCAAAGCATAAGGATTTGGCCATGCTTAAGCTGATAGAGGACCTTTCGACGATACGGGGAGTGAAGCGGATTAGCGGCGGGGCTTTGGAATGGTAGAGAAAAGATGGGCACTTTGTTGTTCGTCTTTTTTTATTTTGTCTATTTCAGGATCCGGTAACTTTCAAGATTGATGGAAGCTACCGGAAATGGAATCACTCTACGTATGTAAATTCTATCTGAATACCGATTCAATCCAAGGCTGAATCGCTGTGAAGGCTTTAAAACCAAGATAGATGCCTACGATTCCTGCAATTCCGGCCAAGGCAGGCGGTGCGGGGATCGGAAGCTTAAATAGGGCAAAAATAAATCCAACCAGAAAACCGGTCACAATCGCTAAAATAACTGTTTTCATAACATCCTCCTGAACAATACGTCTTCCTTTATTATACGTTAAAGCTGAAGAAATATAAGAAAAAGGTCCACCCCGAGGGACGGACCTTCTTCATCTATCGTGTTTACATTTTTTCCGGAGCGGCAACTCCGATTAATGCAAGAGCGTTTTGTAATGTGACTCGAACCACTTTTACAAGAGCCAGACGAGCCGTCGTGAGTTCACGGTTTTCTTCATCAAGAACCTTATTGGCATTGTAGAAGCTGTGGAAAGCTGATGCCAGGTCGTTAATGTAGTTCGCCACACGGTGAGGTGTACGTTTATCCGCAGCATCGGCAACCATTTGTGGGAATTCACCTAATTTTTTCAGTAAATCCACTTCTTTTTCCGTCCCGATCAGCTTTAAGTCGATCTTGTCATCTGAAGCGAGTCCCTGCTCCTCTGCTTGACGGAGAATACTACAAATACGCGCATGGGCATATTGTGCGTAATATACAGGGTTTTCGTTGGACTGGGATACCGCTAAGTCCAAATCAAAGTCCATATGCGTATCGGCACTTCTCATGGCAAAGAAATAACGGACGGCATCCAGGCCGACTTCTTCTACAAGCTCACGTAAAGTGACTGCTTTACCTGTACGCTTACTCATCTTCATCTTCTCACCATTTTTATAAAGGTGAACCAGTTGAATCACTTCTACTTCTAATTTTTCACGGTCAAAGCCAAGTGCTTCAATCGCCGCTTTCATACGGGGGATGTATCCGTGGTGGTCAGCACCCCAAATATTGATCAGCACATCATGTCCACGTTCGAATTTATCCTGATGATACGAAATATCCGGAGTCAAGTACGTGTACGTTCCATCATTCTTGATGAGAACACGGTCTTTGTCATCCCCAAGTTCAGTGGAACGGAACCAGGTCGCGCCGTCTTCTTCATAAACGTGACCATTGTTTTTTAATGTTTTTAACGCAGCATCGATTTTACCATTTTCGTATAGGGATGTTTCAGAGTACCACACGTTGAACGGCACACGGAACATTTCCAGGTCCTTTTGAAGCTTGGCCATTTCGATCTTCAGCCCGTACTCACGGAAGAACTTATAGCGCTCTTCGTCACTTACTTCCGCATATTTCGAACCGAATTCTTCCGCCAGCTTCTTCCCGATTCCGATGATGTCCGCGCCATGATATCCATCTTCAGGCATCGCTTTGTCTTCTCCAAGAGCTTGGAAATAACGGGCTTCAACGGAAATCGCCAGGTTATGGATTTGGTTTCCTGCATCATTGATGTAGTATTCACGCGTTACTTTATAGCCTGCTTTTTCAAGAACGTTACATAGGGAATCACCTACAGCCGCTCCACGGGCATGTCCAAGGTGAAGGTCACCTGTCGGATTGGCAGATACAAACTCCACGTTCACTCTCTCGCCATTCCCCGCGTTTGATTGACCATATTCCTGATCTTGATCAAGAATCAATGGAATCAAATCGGTCAGGTATTCATTATTCATGTAGAAGTTAATGAATCCAGGCCCTGCGATCTCCATTTTTTCAATGGAAGCCTTGGACTGGTCGAAGTTCGCCATAATGTCCTCCGCGATCATGCGCGGCGCCTTTTTCGCTACGCGTGCAAGCTGCATCGCCATATTGGTAGAGTAGTCACCGTGGGATTTTTCTTTCGGGATTTCTAGGATAACATCAGGAATCTGATCCTCTGTTGCGAGTCCCGCTTTCAGGACCGCTGCCTTTATTTCGGATTTCAGGTTTTCTTGTACTTTTTCGACAATATTCATGCGTCTATGCTTCCTCCTTATAGTGAATGGACATAACATAATCCCCTACTGGACTGTCTTGCATCTTTAACTCGTATGAAAGGTTGAAATTCCCTTCCAGCTTGGAGTCACTTTGTGTATGTGAAAGTTTCTTTGTTTTGGTTGTAAGTAAGAGAGTACCCATCTGGCTTTCATAAGAACCATTTTGTTCCTCCCGTTCGTTAAAGGCCATTCTCATTTTCACTGCACCGTTTCTGAGAATGAGAGCTTGCTGGTCCGAGACTTTAACAATCGTATGGGTGGTTCCTTCCTCTTGCACCTCATCGTACTTCAGGAAAACGGCATCTCCTTTTTCATAGTATCGACCAAATGATACCAGTTCAAAAGAGTCACTTTCCTCTCCTATTGTGATTTTGGTTTTCAAGTGAACTTTGACAGGGGTGTAATCTGTTTTTGCCGTCAAACCACTCACATCCTTTTCTATATTAGGGTCCGATCAAGTGATAGGTCCGTCCCTCTTTTAGACGTCCCTTCCTTCTAACTAATTAAGTATAAGAAGTATTGTGTGAAAATGCAATGGAACACGGTGAGTTTTCAATTTCGGGAGTGGATGTAAGCGGATTTATGGTAAAAGAAAAGCCCCTTCCGTCAAACAGAAGAGACTGTGCTGTTTATTTTACCCATCCCAGGAGCATCTCGCGAATCAGCTTACTGGCTGTATTGGCTGTTTGCTCTGATGGATCATAGATTGGAGCGACTTCTACAAGGTCTGCACCGACTACATTCACGTCAGAGTGTGCGATGGCATGGATCGATGCCAGTAATTCTCTAGACGTAATCCCGCCGCAATCCACGGTTCCTGTACCAGGAGCGTGGGCAGGGTCCAGCACGTCAATATCAATCGTCACATATACAGGACGTCCTGCAAGCTGCGGAAGAATTTCCTTCAACGGCTCAAGCACTTCGAATTTTGAAATGTGCATGCCGTTTTCTTTCGCCCATTGGAATTCTTCTTTCATCCCGGAACGGATTCCGAAAGAATAGACATTCTTTGGTCCGATATGCTCAGCGATTTTGCGGATTGGAGTGGAATGAGATAATGGCTCCCCTTCATAATCTTCACGAAGATCTGTGTGAGCATCCATATGGATGATCGCAAGGTCCGGGTATTTCTTAGCGACCGCTTTTATGACCGGCCATGAGACCAAGTGCTCTCCGCCCATTCCAAATGGGATTTTTCCGTCGCCAAGAAGACCATCGATATAATCCTCAATCATATCAATGCTTCGCTGCGGGTTACCGAATGGCAATGGAATATCCCCGGCATCAAAGAATTTTACT
This sequence comes from Rossellomorea aquimaris, assembly GCF_003315075.1. GTDB lineage: Bacteria > Bacillota > Bacilli > Bacillales > Bacillaceae_B > Rossellomorea > Rossellomorea aquimaris_C. The sequence continues at coordinate 122,180 of NZ_QNRJ01000005.1, forward strand.
TCTTCTAGCTCACGGTCAAGATAGGCACTGTACTCTTCCAAACCGATCGAAACTTCACGAATACGAGTCGGGCCAAAGCGGGATCCCGGGCGGTAACTTACCGTCCAATCCATCGGCATACCGTAAAGAACGACCTGGCTATCCTCATACGAAGGATGACTCTTAATAAACACATTACCTGAATAAGCCTCATCAAAACGCATAGTGTTCATCCTCTCTTTTTAGAGGGACGGACCTCTAGGAGGTGCATGGCACCTCCTGAGGCCCGTCCTTACTTGAATTTGTGCAATCTTTATTGAAATTTGAGGTCCGTCCCTCAAATTCCCTTATTTCGTCAGGTCTTTAACGAATTTAGGCAGGGCGAATGCTGCTTTGTGCAGTTCTGGTGTGTAGTATTTTGATTCGATGTCGTGGAATCGATCTTCCGGTACTTCGATTGGGTCGTGCTTTTTTGAACCGATCGTGAAGGCCCATAGTCCGCTTGGGTATGTCGGGATATTCGCTGTGTATAGACGGGTAATCGGGAAGATTTCCTTTACATCGCTTTGTACCTGGCGAATTAGATCTGCTTTGAACCAAGGATTATCACACTGTGCGACAAAGATTCCGTCTTCTTTCAGGGCTTTGGAAATTCCTGCATAGAAACCTTTTGTGAATAGGTTAACCGCTGGCCCGACCGGCTCAGTCGAGTCGACCATAATCACGTCATATTCATTTTCACTTTTCGCGATATGCATGAAGCCATCGTCCACTTGTACGTCCACGCGCTCGTTTTCCAGTTCTCCAGCAATCTCCGGAAGATACTTCTTGGAGTACTCGATCACTTTTCCGTCGATTTCAACAAGAACCGCTTTCTTCACGCTTGGATGCTTTAACACTTCACGGATGACGCCACCGTCTCCGCCACCGACAACCAATACCTTCTCAGGATTAGGGTGTGTGAATAAAGGAACGTGGGCTACCATTTCATGATATACGAACTCGTCTTTTTGACTAGTCATCACCATTCCATCAAGAAATAGCATGTTCCCCCACTCTTCTGTCTCTGCCATTTCAAGATATTGAAAATCCGTTTGCTCTGTATGTAAAGTCTTCTTGATTTTCATCGTGATTCCGAAGTTTTCTGTTTGTTTTTCTGTGTACCAAAGTCCACTCATTGTTTCAACTTCCCTTCTTGTTTTTTAATTTTGGCTATTTCATAAAACTTTGTTACTAAGAGAGTAGTGGTTGATTTCCGCTCCAGGATGCTCGCTTTCCGCGGGGCGGGCGGTGAGCCTCCTCGTCGCTGCGCTCCTGCGGGGTCTCACCTGTCCCGCTATTCCCGCAGGAGTCGAGCACCTTCCGCTCCAATCAACTTCATGATCTTCCGTTGGATTTACAAATTCTTTTTCAAAACAACAATCGTTAGAAAAGATATCGGTTATTACGCAATTTCCGTTCTTCGCTGTATAAATCATATACCACTAGTTTGAGTTTTCACACGTTCTCTTCAGGACAAAATAGATCACTCAGTTAAGCTAAAGCCTGTAATGACGGGCTTTACTCCTATTTATAAAAACGTCCGCAACAGACGTCATTTTTATCCTTCCCTATCATGATAAATACAAACATGAGAAAAAGTATAGTGGAATCTAGCAAAATTTCAAGTGAAATTTTTTCTAAAACTTTGACGTTTAAAAACTCGTAAAACTTTTCATACTGATACTATACGCTAAACATAATATAGGATGTTTACTATTGTCCAATACAATCTAAGGTCCGTCCCTACATTTACGGACCTCGCGAGGAGAAGGTGGGGAGAGGTATGGAACTGATGGCTCGAATGGAGAAAACAAAAAAATATGCCAGGGTGGCAGTCGTTGCAGGTTTATTGGTTTCGGTTTTGATGTTTGCCGGGCTGATCGGAGTTTTAGCATACGCTAAAATTCAGGGGCCCCCTCCGCTTGCCGTGCCTCAATCCACTTTGCTCTACGGTGAGGACGGTTCGGTTATAGGGGAAACGAATACAGGAGAGAAACGCTATTGGGTGAGCCTGAAGGAAATCTCCCCAGCGCTCATCGAAGCGACCATCTCCATTGAAGACAAAAGCTTCTATCAGCACTATGGCTTCGACATCAAACGGATGGCGGGAGCAGCACTTGCCGACTTGAAAGCCATGGCAAAGGTGCAGGGAGCCAGTACCATTTCCCAGCAGTATGCTCGTAATCTATTTTTATCCCATGACAAGACATGGAAAAGAAAGATTTTAGAAGCCCTCTATACGATTCGGATCGAGATGAACTATTCGAAGAAAGAAATTCTGGAAGGCTATTTAAATACCATTTATTATGGTCACGGAGCCTACGGGGTCCAGGCAGCAAGTCAATACTATTTCGGTAAGGACGCCAACCAACTGACCGTTGCGGAAGCCACTATGCTTGCCGGAATTCCGAAAGCACCGACCTACTATTCACCCGTCGCCAATATGGAGAATGCCAAGAAGCGCCAGGAACTGATCCTTCAGTCCATGACCGAGGACGGCTTCATTACAAAAGAACAACAGGCGGCTTCAAAGGCAGCTCCCATTACCATTACAGGGGAACATGCACACCATAAAGCAGAAACGGCCCCTTACTTTCAAGATGTTGTGAAAAGTATTCTGCGCTCTGACCTGGGCATCGAAGAGCGTACCATTGAAATGGGCGGACTGAAGGTATACACAACCCTTGATCCCGACCATCAAAAAGTCGCAGAAAAAGTCGTGAAGGAACAAATCCCTGATGAGTCTGGTATTCAACTGGGCTTTGTATCGATGAACCCAAAGAACGGCCATGTTACAGCGCTTGTCGGAGGAAGAAGCTATGAGGAAAGTCCGTTTAATCGTGCGGTTCAGGCCGTTCGCCAGCCGGGATCAACGATTAAACCGCTCCTGTACTATTCTGCCCTGGAGCAAGGCTTCACCCCGTCTACAACGATGAAAAGTGAGTTAACATCATTCACATTTGATGATGGCAAAGCGAAATACACACCTCATAACTACAACAACAAATATGCAGGGGAAGACATCACCCTCGCTCAGGCCATCGCTCTTTCAGATAATGTGTACGCAGTGAAAACCCACCTTTTCATTGGTCAGGATACCTTAACGAAAACAGCTCAGGATACATTCGGATTAACGACAAAGGTTAAAAAATACCCTTCCTCCGCACTCGGTACATCCGGTGCCAGGGTCATCGATATGGTCAACGCCTACAATATTTTTGCCAACGGCGGCTATAAGGTGAAACCGGTATTCATTACACGTGTGGAAGACTGGTCCGGTAACGTCATTTATGAAAATAAAGCCGTCAAAGAACAAGTTTTGGACCCTGACCAGGCGTATGTCATGACCCATATGCTGAGTGGTATATTTGATCCGAAGCTCAATGATTACTCAACGGTAACGGGTATCCAGATCCGGAAAGACGCCACCCGTCCCTATGCGGGAAAATCAGGTACCACCAACACAGATAACTGGATGATCGGCTACTCACCCCAGCTCACAGCAGGGGTGTGGACCGGCTATGACAAAGAAAAAGAAATCTCCCTGGTCGACGATAAATATGTAGCCAAGAAACTCTGGGTGAATTTCATGGAGCAAGCGCTGAAGGATGAACCCGTCAAAAACTTCAAACCGACGAAAGGCGTCGTCGGCGTAGCCGTGAACCCCCATAACGGGAAACTGGCCACAGAAGACTGTCCCGTCCAGCGCTTCACATACTTTGTTAAAGGAACCGAACCAACCGAATACTGCCATGAACACCTGGGTGAAAATGAGGAACCAAAAGAGAAAGCGCCTGCAAAAAAAGAAGAAAAGCCTTGGTATGAAAAAGTGAAGGATTGGATTTTTTAAACGAAAAGCGGAAGGGGCTCGCCCTGGGGCGACAAGCATAAGACGAGTAACCCGGAAAGGCGCCCTTTGCCTTTTTGGGTTACTCGGCTTATGACCTCGAGCCCCAAGCCCCTGGAGCTGGACATATCGAAAAGCGGAAGGGCTTTGCCCAGAGGCGACAAGCATAATGCGAACCTGCTGAAAAGGCGGGTTTTTGCCTTTTTTGCAGGTTTGACTTATGACCTCGAGCCTCTAAGCCCTGGAGCTGGACATATCGAAAAGCGGAGGCGGCTTGAACATAATAAACGAAAAACCACGGGTTTGTGCGAACCCGTGGTTTTTCATGTCCTAGTTTATGTGCAAACTGTGATTTAAGTGTACTTTTTTTCAAGCATAAGGGCAAGATGTGAACGACATATTCAAAAAAATGTCACAATTTGTTCACAAAAGAAGATTTTTCTATGTTTTTAAACTTTTAACGCTTCCTTTAATTCATCTTTTGAGCGTTCCCACATACCCTCATCATGTTTCTTCAGGAAGTCCGTGAGGATCCCTTTAGACTTGTCGTCCAGTTGATCGAGGACGATTTTACGTTTAATCGATTTATCCATATTATTCACATGCTCCGGCATGGACTTGTAGCCTCTGCGCTTCTCACGGTTCACGACCATTTCACAAGCCGTCACGCCTGCATAGTACGGTCCATCTTTCATACGGTCGATGGTCACCCAGATCAACCAGTACGGCTTACCTCCTGCTGAATCCTCACGCTTATTCGTGAATTTAATCCCTTTTTCAATCGGGCTCCTTGCATGCATCGCTCCGATCTCGATCGTCGCTTCCCCTTCTTCGACGTCAATCATCACTGGGGAAACATTATCAAGGCTTAATGAGCCTACACCATAGCCACCGTGGCCGTCAGTAGGATCACTTTTGATGATATTGAATCCGATGTTCTTTTTCTTTTCCATGTATCTTCACTCCTTCAAAGTTGACATTCTTAACTAAAGACTGAAAAAACAGTTGTAAAAATCGCACTGAAAGCCTGGTTGGTAGCTGTCATCCCGCCTTGTAACAGCGGCCAGATCGTATACTCATCAAGGGGTGTAATCACGATGATCAGAAATAATACGACTCCATACTGCTCATACTGAGTCATTTTCGCCCTGATATGATTCGGTGACAGGTCCTCGATGATCCGGTACCCATCCAGTGGAGGGAACGGCAATAGATTAAATACAAATAACAGCACATTCAGATACACAATCATCTGCAGAAGATCGATGACAAAGGGAGGAACCCCGACTCCACCAGTCACTCCTACAAAAAAATAAAAAAATCCGAATGCAATGAATGCAAGTAAGAAATTACTCAGCGGACCTGCCACTGAAACTAATACCCCTGCCAAACGGGGATTTTTAAATCGGGATCTCATGACCGGCACAGGACGCGCCCAGCCAAAGCCTGCAATTAAAATTAATATGGTTCCCAGGGGATCCAGATGTTGAATCGGATTTAATGTGAGCCTTCCTTGATCTTTCGCTGTAGTGTCACCAAATTTGTACGCCACAAATGCATGGGCAAACTCATGGACCGTAAAGGCCATGACCAGGGCAATCACCACAAACGGAAGCTCTTCCAGCCGAAAGACGGAAATGGACTCAAAAAGAGAGCTAAATGTATCCAAAGTATGTACTCCTTTAAAAAATGATTTACTTTCTTATTCAATAGTATACAGAAAAATTCCTGCCTTCATGACCACTCTAAGGAACAATTCCAATTCCCCACCATAAGAAGCTTGCTCTTACAACCCCTACCATTTACATTTAAAAGGGGGGTTAAAACGAACATGCCTACCACAGATTGTACCAAATCCAAATGCAAGGAGCGAACCATAATGCCTTATATCACCGTAAAAATGCTCGAAGGCCGTTCAGAAGAACAGAAACGCGCCCTCGTCGAAAAAGTAACCGAAGCCGTAAGCGAAACAACCGGAGCACCCGAAGAAAAAATCGTTGTCTTCATTGAAGAAATGACGAAAGGTCACTATGCAGTCGGCGGTAAGAGACTCAGTGATCAATAAAAATTAAGGACAATCAGCCTGCCATCAAATGATCGCAGGCTCCAATCGGATCCTATACAAAGGAGCACTCATATGCAATTCTTCAAAACCATGTCCCCTAAAGAAAAGGCCAACTGGAACAAAGGTCTCGTCCTCGGATTCTATACATACATGATATTACTCTTCATCAACTATATATCTTCTTTGATACTGGGCAGGGACCTCTTTACCTCCGCTTTCATCTTCTTCACCGGACTGATCATCGCATTCGGCTATGAAGCCTACTTAAATGTGAAAAAGGGGTAAATTCTCACCCTGATGAATACGATATACCAAACCCATATGGAAAGGAGGAAGTAAAATGGACGTAAATACCGGTGATGTACTCTTCCAATTGTTCATGATGGCTTTCCTTGCAGCCATTGTGGTGGTCGCTTTCATGCTTGCGAAAAGGGTCCGGAATCGAAAGATCCAGCAGCAAAAGCACGACAAACAAATTGAAGAAAAGCTTGATCAGATTATAGAAAAAATGGATCAAACACCTAAATAAAGATATGAAAATCGTTACTCTCATCAGTGACGATTTTTTCGTTCATGTAAAAGGGGATCACCCATTCCGAGTGATCCCCGCCATTCATATGAAACGTCCTTTAATGGACGATTTTTTTCCCTTTTAATCCTTCGATGTATGCGAAGGCTTCGTCGATTTCTTCTGTTGTATATTTTTGTTTGCTCTTAAGTGTGAATACTTTCTCCACGACTTCTTCTTTAGGAAGGCTATCAAAATATAAGACTGTTGAAACAAGTTCCAGAAAGCGTGCTGATTGAACGTTCATATCCGTCAGGCAATCCTGTAAGTGAGGCATGTCTTTCTCATAAATCTGCAGGAAGTCTTCCCCTTCTTTGGTGACGGTGTACCGGTATTGATAATATCCACCCTTTTTCTCCTTCACCTCGGAGATGAATCCCATATTGCAGAGCTCTTCAACTCTCAGGGTCAGCTCTTCCGAATACGGCCCATAAAAATGGAATTGAAATTTTTCCTGAAATGGGAATTCAAGCTTCTTCGCGATGAAGATCATCTTCTGAAGCTTTTTCCTTCCCACCACTTCACCCGAGGCTAAGAAGGCACTCATTAGTTTTGCATGGTCTTTCAACAATGTACGTCATCTCCTACTCCTAGTATTGCGTTTTCAGATCCTCGTTGTGTCGAGCCATTTATGTTAATTCTAGAATCGTACGTATCTGTCTCTTAATATTTTTCTTCGTTGATTCGTCATATAGTAAATCCACTGGATAATATAATTTATGATCGGTTCGGCGTTTTCCGGAAATGGAATCGACGATATCCGACTGCCTCGATAACTCGCGCAGCTCATCATTCCTCATTAATAGATGAATCGGAAGCCGTTCCTCTTCCTCGCCCGGTCTGTAGAAGTCGTATGGAAGGTCTGAAGATGAGTCCACCACTAAATAATAATCAGGATCGATCCCCGCTTTTTTAAACAGAACTTCAAGCTCACTGTGCTTCTTATATTCCTTCGCCGGATCAAATTCCACGTACTTAAATAAATTACGGTTCATGAACCGCTCACATAAGTCCCGTAAAATCGGATCCTCTTCTTCCTGCCAAATTTGAAAATAATACATGATGACCGCTTCATCCAGCTTCAAGTAATCCTGGAGGGAAACCTCTTCTTCAAACAGGGAGTAAAAGTGGACCGGGTCTAGCTTAAAGGAATAAAACTCTTCATGAAGCTCCTTCGCCCTATGTAGAATCTTCGTTAAAATCACTTCTGCACTCCGGGTGACCGGATGGAAATAAACCTGCCAGTACATCTGATAGCGGCTCATGATATAATCTTCCACTGCATGCATCCCGCTCTGTTTGATTACTACTTGGTCCTCACGGGGTCTCATCACACGAAGAATTCGCTCCATATCGAAATGACCGTAGCTGACTCCGGTAAAATAAGCATCACGCTGCAAATAATCCATTCGGTCCGCATCGATTTGACTTGAAATCAGACTGACAACCAGCTTGTTCTTATACGTCTTCGCTATCACTTCCGCTACATGCTTCGGAAAATCAGGTCCCACTTTTCTGAGTACCTCATTCACCTCTGTATCCCCTAAGATGATGGCTTGAGTGAAGTGCTCGTGATCCAGGTGAAATACTTTTTCAAAGGAGTGGGAAAACGGTCCATGCCCCAGATCGTGTAATAACGCAGCGCAAAGGGACAATAATCGATCATCCTGATTCCACTCCGGTCTGCCTGCGAAGACATCGTCCACGATTCGGCGGATGATCTCATACACGCCAAGAGAATGATTGAACCGGCTGTGCTCGGCACCATGAAAGGTCAAGTAGGTGGTTCCCAGCTGCCTGATCCTGCGAAGTCGTTGAAACTCTTTCGTTCCAATCAAATCCCAAATCACACGATCCCTTACATGAACATACCGATGAACAGGGTCTTTAAATACTTTTTCTTCATGTAATTTCTGCTTGGCATACTCCATCTTCTACCCTCTTCCTAAACTATCATATTTCTATTATAGCGACTTTCATCCTGGTATTCATCTCGAATTTTGTCGAAAAAAATAGGTATTTGGCTTCTGAATGATCCATGCCAAGCGTTCCATTTGCTTCAAAAAAATTTCAGCTTTTGGGCACGCTTGACAAGTATCTACGCTTTCCCTACTTATTCTCTACCCTCTAACTAGTTTCCTTTTCCAACAACAGCCAAACCTATATTTTTTTATTGGGCAGAAAAGAAAAAACTCCCTCACTGGAAGTTTTCCTTTATTTCTTTATTTTCTTAATTACTTTTTCCATGAGTTCTTCTTCCGTCAACGCCGCTACAGGACGATTATTCACAAAAGCGAAAGTCTTCTTGCGTCCTGGACCACAATAGGATTGACACGCAATATCGATCGGTGCATCCGGGTCAATTTCTTTTAATTTGGGAATTAAGGTTTTCAGGTTAACGGCCTGACAATCATCGCAAACACGAAATTCGTTTGCCATTTGTCAACAACCCTTTCTATCTATTGAAATGAATTCTATTGTCGTAAACATCGATTTATAGAATACAGTTTTCTGACATGTTTTGCAAGAGAACATCGTTTCTTAGCTTGTGGGGATCACCACTAATACAACGAAACTAGCAGACAAAAAATAAATTTAACATATTCGTATAAAAACCTATAAAACTGTCCATCCTTTAACCAACGAATCATTTAAGAAAACTATGGGAGTTGAGATGAAATGATGATGAAAACAAGACAGGATGCCTGGACGGAAGAGAATGATCTATTATTGGCAGAAACGGTCTTACGTCACGTACGGGAAGGCAGCACACAATTAAATGCCTTTGAAGAAGTGGGAGACAAACTGAACCGCACATCTGCCGCATGTGGATTCCGCTGGAACGCAGTGGTGCGTCACCAATATGAGAAAGCTCTTCAACTAGCAAAAAAACAACGCAAACAGCGCCACCGCATCCTTGGCAAAGACCAGGGCGGCAAGAAAAAGCTTTTATATCAGCCACCTGCACCTTCATTCGAAGATTTAGATGCTATGTCTCTATCAATGTCTGAAGCCGAGGAAGAAATGGAATTTGCTGAGTACGAGAACTACGTGCCGGAAACGGAACAGCTGGGGAAAGAATCATCCGAAGAAGCCCCGAAATTCGAAATGGAAGCAAGCGAGGAACCAGTCTACGTCACACAGCAGGCGCCTGGTGCCAACTCTGTGGTAAAGCCTTCAGGATTAAAAGGGGAAGTGACACTCGAGAAAGTCATTGCCTTCCTGCAAAACCTTGCTCAAACCAACATGAATTCCGACTATGTAAAAATTGAGAATCAGAGATTAAAGCATGAAATCGCTGAAATCAGAAAAGAAAACGCTGAGCTTGAAAAGAAAGTCGCAGCTCTTGAAAACAATTCCGTCACGATGCAGGAAGACTACGAGACACTTATGCAAATCATGAACCGTGCCAGAAAGCTCGTCCTATTCGATGAAGACGATGCCAAAGCACCACGTTTCAAAATGGATCGAAACGGAAACTTAGAAAAAGTAGCTGAATAATGCGGTTCCCAACCAGTGCGCCTGTGGGTGTGCTGGTTTTTTGGTTGGATGGACCATTCTGACCCAACTAAAAAAGCCGGACTCCATAACAACCGAAGTCCAGCCTACCAATCTATCCCAAAAACTTCTCATTCCGATCGACTACCCTCTGATAATAGGTCTCGTACATCGTGTACTCTTCCCCTTGTAGGGCACTGCTATAAAATTCGCCGCTGAACCCTTTCAACGACTGCAGGAACCTGAGCATCACATCTTGAATCGATAACTCGGCTCCAAGCAGCTCCGATAAAGACGCCATCACTTCGGGATCAATAACAGGAAATGTAAACTTCGTCGTTCCATCCTTCAACCCGGCCTCATAAAAACGCTGGATCAGCCTAGCCCGTTCAGAACCGCTTCCATTGACGCAGAGGTACACCTGTACGGCTACTCCATTCCGGATTCTGCGCTGAGAAATACCCGCGAACTTCTGATCATTGATACTCAAATCATAACTACCAGGACAGTAAGACTGCGTGATCTCCTTCGCCTCGATCTTCACATCAAAGTCCTTGAACATATCCTCGACAAGCAGCCACATAGCATCGTAGCCACGGTTAATATCGATCCCTTTTTCAGAATCGGGGAAAACCAATGAAAGATTCAATACTCCTTCATCCAACACAACGGCTAATCCGCCGGAGTTTCTCACAATATATTGATAGCCTTCCCCTTCCAACACCTCTAACGCATCAGAAAGAAACGGCAGCTTTGTATCCTGAATGCCCAGTACCACCGTTTGATGGTGAACCCATGAGCGTGCCGCAGGATCGGACTGAGCTGCTCCTATCGCCGTGCACAACGTATCATCCATGGCAAACGACTGCAGGGCCCCGAACATCGGTCCCAGGCTCGATTGATCAATCACTCTCCATCTGTCTTGACGAAGCAGTGCATATGCTTTTTCCTTATCCATAACGCTTCTCCTTCACTCACAACTTGCGAGCTCATTATATCATATTATGGCAGGGTTGCTAAAAAAGGAGGGGGACAATCCAAGGGGGGCGTTTTTCGTTTGAGGTTGGTTGCCGAGGTTGGTTGCCTGTTAAAAACTACGGTTATTTTGACAGATGAATATCCCGATTTATTTGCCTGTTAAAAAAAGAGTGATATTTAACAGGCAAATGGTAAGTTTCTCCTGGTCCCAGGAACCAATCCAGCACACCTGAACGAAAAAAAGCCGAACCCCAAAAGGATCCGGCTTTCTTCACAACATCTATTAAATTACAGTGCCTGAGCAGCCGTAATCAACGCAAGCTTGTACACATCTTCTTCGTTACAGCCACGTGAAAGATCGTTCACAGGAGCATTCAATCCTTGAAGGATTGGACCTACCGCTTCGAAGTTTCCTAGGCGTTGGGCGATTTTGTATCCGATGTTTCCTGCTTCCAGGCTCGGGAATACGAATACGTTCGCATTACCTTGGATGTCGGCACCTGGTGCTTTTTTCTCTGCTACAGATGGAACGAAGGCAGCGTCGAATTGGAATTCACCGTCGATAGTCAGTTCCGGTGCTTTTTCTTTTGCGACCGAAACGGCTTCAACCACTTTTTCCGTTTCCGGTGATTTAGCCGAACCTTTTGTAGAGAAGCTTAGCATTGCCACACGTGGATCGATGTCAAACATTTCAGCTGTTTTCGCACTTTCGATTGCGATCTCAGCTAGATCCTGGCTGTCAGGTGTAATATTGATCGCACAGTCAGCGAATACATACTTCTCGTCTTCACGTACCATGATGAAGACACCGGAAGTTTTGCGGACGCCTTCTTTTGTTTTGATGATTTGAAGAGCCGGACGAACCGTATCCGCTGTTGAATGAGCCGCTCCACTTACCAGACCGTGAGCTTTGCCCGTGTAAACAAGCATCGTTCCGAAATAGTTTCCGTCTAATAGGATTCTTTTCGCATCTTCTTCTGAAGCTTTTCCTTTACGACGTTCCACGAATGCCTTCACAAGCTCGTCCATTCCAGAAAATGATGCCGGGTCGACAACGTCACAACCGTCAAGCTTCACACCCAGCTGGTCCGCCTTGGCGTTTACTTCATCCACGTTTCCGATTACGATCGGCGTCAAGATGCCGTCGCCCGCTAAACGTGAGGCTGCTGTCAGAATCCGTTCATCTGTACCTTCAGGGAAAACGATTTTTAACTCTTTGCCTTTTACTTTATCTGTTAGTGTTGTAAATAAGTTGCTCAATAGAGGAACCTCCTTGATTTATACATATCCAATCTTAGAATACTCTTCTCATATAGGAATTCAAGGAAAAGGAGAAATGATATCGGTTTCATGTAAAAGTCTTTGTTTTCTAATAATTCCTCTTTCCTTTTACCCATTCCCCTGCACTCCTAAGCCTATGTAATAATCTACGAAGATAGTGTGTTCCAGATATCCCTTGCCTATCCACCATTTGTGCCATTTTATCGACATCGGGTTTTGTATTCTTACTCTAAGGCCAAACTATGATATAGTAAAGTTGGAAAAAGTACTTTAAGGAGTGATTACGTTGGCAGAACCGGCACAAACGTTAGATGGTTGGTATTCCCTGCATGATTTTCGCGCGATGGATTGGACGACCTGGAAGATGCTTCAGAGTGAAGAAAGATCCTCGGCGATTTCTGAATTCCACCGTTTCTTAGATAAGTTAAACAGCACGCAGGATGCGAAAGAAGGAAGTCACGCTCTTTACACGATCGTTGGTCAAAAAGCAGACTTCATGCTGATGATCCTTCGTCCTACGATGGAAGAATTAAGTGAGCTGGAAAATGAATTCAACAAGCTGAAGATCGCTGAATTCACGATTCCGACCTACTCTTATGTTTCTGTAGTGGAACTTGGTAACTACATGCCTTCAGAAGGCGATCCTTACGAGAATCCATATGTACAGGAGCGCATCTACCCGATCCTGCCGAAAGCGAACCATATCTGCTTCTATCCAATGGACAAGCGTCGCCAGGGTAATGATAACTGGTACATGCTGCCGATGGAAGAGCGTCGCGACATGATGAGAAGTCATGGAATGATCGGCCGCCAATACGCTGGAAAAGTCAAACAGATCATTACTGGCTCTGTTGGTTTCGATGATTACGAGTGGGGTGTGACCCTATTCGCTGACGACGTCCTTCAATTCAAAAAGCTTGTATACGAAATGCGTTTTGATGAAGTAAGTGCACGCTACGGCGAATTCGGTACCTTCTATGTAGGTAATCTACTAAAAGAAGAAGCCATCACCAAATTCCTTCACGTCAACTAAATACACCAATAAACGACAAGTCCTCGTGGCTTGTCGTTTTTTCATGAAATAAGTTCGTCCTCCTCATTCAAAAAACAAACGAATATATCTTTCTCCTTCTACATAGACATGAAATAGTGAGACATATAGCATCTTTTAACTTTATTAAAAGGAGGTATTCGGTTTGGCGAATCAACAATCAAACCCGTATATGCAAGGGTATAATCCATATGGTCAGTATTACGGTGGAGGCCAAGTTCAGGGTCAACAATATTATCCCCAGCAGCAAGGTGGTGGAGGTTTTCAAATCCCTTCACCGACGAATGCACCCGCACCTTCTCAAAATATTCAAGGTATGCTGCCCATTGAAGAATCGTATATCGAGAATATTCTTCGCTTGAACAAAGGAAAAGTAGCGACTGTTTACACGACGTTTGAAAACAATACAGAATGGAATGCGAAGGTTTTTAAAGGAATCATCGAAGCTGCTGGCCGGGATCATCTGATCCTGAGTGATCCACAAACGGGGACCAGGTACCTCATCCCGATGATTTACTTAGACTACATTACATTTGATGAAGAAATTGAATATGAATATCCGTATGGAGCTGGAGGCTCTATGCAAAGTTATTCGCAAAGATAAAAAAATACCCTGACAGGAGAATACTTCCCTGTCAGGGTATCTATGTTTTATAACGTTTTCGCTGCAAAGACAATCAGAAGCACCCATGCGGCCAAGAAGCTGACGCCGCCCAGAGGTGTGATTGCTCCAAGCACCTTGATTCCGGATAGGCTCAGTACATAAAGGCTTCCTGAGAATAATATCGTTCCGATCAGCATCAGCCAGCCGGACCAGGACAGTAATGAGGTTGGTGTCACATTCCCCATCAGTACCCCGACAATGATGATACCGATGGCGTGAAACATCTGATAGAGAACTCCGGTATTCCAAATATCAATATACTTCTGTGAGATTTTCCCTTCCAGTGCGTGGGCACCGAAAGCTCCTAAAGCGACTGATAAAAAGGCGTTGATTGCTCCAATAATGATAAATGTTTTCATGATGGACCTCCTGTTCTTCCGTTCACTTAGTGATTAAAAGTCGAATAATGAATTTCCATTCGCTCCGTCATCCGTTTCCAGAGGCTCTTCTTTCTGGATGGAAACAGGCTTCTGACTCTGCGATTCCTGCAAATATGGCATTGTTTGTTGAGTTTGAAACGAAGGTGCTGCAGTAGATGCCCCGTGGTTTTCCTCCAACAAAACTTCACATAGAGCCTTTATGGAATACACATGCTCACGGATTTGCTGTGACTTTTCGGCAGATTTTGCCTTTGTGAGTTCATGTTCTATTTTCTTTATTAACGATTGATGAGGGATATTCACGATTGATGACTCCTTCCAGACGTCTTCCCGTTGGTTACATACAGTATGTACTTCCTCTGATTAACCTACATCACTATCCTAATTCTAAATGAAGGATTTCGCAAATTTCTTTGTCGTCATTTCGTTTTAGGCTTGAATTTCATACAGGGACTTCCTGAGGATTGGAAAACCACCAGTGAAGGCATGGCCTTCGTTTTGAACCCGTAGCCTTTACACCCCCGGGGATGAGCCGGCTCCCAGGTTGTATAGAAATATTGACATTGAAAGCAGTTGATACGCTTCTCATTAATCATTCGGCGTCCCCCTTCTACAAAATAAACCCCTCCACATACGAGGGGCTATCCATTGTTTCACGTGAAACATGCGGTTATTCGATACACCAGTCAATCTCGTCTATCCCTTGTTTCCGTAAAAATTCATTTGTTTGTGAGTATGGTTTACTTCCAAAGAAACCCCGGTGTGCAGATAATGGACTCGGATGGGGAGCCGTCACGATATAGTGCTTGGAAGAATCGATGAGCGCCTGCTTTGACTGAGCAGGTTTCCCCCATAAAATAAACACCATCCGCTTCTGTCGTTCATTCAGGATCGAGATGACATGATCCGTGAATCGTTCCCACCCTTTTCC
Organism: Rossellomorea aquimaris; assembly: GCF_003315075.1. Lineage (GTDB taxonomy): Bacteria > Bacillota > Bacilli > Bacillales > Bacillaceae_B > Rossellomorea > Rossellomorea aquimaris_C. The sequence continues at coordinate 137,464 of NZ_QNRJ01000005.1, forward strand.
CCGGTGGGAGTGCGCTTTCCCATCTTGTACGGTTAAGACGGTATTTAACAGCAGGACGCCCTGTTCTGCCCATTTCACCAGGGAACCATGGGCAGGAATCGGACATCCGATATCCTCCTGAAGCTCTTTGTACATATTTCGTAACGACGGGGGAATCTTGACTCCTTTTTTGACCGAAAAGCTTAAACCTTCTGCCTGATTCGGTCCGTGATAGGGGTCTTGTCCAAGCAATACAACCTTTACATCTTCGTATGCTGTGTAATGAAAGGCATTGAAGATATCATGCATGGAAGGATACGTCGTGTTCGTTTCATATTCTCCTTTAAGCCATTCTCTCAAGGTCTGATAGTATTCCATCTGAAGTTCATCTTCCAGAATGTCTGCCCAATCGTTTTGAAAAATCTTCGTCACTGTTAGACATCCTTTCTAGTCCTGAAATTGAATCGTAACGTCGTAGCCCAATTGTTCAAAGAAACCCTTCAACGATTTCTCTGCGTTTTTTTCCGCGGCTTGAAGCAATCCCTGCTCAACCGCTTCCTGACTGATTTGGTCCTTTGCCACTTCCGCAAGGGCAAACCCTTCATTCCAGTCCACATCATTTCTGAAGATCCCTTCTACAGAAAAGGTCTTGATGTTCTCAGTATCAATGGAAGGGTCTTGCAGAATCTCAGCACGTGGCAGGGTTAATTGAATTTCTTTCTTCTCTTCATCTACTACTATATCGTCTTCATCGATTCCCTGTAAATCAACCCCTGCAAGCACGCTTCCAGGGACCACCATCAAGAGCTTACGTTTCGTCCCGGGTAGATCCGTGTTGATGTCTTTCCCGAATAATTGATTATCCTCCTGCTCGATCACGGCCTTTATGAACCCTTGAGCCGTCGCCAGGGAACTCATCTCTTGAATGCGTTCGACAAACGCCCCCTTCTCTTCTGTAAAGGTGGAGCCGGATAACCACGAATAGACCCCTATGGATACTCCTCCTACTAATAGGATGAAAAGAAAGAGAATCAACAACACTCTATTTTTCCAAAAGGACAGAATGGATGCTGCTAATTTCCATGCCGGAAAACGTCTACTGCTTCTATTCTCAAACGCCAATGAGGCACTGCTTTCACTCTCACTGGCTTTCAAATCTGCTAAAATCGCTTCAATTTCTTGTATTTTCTTGTATTGATTTGTCAAATGCCTCACCTTCCTCTCTTCTATTATAGGAAATAATGTAGAATCTTGGAAACAATTATTCTCTCAAAATCATTTCTATATTATGGAAAGTTTGATTTTGCTACAACCGGGAAAAGGAGGGACAAGACATTAAATTCAAATTGGAGGTAATGATTATGTATAAAGTTCAAACGGTTGAAAATGTGGTAGAAGCAAAAAGAGAAATTGAAATGTTTACAAGTGAAGGTTATTCCAAAGATGAAATCTACGTGTTCGCCCATGATAAACATCGTTCTAAACACATCACAGAGGCAACCCATACAGAATCCACCGGTATAAAAGAACAAGGAATCATTGAATCCATGGGTAATCTATTCAACAGCCGCGGAGATGAATTACGTTCGAAAATGAAGTCCGTGGGGATGAACCAGGCAGAAGCAGATGTCTATGAAGAAGAACTCGATAAAGGAAAACTGGTCATCGTCGCTTCCAAAGAATCAACGAATAATGATGCGAAACCATTCTAAGTCTACCAACAATCTTCAATCCTAAAAGACGCCCGAGGAAATCATTCCCGGCGTCTTTTTTTGCAATAGCCAAAGAATTTGTATTTACCCGCCCGTTATTATATTCTTTAGTCAGACTTTTACCTTTATAACGAGTTACTTTCTTAGGAGGAATGCAACGATGACATTGAAAAAAACTCTTACGATCGCTGGATCCGATACAAGCGGTGGAGCCGGGATCCAAGCCGATCTTAAAACATTCCAGGAGCATGGCGTGTATGGCATGACGGCTCTTACAACGGTTGTTACGATGGATCCGGACAACCATTGGCACCACCAGGTTCATCCATTATCCATTGATACATTGGAAGCACAACTGGAAACCGTTCTTTCTGTCGGAATCGATGCCATGAAAACAGGCATGCTCGGTACAGTCGAAATCATTGAGCTTGCAGCGAAGAAAATCGATGCCTTCGGTTTGGATAAAGTCGTCATCGACCCTGTAATGGTCTGTAAGGGGGAAGATGAAGTATTAAACCCTGAAACAACAGATGCCATGAGAGAGCATTTGCTCAAGCGCGCTACCGTCGTAACTCCTAACCTGTTCGAAGCAGGTCAGCTTGCCGGGTCAGGTCCGATCAAGACCATTGATGAAATGAAGGAAGCGGCAAAGAAAATCCATGACCTTGGCGCCAAAAACGTTGTCATCAAGGGCGGAAAGCAATTACAGCACGACAAAGCTCTCGATCTATTCTTCGACGGAAGTGAATTCACTCTTCTGGAAGAGGAAAAAGTAGCAACGACGTATAACCACGGAGCAGGCTGTACATTCGCAGCAGCCATCACTTCTAACCTTGCAAAGGGACAAGACGTGAAAGAAGCGGTGCAAAACGCGAAAACCTTCGTTACAGCAGCCATCAAACACGGCTTCAAACTGAACGAATACGTAGGTCCAGTTATGCATGGGGCTTACAATCGACTTAAAAAATAATTACCGGCTGGTGCCAGGCACGAATGAATGATCTCGTGCCTGGCACTTTTTTTGAGGGACGGACCTCCCAAAAGCCCGCCCCTCCCCCAATCATACTTTTCGCATTCACTCATGAATTTTAGTAAGATAGTACATAATGGTTAAGAGTCTTTTCTGCATTTAAGGAGGAAAAAGAATGGAACCGATTAAGATTGCTGATGTGCAAGGGATCATTACCCAGCTTGCCCGTCAGGACGTTTATATACATTTAGAAACCACAAACGGGGCCTATGCTTCTCACTTTAACGAGGGCTTCTTTTCAGCCGGAGCCTATATCCGCAACGCGAAAGTCAACTATGAGCACGGAAAGATCATCGGGGACGGACCTTACCGTGTCGGTTTAAAAATTGAAATCGGCTGGGTTTATGCTGAAGGACTGACTCATTATGAATTTGATAAAGAGGGCCGCCTGTTACTTGCAGGTCATGGCGCCGACGGGAAACTGGCCGTTGCCCTTGAAATCAGTCCGACACCTTTCAACTAAACCAATTGAATCTGTATAAAGGAGAGGTCAAAATGGAAAAAGAAAGACAAGTACTTGTCATCTTTCCTCATCCGGATGATGAAGCATTCGGGGTGTCAGGAACCATTTCCACCCACGTTAAAAATGGAACACCCGTCACCTATGCCTGCCTCACATTAGGTGAAATGGGAAGAAATCTAGGGAACCCACCCTTCGCAACCAGAGAGTCGCTTCCACTGATTCGTAAAAAAGAATTACAAAAAGCGGCCGATGTGATGGGAATACAGGATTTACGCATGATGGGATACCGGGATAAAACCCTAGAATTTGAAAATGATGAAAAGCTTTCAAACATGGTGACTGAGTTGATTGAAGAAGTTAACCCTTCCCTCATCATCACCTTCTATCCGGACTACTCTGTTCACCCGGATCACGAAGCGACTGCAAGAGCCGTGGTCCGTGCCGTTCGACGCTTGCCGAAAGCATCAAGACCGAAACTCCACTGCCTTGCATTCTCCAAGAATTGTGAGGAAGCGCTAGGACAGCCGGATATCCTTGTTGATATCAAACCGGTCAAAGATCAAAAAATCGATGCCATGAAGGCACATATCTCCCAAACAGCTTGGATGCTCAAGGATCTAGAAAAAGGCATTCAGCAAAATGACCCTGAAGCTTTAAAATGGGTGACCGTTGAGCGATTCTGGAGTTACCAATGGGAAAATGACACAGTAGAATAATGATTTTTGGAAAGAGTTTGGGCTATGCTCAAGCTCTTTTTTTAGTGTTCTCTTCTAAGGGATCGGTTTCTGAATAGAATAAATACAACCAATTAATGAGTGATTACTCACTTTACAATTCACTCTACATACTTTATATTAAGAGTGAGTAATCACTCACCAACTCCCGAAAGGTGTGATTCAATTGAATTCCATCATCCAATTGAACGGGCTGTCTAAGTCATTCGGCTCTCAAGAAGTGTTGAAAAATGTTTCTCTCAACATCCCTAAAGGTGATATCTATGGATTATTAGGACCCTCAGGTTCGGGTAAGACGACTTTGATCAAGCTTATGATCGGGCTCGAAACGCCTTCATCCGGCAGCGTGACGTTCAAAGGCAACAAGCTGAGCGCCAAAGAACTGTATCCATCGATCGGATATATGGCTCAATCCGATGCCCTTTATGATGAGCTGACCGCAAAAGAAAACTTATCTTTTATGGCTTCCCTCCATGGATTAAAGAAAGCTGAAAGGAAAGTACAAATTGAAAAAGTAATGACGACCGTAGATCTTCTGGATCACCTCTATAAGCCTGTTCATCAGTACTCAGGAGGAATGAAAAGAAGGCTTTCCCTTGCCATTGCCCTTCTGCATGACCCTGAAGTCTTATTTTTAGATGAACCGACTGTAGGGATCGACCCCGTTTTACGAAAGGAAATCTGGGAGAGCTTTCACCGTCTTAAGGAAGAAGGCAGAACCCTTATCATCACTACCCATGTGATGGATGAAGCAGAAAGATGTGACCGGCTGGGCCTCCTGCAGCATGGAGAAATCATTTCAAGCGATACGCCGGATGCCATTAAAGAAACGTATGGGGTCTCTTCCATTGAAGAAGTATTTTTGAAAAATGGGGGTGTTTCCATTGAGGATTAAAGGTTTTGTCATCCGGATTCTTCAGCAGCTCCTCAGGGACAAACGAACATTGGCCTTGATGTTTATAGCTCCATTACTGATACTCAGCATGCTGTCTCTCGTTTTTAACTCGGATGATTATGAGGCAAAGGTAGCGATTGTCGATCTTCCACAGCAGCTGGAAGCGAAATTCGATACGAAGGATTTTCAATCCTACACGAGTCCCGAGAAAGCATTAAAGGACATTAAAAATCGTGAGCTGGATGGCTATATATCATTCGAGGACCCTACTTCCCCTTCGATTGTCATCGAAGGAAGTGACCCCACTGTCAACGGGGCTGTGATGAAAAAAATTCAAACGTTGTTTCCCTCAGACTCTCAAAAACTATCAGATCAGATTGAGTATGTGTACGGAAGCGGGGACATGGAGATGTTTGACTCCTTTGGTCCAGTACTTCTTGGCTTTTTCGTCTTCTTCTTTGTCTTTCTGATCAGTGGGGTATCTTTCCTGAGAGAGAGAACGACGGGCACACTTGAGAGGTTGCTTGCCTCCCCGATCAAGATTTGGGAAATGGTCATCAGCTACGTGATTGGTTTCGGTATCGTCACCCTCCTGCAAGCATCCTTGATTTCCTGGTATTCGATTTATGTCCTGGATATGATGATGAAAGGAAGCTTTTTCAATGTATTGATCATCATCGTTTCTTTATCTTTCACGGCCCTGACACTGGGAATATTGCTATCGGCTTTTGCCAAGAATGAATTACAGATGATGCAGTTCATCCCGATTGTGGTCGTACCGCAAATATTCTTTTCAGGATTATTCAATTTGGATACGATCTCGGAATGGCTGAGCTGGATCGGTCCCATCACGCCTCTATATTATGCTGCGGATGCTTTAAGAGATGTGATGATCCGGGGATTTACATTCGAGGATTTGCTTTTTAACTTATCGGTATTGATTGGATTTTCTATACTCTTTATCGTTCTTAATGTTGCAGCCCTTAGAAAATACCGTAAAATATAGGGTAGGAATGAACGACAAGTTAGGGGTTTAAAGCATGACTGAGGAAAAGAATATATTTAAACAGCTATTTGATCAGGAAGAAACATTGACTGAAAAGCAGCAGAAAATCGTGGAAGCAGCCATCGAAATGTTTGCCGAAAAAGGCTATGCTTCCACCTCTACCAGCCAAATCGCCAAAAAAGCCGGCGTCGCAGAAGGAACCATCTTCCGGCATTACAAAACGAAGAAGGACCTGCTTCTATCAATTGTATCCCCTACGATGGCCAAGCTGATCGCTCCGTTTGTGATCCGGGATATAAATAAAGTGTTAGATGCGAAGTATGATCGATATGAGGATTTCCTGAAAGCGATGATTTTGAATCGGCAGGAATTTTTGAAAGAGAACATGACCGCATTTAAGATTTTAATACAGGAAATCCCTTTTCATCCTGAGCTGAAGGAACAATTCAAAGAGCATATCGCAGAAAAAGTGATCGAGAAATTCGTGAAGCTCGTCGACCATTACAAAGAAAAGGGACAGATCATCGACCTTCCTTCACCTACTGTGGTGCGATTTTCAGCCACCAGTATCTTCGGATTGCTCCTTGTCCGGTACCTTTTCCTTCCAGAAGCCGATTGGGATGATGAGAAGGAGATCGACATGACGGTGCAGATGATTGTGAATGGGATTGGGAAGAGATAAATGTGTAAAAAGAACTCCAAATGAGGGGTTTGGGGTTCTTTTTTTATGATGTATAGTGGCCATTGGGACTGAAAATGGTTTCTGGTAGCAGATCTTATTTGGTTTTGCTGCTCCAATGATGACTTTATTTTCAAAACCGGTATCCCACCCCACCTTCACCCGTTTTCCTCCTCCACCAAACGGGTAAAACCTACTATATATCACAAGGAGGTTTAAAAATGAGTTTCCTTTTCCACGAAAGCACGTTGAAAGACCAGCATATCCTCATCACAGGCGCGACAGGCGGCATCGGGTATGAAACAGCAAAAGTAGCCGTCCAGGCAGGCGCAAAGGTGACGATTACAGGAAGAAATGAAGAGAAGCTGAAGCAACTGAAAAACGAATGCCGGGAAAGAGACCAGGTCTTCCTATATATAGCGGATCTGACTAACACTGAAGATCGCGAACAGCTTCTATCGGCCGCAATAAACCAGCACGGCCCTATCACTGGTCTCGTGAACTCAGCCGGGATAGGCGGCGGTGATATGGTCGAGAGCCTATCCGAGGAAGACATGAGAAAAATCATGGAGTTAAATTATTTCTCACTGGTCCAGCTCTCACAGGCCGTTTATAACCAAATGAAGGATCAAACAAGTGGTTCCATCGTCAACATCTCTTCCCTGTCAGGTTTGAGAGGAACTCATGGGAATAGTGCATACAGTGCATCTAAGTTTGCCGTAACCGGATTTACTCAAGCCTTTGCCCATGAAGCGATCGAAAACAACGTACGAGTGAATGCCATTTGCCCCGGTTATGTGGATACCGATATGGGAAGGAACGCGATAAAATCAAAAGGTGAACGTGAAGGCAGAAGTTATGAGGAGCAACTGGAGATCGCGAAAGACAGTATTCCTTCTGGACGTCTTACCTCGCCGACTGAAGTGGCAAATACGATAGTCTATCTACTAAGTGATGCCGCAGAGAACATTGTGGGGGAATCTGTGAAAATATCAGGCGGCAGCGTCATGCGCTAATGAGTACCCGCACATGAACAGGCAAGGATTTTTCATCCTTGCCTGTTTCTTTCAATTATCTATATCACCTTCGGAAGGATTCCCCTCTTGAATTTTCTTTTTAATCTCCTCAATGTATTTCTTCTTCTCTTTTTCATTAATCAGTTCATTGCTATTTTTATCTTTAAGATATTTTTGAAGCGCTTTTTCTATCTCTTCGGGGGAAGCATCTTCAGAGATCACGCCGGTCTTTTTTAACATCTCTATGATTTTTTCATCGTTGGCAAGAACATTTAACTTGTCTGACGGCTGATTGGTATCAGATGAAGGCAAATCGGAATTTACTTCAGACGAATCCTGCTCTTCCTGAACCGGTTGATCATCTGTTCCTCCACATCCATTAAGTAAAATGGGAACTAGTAGAAACGAGAGTATCCATTTTCCATTCATGTCACCACATCCCTTTCAAAGAGTTTTCAACCTTGTCATTCATATTAAATAAAACACTATTCATTTCCTATATTGAGTCTGATGTTTTTTCTTTATTGCGGTGTATAGGACAATCTTATGTCCGGGAAGCCTTTAAGTAAGGAGGCGATGTATTCATGAATACGTTTGAGGTATTATCTCTGATGCTCAGCTTTGGGATGTTTGTGATCGCTATTCTGAAATATAAAGACAATGATGAGAATAAGAATTCATAAACACGCTCTTTAGCGTGTTATTTTTTTGCGAAAAATACCTCCCTCAGCTCAATGCCAAGGAAGGTAACCCTATCTTATTCTTCAATCGTCAATGAATTCAAATCCACTTCATACAATTTATCATCATTCTCCCGGGGGATCCCGCGTCCATCTGTGTTATTCGATACAAAGTAAAGGGTATCCCCTTCCACAAGCACGTCCCGAATACGACCAAAGCCCGTCAGTAAGTCTGATACTTTGCGGGTTCCGGGGTCGAATCGCTTCACACTTTGACCCGCGAGAGAGGCAAACACTAAATCTTCATTCCAAACATCCGCTCCTGACTGGGCCCATGAAGGTTCCCCGGAGTGCGCGAGGGGCGAAATCAACGAATCCCCTTTTTCATCCCCTGTGATCTTTGGCCATCCATAATTGTTGCCCGCTTCGATACGGTTCACTTCATCATATCCGTTCGGTCCGTGCTCTGTTTCAAATAGCTCTCCGGCTTTGTTCCATGCAAGACCCTGAGGATTACGATGGCCGTAGCTGTATACGTATGAATCCTTAAATGGATTGTCGTCCGGTATTCCACCATCCAAATTCATCCGAAGAATTTTTCCGCCAAGAAAGGAGAGATCCTGGGCCTTATCCTGTTGAGTGGCATCCCCTGCCGTGATGTAAAGCTTGTTTTCCGGACCGATTTCCAGTCGGCCACCGTGGTGGTATTGACCGCTTGGGATTTTATCCAGCAATACCTTTTCCTCGTTCCACTCGTTTTCCGTCCGTTTTAATAGTACGACGCGGTTGTACGGGTCCCCTGAGTCATCATACGTGTAGTAGGCATACGCCTGCTGATTTGTTTTGAAATCCGGATGAAGCACAAATCCCAGTAACCCCGCTTCTGGCCGTTTGGATAATGGCATAGAAAGATTGGTTTTCATAACGGATTTCCTGCCATCCTTTATTTCAATGATATCCCCTGTCCTTTGGGTGATGTAGAATGCATCATCAAGCTTTTGAATCGACCAGGGAATGGAGAGATCTTGTGCGATCACGTTGTTTTCGACACTCGGTTTACTGACGGATTCACTTTTTTCCTGTTGTTCATCTGGCTGTCCCATTGAGCAGGCACTAAGTAGTAAGCTAAGACCAATGACGAATAAGAACCAACTGTTTCGGTTTCTCATTTTTTCAAGCTCCCTTATTCACTTTTTTTAACCAGTATGGACAACAGAAGACGTTCTCATGAGTTTGCCGTCTGTTGAAGAGCTTCCTGTATCGCTTTTGCGACACCGTCTTCACGGTTTGTTGCCGTGATGAATGGACAGAATTCTTTGATCTGATCCAGGGCATTCCCCATGGCCACTGGTCTTCCCACTGCTTTCATCATGGATAGGTCATTAAGGTTATCACCCATTGCCATGGCATGTTCGGCTGAAAGTCCTTTGTCGTTCAGGAGCTTCTCGAGAGCGACTCCTTTTTGTGCTTCCAGACTATTTACTTCAATATTTTCTTTACCCGATGAGCTGATGGCGATGCCAATTATGTCATTTAATTTTTCGTTCGCTTCTGTTAATTGCTTTTCATCAAAAGAGAAAACAAGAAATTTGTAGACCAGTTGAGAAGAATCGTCGAAAAGCACACCGTAATCATCAACCAATTTAATATGACCTTTTTCAAATCGTTCTTTGGCGGTTTGTCTCACTTGTTCTTCCGACACATCGGGATTGGCTGTTTTGAAAATATCGACAATCAGCTCGATACCCATTTCATAGTTCTCAGTATACGTTCCTTGATCCGTATAGATTTCAAAGTAAATGCCTGTCTCATTTAAGGCAGTAGCAATTTCTTTCGCGAGTGCTGATTCGATACCGGCTTGATAGACGACTTCACCCTTTTTATCTCGAACCTCAGCACCATTGGCACAAATGATATCGCAAGAGATGCCGGCGTCCTTTATAACAAAACGGGCTTCTTCATAGGATCTTCCTGTGGCAACGATGACTTCTATGCCTTGTCGCTGCGCATCGAGGATGGCCTGTTTGTTGGCTTCGCTGATTTCCTGGTTTTCATTCAAGAGCGTTCCATCCATATCTGTTGCTATACATGTGATCATAAGTAGACACCTTCCTGTTGTTAAATGTTCATAATTTCACCTATTGTATCATGAAACATTTCTCATGTTGCACTGAACCACCTCCTGCTCATGAATAACCCTGTAGATTTAGGGTATGAAAATATAGAGAACGTTCGTCTACTATGTCAGGAGGGCAAATCATGGGTAATCGTACATATTTGAAAAAAGTATTTTGGATTTCTGCTATTATTGTGTCCATTTTGGTTGTGTTCGGGGCTGCTTTTCCGAAACTTTTTGCTCAAGGGGCAAATGCGGCTTTTAGTTTCACTACCTATTCGTTTGGATGGTTTTATCTCGCTGCTGTGTTCTTCTTTGTGCTCTTTCTACTGTTTCTTATGGGAAGTAAATACGGGAAGATACGATTAGGAAAGGACGATGAACGACCACAGTATCCTTTCTTCACCTGGATCGGCATGTTATTTTCAGCCGGGTTTGGAATCGGTCTTGTGTTCTGGGGGATTGCTGAACCGATGAGTCATTTCTTTGAAACCCCCATTCCGGGTGTAGAGCCGCAAACGGAAGAAGCCGCCCGCCTTGCAATGGGCTATTCCTTTTTTCATTGGGGGGTCAGTCAATGGTCTGTTTTCACGATTGTCGGATTGATCATTGCTTATTTTCAGTTTAGAAAAGGGGAAAATGGACTGGTTTCCACCTCCCTATCTCCCATGATCGGCCGCCAAAAGAAGGGGATTAAGAATACCATTGATATCCTGGCTGTCATTGCAACCGTCATGGGTGTAGCTACTTCACTGGGGCTAGGGATTCTCCAGATAAACGGAGGATTAAATTCTGTATTTGGAGTGGGTAACAGTACACTTTCTCAACTCTTGATTGTGTTCATTCTGCTTATCCTTTATTTAGCATCTTCTACAACCGGCCTCGATAAAGGGATTAAATGGCTCAGTAATGTCAATTTATCCTTGGCTCTATTCTTGATGCTATTTGTATTCATCGTCGGTCCGACCGTCTTTATATTAAACACGTTCATACTTGGGATCGGTGACTACATTTCTAATTTCATCCGCTACAGCTTACGATTGACTCCTTATCAGGGAGGAACATGGGTACAGGATTGGACGATTTTCTATTGGGCATGGGCCATCGCCTGGTCTCCATTCGTAGGTGCTTTTATCGCCAGGGTATCAAGGGGGAGAACGATAAGGGAATTTATCTTAGGGGTACTGGTGGTTCCTCCACTGATCGCCCTTATGTGGATTGCTGTCTTTGGTGGTACAGCTCTTCACCTGGATTTATTTAATGGTACGTCCATTGCTGAAGGGGTCAACAAAGATGTCACAAGTGCCTTATTTTCAACGTATGGAGAACTTCCGTTTACGATGATTCTGTCCGTCATTTCCATCTTATTGATCTTTACCTTTTTAATTACATCTGCTGATTCAGCGACCTATATTTTAAGCAGTATGACGACGGAGGGAAGCTTGAATCCTCCTATGATAGTGAAAATCGTCTGGGGAGTACTCATTGCTGCCATTGCCGCTGTATTACTGGTGTCCAGTGGACTGGAGGGCTTACAGACCGCCTCTCTCGTCTCCGCATTGCCATTCACTGTCATCCTTGTCCTGATGTGTGTGACGTTATTTAGACTTCTGCGTAAAGAAAAAAGGGGAGCGTCCCGACCCGTAAAGAAATAAGCTTAGGCGCCTGATCTCTTTTAATTGAGTCAGGCGTTTTTGATTTAGGTTTATCATTTTCATATAAATGAAAGGGTTTTCACCTATCATTATAGAAGAATAGAAAGGGTGTATATTAAATAAGGGGGATGAAAAGATGAAAGCACTTATATCATTATCGAACAAGATCATGCAACGCTATCTGCCTGATCCATTTTTATTTGTTGTCATTTTAACACTGGCCGTATTTGGATTCGGTCTTATCTTTACTGATAGTTCAAGCCTCGAGATGGTTCAGTATTGGGGTAACGGATTCTGGAGCCTTCTTGCCTTTTCCATGCAGATGGTTCTTGTGCTTGTGACGGGGTATGTACTGGCAAGCAGTCCACTGTTTAAACGTTTCCTTGGTTTCCTTGCCTCATTTGCGAAGTCACCTGGCTCCGCGATTGTCATTGTTACGGTCGTTTCGATGATCGCCAGCTGGATCAACTGGGGCTTTGGCCTTGTAATCGGGGCATTATTTGCGAAAGAGTTGGCCAAACGGGTGAAAGGTGTCGATTACCGGTTGCTGATTGCCAGTGCTTATTCCGGATTTATTGTCTGGCATGCAGGGTTCTCAGGTTCCATCCCTTTATCGATTGCTACAACCGATCATCCATTCCAGGATATGATCGGTATCATCTCGACAAGCGAGACGATCTTCGCTACGTTCAATGTCCTGATTGTGTTAGCACTATTTATTGTTCTTCCGGTCATCAACAGGATGCTGATGCCGTCTAAAGAAGAAACGGTAACCGTAGATCCTGAAATCTTTAATGAAACGGCCGCCACTCTTGAAAAAGAGGCATCAACACCTGCTGAGCGTCTTGAAAACAGTATGGTATTATCGATTATTGTTGCCGTTCTCGGGATTGCGTTCCTATTTTCATATTTTGTTCAAAACGGTTTCGCCCTCAATTTAGATATCGTGAACTTTTTATTCTTATTCCTGGGTATTCTCTTTCACGGGACGCCAAAGCGCTTTCTTGCGGCTGTTCAGGAAGCGATCAAAGGCGCGAGCGGGATTGTCATTCAATTCCCTTTCTACGCAGGAATCATGGGAATGATGACGGCATCCGGTCTTGCTGTCGTCATGTCCGAGGCCTTTGTATCGATTTCAAATGATGTGACCTTTTACTTCTTTGCCTTCCTCAGCGCCGGAATTGTGAACTTCTTTGTTCCTTCCGGGGGTGGACAGTGGGCCGTCCAGGCTCCTATTATGCTTGATGCCGCTCAAACTTTGGATGCTTCAGTAGCTAAGACCGCAATGGCTGTCGCTTGGGGAGACGCCTGGACAAATCTGATCCAGCCGTTCTGGGCATTGCCTGCCTTAGCGATTGCAGGGTTAAAGGCGAAGGATATTATGGGCTACTGCGTCATTATCCTTGTCATTAGTGGCGTCGTCATTTCCCTTGGATTACTCTTCTTATAAAAAAACAAAAAGTGCCTTATAGTGTTTCGTCTTTGCCTGAGACTCTCCAGGGCACTTTTGTCTTATGACATAAAAATAGGCTGACCTCCCGGGAGGAGATCAGCCGTTATGTATGACGTTTCATTGTTTTTAGTCTGAGTCCTATCGAGCGATTTCTCTTCTCTCCAGCTCCCCTTCTAACATCTCAATAAATTCTTCTTCCAATCCTTCTTCCTGTGCTAATTGATAGACATTAGCCAATTGCTCTTCCGTAAGTATCGTTAAAGATGTCATCGATTACAACTCCTGACTAACCAAGGTATGAATTCTTTATACCCTCTTTCATACTTCTTAAACCCCATTATCAAAATAATTAATAAATTTTTTAGGTAATAATCCCCCCGAACTTCAAACTTTATTACTTGAAATGAGAGAAATCAAAATGTTTTTCAGCTTATAATTGAAATTTTTTAAAATTTTAGTAAAATAGAGAGGTATTGAAAGATAGCGCTTTCTTTTTGTGTACATTCATTTAATTAATCGATTATTCGACATTTAATGTTTCACTTTCACACCGTTTGGGAAAAACAGCTAGGTAATGCATCATCTCCCTTATGGGAACTACTTGTTATGGACAAATTTATATGTATGCATTAAAATGAATAATGTTTCATTTTCCGTTATAACTACATCTGAGGTGAATTTATGAATCGACAACATCGCTTTACATTAACAAGTCATTTACGATTTATCATCCCTTCCCTGTTGGGAATTTTTCTTTTTATGGTTCCGATACCACAGGAAGAAGGGATCACGATACCAATCGCCGTTCTATCAGGGCTATTACAGGACTGGATTGGAAGCTATGTACCTGCCATCATGACAGGATTGATCATCCTTACCGTATTAGGTACTTTTATCACAAAGTTCATACGCCCGGCTTTCATTGAAAAATCTCCGTTTTTCACAAGCCTGTTCGATGTAAGACCTGTTTGGGTTTTTGTCAGAGTACTGGGTGCTGTGTTTGCGATCATGACTCTATTTAAATTAGGGCCTGAATGGGTCTGGTCAGACGCAACGGGTGGACTTCTATTAAATCCGGATGGACTTCTGGCCATTCTATTTTCTGTATTTTTATTTGCCGGACTTTTTCTACCTTTATTATTGAATTTCGGTCTACTTGAATTATTCGGTGCTCTCTTAACGAAAGTGATGCGTCCCGTATTTGGTTTGCCCGGACGTTCTTCCATCGATTGTTTAGCTTCCTGGTTAGGAGACGGAACGATCGGGGTGCTACTGACAAGTAAGCAATATGAAGAAGGGTACTATACGAAGAAGGAAGCAGCCATCATTGGTACGACATTCTCTGTTGTGTCCATTACCTTCAGTTTAGTCGTCATTTCTGAGGTTGGTCTTGGAAAATACTTCATTCCTTTCTATATAACAGTAGCCATTTCAGGAATTATCGCAGCGATCGTGCTGCCACGGATTCCGCCATTATCTCGTAAGCCTGACACGTACTATAATGATCAAGAAGGCAAGAACACAATGGAAGTCATTCCAGAAGGCTATAGCCGCGTAGGTTATGGATATGAACAAGCCCTTGTTCAAGCGAAGAATAACAATAGTACTTCTAAGTTTTTCACTGATGGAATGAAAAATGTGTTGGATATGTGGATGGGGGTTGCACCCATCGTTATGGCGATCGGTACAACGGCACTGATCGTAGCCGAGAATACGAAGTTCTTCGAATATATCGGTATGCCGCTTATTCCACTACTTGAGCTTCTGCAAATCCCAGAAGCAGCTGAAGCGTCTCAATCGATCCTTGTCGGTTTTGCCGATATGTTCCTTCCCGCCATCTTTGGAGCTGGAATTGAAAGTGAACTGACACGCTTTGTGATTGCTTGTTTATCTGTAACGCAATTGATCTACATGTCTGAGGTTGGGGGATTATTACTAGGTTCTAAGATCCCGGTTGATTTCAAGGACTTAGTGATCATCTTCTTGCAGCGTACATTCTTGACTTTACTTGTCATTGTTGCAATTGCTCATATGATTTTTTGATGAAGTAAAACCCAGGTTCGATATTGAACCTGGGTTTTTTTGGTTGTTTTATAGAAAACAGTAGTAATTGATTGCCACTTCAGGAGCTCGCTTTCCGCTCGGCCTCCCCACTGACTTTCAATAACTTTTAAAGAAAATGTAAATTTTTGTTTTAGATGAGGGGTAGTGCGAACTAAACATTGACCGTTCCTTTCCGCTCCACTCTGTACTTCTTCCTTCATACTGCTTATATGGATGATTAGATGATAAACAAACTATCAAACATACCCTTTATTGTGTTAATAAACCTTTATTAAACATCAACCTTTTTACAAAACAGTCTTTGATTACAAGCCTTCATCTCTTTTTCTAATCTCCATCTTTAATCCACCTTTGGGTCTTAACGTAACAAGGGGATGACACTCCACCTTCTGACTAATGGGCATCTCGAACGTGAAGCGCTGCACGTATAAAGCAGCAATGATCAAAGCTTCTTGTAGAGCGAAGTGATTGCCGATACAGACTCTAGGTCCTCCTCCAAATGGAAAGTAGGCATAGGGAGCAACTTTTTTCGATTTGTCCTCTAGGAACCTTTCCGGGTCAAATGTTAAAGGATTAGGGAAGTATTTCTCATTCCGATGCATCAGATAAGGTGACACAAGGACATTTTCACCTTCTTTGATGAAGTGATTCCCAATCATAACATCTTTAACTGCGATTCTTCCAAACATCCAAACGGGAGGATACAAGCGTAGCGTTTCCTGAAGTGCTTGCCGTGTATAATGGAGGTGTGGAAGATCGCCACTACTAAGTTCATCCTTCCCCACCACTCTATCGACTTCTTCATAGACTTGTTTTTTCACTTCCTTATCGCACTCAAGTGCATAGAAGAACCAAGAAAGGAGATTCGCTGTCGTTTCATGGCCAGCCACAAAGATGGTCATCACTTCGTCCATCAGCTGGTTTCTGGACATACCATTGCCTTCCTCATCCCGGGCATGAAGTAAGGCGTGAAGCAAATCCTCTTTCTCATCCTGATGATACTCTTTTTGATGGATGATCTCCTCAACGACCCTCTTTAATTCTTGAGTGGACGTCTTATATTGCTTCACCTCAGCAGTCGGCCAGGACAGTGGGGGCTTAAGAAATGACCGAATCCGTTTTGTAGCGGTCTCCATAATGGTTTCAAGGTGAACACCAACTTTCTGATGACCTTCTTTAACATCCATATTAAACATGGTTTTCGTAATGACCGCCAGTGTAACCTCCATCATATCCTTGGAAATGTCCCGGGAACAGTTTATCTCCCAGTCCTCCATCATAGAAGACGCAGACTCGATCATTTCACTCATATACCGCTGAATATGACGGGGTGTAAAATAAGGCTGAATCGTTTTTCTCTGTTTTGTATGTAGCGGAGACTCACTCGTCACAAGTCCTTCTCCAATCAGCAGGGACAGTTCTCTAAATTGCTTTGATTTTTGAAAGGAATCTGACTGAGTGACGAGTACCTCTTTCACCAGTGCAGGGCACATGAGTAAATGAACGGTTCGATTGGCAAAACGAAATTGAACTTTCTCATCGTCTTTCCCTGCCATCTTTTCTAAAAACAGGAGTGGATCCTTCCGGAATTGTTCTAACTGCCCTAATGGATGAAAGGAATGGAGGACGGTTGGTTTTGGCATGAATTCACATCTCCTTTATGGCTTCTATTAATAGAAACCTGCATAAACGCTCCTTTCATCTTATTCAAGCACATTCTTATTCATTAACCCTTTTTCACCTAGCCCCTCAACCGCTCCAACCTAAGGTTCCTAAAGTCTTCAGAATATTGCCGTATACATAGGTAAAGGCTGCTTCGCAATGAGGCAGCCTTGGATTTTATTTGTGTTTTACCGGTAGGGTTACTTCTACTTTTGTTCCTTTGTTTACTTCTGATTCAATGAGTATAGACCCTTTATGGTCTTCAATGATTTTTTGACTAATGGTCAGCCCGAGTCCCATTCCTTTTTCTTTCAAGGTGAAGAACGGCTCTCCCAGTCTCTTTAATCGATCAGGCGGTATTCCCACCCCTTGATCTTGAATGGAGATGATGAATTTTTCGTTCAGAACGTTCCAGTTGACGCGGATTTCTCCTTCGTCCATCGATTCGATTGCATTTTTTATAATATTAATAAAGACCTGTACGCATTGATTCTTATCTCCAAATACGTGAATCGAGGATGATGGTCCTTGAACTTTTAATGTGATCCCTTTGAGGATTGCTTCATGCTCCATTACCTTGATCACATAGTGTAACACCTCATTCATATCAAAGACCTGGTATTCCCTCATTTGAGGTTTTGATAAAATGAGTAGCTCTCCTACAATTTGGTTGATTCGATCCATCTCGGAGGACATGACGTTGAGATAATTTTCGGATACATGCTCATTCTCTTCAAGCAGTTGAATGAAGCCCTTGATGCTCGTTAGGGGATTACGGATCTCATGGGCGATTCCCGCCGCAAGCTCCCCGACTACCGATAATTTCTCTTTTCTTAATAGCATTTCTTCAGCTATTTTCTGCTGAGAGATATCCCGGCCGATGATGACTAATCCCTTTCTTGTCTGATTCGAATGAAATAACGGGACTTTTATGACATCAAAGGTCTTGTATTCACCGTTTGGAAGGTAGAATCCTTCTTCGCATCTCGTTACCTTTTCAGCTTTCCAAGATTGTTCATCGGAGTCCACACAGTAGTCGAAGGCGTCTTTAAAAAAGGGAACCAGCTCTCCCAATTCCCTGTCAGTCTTCCCTACATAATCAATTCGTTCAAGGTTATACAGTTTTCGGCCAAATTGATTGACCTTTAACCAGCGGCCCTGTCCATCCTTAAAGCACACAAAATCCGGCAGTGAATGGAGAAGGGTGGACAGCTGATTTTCTTCTTCCAGCAATTTTCGATGCTCTGCCAGAAAGGTTTTCCCTTTTATTAATAAGTGTGCCAGGACCGTTACCCCTGCAATGGTTACCAGAAGGGCAGCGATTACGTTCCATGGCTTATCAATGAAGAGTAAAACGATGAACTGTAAGACAAATAGAGCCATGAGGATCATGATCTTGTTGTAAAATGTATGTTTTATCATATGATTCATTTTCTCCATCATCCAAGCCACCCGCCCCACTCATACTTTTATTGGTTAAAATAAGTTAAATATATATGGACCGATTGAAGTTATATAGAACAAAATATAGATTCCCATGAAGTAAAAGGCACCTGCAAAGGATCCCCAATCAGGGTCCCGTCCTATTTTCCAAATCACCCAAGTGATCACACTAATCAACAATAATAGTGCGTATCCGCTTCCCGGAAACACGAAATACTCCGGTGCCACTTGATAAAAATATGCGTTCATTGCATTGCTGGTGTAGCTGATCGGCATCAGCATAAAAATGATGATCGATGCATATTCAGCCCAGCTGATCCCGTCTTTTTCAAACGCATTTGGTCTGAAAATATATAGTAAGATTAATAGAAAGAGTGATGGAAGCACCCAGTAAAAGGATGTCAATACCGTCACCAAGCTGCTGAACATCATGAGAACGCCGTTGTTCAGTGCCTCTTTCACTGATCTTTTCGACCAGTTTGTACTTTCTGAAACGACTTGATCGTTCTGAGATGCCCCGTATAGTTCATATGTACCACCATCATAATTAAACCAAACCAGTGCTTCGTCTGTTAATTGTACAGGTGAATAGGTGACATGCTTGGTCGTACTAAGAGGAGAGCCCTCCAGAATCCCCTGATCTTGAAAAGGAGCCGCATACAGGCTCATCGCACTGTTATCACCAATACGCTGTCCTTCTGAAGTGAACACCACGGATTCTTTCCCATCAACGTTTACAAACTGTACCCCACCGGCATTCGCCAGCTTTTCCCCGGTATCTTTATTGACGAATTCAACTTTACTCCCGGTTAAAATCGATGATCCTACTTCCTGTAATGGAACCTGCACCTTGTATGTACTGTAGGAAAGCGTGCCTTGTGTGCGTGATTTCTCATTGTATAGTAAGGTGAGCTTCTCGTCTGTTACTTTAAACGTTAAACCATCCACCTTTTTATTCGGTGCTGTATTCACTAGTAAAAAAGGCTTCTCACTGACTACACGGTTTTCATTCATATAGTAGACGAAATCATGAGTATCATCTTGTAACACTTGAATGACAGCTTTTCCGTTATCTCCTACGTGGACATCAGAGATTTCAGAAGGAAACGTGTAGACTTCCCTGGATGAACCTTCTTGCACATTATATTCATATAGTTGTTCGTTACTCCAATAATAGATATCGTTTGCGCTCACTCCGAGACCCGTGATCTCTTTCGACAGGATTTGATCCTTACTGTCCTGGGTCAAACTAAATTTCCAGCTTTATAGTAGATGAACTCGTTGCCATCGGTCCAAAATGGATAGCCTCTGGTAATCTTGGTATCAATGACTCTTTCATCTGCTACACTCATTTCATCATTGATGGTAAACGCATGGATCTTCCCTTTACTTGAGAGGTATAGTTCCCCATTGTTTTGAAACACCTGAGGTCTCTCTTTTGATGTGAAGTCTAATGGGAGTGAACGGCTCCAGTTCGGCTGAGGTAATTCCTTCACTAACAACAGCTGGTGAAAGAATAAGGCAGCGATGAATAGAAGCATGATTCCTATAGGTATCCCAAATACTTTCAATTTTTCTCTCATCTGAATCCCCCTTATGTAAAATCCTTAGACTTCTGAATTTTAGCATAATTTATATAGGTTATCACCAATTTTTTCCACAAAAAGGGGCTTGATCTCAATTATTGTTAGTGTTTCAAGTATAACATTTCCCTTCCAATTTACTATCAATTATTGTCATATTTTGTCGTATTTTAAAATAAAAGCTTTTAAACAATAAGCTTTTTTCACTGGGATGAGGATGAGTACTAGTATGAATAAAAATATATCTCAAATGGTCTACCTATTTATTTATATAAATCTTTTTAAATATTCGCCAAATATTTTGTTCATCACTTTGGGTGTGTTTTCTAAATAAACATTGATTTGTTCAATGTTGGATTCGAATTTATCAGAGTTTCTTTCATCTGTTGCAAAATCAGATATTCCTTTAATAATAATACATTCAACATCATTCTTCTTACAGATATAAGCAATGGCACCCGCTTCTGTATCGGCTATTGTTATTTCGTTTTCTTTAAGTTCTACATAGTCCTTCCACATCACTACGGCTTTATCAGCGGTGCCAATTGTTCCGGTATAAAAATCATTTCCATATTTTGATAGATCAATATCGACTATGAAGGATTGTTTAATAAGAGGCTCGATTTCTTTTACTGTGCAATCATATTGAACGGCTTTATCGGGTACAAAAATATCCAAATTACTGAACGTATCATCTATTCCTGCACAGGTTCCAGCAACGATTACTTTCGTTAAATGAAATGTAGAAATCATATACTGATTACCGCCAACGCCATTTACTTTTCTTACACCGGTACTATAAAAAACAAGTTCAGTATCATGAATGGTTCTTATGAAATACTCTCCATAAGGATAATCCAAACGTTCATTATCTTTTATGCCGAAGTATTCCAATGTCGCTTCATATTCCCACTGTGTTGCTATACTTATTCCTATCATCGACTTATCACCCTACAAATATAATTTGTCACTATTGAATGTCTATACACGGTCTGAATTTCATTTTACCACTATCCTTCTTTACTTTAGAAAAACAATCTCTTCTAAGGTGAGTAGAGATTGAACTTCTTTCAGGAATAAAAAAAGACCCCTAAGAAACCATTGTTTTTAGGGATCAATCTGCTTACTTCGTTTTTAATTTTTCTAACATATCAGCTGTCATTTTGGCTAGGTCGTAATCCGCTTTGAAGCCCCATTCGTTCATGGCTGCGCTGGAGTCTATGGCGTTCGGCCAGCTTTCAGCGATGGTTTGGCGGACTGGATCTACGTTATAATCCAGCGCAAAGTCCGGTTGGTGGACGCGGATCGCTTTTGCAATGTCCTCAGGTGCTACGCTCATGGCAGATACATTGAAGGAATTACGGTGCTCAAGCTTTGAACCGTCCGCTTCCATGAGGTCGATGATCGCATTAAGTGCATCCGGCATATACATCATATCCATATAAGTTCCTTCACCGATGTATGAAGTATACTGGTTATTCTTGATTGCTTCATAATAAATTTCTACTGCATAATCAGTCGTTCCGCCACCTGGTAATGTTTCATACGAAATCAGACCCGGAAAACGCAGTCCTCTTGTATCCACGCCAAATTTAGTGAAGTAATAATCAGACAGAAGTTCTCCCGACACTTTGTTTACTCCGTACATGGTGGTAGGGCGCATGATGGTATCTTGTGGAGTTGAATCCTTTGGAGTCGATGGACCGAATGCTCCAATTGAACTTGGTGTGAAGAACTGACATTCCAATTCTCTTGATGCTTCCAGGGCATTTACCAGTCCACCCATATTTAAATTCCAGGCAAGCAGCGGTTTTGCTTCCGCCGTTGCAGATAACAGAGCTGCGAGGTGAATAATCGTATCCACCTTATTCGTTTTGGCAATATCAAACATTTTCCCGGCATCGGTCACGTCTAATTGCTCAAAAGGGCCGTCCGTTACGACAGGGCTGTCTGTTTCCCGGATATCGGTCGCAATGACGTTATCAGAACCGTACACAGTACGTAGTTTATTGGTGAGCTCAGAACCGATTTGTCCCAAGGCACCCGTTACTAAAATCTTTTTCATCGTCTTTCCTCCTGCATATTCCTATGGTGATCGAATGATTTCATGATTCATACAGATAGGGCTGACTTTTATAGCCAGACCCTATCACGTTATTTATAAAGGGGATTAGATAATTCCCATTTCTTTACCGACTTTTTCATATGCTTTGATCGCTTGATCGAGCATGTCTTTCGTATGCGCTGCTGAAGGCATGTTTCTCACACGGCCCGCTCCTCTGGGCACGGTTGGGAACACGATGGATTTGGCATATACACCCTCTTCATATAGGCGTTTACTGAAGTCCTGGGTCGCCTGCTCTTCACCGATGATAACCGGAGTGATGGGAGTCTCGCTGTTTCCAATGTCAAAGCCAAGCTTCTTCAGCTCTTCTTTCAGATAGCGACTGTTTTCCCACATATTATCCTGAAGCTCTGTAGAGTTCATGATGAGATCAAGGGCTTCTGTACAAGCCGTTACATCTGCCGGAGTTAAGGATGTAGAGAATAAGAATGGACGTGAGCGGACCTTTAACCAGTCGATCAGGTTCTGAGTTCCCGCCACATATCCCCCAACTACACCGATTGCTTTCGATAACGTACCCATTTGGAAGTCCACTTTGTCTGATAGGCCAAAGTGTTTAACCGTTCCTGCCCCTTTTCCAAGGACCCCGGAACCGTGAGCGTCATCTACATACGTCATGATATCAAATTCCTCAGCAATTTCAACGATTTCAGGAAGTTTACATACATCTCCATCCATTGAAAACACTCCGTCAGTGATGATCATGATTTTGTTGTATTGACCCGATTCCTTCGCTTCTTTTGCTTTCGCACGAAGATCTTCCATATCTGAGTGGCCAAAACGGATAATCTTTGCTTTCGAAAGACGGCAGCCATCAATAATGGAAGCATGGTTCAATTCATCAGAAAGGATGGCATCATTCTTGTCCATAACCGCCGAAATCGCTGCCATATTACAATTGAATCCTGACTGATAAGCAATGGCTGCTTCTGTGCCTTTAAACTTCGCCAACTTTTCTTCGAGCTTCACATGAAGATCAAGGGTACCATTGATTGTACGAACGGCTCCAGACCCTACACCATATTCTTTCACCGCTTCGATCGCTACTTTTTTCAGGCGTTCATCCGTTGCGAGTCCAAGATAATTATTAGAAGAAAGGTTCACAAGTTTCTTATCATTGATCGTAATCATCGGTCCGTTTGCACCTTGTAATGGATCGATCTCATTATATAAACCGCGTGATTTTAGGTCTTCAAGATTTTCCTGTAAAAAATGATCTAATGTTTTACTAGTCATATACGTATCCTCCTGTTATGTAAGCGTTTTAAAAACAAATGTCCACTCCAAAAATACACTATTTATCAGTTGACTCTTTATGGTTGCTAATGATTATTCTGATTCTTAGTTTAACATGTTTTTTTGTGATGGACAAAAATTATCTTCGAATTCATCCTATTATTTAGTGTTCCCGTAATACCAAAAATACTTCAGACTTTTTTACGGACTGTTTGATAATTCAACGTAAAGGGGTCCATAAAAAGTCAGCGCTTCTGTTCACTCTTAGTTTGTCATAAACTATCCACAAATCATGTGAAATTATTCACAAACTTATTGTAAAATAAATATATAAATATTAAGCAGGTGATGGAAATGTCTGTTTTTGAACTCATAACTTCATTAACCCCAGTATTAGCCGTTCTCATATTCCTTGTTATTCTGCGGTTACCCGCTTCTGTTGCGATGCCTGTCAGCTTTTTACTGACTGTCATTTTAAGTCTTGTATTCTGGAAAATCCCCCTGGTGCAGATCGGTGCTGCCACGGTTGAGGGAATGATTATTGCTTTTACTATTCTTTGGATTGTTTTTGGAGCGATCCTACTTTTGAACACTTTACAGAACAGCGGTGCCATGGAAACCATCCGCAATGGATTTTCAATGATTTCCCCGGACCGCCGTGTGCAGGTCATTATAATCGCTTGGTTATTCGGCTCTTTCATTGAAGGTGCCGCTGGATTTGGAACGCCTGCGGCCCTCGCAGCACCATTACTTGTGGCGTTAGGATTTCCGCCCCTCGCAGCCGTTTCTCTCGCCCTTATTGCAGATAGCAGTGCCGTGTCATTCGGTGCGGTCGGTACTCCTGTTATGGTAGGGATCGATCAAGGTTTGAGACAGGGAGGGACCCTTGCAGGTCAGGTGGAACAAGCGGTTGGGGCTCAATCAATGATCGATTATTTAAGCGGCGTAGCCAGTCGGGCTGTGAGTATCGATTTATTCATCGGTAGCTTGATCCCCCTCTTGCTTGTTGTGATGCTGACCCGTTTTTTCGGTCAAAGTCACTCTTGGAAAGAAGGACTCTTTCTATGGAAGTTCTCTCTATTTGCAGGTCTGTCGTTTACACTACCTGCATTACTTGTAGCTACCTTCTTAGGTCCTGAGTTTCCTTCTATCATTGGTGGATTAGCAGGGTTGATGATTGTCATTCCAGCAGCGAAGAAAGGGTTCTTATTACCCGATGAGGCTTGGGACTTTGAAGTACAGGAAGAACCTAAGACCGAAGTCGTCCCTGACAAGAAAATGCCGATTTGGTTAGCTTGGATTCCTTACTTGCTTGTCGCTGTCCTGTTGGTGTTAACGAGATTGGATCTTCTACCTGTTAAGGACTGGCTTAGAAGCGTAAAAGTGGGATGGAGCAATATTTTAGGAACAGACATTTCCACTCAGTTTGAGCCACTCTACCTTCCTGGTACTATCTTTGTTTTGGTCATGGCGCTGACATTCTTTATTCATAGAATGAGTAGGCTTCAAATCGAAGAGACGTTCCGACAATCTCTATTTACGATTAAAGGAAGCATCATTTCATTAATGGCCGCCGTTCCCATGGTAAGGATTTTCATTAATTCAGGTGTGAACGAAAGTGATTTAGTGAGTATGCCAATGGAGCTGGCCACTTTAGTGTCAGGGTTAGCGGGTGAAGGCTGGCCCTTTGTCGCTCCCCTCATCGGAGCACTTGGATCTTTCATCTCTGGGAGCGCCACGTTTAGTAACATGATGTTTTCTCTCTTTCAGTTTAGTGTCGCAGATCAAATCGGGGCAGACCCGCAAACGGTTTTATCCTTGCAGGTGCTGGGAGCCAATGCAGGAAACATGGTATGTGTCCTGAATGTAGTAGCCGCTGCTTCTGTTGTTCAGCTTAGCGGAAAGGAAGGGCAGATCATCAGGATAACCGTGGTCCCGATGTTACTATACGTTCTGTTATCAGGGAGTATCGGGGCCCTCGTTCTGTATTTCTTATAAAGAAAAAGGATGAACCAATGACCTCACATTGGTTCATCCTCTGTTCTATTTCATGACGTTACGGTTCACCCTGTAGTCCAGAATCGCCTCGTGGATCCTTCTTAATGCCAAGTCGATCCGCTCTTTCGGACAGGCAATATTCATCCTGACAAAGGTGTGCCCGCTCTGACCAAATTTAAAGCCTTCATCAAATTTCACTCTGGCTTTATCTAAGAAAAACGTACACAGCTCTTCACCTGTCATGCCTAATTCCGTGCAATCCATCCATATGAGGTGAGTAGCCTGCGGGGTAATGCCTTTCAGCTCTGGAAGGTGTTGCTCCAAATAATTCAGTACATACTGTTTGTTCTCTTCAAGCACCATTAATAACTCATTGAGCCATGGTTCACCTTCCTCATAAGCCGCAATCGTTCCTTCAATCCCAAACACATTCGGTCTCATCAGCCCATAGCCCGTAAGCTTTTCATTATACTTATCTCTCAGGTCTTTGTTCGGTATGAGAAGGATGGAGGTTTGAAGTCCCGCAATATTAAAGGTTTTACTTGGAGCCGCACATAGAATACTACGCTCTATCAAGCTGTCATCCCCTTTAAACAGAGGAACGTGTTCATATCCTTTGTAGACCAGGTCTCCATGCATTTCATCTGAAATGATCCATAGGTCATGCTGTTTAGCGATCGAACCGATTCTCCTTAACTCCTCTTCCGTCCATACCCGTCCAACGGGATTATGAGGACTGCAAAGAATCAGAAGCTTCGTTCCGGGATGACGAGCCTTCTCCTCTAAATCGTCAAAATCAATCGAGTATACTCCATCCTCATAAAGCAACGTATTTTTCATAACCGAACAACCATGGTTCTCGATCGTACTGTAAAAAGGATAATAAACGGGATCTTGAATGATTACACCGTCCCCAGGCTCCGTTAACACGGACAACAATACATTGATACCCGGAATGATTCCTGGGCTAAAGCTGATCCACTCTTTCTCTATTTCCATCTGGAAGCGCCTCTTCCACCATGAAATGACAGACTCGAAGTATCGATCACTAAATGTCGTATAGCCGTATATACCATGCTGAGCCTTGCGATTCATCGCTTCGACAATGGCAGGAGACACTTGAAAGTCCATATCTGCAATGCACATAGGAATCACATCCTCGGCAGGAAACGACCATTTCACAGAGTGAGTGTTTGTTCTCTCGATGCAATCATTCCAATTCATATCCTAATACCCCTCTCACATATATCTGTCCTTACTTTATACCAGAATGAGGCCAGGGTGAATACCTAATTGAAAAATAGAATTCCCCATACTCCTTTATTAGACGGCGTCATGGCCAGATGGTAAATATATTCACTACTTTTCAACGATTTCCCCTTCCTTCGCTCTTCTATGGATATGCTTCATTCCTTCCCGCTTACTTAAAGGTGCCAGCTTTTCTGATTCGATGAATTGCTGTACCGCTTCCGGGTCCGTTTTTGAATACTCCCGGAGCGCCCAGCCGATTGCCTTCTGAATAAAAAATTCCTTTGATTCCTTATGCAGTAATATGTATCTGAACAAACGATCCTGATCTGTTTTTTCTTTATATTTCAATTGATGTAGTATGGAGATCCGGTTCAACCACATATGATCCGAATGAATCCATTTCTCTAAGTATGCGTCATCTTCTTCGGTTTGATAGATTTTCCCTACGTGATTGGGAGCAATGTGATCAATCGTATCCCACCAGGATTTATCTGTTATCAATTCTTCTAAAAGTGGCAGGTGTTTTTTCGTTAAATATCTCGATTGTTTATCCAGAAGGGAAAGAGCGAAATACTGACATTCCCTTTGAGGTTCAGACCAAAGGGAACGAACGATGTCAGGCAATTCTTCAACCGGTGGCTTACCGTTTTCCTTCAGAAAGTCCCTTAGTAAAGCAGTACGCTCCGGGGTCCTGATGCCAAAGAACTGAAATTGATTTCTCATATATGCTTCCATGGCTTCTCGATTTTCACTATTTTGATGCTTTTTTAATAGAGTGATGATTTTATCTGAATATTCATGTCCCATCTTTTTTCTCCCCTTCTTGATTTCGTTCTTCGCATTCAAAACAACTGCTTTTTCCATTCTCCTTTTGCACGCCGTTAAAGAAACCGTCTAAACAATAAAGAGGCTTCTGACAGAGATAACAGTAGTCTACCAGCTCCCTCATTCTTTTACTGTTTCCTTTTCATTAAATTGATCATCAGGTCTATTCATCAATCAGAACATCTCCCATCTGCCGGAACTCTCTTCATACTTCTTTACGATCGGGTGAAATACCTTTTTTAAACCAATAAAGAGACAACCCTTTAACTCGCTAAAGGATTGTCTCTTTTGGTCATTTGTCTCATAAGGAAAAACTGAAGAAGCTTTTTGCTTTGGGGCAATGAAAATCCAACGATGGAACCGAGTCCCAGTGCGATGATGACCGTCCCGATCCCGACAGGACCACCAAGTAGCCAGCCGAAGAAGAACACAATGATCTCCATTCCATTCCGTACCCATTGAACTTTCCAGCCCGTCTTCTCAACTACGAGCAGCATCAGACTGTCACGGGGTCCTGCCCCCAGGTCAGCTGACACATACAGGCCGATACCGTATGCGATCACCACAATCCCAATCGCAAACACAATCGACTGTGCCAATAACGATTGAGGATCAGGAAGCACATAATTAAATAAATCTATGAAAATACCGATTAACAGCATATTAATAAAAGCGCCGACTTTAGGGAATGACTTCGTTCCAATTCCCGTCACGAACAAGATGACAAAGCCCGCAATAATGGACCATGTACCAATCGTCAGACCGAGCTGCTTGAATAACCCATAATGAAATACATCCCAAGGCCCAATTCCAAGGTCTTTCCCTTTGATCGTCAAGCTTATGCCAAACGCAAGTACAAGGAGGCCTGTGAAGAAGAACGACCAACGTAAAAATAATTCTCTATTCATGAAAATCCCTTCCTACACCATAGTCATTTCATTTCATACCCGGATAAATGTATCACAGAATACGAAACAAAAAAATTTCATAAAACCTATGGGGTTGGTGGGGATAATTCAGCCTATTTCGCCCATCCTCTTTTTACATTTTTTGTTAATCAGCTGGATTATTTGTGATTTCGGCCGGATTATAACTGAAAACGGCTGGTTTTATGACCGTTCCCGCCGGATCTACCCTTCAACCAACTCAATAATTTCCCCGTCAGGTCCAAAGAAAAAAGCCACTTTCCAGCCATTTTCAAGAACAACGGGGCCCTCAACAGGTACTAACCCTTTCTCCTTCAATAGACCAATCTCCGTTTTCAGATCAATGACTGTCAAAGCTAAATGAAGAAATATCCTCTTTGAGCCGTTATCATCCCCAGGCTCTTCGATGAGCTCCAATCGACAATCGTTCTTTTTCATAAATAGTATTTTCTCACTACCCCATTCGAAATACGTTTCCTCTTCAAACCCAAAATAAGATTGATAGAATTCCTTCGACCGCACTAAACTCTTTACATTCATCCCCATATGATGAAGTCTCATATCCATTCTCCTTACAAAATGACATTCATGTCGCCAAATTCATGCCATTTATAGTTTTTAAATAGGGCAGTTTGATAGGCATTCATCAATTTCCTTTCTGAAATAAATGCCTTTAAGAGATCCAGGTGACTCGCTTCCGGTTCATGCAGCCCCGTGATGAGACCATCTACAAGTTGAAGAGGGGTATCCCCCGATATATATAAGTTGGTAACCCCTTCAGAAGGCATTAGCTGTCCATATTGAGTCATGACAGTCTCAAGGGCACGAACGACTGTAGTGCCCACTGCAATGACCCGCTTCCCGCTATTCTTTGCCTTGAGGATTTGGTCCACTGTCCCTGAACCTACATGGTATTCTTCTGGATGATTTTTGGGTGTCGGCCAGCGATCATCTCCGTAATAACTCAAGCCTGCGTGAAGCTGTATGAACACGATTTCAATCCCTTTCTGCTTCAAGGATTGTATCAACTTCCAAGAAAAGGCCCTTCCGGCAGACGTCATTTCCACAGACCCCGGTACTGATCCATATACGGTTTGATAGCAATCAAGTGGCCAGGGAGAATCAATATATTCGTAACGGATCGGCTCTCCGTTTCTGTAAATAAAATCAATAAGCTCAATACCACTCCTGTTAAATTTCAGTTGCACCAGTGGTTTTTCACTTCCTTCACCCACCATGTCGGCCCGGACCCCCTCTGAAAAACAAATCGGTTCCCCCGCTTGATAGAAGTCTCCGATGATAAGCACATCCCAACAGGCATCATCTACTTTTCTGGATAAACGAACTTCGAGATGCCTGTTTCCCTGCTTCCCTTTGAGAGATGCGGGAATGGTCCGGCTGTTGTTTAAAACCAGTACATCCCCCTTATTTAAAAACTCGGGTAGCTGCTTGAATTGGGTATGATCACATTTCCCGGTCTCCCGGTTCAGCACCATCAGTTTTACTTCGTCTCTTTCGAATCCTAATAACTCAATGGGGGTAGAAGCGTTTAAATGGGAAGGGATGTCAAAGGTCTTTGCCAGTTCATTCATTCTCCCCGCCTCGATTCCACTGAAATTCTTGTGCTTCAAACCGATTCCCATTCTCGTTTTCTGAAGCGTCGGAAGCAAGATATAAAAAGACGTCCAGATGATCATGGGGATCCGCAAGTGGGTACTCACATTCGGGGACAGCCTTGTCGTGCATGTCCGTATCCATTTCCCCCGGGTCGACCATATTCACCCTTACCCCTGTATCACTCAGCTCGTCGGCCCATGTTTGAGTCAATCCTTCGACGGCAAACTTTGAAATGCCGTATGCTCCCCACTCAGCAAAGCCCGTTTTACCCGCTTCTGACGTTAAGTTAATGATGGAGCCTTTCCCCCGGCTGATCATTCCGGGAAGAACTCTTTTACTTACTAAAAATGGGTTCAATGTATTGATTCTTAACACCTCAAGGAATTCTTCTTCAGGGTAATCAGCCAGCAAACGTGGACCAGGGCCAAATATGGATGCATTGTTAAAAAGAACATCGACTCCCCCCAACACTTCCTCCGTTACAGAAACCAAACGGTCTACATCCCGGGAATCAGAAACATCGGCTTTCAATGCAACCACCTCTGCCCCCAACGCCTTCAATTCTTTCTCAACCTCAAGAAGGGGTCCTCTTGTTCGTGCACAAATCGCAAGCTTAGCCCCTTCCTTCGCACATTGTACGGCAAGGGCCCTTCCCAACCCTTTTGAAGCTCCTGTTATCATGACTACTTTATTATTCAACATCTTTATTTCCCCTTTCTCTTCTCTTATTACTAACAGTTTATGAAAAATCCCCCTTCAACAAATCGTCTAAAGGGGGCCGGGAAGAATAGAAAATTAGATGTAGCAGACTATCAGCCTTTTGATGTATCTTCACAAAAACACGAACATTAACACTAGAAATTTTATTTATATTCGTGTTATAATCAAATTGAAAATAATTAGAGCAGTGACTGGCGAAAATGTGGAATCAACCACAAGGGAGCTGCGATCTTACAAAACATGAGCCATTAGCCGTTCGCCTGGGCAGAAGGCAAGGGGATACCCTTGTCTTCTTTTACTATAATCAGGAGGGATTGCAGTGGAACCACTAGTATTAGACGGGAAACTTGTTGCATCTGAGGTAAAAGAAAGCCTAAAGTCGAGAGTCGCTGAATTAAAAGAGAAGGGTATTACCCCTTGTCTTGCTACAGTACTTGTTGGAGACGACCCATCTTCAGCTACCTATGTGAAGATGAAGGGTAATGCCTGCGCGAAGATCGGGATGGAATCAAGAAGGATTCATCTTCCTAAGGAAACCTCAACGAACGAACTGTTGGACGTCATCCAGGAGCTTAATCAAGATTCTTCCGTTCATGGGATTCTCTTGCAGCATCCTGTTCCTCACCATATCGATGAGCGTGCTGCCTTTGAAGCGATCTCCATTGATAAAGACGTTGATGGAGTCACGAGCCTCGGGTTCGGTCAAAATTCATTGGGGTTTGGTGAATATCCGTCCTGCACACCTGCTGCCATCATGAGCATCATCGATTACTACGGTGTGTCCCTTGCAGGAAAACACGCTGTCGTTGTAGGAAGAAGCCCGATTCTAGGAAAGCCTGTGTCCATGATGCTGTTGAATCGAAACGCAACGGTGACGACCTGTCATTCTTATACAGAGAACCTGCCTGACCTTCTCTCTACTGCAGATATCGTGGTGGCAGCAGTCGGGAAACCAAACTTCATTCAAGGCGATTGGTTAAAAGAAGGTGCTGTCGTACTTGATGCCGGCTATAACAAAGGGAACGTAGGAGACATCGATTATGAGGCATGCTATGAAAAAGCGAGCGCAATTACACCTGTACCAGGTGGAGTGGGCCCTGTGACCATCTCCATGCTATTAAAACAGACCGTTGACTCTGCTGAGAAATATGGTTCTGTTCTTGAACATTCCTAATAAATATCCTTTAGGAGACTGACTCCATAAACGAGTCAGTCTCTTTTTTCCTATTTCAGACTTATTTTTTCTACATTTCAGGAAAGAATGGTAAGGAATAGAAAGATAAAGGAGCGTTCATATGGACACACAACACCAAAATGCTTTTTCCGAAACACCGGAGCCCTATTGGAGGGAAACGGCTAAACTCCCCTCATTTAAAAAGCTTGATAGCAACTTGAAAGTGGACGTAACCGTTGTTGGCGGCGGGATAGCAGGCATCACCACTGCCTATCTGTTAGCTAAAGGCGGGAAAAAAGTAGCTCTCATTGAGGCTAATCACTTATTGAACGGAACAACGGGGCATACAACCGCTAAGATTTCCGCTCAACACGGATTGATTTATGATGAGCTCATTCAGCATTTCGGAGAAGAGTTTGCAAAGAAATATTATTTGTCACAGTCGAAGGCTCTTCAGTTTATAAAAGACACGATATCCAATGAAAATATAGATTGTCATTTTACAGAAGAGGACTCATATGTTTACGCGACTACAGACCAATCCGCTACAAAAATTGAGAAGGAGTACGAGGCGTATCAGAAGTTAGAGATTAAGGGAGAGCTCATCGAAAAACTCCCGATCGACCTATCCATTAAAAACGCAGTCGTGATGAAAGGTCAAGCACAGTTTCACCCTTTAAAATACCTTAAAGCCTTGGTTGATTCTTATACAGGCCTTGGCGGTCAAATATTTGAAGGAACTGCGGCTAAAACCATTAACGAAGGAGACTCCACTCAAGTTGTGACCGCAGACGGATATCATCTGGATAGCAAGCATGTTGTCATCTGTTCTCACTTTCCTTTTTATGATGGGATGGGTTTTTATTTCACAAAGATGTATGCCGAACGCTCGTATGTCCTTGGAGTGAAAGCGAAAAAGGACTATCCGGGGGGCATGTACCTAAGTGCCGATGATCCTACCCGTTCCCTCCGTTATGAAGACGATGAAAATGGAGAAAAACTCATATTAATCGGTGGAGATAAACATAAAACCGGCCAAGGAAAAGATACGATGGATCACTATGAGGCATTACAGGAATTCGGGGAAGAAGTCGTCGGGATTGAAGAGGTCCGATATAGATGGTCTGCCCAGGACCTGATCACGTTAGATAAAGTACCCTACATCGGGAAATTAACGGAAAAGCACCCAGCTATTTTGGTAGCGACAGGTTTTAATAAATGGGGCATGACTTCCGGTACTCTGGCCGGTCAGATCCTTTCTGATCAGATTTTAGGAAAACATCATATTTATGCAGATGTGTACACTCCTTCCAGGTTTGTTGCCGACCCCAGCATCAAGCATTTCTTCAAAGAGAATATAAATGTGGCTGGTCAACTCATTAAAGGAAAGCTTCAAATACCAACTAAAAAACCACAGGAACTCCAAAAAGGTGAAGGCGATGTCGTGAACCTCAATGGAAGACGCTGTGGAGGATACCGGGATGAAACAGGAAAGCTCCACGTGGTAGACACGACCTGCACCCACCTCGGCTGTGAAACCGAATGGAACCACGGAGACCACACATGGGACTGCCCTTGCCACGGATCCCGCTTCTCCATTGATGGTGAAGTGATTGAAGGTCCTGCCAAGAAACCCCTCGCCAAATTTGAAGTGAACGATTAAGGGACGGACCTCTGGAAAAAGAATCGGCAATCCGATGGCTCCCGCTATTTGTCGAATATAGCCTGGGAAATAAACCGAACCCATAAGGTATTTGACATATTTTGTCGTATTCCCTAGAAGAATATTTCCTGGATAATGCCTCACACTATTAATGCTTGAGCTACTATCTACGGGAGGGATTCTGAATGGGACGTACAAAACAAGGTAACCGTAATGCCCAGAGTAATACGAATGCTAAAAGAGGGAATCGAACGAGTTCTGAATTAGTTGAGTTTACAACCGGGCAAGCGAATACAAAGAAAAACCGACCACAAGACTAGTAACGACAAGCAGTCTTAATGAAGAATAACCGGCAGTAACACTGCGTCAGGTTATTCTTTTCTTATTTCCCCTGATAATCCGTTCATCTTTTCGTAGAGGAATCTCACTCCCAACCTCGAATACGTTATAGAGAAAAGGATTAGGGGGAATCGATCATGCAAGAACAAATGTTATTTCAACAAATGGAATTCATCCGACTTCGCACATTGGCTGCTCTCGATGCGACAACAGAACAGCAGGCGGATGAAATGCCTCCCGGATTCAGAAATTCAATCCGATGGAATTTAGGGCATATCCTACTGTCCCAGGAAAACCTGTTATTCTCCTTTACAGGTGAAAACGACCGTAAAGCACTTCCACCTGAATACGGGGAGCTATTTGGCTTCAATACGAGCCCTGACACCTGGAATGCGTTCACAGCTCCTACACTGAAGGAACTTCGTGAGAAACTGAAGGCACAGCCCCAAAGGATGAAAGAAGCGTTCTCCGGTCGCTTGAATGAAAAAGGAGAGAAGCCGTTTGTCCTTGGTGAACATACTACGTTTACCACTTTAGGGGAAGTTCTTTCCTTCACTAACTGGCATGAAGGCTTGCATCAGGGAACCATCACATCCATTAAGCGGGTACAGGGAATCGAGAATCTTTGGGAAAAGGTTGAAGAGAAAATAGAAAGATAAAAAGACATGGTGGCTCTTGCTGCCATGTCTTTTTATCTGCCTTTAAACAAAATTAAAAAATCCCCATAGCCTTCTTCTTCTAATTCCCCTTTAGGAATAAACCGTAGAGATGCAGAATTGATGCAATAACGAAGACCCTTAGGACCAGGTCCATCTGTAAACACATGCCCCAGATGAGAATCCGCTTCCCTGCTTCTTATTTCCACCCGGGTCGAACGATGCGATACGTCATATTGTTCTTTGACGCTTGCATCCATGACGGGCTTTGTAAAGCTTGGCCAGCCGCACCCACTATCATACTGATCTTTTGACGTGAATAAAGGTTCACCCGAAACGATATCAACGTATAATCCTTCTTCTGTGTTATCCCAATACTCATTTTCGTAAGGTGGCTCTGTTCCATTTTCCTGGGTAACGAAGTATTGCATTTCGGTTAGCTGTTCCTTTAAATGGGATCGGTCTTTTGGCCAATACTTTTTCAAAAAATCTTCCCGCCCGGATCCACGCTTATATAAAGCATACCGGAAGGCATTTTCCTTATAGAAATCCTGATGATATTCTTCAGCAGGATAAAACTCGCTTGCAGGGAGAATCTTCGTCACAACTGGCTTTGTGAACATACCACTCTTCTCCAATTTTCGTTTTGAATCCTCAGCAAGCTTTTTTTGATTATCGTTATGATAAAAAATGGCTGTACGATAGGAGTCACCCCGATCTTTAAACTGTCCCCCTGAATCAGTCGGATCAATTTGCTTCCAGTATAGATCCAGCAGTTTTTCATAAGGGTACTGTAGAGGATCAAACGTGATCTGTACCACTTCATAGTGTCCTGTTTTCCCTGATGTCACTTCTTTATATGTCGGATTTGCGGATGTACCTCCTGTATAGCCGGATACAATGCGTTTAATTCCTTCCTGCTCATCAAAAGGCTCGACCATACACCAAAAACAGCCTCCGGCAAACGTCGCCAGTTCCATCCTTTCACCTCTTTCGTTTCACGTGAAACACACATCGACTTTTTCCACCAGCATTCATCCTTCAAAGTAAAGATGATAATGATTCTGACACCCCGGGTTAAAGGAGGACCGACAATGAGGACAAACGGATTGGCAATTCATATATTGTAAGATGGTTAACTCATTTTTACATTCTCCACAGAGAACGGCTTTCGTATTCCACTCGTTCTTTGACCATATAATAGGGTCATGATCTGCGATATCGTCATGACATTTATAACAAGGATAATAGGTATTACAGCACTTAAATTTAATTGCGATGATATCTTTTTGGCTTCGGTAATGCTTGCATTTCGTTTTAGAGTCTACTTCTACGCCAGATACAGGAATCAACTTTTCAGTCATGTTCATCCTCCTTCATGCAGTAAATTTCGATAAACATAGTCGATTTCCCTACAAGAATCTTAAACTAGTTATCTATTACCTATACATTCTAGTCTATTGATCTACCTGTACTATACAATGAATAGTATGATAAAGGGAGGGGAAGATTCTTGAAATTGATTGTATTTGGAGCTGCAAGTGGAACAGGAAAAGAAGTAGTGAAGCATGTTCTAAGGGAGGATCATGAAGTCCCTGCATTTGCACGGATACAGCCAAATATAAAGGGACTGTGCTTCCTACGATACGCTATTCGTAAGAAGAACAGTCCCTTTTCATTAACTCATATGCTCCAGGATCCCCTTTAAATCCT
The DNA here is from genome assembly GCF_003315075.1 of Rossellomorea aquimaris. Classification (GTDB taxonomy): domain Bacteria; phylum Bacillota; class Bacilli; order Bacillales; family Bacillaceae_B; genus Rossellomorea; species Rossellomorea aquimaris_C. Next base: position 173,877 of record NZ_QNRJ01000005.1, read on the forward strand.
TGTATTCAAAATGAGGTCTTACCCCTAATTCATCCATCACTTTTTCCTGACGATTGATCCATGCCGTATAGAATCCAAAGTTCGTCGCCCCTGCAATGTCCCATGGGTTCGAAGACATAAACAGTACTTCTTCTCTCCTGACCCCGAGCTTTTCAAGAACAAGCTGGTAAGACATCGGTGTCGGCTTAAACTGCTTCACTTCATCAACTGTCAAAACCTCATCCAGTAAATGTCCAAAGGGAGATTGCTCCACCAGAGGTGAAAGCATATCAAGGGAACCGTTGGAAAAAATCGCTTTTTGATAGGGTTTCAGTTCTTCCAATACACTCCCTGTTTCTTCATAGTGATTTAATTCTAAATAAGCATCCAGCAGTTCCTGCTCTTTTTCGCCAGTAAGGTCAACCCCTACTTGCTTACAGGCATAGTGGAGCGCATCCTTCGTTATCTTGAAAAAGGTCGTATACGTTCCCATTAATTGACGTAAAAAACTATACTCCAATTGCTTTTGACGCCATACCTGGCTGATTTCCTCCCCTTTATCAGGAAAGACTTCATTACACTTTTCAATGACGGAATGAACGTCGAAAAGTGTTCCATACGCATCGAACACAAATGCCTTTATATTGAGATTTGACATACATATCTCCTCCTATATTCTCTCCTTATATAATAGACTGTTTCATATAAATTAAACTTTTTCACCTCAAAGCGAATTCATTTCACAACCAGGTTTTTTGTGTTATATTACTTCGAGTATCTAAACATCTAATGGAGGTGGTCATTTATGACTGCAGAACCACATGCACAGGCATCACCTTCTTATACTAAAACAATCTTATTCTTGAGCTTAACCGTCTGGCTGGTTGTCATGAATACCACCATGTTTAATGTAGCTCTCCCCAATGTCTTGAAGGATTTCTCTTTAGCCCCTTCTGAAGGAGCCTGGATTGTATCGGGTTATTCCATCGTACTCGCCATTTGCACCATTACATATACGCGCCTGGCAGACTATATACCGATCAGGAGGCTGCTTATTCTGGGCATCTCCATTTTCGGGCTGGCATCGTTCATGGGCTTCTTCGCTCATACCTTTACCTGGCTATTGCTCTCCCGTTTATTCCAAGCGGCAGGTGCCGCAGCCATTCCCGGGTTATCCATGGTGTTTGCCGGACGTTTTGTCCCGATGGCAAGACGCGGTCGGGCATTAGCGATGATTGCCTCGGCTTCTTCCCTGGGCTTTGGATTAGGGCCCGTCGTAGGAGGAGTGATTACCGATTATTTAAGTTGGAACTATTTATTTTTAATCACATTATGTGTCCTTGGAATGATACCTGTACTATACCGCTTCCTGCCGGATGAGACGACCAGGAAAGGGTATTTTGATGTATGGGGAGGCCTTTTGACCGGAGTAGGAATTACGTTCTTTCTGCTGTTCATTTCAACTTTCCACTGGTATTATTTCGCAGGTGCCGTCGTGTTCTTTGGAGGACTGTGGATTCGGATCCATAAAATCGAACTGCCCTTTATTCAACCAAGTTTGATACGGGACAAAGGATACCGCCAGATCTTATATATGAGTTTCCTGGGTTTCGCCACTCACTTTGCGATTTTAATCGTCATGCCCCTTATGCTTCAGCATGTTTTTGGTAAAAACCCGACAGCCGTCGGATTCATTATCTTTCCGGGTGCGATGCTGTCGGCGGTGGCAGCTATTTATGTGGGAAGACTGATTGATCGGTATGGAAATATGAGGGTGATGTTCCTTGCACATATCCTTCTGATCATTTCAACCGTCATCTTTTATTTCTTATCACCCCACAGTGAATACATGATTATGCTGGCTTATATGTTTACAAGCTTTGGCTTTTCAAGTCTTTCCTCAAGCTCGACCAATGAAGTTTCCCGGGTCATGAGTAAGGAGCTGATTGCTTCAGGAATCGGCATGAAACAGCTTACCCATTTTGTTGGCAGTGCGTCTGGTTCTGTTCTGGGAGGAATCATTGTCGAGATGGGCGGAGTAGAATTCCCGGTAAATTCCTTTCAGAATACATTCCTTGTTCTGATCGGGTTAATGACCTTATCCCTTTCTCTATTGTATTTATACCGCCAAAGAATCAACCATCATTAAAATCCGGTCCAGGCTGAATATCTCCCTGGACCGGATTTTTCTATAAATTAGTGAAGTTCTTATCCTGTGTGGATTCCTCTTCTACCATTAAGGGTATAGTAAGAAAAAAACAGTAGAACAGGGGAATTCATTTGAAAACAAAGAAAAAGTGGTATAAGAAGAAAAGCTGGTGGATCGGGGGCGTCATTATATTGATCCTTACAGTCGTCATGTTTTATCACCGGGTAAAGCCTTTACCTCCGGGAGTATCCTATGCCGGTAATACTTATACCATACCTGAAAAGGATGTGGAGTTCTTATACGACCTTACGTACCAGAAGGATGGAAAAGAACTCTATGATCATTCAATCTTTGATGAAGTATATCAAACCATCGAAGAAGCAGAAGATTTTCTTATTTTGGACTTATTTTTAGTAAATGGATATACAAAGGGTGATCGCGATTACCCCCGCATCAGTGAAAAATTATCGAAAACGATTCAAAAACAGATGAAAAAGAAACCTGATCTTAAGGTGGTCTTCATCAGTGATGTTGTCAACACCACGTATGGGTCCCATACGGCTAAACAATTGGAACCTTTAGAAGACCTTGGGGCTGAGGTTATTTATACCGATTTAAACCGCCTCAGAGATCCCAATCTCTTATACTCAGGTGTGTGGAGGACCGCTCTAGGGTGGTTCGGTCAGGATGGCTATGGTTGGCTTCCAAACCCCATGGCCCCTTCTGCACCTAAGGTAACCATGAGATCTTACTTGAAACTGTTGAATATTAAAGCGAATCACCGTAAAGTCGTGATTACAGAGGACGCGGGACTTATTCTTTCCGCCAACCCCCATGACGCCAGCGGTTTCCACTCAAATATAGGGTTCAAAGTCAAAGGGGAAATTCTTAAGGAAATGGTGAAAGCTGAAAAGGCAGTGGCTGCATTTTCCGGGGGGAATGTAGAGGCATTTCCTACCGGGGAAGACTTAAATCAGTCTATTAAAAAGCTTTCCCCTGCTGAAGCTTCCGTGAAAGCACAGATCCTTACTGAAAAGAAAGTTCAAACAAGTGTCGTAAACGCTATGAATAAAGCCAAAAAAGGGGATGAAGTCTGGATCGGGATGTTCTATCTCGCAGACCGGGACATTATCGATGCCATAGGGGATGCTGCTGATCGTGAAGTAGAGGTACGTTTGGTACTCGACCCCAATCAAAATGCCTTCGGTCAAGAAAAGATTGGGTTACCCAACCTGCCAATCGCATCGGAGCTGCACAACCTGGACAATGACCATATTACGATTCGCTGGTACAACACCAACAAGGAACAATACCATACCAAGTTCATTTATATAAAAGGGAAAAAAGAGAGCACCGTCATCGGAGGATCCAGTAATTACACTTCGAGAAACTTAGATGATTATAACTTAGAAGAAAACATAAAGATCGTGGCCCCAACTGATAGCAAAACCATGTCAGATATTGACCAATATTTCAATCGTATCTGGAACAACGAAGGTGGCACCTACACCGTTAAATATGAGAAATATCAGGATAAATTGCCTGCCTTTAAATATGTCATGTATATCCTGCAAAAAATCTTCCAAGTGACGACCTATTAGGTTTTAATTCCTAAATAAAAGGGAATTAAATCAGTAACAACACATCACAAAAAACATGACATGGAGGTTAGAAAAATGGGTATTATTTTGTATTTAATCGTAGGTGGGATCATCGGTTGGTTAGCTGGTCTTATATTAGGTAAAAACGTTCCTGGTGGAATCATCGGAAACATCATAGCAGGTATCATCGGTGCATGGATCGGCGGAGAACTTCTAGGAAGCTTCGGGCCATCACTTGCAGGAATCGCTATCATTCCAGCCTTACTCGGAGCTATCATCTTTGTATTCCTGTTAAGCTTACTGTTAAGAGGAATGAGAAAGACTACTCATTAATAACACTGAAACCCCTGGATTCCAGGGGTTTTTTATTTGTTTGCCCTGAAAAATATAAAAAAAACAGCCAATGGTGGCTGCCCTCTTAATACGTCATAGATTTCTTATGTCTTCTTTTATTCCGATATTTCTTATAAAACGGGTAAATAATAGGTCCCCATTTGATCAGTCTTCCAATTAAACGTTTCATGCAGGTAACCTCCTTTGTATAGTAATCTATACCCGAATATGCAGAAAGAAAACATATGCTAGAATATAGTCAAGACGAATGACGAGGTGTTTTACATGCATATAACAGAAGAATTAGCTTATCCAATCATCTCAAAATTAAAAACCATCGTTAGTACTAATATTAATATCATGAACGAATCTGGTGTCATTGTTGCCAGCACTGATTCTTCACGTATGAATCAAGTTCATGAAGGAGCAATGTATGTTCTCAAACAAAAAAGACCCTTAATCATTTCTGAGCACGATCTTGAAAAGTATCATGGTTCGAAAGAAGGCATCAACCTCCCTATTGAGTTCCTGGGAGAAATGATCGGCGTCGTTGGGGTTACAGGTTCTCCACATGAATTAGATCAGTTTGTGAAAATCGTGAAAATCACCGTTGAAGTCATGCTTCAACAGGTTCATTTCCACAATCAATTGCAGCATCAAAAAACATTGATGGATAATTGGTTATTAGATTTGGTACATCCTCATTATTTTGATGAAAGAAAAAATGAAGCATTTGCTCATCACTACTTACACCTTGAAACGAGCCAAAACGTTCAAATTTTGTTGGTTCAGTTTAACGACTTATTCACTCACACTACAACCAACCTTCCTTTACCAGTAGTCAAAGAAGAGCTATTAAGGAGAATGAAGCTTCAATTGCCAAAGGTGCACTTTCAATCCTTCATTACCGACTCCCACTGCGTCATAGGAATCCCTTCAAGTATTTGCCCCACTGAGGAAGAAGCGATTATTCTGGCAAAGCGTTTGCAACACCATTTACAGGAAAAGTATGTCAGTGTGAAAACGGCTGTCGGCAATGCTTATTCTGGAGTAAGCGGATACAGAAAATCTTATATGGAAGCACACAACTCCCTGGAATTACAGGAAACCTTCCCGCAGTTCACCAACTATATCCATATACAGGACTGGGGGATCATGGATTTTATCAAGCAAATCCCCATTGAGATACGTAAGGAATTCATGAACCGTTATAATGACCGAATCCTTCAATTGAGCTCCACCTTGCGACACACGCTTCAACGATTGTTCGATTGCCAATTAAACATGAAAGAAACGGCGAACTCATTACATATTCACCGAAACACCCTTCTGTACAGGCTTGAAAGTGTCGAGGAACTGACAGGTCTAAACCCACGGCAATTTGATCACGCCATATTACTTCGGTTTATCCTAATTATCCAGGAGATGAATAAAGAGTTGTAAAATATGATTGTGCATATGCACAATCTTTTTTCATTTTATGAAGAATTGTTTAGATGAATCCACATTGTAACCGCTTACTTAAATTGGTTAAATGAAAGAATAGATTATATTTTCTGAAAAAAGGAGCCGCTATGAATATTCTTATTGCACCCGATTCATTTAAAGGCAGTTTAAGCTCACTCGAGGTAGGAACCATTATGGAAAAAGCCTTTCTTGATGAATCTTTAAGCTTTAAAACGAACGTCATCCCCATGGCCGATGGTGGCGAAGGGACTCTCGAGACCCTGCTCTACGCCACTGAAGGGATGAAAGTCCATACAACAGCCACTGGGCCTTTAGGAAAAAAAATCTCTACTGAATATGGTGTCTTAGGTGATAAGAAAACAGCAGTCATTGAAATAGCTTCCATCGCCGGTTTACCTATGGTGCCTATTGAAAAACGCAATCCGTATCATACCACTTCCTTTGGCATTGGTGAAGTCATCCTATCAGCCATAGAGGACGGGTTTCGAAGCTTCATCATAGCACTGGGAGGCAGCTCGACGAATGATGGCGGGTTCGGGATGCTTCAAGCACTGGGCGTTACTTTTCATAATGAAGAGGGTGACTCCGTCAGGCCATTTGGAAAGGATCTCGGTTCCATTGTCAAGATGGACTGGAGTACGCTTCATCCCCTTGTAGATGAATGTACTTTTCACATTGCTTCGGACGTCGAAAATCCTTTATGCGGAGAAACAGGGGCCTCTTCTGTATTTGGTCCGCAAAAAGGAGCCACTAAAGATCAGGTGAATGAGCTTGATCAACAACTACTTCACTACAGTCAGTTGTTTAAAAGAGAGAAAGGAATCGATTTTCAAAATACAAACGGGGCCGGTGCTGCCGGAGGACTTGGCTTTGCCTTCCTCCATTTAAAAGGAAAAATCGAATCCGGAGCCAAGCTAGTGGCTGAAGCGTCCAACCTTTCAACTGCCATTCTGAAGGCTGATTGGATTCTTACCGGTGAAGGACAGAGTGATTATCAAACACTGTTTGGTAAACTCCCTTCCTATATTGCATCCATTGCAAAACAGCATCAAACCCCAGTATCCCTTATCGCAGGGAGCTTAGGAGAAGGGTATCAAACTTTATACGAAGACTTTACCAGCTGTCATTCCATTGCCATCGGTCCAATGGCTCTGCAAGAGAGCTTCAGCCGGGCTGAAGAATTGCTTTACCATGAAACAAGGAACATCGCACGAATTTTACACCGTACAAAGGGAGAAAGATAAAGGGGGAAATCTCATGTCAGCAATTTGGTTATTTACGGTCATTGTATTAGGGGTAGGATTTATCATTTTCACAACGGCAAAATTGAAGCTTCAGCCTTTTCTATCATTATTATTTGCCGCGTTCTTGGTTGGTATATTTGCAGGCTTACCACTGAATACAGTTGTAGAAGCGGTCAACGGTGGATTCGGAGGGTTAATGGGGTATATTGGTATCGTGATTGTCGCAGGTACCATTATCGGGACGATCTTAGAAAAATCAGGTGCAGCTCTTAGGATGGCAGAAGTGGTTCTGCGTTTAGTGGGAGAAAAGAGACCTCAACTGGCTATGTCCCTTATCGGTGCCATCGTGAGTATCCCTGTCTTCTGCGACTCCGGATATGTCATTCTTTCCAGCTTAAAAAAAGCTTTGGCAAAGCGGGCGAAAGTAGCCCTGGCGTCCATGTCTGTTGCGCTGGCCACAGGTCTATATGCCACTCATACACTGGTGCCCCCCACTCCAGGTCCCATCGCCGCAGCTGGAAACATCGGTGCCAGTGACTACTTAGGAACCATCATTTTAATAGGGATGATTGTAGCCATCCCTACAATTCTAGCAGGGTATCTGTGGGCTATTAAAGTTGCAAGTAAAATTGAAATCGAGGGGGAAGAAGAATTGGATTTGGACTATGATGAGATTGTCAAATCCTTTGGGGAACTTCCTTCAACGTTCAAATCCTTTGCTCCGATTGTACTTCCCATCCTATTGATTGGTGCAGGTTCAGTCGTCAGCTTCTTTCAGTGGAAAGGCGGAGCAGCGGATGTTCTCTTATTCATCGGTTCACCCGTTGTCGCCTTACTGATTGGTGTCCTGGCTGCGTTTGCACTTCTGCCCAAATGGGATGAAGAAACCCTTAATGGTTGGGTTACCCAGGGTATGAAAGATGCCACTAATATTCTATTAATCACAGGTGCAGGAGGAGCTTTCGGTTCCGTTATCAAGGCAACCCCCGTTGCAGAATTGATTCAAGGAATTGCCGATGGCGGATTACTTTCCGGTGCACTCATCCTGCTCATTCCATTTGTTGTTGCAGCATTATTAAAATCGGCTCAGGGATCATCTACCGCTGCTCTTGTCATCACTTCCTCCCTGATTGCTCCACTGCTGCCACAACTGGGGATTGATGGAGCCGTGCCTCTTGCTTTAGTGGTCATGGCCATTGGTGCAGGAGCTATGACGGTCAGTCATGTCAATGACAGCTATTTCTGGGTCGTGACCCAATTCAGCGGGATGAAAGTCACAGATGCTTACAAAGCTCAAACCGCCGCCACGCTGGTTCAAGGTTTAACGGCTCTGGTATTCACTTTACTATTATGGATTATACTTGTTTAACAATAGAGAAGAGGGTGTCCCACATATTGGGGCATCCTTTTTTAATATGGTTCGATTCCTTCCCGAGAGGTAAATATTAGCATTAACATCTTGTAATCAAGAATCCACATTACCTTTACATAGGGTCTCCCCGTAATCTTGGTAATCCGGATGATCCAGCTTCCTTCACTCCCGGCCGGGCAAAAGAAACCGGGATGTGGAATCCGGATCCAAAAAAGAGATGGTTATATTTGCAGAAAGCCATTAAAGAAGTCAATTTAAAGAATCCGGATTTCGTGGTCGTGACAGGAGATTTAATGTTCGGTCAACTGAATCCACTCGAATCATATCGATGATGTCACAAAGAAAGATGGCATCTTATATGCAACCACGACGGCCATTGAGTTATCCGGTAAGCCTTGGGTAGGATTCAGGAACTTCTCCGTTCAAAATGGGCAGATCTCATCCTACAATTACGAAGAACCCGTTCATTCCATCCCTGTTTACCAAAACGGAGATACGGAAGGAGGCACCATGTCCTTTGACGCTGCTTATCAGACAGCGAACGATGGAAGTGCCGCTTCTCAACGGGTAGATATAACCAATCGTTTAAACAAGCCTTTAAAGGTCACCATTCCCTTATATATGGCAGGGGGAAATTATACTGTATCTAAAGGAAGCATCACACAAAACTACGCTTCAGATGGCAAGCAATATTTAGAAGTACAAATCACCATTCCGGCGAACAGTACTGAGATCATGAATGTTGAAAAGAAATAGTAAAATAAAGATCCCTTTTCCATCTATTATTGGAAAAGGGATCTTTTCACCATGAAGCTGATTCCTGCCCGGGAAATAATACTTCCTCTATTCTCCTTTAACACCTAAAAGCGACTGAACAAAGAATTCAGTCGCTTTTGCTTATTTACTACTCTTCGATTCTGCAATCTTTCCTAAGAAGAATCCGTCGACCTCACTTATTTTCCCACGCCACATAATTTTCCCTTTTGAAGGGGTAGGCTTGCTGTCGCCACAGTATACCTTTGTGTTCTTCAAATGAATAAAATGGGCTTCAGCGCTTTGGTTTTCATCAACGGACTCCCCGGCCTTTGCAAGCTCCTCACTCAGCTTCTGAGCCACCTCACTGCCATCCTCAAAGGTTTCACTTAATGAGTCGAAGTATTCCTTTGCGGAAACGAGTGTACCTGTTATGACGGCTCCATTGACGTTTAACGTGATGTCTAATGAAAAGTCATGCTTGTTTGATGCTTGTACAAAAAATTCTAAGATGCTATCCTTCCCTGTACCTGATTCTAAACTCATTTTCACATCTCCTTTTTGTTAAGCTACTGTATCATCTTCGGTAGAGAGTGTTGTGTCTTCTTCTTGGTCTTCATCTTTATCATCATCTTTTTTTGCAGCTTTTTTATTTTTAGCAGCAGATTTGCGGGTAGAACGCTTCTTACCTTTTGAACCTGACTTACCGTTTGATTTCTTCTTGCTTGAGGCTTCTTCCTCCTCATCGCTATCATCTTCGTCTTCTTCGTTTTCATCTTCATTCGTGTCTTCGTCTTCTTCTTCATCACTCTCTCCATCTGTCGCTTCTTCTTTAGACTTTTTAGAAGCTTTCTTTCTAGAAGAGGTTTCTTCTTCATCCTCGTCCTCGTCTTCATCACTTTCATCTTCACGAGTCGCGGCAATTTGATTCATTTTCTCTTCTAATTGCTGCAAACGGGTCTGAAGTTCTTCATTTTCCTGTTTAAGGGCATCATAGTCCTGGTTCGACTCTTCCTCCGAGCTGTTCGTTTCTGTTGAATTTACGGCCGTTTCCGTGTCTTCAGATGCTTCCTCATCTTTATCACGTTTAAACAGGTTGGCTGTTGATGATTTTAGTGACACAGCCGCTTTTCTGGATCTCTCTTTTGCCGCTTTCCCGAAGTCCAGGCTTTTACTTTTGATTTTCTCTTGATCAATACGATCTAACAGTTTCTTCCCATTCTCAGGTGTTGCCAGATATCCTACGGTTGCTCCCAAAAGACTTCCTGCTACGGTTCTTCTGATAGGGCCGCTTCTTCTTGCCTTGTTCTCATTCGTTGAATTCTTTTCCTGTCCTTGATTCTCAACTGTCGTGTTCTGCGTATTATTTTTTTCTGCCATTGGTAAAACCTCCATTTAGTTTGTTTCCGCCGTATTAAGACGGTTCGTATCCAGTTTCTTTTCAAGTGATTCCAGTCGTTCCTGTAATTTCTTATTTTCCTCTTCAAGTGCTTTCGTGTTGTTATCTGCGGCTTTGGAACTTAAATATGGGTCATTTTCCCACCAGTCCATGCCTATTTCTTTTGCTTTATCTACGGAAGCAACGATTAAACGGATCTTAATCGTGAGCAGCTCGACATCGGCGATTCCCACCGTAATATCCCCTGCTACGACAACTCCTTTATCTAAAATCTTTTCTAATACATCCACTATTGTGTTGGACTGTACCGGATGCTCCATTCCCATCATGTAACCTCCCTAATCGGCATTACATTAAGCTCCCTAAAGGGCCAAGATCTATATTCAAGTCTTCTGCGTCAAGACCAAATACCTCTTTCAGTTCTTCCATTTTTTCTTCTAAGTTCATTAGGGCAATGCCTAGATTCTCAACTTGTTCATCCGTTAACGTACCGCCTTCTACACGTCGCATTGCGTGTCTCTCGACGATTTGCCTCAATAGTTCTACAACGGTCAATACAAGCTGTGCCAATCCTTGTTCTGCTTTTTCAGGGTCGAAATTAATTCGCCCATTTGTCCCGCTGGCCTGTTGCATGAATCAATCCCTCCCTTTCTTGATCGAATTGATCGGATGTTACTGTTTTACGCGTTCCCTGCTTATGTTGAACCAATGTCTCTACTGATGAAATCAGCACTCGCAAATCCAGATACACTAGATCGACACCTGCAATGGATATAATCAAATCTCCCTTTATCGCCACACCTTTGTCGAGAATGACATCTAAAATATCTATAAGGGCTATGTCTTTGTTCTCAATCGATTCTCTGACTGTCATATTTCTCATTCCTTATTTTGTGATTAAGAAAAACTTGAAAAATGATAAGGTGGCCAAGGGCCGGATGCTTCAATTTTCCAACCAGCGTGCCCCAGTTCTTCTTCGTATTGCTTAATTTCCTCTACAAATTCATCAACATTGGAGACGGGTAGGAGGAATACACTATTCCAAGCCATATGTTCTTGTCGGCCTGTGACATCCTTACTCCAATTTTTTTTGATATTTCCTTGAAGGGCATGTTCTTTCAGCTTTTCATGAACTTCCTCACACAGTCTGTTCTTTTCGTTTTCAAGTTCCCGATCAATCAGCTGATCGATTTTTTTCTTTTCAAAAAACTGCCTGCCCTTTGGTAATTCGCTGATTTCTTTCCTTTTGGATTCGATGGATGGGTTGCTTTCACTTACTTGCTCCTTCAGCAGCTTATCGTCACAGTAGATCTTGACGTTCCACTCTTCGTTGCCATTCAGCTGTTCAAATGTCGATTCCAGTTTATTCCGATTGCCTTCAATCGTGGACCTGAGGCTATCCTCGTTCTTGTACAATGTACAGAACTTCAGGGGGATAATGGTATACAACTTTGAAACCATCAATACCGTTTCGTGATGATGGAACGCTTTTTCCTGAAGCCAGTCCATGTCGTTATCGACTTTTTCCTTAATGGTCTCTTCTGAGTATTCATCAGTTGGCAAATCACAAACAATTGCGGTCACGTCACCGATTTCAACCGTATACAGTTCTCCTTCTCCATCAAACCCTTTCATGGAAGGAAGGGATTCTTTATTTGCTTCCTTTGTTGGGATTAAGCCGTATAAATAAATTAAATCGCTCATCTGATCACCCTTGTTTCTTTTTCGTTAATTCTTCCCATTGCTCCATTTCCATCTGTTTCGCAATTTCATACCTTGTTAAGAGCTCATCTTCTTTTTCCTGGAATGCTTCCTCAGGAATTTCACCTAATTCATACATCATTTGAAGCTGAATCAATTTTTGTTGAATGGTAGGAAGGTCGTATAATTCTTTATCTGCTTCTTCTTTGATCTTTTCGCCGACTTTAATGACTAAATTAATTGGTGCGCTCACCAATTTATGAATCATCAGCCTTCCTCAACCTTCAAGCGTATGTTGACAAAATTGTAAGCCGGCCAAGGACCGCTGTAGTTAAATTCGACCTTATCCTTCCATTTTTCATGGGCTTCATTGACCTTTTGATCGAACAGTTCTTCCTGGTCCCGATCAATTAAGAATGATGCGTTGAGAAGCATTTTCTCACTTGAAGGGTCATTTGCTTTTGCTGACACTGCTGTTTCCTCAAGGGGAGCATAGACTTCCTGCTTAACCTCGTTTTGCAGGGAAGCAAATAGCTTCTGAGCCATTCCTCCAAGCTGAATGCGGTCATAATACGCGGCAGATTCAGATTTCCCTTTAACGGCTGATGCCATTTTTTCTACCTGCGGGTTTTCTTTGACCATTTCTTCCAGCCATTCCTTTTTACCGATAACCTTTAAGCCTAGCTCGATTTTCCCCTTGATGGCCGGGAAAAGGGTTTCGAATTGGGGGTAAAGGTTTTCCAGGAGGGCTGCTACATCGTCCCTTGATTTAAAGACATTTCCGAAGCTGATCGGGATGACCGTATCCTTTTGATCCATCACCCGTGATACGGCACCCTGGTGCATGAGTAAATTCTGCTTCTTAGGATGATAGATTTTCATCGGTACTTCTGCTGCTACCATAGCAGCGTCTTTATATCTGATCGTGAACGTCTCGCGTTCCTCGCCTTCAATTTCAATGGAACCAAATTGATCGTCTTCCTCTGTTTGAATGGCACAAAATATATAAATTCCCATTTCTTCCTTACTCATCATGAAAACTCTCCTTTATTCCTCAGATATCTTCATACCTTTGCATGCATCTATAATGAATTGTTCTGCTCTTTCTTGTGGGTTTTCTCCGTCGATACATCGACTTACGCTGTGTGCTACTATATCAATACATAGACGTTGAAAATCTGGATCCTTACCGTCTATGGGGATGTCTGATTCAATGGCGAGCCTCGCGATCATCAAGGAAGCACGCAAGCTCGGTCCGTTCATTTCGTTGGTACATTGATCACGTAATGTAGAGACAAGTGTTGTAATCGCTCTTGCTTCACTCATAATCAAGTTTGCTTTTTCCGATACAATCATAGCCTCTTGTTCTGCTCCCTTGTAATCTACGCTAATGGTAATTAGCCGATCAAGGAGAGCGTCCTGTGTTTGATAAACCCCTGCATATTCTGCAGGATTACTAGTAAATATGATGGCAAATTCCGGGTGTACGCGAATAAAAGGTTCCGTTAGCTTCGATCCATATAAAGGGATGATCCCTTCTTCTAAAATGGATAGGAAGATATTATTCGTTGTCGGCTGTGATCTTGTAAATTCATCGTATACAAGGGTATAGCCATTCTTTACTGCTTCCAGTAAACGTCCATCTCTCCATGTCTCGGTGACACTTTCATCCTTTTTGTAAACAGATCGAACATATTGATCGACCACTTTTTTACTCGTATAACCTGTGAAATCACCGATTAAGTCTTTATTATTCAGTTCATGATTTCCGTGCATGAGCATCACCGGTCTTTTTCTCTTCTTCGCCAGTGCGAGGGCAAGAGACGTTTTGCCGGCTCCGGAAGGACCTGTAAAATGTACAGGATATCCAGCTTTAAGGTATTGCAATGAGCGCGAAAGCAATTCTTTCGTTTCATCGTCTTGTATTAATGCCCTGCTATCCTTTTTGATCCGTTTTGTTAAGACCGTCACGTACAATTCCCTCCTAATCGCTCATCCACTACATTTCCTGTCCGATGGCACTTCTGTAACGGATATCCCGTCGTTTAAATGATGTGACTTCCTTTTCTTTATTAAGAAGAACATCATACGTTCCAAGCATTTCGTCTTTAGCATATTTCTTCATATATTCTTTTTCTTCAATTACCTCGACTTGAAGCTTCCAGCCTTCATCTTCTGTCAGTTCCACTGACGTAATTTTGTGAACTGGAGCTACATGTTCATTGAAGAAGTCCGTCACATTATTCATGATATCTTTGATTACCATAGTCGCCTCCTACTGTAGATGAAGGGGGAGGGTGCCAATATTGGCCCCCTTCAAACCACTTTCATTCTTTTGCTGTCACTCCAATTAAATGCTGAACTGGGAGCTTCTTTCATTCTGCTGAGTAGCAAGACCGTTTTCTTCGATATCATCTCGTAGTAGGCCCACTGCTTCTGCATAACGCAACCATGTGTCTACGCTGGCAATGACGACCCTTGCTTCAACCGTTAAAATTTCAATTCCAACGACAGATACTCTTGCAAATGCATCAATGACAATCCCTTTGTCAAGAATACGGTCAATTACTTCTGCTAAACTTGAACTATTATTACTTTTTTGAATAGCCAATTGTTATTCTCCTTCCGGTGTTTAAGAACAGATGGTCTTAATGTCTTTTGAAGACTTAATGTTTTCCGAACTTTTAATTTCAGTAGAACTCTTGATATTAAAGGAGCTTTTGATATCACTTGCTCCTTTAATATTTCCTACACCATTCATTTTTGATTGTTTATCATTTGATGAAGAGATTTTCTCTTGAAATTCTTCGCCTGCTTCTTTGGCATTTCCTAACTTTTCCCGTACGGAAAGCAGGACATCCTGTACTTTTTCCTTTGCTTCTTCAGCTTTGGTATGAACATTAGCTGCATTTTTCTCTTTTGCCTTCTCTAATTTCTCAGATGCTTCGCCTGCTTTTGATTGAATACCGTCTTCAACACTGTTCACAAATGTTTCTTTCGCTTTCTCTTTCATCGTATCTTTCACTTTGTCTTTCACGGGCTCCGGAGCGTGATCGTATGCTTTTTTAGCCAACTTGCCAACTGCTTTTTTCACCGGCTTACTCATGTAATGCCCCCTTTAGGGATGTGAGAGGCTGAATCATTATTTCTTGGATTCCACCAGGCTGTTAAGCATCTCTTCGATTCGTTCTAAACGTTCATTCAAATTCTTGTTTTCTTCTTTGATTTCTTCTAATTCTTCTGACTGATTGGAAGAATTCTCGTCGCTACCTGCCTTAGCATCAGTATTTTCCGGTGCCTCTTCTTTTTTCTTCTTTGGTGCAAGCAAGCCGCCTTCAAGCCTGCTCATATATCCGGTAGCCGATTGTCTTAAGGTAATAATGGCTTGCTCTGTCAGGAATTCCTGTGCTGATCTTCGCAGTTCTTTACTTGCTGCTTTCATCACTTCAGATTTCCCGAAACTGTCCACTACTTTCTTACCTGTACCTGGATTTGAAAGTAACCCGATTCCGGCTCCGACTACTCCACCGATAATCGCATAATTCATGGATTGTCTATTTCCAGCTGTTTGCTCTTCGTTTTCTTCAGTGCTTTTCGGTTCTTCTACTTGTTGACTGCTTTTTGTCTCCGCCATATTCATCCTCTTTTCTACTAAAATAGTAAAACTATATTTTATTTACTTGTTTAAACACTAAACGCTGTTCCTCTTTCATTTTCCTGCTTCGCTAAACCTTCTTCTTGAACTTCGTCTCTTAAGAGCCCAACTGCCTCTGCATATCGTAACCAAGTATCTACACTTGCAATGACGACTCGCGCTTCTATTGTAAGAATTTCTATTCCCACCAAGGAAACTCTGGCAAATGCATCAATGACTATTCCTTTATCCAGGATTCTATCAATTACTTCTGCGAGACTTGAGCTATCGTTACTTTTTTGAATACTCATCGAATCTCTCCTCTTAATTGGTGTAGCCAATGACTAGGTGCAAGTTTTATATTCGGTTTAATCGGTGTTTACCTCGATTTGTACCTACCGTAAACTAGGTCATGGGAATCATTTGAAATAAACTGCCATTTTTTATACATGTTTTAATGCGTTTTTTTCACCTTGTAACATTTCTCTCTTACAGTTATAAGACTTGTCAGGTTTTTGGGAGAAAAAATAATTCAAATAAGACAAATTGATTACAGTTTCCGAAGGAGAAATCGGGTTGAAATTAAAGGAAGAATGTGATTTTTACGGGGGAAGGGAGTAAATGATTCGCATGAAAAAAAAGAACCAGAAGCATTATGCCTTTCAGCTTTGCTTCTGGTTCTTTTCCTATTTATTCATTTGGGAAAGAAAATCGCCTAAGAGATCTTCCATCGTTTCTTCTTTAGGTTCTTCTTCAGTTTCCTGGGGCTTCATGGCACTGTCCCAGTCAAAGTTGTCCAATTCTTCGTCAGTAGAGTATGAACGCTCATCGATTACATCATCTTCTTCGGGTGCATCATCCATCACTTGATCAAGGGACCACTCTCTTGATGAATCGTGGCTTGCTGCAGATTCTTCCTGAAGATAGAGCGCTTCATCAATATCCAACGAATTGCTGCTTAAGGAAGCCAGGAGAGAGGCTGTACGAACCGGGTTTGAAAGCAGTTGGTACACGATACTGCCCAAAAGCGCTTCTGAGTGTTCATGCTTCAACCAGTCACGCTGGGATTTATCCAATCCCTTCGGAAGGGGGATCGTAATGGCTTCTCTCTGTTTGGAAATCGTATCATTTACTCCATTTAATACAAGCTCTGCAATTTTACTGGAGAAATTTCGTTTTTCCGTTTCCTTTAGCTTTTGTAAATGCTTTAATACATGATCAGGTGTATCAGAAGGAATTCGAAACGTAATCGGTTGTCCCCTCGACATCCCTTTTCCATTCATACCATCACCCTATTTGGTTTTCGCTAATTTTTGTTCTTCTTTCTGGGTTTGTTGTTTTTGGGTTTTTCTTGAGAAGTCAGCAATCAGCTTGTAATAAGCATTGGCCATCATCCAAATGCTTTCCTTCTCATCTTCAAAGAAGTCGATATTATACCCATCAAGATTGTTATTAAGCGTCTTGATATACTCTTTCAGGACACTTGATCCTCCACCAATGAAGTAGCAGATTTCCGTTTGAGAGTTCTTTTGCCACATATTGCGAAGGTGACGGTATTGCTTCTTAGCAAGTTCAAGCATAATACGGTCAACGATGTCGTGTACGCTTGTACGGCTTCCTTTAACCATAATATGATTACGATCATTTTTCTTCGTGATGATTTCCACCACATCACGGCGACTGTCGAGCTCAATTCCGTGTCTTGAGCGGATTTCTTCACGGATCCATTCAAGGGACTCAGACACACCCAGGTTGAATCCTTGAGCTTTATCGTCATCTACTTTTCGATCTTTAATCACAGCGATATCCGTTGATAACCCACCGATATCTTGAATTAAGATACGTTTATCAATCAGGTCTTTATTAATGATATTCAAGTTATTATCCATAACAAGGTTGATGAATGCCGCAAATCCTTCAGGATAGACCTTTACTTCATCAAATTTAATATTCACTTTGATGCCTTGATAGCGGGGAGTTACCAGGAACTCAACCTGGTGGACGGAACCTAACAGTCTGGAACGGTACCCGACATCTTTTCCTTCCTTTACTTCGCGAAGTGGAAGACCTGTACCCAATGTGTAATTTGCTTCTATGACATTATTATTCTTTTTAAAGTTGGAATCATTGCGTGCTGCATCAAGTGCAATGGAAGCAAACAGCATGACCAGTGTTTGATCTTCTTCTGATTTACTGCTGCCTGGATCCAGTTCAGTAGAGTTATTGCTCTTCGTTGCCAGATTACCTACACGATAAATAGCATTATTATCTTTAAGAGTAGGGGAGTGGACACGGATATGTATGCCGTCTAGTGGGTCCTGTGTATCCAGCTCCTCGATTCCGATAATAGGACGATCTTCAATATCCCTTGCGATGACGTTCGGAATATTCACCTCACCGTCCATCTTTCCAAAAATACCTTTAAGAGAATCATTACCAACGTCAATGGCTGCAATTCGTGAATTCGTCATTAAAATCATCCTTTCATTCATGAGTAAGAATTTGTCAAAAAATTTCAACTCTTACTCTCAGAGTATACAATTTCTCGTCCGCGGTCAATCCTACTTTTCTATCGAATATAGATGACGAGAAAGGGAGGGGATGTATACATTTTTGTATCGTTGTATACGTTAAATGTATACATCCCTATATATCAAGATGTGTACGTGTTTGTATACTTGTATACATTTTTGTCTACAATTGTGTACTTATTTGTGTACATGTATACATCTTTGTTTACAACCATATTTTAGTAGGGGGTTTGTAACTATCAACCCACTACTCTAGTAATCTATTAGATGTTTTAATACGAATCCTAAAGGGACATAAAAAATTCAATAACAAATTTCCATAAGAAAAGAGCAGCCCATTAATATGAGACTGCTCCTATGAAAAGAAATTCCTGTATTTAATGGAGGTTCTATGATATTTAACGAATTCAATATTCTTTAAGGATTTTCCTAGCCAACCATGGATCAAAACAGATGATTTTACCTTAGTTAGCTCTCAATTTCGTTAGATTGCTTTATTTGGGCTTCTTTACCTGTTCAGCCACATACACTTGATCCTGCCTGTTTCGACGTGCTGAAAAGCCTCCTGAGCGTCTTCGAAGTTATATGTTTTGGCAATCACCCTATTTATATATACCCCATAAAGGTTCACATTACGTAAACAGATAGTAGAAGAGAGAGGGTCCCTAAATTCAGAAAGACCCCCTTCTTGTTATTTACCTAAGCTTTGCTTACCTTGAGTCGTTCTATTCCAAATGACAATAACAACAATGAGAAGTAATATACAAATCCCTACAAATACAGCAATCAAAAGAGATAGGGAAGAAGAAGATGAACTTCCTTCTTCAAGACTCCCTAACCTTGCTGATTCGGATTGACTAAACAGTTTCAGGTTTTCAGCTTTTGCTTTTATCGTATTTGTATCTTTTTCTTCACTTTGAAATATCTTTTCTTTCAATTCGCTTAACCCGTTACTTGAATTCCCTTCAAATGTCAGGTTTTTCTGTTCTTCAGGAATTTGGACCTTTTGATTTGTTGATGATTGGTCATGGATGAGGTCACTATTCTTTTTGAATTTATTTTCCTGATAGTCGTTCGGGTTTAATTCATTGATGTCGCTAGTGGCCAGAATAGTTGGGGAAAACAACATGATCATGCTGACAAACAGGGCCAGCTGAACCAGTACTTTACCCCTCATACGCTTCCGTTCCCTCATCTTTGATTCGATTAGAGCGTTTATCCAATAAAACCTGTGCAACTGTTAATGCAATAACGACTAACCCTAATACCATAACCGCTTGATTGAATAATGAGTCTGATCCATATTGAATCGACATATAAACGGTGGACATTGGATCCTTGAAATTAAAATTAGGCGTTGTTAATGCCAGTAATGGTGTTACAAACAGGGCAATGATTCCCACTGAAACAAACCATCCTAACAATCGATGTGTGACAAAAGCAACTCGAATGAGTCCTGAACCAGCTAATAAAAGGAGAATGGTAAAGATGGTCCATTCAACTGAACGGGATTCAACTAGCGGATAAATATCCAATCCATAAAGGCTAATAACAAATCCTACAATGAGATTTAATAGTAGGAATATCACCCCTTGTATCCAAAGTGGAGCGTTTTGGAAGTAATAACTTGTGTATCCAATTAGTAGGCTGGATAACAAGATAATAAACAGAATCACCACTGGTGGCAGGGCACTTGCTTTCTTTTCTTCAGGAACATCTCCGTTTACCTTAAGAGGATTCGTCAAGAAATCATACACATATCCATTGGATTGCCCGTCAACAAACGCATTCCCCAGTACGCTAAACACATCATCACGAATTAATTGAGTGGAAGCTACATTCGTTGCCCACTTATTATTCAGTGTATCTGCATCACTTTGAACATTCGATACATTCGATTGAAGCTCATTGGTATAGGATACGATTGTATTTTGGCTTTCACTCACAGTATCCAGGAAGGAATGGATAGACTTGATTTCACTTCCGATTTGCTTGTGGTTCCCTACTAAATCCGGTCCGGCTGTCCCTGAGACAGGCGTTGGAGCCGCTTGCTCCGGCTGTTGTATTCGATTTAATACGTTTGTCGCTTCTTGATTAATCGCACTCAGGCTCTCTGTAAGCTGTGATTGCTGGTCATCAAGGGTTTGATTGTATTCTGCCGCAAAGACGGTGAAGGAGTCTTGAAGTGTGTTTAGGGCATCCTCAGTATTCGGCATCCCTGTATTTAATTGTTCCCACTCCGCTTGTTCAGTCTGACTCACTTTCAAAATCTCATTTACCTCATTTTTCAGACCTTCATCCTGAAGAACGGTCGCTTTCACTCCATTCTCCGTTAACATACCATTAAGAGTCGCTTCATACCGATCTAAGTAAGAGTAATATTGTAGTAGATCCATAAGTTTATAGTTATTAATCCCGCGAGAAAAATAGCCATATAGGGTGTTTCTCCTATTTTCAGATAAAGCGGCTGAGTTCAGGATGGAGCTTTCTTTATCCTCGATCTCGGCGACGATATTGGAAACATTGTCAGAAAACATCTCCAATTGATTTATCAGAGCTTCATTCGTCTCAGTCAATGTCGTTATCTGATCTCTCAGTTCTTGATTTTCGGTGGTAAGAGTTTCAACCTGTTTGGTCAATTCATCGATTTTATCAATTAATGTCTGATTATCTTCAAGAAGTCTTGAAACTTCTCCCAACAGTCTATCCACTTCAGCCTGAAGAGGGTTTTCTGTGCTATTATTTTTTCCTTGCAGCTGAGTTCGAACCTGCAGGATGCGATCATTTATTGTTTGAATATTGTTGACAGCTGCCGTTATAGCTTCAGGTGTTGGTTCTGTTAAATTGGTCAGTGTTTCCTTCAACGCATCGATTTCTGTCGAAATGGCTGTCAGTTCATTTATTTCCGAGTCTAAATTCGGTGGTGCAGGAGGAGGATCGCTTGGTTCCCCCGGCTCGTGCTCACCTTCCTGGGAGGAAATGACGACCTGTTGAGGCCCAGGTTCGTCTCCGTCTTTAGGAGGCTCAGGGATCTCAGGAGGAGCAGGTGGATTAAAGATCTCACCATCCCCTTCAGCCAGCTTGTTGTTGAGTTCAAAAATACTTCCTTGCAGGTTATTTAACGTCGTAGTGTCCTGTAATTGCTGATAGAAATTCAACACTCTTTCCTGAAAGGAATAGAAGTCTTCTACTTGTCTCCCCACTTCTTCAAACCTTCGCTGCTGTAAGTCAGCAAATACCTCTTGATTCGTATCCATATTGCTATTCAACTGAGTCAAACCTGTCGTTAAGGCATCACTTTGTTCCGAGAATAGTGATTTGGACTTTAAATAGCGCGGCTGCTGATTTTTAGTTGATTCATTGATCATCTGTACGGATTGAGCTTGAATATCGGCGAGTAATTGCTTTTGATTATCCTGATATTCTCTATATTGATTCACATATTCAACAAAACTGGAAAGGCTTTGTTCAAAGGATTCCAGCGTGTTTTGCTGCTGCGGAGTCCGGCTATATGCCTGCTGAATCGAGTTTTGCAGATTAGATAGCATAGACGTCTGTTGTTGAATTTGGCCGGCCAGATCTTTTGAGCTAGGTTTGTAGAATGATAACATCGTTTCCTGGAAAGCCTGCTCTTTTTGCAAAATTTCATCAAATTCAGCACGGATATTTTCCATGTCTGCTGATACGTAATTCCAATAAAGAGAGGACATCTTATGATTGACCCTTTTTGTGGCCTTTTCAATTTCCAAAAGGACCTTTTCCTTGTTTACAGCATTTAGTTGCGTTTGTACCTTATAATTTAAATTTGTTTTTTCCGGTCTTTCTTCATCATACGTCATGACTTTATCGGAGAAGTCGGAAGGAATATAGACAACGGCATCATATTTAGAACTCTGAAGACCGTTTTCTCCTGCACTTCTGCCTACAACCGTCCATTCAAATGTCGATTGATCTTCAAGTATCGACGTCACGTCGCCCCCAAATGCCAGAGGCTCTCCATCCACTTCTGTTCCTGCGTCTTCATTTACAATGGCAATGGCCTGAGTAGCGTTTTCTTTCACTTTCAGAGGATTTTCACCAACTGAACGGAAGAATAGAAGAGGAGTGGCAAGAATCATCATGACCGCTAATATAAGTTTAAATAGACTTACTTTCTCTGTCATGCGTGTACTTTCCTTTCCGTTACCATAAGTGGTATTTGAATTTTTGTTTCTTTACCGTTTTCTACATAATAACCAAACCCTGGTTGGATTTCTGGCTCTCTTCGATCATAGCTGAGCGTGAACAAGGTTTGTTCAGATTTCTTCATTAACACAAGAGCTTGTCGAATCTGCTTCAGTTCAACTGTTAAAACATCATAACCCTTAGTTAATTCACTATTGTTTCCGGAAACAATCACACAGAAGCCTAAATGGCTATAATTTTTCATGCATTTAACGATTCTGTCTTGAAGCATTGGATCCAGATTTTGTAGAAACCTTGCATAACCATCGACCATTAGCATAACAGGAGAGAATGATGGAAGGGGACTCCCCTTTTGAATAGATAGATTATATTGCTCTTCTCTAATACTAAACACTTCTTCCACCCGGTTAAGCCACATTGCGATATGGTCTTTGTTCTCCATGTAGACCACTTTTTCTTCCTTCATCAAATTCGATAATCCCCTGTCAATGGAATCGAATATCGCTATATGTTCACTATCCTGCAATAACGCTGTATTGGCTAAAACCTTCAGGACGTTCGTTTTTCCTTTTTGAGCTTGTCCCAATACCAGGAAATGCTTCGTCTTCTTGAAGTTTACATACACCGGCTTAACCAATTCTTCGTCTAAGCCGACCGGTAGCAGTCCGTCTTTCCTGCCTGAATCTGTATACTGGGTAAAGTTGACCATCGTCAACTCTGTCGGAAGCATAGGCACCGGGTCCGGTGACATTGATCCCTTATACTTTTCTTTTAATAACAGAATTTCTTCTTTTAAAAGGTTCATCTGCTCATAATCGTCCTTGCCTTCTGTTGGAAGGAATACTTGAGAAAAGAAAGCAGTATCTTTCTTAACAATCGCTCTACCTGGAATGGCTTCCGGGGTAAAAGGCAATCGTCCCAGCATCGTGTATGCCTCTGAGCTATCCATCAAATAGTGGACGATTTTTGTTTTAAGGTTATTCATTAAAGATTGTCGGACAGAATTAACGCGGGTTGCTGTAAAGTACATGTACACTCCCAATGACTGTCCATCCCTTGCAAATTGATTAATTTGCGTTTCAAGTTCTTGCATCTCTTCTTTAACCAGATCAAAATTGTCGATGGTTACAAATACGAGAGGAAGCTTTTCATCACTGATCATGTTATACATCTTTATTGAGCTTACTTCTTTCTTTTGGAAAAGCTGTTTTCTGCGAGCTAATTCATCATCCAAAATACCAATGAATTTCTCGATCTTTCGTTCTTCATCGATGAGGAAGTAGTCTGCAGTATGTGGCAGCTGTTTTAAAGGCAGTAAGCCACCGTTTCCAAAGTCGAGTAGATAGTAATGAACTTCCTCGGGTGTGAACTGACTGGCCATCCCCATCAATAAGGTAATAAGTGTCTGGGTCTTCCCATATCCTGAAGAACCAAAGACGCCGACATTCCCGTCCTCAATCACCTCATAATGGTACGGGGTCTGACTCTGTTTCTCAGGTTCATCTATCATAGAAAGTAAGATCTTATTCTCCTCTCTCTGGGCAAATGATGTACGGTACAAACGATTAGACAGTGGAGGGAGCCATGGACTGGAAAGCTTCTTCACATTCATTTGTTCCTGTAATGATTCAATTCGATCGACCACCGCGTCAATTTCACTGATCAACTCCTTCTGATTGCTTGGATTTGTCGATACTTCCGATAAAGGAATCAACCCTAAATCCGTGACAATCGCCACTTCATCTTCTGATTCAAAGGAGTCCTCCTGATAAGGAGCTCCACTCCAGGCTGATTGAAACAGGTCATACACCTCATTATTTCCCACCTGTAAATATCCTCTTCCTGTTACAGTCAACGAGGCTGCATCCCCATTTTTAAGAATTTCACGACTGTCCTCCGTATTCTGAACTTTCAGAGCCACACGGAAACGGGCATTACTCCAAATCTGATTATCAATGACGCCTCCAGGCTTTTGTGTTGCCAGGATAAGATGAACTCCCAGGCTACGACCGATACGGGCTGCACTTACAAGTTCTTTAATGAATTCAGGCTCTTCACTCTTAAGTTCAGCAAATTCATCTGATATTAAGAATAAATGAGGAAGAGGCTCCTCCGTTTTGCCTTGCTTGTAAAGGCGGGTGTAGTCGTTGATATGATTCACTTCGTAACGATCGAATAATCGCTGTCTGCGCTTCAACTCACTCTTAATGGAAGCCAGGGCTCTCGTACTGAAGTTCTTACTTCCTTCAATATTCGTTATCGTTCCTAATAAATGTGGGATACTCTTAAATGGCTGAGCCATTCCTCCACCCTTGTAGTCAATTAATAAAAAGGCTACTTCGTGAGGGTGGAAATGAACCGCTAAAGAAAGAATGTACGTTTGTAGAAATTCACTCTTCCCTGAACCGGTTGTTCCGGCAAGTAGTCCATGGGGTCCATGAGCCTTTTCATGCAAATTCAGCTCTACAATATCTTCCTTTCCTTTCAATCCAACGGGAACAGCTAACGATTTAGCAGATTCCCTGGATAGCCAGTTCTCTTGAATAGGAAGCTGATCAACATCCCTCACCCGGAGCATGTCCAGAAAGGAAACACTTGAAGGGATGGAGTTTGTCATGCCGATTTGATGATTTAGCGTCTTCAAGGTTCTTGCATACTGCTCATTGCCTTCATGCTTATATTCATCCATTTCGAATGGAATCTTAACCGCCTTTTTATTCTGAATCAGTATGTCCCCTTGCTTGTCATTGATATAACGTACGAGGGTGTGGATATTATCAGACAAGCTCTCTTTCGCTTCTGCAGCAAAAATAACGGACATTCCCAAGTGAGAATACTCACCTTCAAGGTACTGCAGAATCACATGGTCAGAAATTAACTGGTGATTTGTAATGATAAACACGTAATGCGGTGAAAAACGAACCTTATCCGAATCCTCTTCAATATCTCTTTCCCTAAGGACCTCGTAAATGGAAGAAAGGATTTGATCCCTGGTTTTCTCGTTATAAATAAATCCTTTAGCAAATGACTGAGGTAATTGAAAGTGTGGCAACCACTTCATCCACTCCCAGTCTTTATACTCTTCCTCATGGAAAATATAGACGAATCTCACATCATGGTAACTATGAAAGAAAGCCAATTGCCCGATTAGCTGGTGAATCTCATTTTTATAGACGGATTCCTTACCGATCAAACCAATGGCCCCTTTATGAAGGTCAGCCGTTACAGGTAATTGATCAATCTCACGATAGACCACTTCTAACTTCTGGGACTCCTCTAATAATTCATCCATTTCACGGTTTGACATATCGGAGGAATTCACTGAAATACTGTAGCTTGCAGGTACTTTCCCACTTCCTAATCTAAACTGAAGGAAGTCCGGACTTTCAAGAGTCCTTTCCCAAAGACGATCGGAAAGCTGCTCTGTAAGATACTTCATTCTTTCATAAGCAGGAAAGTGAAATTGCAGAACATCTGACTGCTTTTCAGCAAGCTCCTGAAGTTCTTTTCTCTTGCTCTCTAAATAATGAGTATAGATACGCTTCCTTCGTTCCTTGGATTTCTTTCTATTGCTCTTATCTTTAAAAAATTGAACGGTGGATGTCACTAAAGTGGTGGTAAACATCACCATTGAGATAATAATGAAAATTCCACGTGGAATCACGAGCGCTACAATGGCCATGACGATTAACATCATCAATGGGGGAAGAATGATCAACCATAAACTGCGATTTGTATCGCTCGATTCCTGACTCGGAAATGACAATTGAACCTTTTCATCAGGTAGGTCATAAATCATTCGTGGCGTTCGTCGATAATTAGGGTACTTCTTCTTCATTTCTGATGTTGGACGTATAGATTCCAATAATTCAGTTTGATAGTCATCGATACTATGTATCTCGATTAAATCATCTTCTAATAGGGTAATAGTTAAGAAAGAAGAAAATAAAATGTCTCCAACCTTAAGCTTTTGTTTCCCAGTAACCAGGTGTCCGTTTAGATAAAGCGAAGACGCTTCATCAGCATCCATTACCCATTCATCATCGCCATTTTTATACCAATGGCACGTTTGAATGGAATCCTTCTTCGTAAAATAAATGGTTGCATCGGATCGTTCATTGGATATACTGATTTCTACTTTATGACCGACATAATAAATTTGAGTCTTTATTGGAAAAGGCGTGACTATCATCTGTAATTCCTTATCACCTTCAAGCAAGGATTCTTTGCGGCCAGGTTCAAGAGTCCTTACTTCTTCCCCGTCTTGATATAGTCTGAAAGCATCGCCGGAATGCTCTACTTGAATGGACTTAGCAGACGGAGGCAACGACAAAATTGTGATCGTATCTTCCAATCGTGGACCTAAAGTGATTTTTTTCTTTTCATTCTCAATCATAATCGACTGATAGTAGTGATCGTGAAAAATCCACAGGGCATACATATGCTCACCCCCCCAGTTAGTTTGTTAGTCAGGATTCTTTCTTATCATCAGCTTCAGCTGGAGGCGTGGAATTCTCTCCATCAGTAGACGCCGGTTTTTGTTCAGGTGTCTTTTTCTCTTCAGTCTGTTGCGGTTCTTCCGTTGTTTCCGCTGGCTGTGATTGTTGCTCTTCTTCCAGAGCTTTCATTTCTTCTTCGTATTCAGCTATTTCACTTTCAATCTCATCTAATTCCTGCTGTCTTTCCTCGCTATCAAGATCTCCGTCTGCCTTGACTTGCTCACGGTACTTAAGAAGTCCAAACAGAATTAAATCCCGGTCCTCTAAGAACCTTGCTGTTTCCAATGCTTCCTTAGCCTTTCCTCGTCCAATATTAATCCAGTACTCATAATAAAGAGGGTCCGATTGTAGAGAGACGGTGTTACGTACATTCTCTTTTTGGTCTTCAGTTAATGATTCGTTAATAATATAGGAGAGTGCGAGTTGATATTGAGTGACCTTCGGGATTTCATCGATCTCATAAGGCTGAAGTTCTGTTACCACATCACTATACTTATTAAGGAGGAAACTCTCTTGGGCCGCTACCACCCTTTCCTGTTTTGGAAACATAAAGAAAAGAGAATAAATAGAATAAATAAGTGCTGGTATCAAGAGTAATGACACTCCCAGCAGTACATACCGGTTTAGTTTCCACTTTTTCTTACTAACAGTCATAAGAAGTGAATCAGACTTTTTGGCTTCTTTAATAAAGCGGTTTAACACTTCTCCGACACCGTCAATGCTTTCGGCTTCTAAGATATCTTTAGTCAGTGGCGATAATTTCAACGTCTCACTGAACTTCATGTAATCATCGAATGTATGTTGCCGATCTACAAGAGCTGCGACGGCGGCTTTTGTCTCCTTTAACAACAAATCCGCATCTTTTTCGTATGGGGGCAGACTCTCCTTTACACCATAATGGATAAGGTGTGGGGTCAGTCCTTGATCAAACACAATATTGTCTGGGCAAATAATGGGATGCAGGCGTGACAAGGTGTGATTTCGTACGTTTTGTACCAGTTGATAGGCAGACATCAACCGTTCCTTCTCATTCGCCTTTAATTGGGGATAAAAAGAGAAGGAGTCAGGTATGGTATTCACGATGTATAATTCATCATTCTCCATCGTGATTTCTTTTTGTATGGCCGGATTAATGTTCTTCAGAAAGTGAATTTCCGCTATGTCGTCCAACTTGATCTTTTCTTTTTGAAAGATCAAAGTCATCTTTTTATCTTTTCTATGTACAACGGCTTCCAGCTTTTCTTGTAGGTATGATCCACTTTTTTGTGACATTCTATTGGTCTCCTTTATAAAATTTCAATTCGATCTCCAGAATGAATTCCTGCATCAATCAACCGTGTGTTACCAGGAATCACTTCTCTTTTATTCACAATCCGAATCCAATAGCCTTCTCTAGGCTCAGCTGTAAGCTTCTGAGACTGCCACACAAGATCAATCATTTTTTTTACAGTATGATAATTTGATAGCCTGAGATCAAAGCACTTCTCATTATATCGTTCTAAATCAATGGTGATTTCAATATACATTGTCCGCGTTCACCTCATAAGGAAGGAGCGCCACATAATGATAAGCGCTCCTTCTTGTTTAAAATGGATGGGGATAAACTTATCCACGAATTTGATTGGCAATTTGGGCATCTGCATCTTCAAGAGACTTAGCAGTGCTAGTCAATTGCATTGAGATGTCTTCAAGCAGTTGCTGCATTTGCAGGAATGAAGGGCGTAAAGTTTGATATTGCTCTCCAAACGCGCGGCTTGATTCACCTTCCCACATACCTTCCAATTCTGAAATCATATTATCGAGTCGTGAGATTTGTTCTCCAACCTGGCTGCTTTCACTTGTGTAACGGTTAGACATACTAATCAATTCAGCTGGGGTAACACGAATAATTCCTGACATGTAATTCCTCTCCCTTAAATGAAATTGTTGGTGGTAATCATCTATATCAAATCAGAGTACCCAAATATGAAACATGAAACCTACTAAACTATGTAACCCGTTTTCTTTCATCAAAATCCTTTTTATTACAATTGTTTCCACACTTCCAATATCATACTATTATAAACATACATATAAACACAATTTTTACAGGAAAAAGGAAACTTTGTAACTACAGGAATAATTGTTTTCAGGTCATTTGATATAAAATTCATAGTTATTTATTAGGTAAAAAGTATGAAAACAGATACTATAGACTCCTGTAAAGACGCAAAAGGTGCATACAGATTGGAAAATCATTTAATTTAGTTACAAGTACTTACTATATATCCTTATTTTTACTTTTATAAACCGTTTTTTTAAAAATTACTTATTCATTAATTTTATAATAAGGTGGATTTATAAACATAAAGGAACTGACTCCAATTATTCAGGAGTCAGTTCCTTTATGTAGTAAACGTAGTAAAAGAATTTATTGTTTCTTATAATTCTTGTACATTTTGTTTCGGTTCATTCAGGTCATACGTCACACCATACTTTTCTGCAAGAACTTTCATGTCCGAATTGTAGACCTCCACCAGTTTGTAGTACTCCTCAATTTTGGCGTTGGATTGATTAATCAAGTCTTCATCCTGATCTTCAATCGCCTTTTTTTCGAGAATGAGTGCATCATAAAAGGTCTGAGTCGCTGTCACGATCCGGTCCGTCATTACCTCAAGCTCAGGAATCTCCGCCTCAATGTCCTTCGCTTCTTTCAGTGCTTTCTCGTAGGCTGGAATGGTGTTTCGGGTCAGCTCCTTGTAGACGGTTGGATCATCCGTAAAGTTGACGCCAGAAACCGAAGCCAGTGACTGGAAGGCGACGACTTCATATTCTGCCACCTTATAAATATCCTCGTTGATGAATTGAAGGATTGCCTTTTGCTTATCGGCATCCGTCACCTCTTCACTTTCCACCCCATCATTCATCAGTTCCACTTTCTCATTATCTTTCTTATTGCTGCCGGTCTCTCTGGACTCCACTTCCTGGTCCTTATTAATTGAAATCTGCACTTCGCCACATCCACTTAACAAAACCGCTGTTATCTCTGAAAACCCTAGAAGTTTCTTCATGGTTTAATTCCTTTCCTATGCAATTTGGTAAATTGCTTTTAGAAGTTAAATACCCATATTTTGTTAAAATAATCTAAATATTTCTAATTAAAACGGTTCCCTTCTTCAGTCATATGGCAAACCAATTCAATTTCCTATACAATTTATGTAAACAGCAAAATTGTGTGGTGACTAAATTGAAATTATTACTAATCGAAGATGATACAACCCTATTTAATGAAATCAAGGAGCGGCTTTCCCAGTGGTCCTATGATGTATATGGAATCACTGATTTCAATCACGTGATGCAGGAGTTTTCAGAGGTGAAACCGGACCTTGTGATCATTGATATTCAACTCCCTAAGTTCGATGGCTTCCACTGGTGCCGGATGATCCGCACACACTCCAATGTGCCGATCCTGTTCCTGTCCTCCCGTGATCATCCGACTGATATGGTCATGTCCATGCAGCTCGGGGCAGATGACTTCATCCAGAAGCCCTTTCATTTTGATGTTCTGATCGCTAAGGTACAGGCCACACTTCGGAGGGTGTATAACTATAACACGGAGCAGGTAAGCATCAAGACCTGGTGCGGGGCAACCGTCGATTTCGAGCGTAACACGGTATCCAATGAACTTGGTTCCATTGAATTGACGAAGAATGAAATGTACATTTTAAAGCTTCTAATTGATCAAAAAAATAAGATCGTCAGCAGGGATAACTTAATAAACAGCCTGTGGGATGATAAACGTTTCATCAGCGATAACACGTTGACCGTCAATGTGAACCGACTGAGGAAGCGGCTTTACGAAATTGAATTGGGCCGCTTCATTGAAACCAAGGTCGGCCAGGGGTATCAGGCCATTGAAGAGGATTCGCCATGATCCGTACCTATTTATGGGAAAGAAAAAGCTGGATATTGTTCTTTATCGTTTCTCACCTGATATTGATCTTTATCGCCTATATCGATACGGCCATACCCTTACAACCGATCCTTTATATGGTGTTTGTATCGCTCCTCTTTTTCATCGTCTTCGTTTTCATTCGATACCAGAAGGAAACACGTTTCTTTAAACGACTGAAAGAATGGGATCATAATCTCAACATCACCGGGGTGGATGCTCCCGATACTCCATTTGAAGAGATCATTTCAGAAAGTTTATCAGAGCAAGCAAACCTTCTGAGGAAGGCAGCATCTGAAAATCGGATGGTACTCGAACAGGAAAAGGATGAACTCCTGTCCTGGATCCATGAGGTGAAAACCCCACTGACTGCCATGCATTTGATGATTGAGCGTTTAGAGAACGAACCATTAAAGGCTCCAATAAAGTACGAATGGCTACGGATCCACCTTCTGTTGGATCAACAGCTTCATCAGAAACGGATGGCGTTCATGGAGAATGATCTATACATTGAGAACACGGATCTCGAGAGCCTTATTTTTCAGGAAATAAAAACACTGCAATCCTGGTGCATTCAAAAAGGTATCGGATTTGACATTCAACTGGACGTCACTGAAGTGCTGAGCGATGCAAAATGGCTGGCTTTTATGATTAGGCAGCTATTAACCAATGCCGTAAAATACAGTACGTCATCGGATATAATGATTAAAAGTGAAGAGCATGGGGGGAAAGCGGTCCTCACCATCCAGGATTTTGGAAGGGGCATAGATCCCAAGGACCTGCCGAGGATCTTTGACAAAGGCTTCACCTCGACCATCCACCACAATGATCACTCCTCCACCGGCATGGGGTTGTATCTAACGAAAAAAGTGTCGGAGTCTTTGCTGATTTCCATAGAGGTCAAGTCCCATCAAGGAGAAGGGACACGGGTCACCCTCACGTTCCCCCAGAAGAATGATTTCGTCCAACTTACCGGCGTGTGACAAAAATGTCACATGCTTTTCTGTTTTGTTCGAACAATAAAAGGAAAAGAAACTTCCTGCTTTTTATAATAAGGGTATCAAATCAAAGGAGTTTTTCACGATGACCATATTAGAAGCAACAAAACTTCATAAAAGCTACGGAAATAAATTCAATAAGCAGGAAGTCTTAAAGGGAATCGACCTGTCGATCCAAAAGGGAGAATTCGTCAGTATCATGGGGGCATCGGGTTCCGGAAAGACCACCCTCTTAAATGTCCTTTCCTCCATAGACAAAGTGAGTGAGGGTTCGATCAAGATCGAGAGTAATGAAATGACGATGATGAAAGAGAAGCAGCTCGCACAGTTTCGAAAGAATCATCTCGGCTTTATCTTTCAGGATTACAATCTGCTCGACACATTGACGGTGAAAGAGAACATTCTTCTGCCTCTATCCATTACCAAGACACCCAAAAAAGAAGCGGACCAAAGGTTCAAAGACCTTGCTTCGGAGCTTGGGATTCTTGAACTGAAAGATAAGTATCCGAACGAAATCTCAGGCGGCCAGAAACAGCGGACATCAGCCGCACGGGCTTTCATCCATGAGCCAAGTATCATTTTCGCCGACGAGCCAACAGGTGCTCTCGACTCAAAGTCGGCATCTGATCTCTTAAATAAGCTGAGTGAGCTGAATCAAAAGCTGAAAGCGACGATCATCATGGTCACACATGATGCTGTTGCAGCGAGCTACTGCAGCCGGGTCATCTTCATTAAGGACGGGCAGATCTATACTCAGTTAAATAAAGGCGAGCAGGAAAGACAGCACTTCTTCAAGGACATCATGAAAACCCAGGGAGTGCTTGGCGGGGTGCAGAATGAACATTAATACCCTTATCTTCAGGAATTTAAAGAAGAACCTCAAGAATTATTACCTTTATGTATTTGCTCTGGTCTTCAGTGTCGCGCTTTATTTCGCCTTTGTGACCCTGCAGTATGATCCATCCATGGATGCAGCGAAGGGATCCATCAAAGGCGGCGCAGCCGTACGTGCGGCTTCCGTATTACTTGTCGCAATCGTCTCGATCTTTCTTTTATATGCCAACACCCTCTTCATTAAGAGAAGAAGTAAAGAGATTGGTCTATTTCAATTAATAGGGATGACGAAAAATAAAATCTTCCGTATTTTAAGCGTGGAGAACTTCATCCTTTATTTCGGCTCATTGATACTCGGCATCTTGATCGGATTCTCCTTCTCAAAATTGATCATCATGATCTTATTCAAAATAACCGGAGTCGAGGCAATCGCCACACTCCATTTCTCAACCCAGGCACTTATCCAGACCATCATTATTTTCTGCGCGATTTACCTGCTGATCATGCTGATGAACTTCGTATTTATTAAAAGGCAAAGTATATTATCACTGTTCAGGGTACGTTCATCGACGGAAACCAAAGTGAAAAAAATGTCCAGGTTTGAGATCATCATCGGGATCTTCGGAATGATCTTGATTGCCTCGGGGTATTACGTATCTTCTAAATTGTTTGGCGGGGACTTCACGACCATGCCACAGCTGTATGGGGCGGTGCTCTTTATCCTTGGCTCGGTCATTCTCGGTACCTACCTGTTTTATAAGGGATCCGTGAGCTTCATCTTTAATGTCATTCGCAAGAAGAAAGATGGCTATCTGAATATCAACGAAGTCCTGTCCCTTTCATCCATCATGTTCCGGATGAAATCGAACGCTTTATTGCTGACGATCATCACGACGGTATCAGCACTGGCGATAGCGTTATTGTCCCTGAGCTATATAGGCTATTACTCTGCTGAAAAAACAGCTCAGAATAATGTTCCAACCGATTTTTCATTTACAAATACACAAGATTTCCAACACTTTAAAGATGCCCTACTGGACAATGGCATTCAATACAAGAAGGAAGAGATCGAAGTCATTGAAGTGTTAGTCAACCTGAAAGGCATTACGGACTCTGAATTTGGCGAACTGAACGGTTCAATGGATGCCATGCCGAACTCGGTCATCAGCGAGAAAAACGTTGAAGGCGTCGATGTAAAAGAAGACGAGACGGTCTTTACAGGCTATAGCGACTTACTTCAAAAGGTCATTCCGTTACATGATTCTGGGGTGACGGAGCTGAAAGGAAAAACGAAGGTCACCAAGCTCAAGTACTTGGGAATGCGGGATGAATACCCGATATCATGGTATTTTACAGCAGGGGGATCACCTGTAGTGATTGTGGATGACAATGTATTCAAACGCCTGAAGAATGATTTAGATCCTGCTATACAGAAGGAATCCTCTCTCTACGTCGGGGTGACGATTGAACAAGAAAAGGACATATTGAAAGCAAACGACCTATTTCATGAGTTAAAACTCGATGAAGGATGGGCAAACGATTCCCAATACGATATGAAAACAGAACAGAAACAAAATATCGGACTCATCATGTTCATCGTCGGGTTCCTGGGTCTCACCTTCCTGATCACATCAGGATGCATCCTGTACTTCAAGCAAATGGACG
Organism: Rossellomorea aquimaris; assembly: GCF_003315075.1. Classification (GTDB taxonomy): domain Bacteria; phylum Bacillota; class Bacilli; order Bacillales; family Bacillaceae_B; genus Rossellomorea; species Rossellomorea aquimaris_C. Next base: position 208,152 of record NZ_QNRJ01000005.1, read on the forward strand.
AAAGTGAAGATGAAAAACCGAACTATACGATTTTAAGAAAACTGGGCTTCACTCAGGGTGACTTATTGAGAGGCATTCAAGCCAAGCAGCTTTTCAGCTTCGGCATCCCACTTCTCATCGGTCTGCTGCACAGTTACTTCGCCGTTCAATCCGGATGGTTCCTGTTCGGTGCCGAGGTTTGGACGCCGATGATCATTGTAATGGGGTTATATACGGTGTTGTATTCTATCTTTGGTGTATTATCAGTCCTATATTATAAAAAAGTGATCAAAGCATCGCTATAATGGAAAGAGCCATCCCTTGATGCCGGGATGGCTCTTTTATGTAGTCCTAAGGTTATTTTCTTTTCTGGCTTTTCATCTTGTTCATTTCAAGCTCGGCAGCGTATTCTTCCTGGGATTTCCCTTGTTTGAAGCTTTCAGACTGAATTTTTTTTAATTTGTTATCATTTTGATTCGGCATGTGCACACCTCCTGATATTTGGTTATTATGGACATGCTCGTGAAATTTATTCTTTACTTCAATTTTGATATGTACAAGGGAATGAAAGCTCCATCCTGCTAAAAGGGAGAAATTTTATTTCACTAGATGATTTTCCTTTACTCTTTCCAACACCCCAACAATCTCTCTTACTAATTTATCGCCCGTTGCTTGTTTAGCTTCTAACCACTCGATACCGTTTTTACTCACCATTCTTAACGTCCAATTATAAGAGGGGGATGATAGAACATGAACACCTTCAATTTTCCAATCCAGTTTATCTCTGTAGAACATCATTAATCGATTAGTATGAATCTTTCTTTGTAATGATCTATTAAACTGCTTTAGTAGTAAACTATCCGAATCCACATTGTTATTAATCGCTACCTGGTTCAGGTTGAATAAGGTTAGACGTTCACAGTAGTGAAGATAATCACTTGGGAGTATATATAGGGGATCATTTAATCGAGCAGAACGATTTTCGATACCCATCAGCATTCGGGGAAGAAGGATTTGTTTTATTGTATGGTCAGGTGCTGGGTGCTTAATCACCTTATAACTCATCTCATTTTCTTTCATGCATTCAATGACCCGGTCATCACTAAAGTAAAAAATACTTTGTTCCTGATGATCTGTTACGATTTCTGCAACCAAATTGCTTTTTGCCAGAACCCACATGGCTTCGATAAATTGACCCTCGAATTTTAATTCTCCTTGGATATAATCCACAAGCCCCATTTTATTGAGCTTTTTGAACATAATTTCCCATTCCTTTTCCAGTTTACCTTCTTGATAATGAGGAAATGGGTTTGTTATTCCTATCAGTACTTTCCCGCCTAACATCTTTACCAGTAAATATAAGTCCTTTCTGGTCACTATCCAATTCGACAATTGTAATCCCCCTTTATAAACCAATGCCTTAACCGAATTTCCTCGATGTTTTCGGTTTTCCGAAATCAGGATAACTGTTTATGACTTTTTCATAATTGTTTTGAATGTATATAAACCGATGAATATAAGTCGATAAATAAGCTGGTAAGATGGATGCGACAGAGTAAGCTGTAATCATAGCAATCATATAGGCAGAATCAGTAACCAGATACGACATCAGATATTGCGCAATAATATATCCAAAACTTGAAGCGGCTATTATTAAAGATACATTAAACTTTGATTCTCCATTTTGAAGTTTAGTATACGTACCTGAATATAGCATTTTTGCGTTAATAATTTGTATTGAAACCAGTAGCAAAACCATTAATAGTATCCCTATTACAAAATAACTGCTACCTTCAACGCCAACATGCCTATATAAGAACTTCTGAATCACCAGAAAATACACAAACGTATTTACAATTCCAAAGACACCAAGGTATAAGTAATTCGAATTTATAAGGGGCAATTATATATAAAAGAGCCCAAATATGGATACATATTATCGGAATAAGAGCAGCCCAAAATAACGGGGCAAAAAAGGGAATACTCATAAGCGGCAATAAACCTAAGAAGTCCATGCTTATTACTAAAAATCCCATTACGTTTCTTCTGTTTTCTATGGGGAATTGTAAATTCCGCAGGTAAAAGGTTGAGACTTCACTCTGTTTTTTCATTTGTGTTCCCTTTAACCTGTTTTTTTATTTTCATGAATATATGATATAACCTTGTTAATATCTGTCGTATAATATAAAACCTGGTTGATATCGTACATAACTTTATGTTCAACGATAAGGTACTCATCAGGATGGATGTTGTTAAAGAACTTTTTCCACTTGTTCCTCTTCTCCATCTTTTTTGTTTCTTCATCTAATTTTTCAGAGTCAAACTTGTAGACGCCGTAACTTGGCACTTCTATTTTAGTGTCGGGAAAAGCATTCTTTAACTCCTCGACCATTTCATTTTGCGGTTCAATCTCAGTCACAACCACCACATTTTCTTCTGTTGCATCCAAGATTTTGTTTGATTGGTAGTCATAATCTTCATCACTCATTTCTTTTTCTGTGAAAATGGCGATACAAAAACGGTTTTCTTCTTTTTTCTTTTTTAGGAACACATTCTTCATCCCCTCTATGTATTTTTTCTTAGCTTTTTAGGTAATCCAAATTCAGGATAAACTTGCTTTACCTTTTCCATGTTTCTTTTAATAAAGAAATATTTGTGAATACTCGTTGAAAAGAAAGCTGTAGCTATAGAGAGTAACGAAAAAACCCCTATAATAATAAGTGTTTTCACCGACTCTACAAAAAAAGAAGATAGTATAAATTGGGCTAATACGTAGCCTATACCTGAGGCAGCAGCTATTGGCGAAAGATTTAATGTCTTTTCTCCTTTTTGAAGTCGTGAGTATGTACCGGAATACAGTGAACGTATGTTAATCCAATTCAAGACTATAAGTAGAGAAACACAGATTACCAACCCTATAAATGCAGGTACTATTGTTTCAACTTCAAAAGTATTATAAATAAGTTTTTGAATGACTAAAAAGTATACAAAAGTATTAATAACACCATACACTCCGAAAAAAAGATAGTATGCCCGTTCAAGTTTATATGGAGCAATAATAATCGGAATAGCCCATAAGTGTATTAGGATGACTGGAATGATTCCTGACCAAAAGATCAAGGGAATCATTGGTTCGCCTAATAAAAAAATGACACCAATGATATCCAAAAATATAAGAAAGAAAACGATTATATTCCCCCTGTTTTCTTTTGGATTCTGAAATCTTAAATAAGATAATGTAATCTCATCTATTTTAGCTTTCTTCAAATAAACACACCTCTTTTTAACATAAGACCAATCATATTGAATTAATTGAGTTTAAAACCAAGATCCAACTTTATCAATGATACTTGTGGTCCCTTTTTTTATTGCATCTCCAATTGAATCACTCTCGCCATCACCATCAACATCCATAAATTTAACATCTGAAAGAGCTGTTGTTACTAGAATTCCTATTCCAGCACCCACAACCGCTCCGACAGCAACCCCAACCGGACCACCAAATGCTACGCCTGCCATAGCTCCAAATTTGGCACCTGCCATGGCAGATGCTGCAATAGAGGCACCTGCTATGGCTACATCTCCTGTTACATTTCCTGCAATCTCACTCCCAGACTGTTTATGCTGAACACCGTGGACGATATCACCAACAACAGTTGTTCCCACGCCTATGTAACCTATTTTGTTCCCAGCCCACTTAAATGACTCTTTTACACTGGTCATGGGATCCACTAATTTATAGAGCTTTGTATAGTTTGTCGCATTCGTACCTGAATAGTTTCGTTTATTAATTTTGTATAGTTCCGGCTTATCTACCTTTACCCTCACTCTATCCTTACCCTGTGCGGTAGTATAACTGCTTTTCGTCACACCAAAACCTTTTCTGCCTAGATTCACACCTTTCGCAGCCCCATACCCGGCAGCAGTCGCAATACCCAAATTCGTCGCCGCATTAATCGGCTGATCTCGCCACTGATCAAAATTGATCCCTAATGTCGGTGTGGGATCCCATTCCGGTTGCAATCCATTCACCGTATCAGCCGCTTCAACCCCATTCTCGACAAATCGGGGATTGTTGGTCAGCTCGAAATAAGGGTTTGTCGACCCGCTCTCAGCATCATATTGAGGGTTGTAACAGCTGTTGGGCTGATACGTATCGATTGAGATTTTCCCGTTGGAGAAGAGACCTTGAATTTGGTGAATGTATTGGTTCATCGTGTGGACATCCTGTTGAATTGGCTCCAGGTTGGCGGATTGACTTTGATCAAACTGGTGAAGTTTTTCGACGGTTTGATCTTTTTGCTGCCTCGCAACGTGAACCTGCTGAAGGAAGGAACCGTCTTGTAATCTTGGTAAGGAGACGATATCCTGAACACTTTGAATCGTTTCATTGGACTCACTTGTTAAGTCCATCACCACATCCCTTCCCCTATTTAGTCCATTTTCCAAGTCATTCTGCAAAAAGCTTTCCTGAATATATCCATTCTGGGCCTGCTCCAACCCCTGTAATTCATTTTTTATGGCTTTCAGGGTAGATTCATATGTTGTCACCATTTGCTGATAGAACTTCAGAAAGGATTGATGTGAATCCTGGTAAAAAGACCGTATCGATTGACCCCCTTTTCCTTTAAAAGAGGCATCTTGAGAAATAAAGGAATTTATGGCTGATTCAATTTCGATCATCTGTTCTTTTTGCTGGGTTAACTTTCGAAGCACTTGTTCTATTCCTGAATCTAGAGACATGACATCCAGTGTTTTCATCCCAACTTCTCTCCTTACCTGGCTTTGATATGTGAAGACAGTTCCTGATCGGCATCCGCCATATCCTGGACAGCCTGTCGTGTCAATTCTTCATTTCGCATAAGCAATTCTTTATAACTCTGTACCATCTGTTCCATGCTTTGGTTCAACTCGTTCAATTTTGTTACCACTTCCAGGCGATTTTCATGTCCAATGTGACTAGGTACATCCGGTTGAAGAGATTCTGCAGAGGACTTAATTTTTGAAAGGTGGTGGTCTATCTCACCTTGCACTACTCTGATTTCATTACCCATACAAGCTACCTCCCACTATATTAAATACTTTTCTTTCTATTCAACTGTTGCTTCAGCTTCAGATTCCAACCTATGAATGGTCTGTTCAATCGCCTGGATTTCACTTCTTATAGTTTGCATCTTACTGCTCAGCATAGAGAACACTTCACTAAACTGGTTATTTTCAATATCTGTAAAGTAATGAAGCATTCCTTCAAACCTTATTTCATCAAATTTATTTGCAAGCGTCCCTTGCCAGGTGAATGCAGATAATTCAGGATTTGTAATGGATTCCCGATAACTTGAAAATTCCTGTTTGTTGCCTTGAAGTTTGCTCTGACACGCCTGAAGCCTTTGAAGTTGCTCACGTTTTTCCCTTAACAACCCGAAGTAAAAATATAAAGACAAGGACCTTCACCTCAATTGATTACTCTAATTTATAAAATTTTCCAATCTTTTTAACTATAACATGGATGAAATTTTGTCAGAATGATAGAATCTGTTTATTTTTAGTATATGCAAGTAATCCTTTTTACCTATTCGATATATTATTTATCAATGAATAATACGAACTATTAATTAAATATCACAATTTTTGTAAAATGAAACCTATTTCACAACTATTATTTTCCAGGTTCTGAAACTTTTCTTATATTAAACACGTATTTTAAATCAGAGGTGAAAAAATGTACATAAACATACCTGAACCAACACAAACCATATCAATAAAAGCCACTAAAGTGTGGAGAATATCCAACACGATAGGACATACAACAGCACTGCTCATCATAGAAGCCCTAATGATATGCAGTGACCGATTCGATTGGTACGACTGGATCGGGATCGTCCTTTACATTCTTGGAGGGCTTTTCATTGTCTCTTCCATAATTTCTATCTTCATTGAACCCATTTACCTGCAAAGAACCTGGCGCTATCAGGTCGATCAGGAATTCGTTCAGTTGAAATTCGGGAAGTTTCAGCAGCAGCATATCCTGATACCCATGGAGAAAGTTGAATACGTCCGCTCAGAACAGGGACCCATCATGCGTCGCTATGACCTTTATGACCTTGAAATCGGGACTACGACCTCCAGTCACAAAATACCTGCCATACCGGCAAATGTAGCGAAGACATTGAAAGCAGATATTGCCACCTTCGCAAAGATTCGGGATATAGATTCAAAGGAAGGAGAACTAGGAGCATGACCCATTTTGCCAAACGATATCACCCAACCTTTATCATCGTCGAATTAGTATCAACCGCGAAGGGCCTATTCGGGTTCTATATCCTCCTGTTCCTCCTGAAGGCGAATTCAACAGCCGGGTGGGTGATATGGGGCCGCTACGCCCTGTTGGCTGCAACAGCGGTGTCTGTCCTGTCGATCTTTGCCAAGTGGCTTTTCAACCGCTATGAATTAAGTAATAAAACCATCCTTTTCAGAGAAGGGATGTTCGTTAAAAAACAAAAAACGGTCGCCTGGGATCGCATCCACAGCCACAGGTCCAATACGACCTTCATTCATCGCTGGTTTGGATTAACTTCTTTAACCATGGAGACAGGGACGAGTGGAGAAAATGCCAAATTTGAATTTCCCGTTATCACACGAGGAGAGAAAGATCGAATTTTATCTTATCTCGAACAGAAGCAAAGCAGAGATGAATCAGAAGATGGGATAAAGCCGGAACGCACGGTACACTTCCAAGCAACCAAGAAAGACCTGATTAAAGCATCCTTCACGTCTCTCAGTTTCCTGGCGATCTTCCCATTACTGAGTGCTATCTATTTCAATCTGGCCGATTTCTTTTCCATCAAAGAATCAGCAGAAAGTGCCTGGCACTACTTGCTCGATCATGTGTGGATCCTGATCGTCCTTTTTCTCGCAGCCATGATCCTGTCTATCTTGATCGGCTACGTCAAGACGTCTATCAAGTATGGAAACTATGTCATTAGTGATGACCAGGAACGGATTTATATTGAAAAAGGGATTGGGAATGAGGTCAGCTACTCGATTTCAAAGGATAAAATACAATCTGTCAGAGTGGAACAATCCATTGTGAAAAGGATAATCGGGCTGGTTTCGATCAAGTTGATCAGTGCCGGCTCCTCAGAAAGTGAAAAAGAGGAAATAAGTTCTTTATATCCCTTTATGCCAAAACGTGAAGCATATGACATGCTGCACACCATCCTTCCCCACTACCCGATCAAAGAAGAGATGGAGCGCTTCCCACTGAAGGTCCTTTGGCTGAAGCTTTTACAACCTTATTATTTGACGATTGCTGCTGTAGTGGGCCTATGGATCTTTAAGATGGAATGGATATGGATCGCAGGCATTGTCTTTGGAGTATCCATCCTCCTCAGAACCCTTGATTACTGGTTTACAAGCTACACCCGCCACAATCAAACCGTCCAAATTCGAAAGGGAGGCTGGTTGAACGAAACCTTCGTCACCCATCGGAACCGGATCCAGCAGGTGACTGTGAAGCATGCCTGGCTAGATCGAAAATTCGGAGTGGCTACCATCATGTTCTCGAATCGGGCAAATCCGAGTCATGAGAGTTTGTTGTTTGGGGTGTCGAAAGAGGAAGCTGGTACGTTTTATGAGTGGTATCATAAGAAATCCGTCTCTGGGTGAGACGGATCTCTATTTACTGACCTGGGTACAGGGGTATCACCCACCCTATCGAGAATGAAAAAATCAACCCTTGGATGAGATGGAGCTTTACACATAGTTTATATCATTCGTTCGATAAAGGATTCATCACTCACCAATAAAAAATCAGTATGAATATAATCCGTTCCAAACAAATTTTTCAGGTCCATATGGTTGTAATGGGCTGCCTTTACCAGACTATGGTCTTCCTTATATACGTAGATCGTAAAGTATGTTTGCAGAAACAGGAGAAACTCATCTACACTGATATCCAGCTTTTCAAGGTATTCACTATTAAACTCAATGAAGCCAAGGATTGACTTACTTGTTTTGAAAAGGTTAGTCATCCCTTTTAAGACAAATGCTTCATATCCCTCAACATCCACCTTAAAAAGGACTGTTTCATAGGTTTGATCATGACATAGGGTATCAATGGTGATGGACTGGACAGGTACCTTATCTATTAACTTATGAGAAGGTTCATAAGTGGCAGAAGAGGTACCAGACCAATGCCTATCAACAAAGAAAACCGTTTCTTCATTGTCTTTATCCGAGGCGATCGCATTGTAGATTGCTATTTGTGACCGGTTAGGATGGACTTCTTTAGATTGTTCAATAAAAGGTATTAAACGGCTGTTCGCCTCCACCCCTATTATCCTGGTCTTGGATGAATATTGAGTAGAGAAGATGCACTCCCCATAATTCACGCCTACATCGATGACCAGGTCGGGATTCATTTTCTTCACAGCCATGGACCAGAATCGATCGAGCCTTTTTTGGGTCACCCCATTGCTGATCAGTAGTGCCCTTCCCCGATTTTCTTCAGAATCTATATAAAGAACCGTGGAACTGGGCAGTGTTAACGTGTTAGGCAACTTTTTTATATTCAATGTTTTGTACTTTACTAAAATGCCTACATCAATCATAAATTTCCAAGTCTTCGGATAGTTTTCCCATACTCTCATAAGATAAGGCTTTCGCATAGCAGCATTCCACTTCATGTTTGACACCCCTTTGAAGAAACCTGTTTAGAGGTATACATTCTTAGATGCCACCCGAAAATCCTCTATAACAGGACTTTCTTCATGAAATCTTTACAAAAGAAGAAAGTAATTATTTTTCACTATGTGTGATAATCCACTTATCATAAAACTATATTGTGTTGAGGGTTGTATACCATTCAATTCAAATATGAATGGAGGATTCGCATGGTAAATTTCATGTCTTTTCATGGCACCATCACCATGATCAATGACTTTGTGACAGGACAAGATGGAGAGGGGGAAGGGTGTTATAAATTAATATTTGTAGAAGACGGATCAGGTGGCTCGGTGAATTTCGTCGTTTCTCCAACCACATATTTTGTGGACCATAGAATGGTGGCAGTCGGGGATAGGATAACCGGATATTACGATGGGAACGCACCTGTTCCCTTTATTTATCCACCACAATATCGTGCACTTGTCATGGTAAAAGAAAGTTCAGCTCAAAATGTAAAAGTAGACTATTTCAACTCACAGTTGGAGAGCAGCGATGGCACGCTAAGATTGAATCTATCCCCCTATACTCAAATGGTATTAACCAATGGCCAATCCTTTTCAAAATACCCTGGCAATCGGAATCTGATTGTGATCTATGGACCCGCCACGATGAGTATACCTGCTCAAACCACACCTTATAGAATCATTGTTTGGTGTTAGACATTTTGCACCTTGTTCATATACAGGACTTTCTCTCTCCAGTAACCTTGTGTAGATACGCCAAGATAGAATTCTGATAGATTAAATAAACCCAAGCATAGGCTTGGGTTTATTTCGACCATATTTGAAGGACATTAACTGTAAGCTAACTCTTTCCCGTTTAGACCAAGCGTCTTTGCAGTTGAAGTATGGATCTCTTTAAACAGCTCCGGGTTTTCCACTAGTGACAAACCATAAGATGGAATCATTTCTCTAAGTTTCGGTTCCCACTCATTCATATGCTGAGGGAAACATTTTTCAAATAACTCAAGCATAACGTGAACGGCAGTAGAAGCACCTGGGGAAGCACCGAGTAATGCAGCTACCGAACCATCAGCGGCACTAACCACTTCCGTACCGAATTGAAGTGTTCCTTTCCCGCCTGCCTCAGTATCTTTGATTACCTGCACACGTTGGCCGGCCACTACGATATCCCAATCCTCGAGTTTAGCATTAGGGATAAACTCCCGTAGTTCTTCCATGCGCTTTTCGTTCGACAATAACACTTGCTGGATCAGGTATTTGGTCAATGACATCTCTTTGACACCTGCAGCAAGCATCGTGAGGACATTATTCGGCTTGACGGAACTGATCAAATCCAAATTCGAACCCGTTTTTAAGAACTTGGGTGAAAATCCGGCAAACGGTCCAAACAGTAACGATTTTTTGTTGTCGATAAATCGTGTATCAAGATGGGGAACGGACATTGGAGGAGCCCCCACCTTGGCTTTACCATATACTTTGGCATGATGCTGTGCTACTACTTCCGGATTGTTACATACCATAAATAGTCCGCTTACCGGAAATCCTCCAATATGTTTTGATTCAGGAATACCGGTTTTTTGCAGTAAAGGCAGACTTCCGCCCCCACCGCCGATAAAGACGAACTTTGCCGTGTGATGTTCGATCTTACCGCTGTCGATATTATGCACCTTGACTTCCCACGACCCGTCGCTGGTACGTTTAATATCCTTTACACTATGTTTGTAGTTCATCTCGACATTTTGCCTCTTTAAATGTTCAAACATCATTCGTGTTAAAGCCCCGAAGTTGACGTCCGTCCCAGAGTCGATTTTGGTTGCCGCTATCGGTTCATTCGATGTACGGCCTTCCATGATGAGCGGAATCCACTCCTTCAGTTTTTCAGGGTCATCGGAAAATTCCATCCCTTGAAACAAAGGGTTATTTGACAGCGCTTCCAATCGTTTTTTCAAAAACTCTACATTTTTTTCCCCTTGTACCATACTCATATGAGGTAAAGGCATGATAAAGTCTTTCGGATCACCAATTAAATCACGTTTTACTAGATACGACCAAAACTGTCTTGATAGCTGGAACTGTTCATTGATTTTAATTGCTTTACTTATATCTACCGATCCGTCAGATTTCTCTGAAGTATAATTAAGTTCGCACAATGCCGCATGCCCCGTACCCGCATTATTCCATTCGTTCGAACTTTCTTCTCCTGCGTCGGACAGTTTCTCAAACACTTTTATTTCCCAATCCGGTGCTAACTCTTTCAGTAATGATCCCAAAGTCGCGCTCATGACCCCGGCACCAATTAAGATAACGTCTGTTTTTTTCTGTATGCTGCTCATGAAAACCTTCCTTACTCTTTATATTTTCAGAAAAGAGTAAGCGCTCATGCTCGGGTCTCACTTAAAGCAAGGCGCCACCCTGGAACTCACCTGATCTGTTATAAACATACCACTATCTATTATACTGATTTAAGAATCAAAATATCTACTGTTATCTGATAATTATATACTATTTAGAGCATTTAAAAAAGTGAAAAGTCCGTTTTCAAAGACTTGGTAACCTATTAAACAAAAAAAATGGACATAGGAATCTCTTCCACTCAAATGCATCCTCTTCAACATTAAAGGGCAATACTGTCATCAGTACTGCCCCCCATCATTAATCTCTTTCTCTAGCTTGCTGTGTATCCCGGATATTTTTCTGAATGGTAATTGAAGCAAATAGACTGAGAACAAATGACATACCATAAAATCCTTTTTCACTTAAGATAATACTACCGGCATTATAAAGTCCGATCGCCATCAAGGAAATGGCTACAATCACTGCAAACCAACTGAGTCCGTAATAGATGCCCGAAACGGGGATATCTTCTTCCTTGTCCCTTACCGCTTTTTGCAGGGACACAGCTGCATACAACCCGAATATCAATACAGCAAAGTAATAGCCTTTCTCATTCAGTTCCATTCCTGCATTGAACAGGCCAATCAGATAAGCAGAAACACCTAGTACCAATGCTGCCCAGCTCGCCCCTTTAAAAGCGGCAGTCGGTTCCCCTTCTTTTCGTTCCACCTTGATCTTTGGTTTCTTTTCATCGCTTTTCATTAACGGGTTTTCATTCAACTCAGACATTAGCCGCTCCCCTTTACTTTCTTTCTATAGGCAGGTTTCACCCTGCTACCTTTAGAATCATTATAGCAATTTTTTACAGATTTTGTTTACTATTATGGAGTGAAAAGTTCATTTTTTTATTATGGTTTTTCAAGCGAAAAGGCCCATTCCCCTGTGTTCATAGCGTTGGATTACTTGCAGACCGACCATTTGCACTTTCTCTTTTATCGTTTTTCCTTTATTGAAGAGAAAACAAGGCGACTCGCCCCCTTGCACTTTTTGTTTATTACTATTAAAGTATATACTGGTTGAAATCCTGCCTAACTGGGAATGGATAAGACTAATTCAATTTACTTTTTAATTTTGGGAACAGGTTTCCCTAAAGGAAAGGGTTTAAATATACTATGAAAAATAATTTTTGGCATGAGTTGCCACGGCCGTTTTTTGTTCTGGCACCGATGGAAGCCGTGACCGATGTCGTTTTTCGTCATGTCGTGAGTGAAGCGGCTCGTCCAGACGTGTTCTTTACAGAGTTTACGAATACGGAAAGCTACTGTCATCCGAAAGGAAAAGACAGCGTCCGCGGGCGTCTGACGTTCACGGAAGATGAACAGCCGATCGTCGCTCACATTTGGGGGGATAAGCCCGAATACTTCCGTGAAACAAGTATAGGTGTAGCTAAAATGGGCTTTCGCGGAATCGATATCAATATGGGCTGCCCTGTGCACAATGTCGCAGCGAACGGGAAAGGATCCGGCCTGATCCGCCGACCGGATGTCGCGGCGGAAATCATTCAGGCAGCCAAAGCGGGAGGACTTCCCGTCAGTGTGAAGACCCGTCTAGGTTATACCAAGGTGGAGGAGTGGCACGACTGGCTGAAGCATTTATTGGAACAGGACATTGTCAACCTTTCCATCCATCTTCGCACCAAAAAGGAAATGAGCGATGTCGATGCTCACTGGGAGCTGATTCCTGAGATTATGAAACTACGTGACGAAATAGCTCCTCATACGCTTCTGACCATCAACGGAGACATTCCTGACCGTCAGAAGGGACTCGAACTCGCGGAGAAATACGGCGTGGACGGCATTATGATTGGAAGGGGGATCTTCCACAATCCTTTCGCTTTCGAAACGGAGAAGAAAGAGCATACCAGTCAAGAACTGCTCGATCTCCTGCGACTGCAGCTAGATCTTCATGATAAATACTCAGAAGAACTCGAGCCGCGCCAATTCAAACCGCTTCGCCGCTTCTTTAAGATTTACGTCCGCGGGTTCCGGGGAGCGAGTGAGCTGAGAAATCGTCTGATGGAATCAGAATCCACTGATGAAGTTCGTGCTCTGCTTGATGAGTACGCTGATAGAGTGAAAGAAGAGGAAGGCTTTTCTGTGTCTAAGTAAATAAAAGTAGGAAAAAAGAGAGAAGAGCTAACATAATGCTCTTCTCTCTTTTTGAATGGCCGGGATGCCATACGACGTATTATAGCAACACTTCCCTGCAATCCTGTCCATCACCCAGTTGGTCCGTGTGCCAGAGTCTCCAGTACTGGGACACGATACACTACTTCCGGTCAGCTCTTCCACAATTGTATCTACAAGTGGCTGATGGACATGAAGCGGCCGTTCAAAACTCCATTGCTCTTTTCCTTCAACTGTCGTCAATGTAATGTGACGGGGTCGTCTCCAAATGTAGAAAATCGAATCTTTTCCTTGATTTGAAGCAAAACCGTTTGCTTCTTGAATTGGTCCGATTAGAAAATGGAGAATATCGAGGGTATGGCTGGCCAAATCGAACACGAGGACGGTCAGAGCTCCTCAAAATGAAGTTCCCTAGGATTTATCAAAGTATTAAAAAACCTATTTCTCACTTCTATATAAATAAGGGTTCATGCCCACCATTTAGTTAACAAGCGGATGTAAATTAAGCGGAGTTTTTCCGGTTATATACAGGTTGAAGTTCGTTTTGAGGGTATTTAAGCGGAGTTTTTCCGGTTATACAAAATTCAATTCCCCATTTTCACGTTTTTTGAATCAATAGGCGGAATTTTTCCGGTTATTTAAGCTATTTTCCATTCGATTTACTAATTAAGCGGAATTTTTCCGTCTATTCTTCAGATTGAGTGCTTAACCTGATCCCCCAAGCGATAGGAACGGATCCTTTTGATTCCAGATGAGGGAATCAACATCTTTTTCTCAACTAATTGAGAAAGTAACTTTTTTACCGTCTTGTCACTTATCTTCATATACTTCTCAACTTCTATAGGGGATATCGTATTTCCTTTTTGAATTGCTAGCCGAAGCACTTCTTTCTCGGCATAGGATAGAGTGGTCTGGTCCAGCTCATCACCTAACCACCGTCCAATTACCTGTTGAACAACTTGCTGACATCGTCGAGGTTTTTCTTTCACTTGATCATAAGAAAAGCGGATGACAGTCCACCCATCCATCACCAACTGGTTTTGGCGCTCCAGACTGTCGGAAAATTGCCATCTGCTTATATTCTTTAAGTGAGGGCCATACCCGTCGACCTCAAAACAAATCCGGATAGCCGGACGAATATAAGCAAAATCTAAATACCGTTTTCCGTCTTTAAAATCATCGATTTCATACTCTGGATGAAGATACTGAAACTGATAAAACGAAGGCCACCAAACTTGCTTCAAAAACAACTTTTCAGCCTGATTGTGACCTTCTTGTAAACGCCTCAACCGTTCACCTTTTCTTTCCTGAGAGTGAGCAGTCATAAAAGCCTGGTACTCTTCTTTAAATCCCACAGCAATCCCCCTCAATAATTTTTAACCTATTTATCAAAAAAAAAGATTCGTTAAACAAAATGAATGTGAAAACTGTTCTTTCCTCAATTTCTTATACTTATCTACCCCTCAATCGGAACCATAAAATCATATTCAGGAACTCCATACTTGGCACTCATCTTTCTCCGATACTCTTCAAATGTTAAGTGAAAATGTTCCGGTGGGTTGCCAAATAGGATGGTAAATACTCCGTTTTCGAAGGAAATTAAGTAACTTTTCTCCTGATTAACATTCTTCTCCATAAGTGATGCCTTTAACTCTTCCACCTGCGCAACTGTTAGACTATCGTTCAACATCACCTTTTCGCAACTTCCATCTTTATTTACCAATACAAACATACCGTGTCCTTCACATTCCTCTTCCTTGTACTTAATAGAGTTTTCGGTATATTTTTCTATTGTTTTGGTGTAATAATAACCGCACACCATACAAAAGATGTACTTCTCATGAGTTTTGTAATAATCATCTACAAAAGCAGAACGTTCACAACCGGGGCATTTAATAGCATACATAATCGATGCCAAGAATGAATCATCTCCATTATTTCTTTATTTGGATTTTCTGAGAGTTTTTTAAAATGAATGTGTGTAAAATCTAGAGGGAAAAAGAGGTTTAATGTGGTTCAACTGAAAAGAGAGATTAAAAAGCAAATAAAGAATCAAGGGGTAGATAAGAAAAATTTGAGGGAAGAACTACTTTAAGTCTAAAATATTTTTCTTAATTGTCAATCTATTTTTAGCACCTCAATCATTCCTTCCTTTTACTTTCTATTTGCCCTTTTTGCCTCCCCAACATTTAGGAGAGGCATTTGGCTAACTACCTCATTTACTTATGGTACGGTTCACCGTAACATTGGATAGGGTAAACAATTGATTAAATAAGGGAGCTATTGGGCTCCCTTGAATGTATGATTAATATATTCTGCAATGCCCTTTTTAGCATCAGGCATAGTATAGGTTGATGCAATTACGCTTATAGTGACATTTTCAATAATACTTAAATCAAATTGATCTTCAAATTGCTTCGAATATACTATCTTCCAGTCTATATCAGATTCGGTATCAATAATTTTAAACCATCTTCTTATCGTATCAATTGCATATATCTTGCCGACAATTTTAACTTCTCTTGTAGAAATTTGTCTTATTGCCTCTTTAATTGTCAGGAAAGTTCTTTCATTTAATTCAAGCTTTTTATAACCAGCAAGAGAAATTTCTATAGTGCCTTTTTTATAGTAAGGTCTTACCATAGATAACAAGTTATACATATGTTTCCGTGCATTAATTAAATTACTACTCATCATTTGAACAACTGAATGAACATCTCCTGCTTCTGCTGTTGCCAGCACCTTATATAATAATAAATACGGTAGACTCGGAGGGGTATCAAATAAGCTTAGCTGACCTTCGTTATTTGGAGATAGCATTATACGAATACTTCCAGCTTTTAAGTATACTGTTGGTTCAGATAAAAGTTGCTTCTTCCTTTTATCAATACTATTATACTCCTTGCTAACACCAACAATGAATGCTCTTAATGGATTCATTGTGTTTAAAAGTTCATTTAGTAATACATTTGGATTTGTATCAACCCTTATTTCAAGAGGGTTTTCACCATCTACTGTAATATTCTCACCAAAAACTTCGACTCCAAATAAGCCATCTTTACTCCTAATTGTAATATCACTTAGCAGTAATCTTGTACTAGATTCTGAAACAGCAGCCAGTGTTAGACCACTTAGACTAGTGTATATCACGGCACTTACATCAGTATTTCTTATTTGCCCAACAAGACTTCTTCCTTCATATTCATCAGACATTCTCACGTTGAAAAAATCTACCTTTAGCTCTGCATCAACCACTATATCTCCTATTTCCAAAGATGCTTCCTTACTTACTGAGGAAAGCTTCAGTCCAACTTTAGATCCATTAGTAGTTGCAAAATTTATTACTGATGTGATCTTCCAAGAACTTATTAACATTTCATTTCTATACTGGTGAATAGTATACTCTTGCCCGCTTAGTACTCTAGACTGAATCCAAGAACCTGTTACTATGTATTCTCCAGGGGATAGTTTCTTTGAATTATCTACATAACCTGCTATTCGGTTAGCCATTACTATCCCTCCAGATTTCTAAGTTTTTCTTGATAAGCTTTTAAATTAATTTCAGTCTGCTTTAATTCAGCTGCTGATAATTTTATTCTATAATTGGATGCCCTTTCGATTAAACACTCCGCTACTTCAATTTCTCGCCTATAGTAATCAATAGACCCCACATCAACATGTCCATCCCTATGATATTGCAATGCATGTCCCAACTCTTCATAAATCATGGCTTTCCTAAAAACATCGTCGTTAATTGAAATATCTACTGCTCCTGTATCAAGGTTCAGTGATGCTGCGCCCTCTGCTCCAAAAAAAGATAACAAAGAACCTACTCCAGGATCATGAGAGCTTCTGTAAACACTTATATGTACATTTGGATTCATATATTCAAAGAATTTAATTAACTTTCCTGTTTTATCAATCATAGTATTCCCCCAAAAACTAATTGATAAAACAATTTTAAACTCTTCTACCATTAAAATCCATATGTATTTCTTATTCTATTAATTAGAAGCTAACGTTAGTTTCTTCTTTAATAACATTTTTAGTTCTTCTACGGTTAGAATAGAATTCTTCTTACGGTGAATCATTCTATGACAGTTTGAACAGAGAGGAACCAAATCAGTCTCTGGATTAATATCTGTTTCTTTCCCCATGGAAAATAGGGGGTTAATGTGATGAACTTCTATAAAACCGCTTCCACGTTCTCCATAAATTTCTTTAAAGTCAAATCCACAGGCTTTACAAGTAATTCCGTGTATTTCAATAGCTTTAGCTCTATTTATAGGATTACGTTCATATCTAGTACCATAATATTCTATATTTTTTCCATCTCTATAATAATAGTCTTCTTGTGCGGCCTCGATTTCAATATCTTTTTGGACAATATTAGTTAGTAATTGGAAACGTTCTTCCTTAATAAGTGATTCTAAGTTAGTACTCTTTTCTTTTTCCCACAGCTCAGTAGTTTGTCTATCTGGTTTATAGTGCGCCATTGTAACACTATCATTTTCTATCTGCATATCGATTTCAAGAAGTAATTGGATGCCTTTTCGTTTAGCGGATGTTAACAGCTGCTTTTTTATTTTGTGCTCCACCATACTTTGCTTAATAAGCTTTTCATTCTCCGTTACAAGCACATGATATCGGTAGGGACCCTGTTGTTGTGTTTCAACAAAATCTTTCACAGTCAATATGTAATATTTCGTTTGTTGCCCCTTTAAATATTCTTTAGTATTGAGGAGATCAACTAAATTTGAATTTTGAAGGCTGGCAAATCCACTGCTTGTATTATCGGAAAAGTTATCGGAAAAGCCTCTAATTAAAAAGGAATCCCAGTCGTTACAGTTGAATACTTTCCCTTCTTGTTCTTCATAAAATTCTTCCCATTTAGAATGTGGTAAGTTAGGAAATCCCATTTGTGCTGCTACCCAGGTAAAAAAACCTTCCCCTGGAAGCCTTGTATTTTGATTTACCACAATTGCTGAAAGAGGGGGAAAACCATATTGTATACAACGCTTGGAAATCTCCCCTAATGGTTCATTTAAACGAATTGGAGAGATTATTCCACCTAGTTCATTGCTAATTTTGTTGTACTCTACGACCTGCTGTTTCGTTGCATATTCAATAATTATTTTACTTATCCTTTGTAGTATTTTTTCATTCACGTTTATCAGACCTCCAAAATATCTGCCCCTTCAACGATATTCCATATTTTAAAAATTGCTTAAGGGTATTAATAATTTTTGTTAAGTGCCCTACACATTTCATTAATTGCTAGTTCTTTTAGGTTTTTTTCTGTCCTCCAACGCCTTGGGTGTGAATAACGACTTTTTTCATCTTTAGCCACTACTAATCTATCCTCTAAAGCTCGGGACCATTTTATTAAGTTCGACACGTTTTCAGTAAATACATTATTTACAAAGCCCATAATAACAAACCTAGACGACACACATGCTTTTAAGAACTCTTGTTCAGTTACTGCCACAATGTCTTGTATAAGCGCTAATTTTTGAACATCACTTTTCTCTATAATAACTCTTACTTTTTTGTGGTAATCTTCTGCTTCTTCACCTTTGCTTTGGACAACGTTTGATATGTTAAAGATCTGAACAATTCCATCTGGAGATCCTAGATTAGCATGTTTGTAGCCCTCCCGAATAACTTCAATGAGATTCTGCATTGTAAGGTCTGCATAATCTTCAGTCTCTAACACATTCAGGAGACCTTTTCCACTTTTGAAATCTGCCCAACCCTTAGTGTGCTTAAAATCAAATGAACCAGGATTAGTCATAAAAACAGTACCTATGATGGCATCAGACGAACCGAACTTAATCTTTGTATTTTGACGAATGAGTAGAACTTCATCTTGATTAATTATTCGTGTCATTCGTGCAGCAATACGCTCAGGATATTTCCTTACCATAAAAGCACCTCTTTAATATTTATCATCCTAGTCTACTGAAACTAATTGACCATACCTACAAACCTCACAAACAATTAACAATTCCTCCTTATCTCTTTGTTCTCCATCAGGACTATATATTTCAAAGTTTCTACTCCCACACTTCTTACATCGGTGATTTCCAAATGGATCTTCCTTCTTAGCTAAAAGATTTTCAAAAGATGATGCTACTGCGGTACACAAAGTTAAACATATAGACGCTTCATATATGGTCCTAGTATCTGAATGAGTAATTTTGTTTGCAAAATCCCAGGCTGCATTAGAAATCTTCCTTAAATGGTCTCTCAATTCTGAGTTATCCCCATCTGGCAGCAGGCCCCCGATTGCTATCCTACTCCTGTTTTTAAAGTCACTTCTTTTGGGTTCTTCTTCTCCGTCTTCTAAGAATTCTTCAGAAAATATGTTATGACCAAGCACGATCAATGCCTCTCTACAAATCATCCCTACTGATTGTATCTCTTCCGTTTCAATGGCATTATTCAAAACTGCTGCGGCTTGTGTGAGCTTTCTTCTTACTGCAATTGATATTTCTATTCCTTTTTCGATTTCTTGTATTTTTTTCGATGGCTCTTTTCTGTCATCATTTAATAATCTAGTCATTAAACCCAAGTGAAAGGAGTAAGCTTCATCCGTTGAAAAATAATATGCATGGTCTTGAGGATATAAATTCATTGGTAAACCTTCGCCTTCAACCACCCACCAAGATCCGTCTTCATCTGTTTTGACATTCCACACGGTGACTTCAAAGCCTAAATCATTGTATGATTGTTCTGGCTTAGAATGAATAACATTGCATTTACATTGTCCCTCCACGTAATTTTCAACTTCTTCTTTTGTTCTAGTGCTCATTCTTTTCTCCCTTCGTTACTTTGACTTCATAATAAATAAAAGAGCAGCCTAAATATTGCTATTCATTGGCTGCTCTTCTGAAGTAGTTAATTTCAAACATCAATCTTCATTCAAATATTCGTCGATTTTCATTTTTACTTTTGTTCGAAGGTTCTCATGTCCGTTCTCAATTTTTGATAAGGTTTCTAAACCTATTCCTAGTTTCCGAGACAGCTCTCTTTGTGTGAGCCCTTCGGCTTTCCGTTTACAAAAGACGTCCATTGCTAATGATGACGGCAACTCGTAAGTATCGCTGTCATCATCCCAATCTGGTTCCCAGTCGCCATTCCCTTTATCGAACTCCATGTCCAGGTATTCCTCTATACCCACTAGCGCTCGGAGTTCTTCTTCTGTTTCATACATGAAACCATGGCATAAATTGCTCTTCATATTATCCGCACCTTTTAGTCAAATTACAAACAGAGTGTATTGTGTTTATCCCGTCTGTTAATTTGAGTAGAACCATTAGGCACTGATAATGCAAGGGTAAAATACAGGTCTATATTCCCGTTTTGAATTTTTCATAGCTGTTAGCGAGCATGTATGTGACCCCGTTCTCCAATGCAGCAAAGTGCTTCCGACCACATGTGGTCTTCCCATCTTCTTTCATACGAAGATCCTCCTGGTCAGTACTCCCCTTTGTTTCAACTACGAAGAATAGCGTTTCTACGCCCTCTTTTTCAACCATTACTGCCCAGTCAGGGTTGTAGTTCCCCAGCGGTGTATCTATTACAAATGATGATGGGAGCTTAACAAATAACTTAACGTCTTCATCATTGTTAAGCTTTTCTGCAAATGCCCGCTCTACACTGGAATCATAACGGATATAGTTATAGACTGACTTATCATTGGACACTTCGACTGCATTAGCCTTCATGTAACCGACAAGCTCTTGATGCTCGAATAAAGATTGTTGATAAAATGCATGGTCACCTATACGCTCATATTTAATGCCATCAACAATTAACTTCTTCTTTTCTCTGTTAATGATCTTCATCACAGTTTCCATGAATGCTTGTGGATTTTTTTCAAAGTCTTTCAAGCGTTTGGAGCCAATTAAGATGTCAACAAGTGTACGTCTTTTAAGGTTGGTCTGTTCCTGTAAATAACGGAGAATGTCTGGCAGACGCCGTTTCTCTTCCAGCGCTTCATATACACGCATAGTCTGCCCTTCACCAGACACCCCTGATTGATCCACTTTCAATAAGGCATTTTCTCGTTTGATTTTCCTGGCTTTAAATGCATCCAGCTTTTGTATCGCATCTATACAGCGGCTCTTGAGTAAAT
This sequence comes from Rossellomorea aquimaris, assembly GCF_003315075.1. Taxonomy (GTDB): domain Bacteria; phylum Bacillota; class Bacilli; order Bacillales; family Bacillaceae_B; genus Rossellomorea; species Rossellomorea aquimaris_C. The sequence continues at coordinate 229,478 of NZ_QNRJ01000005.1, forward strand.
CGGAATCCAGATCTACCGAATAAGTCGTTTTGTATTTTATCTGGTTCCATAGTTGATTAAACTCGTCGCTGAGGAGAACTTCTTTATTAAGCTTAATATCCACTTCGTCTTTCTTATTGAAGATCGGCAGCTTCTTAATGGAATTTCTTATGACCCTTTCAATATCCTGCTTTATTTCCTGAAATTCATCTGGAACATCGAAAGTTTCAGCTGCAATTGCTTCCTTCAACTTGTTTTCAACCTTTCCTTTTTTATCAAGGAATTTTTCTTTAACAAGAAAGGAATACACTTTGGCAGAATAATCATAGCCTATTTCCTTGGACTCTCCAGTCACCTCATCTGTCAGAGTGATGGTAGAAAAGGATTGTTCCTCAAGGTATCCAAACTTAACACCTGTCTCATCTTCCATTTCCTTCTGGAGTGATTCAGCAAAATCTTGGTACGCTTCATTTGCAATTACTGTAAGGACATTAACATTTTCGTCATATTGTCTTTGTCCATCTTGATTGACAGATAGTCGCAATCCCCGACCAATTTTTTGCCGTTTAGTGAAGGGATCTTTGGTTTCAACTAAAGTACATATTTGGAAAACGTTAGGATTATCCCATCCTTCTTTAAGGGCAGAGTGGGAAAAGATAAATCGTAAAGGTGTTTCAAAGCTTAGCAATCTCTCTTTTTCTTTCATTATAAGTTCGAATGCAGATTCATCGTCTTTATTAGAACGTAGGCTGCCATCTTTTGTTACCCTGCTATCTTTAAAATTGCCGCTCTTATCTTGTGAAAAATATCCATCATGTACTTCATCTGCACTCTGGTTCGAAATATACTGGTCTTCTTCAAAGAGCGATCGATATTTGGGTAACTTAATAAGGGAAGTATATTCTTCTTCAAAAATTTCGGCATACTTTCCTTTTTGCCAAGGTTGCCCTTTTGGATAAACCCGATAGTTCTCTACTTTGTCTATAAAGAAAAGAGTAAGTACTTTGATACCTTGGTGGACAAGCCTTTTTTCCTTATCTAAATGCGTACGAATTGCTTCTCTTATTTGATATCTCTTGAGTAAGTCATCATCGATACCACCAATCGATTCTCCCAGTTTCAGTACCTTACCATTTTCAAATTCAACCATTTCATTTCCAGGATAACAGTCGATACCTTCTACAATATAACCATGGTAGAGTTCCCTCTCACCAGATAACAGATATAAGTTGTTCTTATTGTTGGGATTTATTTCTTTTTTTACCCTGGTAACAGAACCATTTTTCTTTTTCTCATCTATTTCCACAGTTGCCTTATAACCGTTTTTATTGGAGACACTCAACAGCTTAATGTATGGGTCGTTATAGTCGTCATCGGAATTGACGGATAGTACTTCAATTTTCTTAACAAGCTTCTTCTCATAAGCATCAACAGGGTCTAGCTTGTACATTAGATTGTATGTGTCCCTATGGGTAGCAGAATATCGCAATTTACAAAGTGGATTCAATGAAGCAATGGCTTCCTTTGCTTTGTCCGTGTTATCAACACTTTGCGGCTCATCAATAATAACTATAGGGTTTGTTTCTTGAATAAATTGAATTGGCTTTTTCCCGTTCATTGTGTCTCTTTCACGGTGGATAAGATTAGCCTTATTCTCCTTTTCTGGATCATCAAAACTTTTCTTAAAGGCGTCAATATTAATTATCATTACTTCAATATTGGTGCTCGTTGCATATTCACGTACTTGTTCTAGTTTAGAGGAATCATATTTAAAGTAGTGACAATGTTGTCCAGGGTACTCATTTGCAAAATGTTCTTCAGTCATTTGAAATGATTTATATACTCCTTCACGAATAGCCACACTCGGCACAACAATAATAAACTTAGAAAAACCATATTTTTTGTTCAACTCAAAAATGCTACTGGTATATACATATGTTTTTCCCGTACCTGTTTCCATTTCAACTGTAAAATTCCAATCTTGAATACTATTGCTTTTCTTAAGATGATTTCTCACCTGTACCTTTTGCACATTTTCTAGAACTTCTGCTTCGGATAGTTCCAGCTTGTTTCCAATTCCAAGCTCTGTTATTTCTTGCCCAACAATATCACCCATACTAACTGTAAAATTTGATACCTTTGCTGCTTGACCCTCAAAGATATCGGTGATTGAGTGAGTAGCATCAAGCTGATACTGTTGTTTATCAAACTTAATCTTCATTTTTTCACTCCTCTTATATCACTCGAATATCCTGTACACCATATCTTTTTAGTATTTGCTGAGCGTTTGTACGGACTGTATCATCTCTGAACCCCTCATCATAAAAAACAATCCTTGCAGGCTTTAGCTTTGCCATTTCTTCTATTTGTAATAGATCTAAGTCTTTGTCAAGACATATGATCAAATATCCCATCCCTACAGAATATACTGTATTTTTTTTAATGTTTATCTCTTCAATTGGAGCTGCCAAATCAATACCGTACTTAGACAAAATTTCGAAAACAACATCTCCTTTAGTACGTCCCTCTTTAACAGGTTCAACTATATCCAATAGGCTCTTTTCAAGGTCAAGGGACTCTTCATCCCACATCTTCAAATTGGTCTCATCAAGTTTAAACACTTTAAATCCAATATCCAGTTTTTCTATTCCAACTTTCCCTTTATTCTGTTCGATAATTTTATTACCAACAAGTCGTATCCTTTCTTTCGAGAGCTCAGAGATATTCTTGAAACCTGCCTTATATGCCTCAGTATTTTTCTCAATTTCTTCAGGTATCTGAATAGTAATGAACCTTCTCGTACCTCCATCAGAACTATTTAAATCTAACACTGAGTGAGCAGTTGCAGCTGATCCTGCAAAGAAATCTAAGATTATATCGTTTTTATTTGCGTTAGGTGCTATTTGTATTAATCTCTTAATAAAGTCAATGGGTTTAGGGTGATCAAATACTTTCTTTCCGTCGAATAAATCTCTTAGATCTCTAGTAGCTTTTTTATTCCCATCTAAATCATTCCATAAGGGAGATGGGCGTTTGGTTCTGCCTTCTAAATAATATTTAACATATGGCCACCAAATTTCATTTTCTCCTCTTTTGGATTTCTTCCATAAGATATATCCCTCATCTAATAGCCTTTTGTAAGTTTTTTGTTCAAATCTCCAACAGCTTTCATAACCTGCTGGCGCAATAGGATATACTTCATTACCATCTGGATCTATAACAGGATAGTACATTCTTGGTCTATCCTCACGTCGATCATTACTACCTGTTTTTCTCATTTGATCGTATGCGTACTTCCCTTTTTCATCCTCATTATCAAACCTTTTTAAATCGTGTTCTGTGAGTGGAAGTCCACTTAAGTTAACATTTGGATTTTTACTGTATGCAAGAACAAAGTCAAAAGAACTACCCAATCCACCACTATCTTGACCTGTTGTTTGACCTGTTGCTCTAACAATATTGCCGAGAAAATTATTTTCACCGAAAATTTCATCACAAACTTTTCTTAAATTATGAAGTTCATGATCATCAATGGAAATATAAATAACTCCATCATCACTTAGAAAATTTCTAGCTAATTTTAATCGTGGATAAATCATATTTAGCCACTCTGTATGATATCTCCCATTTGTTTCAGGATTAGATTTCATACTTTCCATGTTTTTTTCTTTATAGTTATTTAAATTATCATGATAGTCATCTTTATAAATAAAGTCTCTCCCTGTATTATAAGGGGGATCTATATATATAACTTTCACTTTATTTCTGAATGAGCTTTGTAATATTCGTAAGACCTCTAAGTTATCACCTTCTACAAAAAGGTTCTTAGTAAAATCCCAATCAACACTCTCTTCCTGGTACGGGATCAATGTGCCAGTTGTTTGTTTTTGTGCCAGTTTAATAGCCTCTGTTTTCCCGTTCCAAGTAAATTCATACCGTTCTTTTTCTTTTTCTACATTTTCACCAAGAGCTAGACACAATTTATCGATATCTACTTTGTTCTCTATAAATACTTCTGGGAATAGCTCTTTTAACTTTTCTATATTATCTTGTACAACATCAAATGTTCGTCCTTCTAATTTCTGCATTTAACACAACTCCTTTATGTGCTGTAATTGAGATTGGATATGTTGCTCGTGTTGCTTTATCTTCATGTGTAAATCCATTTTTGCACCAAAGTCAACTTGGCCTTTCTGTTCAAGCTGCAATTGTTCAACTTCCTTACGATGTTTTTGAACATTACTTAATATGCTAACTGCTTCTTTGCTCTTGTCTGAACTGGTCGGTACTGTCCCTATCAACTGAATTAATTCTTCACATCTTATCCATTGATGAATATCTTCATAAATGCTATGTAGGTTTTCAAAAGATAAATTTGAAACGACCAAAGCGTTCAGTAATTTGGAATATGCAGTATTTTCTTCCTTCGGCTTAATCCAGTTAGTAATAGTTGGTTGTTCGACAACCACTTTGGTTTTGTCATTTTTATTAAGCTTTTTGTGACTTGTACTTAAAAGAATCTGACCTTCTGAAGATCCCACTATTAATACGACTGGATTAGGGATAGACTTATGAACAGCACCAATAATCCTATTTATATTTTTTTCCGCTCTAAGCTCAACGTATATCCATACTACTTCTGCATAATTGAATTCGTCATCTTGGTAGATTGGGATATTCGTACTCTGCTGATTCATAACACTTAATAGATAAATCCCCTCTATCTGGGAAGTAAACATTTCCTTCTCAGATGTAGAAAGGTCCGCTTGAGTAAAAAATGCTTTCTTTGGAATCTTGCGGTTTAACACAGCACGTTGAGGTATCTGCAAACGATTAATCAACCATTCCCTCATTCCATCACCTACTTTATCACTAAAAATGATATCAATTCAAAATCATCAGAGGTTGTAGCTGTTTCTTGTAAAAGACTAGAATTTCCAAGACTGAACAACGATTCCATTCCTTGCTCTTCAACAATACCGAGTACAAACTCGACTGCTATATCCAACAGATACTTGTACGAAGACATATCCTTCATATCCTCTGTTTCACGATTGAACTGATGAATTAACTCATTGAACACGTCTGCTTGGCCATTAGCAACTTTACGGAAGAGATCCAGTATCTGCTTTGACTTTAAATGTCCTAAGAGCACCTCTCCATCCATATTCATATACACTAGATAATATGGATATAGTGCGCTTGTTTCTTTTACTTGTACTACTGCATTGCGTTGTTTGATACAGAAGATTACACCTGTTTCAGTATCAATAGACGGAGCCAACTGAAGCGATGTGACCGCATGTAATCCTAGAGGAGCAGTCTCAATTTCCTTCTTATTGGTATCCATGTAATCAAGTAAATCCATTTTAAAGTCGTTCAGAGTCAAGTCTGTGATAGAGATTCCCCCAGAGATATCCTCTAAATCAACAACCTCTTCCTGTAGCTGCTTCAATTGCTTTTTACGATATTCTAAATCGTTCATTTGCTTCTTTTCATCATATTCAATTACGTTTTCTTCACCTGTCGCCGAAATATCAAGGAGCACCATTCTGCCGCTGACACGAGCTTCTAAGTTAATGTACTCATCAAGATCCATGTTTGGCCAGAAGTTCACCAGTTGGATAACATCATTCTTAGAGCCTAAACGATCGATTCGACCAAACCGTTGGATGATTCGGACTGGGTTCCAGTGAATGTCATAATTAATAAGGTAATCACAGTCTTGCAGGTTCTGACCTTCCGAAATGCAGTCGGTAGCAATCAATATGTCGATCTCATCCCGAATTTTGGAATCTATTTTTATTCTCTCTTTGGATACGGGTGAAAAGTGGGTTAAAATTGCGTTTAAATCTTTCTGGACTCCTTTGAGTGTGGTCTGATTGCCTCCAGAACCTGTTACAAGGGCAGTATTTATCCCATGTTGCTTCGACACCCATTGTGATAACTCACCATATAAATAGCTTGCTGTGTCGGCAAAAGCTGTAAAAATAATGATTTTCTTATTTTCGCCATTGATGGGATGAAGGAGCTTATGGTCAATCATAGATTTAATCCTATTCAATTTGGCATCACGTGGCGCTTGAACTTTTGCTGATTCAATCAGTAGGTGCTCGAGTTTCTCCTTATCATCCTGTAAATCTTGCTTCCACTTAATTCGGTCGATATCTTGAAGGAGGACTTTTACTTTCGATCCTATTAGCATATTTTCCACATCATCATCGTCAATATCGATCTCATTAATATTAATATCGGCATTAGAATATTGCTGAATATTATCAAGCTTTAGTAACAAGTCATCGATTTTTCTTAGAAGAGAAGCTACCGTCATACCAAATGAATGGATAGAGCTTTCCATACGTTTTAGTAAGTTAACCCTCATTAAATGAACAAGACTGCGTTCACGGTCAATTTGTTTAAATACTGAACCGCCTTTTACTTTCTTATCATATTTACGACTATACTCTTCTTGCTTTTCAGGCATTACATACTTTAATGGTGAGTACGCACTTAAATTTAATCTGTTAATGAGCTTATTAACTTCCTTTATTTCAGGGAACTCATTGTACTCATCAATATCAGCATATATATTGCTTGGTTTTAATCGTTGTGGGAACTTCCCAATTTCGGACATATCATAGTATTTTTCAATATGTTTTCTTGAACGAGCAATTGTCACTGCATCGAGCAATTTAAAATAATCAAAGTTTAACATTTCCAGAAGATTATCTGACTTTCGCTCTTCTTCATCTAACTTGAGCCATTTATTGAAAGAGAGTTGTGCTTTTCTTAAAGTTTGTTCGATGCTTTCAATGCCTGCTGATTCCAGAGCTTCATCTTTACCTTCTGTAATAAAGGCAACTTGATTTTTCAAATCATTCATTTTGTTGTTTACTGGAGTTGCTGATAGCATTAAGACCTTCGTCTTTACCCCTGCTTTGATGATTTGATTCATTAATCTGGAATAACGGGTTTCCCTGTCATTTCTAGCCTGGTTATTCCTGAAATTATGCGACTCATCAATAACAACTAAGTCATAGTTACTCCAGTTCACAGTAGACAAATTAATATCCCCTGATAAACCACCTGTACGACTCAAGTCAGTATGATTTAACACATCATAGTTGAAGCGATCAGTAGAGAGGACATTCCTCTTATCATTTTGAGTGTAAACCAGCCAGTTTTCTCTTAATTTTTTGGGGCACAAAACGAGTACTCGGTCATTCCTTAACTCGTAATACTTAATAACAGCCAGGGCTTCGAATGTCTTTCCCAAACCTACACTATCTGCAATGATACAACCGTTATGTTTTTCCAATTTATCAATAGCTCCGAGTACACCATCTTTTTGGAACTTATAAAGCTTATTCCAAATTGTAGTGTCTTTAAAGCCAGTTTTTGATTTTACAATCGCATCCTCATCGAATTCTTCCATGTAGTCACTGAAGATATTATATAGCGTGACATAGTAGAGAAACTCTGGAGAGTGATTTTCATAAATTGTTGCGATTCTTTCCAGAACTTCCTCTTTCACCTCTTCAACGATAGTGTCGTTCTTCCAAGCTTCATTGAACCACTCAATATATTGCTTTGTTAGAAGAGGTTCATCCATTAGAGAATTCATGTGAAGATTTGGTGAGTATGTATAGCCTAAACCGCTGCTGGTAAAATCTGAGGTTCCTTGAATAGCCACTGATGTACCATCTTTATTTTCAATATGGAACAGACGATTCTGTATTAATGGTGATGTCAAAGACTTCATCTTTACTTTAGCACTTATCCAATTAGCACATTCTTTAGCTATTTTCGCCTGTGTAAGTTCATTCCGCATCTTAATTTCAAGTTCTGAACCAGATAACCTTTTCTCTCGACCTGTCTTGTCAATGTCTGTAGTACCTTGTGTATGTTTTTCTGAAGTAAAGGTAGGGTCTATAAATAAAAACCTTACCTCATCCACCTTCATTAATTCCTTCTTTAAAGCCTCGAACGCATATATCGTAAAGTAGGATGACATGATCGCTACCTTGGCATCTTTTTTAAAATATGGTTTCAATGCATCTCCCACAATACCAGACCTTTTGTTATCTAACATTTTTCCTATCATCCTTACACCTCCAAAAAGACAAAAATATAACTATTCTACTACTTTTATTCTACAAGACTTTCCATCAAGGATAAATCAATTTTACAAAAATAGTAATCTCTCTTTCTAACCAATTTACTATATGTAAAAAAATGTAAATCTTATACAATGAAAAATATTGAAATTTTTTGACCCCAGGTAATGTTTTATATGAAAGGTTTGTACGTTGATCGGTGCCCACCCGTTCCTTTTAAAGGAGGTGAGCTTCTGTTGCCATCAAGAAGGAACGATTAACAAAGCTATCTATATTATTGAAAGGAGGTGAGTCAATGGAAAAGCAGAATAAAAATACTGTAAAGTCATTAATTGCTAAGAATGGTTACTGGACTGGCTTTCTTGTAGCTAACAAAGTGAATCCTGTTCATGTAAAGGGGTGTTGGCAATTAGGCTTTAGAGTAAAAGTATCTAGCATAGAAGAACTTGATAAAGCCATTAATAGGTTTGCTTACTACAACTGTAATCGTGAATTAGGGAATCGTGTATCCTTCTATAATAAGTAGGATGCTTTTCCTGTAAGCGAAAATTGAAATGAAGGAGTGATTACAATGCTTGGAGATAATGGGGGTAATCGTAAGGTGATACCCATAAAGGAAAGAAACGTAGAAGTGAACCTAGTGCCAAGTCTAGCTATATCCTTAACTGAAGCTAAAGAAAGAATAGATCTGCTAGAGCAATTTGTAAAAGAAATGATGAATGAAGGCTTGGATTACGGAATGATTAAAGGCTTTCGGAAGCCCACGCTTTTAAAACCTGGGGCAGAGAAGCTTTGTGACATCTTCGGTTTTTCCAAACATGTGAATATTGTTAACCGAATTGAAAACTGGGAAGAGGGAATATTTGCCTATGATGTGAAAGTGACTCTTGTCAGCAAGCAAACAGGTTATATGGAAGCAGAAGGGATCGGGACTTGCAACAATAAAGAACAGTCATTTATAAACCAGGACCCTTTTAGCGTTGTTAATACACTTCTTAAGATGGCTAAGAAAAGAGCATTAATTGATGCTGTTCTTTCAGCTACAAGAGCTAGTGGTCTATTCACACAGGATTTCGAGGACTTACCTAAGGATATCCCGCAAAACAAAGGGGGTGAGGCACCAGCCACAGATAAGCAACTACAAATGATATTCAGGACGGTATCAGAGTTGAATATGCGTCCAGAAGTCGCAAAAGAAATGATGCAAATGATGTTTCAAGTAGATCACAGCACCAAGCTCACAAAACAACAAGCATCCTCTTTCATACAAGACTTGTTACTGTTGAAAATCAAGCCTTAAAGGAGGTGAGAATGTATGGAATCAGTTAATACCTTGAATCAATGAAGCTCTTTGAGTGCAGCACGCATTCATAGGGCTATTTTTTTGCAGAAAAAAGATGAGCCGCTGGAACGGACTCATCAGTAATAATATCGACTAGCTATATCATACAGAAAAAATCAATATCAATCAATTGGGGAGGCGTTCATTCGTCTCTCCTTTTTTCATTTCAATTATTAGGAGGAAAAATATAATGACTACTCATTTCGATAAATTTACATTCAAACTATTGCTGGCTACCACAATCCGTGAAAAGGATGACAGCTACATCGTTAGTGAAATCTTTACCCGCTTTCCTTCAATTCAGGAGTTATTGGATGTTACTGAGGAAGAGCTTCTATCTATTAAAGGTATTGGGAGAATCAAAGCTCAGCAAATTATCGCTGCATTAAGGCTGGCGAGATTAAATCCAACTACGGCTGAGGAAAGATATGCTATCCGTTCACCACAGGATGCATACGATTACCTTAAAGACATGCAGTATCTGACTCGTGAGGAATTTGTTTGCTTAGGATTGAACACGAAGAATGAAATTTTGTTTAGACAAACTGTCTTCACTGGCTCTCTAAACGCATCAATCGTTCATCCAAGAGAAACCTTCCTTCCATTAATAAAAAGAAGTTGTGCTAGTTGTATCGTGGCTCATAACCATCCATCAGGACAGCCAGACCCTTCAAGGGAAGACATTGATGTCACGAAACGCCTTGCAGAGGTCGGAAAAGTAGTCGGCATTGAATTGCTTGATCACATAATAATTGGTCATGAAAAGTATGTTAGCTTAAAAGAAAAAGGTTATTTGTAAGAATTATTGTGGGGGGGCTATCTATATCCAGTTAGCCCTCTTTAAATAATATGTCAGCGTAGAATATCTGATTTCTATTAAAATTACACCACCCTCCATAAAATTCCCTTCGAAAAGTTGCATAAACCGCTATATTAAAGGACTTGCAAATCCAAGATCACTTTATTACAGTATGTCTTTTATGAAACAGCCAAGGTGGGGCTTGCTACTGTTTTAGTGAAAAAGTGCCGATTAAACCTTTAAAAACGATAAAATAATGCCGATTAAAAATCATCTATAAACCCTGCTATAATAACGTACCTAAGGTTACAATACACTTTTACCCTCTTAGTATTTATATCTATTCATGTATGCTGTACTTAAATTGCATCATCTTGTGCAGAGAGCATCCTTTTGTTAGCTAATACAAATTAGAAAAACCCACCACCAAAAAGTAACTGCGTGGTAGAGACAATAGGCATGAGCGTAAAGCGAAATGCCACTTACCAAACGTAGTGCAGGTAATTCAGATATTACATGCGTGATTCCACTAGGGAACTATACATCCATGATGGTGAATGGGAGTGGATACGACAATGAATTCTTCCAGCCTTTTAGTTACTTCCCTCTTACCAAGGAGCTCTTATTCTAAAGAGACCTTTCGTCCCCATTAGATTGTGGAGGGCTGGTCTATGCCCCGCAGTTGTTTATCCATAAAGGCAACGACCTATCCTCCCGCTAATTGTGGTGGATTTCTAACTCATTTTGCAGTTGTTTGGATACATTCTTTTAATGAGCTTTCTTAGCAACATCACATCTTTCAATCAATAGTTTCATCTTTGTTTTAATGTCTCTGGCTGAATCGTATTTCATCTGTAGGTGTAGATTAGCGAAATACCCCATTACTTTTGCATAGACATCGCCTTCTTCATTTCCTCTGGATACAAGTTGTGGATGGATATAGAAAATCTTCTTTGTTAATGGGCTCCCTGCTGGTCCGTCTTCATATAGTATGCCAGCATTTCCTAGTGCCTTAATATAGGCTTTCGTTGTCTGTTCACTATCACCCATTCGTTGAGCTATGTCTTTAACCCTGAGTGGCACCAATTTATCAGGATTCTTTTCGTATGGGTCCTGAGCTATTATGAGCGTGTTAAAGTCGATAAAAAGACTTAACTTCAATAGAAACCCCAACTCTTTAGCATCCAATTTATCTTGGATATAGCGCCCAGTTTTTTTGTAGAGCCGTGTAAATGGAGCTTTGTTTCCTTTCGTGTTACCTATTCTTACGAACATTGGATTAACAATGTACTCTTGATCTTTCTTCGAACCACTCTTAATGATTAACCCAAGCTCCTCTAATCGATTAAGTACCTTCCGAAGTTGACGGTCCCCAAGACCAGTAATGGTTCTTAGCTCTTTCAGTTTCATCGATTTTCCATCTTTAATTAAGACACCATCTTTGTCCCATTGAAGATAGAGCACCAATTTATAGAATGTCCCTACTTCTGCATGATTCATCTGAAAATACAGGTCGTGAACTGTATGAAACTCTATAACATGTTCATATCTTTTCTTGAACTTTTTCTGGAATCCTGCTATTTGGTTTTTATTTCGAACATCATACTTGCTACCAATTTCTTTACGGGCTTGTTCAGCTGTAAGAGCTCCACCTACTGCCTGCTCTAATATTTCTGTAAATTGTGACTTACTCATAAGATTTCCTCCTTTCCTGGACAAGACTAAGTGCATGCCTTTGTATAAAAGATATCAATTAATATCCGTTTAAGCAAGCGTTATGCACATTACTTGCAATTACGCATTAACGGTGATAATCTTGAGACAAATACAAAAAAGGAAGTGATTTCATGACGGATTTAAAGATGTACCGAGTGGAAGAAAATGATTTAACATATCTCAAAAACGAAAACTTAGGTGGGCGTTTAAAGTGGATAAGGGAGAAAGCAAATGAATATAACAGCCCTTTATTCACGGTTTATCGACTTGCAGAAAGCATTTCAGTCGCTCAATCAACGATATCCCGTATTGAGTCGGGTACTCAACCAAGAGTCGATCTACTCGAAAAGATTGCTGCACAATTAGGAGTCTCTATCGCTGTGTTTACTGATTCCTATTACGAAGATGGTGGAAAACCTTTTACCATTTGTGAAAAGAAAGACAGTAATTTACAAGGTTTAACAAAGAGAACCTTTAGCTTGCTCGACACTCAATATGAGGCAACCCTTTCATTATCAATAAACACACATGAAGGGCGTGACTATAAAAACATTGAAGAAACAGTTTTTCTATCCCCAATTGAACATGAGGAATTCGCTGATGAAGTGAATGCACTTATTTCAAAGGTAAGAAACAGACGAAAAAACTGGAAGACAAAACAGGCTGCTTTTGAAAAGCTGTTTAGCAGAAAGGAGGAATAGATATGGCAGCAAATCAAGCATCAAATCATACTAACAAACCAATAGCCAAAACCCCTGATACTACTCATTACCAGGGGGAATACAAAATGACTGACAATAATACAACCGAAGCTACACTTTATGTAAATGGGAATGTTCGAAAGGATCAAACCAGTAATGAGGAAGCTTTCCTAAATCAAGTCATGCAGTTGATGTCCAAGGCTATACACGACTGGGAACAAGGAAAGGTGGCAAGGGAAAAGGATGGATAGCTATTTTTCTAGGCAGATTAGCTGAGTAAAAAATCAAACCGAAAGAGAAAGAGAACAGGAGGAAAAAAGAATGGATTTAACTTTGAACTTACCTAATTGGGGAACACCAGAAATCACTGAGGACTTGGATGGTTCAATGGACTATCTCCTTTATCTACTTAATACTGTCAGATTCACTCAAGGAGAGGACAGAGAACAGCTACTTCAGGAGATTGATAAACTACATCGGTATCTTGAAAGAGTTTTAGGGAGTAACTACTCCACTTTATTGGATTATCAGTTTGATTACTTCGGCGTTTATGGAGAGTTAAAAGAGAAGCAATGGAGGTTATCTGAACTAAGTGATGAAGAACCTCGCAATGTTGTGAATGGCTGTAGACATACAATCGGCCCTGATGGAACTATCATTTCCATTAAACAACTTAAAGCCCCCAAAGCACCTTTTTAAATCACTCTAATGAAGCGGCAATAGCCGCTTTCATTTTTATATAGGAGGTATTGAAAAATGATAAAAAAGATAGATGCAGTAATATATGCACGTGTAAGTACAGAAGAACAAGCAACAGAGGGCTATAGTATTAAAGCCCAGAAGGACTTATTAAGCTCGTATGCAGAAAAACATAACCTGACAATCGTTTCGGAGTATATCGATGAAGGAAAAAGCGGAAAAAGTATAGATGGCCGCCCTCAAATGATGCGCTTATTAGAGGATGCCAAACAGAAGAAATTTGAAGCAGTTGTTGTTTACAAGCTGGACAGATTAGCTAGGAAAACACGGGATTCACTCGAAATTGTAGAAACTTTAGGTAGCCATGGCGTACAACTCATAAGTTTGTCAGAAAACATAGACACCACGACTCCTCATGGAAAGATGTTTTATACAGTATTAAGCTCATTGGCTGAAATGGAGAGGGAGCAAATTGTAGGTAGGGTTAAAATGGGAATGACCCAAAGAGCTAAGGAAGGAAAATGGAATGGCGGACAATGCTTTGGATATGACGCTAAAGAAAAGAAGCTATTAGTAAATGAAACTGAAGCGAGAATTGTAAAAGAAATATTTGAATACGCTGATCAAGGTTTCGGTTACAAGAAGATTGTAGGTATTCTCAATCGGAAAGGATACACCACAAAGAGAGGAAACGTCTTCTCTATCGGTACATTGAAAGGGATCTTGGATAATCCTGTTTATATCGGGCAAGTTCGCTTTAATCAATATGAGAATTGGGCAGAAAAGAGACGTTCAGGTAAAAATAAAGATGCCATTATAGTTGAAGGAGAACATGAAGCAATCATTCCTGAAGACTTATGGGAAAGGGTACAGCAGAAGCGCTCTGCTCGATCATACAAAGCTGTTCAATCAGACCAACCTTATATTCTCACCAAGCTTATTCGCTGCCCACAGTGCGGTGCTGGAATGGTGGCTGGCAAATCAAAAGGTGCAAATAAAACATATCGGTACTATAAATGCGGCACCTTTCATAATAAGGGAGCCTCTGAATGCTCTGCTAATAGTATCAATGCAGATAAGGCAGAACGTCAAGTCCTTGAGGAATTCAAACGCATTGTAACTGAATCACAATTTCTTCAACGATTGGTCTATAAAATGAATAAAGAAAGAGAAAATGCCAAACAACCACTCATGGAAGAAAAGAAACACTTAGAATCCGAATTAAATAAATGTGAAAGGTATATCTCCAATATCACTGACAAATTAATGAAAGACCCTGATTTGATGACTACCTTCGCTGAAAAATTAAAAGAACAACAACAAGTCAAACTTGCTTATCAGCAGCAACTAGAAGAAACAGAAGAAAAGCTAGCAAATACAACAAGTAAACCAATAGACTTGATGGCCCTGCTTTACTTCGTAAGAAATCTCGATAGCATTTTGGATCAAGCTGATAGTGAAGAAAAGAAAGAACTCCTTCGGATGATCATTAAAGAAATAGAAATCACGCCTACGGCTCCCTCCCCAAAAGAAGGGAGACAAATAGACAAGATACATCTTCACTTTGATTTCACGCCAGCTGGTGTAAAAAAAAAGTCAAAAGACCTCATAAGGAAGATGGGAAGCTATGCTCTTGATCAGAACGTTGATTTATCTGCCTTAGATAAGCAAAATCCAACGGTTAAAGAGATAAGGGACACGTTGAAGTCCCTTTCTATTTTACCCTCACTTATGATACGGTTCACCCCGATTAATCCGAAACGCACGATAAATCTGCTCCACCAGAATCAGCCGCATCAATTGATGGGGGAAAGTCATCTTCGAAAACGAAAGGGTCTCATTGGATCTCTTGATCACATCATCACTCAATCCAAGTGATCCACCGATAACAAACGCCACTTTGCTTTTCCCGTACGTAGCAAGCTTGTCCAGATTATCGGCAAGGTCTTCCGATGAACGCATTTTTCCTTGGATGGCCAGGGCAATGACATGATGATCAGGAGAGATTTTAGCTAAGATCCGTTCTCCTTCTTTATTTTTCACTTGCTCCATTTCAGATTCACTCAACACTTCAGGAGCTTTTTCGTCGGCAAGCTCGACGATTTCTATCTTTGCATAAGCACCTAAGCGCTTTACATATTCATCTATTCCTTGCTTTAAATATTTCTCTTTTAATTTACCAACCGTTACAATGGTGATATTCACTATCCACACTCACTTTACAAACAATTTACAAACACGTTATCCACAGAATTTATCCACATATCCACAAAGACGATCCACATATCGTATGGGAATATTAGTTCGCCACTATATATATTGCGTTATTCCCACAATATTCACAGGTTGTGGATAACTTCTTTTCTTCTGAAAGCTCTGTTAGTTGAGGCGCTACCTCATGCTCATCCACGACAATATCCATGGCTAATTCTACATGTTCCAAGCAGCAGTAAATCATGTCGTTTCCTCCTAATCTGAATTCTGATTTTAGTGTATATACTTATCCACAGTTATCATATCATGTAAAGAAAAAGCAGGAAAGGGCGCTTGGCCATCCTGCTTTTCGCTTATCCACATTCTATAATCGGGATTCGTCAGTGAGTTTCATGGTTACTTCTTTCTTTTCCCCGTTTCGATAGAACGTAACCTTCATTTGGTCGTTTACATCTTTTTGGTTATAAAGATGCTTTCTTAACTCAATGACATTTTCAATTTTCTCTCCGTCCAGCTCCGTAATCACATCGAGCTCTTGTAAGCCTGCCTGGGCAGCTGGAGAATTGGGAACGGTTTGTCTGATCATGACACCATAATTGATTTCTTTCGGAAGCTTCAATGTTTCCTGCTGGTGATAGGCAGAGATTTTATTCACATCCTCCAGTGTCACACCCATTGCCGGACGTTTGACCTCACCATACTGCTCAAGGTCTTCAATAATCGGCTGAGCATAGTTGATAGGGATGGCAAGTCCAATCCCTTCTACCGCACTCTGGGCGATTTTCATGGAGTTGATTCCGATTAACTGACCGGAAATATTAATGAGGGCTCCACCACTGTTCCCCGGATTGATGGCTGCATCGGTTTGCAGAACTTCTGCATTCCAATCTTCCATTCCATCCTGGTTAATATCGACCGGAATCGTTCTCTCGACACCCGAAACAACCCCCTGTGTAACGGAACCGGAAAATTGCAGTCCAAGTGGGTTACCTATCGCAATGACAGGCTCTCCCGCTTTTAGCTTGTCTGAATTTCCAAACTCGGCAATGTCGTCTTTCTTGATTTTGCTGCCATCAATTTCGATTACAGCCAGGTCTGTCCAAATATCCGCACCACGCATTTCGGCAGGCACCTTTGTCCCGTCTGCAAGCGTCACTTCCAGCTGATCTGCTCCTTCAATCACGTGATTATTGGTCACAATATAGACTTTATTGCCTTCCTTCTTATACATAACCCCGGATCCTGTACCCGCCTGTTGATCCTGAGTTTGTCCCTCACCCTGTCCCCAGAAGCTTTGAGATTGGATATTCGTGATTCCTACAACAGAGTCTCCAGCTTTCTCTACGGCTTTCGTCACATCCGTCGTCACATCGACAGAAACATTTTGAGTGGCCCCATTATGATACGCATCATCCGTTTCTTTCAGGTCCTCGTCTGGTTGAATTGAATATGGTAAGATGTCAAAGTTGGTTAACTGAGGAATCGCTACAATGACCAAGATAGCTCCAAGTACCGCTCCCAATAACCCGGCAAGGAACATTCCTCCCCGGTTGCCCTTTTGCCTGCTCCGGCTTTCAGAATTATGATCCGAATCATAATATCCCATATAACTTCATCCTTTCTACGTACTATTCCTTTTGTTATTTTATCTTTACAAGCATGATTATAGTCAGGTTAAATGAAAAAATGATGAAAAAAAGGGTAAGAATTTCAAATTCTCACTCGATATGTAAATACTAAAGAAGACAAAAAAAGGTGAAGACCTCAGCCCTCACCTTTTTCATACCTTCAAAAGAAAAATCGTAAACATTTGAATCGGTTTAAATCGCAACTAAAGGTGTTGGTACTTTAGGGTCCGTATCAAACAGGTCAATTTGTTCTCCTACTACTATTCCTTTTGACTCGAGTGTTTGCGAAACACTCATTCTGGCTAGATCTTTCATATTATTATCGAGGCTGAGATGGGCTAAATAGATTCCTTTCGTCTTATCGCCCATCACTTCACTCATGGCAATGGCCGCATCTTCATTGGATACGTGTCCATAATCACCAAGAATCCGACGCTTGATATTCCAAGGATACCGGCACATTCGCAGCATCCCCACATCATGATTACTCTCAAATACATACGCATCGGCATTGGAAATGATCCCTTTCATCCGATCACTTACATATCCCGTGTCCGTTACCAGGACAAGCTTTTTCTCGCCCTGGTGAAAAATATAGAACATGGGCTCTGCCGCATCATGAGAAACCCCAAAGGACTCAATGCTCATTCCTCCAAAGTGCTTGGCTGTTTCCATATCAAATGAAAATTTCTGTTCCGTGTCTATTTTCCCTACTAACCCGTCCATGGCATTCCAGGTCTTATCGTTGGCGTAAATCGGAAGCTTGTACTTTCTCGCTAACACACCGATCCCCTTAATATGATCACTATGCTCATGAGTGACCAGAATACCCGATAAATCTTCTATCTTCCGGTCGATCCGACTGAACAACCCTTCCATCTGTTTCCCGCTCAATCCTGCGTCGACAAGGAAGGAATGCTCCTCCGTCTCCACAAATATCGCATTTCCTGTACTGCCACTGGCAAGCACACTAAAATGCATGGTCATAACGCTCACTCCAATGTTTCTTTTTCTGGTTTGGTGACTTCGAAAATCTGTCCTTCAACTGCATTAATGAATAGATCTTCCTTTTTATCACCTGATTCAACGACAAAGTGCCAGGTGGGTGCCAGGACCTGGGATTCTTCCCGTGATAAAAAAGTATAGTATCCGAGTTCAGGTGTTTTGATCGTGCTGCCCGTGCTGATCTTATGATTGGTCCACAAAACCTGAAGAGCTTGGAGAGAAGTGAGCAGGCTTTTCTTTTCCCCGCTTAATTCCTCTAAATCTTCAAGCAGTGTTTGTTTGTAAGAGACGATCTCACTTTCTTTATTTAGAATAAGAATCACTTTACCATTTGAATTGTTAAAAATCTGTCTGTCCTTGTACGTCTGATAATAAATAATCGTTTGTTCATCTTTATTATAATTCCAGAAGCTGTACTTTTCACCGCTCACGACCTGATTTTTCATAAAATCGGTTAATTCATCAGGTGAAAACTTTTCACTGATGGAGTATGGCTCTTCTAACGTTGAATGAATCGTATTATCCGTGACGACACTGACATCTTGATTTTTCAGCTTTTCGATTTCCTTTTCCGTGAACATTTTCGTTTTGGCACTAATATAAGCTTCTTTTATTGATTCCTTTGAAAGATTTTTCGGGTAATCAATTTTATCTGTCTTTAGTTGTTCTTCAAAGGAAACTTGACTTAACGTCTCTGGATTGCTTTCAGAAACTTTGTTAATGAACAACGACATTAGAAAGATATCTAAAATAAGAAAGACAATAATAAAGATGCTCTTCGTTTTACTCCAATCCAATTCCGAGCCCCTCCTGTTCTTCCAAGGGTAGGCGTAACCAATTACCATCGTATTTATAGTACCAGGAAGGTTCAAATACAAGGAATTTTCTATTTGATTCATTCGAATCTCTTGTCATTTTATATCCGACAATGACATCTTCTACGTACTTAAGGTCGATCGTATCATCCTTTGCCAAAAGATATAAAACGGTTGATCCGGATGGCAATTGGACCTCATCTACACTTTCAAACGATAAATCATAATCCAATTTAAAGTACGGACGATTGTATTCGTTGATTGATTCTTCACCCAGAATTTGAGAAATTTCAGCCATCCCATTGTCATTAAAAACAGGATAGTTTTGCATAAACAATCGGTATACAATTTTATTCTCAAGAGGGCTGATCGAGAAAAATTGATATTGATCGGTCCAGCCGCCATGATCATTCACAAACTCCATGCTTTTTTGAAGCAGCTCTGTGGCAGATGATCCTCCATTTTTTTCTTCTGATGGATTCACGTAAGACAAAGTGTTATGTTCTTTATTCGTTTTTAATAAACTGTACACATTTGTATATTTTTCGCCCTGCTCAGTAAATCCCTTATCTACACTATTAGGATCACTAAACAGTGCTTGAACATATTCTTCGGGGGAATCAAGATCCGAATAATATCTATAGCTGATATAATCCTCAGCATTTTTAGGCAGAAAGATCGTTTTTTTATTATTTAATGGCTGCTCTATATATTCATCAAAATTATATACGGCTTTTTGAACAAAACTTTTTTCAAAAGCTTCTAAACTAGCACGGTTTACCCGGCTTTCGTATAATTTCTTTTCTCCTTCTTCATATAAAACAAAATAGACGGAACCTGTATCTGAACCGTTAGTATTCAGATCGATAATGATTCGGTCAAATGAACCGTTCAGGGTGTTTTTCTCCTCTAATTTTAACACTTGACTATAAATAGAAATGGGAACATTGTCCGGGAAAACAATTTCTACCTTTTGCTCACCGTGTATAACAGATTTTATTTCTGACATATTATACTCTCGCGAAAGATCTTTCATATCAAATAATGTCCAGGTTCTTAATTGTTCAATAACCTTATTGATTTCGAATTCATCTGAAGTTCCGACTGTCTTATTTCCTGAATGATAAAAAAGTTTAAACGGTTTGATTAGAATGCTATTCAGTTCATTCTCTGGTATCTTGTCACCCACAGACACATCGTACGCTTCATCGCTATTAATCGTATCGTACCCTGGTTGATACGTCCAAAGATTGAAGGTAAGAAATATGCTGATGAATACGAGCAGCGTTAGAATTATCGATTTTATTTTTTCGTAATTCATGACCAATCATCCTCTTGTGTGGAATCATATGGGAGAGTGAATGTAATGGTGGTTCCTCTTCCTTCAGTACTTGTCGCCCATACATCACCACCGTGTGCTGAAATCATTTCTTTTGCTATGGCAAGGCCAAGTCCTGTGCCACCCATTTGTCTTGTTCTGGCTTTATCGACACGGTAAAAACGTTCAAAGATCTTCTCCAGATTTTCTTTCGGAATCCCTAATCCTTGGTCTGATACACTGATTTCAATAAATCCGTTCTTTTCTATAGCTTTGAACGTAATGGTTCCGCCCTCTGGTGAATATTTCAATGCGTTCGAGATGATGTTATCCAATACCTGAGTGATCTTATCCTGATCCACTTCCACAAACATTGCTTTGTCTGGTAAGAAGCGGTTAAAGGTTACATTTACATCCTTGGTCATTTCAAATCGATCAATGATTTTATGGAAAAAGAGAATGAAATCAACCCAATCTTTATTAAAACGATAGTCTTTACTATCCATTTTCGATAATTGAAGAAGATCATTGACTAACCGAATCATTCTCTCTGTCTCATTTTGAGTAACATCAAGGAATTGAGGTGCGATGTTTTCATCTTGCCATGCCCCTTCAGCCAATGCCTCCAAGTAGCTCCTCATCGTAGTTAGCGGCGTGCGAAGTTCGTGGGATACGTTTGCCACAAATTCCCGTCTCTCTAAATCAATTTTCTCTTGCTCCGTAATATCATGTAACACCGTTATAAGACCGTTCACAAACCCGGTCTCTTTTTGAATAATGGAGAAATTCGCCCGTAAGATATAAGGTTTTTCTTTTGTACTGTAATCTAGAATGATCGAATCCTGTTCATTGGATAGATCATCAAACGTGTATTCCTCATCCAATCCCAGTAAGGTTACAATGGGTTGAGAAACGACTGTTTCACGTGAAACATTCAGCATATCCGCCGCAGGATCATTAATCAGAATGACCCTTCCTTTGCGATCTGTGGCTATGACTCCATCTGTCATATAAGAAAGCACGGAAGAAAGCTTCCTTCGCTCGCCCTCCGTCGTGGCTTGTGCTTCTTGAAGACGTTTCGTCAAATTATTGAATGTAATCGCAAGCTGACCTATTTCATCGTACCCATAGACCTTTACTTTCCTGGAAAAGTTTCCTTTTGCCATGGCAAGTGCTTGTTTTCTCATATCAGATATCGGTCTTGTCACGGTTTGAGCCAATAACACACCCAGTATTGCTGTAATGACCAGGGCAATTAGGGTACCATTCGTGAAAATCTTGTTGATTTCACTCATTTGGTCATAAACCGATTCAATTTCACCGACAAGATAAATAGCACCAATGACTTCTTCATTTGAAGTTATTGGTGCTGTATACACCCAGATTCGATCTTTCGTTTTATCATCAAGGTAGATATCCTCATGACCTAAACCTACAGCGAGAGCTCTTTTAACCTCTTTCTCCCCGCTGACCTGACCAACCAAACTCTGATTATTGGGATCTGAAGTACCAATAATTTTGCTTCTATTATTAATCACTCGAATCTCGGAAATATCAGATGTTTTACTATCATCTAACACCCTCCCGATATCCTCTTCAAGCGTGGGGTCATCTTCACTGCGTTTCTTTACTATTTCTTCACGAATTGTATACTCTAATAATTCCACTCTATTTTTAATAGACGTCTGGAAGTTATCGACTAGCTTCTCTTCTAAGGCCCTCACAAAATAAACCCCAATAATTTGCATGGCGAGAAGAATAAGCAGAACATAAATCAAAACGAATTTCAGATGGATGGAACGGGTTAAACCAACTTTCTTCATTACCAATTACTCCTGTTCAGGATTTCGTAAGTAATAACCGACTCCTCTACGTGTTACGATCCAGGTAGGGTGACTTGGGTTGTCCTCAATTTTCTCCCGAAGACGTCTGACGGTCACATCGACCGTACGTACATCTCCGTAGTAATCATAACCCCAAACAGTCTGAAGCAAGTGTTCACGGGTCATCACTTGTCCAATATGCTTCGCTAAATAATGAAGAAGCTCAAACTCACGATGTGTCAGTTCAATCGTTTCTCCTCTTTTCGAAACAACGTACGCATCAGGGTGGATGGTTAAAGAACCAACCGTGATTTCATTGTTCTCATCTTCAGCATTTTGCTGTGCCCCTTGCTGATGACGTCGCAAGTTTGCTTTTACCCGGGCAATAAGTTCACGCGTACTGAACGGTTTCGTCACATAATCATCGGCTCCAAGTTCTAATCCCAATACCTTATCAATTTCAGAATCTTTCGCTGTCAGCATAATGATAGGCATTTCATACTTCTTCCTGATTTCACGGCAAACTTCCATTCCATCACGATTCGGAAGCATAATATCAAGAAGGACAAGATCTGGCTTGATTTCCTCCGCCATCTTGACGGCTTCGTCTCCATCGTACGCACAATGCACTTCATAACCCTCTTTTTTCAAATTAAACTGTAGTATATCTGCAATTGGTTTCTCATCGTCAACGACTAATATTTTCTTTTCCATGTCAATTGATCTCCTTTAGAAAAAAGTAATGTATCATATAAAGTTGTGATTAGTATAGGATTCTTCCTTTAAATTTATCACTATCTCCATATTAATTCATCTTTAACTCTATCATAACCTTTATTTCATTTCTTTTTGACTATAATCTAAATATAACAAAGGGGACTGACAAATAAAATGTTTGTGTCAGTCCCGTGCTTGATTACCTATATACAATTACAGTACATCCAATGGATTGATAAGCGATCCATTTTTGTAAACTTCGATATGGAGATGGACACCGGTCGATTTACCAGTTGTTCCCATGATACCGATTTTTTGGCCTCTTCCCACCGTTTGACCAGCAGAAACTGAAATGGACTCTAAATGAGCATAAATCGTTTTATATCC
Organism: Rossellomorea aquimaris; assembly: GCF_003315075.1. Classification (GTDB taxonomy): domain Bacteria; phylum Bacillota; class Bacilli; order Bacillales; family Bacillaceae_B; genus Rossellomorea; species Rossellomorea aquimaris_C. Next base: position 252,738 of record NZ_QNRJ01000005.1, read on the forward strand.
ATTTCCATGATCGATTACAATTTTATTTCCGTAGCCGCCATCGTCCCAACCGGCTGAAACCACTCTTCCGTTATCAACGGATTTAATTGTAAGATCATCTGGTCGAGCAATGTCCAATCCTTTATGAATTTTACCCCATCTTGGTCCTTGCTTAGAAGAGATGTAGCCGCCATTTGTCGGCCATGCAAAGTTTCCTGACCCCCTGGATGGAGTTGCTTTTGTTCCTTTAGTGACAATGTATTTCACTGGATCTTTCAGTTTCTTTTCTTCTTTTACGTTTTTCTCGATTTGAGAGCCATTCACTTCTGTCGTTTCAAACGTAACGGATTTTTCACCCTCTTGACCTTCCTGCTTCACTTTCGTATCGCCTTTATTCATAGAAGAGTCTTCTACTACTTCCTTCTCATAGGCAATCTTTTCGATCTTGTTTGCTTCTTTCTTAACAAGAACATGAACAAGTGGCTCATATACCGTTACGTTTAGCTCTGAACCAACTTTCAGGGCATCGTCTTCTTTTAACGCTGAGTTTAACTCCAGTAATTTCCCGGTAGTTAACTGATGCTCTTCTGCAATCGTACCAAGGGCATCCCCTTTCTGAACCTTATATTTCTTTTCTTCTAAGGTACCCTTCTTAAGAAGATCTGCAGCTTCCTTAGAAGACATCATTTCTTCCGGCTCCACTTGCGTCTTCTTCATCTCTACCTCTTCTTTAAAAGAAACTTCCAATAAACGTGTTTCATTTTCCTTTAAAGCGGGTAGAGAAGAGGATGAAGAGTCATTTTTTCGCGCTTCCAATTCGTTTAGCTCATCTTCAGAAACATAGTTGAGCTTAAAAGTCTTTAACGCTTCTTCAGCAGCCTTTTCGTCTTTCACATAAGCAACCGGTTTATTGTTCACAACTACAGCAAAAGCATTTGCTTCAACCGATACTGATTTATTTACATTTTCAACTACCTTTTGGTTGTTTGTTTTCACAGCAGAAAACACACTCTCAGGTATGTACGTTACATCATGATTAAAATCAACCTGGAAATCCGTGTATTCCTTCTTGGCCTCAGACAGTTTCTCATCTAAAACAGCTTCTACTTCTTCCTGATTCGTAACTGCCCCTACATATTCACTACCCATGTATACATGATAAATGGTTTTCAGATTTTCATCCGTTCCAGTACTTGCTGCCGCAGATGAAAAAGTTAGGGTCGTAAGAGCGAGAGTTGTGATCCCTACTCTTTTGACAAATTGATTTGATCTATGTCGAATATTAAGTTTTTTATATTTTTCTAAAATGGGTGTTAATTTCTCTCCGAAACTCATTGAGTTGCCTCCTATAAACTAAAGCAAAAATCCCAGTTACGCTAGTTCATTAAGCCTAATTTAGTAAAATTCTATTAAATTCGTACTTTACTAATTTACCATAATTCGACGAAATCCGGGACGCAGATTTAAGATTGTAATAAAACTGTATAATTGATTAGACATCAAAGAAAGCGTTTCAATGGTGTTTTTAGCGTCATAGTAGGAACTGCGTGGGTCTAAAGGTGGATTAGCCGTTGAAACAATCATGGTAGAAATTAGAGGAAATTCCTTGTGTTTTGTTACATTAGTGTTACAAAAACAAATAAAAAAGTACTACGAGAGTCAAAGTCGTCGCAGTACTTTTTGTAAGATGGCTCAGGACGGAATCGAACCGCCGACACATGGATTTTCAGTCCATTGCTCTACCAACTGAGCTACTGAGCCATATCGTTTTAAGAATCTAAATATGTAAATGGCGGTCCGGACGGGACTCGAACCCGCGACCTCCTGCGTGACAGGCAGGCATTCTAACCAACTGAACTACCGGACCAAAAATTTTTGCGATAGCAAAATATTTTTCCTTGAATTGCTTTAGCAAAATAACTTTCATTATTTGCGATAGCAAAATATTTTTCCTTGAATTGCTTTAGCAAAATAACTTTCATTACCTTGCGATAGCATAATATTTAACCTTGAATTACGCTAGCAATCCACTTCCGTGAAGCGACCTCTCGTAAACCATCAATCTATCTTCACAAAAATAAAAATGACCCATACGGGATTCGAACCCGTGTTACCGCCGTGAAAGGGCGGTGTCTTAACCGCTTGACCAATGGGCCATGTAAGAGAAAAAATGGTGAGCCATGAAGGATTCGAACCTTCGACCCTCTGATTAAAAGTCAGATGCTCTACCAACTGAGCTAATGGCTCTAAGTATATATATAAACACGGATAGCAAGCTTGATCAAAGCCGCTTTCGTGACAACGAAATTAATATTATCACAGGTTGAATGTCGAGGGCAATAGTTTTTTTGGATATATTGTCGAAAATTATTTCTCGGGGAATAATGATGGGAAAATGCCCTTGGTTGGGGCCTCGAGTTCACCATAAAAAAGACCCGCCACCAGAGCACCAACACAACGCTCCAACAGCAGATCTCCTTCAAAACCAATATTAATAAGTCAAACTAGCAGCTACAACCAATCCCACTACAATCGCAGCAGAGAAAAGGCTGAATCCGATGGCGATATTGCCTTCTTCCACTTTCTTCGCTAAATTCGTCTTAGGTGTTAATACGTACTCAATGATCCAGTAGGCGATGACTTGAGTCGCGATACCGATGAGGCCCCAGATAAAGGCGTCAAGCAGATTCAGGCTGTTAGCCCAAACGGTGTAGATGACGATGGCGAGCCCGATGGCTTTTCCCCATAGTTTGAGGGCCACGGCAATGTTTCCTTCCCTGATCAAGGTAGCTTCAGAGAATTTAGTGGTAAAGGCGAAAACGGTGATTCCGAGGATCATCAGTCCCAGGCCCGTTCCGACGTGAGCCAGAAAGCTAATTAGTGCTTCACTTGTTATGATTTGCATGAGTTTCTCTCCTTTTTAATTCTCCTGTAACCCTACAGGCAGAAAGTATGATTCATTATCGGTGATGGCATTTCCAGCCCGTATTCCGACTGCACCGGCCGTACCATTAATAATAAAGCTGCCTACCATCAAGCTTGCCTCCTTCATTCCTTCATCCGTCTTAATCTCCGTAACAGGCAGAGGGATGAACTGTTGGTATACAGGAAGGGTTTGCTTATAGGTTTCTTTTTTATCTTCTAAGAGAATCTTGCCTGTCGCTCCCATGATTTTGACCGTATCTCCTTCACGGCCAAATGCAGGCTTTTGAACGTAGGTGATCCCTTTCTTCTCGAAATGATCAGAATCTAAGTAGGTTGGAAGAAAGTATTGTTCGATCCATTGATGTTCCTCATCTGTATAGAAGGCACTGCATGCTTCATGAAGACCCCATATAAGTGCTTGAACTCCTTTAGACTGGAGTAAAAAAGCGGAGGGGGGATTCAAGATGGCAACCTTTTTTTCCACTACCATTTGCATCAGGTCCAAGCCTACATGTTCTTCTGTGAGAGGGTCCCTATCATCAATGAGATGTTCGATAGGATACGTCGGCCGGTACAATACATCGATCCGCTCCCCTTGAGGAGTATAAAGACCACTTTCTCGAATCTGCAGCTGATCCAGGCTCACATATTCAGACGGCACACCTGAAAGCTTTTGTAGATATTTTGTTGTCAGGTGATCCTCTTCGTGATCCTGGTGAGAAGTGAAGACGATCTTAGGTTCGCCTTCCCGTTGCAAAGACTTCCAGGAAGATAAGAGTGCCCGCTTTAGCTCTTTCGCTAATCCCGACTCGAATCCCTCATTAGGATTTGAACATCCAAAGTACTGACAAACCTTTTCATTCACATGATAAAGCTCTTTGATAAAGGTGGGGGTGTCGCTATTGAACTCTAATAGCTTGATTTCCCCGCCACTTACAACGAAATCAAAGCGACCCACAATACATTCTTGAGGAATGGACTTAAATCTAATATAGGCAAGAGATTCCTTTGGAAAACCTAGCTCCAGAAGGGTTTCATCCTCCAGCTCACGAAGCAGATCCGCACTTTTTTGATAAATAGTGTATACTCTTCGGGATGCTTCATGAATCGCTGAAATCGTGTCACGTGATTCCATCTTAATATCCAATAACGAGTACTCCATGTCATACAAATCATGCCAAAATTCCGTAATGCCCTGATAGAAAGTGTTTCTTTTTTCGCGGTGAGAGGCTGTCATATTATCCTCCGAATCCGCCTTTGGAGCCGCTTCCGATTCCTGATTTGTAGCTCTTAGAGTACGATTTATAGCTTGAATAATTTTTTAGACTGGATTTATTTTTGAACATCCTGCCAGCAAACCAAAAGTAGCCAAAGTGAGGGGAACGGTCGTCATCACAATAATAGGTGCCGCTTTCGTCATCCCAATCCCAGTCGTCACAGTCAACATCGGTCGGTTCAGGTGGAAGCTCCTGATTTCCACAGCCGGTCACCGATATCGCCATAACGGATGCGACTACCCCGGCCATCATTTTCTTCGTTTTGTTCATTGGCTTTCCTCCTCTAGCTTATAGCCCGTTGCTTTTACATATAATATATACACATAGCGATCCTCATCGATTTCAGCAGAATCACGTTCCCATTCCGCCCCGTCAATATAATAATAAACGGAACCGATGACGCTTAGAATATCGAGATGATAATCATGGTGTTCTATTTTTAAAATCGGGTGGTTGTTTCTTGGATTCAGTTCGCGAATCTCCAATACCAATCCTTCAGGTGGAAACAGGGGATCGGTAACAGGTTCTTCCTCATATATTTCTACATATAGTATAAATCGATTCCCTTCAATCGCTGAAGAAAGCTGACGATACGTCACACCTTCTTTCACAAAAAATTCGCATTCCCTTCTTGCCAGGATTTGTTCTAATTCGATATCAGGGTAATGATAGATCGCTTCATACGTTTCGTTGCCTTTTCGTAAACGGTATTCCAGTACAGGTTGTTTCATTTTTTGACTCCAGCCTCCTGTTTTGAAGGATATGATTTCTTTAAATATACGAACCAATGAGGAAAAGGTTTCATTCCTCAGGGATTCATTGGTATTATTGAACTATGATTTTTTCGTAAGGAGGGTATGTATGATTATATTCCAAAGGCTTTGGAAACAGATTACGAAGATGGACTTCGGTTTCATTCTTCTATTATCCCTGATTATTATCCTGTTGGGAACCTTTGGCAGCCATTTTTTGGAGCCTGAGACATTTCCATCGCTTTTTGATGGGTTTTGGTGGACGATGACGACCTTAACCACTGTCGGATATGGAGATTATTTTCCCGTTTCAGTGGGAGGAAGGTTATTGGGAATCTTCCTATTCATCTTTGGGATCGGTATTATCGGGGTGTTGATCAGTAAAACTGTTGATTCCATTACCACATTTCAGAAATTTAAGAGGGAGGGAAAGTTAGTGTATACATATGAAGATCATTATATCTACATCAATTGGTCGAAGAAAACAGAGAGAGCCATTGAAGAAATTCTTGCTCATGTGCCAGATGCTGAAATCGTGCTCATTGACATGCTTCCCATCACACCCATTGAGCATGAGCAGATTCATTTCATCCAAGGAGATCCTTCCGATGAAAATGTTTTACTGAAGGCCAATATCTTTGAGGCAAAACGAGTGGCGATTTTCTCCGATTCAAAGATTGAAGACCCTTCCCTTATTGATGGGAAAACCTTATTGATTGCGTCTGCCGTTGAGGGATTATCGAAGACTCATGAGAAAGCCGTCCATACGATCGTGGAAGTGTCTGAAGATCGTCATATTCCAAAGTTCCAGCATATTGCTGTTGAGGATTTTATTTTATCGAATGATTCTGTTTCCCTACTGATGGCCAAAGCGACCCTTCATCCTGGAACGACTAATTTATTCAGACAGTTACTCAGTAAACGATACGGAAATAATATTCACGAATTCAAGGTGAAAGAGAATTGGAAGACCATTAAGCAGGCTTCTGAGGAGCTGCTGGAGAAGGGAGCTATCCTGCTCGCTGTGAATGATAATATGGATTTCACCGATGCCATGAACAGGGAACTGTATGCGGATGATATTCTCTATGTCGTTTGTCATGACAGGGTGTTCGAACAATTAAATCAATAAAAAACTCTCAGCCTCAATTACAGGCTGAGAGTTTTTTTGAATTAAATCGGGCTCCACACGCTTCGTACAACATTTGTCTGAGAGCGGTCCGGACCGACTGAAAAGATGGAAAGAGGGATATTAGTTAATTGAGAAACGCGCTCTAAGTAGTGACGAGCGTTCTCTGGCAGATCCGTCAACGTTTTACATCCTGTAATATCTTCTGTCCAGCCTGGAAGCTCTTCATACACGGGTTCACATTCAGCTAGAATGTTCAGGTTAGCAGGGAATTCTTCCATGACTTCACCTTTGTATTTGTATGCTACACAGATTTTCAAGTTTTCGATTCCAGTCAATACATCGATCGAGTTCAATGAAAGATCCGTTAAGCCACTAACACGACGGGCATGACGTACAACCACGCTGTCAAACCAGCCGACACGACGAGGGCGTCCGGTCGTCGTCCCGTACTCACGGCCTACTTCACGGATTTTGTCTCCGATTTCGTTCGTCAGTTCAGTAGGGAAAGGTCCGTCCCCCACACGGGTTGTGTATGCTTTTGATACTCCAACTACGTGGTTGATTTTTGTCGGGCCTACTCCAGAACCGATTGTCACTCCACCAGCTACCGGGTTGGAAGAAGTAACAAATGGATATGTACCTTGATCGATATCAAGCATTACCCCTTGAGCTCCTTCAAATAAAACGCGGCGACCGTTATCGATGGCATCGTTCAATACAACGGATGTGTCCACAACGTAGTGCTTAATTTGTTGACCGTACTCATAGTACTCATCCAGGATATCTTCAATATTGAAGCCTTCTGTTTCATAGAATTTTTCAAAAAGGCGGTTTTTCTCTTCAAGGTTACGAGCAAGCTTTTCTTCGAAAGATTGACGATCCAGAAGATCTGCGATACGGATTCCGACACGTGCTGCTTTATCCATATAAGCAGGACCGATTCCTTTTTTCGTTGTACCGATTTTATTGGCACCTTTACGTTCTTCATCAATTTCATCAAGCTTTAAGTGATAGGGAAGAATTACATGTGCACGGTTGCTGATTCGCAGGTTGTCTGTTTTTACATCGCGATCGTGAAGATATTTTAACTCTTTCACAAGAGCTTTAGGATCGACAACCATCCCATTTCCGATTACGGATGTTTTCTCGTTATAGAAAATACCTGATGGAATTAAGTGTAATTTATATGTTTCTCCGTCAAACTTAATCGTATGACCCGCGTTGTTCCCACCTTGGTAACGCGCGATAACTTCTGCATGTTCAGAAAGGAAGTCAGTGATCTTTCCTTTTCCTTCGTCTCCCCATTGCGTACCTACTACTACTACTGAAGACATATTAAGCACCTCCGACGGGAATTAGTATTCCCTCTTTTATCAAACAAACTCATTTTATCAACACTAAAAAGGAAAGTCAATGAAAACACGAACGTTTATATAGGTAATTATATTTATGTTCGTATAAACCGACACTTTACACTTCGAAAATCCACTACTTTAAGAATCTTAAGATAAATAAAAAATTGAGGGGGTATCATCAGGTTAGGATAGCGCAATTTAGAAACTTTTGCTAATCTATAATAAGCTTTTTGAATTTTATTACAATTGAATATTGAGGTGACTTTTTGATGATTAAAAGATTCTTTAGCTATTACCGGCCTCATCGTCGGCTTTTTTACCTTGATTTTGCCTGTGCCGTGTTGGTTGGACTTTTAGAGTTAGGGTTTCCCATGGCGGTATCGTGGTTTATTGACTCCCTTTTGCCTGATGGGAACTGGAGTACCATTTTGGCTGTATCTGCCGGTCTACTTGTTCTGTACCTACTCAGTTCGAGTATGCAGTTTGTCGTGAACTATTGGGGGCATAAGCTCGGGATCAATATCGAAACGGATATGCGACGGGAATTGTTTCACCATGTTCAAAGACAATCTTTCCGTTTCTTTGATAATACGAAAACGGGTCATATTATGAGTCGTGTGACAAACGATCTCATGGACATAGGGGAGCTCGCCCATCATGGACCCGAAGATCTGTTCATCGCGGTCATGACCTTCATCGGTGCTTTTTGGATCATGCTCACGATTAATATGGAGCTTGCTCTCGTCGCTATTATAATTGTTCCTTTTCTTGTTTGGCTTATTTCGTATTCGAATATTAAGATGAATACAGCCTGGACGAAAATGTACGGAAATATCGCCGATGTAAACAGTCGCGTTGAAGACAGCGTTTCCGGGGCGAGAGTGGTTCAGTCTTTTACAAACGAATCCTATGAAATGGAACGATTCAATGAGAATAATCAATTCTTCCGTAAATCCAAACTGAAAGCCTATAACGTGATGAGCGTGAATTTATCCGGAATCTACATTACGACTCGATTGATGACCTTGATCATTCTGGTATATGGAGCCTGGTTAAGCTTTTCCGGGGTGCTCTCTTATGGGGAACTCGTTGCCTTCATTCTTTATATCAATGTCCTGTTTAAACCGATCGACAAGATATCAGCCCTCCTTGAATTATATCCGAAGGGAATGGCCGGTTTTAAACGGTTCACCGAGCTCATGGATATGGAGCCTGATATTGAAAACCGTCCACATGCCATAGAAGTTCCCACTCTACGTGGTGATATTGCTTTTGACGACGTTACGTTTGGTTATGAGTCAAACCGGCCAATTCTAAGGGATTTATCCTTTACCATTCAACCAGGACAGACCGTGGCGTTTGTCGGACCTTCAGGTGCAGGGAAAACAACGATCTGTTCTTTGATTCCACGCTTCTATGATATAGAAGAAGGAGCCATCACCATTGATGGCATCGATATCAGGGAGATGACGAAGGAATCCCTTCGTGCTCAAATTGGCATCGTTCAGCAGGATGTATTCTTATTCACCGGGACTCTTCGGGAAAATATCGCCTATGGAAAACTGGATGCAACACAGGAAGAAATTGAAGAAGCAACGAGACGTGCTCATCTGACCGATCTCATTGCATCCCTTCCAGACGGATATGATACCCAAATCGGGGAAAGAGGACTGAAGCTGTCCGGTGGTCAAAAGCAGCGCTTATCCATTGCGCGCATGTTCCTGAAGAATCCACGGATCTTGATTCTGGATGAAGCCACTTCCGCTCTGGATACGGAAACGGAAGCGATCATCCAGGAGGCTTTGAATGAACTGGCTAAAGACCGGACCACCCTGGTCATCGCCCATCGATTGGCGACGATCCGCAAGGCTGACCGCATTCTGGTCGTCACGGAAAACGGCATTGCCGAGGATGGTACTCATGAAGAACTACTCTCGAGAGAGGACGGGATCTTCACAAGACTTCATGCCCATCAGCATGCAACCATTCTATAAAGTAAAAAAATCCAAGCACCTGCATCTGCAGGGCTTGGATTTTTTTCTTCTATTACGCCGGAGCGTCGTCAAATCGCCGCTCCAGATTCACGAATTTATTGTATTCCTTCACAAACGCAAGGGACACGTTTCCAACCGGACCGTTACGTTGCTTGGCAATGATGATTTCGATAATGTTTTTGTTTTCCGCTTCTTTGTCATAGTAATCTTCACGGTATAAGAAGGCTACGATATCCGCATCCTGCTCGATACTTCCTGATTCACGGATATCAGACATCATCGGACGCTTATCTTGACGCTGTTCCACACCACGGGAGAGCTGGGATAAGGCGATGACCGGTACTTCAAGCTCACGGGCAAGTCCTTTTAGGGAACGGGAGATTTCAGAAACCTCCTGCTGACGGTTCTCTCCGGAACGACCATTCCCTTGAATAAGTTGCAAGTAGTCAATCAGAATCATTCCAAGACCTTGTTCCTGGGCAAGACGTCGACATTTTGAACGGATTTCACCCACTTTTATACCCGGAGTATCATCTATGAAGATTCCTGCATTGGAGAGGCTTCCCATCGCCATCGTAAGTTTTCTCCAATCTTCATCTGTTAAATCCCCTGTTCTAAGATTTTGGGCATTAATATTCCCCTCTGCGCACAGCATACGCATAACCAGTTGTTCTGCTCCCATCTCCAAGGAAAAGATGGCTACATTTTCTTTCGCCTTAATAGCGACATTCTGAGCGATATTCAGAGCGAATGCCGTCTTACCCATGGACGGTCTGGCCCCGACGATAATGAGATCATTTCTTTGGAATCCCGCTGTTAAATGATCCAAATCAGCGAAACCAGTGGAGATCCCTGTTACGTCACCCTTACGATTCGTTAAGGTTTCGATATTGTCATAGGTTCTGACAAGGACATCTTTAATATTATGAAAGGCACCTCCATTTTTCCTTTGTGCCACTTCCATAATATTTTTTTCGGCTTCTCCCAATAAAGCATCCACTTCATCCTCCCGGGCATAGCCGTCTGAAGCAATGTCGGTCGCTGTACGGATCAATCGTCTCAGTAAAGATTTTTCTTCCACGATCTTTGCGTAATATTCAATATTCGCAGCCGTCGGAACTGAGGCTGCAAGCTCACTTAAATAAGCGACTCCGCCAACATCTTCAAGCTCTTTCGCTGCTGCGAGCTCCTCTGTCACCGTAATTAAGTCGACGGCTTTTCCCCCGTCGCCTAAATTCAGCATGACATTGTATATTTTTTGATGAGAATGACGATAAAAATCCTCTGGAATCAATATTTCTGATGTGGTCGTTAACGCGCTGGGCTCTAGGAATATAGCACCTAATACCGCTTGTTCTGCCTCAATATTCTGAGGTGGAATCCGATCCTGGAACACTTCATTCATCTATGCATAACCTCCAATTCAAACTGCGAAGGGGCTTCGCCACGTCTATAGGCATCTGCTGCCTGCGTCTAATCTATATAAAAATAAGAATGTAGTCCTACCGAAAAAATGTGATCGGGATAGTATCCAGATCACATTTGTTATCAAGCTATATTCATTTTAACATGTTTTTCTCAAAATGAAGTTACCAAATTTCGTATATTTTCTCTAAAAAAATCTTACTCTTCTGTTACATGTACCTTTAAGGTTGCTGAAACGTCCGTATGAAGCTTCACAGGGACATTCGTATAGCCAAGGGCACGAATGGCATCGTTCATTTCAATTTTACGTTTATCGATTTTGATGTCATGTGCTTTTTTCAACGCATCGGCAATTTGCTTGCTTGTGATGGAACCGAATAAACGACCGCCTTCACCCGATTTTGCTTTCATTTCAACCGTGATTTCTTCTAAAGTCGCTTTCAATCTTTTTGCTTCTTCCAATTCTTCCTGAGCCAGTTGCTCTTCTTTCTTCTTTTGACCCTCAAGCTGACCCATATTTGCATTTGTTGCTTCAACGGCCAAGCCTTTTTTTAATAAGAAGTTATGTGCATAGCCATCTGCTACGTTTTTTATTTCCCCTTTTTTCCCTTTACCTTTAACGTCTTTTAAGAAAATTACTTTCATATCTCTTTTCTCCCTTCAAAATAATCATTTAATGCTTCCTTCAGCTGTTCTTCAGCTTCTGATACAGATGCTTGCTTTATTTGAGTAGCGGCATTGGTTAAATGACCTCCACCGTTTAAGTTTTCCATAATGATTTGTACATTCACGTCACCTAAAGAACGGGCACTGATCCCGATTGTTTCCGGATCCCTCTTAGAGATGACGAAGGAGGCAATCACTTCATCCATGGTCAATAACGTATCCGCTGCCTGTGCAATAAGAACAGGGTCATAAATGACATTATCCTCTGCTTTCGCTATCGCAACGCCTTCACGGAAAAATTTAACCGATTCGATTAACCTTGAACGTTTTATATAGGTATCGACATCCTCTTTCAGAAACTTTTGGACTAATACGGTATCTGCCCCTTGTGCCCTTAAATAGGAAGCAGCATCAAAGGTTCTCGATCCTGTTCTTAGCGTAAAGCTCTTCGTATCCACAATGATTCCCGCCAGCAGGGAAGTCGCTTCCAACATAGTGATTTTTTCATGTTTAGGCTGATATTCCAGTAGCTCCGTCACAAGTTCGGCTGTAGAAGAAGCATATGGCTCCATATAAACTAGTAATGGGTTTTTAATAAAGTCTTCTCCGCGTCGATGATGATCGATGACGACAACTTTATCCACTTTATTTAGAAGTTTTTCATCAATGACCAAGGAGGGCTTATGGGTATCGACTACGACGAGCACCGTGTCCTCCGTCGCCATCTCAAGTGCTTCCTCAGGGGTGATGAAGCGTTGGTGAAGATCGGAGTTCACTTTGATCTCCTTCATCAATCGTTTCACACCATTATCGATTTCATTAAAGTTTAAGACAACGTATCCTTCACGCTGATTCATTTGAGCCACTTTTCGAATGCCGATGGCGGCTCCAATCGCATCCATGTCGGGATGTTTATGTCCCATAATGATGACCTTGTCACTTTCGATCATGATTTCCTTTAGAGCATGGGAAATGACTCTGGCGCGTACCCGGGTACGTTTTTCCATTGGATTGGTTTTTCCACCATAGAATTTAACCTTTCCATTCGTTTGCTTAATGGCCACCTGATCTCCTCCACGACCTAAGGCGAGATCCAGGCTTGATTGAGCGAGAGTTCCCAGTTCAGGCAGGGAAGATACGCCAGTCCCTACTCCAATACTTAAGGTAAGGGGAACATTTTGCTTGGAAGTGGTATCCCGGACATCATCCAATATACCGAACTTCTCCTTCTCCAATACTTGAAGGATCTTCTCATTAATGACGGCTATGAACCTCTCAGAAGAGACCCGCTTCAAGAACACGCCATACTCTTTTGCCCATTTATTCAGAATGGACGTCACTAAACTATTTAAGCTGCTTCTTGTCTGGTCGTCCATCCCTTGCGTTAATTCATCATAGTTATCTAGAAAGATGATTCCAATATTCGTGCGTTCATCATGATATTGCTTTTCTATTTCTTTTTGTTCCGTGACATCAAAGAAATAGAGAAGCTTTTCTTTGAGCTTCAATACGACATGATACTTTCTCTCATTAATCGTCACAATTTCCGAATCTACTTCCTGCTTGATTAATGGAACTAGAGATTCTGCGACATCGTAAAGGGACCTTCCAACGACTGTGTCTTCATTAAAACAAGAGGCCAGAAAAGGATTCGTCCATTCTATGTAATATTCATCATTGATCAGCATGATCCCAATGGGCATCTCCATTAACGCCTCTTCCCCTACACGCTTTACACGATAGGATAGAGTGGAGATATACTCCTCTGTTTCTTCGTGCGATCTTCTCTCAAAATAGAAAGCGAGAAAATACACGATTCCAAAGACAATCAACCCTATTAACGAAATGATCCATTGGTAAAAGGAAACCGATACTAACAATAGAGCTGTTAATATAGCAAGACCGTACAATGGGTAGCGGATCATTCGCTTATTAAAATAAGATGGCATGATTTCAGCTCCTGGACCTTAAATTTCTATGACTTGCGTTGTAGGCGTTGTCTTAGATCAAATCCTAAGTCAATTATACCTAAAATTCGCACGAGATAAAGAAGAGGAATCGAAATGATTGTAATTAATACCAAAATTCCTTTTGACCATCCTTTTATATGCGCGAAGAAATAGAGGAAAGACAGGCCTTGTACCGCCATCAAAGTTTGCAATACATACAAAACATTCAGAAGGGCCGTATAGGCATACGTTCCTTTCTCCGGCTGCAGAATCATGGATAGGACCAAGGTAAGTAAATAATACCAAAGGATACTCTTAGGAAGCTTCCATTCTCTGAATGGTTTAAATACGGGTACATCTCTCCCTAAACGTTTCATGATGGGAAAGTTGATTAGCATAAACAACAGAGCCAATACGACAGCAATTCCCAGGAACAAGGTGGGCATCAACGTCTGAATAAGATCAATGGAGCTCTCCAGACTTTCGACCAGTCTCTTGTCCGGTTCCTGACCAAGCTTCTCAATTAAAGAATAATAAGCGGTCTTCGATTCAGCTAAGCTATCTTCTATAATATTAACATTGAAGAGGAGGATAGAAAAAACAAAACCAATGACAATATTGATGACAAGTGTGAGACTTGACGCCATAAACAGTCTCATTTTATCCACTTTCGCTTTCACACACCACCCAATCACGACCCCGGTCGTCGCAACCATGAAGGCAACAGGCAGCGCAATCAGCCCTCCAAACAAGAAGGATAACCCTAACGATCCGATCAATACGTAAAAAGAATTCAGTAACGAATACTTAGAACTAAACAGAATAAGAGGGAGGGGCAATACGAAAAAGGCAAGGGTCCCAATAAGCGGAACATATAAAGCCAATAACAGTAAAACAGTAAAGATGGCGAGCATAAGCGCGCCTTCCGTTAACACACGGGGATTTTTCAATTGAAACGCTCCTTACGATAAATTCAAAAACATGCAATAGCACTATCATATCAATTTTGGAGATAGATTTCATCTTAATGACTCACAACAAAAGCGGAGGCGGCTTGGGAAGAGGCGACAAGCATAAGATGACCCTTCCGGAAAGGCGGCGTTCTTTGCCTTTTTGGAAGGTTTAGCTTATGACCTCGAGCCTCTAGCCGCCGGAGCTGGATGACAACAAAAGCGGAGGCGGCTTACCAAATAAAAGAGAGGGAGCCCCTTCAACATGATTCACATCTTCATCAACTCTAGTATGCACTCACTTTAAAAAGGAGTATACCCAGTAGATGAAGAATGGCAATGTTTCAGGACCACCCTCCAGAGAGAATTATGAAATTTTAAAACGTTCGATTGAAGACTGAAGCTCTTGACTTAAGTCTGTTAAGCGTTCAGCTGCTTCTGTAACCGATTGGACGGCCCTCACTTGTTCTTCTGTAGAGGCACTCATTTCCTCGCAGGAAGCAGCCGTTTGTTCTGCTGTAGCGGCCATCATTTGTATCACATTGACCACTTCATCTTTTTCAAGGTTGATTTGACCAACTTCCTCATACATTCTTTCTATTTCATCCTGCATGGATTTCATTAACTGTGAGGTTTGGTCAAAAACATCATTGGTTCTTTCAATCACTTCATTTTGCACCTCAAAGGTCTCTTTCGTTTTCACCATTTCATCAACTGCTTGATGAGAGCCTTGTTGAATTTCTATAATGGTACGTTTCACTTCTTCGGTTGCCTTCACTGACTGATCGGCAAGCTTCCTCACTTCTTCTGCCACGACGGCAAACCCTTTGCCGTGTTCACCTGCTCTAGCCGCCTCAATGCTCGCATTTAAAGCAAGGAGGTTCGTTTGAGAAGAAATATCCGTTATTGTACCCATGACCGACTCAATCGTCTTCACCTTTGCTTCCAAACTTAAGATGACATTCTCCATGGAGGAGATGTATTCACTGGAAGAATGGTAGGCATTTTCTAATTCTTTTACCTGGTTTAACCCGGACTGGTTCATGGCATCTGCCTGTCCTGCCATCTCAGACATAGCTTTCGACTTTTCATAGACTCCATTAATTCTTGTGCCTAATTGCTCTGTTTGATGATGAGCCCGATCAGAGTCAGCCGCTGATTGAGAAGCCCCTGTCGCAATTTCTGTAACAGCCTTGGCCATCTCTTCACTTGAGGCATTTGTCTCCTCAGAAACCGCACTTAATCCTTCAGCCGATTCCCGGACATTATAGATCGATTGTTGGACCACTTGAATTGTATCTTTCATATTTACGATCATTTTGTTTAAATCGGACGCCAGTAATCCTGTCTCATCTTTGGAATTAATTTCTGACTGAATGGATAAATCTCCAGCAGAGACATCGGTTACCGTTTTTTGAAGCTGCTTGATTGGTTTAGTGATCTTATTCGAAATAAGCACAATTAACACCAACATGACAGCCAGGGTAATGAGGGCTGTCACGATCAGTAACCGCTCAATTTCTTTCGATGACTGAATGAGATCCTTCATGCTATAGGCAGATCCCACTTTCCAGTTCGTCCTAGGTACCGTACTGTACACTAACACTTTTTCATCTCCGTCCAGTTCATACCGGATCGTGTCGGAATCTTTTTCAGAAGCGAGCATTTTGCTGATGAAAGGTAGTTTGGAGAGATCTTCACCTCGCTTAGTGGGGTGGACGATGGCTGTACCATCAAGCCCGATTAAGAACGGATAGCCATTATATCCAATGTCCATTTCCGAGACGCGGTCAGTAAGTTTCGTCAAATTAATGTCCACACCGAGAACGCCTACTACTTTATTATCTGATACAATCGCTCTGGAGGCTGTAATGATATATTCCTCCGTTGCAGTATCTACGTAAGGCTCGCTCCAAACCACGCCAGCCCTTACTTCCTCAGCGTTTTTATACCAATCCCTGCTTGTCGGATCAAAGTCACTGGGCAGAGAGACGGATGGGACGATTTTTAATTTCTTATTTGGTGATGCGAAGTAAATTGAAGTAGCTTCCCCATAAAGGCTTAAGTAATTATCAAAATCAGATTGAATATTGGCAAACAGTTCTGTATTTTCACCACCAGATTCTGTTTGCAATTGTGCTTTTGCATAATCTTTTAACGAGTTGGAGATTGAATATTGATCAATACTCTTTTCGTATTGTCCAAGAAAGAGTTGCACTGAATTATTTAGTTCTCCTACAATCCCTTGAGTTTGATCAATAACCTCTTTCTCTGTTTTCATTCTCGTCTGTAAGCTTGTAATCGCAATAATGACAGCTAACGATACCATAAATAAAATGGATATGATTACAATAAGCTTCATTCTAATGGATGATAGAAGAAAACCCTTCTTTCCTTCCACCTGTTTCCTTGTGTTTTTCTTTTTCACATAAATTCCCCCTCTTACTACCAAAAAACTATCTATATATACACTTATTCATCGACATTTTTCGCTATTTCTTTAGAGGTACATGTGAATTTACAAGAACAAAGTGATGCTGGATAGGATAATCGAAGGGTGCTTTGCTATGGAGGAAGATATCTTATACTCACCCGTTATAAAATGGCATTAAAAAAAGCAGCAGAGACAAGTCTCTGCTGCTTTTTAATCGATGATATTATTCACCAGTAACGTATGGAAGTAATGCCATTGTACGAGCGCGTTTGATCGCACGAGTCAACTTACGTTGGTACTTAGCGTTTGTTCCAGTTACACGACGTGGAAGAATTTTTCCACGTTCAGATACGAATTTCTTAAGAAGATCTACATCTTTGAAATCGATATGTGTAATTCCGTTTGCTGTGAAGTAGCACACCTTACGACGTCTACGTCCACCTCTACGTCCTCCTGCCATTTGTTTCGCCTCCTATCTTGTTTGGATTTTATTATCGTTCGTTTAGAATGGCAGATCATCATCGGAAATGTCGATCGGCTGACCGTCATTTGCAAATGGATCCTCATCTACACGTGTATAGTTGTTGTTATTATTGTTATTGCGTTGTTGATTCTGATTCTGACTATACGGATTTCCTTGGTCGCGTTGACCTCCACCCGAATAGCCCGGACTTCCTCCACGATCGCCTTGATTCGCACTACGCGGCTCTAAGAACTGAACGCTTTCTGCTACAACTTCCGTCATAAACACACGGCGTCCATCTTGTCCTTCGAAATTACGTGTTTGAATACGACCGTCAACGCCAGCTAAGCTGCCTTTTTTAAGAAAGTTTGCTACATTCTCTGCAGGGCGACGCCATACAACGCAGTTAATAAAATCTGCTTCCCGTTCTCCTGATTGATTCGTAAAACTACGATTGACAGCCAGTGTAAACGAAGCAACAGCCACTCCACTTGGAGTATATTTTAATTCAGGGTCTTTGGTTAAACGCCCTACTAATACAACTCGGTTCATCATCAGAATCAACCCCTTCCTTCTAGTTTACTGTTTCACGTGAAACAGGTGATAGAAGTGTATATCTTAAAAAACGTACGGATTATTCTTCTTCTTTAACAACGATATGACGGATAATATCATCGCTGATTTTAGCTAAACGATCAAATTCGTTAACTGCATCAGAAGTAGCGCTCATCTTAACTAGTTGATAGAAACCATCACGAAAATCGTTGATTTCATACGCTAAACGACGTTTACCCCAATCTTTTGACTCGATGATTTCCGCGCCGTTAGTTGTTAAAACGTTATCGAAACGCTCAACTACTGCTTTCTTTGACTCGTCGTCAATGTTTGGGCGGACAATGTACATAAGTTCATACTTTCTCATCTGAATGTCACCTCCTCGTGGTCTATGCGGTCCTTTCTTTGTGAAAGGACAAGGAGCAATGCGTTCATTACTCACGAAATAAAATTATAGCATAGGTTATCTATTATTGCAATATGACGTAAAAAAAAGACTAGAATCGGGACTCTAGTCTTTCAAATGCTTTTTTGTAAACTTTGTTTCTTTTTAAAAAGCGAGTGCTGGTTGATTTCCGCTCCAGGCACTCGCTTTCCGCGGGGTGGGCGGTGAGCCTCCTCGGCGCAAGCGCCTGCGGGGTCTCACCTGTCCCACTACTCCCGCAGGAGTCGAGTGCCTTCCGCTCCAATCAACTCTCAGAGAATTTAGTTCCGGATAAATTCCAATGAAAAATGCATAGTCTCGCCTATTTCTTTCTCAGAACCTACACATTAAAACGGAAGTGAATGATGTCTCCGTCTTTTACGAGGTATTCTTTTCCTTCTAAACGTACTTTTCCGGCTTCACGGGCTGCTCCCATTGTTCCTGCTGCGACTAAATCGTCGTAGTAAACCGTTTCGGCACGGATGAAGCCTCTTTCGAAGTCGGTATGGATGACTCCGGCACATTGGGGAGCTTTCATCCCTTCACGGAATGTCCAGGCGCGGACCTCTTGAACGCCGGCTGTGAAGTACGTTGCCAGTCCTAATAAAGAATAGGTAGCGCGGATCAGCTGATCTAAGCCGGACTCTTCAATCCCCAGCTCTTCTAAGAACATCGCTTTTTCTTCATCATCAAGCTCAGCAATTTCAGATTCGATTTTCGCACAGACAACAATCACTTCTGCATTGTCTTCTTTAGCAAATTCACGTACTTTCTGAACATATTCGTTATCAGAAGCATCGGCAATTTCATCTTCACTTACGTTTGCTACATATAATACAGGCTTTGAAGTCAGAAGGTGAAGCTGTTTCACAAGCTTCATTTGTTCATCAGAGAACTCAACCGTACGAGCCGGCTGCTCTGCTTCAAGAGCTTCTTTGATTTTCACAAGGATATCATGCTCAAATACCGCTTCTTTATCTTTTTGTTTGGCCATTTTCTGAACTCTGGCAAGACGCTTATCCACTGTCTCAAGGTCAGCTAAGATCAATTCCAGGTTGATGACTTCAATATCCGCAATCGGATCTACTTTTCCTGAAACGTGTGTGATATTATCATCGGCGAAACAACGGACAACCTGACAGATTGCATCCACTTGGCGAATATGAGATAAGAATTTATTCCCTAATCCTTCTCCTTTACTCGCTCCTTTTACAATCCCGGCGATATCCGTGAATTCAAAGGCAGTGGGAACCGTCTTCTTCGGTTCTACAAGCTCTGTTAATTTATCTAAACGGTGATCGGGAACTTCTACAATTCCTACGTTCGGATCAATTGTACAGAAAGGATAGTTGGCAGATTCTGCACCTGCTTTTGTAATTGCATTAAATAAAGTGGACTTCCCTACGTTTGGTAATCCAACAATACCAGCTGTTAAAGCCATTATAGTCACTCCTCATCTAAATTCTTATCTATTAAAAAATCATGTAAGATCTAAAATAAGTAAACGGTCGAACCTTTCACAATTATAGAGATAATAGAGGGAAAAGACAAGTGAAGCTTCAGGCATCGGCACAGCTTACTAAAAAGAGCATCCAATCGACTGAAACCGACTGAATGCTCTTGACCTCGGCAAAATAACCATAGGCTGGATTAGGCCAAAAGAAATATGGGTAAAAAAAGAATGCTCATTCTTCTTCGCCGCTACCGATGACTTTTTTCATTTTTTTCGCAAAATCTTTTCTGGGAATCATGACACTGTGTCCGCATCCGACACATTTGATGCGAATATCCATTCCCATACGGATCACTTTCCAGCGGTTCGTTCCACATGGATGGGGCTTTTTCATTTCTACAATATCATTTAAAGTGAATGTCTTGGGCTCCACTGGATTTCTCCTCCTTATTCGCTTTCAAGTTTTCTTTGCTTTTCTTCACGTGGCTGGAGATCTTCCTGATCCTGACGTGAATACATCACCATACGAGGGAATGGAATTTCAATACCATGCTCATCCAGGCATAGTTTAACCTCTTTACGTATCATTCTTGCCATATACCAATGTCTCATCGGAACCGTTTCAGCCACGATCCGGATGACCACATCTGATGCTCCCAGGGTTTGAACACCCAACAGTTCAGGTGGATTCACGAGATCTTCATATTTTTGCGGTAACGCAAGGAGAAGCTCCTGCATCACTTTCTCTGCTTCTTCTATATTTTCTTCATAGGCAATACTGACATCTACGACCGCAATGCTGTTGTGAATGGAGAAGTTCGTTACTTCCGTAATATTACCATTGGGGAAAATATGTAATTCCCCGGTCCAGCTTTTGATCTTTGTCGTACGAAGGCCGATTTCTTCAACAGTACCTTCAGCAGAACCGATTCGAACATAGTCACCGACTGAAAACTGGTCCTCGAATATAATAAAGAAACCCGTGATGATATCCCGAACAAGGTTTTGTGCTCCGAAACCTACCGCCAGACCAACGATCCCGGCACCGGCAATCAGTCCTTTCACATCAATATCAAGAGTCGATAGAATCGTCATTAAACTAATGAAATAAATCACATAGGTCAATACATTCTCTAATAGTTTTGATAAAGTGGCTTCCCGACGCTCCGTAAATTTAAGGGGTGAGCGGGACCGGACCCTGAACACATTTCGAATGGCTGACCTTCCCAACCTTAGAGCGATATAGGTAATGACCATGATTGCCACTATTTTTATCGCGCCGGACCCTAAGGCAATCCATAAATCATTATCTATAAGTTTTTGGGCTGCTTCACTATCTTTTATTTTGTCTACGGTGTCTTCAACTTTTTTAGTACTCGACATATATACCGAACCTCCACTTATCATTCAATAAGAAGTATTCCTTATTTTATCAACTTTCCCTCTCCTTGTGTAGATATAACCTCATATTACTATAGTTTATAGAAAATTTTTATTTTATGAAAAATCCAACCATATTATGTATGAAAAAAAGAAATCGTCCGTATACTGATAATACTTAGAAAATATGATTATGGCAGTCAAGTCCGATAAAGTATGTTCACTATAAAATTCCCCTTAAACATATCCAAAGGAGTGGAAGCGATGAATCTTAAAAAAGGACTATTTGAACGAAGACCTGAACCCTTTAGAGTCCTTCATCAGGAAGAGCGTGCGGCACAGGATCTTTCCGTTCAATTGTCGTCGATGCTTCCCACTTACTATCGTACAAGACCCATTGTCTTCGTGTGTATTGGCACAGACCGTTCCACAGGGGATTCATTGGGCCCATTGGTTGGAACCCTGATAGAAGAACAAGATATCAAACCATTCCATGTATATGGAACGTTGGATGATCCGATCCATGCAGTAAACCTGGAAGATAAGCTCAGTCAAATTGCCTCTAAACATATCAATCCTTTTATTATCGGTGTAGATGCCTGTCTCGGTCGATTAAAAAGTGTCGGTGCCATTCAACTAAGTGAGGGACCATTGAAACCTGGTGCCGGCGTAAATAAAGAGTTACCAGAGGTTGGGGAGATTCACCTGACCGGAATTGTGAATGTCAGTGGATTTATGGAGTTCTTTGTTTTACAAAATACACGTCTGAATCTTGTGATGAAAATGGCAAAGACGATCGCTCAAGCCATTGTGCTGGCAGGAGATTCAGTGGAACGCCGCAACGCCGTCAGTATTGAAAAATGGCGGGAAGAATTACAGCAATAAAAGGGAGATGATCCAGATACGTTCCGGGTCATCTCCCTTTTCACTTATTACATATACAACTGGTATGCGTGTATGGTTCCTACGACCAATCCCACTACGATGATCCCGGGAAGTAAATTGGCGACTCTGATCTTCGTTACACCGAGGAGGTTGAGTCCAATCGCAAAAATCATGATTCCTCCCGTTGAGGTCATTTCTACGATATAGGCATCCATCAGCTCTTCTGGAACCCACTGATGAATCTGAGTCGCAAATAACGCAATGAAACCTTGATAAAGGACGACAGGGACCGCCGAAAACATGACACCAATTCCTAAAGTCGTCGTGAGGATCAAGGATGTAAAGCCATCAATGATCGACTTCGTCAACAGAACATCATGATCGCCCCTGATGCCGCTATCCAACGCACCTATTACGGCCATTGCCCCAATAACAAAAATAAGGGTAGCCGTGACAAACCCTTGAGATATGGAGGTATCTTTATTACTGCCGAGCTTCTTTTCCAACCAGTTACCCAAGGAGTTAAGCTTGTCCTCCAGATTCATCCACTCTCCCCATGCAGCACCCAGAGCGAGGCTGATGATGACAATGAGAAAGTTTTCACTTTTCAATCCCATCTGTAACCCAAGGACGATGACGGCTAAACCAATCGCTTTCATGACAGTTCCCTTCATATCTTCCGGGATGCGATGAAGGACCTTACCCAGGAGAGTTCCGATGATAATACATACTCCATTTACCAGCGTTCCTAACAGTACCATGACGTTCTCCTTATCTGTCTGAAAAATTATTCACATATTTTCATGATTATTTCCCAAAGAATAGTGCATCTTCTATGTACCATATGGAAGAGGACTGGCTTAAGTGGTATAAGTATACCTTTTAAGCCAGTCCTTTTGCCCAATGGTTACTGCAATAATTCCAAAATACGATCGAGATCTTCCTTTGAGAAAAATTCGAGCTCGATTTTTCCTTTTTTCTTCGCTTGTTTAATCGTAACCGTTGTCCCGAAGCGTTCGCGTAGAAGGGATTCCTGCTCCTGAATGAAGACATCTTTCCGTTCTGTCTTTTTTGTTTCACGTGGAACATTCTCATTCAGCTCCTGAATGATTTTTTCTAATTGGCGTACGTTTAATGATTCTTTAAGGATACGATTGACAACCGTTGATAGATTCTTCTTATTTTTCAACCCAAGGAGTGCACGTCCATGTCCCATCGTTAACTTACCTTCTGAAATAAGTTCCTGAATAGGAGCAGGGAGGGAGAGTAAGCGAATATGATTGGCAATATGAGGTCTGCTCTTTCCCAATCTCTTCGCTAATTCCTCCTGAGTGAGCTTTAGCTTGTCCATCAGCATTTGATAAGCAGCGCCTTCTTCGATCGGTGTCAGGTCTTCACGTTGAAGGTTTTCTAAAACGGCAAGCTCCATCATTTGTTGCTCATTCAATTCCCGGACCACGACAGGAGCCGATTCTAATTTAGCCGCTTTGGCTGCACGATAACGGCGTTCCCCAACGACAATTTCATACCCTTTGATCGTTTTACGCACAATGATCGGTTGCAGGATACCGTGTTCTAAGATCGAATCTTTTAATTCTTCAATTGCTTGCGGCTCAAAGATCTTTCGTGGTTGATATGGATTCGGCCGTATTTCTTTCAGGCTCACTTCTTGCACGGACTCTTCATTTTGAGTTGTTTGAATATTGGTAAAGAGAGCATTGAGGCCCTTTCCTAAACCTTTAGCCATTCGCCGCCACTTCCTTTGCTAGTTCTAAATAAACTTCTGCTCCCCTGGACTTTGCATCATAGATGATGATCGGTTCACCATGACTGGGCGCTTCACTTAAACGAACGTTACGCGGAATAATTGTGCGATACACTTTATCTTGAAAGTATTTTTTGACTTCTTCTATGACCTGTATTCCCAGATTGGTTCTCGCATCAAGCATCGTAAGCAGCACACCATCGATCATCAGATCATGATTCAGATGCTTCTGAACTAGACGAACGGTACTCAATAACTGACTTAATCCTTCCAAAGCATAATATTCGCATTGGACCGGTATGACGACAGCATCTGAGGCTGTTAAGGCATTGATTGTCAATAACCCTAAAGACGGAGGACAATCAATGATAATATAATCAAAATCGTCTTTCACTTTCTCTAACGCTTTCTTTAAACGCACTTCACGGGAGATGGTTGGAACAAGTTCAATTTCTGCTCCCGCCAATGAAATCGTTGCAGGTACAATGGATAAATTCTCAACTTTTGATTGTTTAATGGTTTCTCTGACATCCACATCATCTACCAGCACATCATATATGCACTGCTGGACATCCCCTTTTTCCACACCTACACCACTAGTGGCGTTTCCTTGGGGATCAATGTCTACCAGTAAAACCTTTTTCCCTATATAAGCTAAGCAAGCCCCCAAATTGACGGATGTTGTGGTCTTTCCCACTCCACCTTTTTGGTTAGTAACGGCTACTATTCTGCCCAAGGTTGTCACCTACCTTTTGACTTCCTAAGATTCACTAAATTTTTTACAGTATTCTTCTATTCTATCAAAATTCCCCGATAATTGTCTGTCAATTTTTCAAAAAGTGCAGTGTTTCTAGAAATAGGAAATTGTGAATAGATCATCGTTCACGAATCGACAGTGTTTGTCCTGAATCGACAGAACTAGAGACAGTGGTAGTTGATTTCCGCTACAGGATGCTCGCTTTCCGCGGGGCGTGAGTTGAGCCTCCTCGGGCTTTGCCCTGTGGGGTCTCAACTTTCCCGCTATTCCCGCAGGAGTCGAGCACCTTCCGCTACAATCAACTTTCAAAGCATGTGTTTGAAAATCTAGTAGACATACAAAAAACTTTCTAGTAACAGCTTTTAAAAAAGAGAGTGGTCTAATACTGCTTGTATACTAGAATTGCTTTTATCTATAAAATTTTTTTATTAAGTTCTATAACTCTGTCACGAAAAACTTAAGATAGATGGTGAGGGGAACGGCGTAGACTCCTGCGGAAGAACGGGCGTGCCGAGACCCCGGAAGCGAAGCTGAGGAGGCTCGGCCGAACGCTAGCTGCAAGCGGAGCCGTTCCCCTCACCATCCAGCACACACTGGTTGACAGAGACTCTGGAAGATTACATATTTAAGAACACTTTACAAAAAGAACTAAACAAAAAAGTGAGAAACCAATCCGATATGTTTCTCACTTTTAGACTACGAATCTATTTTTTTTTAGGAATACGGATGGTGAACTGATAGAATTCCTCATGCTCTTCTTCTTCAGAGTCCAGATTGATTCCGCTGTCTGATACCATGGAAAGCGATTGACGAATCGTATTCACAGCAATTCTCATATCTTTACTGAAGGCTTTTCGTTTCGGTTTTGGCTTTTGAGTCGTTCCTTCTTGCATTTTCACAACCCGGTCTTCGGTTTGTTTGACATTCAAGCTTTTTTCAATGATTTCCTGAAGGAGCTGGATCTGCTTTTCAGCATTCTTCAGAGGAATCAAAGCCCTGGCATGACGTTCAGTTATTAGTTTATCCAATAAGGCTGATTGAATTTCTTTTGGAAGCTTAAGGAGACGAAGCTTGTTCGCCACAGTCGATTGTCCTTTTCCTAAGCGTTGAGCAAGGGCTTCTTGAGTTAAATCATGTAACTCCAACAGTTTTCCATACGCAATGGCTTCTTCTATAGGAGAGAGTTCTTCCCTTTGTAAGTTTTCAATTAATGCAACAGATGCTGTTTCTGTATCATTAAGATTCTTTACAATGGCCGGTACGGTGTCCCAGCCAAGCTTCTGAACGGCTCTGTATCGACGTTCACCTGCAATGATTTCAAACTGCTCATCATCATATTGTCTAACCACAATCGGTTGGATAATACCATGAGTATGAATCGTTCTGGATAACTCTTCTATCTTTTCATCATTGAACACTGTTCTTGGTTGAAAGCGATTAGGGATGATTTGTGAGACGGGTATCTTTTTCACTTCATCTCGATCTTCTTCCACTACATTTGATTCTTCAGATTCAACATCTTGCTCCTTTTCACCTAGGCCAAAAAAACGAGAGAAAGGATGCTTCATCTTCCTACACCACCTTTAAGAAACTCCCTTTATTAATATTCTCTAAAATATGACCAGTTCCTGCCTAAGCTGAGATTTTCAAAGCTTGATCAAAGACATCACGGCAGGAGAACCATTCATATTATTATAACGGTAATTTATTGGGTGTCCCAGGTTTTCTGGGATATTTGTTAGGCGTTTCTTTCACTTTGTCGATCTTCACGATATTTCTTTCACTTTCCTCTTCCGGTAAGACGAACGAATACATTTTATCTGTTTGTCCACCCAGCATGCCAATGGCTTTCTTCGCATTGGATAGCTCCTCTTTCACGTTTGAAGCCTTCATCGCTACAAATAAGCCGCCCTTTTTAACAAGTGGCAAACATAATTCACTTAAAACAGACATTCTGGCAACGGCTCTTGCTGTAACCATATCATACTTTTCACGATGAGCCTTGTTTTTACCAAAAGTCTCAGCACGATCATGATAGAAGTTCGTGTGATCAAGCCCTAATTCATCTGATAAATGGTTTAAGAACGTAATCCGCTTGTTCAAGGAATCAACAATTGAGATATGTAAGTGCGGGAAGCATATTTTAAGAGGGATACTCGGAAAACCGGCTCCTGCCCCAACATCACAAAGAGTTGTCACCTCGGTTAAATCAACATAAAAAGCTGCACTGATCGAATCGTAAAAATGCTTTAAATAAACATCTTCCTTTTCAGTGATGGCCGTCAGGTTCATTTTTTCATTCCATTCAACCAGCAATTCATAATAGCGCTCAAACTGATTTAATTGCTCTGGAGAAAGGGAGATCCCCTTCTCCTCAAGCATTGATTGAAATTCATTTACATTCATGAAATTATCCTTCCTTTACCTCTATTGATCACCTGATACTTTTGCGATTTTCCCTTGCTCGATATAGACGAGTAAAATAGAGATGTCTGCAGGATTCACTCCTGAAATCCGGGAAGCCTGTGCAAGAGAAAGAGGCTGGACCTCGATTAATTTCTGTCTTGCTTCAGACGCTAAACCGCTAATGGCGCTGTAATCAATGTTTTCAGGAATTCTTTTGTTTTCCATCTTCTTCATTTTATCGACCTGTTGAAGGGATTTTTCAATATAGCCTTCATATTTCACTTGGATTTCAACCTGTTCCTCTACATCGGGATCAAGCTCGATTTCACTTGGAACGAGTGATTTAATATGACTATAGTTCATTTCAGGGCGCTTCAGAAGATCCGCTGCTAATATGCCGTCTTTCAGCTCACTGCCGCCCGCTTCACGGATAACGGCCTGTGTTTCGTCAGTAGGCTTGATGCGGATTCCTTCCAGGCGTTTTTTCTCTGAAAAGATCGCTTCTTTTTTAGCTGTAAACCTTTCGTATCGATCATCGGAGATTAATCCTATTTTATGGCCGATATCAGTCAGGCGAAGATCGGCATTGTCATGACGAAGCAACAGGCGATATTCAGCACGGGAAGTCAATAGACGATACGGTTCGTTCGTCCCTTTTGTCACAAGATCATCGATTAAGACCCCGATATACGCATCAGAGCGGCTTAAGATAACCTCTTCTTTATCCAGGGCACGGCACGCAGCATTGATCCCCGCCATCAGACCTTGTCCAGCCGCTTCTTCATAACCGGACGTTCCGTTGATTTGTCCCGCTGTATAAAGATTTTTTATTTTTTTCGTTTCAAGGGTCGGCCATAATTGAGTCGGTACGATGGAATCATACTCAATGGCATACCCGGCACGCATCATCTGTACTTTCTCAAGACCCGGGATGGTTTGAAGAATCTTTTGTTGTACGTCTTCAGGTAAACTCGTCGATAATCCCTGTACGTAGACTTCTTGTGTGTTTCGTCCTTCCGGCTCCAAGAATATCTGGTGACGCGGTTTATCATGGAAACGTACGACTTTATCTTCAATGGAAGGACAGTAGCGCGGTCCGGTTCCTTTAATCATTCCAGAATACATTGGAGAACGATGCAGGTTGTCATCAATCAATTGATGAGTGTGTTCGTTCGTGTACGTTAACCAACATGGAAGTTGATCGGTAATATATTTCGTCGTTTCATAGCTGAAGGCACGGGGAACATCATCACCTGGTTGAATTTCTGTTTTCGAGTAATCGATTGTCGAACTATTCACTCGCGGTGGCGTCCCTGTTTTGAAACGAACAGTATCAAAGCCTAATTCATGTAAATGATCAGAAAGTCTGATGGAAGGTTGTTGATTATTAGGACCGCTTGAATATTTCAGATCTCCTAATATGATTTCACCACGCAGGAATGTACCCGTTGTGATGACCACTGTTTTCGCCCGGTAGGCAGCACCCGTCATCGTTACGACACCTTTACATTCATCATCTTCAACGATCAATTCCTCAACCATTCCTTGAAGCAAGGTCATGTTCGGTTCATTTTCGATCGTGCGTTTCATTTCATGCTGATAAAGGAATTTATCCGCCTGAGCCCGTAATGCCCGGACAGCCGGACCTTTTCCTGTATTCAACATTCTCATTTGAATATGTGTTTTATCTATATTACGCCCCATTTCTCCACCCAGAGCGTCAATCTCTCTTACAACGATCCCTTTTGCCGGTCCGCCAACCGATGGATTACATGGCATAAAGGCGACCATATCCAAGTTAATGGTGACCATTAACGTTTTAGCTCCCATACGGGCAGAAGCAAGTCCTGCTTCAACTCCGGCATGGCCAGCACCAATGACAATGACATCATATTGCCCTGCGTCATATTGCATGGTTTATTTTTTCCTCCTTGTAGGACCTTGAATTCAGAGTCCACATTATAATAGTATTTATTTCCCTAAGCAGAATTGAGAAAACAGCTGATCAATCAGGCTCTCATGAACGCTCTCTCCAATGATTTCACCTAAAAGCTCCCACGTTCTGGTTAAGTCAATTTGAGCGATATCGATGGGAGTCCCCATTTCTACGCTATTGATGGCTTCATTAATCGAGAGGGAAGCTTGATTAAGCAGAGCAATGTGACGGCTATTGGACACATATGTCATATCCCCGGATTCAATGGAACCTGCAAAGAATAAAGAAGAAATCGCTTCTTCCAGTTCATCGATCCCTTGCTCTTCAAGTAAAGCCG
This sequence comes from Rossellomorea aquimaris, assembly GCF_003315075.1. Classification (GTDB taxonomy): domain Bacteria; phylum Bacillota; class Bacilli; order Bacillales; family Bacillaceae_B; genus Rossellomorea; species Rossellomorea aquimaris_C. The sequence continues at coordinate 281,937 of NZ_QNRJ01000005.1, forward strand.
TTGTGACCAGCTGATGATTTTCCGCCAGTTTTCTTACTTTATCTATATCAATCTTCTGAGGCAGATCCGTTTTGTTCACGATGACAATAACGTCCATTCCTCTTACCGCTTCGAAAAGCTGTTCATCTTCGGGAGTCAATTCGTCCGCATAGTTGAGTACGAGTAAAATTAAATCCGCTTCTTTCAATACCTGTCGTGATCGTTCCACACCGATTCGTTCTACAATGTCTTCTGTTTCACGAATTCCGGCTGTATCAACCAGACGTAGCGGAACACCGCGTACATTCACGTATTCTTCAATCACATCCCGGGTTGTTCCAGGGATATCGGTTACGATCGCCTTGTTTTCATGAACAAGACTGTTCAATAGAGAGGACTTCCCTACATTTGGCCGTCCGATGATCACGGTAGAAAGACCTTCTCTCAGAATTTTCCCCTGCTCTGATGTTCGGACCAACTCGTCAATTTCGTCACGGACGTGTTTGGATTTCTCCAACAGTACGTGATGCGTCATTTCTTCTACATCATCATACTCCGGATAATCGATATTCACTTCTACATGAGCCAGTGTTTCAAGGATTTCCTGACGAAGCTTTCGAATCAAATTGGAAAGTCGGCCCTCCATTTGATTAAGGGCAACATTCATCGCCCGATCGGTTTTTGCCCGAATAAGATCCATCACGGCTTCTGCCTGGGAAAGGTCAATTCGTCCGTTCAAGAACGCCCGTTTCGTAAATTCACCCGGCTCTGCAAGGCGGGCTCCATTTTTCAAGACGAGCTGCAATACTTTATTGACCGACACAAGTCCTCCGTGGCAGTTAATTTCTATAATATCTTCACGGGTGAAGGTTTTTGGCCCCCTCATGACAGAAACCATGACTTCTTCCACCACTTGCTCTGTGTCCGGATCGATAATATGTCCATAATGAATGGTATGAGAAGCAAATTCTTTCATAGAGGTTCCTTTCATACCCTTAAAGACCTCATCACCGATATCGAAGGCTTGATCACCGCTTAAACGCACGATCGCAATCGCCCCTTCACCCATCGGCGTGGAAATAGCAGCAATTGTATCAAACTCCATTGTATTCACCTCTCTTATTTCTTAGTTGATCTATTTATAAATGAATTATAGTAGAGAGCAAAGTTTCCCCAAATTATTAGAATATCACAATCCTATTTAATACTAAAGAAAGGAAACCCTCTATTCGTCAACAAATAATGTTATCCACACAGATAACACTTCATCTCTATTATTTTAACTTATCCACATGTGAATAACAATAAACCGGGATGAAAATAAGAATCCACAAGGTTGCGACGCGGCGACATGGGAAGAAATATAAAGGGGTTTCCTGGATTGCAAAAAAAAACGATCCCCCGAAAGGAATCGTCTCTTATTTATTTTGGAGCAATTACAATATAACGATTGGGTTCTCTGCCTTCTGAATGTGTATCAACAGTAGTCGAATCAACAAGTGCTGTATGAATCACTTTTCGTTCATAGGAAGGCATTGGTTCTAATGAAACGGAACGATTTGTGCGCAATGCTTTCTCTGCTAATCGTTCCGCCAGGTTTGTTAATGTTTGCTTACGTCTTTCACGATAGTTCTCCGCATCTAAAAGGATGGTGATGAACTGATCGGAAACCCGATTGGCAATCAGCTGAGTTAAATGTTGAAGAGCATTCAACGTTTGTCCTCTTTTTCCTATTAATAGAGCCATTTTTTCACCAGAAATGTTGAACTCAACATCTCTTCCGTCTCTTTTCACTTCTATGGTAGCGTTCACTCCCATTTCATGTGCAACAGATAGAAGAAAATCTTTCGCTTCATTTACCGGATCCATCGCTTTTTTGACTTGAACGATAGCAGGTCTTCCACCAAACAATCCGAACAAGCCTTTTTTACCTTGATCAATGACGTCAATTTCTGCTTCTTCTTTGGTGATATTCAGTTGAGACAAGGCTGATTCAATGGCTTCTTCCACCGTTTGACCAGTCGCTTCTACTTCTCTCACTTTTTCTTTCCTCCCGAATTCCCACCAGCTTTAGCGGTTTGCGCTTCTTTGATTTCAGGTCCTTTAATGAAATACGTTTGAACGATCATAAATAGATTTCCGACTACCCAGTAAAGGGATAGAGCTGCAGGGAAGTTAATCGCAAAAATGATGATCATGACCGGCATGATATAAAGCATCATCGCCATTTGCGGATTTTGATTCGCTGTACCCGCCATCATTAATTTCTGTTGGATAAACGTCGTTATACCTGCTACTAAAGGTAAAATATAGTACGGATCCGGGTTACCAAGATCGAACCACAGGAAATTATGAGCTTTAATTTCTTCTGTTCTCACGATCGCATGGTAAAAACCAATTAAGATCGGCATTTGAACGATCAATGGGAAACAACCCGCCAGTGGATTAACACCGTGGCTTTGGAATAAAGCCATCGTTTCTTGTTGAAGCTTTTGTTGAGTTTGTGCATCTTTAGAGCTATATTTTTCACGCAGCTTTTTCATTTCCGGTTGCAAAGCCTGCATGGCTTTTGAATTTTTCGTTTGTTTGATCATTAATGGCAGAATCGCTAAACGAATGATCAATGTAACAATGACAATGGCCAATCCATAAGAACCGCTCATGAACTCAGCTACCATTGTAATTAATTGTGATAAAGGATAGACAATATATTCATTCCATATTCCGCTACTCTCAGGTGTTATAGGCTGATTATATTCCGTACAACCTGATAGTATAGCCATTAGCCCAATGATTCCCATCAGGGCTATCATTCTCTTTTTCACCCTTCATTTCCTCCCTACTAATATCTTTCAAGTTAAATGTAAAACAGGTCTCTCTACTTAAAAAGTACAATCTCTCGTATTGTAACATCTTTTCATAGGCTTGTGATGACGAAACCTGTCAATATCGTAAAATGTTATGACTTCTTTCTAACATGTTTTCCATTAGAGGATCTTTTCAACACTTTTCCTCTTTTCAGCACATGGGTGAGGCTGCCCTTCACCTCATAGAAATTCATTTCGGCCGCCGGTTTTCTGGCGATGATTAAGTAATCGTACTGATCTTTTACATCTTCTTGTAATTCTAAGAAAGCCTGTCTGACATATCGTTTAATTTGGTTTCGACAAACAGCGTTTCCAATTTTCTTACTTACAGAGATTCCAATTCGAAATGGTTGAGGCTCTTCTTTCTTCAATAGATATAAGACGAATTGCCGATTGGCAAAGGATGTGCCTTTTTTGAATATCTCCTGGAACTCTTTATTCTTCTTCACTCTCTGATCTTTCCGCATTGACCACACCTAATTTTCATTTTTGTCTTGATGTATCCTCGACATTATTGGCTCATTCATTTGAAATTATAAGTAATTTTTCTCTTAAAACAAAATACGAACGAGCCAAATCGTCTTTTCACTTGGGATAAAGGAAAAAAAAGACCACTGAGTCAGTTCAGTGGTCTAGGCAGATAATACTTTTCTTCCTTTGCTACGACGACGAGCTAAAACATTGCGTCCGTTTTTAGAGCTCATACGTGCACGGAAACCGTGGTTCTTTTTTCTTTTACGATTATTTGGTTGAAACGTTCTTTTCATCTATGACACCTCCCTGAAGGATATCTTTATAAAAGTTAAAGACATTCCTCACTATTATAAAGACGGTACCCATAAAAAGTCAACACTCATATTATTTTTCTTTTTAAATGTTATTTCGGAAATCATTTTAAAGTCTTTTCGCTCTTTACTATTAGCGTGTAGTGGTTGATTTCCGCTCCAGGTGCTCGCTTTCCGCGGGGCGTGAGTTGAGCCTCCTCGGGCTTCGCCCTGCGGGGTCTCAACTTTCCCGCTATTCCCGCAGGAGTCGAGCACCTTCCGCTACAATCAACAAAATTATTTACTATACTTTTCCCAAAACCAATTTATTAAAATCTATGAAAAATGATCATGTGCTAATTATTAAGTCCATTTGAACGATTACTTCGAATATAACTCATCTCCCTGTTTGATCTTTATCCTTCTACAAATCATCTTCAATTTCTCTATCCACCCTGCCTGTGGATAGGATTCGACAGGTTTTTAAATTATCCACAACACATACTGACAACTTTTTCACAAGTTATTGGGTTGTGGACAATTTCATTCCACAAGGGGTGGGGGCTTGTGGATAAAATTTAAAAAGCATTGCACCGCTTAGGATATTTTGATATGATTATTGTGTTTTCACTCTTGATAACTAGGTTCACGGAAATAACTTATCCACAAAATGTGGATATCATGTGGGTAACTTATACAGAGGGTTTGTAAAACGTTGTCCACAAGTGGTGGATATTGTCGAAAAACCATTTTCTTTCCTTATTATATATATTTTCCACATTCATTGTTTTGTATTTTTATAAAATAGCGAGAGTTCACGGATTTTATAGCATGTAATTGTTGTACAGAAGTTATACAAACTGAGAAAAGGAGGGATCAGGATTGGAGAATATCGGGGATCTTTGGAGCAAAGCCTTAGAAAGCATCGAAAAAAAGATAAGTAAACCGAGCTTTGATACTTGGTTAAAATCGACTAAGGCACATTCCATTCAAGGTGACACACTTGTCATTACAGCTCCAAATGAATTTGCACGAGATTGGCTGGAAGGACGCTACTCTCAATTAATCTCCGGGGTTTTGTATGATATTACGGGCGAAGAGCTGGTCGTGAAATTTATCATTCCACAAAATCAGGAGCCGGAAGAATTTGATATTCAATTACCGCCAAAGAAGTCGATGAAAGACGACGAACAACAGGATATCAATCAAAATATGCTGAATGCAAAATACACATTCGACACCTTTGTTATCGGTTCGGGCAACCGTTTCGCCCATGCCGCATCTTTGGCTGTGGCTGAAGCACCTGCAAAAGCCTATAATCCCTTGTTTATATATGGTGGAGTAGGACTGGGAAAAACTCACTTAATGCATGCGATCGGACATTATGTACTGGAGCATAATCCTGCTGCTAAAGTGGTTTATCTATCCTCTGAGAAATTCACAAACGAATTCATTAACTCCATTCGTGACAATAAAGCAGTCGATTTCCGCAATAAATACCGCAGCGTTGATGTTTTATTAATAGATGACATTCAATTTTTAGCAGGAAAAGAACAAACGCAAGAGGAATTTTTCCATACTTTTAATACCTTACATGAAGAAAGCAAGCAGATTGTCATTTCAAGTGATCGGCCACCGAAAGAAATTCCGACACTCGAAGACAGACTTCGTTCACGATTTGAATGGGGACTTATTACAGACATCACTCCTCCAGATCTAGAGACGAGAATTGCCATTTTACGAAAAAAGGCAAAGGCTGAAGGATTGGACATTCCAAATGAAGCCATGCTTTATATAGCTAATCAAATCGATTCAAACATTCGTGAGTTAGAGGGCGCTTTGATCCGGGTTGTTGCGTACTCTTCTCTTATAAATAAAGATATTAATGCTGATCTGGCAGCCGAAGCTTTGAAAGATATCATTCCAAGCTCCAAACCACGGGTTATTTCCATCCAGGAAATTCAACGTGTCGTTGGGGAGCACTTCAATGTGAAGCTGGAAGACTTTAAAGCGAAGAAACGAACAAAGTCCATCGCCTTTCCACGACAGATTGCTATGTATCTATCCAGGGAGATGACGGATTCTTCACTTCCAAAGATCGGAGAAGAGTTCGGCGGCCGGGATCACACGACCGTCATTCATGCTCATGAGAAGATCAGTACATTGCTGGGGGCGGATGCGCTTCTTCAGCAGCAATTGAAAGAAATTCGTGAGTCATTAAAGAGTTAATCTTACACACAAATAAACTGGATAATGTGAATAACTAAGACAAACTAGCACACAGTCTGTCCACATGTGGATAGGCTGTGTTTACGTTGAATTCACACACTTATCCACATATCAACAGGCCCTACTACTTCTATTACTATTTTTAAATAAATTATTAGTATATGATTCAGTCCATAAAATTATGTGCAAATTGGAGGAATAAATCATGAAATTTGTTATTCAAAGGGACTATCTTGTCCAAAGTGTTCAGGATGTCATGAAAGCTGTAACGTCAAGAACAACGATTCCCATTCTTACCGGAATAAAAATCATCGCCACTGAAGATGGCGTAACATTAACAGGCAGTGATTCAGATATTTCAATCGAGTCCTTTATTCCAAATGAAGAAGAGGGTTCAGACATTGTTGAGATCATGGAAACTGGAGGAATTGTTCTTCAGGCTAAGTTCTTCAGTGAGATTGTCAAGAAATTGCCTAAAGACACGGTGGAAATTGAAGTTCAGAATCATTTCCAAACCGTTATTCGTTCAGGGCAGGCAGAGTTTAATTTAAACGGGTTAGATCCAGAAGAATATCCGCATCTTCCTCAGATCGAAGAAGGGAACGGGATCAAAGTTTCGACTGACCTCCTGAAAACGATGATCAGACAAACGGTATTTGCAGTGTCCACCTCAGAAACACGCCCCATCTTGACAGGTGTAAACTGTCAGATTGAAAATGGGGAACTGAGCTGTATTGCAACAGATAGTCACCGACTTGCGATGAGAAAGGCACCGATTGAAACCAATCATGATGCTTCTTACAATATTGTGATTCCAGGGAAAAGCTTAAACGAACTGAATAAAATCCTTGATGATACAGAAGAGCCTGTTGAAATCGTGATCACTGAAAATCAAGTGCTGTTCAAAGCGAAACATCTACTATTCTTCTCAAGATTATTAGAAGGGAATTATCCTGATACCAGTCGATTGATTCCATCTGATACAAAAACAGAGCTGACGCTGAATACGAAAGAATTTTTACAAGCGATAGACCGTGCGTCGCTTCTTGCCAGAGAAGGAAGAAACAACGTAGTGAAACTTTCAACTCTGGATGGCGGCATGATTGAGATTTCGTCTAACACACCGGAGATCGGAAAAGTAATCGAACAGGTGAAAAGTCAATCCATTGAAGGGGAAGAACTGAAGATTTCCTTTAGTGCAAAATATATGATGGACGCATTAAAAGCCATTGAAGGTACAGAAATCTATGTAAACTTCACCGGGGCCATGAGACCTTTCGTATTGAAGCCACTTCATGATGATTCCATTCTTCAACTGATTCTTCCAGTAAGAACGTACTAATGAATAGACAAGAGCCGATGCCTTTCACATGGGGTATGGGCTCTTTTTCTACACTTTATCTGGTAATTGAAGGAATCGCTCTCGTCGATTCCTTTCAAAAAGTGCGTCTATTCAATGAAGAACTCAATGATAACAAGGAGAAATGGCTCTACGAGTCCTTGCTGATTTTTCGTTAGTTGTGACTTAACTCCATTTAGAGTAAAATAAGATATTAGAGACTTTATACGGAAAGTAGTGATTTTAGTGGCGAAAGAGATCACCATTGAAACGGAAATTATCACGTTGGGACAATTCCTGAAGCTAGCTGAAGTAATTCAGTCCGGCGGGATGGCAAAGTGGTTCTTAAGTGAATATGAAGTATACATAAATGGCGAACAAGACCAAAGAAGAGGAAGAAAACTCACAATTGGTGACACAATTGAAATTCCCGAAGTAGGAGTATTTGTGGTTGCTGGAGAATAATAAAGGGTGTTATTTCCATGTACATTGAACAATTAGAATTAAGAAACTATCGAAATTACGAATCAATCGACGTGAGTTTCGAAAATAAGGTGAACGTAATTCTTGGAGAGAATGCTCAAGGAAAGACGAATATTATGGAGTCTATCTATGTACTGGCAATGGCTAAATCCCACCGGACCTCAAATGATAAAGATTTAATCCGTTGGGACGAGGAATATGCTAAAATAAAAGGTAGGATTCAGAAATATAACGGTGCGTTACCATTGGAGCTTATCCTCTCGAAAAAGGGGAAAAAAGCGAAAAGCAATCACCTTGAGCAGTCTAAATTAAGTCAATATGTCGGCAATATGAATGTTGTCATGTTTGCACCTGAAGATCTCCATTTAGTAAAAGGGAGCCCTCAAGTAAGGCGTCGTTTTATTGATATGGAAATCGGTCAGGTTTCTCCTGTTTATTTACATGATATCAGCCTTTATCAAAAAATATTACAGCAACGGAACCATTATCTGAAACAATTGCAAACGAGAAAACAAAAAGACCAGACCATGCTGGATGTCTTGACGGAGCAGTTCATAGAGATGGCTGTGAAAATTACGAAAAAGCGCTTTGAGTTCGTTCAGCTGTTAGAAAGTTGGGCAAAACCGATCCATTCCGGTATTTCAAGGAACTTAGAAACCTTAGAAATCGTATATAAACCGTCTTTAGATGTATCAGATAATCAAGAATGGTCAAAAATGGTAGATATATATGAGCAGAAATTTGATGGTATCCGCGAGCGGGAAATTGATCGCGGTGTGACCCTGATCGGACCACATCGGGACGATCTTCAATTTATTGTGAATGGACGGGATGTTCAAACATTCGGATCGCAGGGGCAGCAACGGACAACGGCCCTCTCTGTGAAGCTTGCAGAAATTGAGCTGATTCATTCTGAAATCAAAGAATATCCCATCTTACTTCTTGATGATGTCTTGTCAGAATTAGATGATTATCGACAGTCACATTTATTAAATACCATTCAGGGAAAAGTTCAAACCTTTGTCACGACGACAAACGTGGATGGGATTGATCATCAAACCTTAAACGAAGCGACTACTTTTGAAGTGGAAGCCGGATCAATGAAAAGATTGAAATGAGGTGTTACCTTGTACATACATGTTGGAGAAGATGTCATGGTACGTACAGATGAAATCATCGCTATTATTGATCGAGACACCGTTCAATTTTCAGAAGAAATTCAACACTTTTTAAAAACGAAAGATAAAAACCTTTGTAATCTTGCAAAGGGTTCATATAAATCTCTTGTGATCACGTCGAATCAGTTGTATCTTTCACCACTGGCATCAAGTACGTTAAAGAAACGATCAAAGAAATACTCAAACTATGAGAATTTATTATAGAAATATAAAGCCCTGAGGTTAGAAAGTGTAGGTGAATCAGTATGGCTATGGAACAAAAGCAAGGTCAATCCTATGATGAAAATCAGATTCAGGTTTTAGAAGGATTAGAGGCCGTTCGTAAAAGACCTGGTATGTATATTGGATCAACAAGCGGAAGAGGCTTGCATCATTTGGTGTGGGAGATTGTTGATAACAGTATCGATGAAGCGTTAGCCGGTTACTGTAATGAAATCGAAGTCATTATCGAAGAGGATAACAGTATTACTGTTACAGATAATGGCCGTGGTATCCCTGTCGGTATTCACGAAAAAATGGGACGTCCTGCCGTTGAGGTAATCATGACGGTCCTTCACGCCGGTGGTAAGTTCGGCGGCGGTGGATATAAGGTATCAGGAGGTCTTCACGGAGTTGGGGCATCAGTAGTAAATGCTCTTTCGACAGAACTTGAAGTCCATGTTCATCGTGATGGAAACATCTATTATCAAAAATTCGAAAAAGGTGTTCCGAGCTTCGATCTTAAGGTGATCGGAGAAACAGAAAAGACGGGGACGATCATTCACTTCACTCCAGATCCTGAAATCTTTACTGAAACGACTGAATACGAATATGACATACTTGCAAACCGTATTCGCGAACTGGCTTTCTTAAACAGAGGGATCCAAATCAGTATTGAAGATAAGCGCGGAGAAGGGAAACGAAGAGATTACCATTATGAAGGTGGAATTAAGTCCTACGTTGAACATCTTAATCGTTCTAAAGAAGTCATCCATGAAGAACCAATCTATATTGAAGGCGAGAAAGATGATATTACGATTGAAATCGCCATTCAATATAACGATGGTTTCGCAAGTAATCTCTATTCCTTCGCCAATAACATCCATACTCATGAAGGTGGGACCCATGAGTCCGGATTTAAAACGGCTTTAACGCGAGTCATAAACGACTATGCCCGAAAGAATAACGTGTTTAAAGAGAGCGATGCGAATCTTTCAGGGGAAGATGTTCGTGAAGGGTTAACAGCGATCATCTCGATTAAACATCCTGATCCCCAATTCGAAGGTCAGACAAAAACAAAGCTCGGAAATTCAGAAGCAAGAACGATTACCGATTCCCTTTTCTCCGAGCATTTAGAAACATTCTTACTTGAAAATCCGGTTGTCGCTCGAAAAGTGGTAGAAAAAGGACTAATGGCTGCACGTGCCCGACTGGCTGCGAAAAAGGCAAGGGAGCTTACCCGTCGTAAGAGTGCCCTGGAAATCTCCAGCTTACCTGGTAAATTAGCAGACTGTTCTTCTAAAGACCCAAGCATCAGTGAAATCTACGTGGTTGAGGGTGACTCAGCCGGCGGATCTGCTAAACAAGGCCGGGATCGTCACTTCCAAGCCATCCTTCCCTTGCGTGGTAAAATCATCAACGTAGAAAAGGCACGTCTGGATAAGATCCTTTCTAATAACGAGGTTCGTGCGATTATTACAGCTCTCGGGACAGGGATTGGAGAAGACTTCAATCTGGCTAAAGCAAGATACCATAAAATCGTGATCATGACCGATGCCGACGTCGATGGCGCTCATATTCGTACGCTATTATTAACGTTCTTCTATCGTTACATGAGAAACATCATTGAAGCAGGCTATATCTACATCGCTCAACCACCTTTGTACAAAATACAACAAGGGAAGAAAATCGAGTATGCCTACAATGATAAAGAACTGGATCGCATACTTGCAGAAATCTCCCCGACGCCTAAACCTGGCATCCAGCGTTACAAAGGTCTAGGAGAGATGAACCCTGAACAACTATGGGAAACAACCATGGATCCGGAATCAAGAACCCTGCTGCAAGTAAGCCTTCAAGATGCGATCGAAGCTGACGAAACCTTTGATATCCTGATGGGTGACAAAGTAGAGCCAAGACGTAACTTCATCGAAGAAAACGCAGCGTACGTTAAGAATTTGGATATCTAAAAAGACATCTTTACAAATAGGCAGTTTTTTATAGAGTGTTGACAATATACAGGTTTTATTAAAGAAACTGATGCTTTGAAAGTTGATTGGAGCGGAAGGTGCTCGACTCCTGCGGGAATAGCGGGACAGGTGAGACCCCACAGGCGAAGCCGAGGAGGCTCACCGCCCGCCCCGCGGAAAGCGAGCATCCTGCAGCGGAAATCAACTACTACTATCTTCATTGAAGAGCAGAGTAGTTTACGAAAAGAGCCTTTAATAAAACAATACAGGATAGACCATGTGCTATCCTGTCTTTTACATAGCGGACAAGGTGAAGAATGAGAAAGGTATAAATCTTTCTTTAAAAGGAGGTCCCTTTTACTATGGCAGAAATACCAAGATCGAATGTTAAAGAAATTAATATAAGTAGTGAAATGCGCTCGTCTTTCCTGGATTATGCGATGAGTGTTATCGTGTCCCGTGCACTACCGGATGCACGTGATGGCCTGAAACCTGTCCATCGTCGTATTTTGTATGCGATGAATGACTTGGGGATGACGGCTGAAAAAGCATACAAGAAATCAGCCCGTATCGTCGGTGAAGTAATCGGTAAGTATCACCCACACGGTGACTCAGCTGTTTATGACACGATGGTGCGTATGGCACAGGATTTCAACTATCGTTATATGCTTGTGGACGGTCATGGTAACTTCGGTTCCGTTGATGGAGACGCAGCTGCGGCCATGCGTTACACAGAAGCACGTATGTCCAAAATCTCGATGGAACTCATTCGTGATATTAATAAAGATACAATTGATTATAAAGATAACTATGATGGTACCGAGAGAGAGCCGGAAGTGTTACCTGCCCGTTTCCCTAACCTATTAGTAAACGGTTCTTCAGGTATCGCAGTAGGAATGGCAACGAACATTCCTCCTCATAATCTTGGGGAAGTCATCGATGGAATCCTTGCGTTAAGTAAAGATCCTGATATAACGATTCAAGAATTGATGGAATTCATCTACGGTCCTGATTTCCCTACTGCCGGCCTAATTGTAGGGAGAAGCGGGATACGTCGTGCCTATGAAACAGGTAAAGGATCCATCACCATGCGTGCCCGTGTGGAAATCGAAACAAAAAGCAATGGGAAAGAAACGATCATCGTTCATCAAATCCCTTATCAAGTGAATAAAGCGAGACTGATCGAGAAAATTGCCGATCTTGTACGGGATAAGAAGATTGATGGCATCACAGATTTACGTGATGAATCGGACCGTAATGGTATGCGTGTCGTAATCGAAGTAAGAAAAGATGCGAATGCGAATGTCTTGCTTAATAATCTCTATAAGCAAACAGCCCTTCAAACAAGCTTCGGTATTAACCTTTTAGCACTTGTTGATGGCCAGCCAAAGGTATTGAATTTAAAAGAGTGCCTATATCATTACTTACAACATCAACGCGTCGTCATTCGTCGTAGAACGGAATTCGAATTACGCAAAGCTGAAGCAAGAGCTCATATTTTAGAAGGTCTGCGTATCGCCTTAGATCATATTGATGAAATCATTAAACTTATCCGTGGCTCTCAAACTACGGAACTTGCGAAACAAGGCTTGATGGAGAACTTCTCCCTTTCTGACAAACAAGCTCAAGCAATCCTGGATATGCGTCTTCAACGTTTAACCGGTTTAGAACGAGAAAAAATTGAAGACGAGTATCAAGAATTATTGAAGCAGATTGCAGAATTGAAAGCGATCTTAGCAGATGATGAAAAAGTTCTCGAAATCATTCGTGAAGAGCTTATCGAAATCAAAGAACGCTTCAATGATGAAAGAAGATCAGAAATCGTAGCGGGTGGAATTGAGAATATTGAAGATGAAGACTTAATTCCTAGAGAGAACATTGTCGTATCTCTTACTCATAACGGATACATCAAGCGCCTGCCTGTCTCAACCTACCGCAGTCAAAAGCGTGGAGGAAGAGGAATCCAGGGAATGGGTACCAATGATGAAGACTTTGTTGAAAACTTACTGACAACGTCAACTCATGATACGATTCTATTCTTTACAAACAAAGGAAAAGCCTACCGTGCGAAAGGATACGAAATTCCTGAATTCAGTCGTACAGCTAAAGGACTTCCGATCATCAACCTGCTTGGGGTAGAAAAAGATGAGTGGATCAATGCCATGATTCGAGTGGAAGAATTCGTGGACGACTGGTACTTATTCTTTACTACGAAGCAAGGAATCTCAAAACGTACGCCGGTATCAGATTTCGCCAATATCCGTACGAACGGTCTAATCGCCATTAACCTTCGGGAAAACGATGAGCTCATTTCCGTCAAACTGACCGATGGAGAGAAAGATATGATCATCGGAACGAAAAAAGGTATGCTCATTCGTTTCCCTGAAACGGATGTTCGTTCAATGGGAAGAACTGCTACAGGGGTAAAAGGAATTAACCTGAGTGATGATGACATTGTTGTAGGAATGGAAATTCTGGAAGAGAAGAGCGATGTCTTAGTTGTAACGGTAAATGGTTACGGTAAACGTACTCCTGCCAGTGAATATAGAGTTCAAACTCGTGGCGGTAAAGGCTTGAAAACATGTAATGTAACGGAACGTAACGGAGAGCTGGTGTCTGTTAAAGCCGTAACAGGTGAAGAAGACTTAATGATCATCACGGCACATGGTGTCCTTATCCGTATGGATGTGAATGATATTTCCACTACAGGCCGTAACACTCAAGGAGTTAAACTGATCCGTCTTCAAGAAAGTGAATTTGTTTCAACCGTTGCCAAGGTTGAAAAAGAAGATGAAGAAGAAACGGAAGCACCAGTTGAAACTGCTGAAGGAATGGAACAACCAGATAGCGAAGATCAAACATCTTCTGAAGATGTAGAAGATGTAATTGATGATACAGAAGAATAAATGAACAAATAAGCTGTTTCCAGTAATGAAACTCTCATACTGGAAACAGCTTATTTTTTTGCAAAAATACAACTATAACCTGTTAAATTTGGTAAAATAAACTAGAGGAAAAGGTGAGAAGTGAGGTGTTCATAGTTGAAGGTACATCGTGGAGAAATACAATTAGGATGCATCGTAGCAGAAGATATTATGGGAATGGCAGCCAATCCTATCATTCCAAAGAATACAGTAATAGAAGAAGAACATCTAAATATTCTTCAAGCATTCGATATAACAGAGCTCATAATAGAGAAAACAAAAGCGGATGGACGTCCATTTAGAACCCCGGTCTCTAATGATAAGGAGATAGTGGAGGAAGAAAACAATGAGCCAGTCGGATTCATCGATCTCTATTTATTGACGATCAAGGAATTCAAGAAAGAATTCATGAACTGGCAATCAGGGACGTCTGTTAATGTTGCAAGGGTGAGAGAGTTACTGCTGCCGGTGATCCAAACGGTTGAACAGAACCCTACATATGTATATTCTTTTCATCAATATTGTACGAAAAAAGATTATCTTTTTCACCATGCCATTTCAGTGGGGATCATAAGTGCCATGCTGGGAAAGAAGTTAGGCTTGAACCCTGGTCAGGTGAACCAGCTGGCATTAGCGGGTGTCCTGGCAGACTGCGGAATGGCCAAGGTGAGTCCACACATATTAACGAAAGAACAGCCTTTAACAGAGAGCGAATTTAAAGAAGTAAAGCTTCATACAGCCAACGGATATAAAATGGTTAAAGACACTCCATTGTTAAAAACGGAAACAAAACTGGCAATCTTTCAACATCATGAACGATTTGATGGTACCGGCTACCCGGCATCCGAGAAAAATAATCGTATTCATCTTTACTCTCAGATTGTTGGAATCACCGATGTTTTTCATGCCATGACGTCAGAAAGAATATATAGAAGCAAGCAGCCTGTATTCAAGGTGCTGGATATGATCAGTGAAGATTTATTTGGTAAATTCGATATTAAAGTCGTTAATGGTCTTCTTCAACTACTGGGAGATCTAAGGACAGGCACCTCAGTAAGGCTATCAACCGGCCAGTACGGAGAAGTCATGTATACCAAGCCAAACGCATATACAAAGCCCATCGTAAAAATAAATAAAACGGAAGAACTCGTAGATCTGTCTCGGCAAAAAGAGATTTATATATCAGAAGTTCTCGTTTAGAAATCAAGCATACCAGCGTATTTAGTAAACCTTAGGTTAGGTAACTAATCTTTGGTTTATTTAGATTTACCTCTTGCAAACCTGTCCAATAGTATGTATAATATTATTTGTTGTCCGAAAGGCATTACATAACTGTTTCAGAAAAAACTTTTCTAAAATAATAAAAATACCTTGACGATAATGTGAGTAAATGATATATTATAAAGGTCGCTTCAAACGAAGCGTTTACACATTGAACCTTGAAAACTGAACAAAACAAGACAATACGTCAACGTTAATTCTAGATTTATTTTAAAGAGCTATTCAAACTTTTATCGGAGAGTTTGATCCTGGCTCAGGACGAACGCTGGCGGCGTGCCTAATACATGCAAGTCGAGCGGATTG
>NZ_QNRJ01000006.1 GCF_003315075.1 Rossellomorea aquimaris
CCCTGGACACCCTTGCCTTCAGCTAACGGCTACAACGACCTTCACCGTTCGGGACTTGAACCCTAAAGCGTGTGCACATGCCGGGCACACCAAAAAAGACGATCCTTTTCTTGTAAAAGGTTCGTCTTTTTTTATTGAGCTATATCTCCACCAACATAATATTCCAGATAAACATCTTGTAATTCATTCATTGATAGCTCATAAAGCTGTTTTCCAAAATATTTATATACGCCAATCCTTAATAATTGTTGAATATAGAAGTCTTTTTTAAATTCGGGTGTCTTTTGTTGCTGTGATTTATTTTCTTGATGTAACATGTTCATCCCTCCAGTTGAAGATATACCCTACATCTGGAGTGAACTAAACATCCTCTTACACATTGGAAATAAAAGGAGAAAGAAAAGCGAGAGCTGTTACGTACAAACGTGATGATGGCCCTCTGTGACACTTTTTCCCTCAACTTGAATCGTAGAATGATGAAGGCCAAATTCCTCTTCAAGAATGGCTGAGAGTCGTAATAGAATGGTATCCCGATTCACTTCGTTTCCTACCACTACATGACAGCTTAGGGCTGTGAATCCCGACGTGATGCACCATACATGAAGATCATGAACTTCAATGACTCCCGGGATGGCAGCCAGGCTATTCTTCACTTCTTCCGTATCGATCCCTTTTGGTGATCCTTCCATTAAAATTAAAATATGAATGGAATCCTTCGTTACTCTCCATCCCGAAATGACCAAGGCACATGGACAACCTACCACTAAGACAGATAGTCCCTGATAGACCCATGTCGACCAGTCCCCTGCAAACAGCAGCGGTGGAATGATAGCCACTAGTAAAGCGATGCCCATGATAATCGGTGTATAATATTTAGCGAATGCATCCACAAACGCTCGGGAAGGTGCCCTCTCACCCTGCGCTTCCTCAACTAAATGAATGATTTTAGCGAGAGTCGTGTCTTCAATCCGCTTCGTTACCTTGACTTTTAAATACCCTTCTTCGTTTAACGTTCCTGCAAATACAGCATCGCCATGAAGCTTTTCCACAGGGACCGATTCTCCTGTGATCGCCGCCTGATTGACAAAAGACGAGCCCTCAACAATATCTGTTAAGCGAAGTCCTTCAAATGCTCCTGCTTGTTCCACCAGATTCCTTCGTGGTTTCTCCGTATACGGTAATCTTCGCTGCTCCAAAGTTCACTTTTGCATCTAGCACTCCGTAGAGATGCTGAACGTTCTTCTCGAACTTCGCCGCGAAACCCGCGCACGTGAATCCTTCGACCCGGTAGGTTTGTTTATGGGCTGGTTTACCGGTCACGTTCCTCCACCTCCACTTGATGAGTCAAGGCAATTTCAATTAATTGTTTCACAAGATGGTCGTCTAAGGAATAATAAACGAGCTTGCCTTTTTTTCTGAATTTGGCTAACCCCTGCTTTTTTAATAAACGCAAATGATGGGACGATTTCCAGGCACAGAAAAAGCCCTGGCTTATAACCAGAGCTAACGAAAAATACGTATTAATTTTGTTGAAGTTTTTTCCGATCACGTTTCATCAAGAGATCCAGTGTTACCCAGAAAACAACAGATGAAATCGCAAAGATTGCAATTGCAAAGTATATCTCTTCTGTTTTCCAGTCTAATCGTGGAATAAGCAGGCCAAGTACGCCTGATAATATATAGTAGCCACCTATTAATTGCAGATATAAACGTCCTGTTTGAGATTGAATATTTTCCAGATAGCCTTTCCCTGCTTTGCCAAAGAAAATAGCTATTCCTCTTAAGATGACATAAACCGAAAAGGCAATGATAAGGGCTACAACAAATCCTTGGTTAAACACGTCTGCCATAATCGTTCTCCTTTCCAACTATCCATTGATTCGTATCCTTGGTTGGTCCATTTCTATTCTTTATGATGAAATTGTTATTTCTAACAATAACCGAATGACCAGCACATTGCAACGCACTTTGGATACAGATAAGAATGTGATACTTTTAAAAGGATATACTCATTGCAACCGGATTTCAAGTGCTATCTTGCTTCATTTTTTTACGGAACCATGACTTTTCTATTCAGGAGGTGTTTGAAGCTTAAGAAGGGGCTTTTGGATTCACCCCCATTCTAAAGCTTCTGCTCATTGGACATTTTACTTAATTTATTTCTCGTTGCTGTTTTAATTGCGCTGACTGCTTTCTTCGTTGCATCAGAATTTGCCATTGTCAAGGTAAGAAGCTCCCGTATCGATCAGCTGGTGTCTGAAGGAAATCAAACGGCCATTGCTGCCAAAAGGGTCATCTCCCATTTAGACGAATACCTTTCCGCCTGTCAATTAGGCATTACCATCACAGCCCTCGGACTCGGTTGGTTAGGTGAGCCGACCATTGAAACGTTGCTTCATCCCGTGTTTGAGAAGCTTGATTTGAATGCTTCCGTTACAAGCATCATTTCATTTGGACTCGCATTTTCCGTCATCACCTTTTTGCATGTGGTGATTGGAGAATTGGCACCGAAAACCTTTGCCATTCAAAAAGCAGAGAAAGTCACTCTTTTATTTGCACGACCATTGATTTGGTTTTATCGACTTGCTTATCCCTTCATATGGACATTAAATGGCTCTGCCCGGGTGTTCACCGGGTTATTCGGTTTAAAACCCGCTTCTGAACATGAAATTGCCCATTCCGAAGAAGAGCTCAGGATCATTCTCTCCGACAGCTACAAAAGTGGTGAAATCAATTCATCCGAATTCAAGTACGTAAACAAAATTTTTGAATTCGACGAACGAATTGCAAAGGAAATCATGGTTCCAAGAACGAATATCGTGACCCTATCCTCGGATTTTACCATTGATGAAGCACTCTCCATCATTAAAGAGGAACGCTATACGAGATATCCTGTCGTGGAAGGGGATAAAGATAATATCCTCGGTATAGTGAATGTGAAGGAACTGCTGACAACACTCGTGAACCACAAAGAGGAACATGAAGACTTAACTTCCTTTATCAAGCCTGTGATCCGCGTCATCGAAACCATCCCTATTCAAGCCTTACTCGTCAAACTTCAGAAAGAACGGTCGCCGATGGCCGTACTCCTGGATGAATACGGTGGAACTGCCGGTCTTGTCACGGTCGAGGACATCATTGAAGAAATTGTCGGAGAGATAAGGGACGAGTTTGATATCGATGAAATTCCTGAAGTCCAGAAGGTGAATGAAGATCATTATATCTTTGACGCCGTGATGCTCATTGAAGATGTGAATGACCTTCTTGGCATCTCCCTTGAAGAAGATGAGGTCGACACGATCGGAGGCTGGTTCCTGACTCAGAAGTACGAAGTGAAACTGAATGACAAAATCGAGGAACAAGGCTATTGTTTCAGGTTAAAAGAAATCGATGGCCATCATATTCAATATTTAGAAGTTACCAAAATGGATGGCCATCATGAAAAGAACGAGTCGGATTAACGGCTCGTTCTTTTTCTCTAAGTGAATGAAGTTTATCCAGAACGTCCCCATACAAATCCCACTCTTAGGAAAACAGCTTTCCATTTAGAATAAATCCTTTCATTAATGGAAAAATAACTTCAAACATTTATGAGAGGTGAGTTATGACTAGCATCATTGTTGGATTAATCCTACTTATGGTCTTGGCGTATTTAGGCTGGTCAATCATTTGGATCGCTCCCCTGGTTGCCGGTTTAGTGGCAATAATGAGTGGTCTCGACCTGCTTCCTGCGTATACAGAAACGTATATGACCGGGTTTGTGGATTTTGCTAAAGAATGGTTTCCTGTATTCCTGTTCGGAGCCATTTTCGGAAAACTGATGGAGGATGTAGGGGCTGCCCAATCTGTCGCATACAAAATCACCAACATAATAGGAAAAGACAGGGCCATACTGGGCGTGCTGATTGCAGCTGCCGTTTTAACATATGGCGGTGTAAGCTTATTCGTTGTTGTATTTGCGATATATCCTCTGGCTATTGCCATGTTCAGGGAAGCGAATATCACACGGAAGCTATTGCCTCCAACGTTCGTATTAGGGGCTTTCACCTTTACGATGACGGCCATTCCCGGTACACCTCAGATCCAGAACTTAATACCGATCGATTATTTTAAAACATCCCCCACTGCCGCTCCGATCATTGGGATCGTCGGCGGATTAATAATGGCGGTAGGAGGGTATTTTTATTTAAGATGGCGTCAAAAACAATTTACAAGTAAAGAAGATACATTTACCGAGCCCAAGGGCGGAAACGATGTGAAGGAAATTAACGAATCGGAGCTTCCTAACTTTTACTTATCATTTCTTCCCCTTGTCATTGTCGTCGTAACACTGAATGTCTTTAAGTGGAACATCCTGACCGCCCTGCTTGTAGGCATACTTTCGATATTAATCATTAACTTCAAGCATTACAAAAAATTCATCCCTGCAGTCAATGGCGGAGCAAAAGGTTCAGTCATGGCAGTCATTAACACAAGCGCTGCCGTTGGTTTCGGAGCAGTTGTCACAGCGGCACCCGGTTTCAAGACGTTAACGAAGCTTATTCTCGGCATTAAAGGGAACCCCGTCATATCTGAAGCCATAGCTGTTCAAACTCTTGCAGCTATTACTGGATCTGCTTCAGGAGGAATGGGGATTGCCCTAGAGGCTTTGGGAGATAAATATTATGAACTTTCTCAAACGAGTGGCATCAGTGCAGAAGCATTCCATAGAATTGCTTCCATTTCATCAGGGGCATCGATTCTGCCTCATAACGGTGCCCTCCTGACCTTATTTGCCGTAACAGGGCTAACCCATAAAGATTCGTATTTGGATGTAGCTGTGGTCGGGTTGCTTATTCCTACGATTGCAGAAATCGTTTCAATCATCCTGGCCAATCTGGGAATTTATTAATTAGAGGAGGAAAAGAAGATGGTAAATGATAAAGTTGTATTCATTACAGGTGCTGCAAGGGGAATCGGGTTTGAAATAGGGGAACACTTTGCTCAAAATGGTGCGAAAGTCGTTCTCTCAGATATCAATCAAGAAGGATTGGATGAAGCGGTTGAAGAACTGAAAGACAGAGGCTTCGATTGCCTCGGCATTAAATGCGACGTTACCAGTGAAGAAGAAGTGAAAGCGGGAATTGATAAAACAGTTGAGCACTATGGCCGCATAGACGTATTGATCAATAACGCAGGTATTCAACACGTAGCTCCAATTGAAGAGTTTCCTATCGAAAAATTCGAGCTCCTGATCAAAATTATGCTGACCGCTCCCTTTATCGCAACAAAATTTGCTTTCCCTCATATGAAGAAGCAAAAATTCGGCCGTATCATTAATATGGCATCCATTAATGGACTGATCGGTTTTGCCGGAAAAGCGGCATACAACAGCGCCAAGCATGGTGTCATCGGTCTGACAAAGGTATCAGCATTAGAAGGTGCCGAGCATGGGATTACCGTCAACGCCCTGTGCCCCGGATACGTGGATACCCCCCTGGTCCGTAACCAGTTAAAGGATATTTCAACGACCCGTGGTGTGGAGCTTGAAAAAGTATTGGAGGATGTCATTTATCCTCTTGTTCCACAAAAGAGATTATTATCAGTAGAAGAAATTGCAGACTACACCATTTTCCTATCCAGTGACAAAGCAAAAGGTGTAACTGGCCAGGCCGTTGTCTTGGATGGCGGATATACTGCTCAATAATAAGCAAAGAAAAATCGGATCAGGAAACTGATCCGATTTTTCTTTAGTTCATATTTACAGGTAATTCACCTAAATCGATTCCCCATACGAGAGGCATGAAGAAATAAATCAAAAGGGTAATAAATACGATACTAATCAGATTTAACCATATACCCGCCTTGACCATGTCTCCCATTTTGATATAACCTGATCCGAATACGACAGCATTCGGAGGTGTAGCCACCGGCAGCATGAAAGCACATGAAGCAGCTAAGCCCGCCGCCACCATCAAACTATAAGGGTGAATATTCAAGGCAGCTGCAAGGGCAGCCATTATCGGAAACATCATTGTGGCTGTCGCCGTATTGGACGTAATTTCCGTTAAGAAAATAACAAAGGCTGTCACTGCAAGAAGAATGATAATGAATGATATTCCTTCAAGAATCGTTAATTGCTGTCCAACCCACTCTGCCAGCCCCGTCTCTTTGAAACCCTTGGCAATGGCAAGACCTCCACCGAATAAGAGCAGGATCCCCCATGGAAGCTTCTTTGCATCGTCCCAATTGATCAATCGGGATTCTTTTCTTCCTGGAAGAAGAAATAATACGAGTGCCCCTGTAATGGCTATGATTGTGTCATCTAATGACGGGACCCATTGGTTCAATAGAAACGATCGAGTGATCCAGCAAAGGGCTGTAGCGACAAAGACCGTAAGAACAAGCTTTTCTTCAAATGAAATGCGACCAAGAGACCGGTTCTCTTTCTCCACAATCTCCCTTCCCCCGGGCAATTCTTTCATCTTTAATGGAAAAGCCACCTTGATTAAATACCACCATGTAACAAATAGAAGAATAGTGGCAAGTGGAACTCCAAAAAGCATCCATTTAGCAAACGAGAAATCAATCCCATACAACTGCTTCACTACTGCAGCAAATATCGTGTTCGGAGGCGTTCCGATCAACGTTCCCAAGCCTCCGATCGAAGCACTATAGGCAATTCCCAGCATGATTACTTTACTGAAGTGACCTGTTCTTATAGCCCCCTCCTTTTCCAGGCTTTGATTCACTTGATAAATCACGGCTGTTCCAATCGGAAGCATCATCATAGCTGTTGCCGTATTCGATATCCACATAGATAAAAAACCTGTAGCCAGCATGAATCCAAGGACAATTCTTTCAGTGCCTGTACCAATCAACAAAATGATGTTCATGGCAATGCGCTTATGTAAGTTCCACTTTTCCATGGCGATCGCAATGATAAACCCACCCATAAAAAGAAAAATCGTACTATCACCATAGGCAGACGTGACATCCCCGGATTGAAGAGCTCCCGTAAGCGGAAACAAAATGATCGGCAACAAAGCAGTTGCCGGAATAGGTATCGCCTCTGTTATCCACCATACCGCTATCCATGTTGTACCTGCTAGAACAGATATGGCCTCTTTTGACAAACCTTCAGGTGAGAAAAATAACATGATAAGAATAAACAGGAGTGGTCCTAAGAAAAAACCGATTTTCTGTCTCGGATTTGCATTTGGCTCCGGAACAAGATTTGTATCCACCGTGCTAGAAGCAGCAGGCGTACTTCCGGAACTGAAAAATTGCAAAGTATCCATCACATCCCCGTGCCATTTCCAAAGTGTCCCCCATGCGTTTTTCACAGTAAGCATCTACTCATTCCCCCATTACTCGTCTTACTAAAACTCTATCGACCATCGAAAGCGCTGTCAATCACAACCCCTCCAAATAATGTAAATATCTGAATATTCACTCCTTTATTCCTACTCTCCTTATGTTATCTCCTTCAAAGGATATACATTTGTTGAAGGACCTTCGCCCTCTCTCTACTAAACGAAAAACAAACCATATCTTCATAAACCATTTCGTTGTAAAATATTGTTATAGAGTGTTGACTGTTATTTCAAAAGGAGACAATATGAAAATCTATTGGCAAATAAGCTATTTTGTAATAGGGTTACTTATTTTCAGCTATGGGATCAGCATGTCCATCAAAGTGCAATACTTAGGGATCCATCCATGGGATGTGTTAAACATTGCCTTATTCGAGAAGTTCGGCTTAACGATTGGAACGTGGAATATCATGGTCGGTGCCACCCTGATTGCAGGCACCCTGGTTTTGAAAGGGAAGTATGTTCGAATCGGAACGATCCTTAACGGTGTGATGGTTGGCATGTTGGTCGACTTCTTTCTATTTTACGACCTGCTTCCGCCTCAAACAAACCTAGTCGCAGATATCCTGATTCTCTTATCAGCGATTATTTTAATGGGGGTTGGCGGGGGATTGTATTCAGCGGCACACCTTGGTACAGGTCCGCGGGACGGGTTTATGCTGACCATTTCGGATTTAACGAACCTTTCCATCAGCAGAGTCCGGATCATGTGTGAGTGTGCGGTGTTACTGATCGGACTGCTCCTTTCTGGTCCAGTCTTCATTTTTACTTTTATTTATACGTTTATTCAAAGTCCCATCTTTCAAAAATCTTTCTTATTTTTCACTAACAGACTCCACACACGTTTCCCTGAACACGGCAATATTAGTATGTGAGACGAGAGTGGAAGTGGTGAAACAAAGGTTAAAGGGTTTCGTTTTAAGAGGGGCATTTTAATAAAGAGCGCAAGAATTGACGACCTATGAATCAATAGATCTATCAAGAATCCTGTATATGAATTTTGCACTTTTAAAAAGAGGGGCAGCACTTATTGCCTGGGAGATCTGGTTAAACACCGACGTTTTAATTAGGCGGAGAAATTCCGCTTAATTAGTCGTTATTATTAAAAAAAGCTGAAGTAGACGGAGAGATTCCGCCTATTGACCCGAAAGTTACTTAAATAGGTGATTTTTCTGTGCATAGCCGGAAAAACTCCGCTTAATTACCCCAAAACAAGCACCATTCTGGATATAACCGGAAAACTTCCTCTTATTTTCCTTCCACTGGTTCTTCAACGTCTTTTTCCAATTAAAAAAACCTGCCTAATTAAAACTACGGCGAGTTCTTCTAAAAAGCACCTCAAAGTGGAAAGGTTTAGGTTTATCCCTTAGGACATCTCACATGCAACCAAGCCGTATTGCTGATCCTGATCCAGCTGCTTTATAAACTGGAATAGTTGCTGTACTTGTTCATCATCCATTTCTCTCTTATAATATTCTTCCAGCATCGATAGCATCTCTGCCGGGAACATCAGGCAGGTATGGCTTCCCCAATCGGTCTGCCGTCCCTCCAACCTTTTATAATAAATCCCATCCAACACGGAGAAAAATAGTTCATATCCCTTCGGAAAAAAGGGACTGATCCGTTTAGGATAATTATGATTCCAGTCTCCCCCTTCATAATGAAACGACCGGTCCTTTAAATCACCGATAAAGACTTCCACGTCTGCCATCTTATCTCCTCCTCCAATGTTCTTATTATTATGTATGAACAAGTCCACCTTCTTTAGAACAAAAAAGAGCCCCATCAGGATGATATCCTGGATGTGACTCTTCCCTACTATAGATATTTTCGTTGCACGCTTCGCCCATCATACGTAAATAACATATCACGGTTCTCCACATGCGTTTCGATATGGACCGGTCTTCCCCAAAGCTGATGCAGATAAGGTAAAACCTTTTCCAAATACTTAATATCGAGTTCCACGTCTTCGAACCAGTGCTTCAGATAAAGCTCCCCGTTCTTCATATAATCCCCATCATTCACTGTGATGTAAGGGAACCCTCCATTGACCCTCATCCCCACCAGCTGGTCCCGCACATGAGTCCACTCTTTATCTACGATTTTGTAGTCCTTACCTTGCTTCTGGAATAAATACATATCTTCTCTCGTAACAAGATCTTTCGTTAAATAGTTCCGTAAGAAGGAAATGTCAGACTCAATCTCACGAACCTCAAACATTTTTTCACGGCCTGAATTTGGTTTCACCCCACGCTTTTTCATATCATCCGTCGGGTTGTCGAAACGATCTTCAATATCTTCGAAAATCTTCAATCCTAAATAATACGGATTGATCTGCGTACGGGAAGGCTGTACAACACCTGCATTCAGCTTGGCAAACTCAATGGACTCACCACTCGTCAAATCCATCTCTCGGATGATGCGCTGATGCCAATACGAAGCCCACCCTTCATTCATGATTTTCGTTTCAAGCTGCGGCCAGAAATACAGCATTTCTTCCCTCATCATCGTCAATATATCCCGCTGCCAGTCAGACAACTCCCTGCTGTACTGCTCAATAAAAAGAAGAATATCCTTTTCAGGCTGTGGAGGGAACTTCTTCTTCACCTTTTTCTTCTCTCTGCTCTTCGGTTTTTCATCCAACGACCACAGATCATCATAAGGAGTTGCATGACTCACATCTTCCTCTACCCACTCCACATCGTCCATCGTCCACGACAGCTTCGGACGCATCAATGACGGATCAATATGCTCATCCACGGCAAGTACGGCATCGAGGAAGTTTTCAACCTCCTGCTTCCCATGCTCGATCTCATACCTTCTCACCCGTTCCGCAGTAGCAGCCATACTCTCTACCATATCCCGCTTGGTATTCTGGAATCGCACATTATTCTTAAAGAAATCACAATGAGCCAACACATGGGCAACAATCAACTTATTCTGAATAAGTGCATTCGAATCCAATAAAAAAGCATAACAAGGATCCGAGTTAATCACGAGCTCGTAAATTTTACTTAAACCCAAATCATATTGAAGCTTCATCTTATGAAATTGTTTCCCAAAACTCCAGTGAGAAAAGCGGGTCGGCATCCCATAAGCACCGAATGTATAAATAATCTCAGCAGGACAAATCTCATAACGCATCGGATAAAAATCAAGACCAAACCCGGCTGCAATCTCAGTAATTTCCCCTATCGCATTTTGCAACTGCCTCTGTTCCTCTAAATTCATAGTCATCCCCCTCTTTATACTCTTATCTAAATGTATGAAAAGAAAAGGGATTTGATGAAAAGAAAAGCGGAAGGGCTTTGCCCAGAGGCGACAAGCATAAGGCGAGGTGGCAGGAAGGTGCGCCTTTTCACCTTCCTGTCAGCTTGACTTATGACCTCGAGCCTCTAAGCCCTGCAGCTGGACAATAAGAAAAGCGGAGGCGGCTCGCCCAGAGGCGACAAGCATAAGGCGAATCCGCACAAAAAAAGCTGCTCCCAATCACAAGATGGGAACAGCTTTTTCATAAATGTTATGTCCTAATATTCTTTTGAAGCAGCATCACCGGGATGAGAGTGCCCAGCAGCAATAGTGCTGAAAGGGTGAAAATCATTGAAATACTTAGTACTTCAAGAAGCAGCCCTACTCCAACAGAGGATAACCCAAACAGTAATGTGGTTAACGCACCTTGGGCAGCATAGATTTTCCCCAGCTCTTCAGGTGGAGCACTTTCCTGCAAATACGTCTGAAGAACGACATTTTTA
Organism: Rossellomorea aquimaris; assembly: GCF_003315075.1. Taxonomy (GTDB): domain Bacteria; phylum Bacillota; class Bacilli; order Bacillales; family Bacillaceae_B; genus Rossellomorea; species Rossellomorea aquimaris_C. Next base: position 11,108 of record NZ_QNRJ01000006.1, read on the forward strand.
ATTTGATCAAACAAACCGAACACAAAGGATAAAACAAGTGCAAGGAGCGCAACCTTATTCCAGGCAAATACGAGTGTCACACTTGACGTAAAGACCATGCAAATCGGGAGCCATCTATGCCTGTGTTTGGAAAACAAGCCGTGGAGCTTAAAAATCAAATACGAGGCAAGGACCAAGCCGATAAAGAAGCTGGAGTTGATGAACCCCCACCATTCTTCTCCTCGCTGCAATTGCAGATCAACATACAAATACAAAACAGCCGCAATCCAAACAGTGCCTGAAATCGATTCTAACCCATAGATCCAAAACACGGGAACTAATCCCTTTCTCTTTCTAACTTCTGACCATCCTTCTCCAAGCTGCTGCCACCAAACTTTTCTCACTTCTAAGCTGGTACTTGGGATGACAGGGAGCTTCAGCATAAAGAGCGTACTGGCGAGAAACAAAACAATGATCACGATAAAGAGATTCGTTTCGTTTATGAGCGATAGCAGGATTCCACCTAACGCCCAGCTTGAAAATTGTATCGTCTGATCGACGGTGGATAAAAAACCGTTCGCTCCCATCAACTCTTCCCGTTTCACAAGAAAAGGCACATACGAATTCCGTGCAGGCAATGCCCATCCATCTAAAAATGAAATGATACTCGCACACCCTAAATAGAACCACACATTTTCAACATTGAGTACCATTAACAACAAAAAGAAGCATAGAAAGAATGTTTTCCCCATTTGAGAATAGGCGATTAAACTCCTCATTTGCATGCGATTCAGCAGAAGGGGTGCTGCCATACTGCTTATGAACCTCGAAAACGTAATCACCAAAGGAACCGCCGTCATGTAAATAGCTGAACCTGTTAAATGGTAAACAAGGGAGATTAACCCTACGATATACAGCACATCCCCCATATTGGCCAATGCTTGACCGAACCACAGATTTCTAAATGCATTGGAATGCAATATCTTTTCCTCCCTCTATTCAGTTTTTAATTAGGTGAGAAAAGACCGTATCACATTGGATCAAAGAACCCCTTTCAAAAATTAAAAACGATTTATGTATAGGTTTATTTTAGCAAAAGGTTTCAAATAATGCAGAGAATACTTTATTTTATAATCAATACGGCGTAGCGGTTACATGCTTTAGATATTACACGCACAATCCGAACAAAAAAAGCCTTCCTTTAAGAAGACTTTAATTGCTGCACCTATTCCTGCACCGTAATGTTCAGTATTTTTTCATTATCAAGATCGTGTACGACGACTACAAGTACCTTCTTCTCTGCACTGTTCTCTTGAACGGTAAATTCAAATGAGTCGGCCACTTTGTTTTCCGTCATTTTCTTTCGACCCTGGTATTGATAATCCTTCACAGGCTGACCGGGGTAGTCCTCTTTAATGACGGCTGTGGCAATCCGGCCAAATTTTTGATAATCCGTTGGTTGAGCATTTGCATGATTTGAAAATAAAAGAAAAAATACAGTTGATGCGATCACAATTGCTTTCTTCATTATCATCACCTCTATTTCGTTTCATTAATAGGATGAATTAAATTCACTGATTTATTCACCCAATAGTAGGAAAACAAGCATTTGCAACATAACCAACTTTTACAGAGAGATAAAAGCGGTTTTCTCCATACAATATGATTACCCCTTCAAAAGGAGGGAAACCAAGTGAACAAAGTCGATTACGATCGTGCCTTGTATTACACTCACCGATCAGAATGGGACAACCTGTTGATCCTCATGGTGAGAACGAAGGATGACCTTCTTTCGAAAAGAATTGAACACTTCTTACATGCGTATCATTTTTCTAATGATTACACGGTTGTAGAGCGTAGCCTATATACGCTATTACGATATGTTGAACATGCAAACTTCACCTATAGTGTCGAGCAACCACTTGAGGAAACCTTTGCAGAAATGTAACAAATGAGAATTCCACCTACGGCTGATCCAAATAGTATGCGCTATTGGATCAGCTTTTATTATTTGGGTATGCTTAGAATCATTAAAATTGAACCAAATCAAAAAAAACCGGCACAATGCCGATTTCCTCGATTAAGACGAAATTTCACTTTTCACTAGCTCAGCCGCTTTCACATACACCTTCAGTTCCCTCATCAGATCATCGACTAATGTAGCAGGTTCTTCTAAGAGTCCGTCCCCTTCATAATCAAAGCAGTGTGGATCAAGGATGAGCTGCTTCGGAATGACGTTTGCATACACTCCACGGCCGACGATGCGAAGGTTGTTTAAGCAGTTGATCCCGCCTTTACCTCCACCGGCACATGCAAGAAGTGCTACTGGCTTGTGGGCAAATTGCTCACTGCTCAGGAAATCGAGTGCATTTTTCAATGTTCCGCTCATACCGCTGTGATATTCAGGGGAGGCTAAAATGACGGCGTCTGCTTCCTTCACCTTTTGTTTAAGTGATTGAACGGATTCAAGCTCTGATTGATCCTGTTCTCCGGTGTACAGTGGCAGTGATCCATCACTCAAGTCAATAAGGTCACAATCATACGTCCGGGCAATGAATCGTGATGCAATTCCAGTACGCCCGCGTTTTCTTGGACTTCCGTTAATAATTACAATACTCATGGTAGAAAAATCCTTTCCGGTTTAGTTTGATGTCAATTGATGTTTGACGGCATACAAAGCCGCTTGGGTTCGATCCGTTACTTCCAGCTTGGAAAAAATGTTTGAGATATGAGTCTTGACTGTTTTTTCCGTTATATAAAGGCTGGAAGCAATCTCTTTATTACTCTTCCCTTTCGTCAGCTCAATCAAAACATCCTTCTCCCGTTTGGTGAGTTCATGGATTTTGTGGGGGGGCTCTTTTCTGGAGATCCGGGTAAGTAAATGGTTGGTTGCCTTAGGATGAAGAGAATTTTCCCCGGACAAAAGCTTACGGATGCTATTTACTAATTCATCGGGTTCAATATCTTTCAATTGGTACCCGGCTGCTCCTGCTTCAATGGCAGGAATCACGTGATTTTGATCAGAAAAGCTGGTGAGCATCAGAATTTGAATGGCGGGATGATTCTTCTTTATTTCCCTTGTTGCTTGAATTCCGTCCATGACCGGCATCATTAAATCCATCAAGATGATATCCGGTTCAAGTGTTTCAGCTAACCGGACGGCTTCTGCCCCATCCTTTGCTTCCCCCACAATATCCAGGTCCTTTTGTGTTTTTAAAAAGAAGACAAGACCTCTTCGTACGACGTGATGGTCATCGGCTATTAACACTCTGATCATGCATGACACCTCCTAATACGGTATTTGAACGGCAATCGTCGTTCCTTTCCCAAGTCCACTATCTATCGTTAGTTCCCCGCCAATGCTTTTCACACGCTCTCTCATACCTTGGATCCCCACTGACGGCAGGGACTGTTTCCTGTCATATTGAAATCCGTATCCTTTATCTTCAATCGTTAATCGAATCGATTGAGCTTCACTTTTTAATGTAAAGAATATGTTCTTTTCACCCGAATGTTTTTTACAATTATTCAATGCTTCCTGACTGACACGCCACAATACTTCTTCAATTTTAGAGCTTAGGCACAGGACCCCCTCTACTTTCAATTCAAGGGTTAAACCGAGCATGTCAGCGTATCCTTTAGCCGCTTCCACCACTCCGTTTTCCAAACCATGGGGTCTTAATTGCCAGATGAGGGCACGCATTTCCGATAGCGCTTCCTGGGCAAGACTTTGTATGGTCTTGAAGGTGTCCTTTACTTCCTCTTCCCTGGTCATCTCCGCTCCGCCTCTTGCCGTTAATGTAAGGGAAAACAACAGTTGGTTCACAGAGTCATGAAGATCTCTTGCCAATCGGTTCCTTTCGCCAATAAGAGCGACTTCCTGCTCCTTCTTAGTCAGCATAATACGCTTAATGGCCGAACCGATTTGAAAGGCAACCGATTCCAGGAGAGCCAGTTCATCTGTAGAAAAGTGGGTCTTATTCGGAGCTGCGACATTCAATAACCCAAAGGATTCATTTCCGGACTGAAGAGGGACGGTTGCATGATACGTTATTTCATCCGTATCCCCTCTGTTTTCTTCGATGGCCTGCTCGATCCGCTGACATTCGATGATATTGGATGCTTTCGTCAGCTTTCCATTCCGAAAGCGGTTGACACACCAGCAGCCGCCCTCTTTCATCAGTTCACATTTCCGGTCAGATAGTGACTTTGGGAGATTCTCATAGGAGACAAGCTCGTGACTTCCTTCCTTTTCAATAAAGAAAATCCATCCCGTCGTGAAGCTAGTTCCTCTGATCAACTTCTTCACTGCACCTGAAAGCATGGAAGAAAGCTCTGTTTCATTGTTCAGCAATTCGGCTATCTCTTTTAAAAGCCCGATATTTGAAAGGGATTCTTGATTCATCTTCATCGTCCTCTCCGATCCTTCACTACTATTATATAGATTTTACACAAATCCGGTATTCTCAAAAAGAATGAAACGTTCTACGACCTTTGACTGAAAACATACGTTCCACTCCCATACAAAAAAACAAGAGATGCACCAACACATCTCTTGTTTTGTATTAGACAATGCAATACTGCCGTAAAGCCTTTATGCCTCTCCTACAGATGAACTTACCATCGTTTCCACTTTCGCCATGATGGCTTCTTGCAGAGCATGTAATTTATTATCGCTGTCGCTTTGCGTCTCACCAATCACGCTGAAGTAGAACTTGATTTTCGGCTCGGTTCCAGATGGGCGCAAGCAAATCCAGGATCCGTCTTCAAGATAATATTTTAAAACGTTGGAAGATGGAAGGTGAATGGATGTTTCTTCACCTGATTGTAAATCGACTTTCTTCCTTACTTTATAATCTTCCGATGAAACAACCTGCATACCTGCCACTTCTTTCAAAGGCTCGTTTCTGAAGTCCTTCAGAATCCCCTGAATTTGTTCAGCGCCCTCTTTTCCTTTAAGAGTTAAACTCTTTAATCCCTCTTGATAAAAGCCATGCTGTTCAAATAAATCATTCAGTACATTATATAGCGTTTTGCCTTGCTTCTTATAGAAAGCTGCCGCTTCTGCAGCCATCAGCACGGCTTGAATGGCATCTTTGTCCCGGGCGAAGTCGCCGATTAAGTACCCATAGCTTTCTTCGTAACCAAATAAGAATGAGTATTCGCCTGTTTCTTCATACTTCTTGATTTTTTCACCGATAAATTTGAAGCCTGTCAGTACATCTTCCACGGAAGCTCCGTAATGTTCTGCCACTTTACGGCCTAATTCGGATGTAACGATGGTTTTGAATACTCGTCCATTTTCAGGAATCATATTCTTTTCCTGTTTACGTGCCAGAATATAATCCAGTAGAATCGCACCTGTCTGGTTACCTGTGAGAAGGATATACTCGCCAGATTCACCTTTAACGGCTACACCTAATCGGTCTGCATCCGGATCTGTGGCAATCAGGATATCTGCGTCGATTTCCTTCCCGTCACGGATGGCATATTCAAAGGCTGCTTTATCTTCCGGATTCGGGGATTTCACTGTCGTAAACTCAGGATCTGGAATGGCCTGTTCCTTCACAATGTGAACAGACTCATATCCTAAAGCTTTCAGACCCTTTTCAGCCATCTTTAAGGCTGTTCCATGTAAGGGAGAAAATACGATTTTCAGGTCGACTTCCTTGGCGATTTGCGGTTTTTCAGAAATCGAAATCAGATGTTCCAAGTAAGATTGATCGATCTCTTTGCCAATCATTTTAATCAGGCCGGATGATTTCAATTCTTCTTCTGACTTCACTTCAATTTCCAGCTCATTTTCCACTTCATTCACTTTATCGATAACGGCATCGGCTACGTGTGGAGGCAGCTGAGCTCCATCCTCACCGTATACTTTGTACCCATTATATTCAGGTGGATTATGGCTTGCCGTGACCACGATTCCAGAGAATGCCTTTAATTGTCTAAGGGCAAATGAAAGCTCCGGAGTTGGTTTCAGTTCGTCGAATACATATGTTTGAATACCATGTGTAGCCAATGTCTTAGCTGATTCCATGGCAAACTCAGGAGATTTATAACGGGAATCGTAAGCGATTACAACTCCGCGCTTTTTAGCCTCTTCACCTTGTTCTTCTATGTATCGTGCTAATCCTTCAGAGGCCTTTCTAACTGTATAAATGTTCATTCGGTTGGTTCCGGGACCAATTTCTCCCCTCATTCCACCAGTACCGAATTCCAGGTTTTTGTAGAATGCGTCTTCTAAGGTTTTCTCGTCGTCTTTCAATGCTCCTAAAAGCTCGTTGATCTCTTCATCCAGATGCAAGTAGTCGCTCCATTTTTCCCAAGATGTTTTCCAACTCAAAACGATCCCCTCCTAATGCTGTATAATAATAAATTCTATCACATATTGTAGAAATCCTGCTAAAACAATCCGTCACATGTCGACAAGATTCGTTCAGACCTTATTTTAGCATAATTTTTCTAAAATGAATTTGTCTTTTTACTCAAAAAAGCCTCGCTGAACCATTCAGCGAGGCTTTTACTTTATTACTTCTTATAGCTCACTCCATACACATCATGGCGGCGATCTTTCAGCTGGCGGACCGTACCCGATTGACGCTGACGTCGCAGCACTTCGAGATCCACGTCTCCGATCATGACCATTTCAATGTTCGGATTCGTCTCACCGACAATTCCATCACGGGCAAATTCAAAGTCTGACGGAGCAAAAATACCTGATTGAGCGTATTGAATGTCCATGTTTTCTGTCTGTGGAAGATTACCGACTGTACCGGAAATGACCGTATAAATCTGGTTTTCCACAGCACGGGCCTGTGCACAGTATCTGACACGGAGATACCCTTGGCGATCTTCTGTACAGAATGGAGTAAAGATGATCTTCGCCCCTTTGTCAGTTGCAATACGGGCAAGCTCAGGGAATTCGATATCATAGCAGATTTGAATCGCGATCTTCCCGCAATCCGTATCGAATACCCTTACGGAATCTCCAGGACTGATCCCCCACCATTTTCGTTCGTTTGGTGTGATATGAACCTTGTATTGTTTCTCGATCGTTCCATCACGACGGAACAGGTAAGCGATGTTGTAGATTTCATCGTCTTCTTCCTTGACGAAGTGAGAACCCCCAATGATATTCACGTTGTAACGAACCGCAAGATCCGTGAATAATTCAATGTAGTCCTCAGTGAAATCTGTCAACCTTCTTACAGCAAGGCTTGGTGACTCGATGTTCAAGAATGACATGAGCTGTGTGGTGAAGATTTCAGGGAACACGACGAAATCAGATTTTGCATCTGATGCTACATCTGTGAAGTATTCAACCTGGTTCGCGAACTCTTCGAAGGAATTGATTTTACGCATCATGTACTGAACAACACAAATTCTGACAGGATAACTTGTTTTGAAATGCCTCTTGCTGGACGGACGGTAATCGACGTTATTCCATTCCATCAGTGTGGCGTACTTATGGGACCGCTTGTCGTCAGGCAAATAGTTAGGGTTGATCCGCATCAGGGTGAAGCCATTCAGAAGCTGGAATGAAAGCACGGGATCATAGATCTTATGACGCCCCACTGAATCCACGTACTCTCTTGGTGACATTTCTTCAGAGTGCTTGTGATAATTCGGGATGCGTCCCCCAATGATGATACTCTTTAAATTCCACTGCCTTGCAAGGTCCTTTCTTGCTTCATACAAACGGTGGCCTACCTTCATGCGACGGTAATCCGGATGAACCATCACTTCGATTCCATAAAGGTTATAGCCATCGGGATTGTGATTCGTTATGTAACCATTATCCGTTACATCATCCCAAGTGTGTCGGTCGTCATACTCGTCAAAATTAATGATCAGACTCGAGCATGATGCAATGATTTCCCCTTCTAATTCGGCGACAAGCTGACCTTCGGGAAACACGTCCAAATGACTTTCCAGGTGCTCAACCTTCCAGGGGTCCATCCCTGGAAAGCAGACAGACTGCATGTTGATGATATCTTGAATGTCCTTAGGTTCCATTGGACGAATGATCATTTTCTTTTCGAACTGTGATAAGTCTAGTTTTTCTGCCATCTATGATCTACTCCTTCATAAAATACCTGAATTATATACCCTTATAGTGCACTGTTGAAACGAAGTTCATGACAGTGCATCCCTTTTATTTTAGCAAAGGGGGGTGTATGATTTGAAGAAATTTGATTTGGTGTTAAATATTTTTAATATAACCAGTAGTGGTTGATTACAGCGAGAGGTGCTCGCTTTCCGCGGGGCGTGAGTTGAGCCTCCTCGGGCTTTGCCCTGCGGGGTCTCAACTTTCCCGCTATTCCCGCAGGAGTCGAGCACCTGCAGCGAGAATCAACTAGGTTATTATTTATTTCATAGATCTTTAACACCAAACAAATTTCACAAAAAATGTCCTTAAAAATAGAAGCACCCGATCATATGGGTGCTTCCTTCCATTACCCTTTAAAATAGTAAGCTGTTGCTTCCCAAGGATTTAATGTAAAGGCATCATCTTTATTGTTTTCTTCGTTGGTGATCAGGACATCAGCCTGTTTGATATCAAAGGAAGCCACGTTTTCAATGACTTGTTTTTCTCCTGATACATTGCAAAGTACCAGGATCTTCTCGTTTCCATAGGCTCTCGTATAGGCATATACGGAGGGATGATCTGCATAGTGAAGCTCGAATGATCCGTATGGGATAATTTCATGTTCTTTACGAAGAGCGATCAATTTTTGGTAGTAGTAATAAATGGATTTTGAATCTTTCAGCGCTTCTTCGGCATTGATTTCTTTGTAGTTCGGGTTAATGGCGATCCATGGATTTCCTTCTGTGAACCCGCCATGGTCCCCGCTGTTCCATTGCATAGGGGTTCTGGCGTTGTCCCTTCCCTTTACATATATGGACTTCATGATTTCTTCCGGATCTATGCCTTTTGCTACTTTTTCACGGTACATGTTGAGGGTTTCAATATCCTTGTACTCTTCAATGGACGAGAATCTGACATTCGTCATTCCGATTTCTTCCCCTTGATAAATGTAAGGGGTCCCCTGCATCAGATGAAGAAGTGTTGCCAGCATTTTCGCGGATTTCTCGCGGTACTCACCATCGTCACCAAGTCGCGACACAATCCTTGGCTGATCGTGGTTGTTCCAGTACAAGCTGTTCCAGCCCTTCCCGTGAAGTTCTGTCTGCCACTTCGTTAAAATGGTTTTCAATTTTACCAGGTCGAAAGGAATGACGTCCCATTTCCCTCCTGGACCCGAGTCCACATCCATATGCTCAAACTGAAATACCATATTCACTTCATTGTGGTCTTCACCTGTGTAAAGGACGGCTTCATCCGGTGTCACACCCGGCATTTCACCAACCGTCATCGCATCATAATGAGAGAGAACCTCTTGATTCATTTCCTTGAGAAATTCATGAATACGGGGACCGTTCATAAAGTACTCATGACCAGAAGCATACGTTTTGCCTTCAGGACTCGGCGCATCTGGAAATGTTGGCACTTTCGAAATGAAGTTAATGACGTCCATACGGAAACCATCGATCCCTTTATCCAGCCAGAATTTCATCATGTCATAGAGTCCCTGGCGCAGCTTCGGATTCTCCCAGTTTAGATCCGGCTGCTTTTTTGAAAAAAGATGCAGGAAATATTCCTCTGTCGTTTCATCATATTCCCAAGCAGAACCGCTAAATACAGACTCCCAGTTATTCGGCTCTTTTCCGTCTTTTCCTTCACGCCAAATATAATAATCACGATATGGATTGTCCTTTGATTTCCTTGATTCCACAAACCAGCCGTGCTCATCGGAAGAGTGATTCACCACTAGATCCATCACAAGCCTCATATCACGCTGATGCATTTCCTCAAGCATTTCTTCCCAATCATCCATCGAGCCGAACTCGTCCATAATCTTTTTATAATTGCTGATATCATAACCATTATCATCATTCGGAGATTCATACACAGGAGATAACCAGACTACATCAATGCCTAGTTCTTTCAGATAATCCAATTTAGAAATAATTCCTCTGATATCTCCGACACCGTCCCTGTTTGAATCCATGAAGCTGCGAGGGTAAATTTGATAGACGACCGATTCTTTCCACCACTGTTTCGTCATATGTGTTTTCCTCCTGTTAGATCAATTCAAAGAATAAAACGATTACTGCAAGCGTTTGCACAGATCGTTAAAAAAATATCATATTTCTTCATAAAGATTTCTCATTTTACGTTTATAATAATAACATACTATAATTTGATAGAATATACGTAGAAAGGAATTCTATATGAATAAAAAGGCAGAGGGGAATAAGTTCAAAAAAGCGGACCTTAACCCGGCTACCGTCGAACCGCTGGACGATCCCAACTATCAGAATGTGATCCTGCCAGAGGAATTAGAAGAGAAATTAAAGAATAACGAAGATGTCACTGTATATTTCTACAGCTCCTCGTGTATTCATTGTAAAAGGACTACTCCTGTACTTGCTCCACTTGCCAAAGACATGGAAGTCGATATGGTTCAGTACAATCTTCTTGAATTTGAACAAGGATGGGATCAGTACCGAATCGAATCCACTCCGACACTGGTACATTTTGAAGATGGAAAAGAAGTGGCGAGAATCGTAGGAGAACAGCCTGAAGAAGAATTTAAGAAGTTTTTTGAAGAGAACGTTACGAAAGAATAAATAGGCAAAAAAAGAGGGGCTGACTTTTCCACGAGTCAGCCCCTTTCAAGTGAGGAGGAATTTCAAGATGAAGACACTTGAGTATCTTCAGGATTAACTTATTACAAGCTATTTTCCCCTCACAGGAATCTTCTAAACATTTTTATACGAATTTTCTAAAGTATCAATCTTTTCCCGGCGTGATTCACTTACACAAGCAGCTGGTTATCCGCTCTCGAATAGATACTTAAGCTATGTTTACAATCCGATTCTCCAGTGAATTGATCATAAGACAGCGGGAAAAACATACCAAAGCCCTGAAGAATCTCAGCATTGTGGTAAAACATTTCTTCATACACATCTTCTTTTGATCCACTCTCGATAATGGAAATCAATGTTTGTAAGCTTGAAATCACCTGAAACGCTTCTTTAAGGGTTCCGAAGTATTCAAAGTTTCTCGTCGTCGTATGTAATACTTGCATATCATCAAATTGCTCAATTTCATCATCTGTGAAATAATCAGGGAAAATAGTACAATACATGTACTGTATGAGCTCTTGAATTTTGTCTTCCTGTTCATGTGTTGATGCTAGTAAAACTTTCACCGTCATAACCCACCTTTGTAATGGTTGTAATCTCTCTGTAATAGATATATTAAGGATAACATAGAAGTAGAACCCACTGCGTGGTAATTATACCCATGAATTGGGTTGAATAGGTGTTAAATTAGGTTTAAATACCCACACATGTATAAGATTTTTGTCATTTGAAGGAGTTTTTTGATGAAAACACAGAAAAAAGGAGAACTATTTGAACTAGTCATCCCAGATAAATGGAAAAATGTAACGATTGAAACAATTCTTAGAAATCACTGGCAAGCACCCAAGAAACTGATTCATTCCTTGAGGATGGCGGGTGATATTAAAGTGAACGGGGAATCGATTTCCTGGACCCAGCCCCTTTCTCCGGGAGATACGCTTCAGCTTCATTTATTTAAAGAATTAGAATACGATGTCCCCCCGACCTACGGAGAGATCGATGTGTTATTTGAAGATGACCATCTGATTGTCATCAACAAACCTGCGGGAATTGATACTCACCCAAACCATCCGGAGGAGACGGATTCCCTCGCAAATCTGGTGGCCTTTCACTATCAAGCCCGGGGAGAAAGCTGCCGCGTCCTGCACATTCATCGTTTGGATCATGATACATCGGGAGCGATCATCTTCGCCAAGCACCCGTTAAGTAAAGCGATTCTTGACCGCCTTCTCACTGAGAGGCAGATCAAGCGTACATACCACGCTCTCGTTCATGGTCGATTGAAGCAGAAAAAAGGCACCATCTCTGAACCGATTGGCAGGGACCGCCATCACAATACTAGAAGAAGAGTTTCACCTTCTGGTCAGGATGCAGTCACCCACTACAAGGTGCTGGAGTATAAAAATCCTTATACATTAGTGGAGGTCCAGCTTGATACGGGACGTACCCACCAGATTCGCGTCCATCTGAGTCACATCGGTCATCCTTTGGTCGGAGACATATTATATGGAGGAAAGCCGATTTTCAAAAGGCAAGCGTTGCATGCTGCACGGATTTCATTTCCTCATCCCCTGACCGGCGAATGGATTGAGTGTGAGGCTGACTGTGCCGATGATGTTGGGCTGTGAGAATAAAAAAACGAGCCGCTCTCGAGCGACTCGTTTTTTTATATGTTCATTATTTCAATCCGTTTTTCACCGCTTCAGCGATTTGGATCGTACGGCGGGTTTGGTGTTTCACTGCAGGCTCTACGGATTCAACCATATTGCCCTCTTGATCGACCGTTACACTCGTTCCGTATGGGTTTCCTCCTGTAGTAAAGCTTGATTGGTCTGTATATCCAGGAGCTGCGATGATTGCACCCCAGTGCATCATGGTTGTGTATAGAGCCAGTACCGTCTGCTCCTGTCCACCGTGTGAGTTGCTTGCAGATGAAGTGGCACTTACTACTTTATTTGCAAGTTTTCCGTTGAACCAAAGACCTCCGGTAGTATCCAGGAAAGCTTTGACTTGAGAAGGAACGTTTCCGAATCGTGTTGGAACATTGAAAAGGTAAGCGTCTGCCCATTCAAGATCGTCAAGTGTTGCAACAGGTACGATATCTTTTGTTTCATTATAGTGCTTTTCCCATGCTGGGTTTGAAGCGATCGCTCCTTCTGGGGCCGTTTCTTCAAAACGAAGTACTTTCACTTCAGCGCCTGCTTCTTTCGCAGCCTCTTCTGCCCATTTTGCCATTTGATAATTTGTTCCCGTTGAACTGTAGTACATGATTGCTAATTTTACGTTAGACATAATCAAAATCTCTCCTTTAAATATGGTTTATATAGTAAAAAGTGAAACACCGAATCAGACTGCAGGTAAATCAATCAACATTCACCTGCATTATTCATGACTAATGAAAAGTAGTGATGTTGGAATGCATGCCGATTCTCTATGTTGGATTTCCACATCAGATAATTTCTATTGAAAAAAAACTCAACTAAAATAAAAGTGCGTCTATAGAAAATGATCCTGCCCCTACCAGTGCTACTCCAAGAGCAACAACAATGAGCATCACATTATATTCTGTACCATTTTGTGTTACCCAATAACCATTTGGTCCGTGAACTTTCACGATCGCTACAATCATCGTCCCAATGATAAGTAACGCTGCTAATGGCGTCAGGAAACCTGCTGCGAATAGCAATCCCCCTGCAACTTCAGAAATTCCTGCAAGTAATGCCATCGTTTTTCCCGGCTTGATTCCAATGGACTCGAAGAAACCACCTGTTCCTTGTAGTCCATGTCCACCAAACCAGCCAAATAATTTTTGTGCTCCGTGAGCAGCGAAGGTTAACCCCACTACTAAACGAATGACCAATAAACCGAACGCAGCTAATGCTGTCATCTTACTTCCTCCTTTATGTTTTCCCATCGAGATGTATCTTCAAACATTTCAAATTCAATTATTCTCAAATCATTTATCTTGAATTTGAGATATATGTGTAAAAAAATGAGTACATGTTATCTCGAATGTATTTATTTTGATTTCGAGATAATTGTATACTACTCTTCTCTTCCCTGTCAATAACTATTTTACAAATTAAATTAAAATGGGTCCGTCCCTCACCTGGAGGGACGGACCTCTATATATATCGATCAAAAATCAAAGTTGTCCGGATCTGGCCCGAAGCGTTCGTCGAGATTCAATCCGTTGATTTGGTTCATTTCTTCCAGTGATAGTTCGAAGTTGAATAGATCTGCGTTTTCTTTGATGCGGCTTTCATGCACGGATTTAGGAATGATGATGACATCATTCTGAAGGTGCCAGCGCAGAATCACTTGAGCAGCGGATTTTTCATGCTTTTCAGCAATGTGATTCAGTGTTGGTTCATCCAGTACACGCCCTTGAGCGATTGGTGACCATGCTTCCACGGCAATATTTTGTGATGCACAAAATTCTCTTACTTTTTCCTGATTCAGACGAGGGTGTAATTCGATTTGATTTAATACAGGCTTTTCATTGCTGTTCTTCATCAAATCTTCAAGGTGATGCTGATGGAAATTACTTACACCGATCGATTTCACTAACCCTTCGCTATGCAGCCTTTCGAGTGCCTTCCATGTATCATTGTACTTTCCTTCTACCGGCCAGTGAATTAAATAAAGATCCAGGTAGTCCATATCAAGCTTTTTCAGGCTCGTTTCGAATGCTTTCAATGTCGTATCGTAGCCTTGATCACCATTCCATACTTTCGATGTAATGAACAGTTCCTCTCTCGCTACCCCACCTTCTTTCACACCTTGACCTACACTTTCTTCGTTGTCGTAGATCGCCGCTGTATCGATGGAACGGTACCCTGACTCAATCGCTGTTCGAACGGCCTGTACCGTTTCAGACGGATCTTTCATTTGGTAAACTCCTAAACCGACATAAGGAATTTCGATTCCGTTATGTAGTGTCTTCGTGCTCTGTAAGTTTTTTAACATATTGCATCCCTCCTGATTTCCTATTTTACAAATCCACTTAGCTTTTTGCTAATATTATGATTGTGAAATTCGTTTTTTTTACTAAATTAAGGAGGCTGGGACAAAAATAAAAACCACGATATATAGACGAACAAACCTGCCTACTAGGAAACAAAATTGTTCGAGTTTTACTTAGATTAAAACACTTTTATCCCAGGCTCCTCTTTTGATCACCGGCCGATAAATTGTTCTCTTTTCTTTCCAATAAACGCAAGCTTATGGAGGGGGCGTGTCATGGCCACGTATTGGAGCTTGATGTCGAGTTCGTTTTCCGGGTTGAATGCTTCATCAACCGCTGCGATGATGACGACATCGAATTCGAGTCCTTTTGACAGATACGATGGGACGACGACGATTTGATCTTTCGGGATCGATTCCCCTTCTTCTAATAATTTCACTTTCCCAGGCTGCCGGTCTTGAAGGATTTCGCTGATTTTCATACAATCCTTCATGCTTTTTCCAATCACGGCGAAGGTTTGGAATCCTTCTTCCCGTCCAGCATCCACCTTCTCCTCGATGACGGAAGCCAATTCTTCCAATTCCACATACTCATCGAAGCTGGGAGAGTCTCCGTGTCTCACCACTGGATTCACTTTAGGAAAATCATAGGGTAGGAGATTCAGCAGTTTATTCGCTTCCTCCATGATTTCAATAGTGGTCCGATAGCTTTTTTGCAACTCCGTATAGGTGGCCCTCGGAAACACATCTCTATACACTGGTTCCCAAGACTGAAGTCCACGATAGGAGTGAATCCCCTGGGCAAGATCCCCCACCAGTGTAAACATGTCGGTTTCAAGAGCCCTCTTCAACGAATAAAGCTGTAAATAACTATAATCTTGTGCTTCATCTATCACAATATTTTTTGCTTTATAAAATTTATCGATTCCAAACAAGTGAGTTTGCAAGTAAAGAAGGGTGGCTAAGTCTTCTACCTCATACTGTTTCTTCTTCGCGTATTTCAACGTATATTGACTAAGCTGTTCTGCCTGCTGCATGCTTAGCTCACCTTTCGAGTAAGAAGCAAGCCGTTTCGGATCTGAGAATAATTCCATGAAGTATTGATCCAGGTTTTTCTTTTCAAACTGCCTCATGTAGGCCGTAACGCTTGTTCGGATCGCCTTCTTAATTTCTTCAACCCGCTCACTTTTCTTGTCCAATGCTTTTGACACATAATCCTTCCGGTTTGCTGCCTGTGTCCTTTGAAAAAGCGCTGTTTCGATCCGTTCATCGAAAAACTTCTCTACCTTCTCCACCATCTGCTTCTTGTTCGTCCGGACATAACTCTGTAAGAGAGCCTTGAGCTTTTCCATCCGGCGATAGATTGGCATATACGTATATTCCTCTTTAAAAAGGTGAGTGAATTTTTTTGCCGAGTAGAGCTTGTATTTATCAACATAGAAGTCCTTTGATGTATAAAAGCGCTGTTCAATTTCTTCTATATAATAATCAAGAATTCTCCTGAATGCTTTGGATCCTTTAAACCCTGATATCCAGGAGGCAGTCTCTACTTCTTCACCGTGGGTTTCAATTAACTGAATGAGCTTGTTATCTTCTACTAATTTCAGCTTTTTCTCTAAGCAGGTCATGACATAATCCGTGAACGTCGTTTGCCTTACCCGTTCAACACCGAGTTCCGGCAGGGCTTCTGAAATGTAGTCGATAAACAAATTACTTGGTGCAAGGATCATCAGTTGTTTCGGGTCGAAATGCTGTTTGTAGTTGTAAATAAAGTATGAAATCCGGTGAAGGGCGATGGTTGTCTTTCCGCTTCCTGCCGCTCCTTGAACAATGATCGGCTTGTTTAAATCGGCACGGATGATCCGGTTTTGTTCTTCTTGAATCGTGGAAATGATTTCAGTTAAACGATTGCTGGAGCTTTTGGCTAATGAATCCTGAAGCAGTTCATCAGTGGTCGTTAAATCTATATCCCTGATTTCTTCTAACCAACCATCCTCGATCATGTACTGACGCTTTAATGAAAGGTCACCTTCGTATGTTTCGTCTTCCGCCTCATACGAAACATCGCCGATCCTTCCTTCGTAATACAGGTTTGCAATGGGAGACCGCCAGTCCACGATGATTTGTTCTTGATTCTCCCTCTGATACAGGGAGGTCTTCCCGATATAGTGCTTCTCCACCTTGTCCGAGCCCTCATGTTGAAAATCAATCCTGGCAAAATACGGTTTCGTTTTCGCTTTCGTCAGGGACTCCAGTTCTTCTTTGGACATCTCAAAAAAGCTTGAGTTCGTCAAGATATCGATGTACGCAGCACTGGACTCGCCCCAATCAATATCTCCAAAAGCTTTTTCCATGTTTTCCTTATACTTTTCCTTACTCGTCTGGGACGTGCTGATGACTACATCAATGTAGCGCTTCGTAAACTCCAGGCGTTCTGATTCAGTTGAAAAATCGGGATGAATAGTTGATTCCTTCGTCATACATTTCTCCTTCCAAATATTAGTAGCCGCAATGGAGAAAAAAAACGTCTCATCAATCCCACCGAGGTAATGACTCTTGGTGGAAAACGTTTATAACGAAAAGCGTAGGCGGCTCGATCAAGCCCGACAAGCATAAGATGAATCTGGCGAGAAGGCGCATTTTGCCTTCTTGCCAGACTTAGCTTATGACCTCGAGGGCCTAGCCGCCGGAGCTAGACATTAGAAAGACATATCGAAATCTGGATAAATTATGTAGGCGTTTGGGAGCAGGAGTATATATTATCAGATAATTCAAGAAAGTACAATACACAATTAATACTCACTGACCTGGAGGCGTTGGGGGTCGGTAAAATTAAAAACCCCTCACCTATAAAGTAACCCGTTCGGTTGAGAGGGAGAAAACTTAAAATAACATAGGATTTGGAGGTGCAATTAGCACGATGTTTAGCACCTTCATTTTTTGTTGTTTTACCAGGGTTTATTGACTTTTTTATTGATTTTAACTTGCAAATTAACACTGCTTTTAGCACCCGTTTTAGCAACCCTGAATAAATTTATTCACGGTTGCTGAAACGGGTGCTAATTTGGTTGTTAAAAATCATGATTAATGGTTATACTGGTTCACAACGAGGATACGAAGGAGCATTTAAAGTAATGAAATTTATTGAACCTAGAAATATCAATGCAGAAAAGGTGAATTGGCTTATTTCAGAACGCGCAAGAGCTATCGTCTCTTATTATGCTGAATACACTGAGTACACAGAAAGCGATGTTGTAGATAAACTACTCCTTAATCTTCTGGAAGATAAAAACTTCATTGAATGGATCAAAAATAAACGAAACAACAAACGTGTTATCAGGCAACTGAAAATAGAGCAACTAATGGAGGAAGACTAAGTGGCTAACTTCAAGACACTCATTTCACCAGACGATGTTGTATTAGAAGTCACTCCGCCTGTATCGCAGAATGAATTAGAGAACAGAAACAAAGATTATGATGTCTTAACTCCTAGACAGTTTGGAACCAAATATAGAGGTTTATCATTTATGCCAATTGAGTTTAACCTTTTTCAAAGAAGTTACTTACTTCAGTTAAATGTTTGTGTGAATCCATACTGTAAGTGGCAAGGGTTACAACAGGAAAAATTTCATAACCTAAAAGGGAAGCCAAGCAGATATAAATTAACTTCCCCCAGCCCAGAGCAAAAGCAAATTCAATGCAACCCTGATCCAATACAAACAAACCCAGGGGTAACATTAGGGTGCAAGACTGTCGCACTATCTAATTGGTCTATTACCGAAGAGATCGAGAGATTGGTTCGAATTAATAGCGTGAAAGATGATATACCTGAGTATACCTTTCACAAAGAAGGTTGTACTAAACAAGACTGCACCCCATTTAATTCTCCATCCCTCTTTTACAAACAAGGGAAAAGCGAAAGTACGGGAGCTCAGCAATGGCAATGCAAAACATGCAGGAAAAAGACAACACTGCAACCCACAAACGCACAATCCCTTACTTATAAACAAAAGCGTAGTGAAATAAACCTTCTGTTGACAAAGTTATTGCTAAATAAAAACCCCGTAAACAGGACTTGTGAAATATTGGGAATTTCAAAGGGGACATATTACGATAAAATAAGATTTATTTATCGCAGATGTCTTGAATTTTTAGAAAGACATGAAACCCAACCTTTACAAAATAAAGAATTTAAAGAAATGTGGATCAACACCGATAAACTCACCTATCACCTAAACAACGTTCGTAAGAAAGGTATGAGTAAGAGTAAGTACAGGGACCTTGAAGATTCAGTTTTTCCTACTCATGTGGTAGTCAGTGCAGATGTATTCTCTAGATATGTATTTCGGAGCGATGTGTCTTATGATTGGGATATATCTCTCGATGAGATTAATGAGGATACCATCCGATATAAAGATGACCATTTAGGAATTTACGCGAGGAAAAACGCAAGGTTTTCAAAAAACTCTTTTTACCCGCAACCACCATCAGCAAATGATACTCAAACGAAATCTGAATATAAAAATGAGCTAGCCAGAATAAAGAATAGGACCAGATATACTGATGGATTACATGTTAATTCAACATATACAACTGTTGCTCATCATTGGATGATAAAGAACTTGGTTCATGCTTCAGAATGGCGTTTTGTAACGGATGAAGACAGTTCGCTTATTACAGCTATATTTCGGGTATTTGCAAAAGAATTCCGATTAAGTGACGCTCACCATTTCCTTTGTCACACTGACAAGACAAAATCTAGACCACAATCACACAAGGAGTACCTTGAGACAGTAAATGAACTGTTGGAATGGGGAGAACTTAATGGGTATAAAACAAAGTCTCCAAATGAGTTGGCTCTCTTAAAGCTAGAACAACTCCTTCAAAATCATCAATTTCATAAGGAAAGTGAAAACTTCTACTGGTTCTTATTTGGAGTATGCTGACAACCCCATAGAACATCCATTAGCTACAATAGATAGGGGTTACCGCTCAGTGGATTGCACCACCAACCTGTCATCATTAGAGCCAAAAGAGATAGCGAGATTGGTGCTTAATGTCAATGACAATGCAGCAAATGCTTTTATTCAGCTTATTAGAAGAAGGTTGTCCATACTGGAGAGACCATTAACGACAGCCAGAGGAGATGGGAAAAGCTATATTTACGCCAATTTCAACCCTGAATATGCACAAATGGCAATCACCATTCTGAGGACATATTATAACTTCTGCTTGCCTTATGAATCCAGAAATATCAAAAAGACACCAGCGCAGCGTTTAGGTATAGCAAAAAAGGTTTTTGAACTAAAAGATATCTTATATTTACGATGATGAATAATATCTTATAAATACTTAAAAAAAGAGCCGTGACTTACGAGTTTCTCTCACTGGATCAGTCGAATGTCCTAATGCTCACTCCAAACAAAAAAAGCATGGAATCCTCCATGCTTCTCTTTGTGTTACCGAGATCATTTAATAAAGGCATTTAACACCTTTCTATTTGTATTGATTTTTAAGAATAATGAAGTTAACCCCAGCACAGCAAAAGCAATAAATAGACCAATAGGAACCGCGTACAAGTTGTTGTTCAAAGGTGAAATTTTATGATAACCCGCAACCATATAATAGTTTTCATAGGGGTCTTTTATATCTATCCAAACGTATTCAGTAGAACCTTTAATTGATGAATCTCCAGATTCAACGGCTACATCCCAGTTTTGCACCATTTCTTGCTTTGAAGCACCTTTCCCAGGTTCAGGATTTTCATATAAAGCAAAGTATTCAATTTCTTTTGTTGCATCAACAAGAGAATTAATTTCATTAATCTTCTCTTCTGAAAATGTACCATCAGCCATTATTCCAAAAACACTATTTACTGTTTGGTCAATGGTTTGAAGTCTATTTTGGTTGTTGTGTTCAGTCCAAATTAATCCTATTAACATTATTAGACCTAAAATGAGAGCAACCATAGATGTTCGAAAAAGATTCTTAATCACATTAGTTTGAGTTTTGAAAAGACTGAATACCCCTCTTGTAATTTGTTTTTCATCACCAAAGCGACTAATAGTAATATCTATCGCTTCTGTTTCTGATTTCCCCTCTGCCTTTAACTCTTCAACAGCCTCAACTAAATGCGAACGCATTTCTTGTTTTAGTTCTTTAGCATCCTCACCACTTACATGGGCATATATCGAATTAACAAACTCATCGATTTTTTTCATTTACGTTCTCCCCCTTCTAAAAATGAATCAATGATGTTTTTTACAAATTGCCATTCTTTACGCTTTTCTTCAAAACCATCTTTACCTAGCGGTGTAAGTTTATAGTATTTTCTTCTTCCTCCGGGCCCTTGCTCGTCACCCCAATAAGAAGAAATCCACTTATTCTTTTCTAATCGCTTTAGTGACAAATAGAGTGTGCCTTCCTTTAATTCGAATTGCTCTTCGCTTTTTTCCCGAACAAGTTTTGCTATTTCGTAGCCATACATGTCCCTGGTTTGTAACAGCGATAGGATCAAAGTGTCGATATGACCTTTTAAAACCTCTTTATTAACCTCCAAATATTCCACCCCCTAATTTCAATAATAAATAACTATACTTAATAATGCAAGGTATTATTTTTTTAAAAAAACAGGCCTTGTGATTAGGCCTGCAAATTACCCTGTTAATTAAAGTGTTATTTGTGTTGTTAATTAATATTTTCTCCCTCTCAACCGAACGGGTTACCTATAAAGATGAAGGGTCTTTCATACGAACCACAGGAAACACAATCTGAAAACTTGTTCCCTTTCCCATTCTACTTTCAACTGTAATGACGCCTCTCATCGCTTCAATGATGCGATAGGATACCATAAGCCCAAGACCGGTTCCTTTTTCCTTCGTAGAGAAATAAGGTTCTCCCAGTCTGGCATGTTGTTCAGAGGTCATCCCTACTCCAGTGTCAGTGATGGTGATGCTGACGTTCCCTTTTTGAACCTTCGAAAGTATCGTAAGGGTACCTCCTTTTGGCATCGATTCGATCGCATTTTTGATGATGTTGAGAAATGCTTGCTGAAAGCTCCGTGTATTACCGACGATGGTTGCGTCCATGACGCTTTTATGTACGTCCACCGATTGCTGGTTGCTCAGGGGCTCTACCATATCAACGAGCTTATTGAGTTGTTTAGAAATTGAAATGTTCTCTACTTGATCAGGGTCCGGCTTGGCAAACGTGAGATAGTCATTGATGATCTCTTCTGCCCGGTTCAGTTCTGATGATGCAATCGCTAAGTATTGCTCTTTTTTTCCAACTGGAAGATTTTCTTGATTGAGCAGTCTCAGAAACCCTTTAATGACGGTTAAGGGATTCTTCACCTCGTGTGAGATGCTGGCTGCCAACTGAGACAGTACTTCCATTTTCTCTATCTTCACGAGTGCTTGTTTGATTTGAATCTGTTTAAGCAATGTTTCACATATGTATGTCAGAATAAGCATCCCCACTGAAGGAAGTAAGATGAAATTAATGAGATAGCTTTCATCAATCACAAACACAGTCATGGCATGAGCAATAAGGGCCGCCACTATGGAATGAACGGTAAAGAGAATCACTGAGAATATGATCTTCTGACGACTCGTTAGCCGGTCGAAATCGAACCACTTCATCCCGATGACCGTCAAGAGGTAGATCGACATGTAAATAACAAATGCTACTATACTCCAACTATATATCATCGTCCTGGATACCAATAAAACAACTAATAGTGCGAGCCCTGTATATGGTCCTCCATACATGATTCCGAGTACGAAAGGAATCATCCGCAGGTCATGTACACAGTATGGATTCTGATAGATCGGGGAAAGCATGCACAGGATAATGGCCATACTCAAAGAAACAAGGGTCGCTAACCTTGTATACCAGCCGTGTATCAACTTTCTTTCAATAAGGAAAAAAATTAAAAAAATACTCAATATGATATAAAAGAAATTATTTATAACATCCTGATTAAAGATAATCATACTTACCCTTTGACCTTTCACAGAGATTGTCTACTTTATAGAAATTCTACCATACTACTAAACAAATCGTTACAATTATATAGGTAATCGGGCATTTATATAAGAGAACTCTCCTGTACATGTACAGGAGAGTCATCAACTTATACAGTTTTCAATTGTTCACCAAGAAATTTTGCCAACTCAAGCATCCCGTATTGTCCTGACTTCGCCTCGGCATCCTTGTTATAATTTGTATTGGTGTTCACATCATATGTGTAGATGGTGCCTTCTTTGTCTTGAATGAATTCGATCCCGGCTACATCAATCCGGTTTTCTTTTAAAAATGCTTCGTAAGACGAGAGGATGCCATGGGAAAAGTTTTCCCTGATTTGGAATTTGGGTTTCTCCTCTTGCTCTCCCACAGGACAGAATAAATCATCGACCTGGCAGACATCGGCCGGACATAATTCAAATCCTTTTGACGCATCCACCCTCACAGCATACTTGAATTGGCCGCCAATGAATTCACAGCGTGTGATCGAAGCGTCCGGTGCTTCAATGTATTCCTGGATAAGCGTCGTGCCATCCAGCGGTTCTTCAAATGTATCACTGTACACATAGTTTTTCAGTGCGTCCACTGAATGAAACAACTGTACACCCAATCCTTTCCCTGCACGGTTATGCTTGGTGATGAAGGATGGCTTGTTGAGCTTTTGTGCGGCTTCTATGATCTGCTCTTTTCCAACGGCTGCAATGGTTTTCGGTGTCTTGATGCCGGCAGCGTTCAAGGCCATATACTGATTCACTTTACTCACTTCCAACCGGAGGGCACGTGTCCCGTTCAGCACCTTTCTTTCATATCTCTCTAACCATGAGAGAACGCTTTCCGTTAACTCAGGTGCAAAACGATGGTTTCTGGTATGGGAAGATGCACTGATCCGATTATAGAAAACACCTTCTGGAGGATCTGATGATAAATCGACGAGTCCTTGATCGAGGAACCATTCCACATAAGGCAATTGAAGCTCATCGAGACGAGTCGTTAAATGATTGGTCCAATCACTATTTTCATGAATAATATGAATTTTTTTCACGATCATTACCCCATTTGTCCGTATGATTTTTTTAAAATGGTCGTACAACACAAAGTAATCCTACTATAAAAGTAGGATTTAGGTCAATGATGATGAATTTATCTGGGCTTTCTGTCGGTCCTCATCTGAATTTTCATACCACTTTTGGTAAGCTGATCGATTGCTTTCGGGAAATCATCGCTATGGGAAGGGCTATGATCGTCCTTCAAGATATCCCTGATTTCCTGTAAGACTTCAAGGTTCGTCGTTTGCTTCACTTTGTATTGCTGCTCTCCGCCTTTCAAGCGGTTGACCACCTTTATCATCAGAAAAATGCTCATGGCCACGAGAAGAAAGTCTACAAGGGCTTGTAGGAACTTTCCCAATTCAATCACCTCTGCTCCAATTCGAAGGTGCAGGCCTTCTAAGTTAATGCCGCCAAATAAAATGCCGATTGCCGGCATCATCATGTCTTGAACGAGAGACTCCACAATCTTGCCAAACGCTGAACCAATGATGACTGCAATCGCTAAATCAATTACATTCCCCCTTGAAATGAATTGTTTAAATTCAGACCACATGATGAATTCACCTACCGCTTCATTACTCTTAACATATGGCAGAAACAAGTGAGTTATGAAGACAAGGGCAAAAAAGCTACATAAGATATTTCCAAGCAATGACAAGCAACACAATAAAAGCGACTACCCCCATTAGGATGATCAACATTTTTTCTTCTTTATTCCCTAACATTCTTATCGCCTCCTCCATTTCTTAAGGAACTTACACGGTCCCTCTTTCAAATAATTTTGTTTCCAGTATCACGGGGCCAGGGGCCGTATTTTCAAGAAATAGTTTAAACGACTCTTCTCCTGCTTTTCGTATCGGCACTTCAAAGGATGTAATGTCCAGGGCATCGGCAATAGGATGATTATCAAAGCTTAAGATAGCCAGATCATCGGGTATCCTGATCCCTCTTTTCCCTGCCTCTGTCACCATACCGGCTGAAACCTGATCACTGGTTACGATAAGGGCTGAAGGCTTTTCTTTCAGTTGTTCCCAGGTCTTCACCACGTCTCTTCCATCTTCCAGATGATAGCAGTTATTGAAGAACCACTCATCACGCACAGGATGGCCGGCAGCTTCTGAACTATCGTAATACCCACGGATTCTCTCTTCACTATTCGTCCCAAACATTCGATGCAGGCACAGGCCTATGCGGGAGTGACCTTTTGAATAAAGATATTCAAGACCATTCCTGACTCCTTGATAGTGATCGATATATATTTTTTTACACGAGTGCCCGTACACATTTTCACAAAAAACAACATTGGCCTTTTCCATGAACGGAGTGAGGACATCCAGTGAATTTGAGCGTGATGTTAAGATCAATCCGTCTACTTCCTTCATTTGCAGACGATGAAAGGCATCAAGTTCGGCTCCCTTGTCATAATTTGTTTGAAAAAGTTGAAGGTGATATCCATGCTTTAATGCTTCCCCTGCAATACCTTGAAGAATTTCTCCGAAGTAAGGAAGATTCAAATAGGGCAAAACAACTCCTATGCTATAGGTCTTGCCTTTTGATAAATGGACAGCGTTTGCATTTTTTATATAATTTAATTGCTCGACGGCATCGAGAACCTTCTGACGTTTTTCTTCTTTTACATAAGGGTGTTCATTTAAAACCCTTGAAACCGTTGAAACAGATACTCCCGCAAGCTTCGCGATACTGCGAATATTTGTCATCCCCATACCCCTCATTAAATAGTATGAATGGCCTGCCTGTCCCTTTTGCGCAAAACTTTTAATAAACGCTTGCTCTGAAACGCGTTTCACACTTTAGAGTTAATCATGCAAGGGGTCGCACTGGGATTTCCTACCCCTAAAACATGATAAGGAGGCTATACTATGTTTGGTATTTTATTCTTACCCGTTCTGTGTATCATCATCATCGGAGGAAGCTACGCCGCATTAAAGCCCATCCATTTCTATACTCCCCGCGATCATCAGGATTCATTTGAGCACATATACAACCGTAAACTCAACTAGTTCACCTGCCTGCCTTCAATGAAGCAGGCTTTTATTTTACCCATTTGACTGCCCACTCCTGGACGGCCTCCATCACGGGCTCCAGTTCACTTCCTTTTTTCGTCAGGCTATAAAGGACTTTGACCGGCTTTTCGTCGAGAACTTCCCGATAAACGATTCCGTTTTCCTCCAGCTCCTTTAATCTGTCGGTTAACACCTTTTGACTGATATTCGGTATTTCTGCATTTAAATCTTTATAACGGCACGTTCCTTCAAATAATACCTTTATGATCATCCCGACCCAGCGCTTGCCTAATAATTCAAAGGCACCAGCATATTTCGGGCAAAGTTTTGTTTCCATATAAGTCTTCACATCCTAAATCGTTATCCCTTGACGCATACTAAAACGTCGGTTATATTGTTCATATTGCTTTACACTTACAAAAAGTAAGTAACATACAAATATATACCATATTATAACACTTTTTTAAACATCAAGGAGGCTTTATCATGGATAATTTCTTTCAAGTCGTCGATGAACGACGCTCAACGAAAGTATACGATCCTCAAGTGGAGATCCCCCGTGAGGAATTAGTCAGCCTGCTCGAAACTGCAGGAAAAGCACCATCTGCCTGGAATCTTCAACAGTGGAAATTCCTGGTGTTCGATCAGAAAGAAGTTCAAGAACGCTTACTTCCGATTGCTTATCATCAACAACAGGTACATGATGCTTCTGCAGTCGTGGCTATACTTGGTGACCTGGAAGCCAATAAGAATGTCGACCCTGTCTTTGATCCCGCCATTGAAAAAGGTGAAATGACGGCTGAAATCAAAGAGGTACTAAAGAAACAAATTGACGGTGCATACAGCCGTGACGAATATCCGAGAGACGCTGCTTTCAGTAACGCTTCCTTAGCCGCTATGCAATTCATGCTTGCTGCAAAAGCGAAAGGCTGGGATACTTGCCCGATCGGCGGTTTCAATCCGGCAGCTCTCGTTTCCGAATTCAATGTGTCGGACCGTTATATTCCGATTATGCTGATTACAATCGGAAAACCACTTCAAGAAGCACGAAAATCAGATCGTTTAGATATCCGCAACTTGATCGATTGGGCGGAATAAACCTATGAAAAAGCCGCATCCTTAGGGGATGCGGCTTTTTCATACTGTTAAAAGAGTACACTTTTTTCAATCTGTTTCATTTCAAAGAAGTAGCCTTTTTTCCTCATGAGCTCATCAAAACTTCCCGCTTCTACAACCTTCCCTTGATCCATGACGACGATTTGATCCATGTTTTCAAGACCGGTTAAACGATGACAGATCAGAATCAATGTGTCTCCGCCGGCCGCTGTATAAAGATGGTCAAAGATCTCTTTTTCCGTCAAAGCATCAACCGAAGAAGTCGGTTCATCCAGCATCCATAAGGGAGACCCCTTCAACAGAGCCCTTGCAATGGCCAATCGCTGCTTTTCTCCTCCAGATAGATTCTCACCTTTTTCCAGTACGGTGTCCTCTAACGAAAAGTGGCGCAGCTTCACTTTTTCTAATGCCGATTCCATTTCCCCGTCTGTCAGATCATCTCGCACCAGCAAAAGGTTTTCCTTCATTGTGCCGTAGAAGAAATGATTCTCTTGAAGAACCACATTGGCATGCTCCCATAATGACTCTTTATCGATATCTTTAATTGAAGCATCATTCACGAAAATCGATCCATGATCCGTTGAGTAAAAGTTTAATAACAATTGAAGCAATGTTGATTTCCCTGATCCCGAAGGTCCTACAATCGCTGTTTTCGAACCTGCAGGCAGCTCAAGATCCACACCATCCAATGCCTTTCTTTCATCTCCCTCAAAGGAAAAGCTTACATCCTTCAGGCGAAAGGACGGAGCTTCCCCGTCAAGATTCCCGCCAAATGAAGGTCCGTCCCTCACAATGCTTTCTTCGGGAATAACCGAAGAGAGCCTGGCTGCCGCTCTGCGGGAATCTTCATAGTGTGTAGGAAGGATTGCCATGGGTGTTGCGTTTTCGAATACGGTCAATGAGATCATGACAAGCATAGCAAGGTATATTCCATCCAGTTGACCTGCTCCCACAGAATATGCCCCTACAGCTAAAACGATCCATGAAATAAGAAGCGAAACCAGGATATTGGTTGAATGACTAAAGAGGGAATGGATACTCTCACGTTCCTGCTCACTCACATAGCTTGTTGATGCATGAACGAGACTCCTCTCTTTATCCTCCAGTCTTTGATAGATTTTCAAGTCTTTGAATCCATGAAGAAATTCCGTTACCTCAGTAGACAAGTCCCCTCGACTTTCTCTTAAAGTCATTTCAACCTTTCTCTGCTTAAAAGCGAAATAGGCAGGAACGACGAATCCCGTCAGCAGAAGGCCGATGAGAAGAATCAATGCAACAGATACCGAATAAAACATCGTAAATAAAATCGTACTTAAGAACACCATCACCAGAATGATCGGCGGATAAAAGACCCTGAGAAAGAAGTTCTGGAGGCTCTCTACGTCCCCGACAATTTTTGAGAGAAGATCTCCACTTCTGTACCGCCCGAAAATCCCCGGTGCTAACGGCTCGATTGCTTCATAAATCGAGACTCGTAAGTTGGCCAGAATCGTGAATGTAGCACGATGAGAATAATAACGTTCCGCGTAACGGCTTAACGCCTTTGTAAAACCGAACAGCTTCAAGAGCGCAATCATCACCGTCAGAGCGTAAAGAGGTACTTCCAGAGCCGCTTTAGAAATTAAATATCCACTGGAAGCAAATAATCCGACAGAGGTCATTCCAGCCAGGAAGCCAAAAAGAATAGAATATACAATATCCTTCTTTTCCTTCATCATCAGCTTTACGACAAATCCTAACTCTTTCATCCTGTATTCACTCCTTGCTGTGCAGTCACCATCTCATGATAACGTAAAGAGGACCTCATTAACTCCTCATGATTTCCTATGCCCGCTAATTTTCCGTTTTCCAAAAACAGGATTTGATCCGCTTGACGAATCGTATGCAGTCGGTGAGCCACTGTGATCACCGTTGAATTTTTGGATAATTCCTGAATGGAGGCTTGAAGGATTCCCTCGGTTTTAAGATCCAATCCCGTTGTCGGTTCGTCAAAGAGAATGAGAGAAGGGTTTTTGAGAAAAGCCCTGGCTAAGGCAATACGCTGCTTCTCTCCTCCGGACAGTCCTCTCCCCGCTTCACCGATCGGTGTGTCATATCCTTTATCGAGACCGGCAATCATTTGTGAGATTCCTGCTTTTTCAGCAGCGTATTCGATCTCTTCCCGAGTCACGCCCTCTTTTCCTCCAACCGCAATGTTCTCTGAGATAGTCCCTGAAATTAAATACGGATTCTGTGAAATATAACTCAGATGATCAAACCAGTCACTTTCCCTATATTCACTTCTCGAATGTCCATTAATCACGATTTCTCCTTCAGAGGGATCAAGAAGTCCGGCTAAGAGATGAAGGAGCGTTGTTTTTCCTGCTCCACTCTGACCGACGATCGCCACTTGGCTGCAGGGAGGAAAAGCAGCCGTCATGCCTCGAAGATCAAATCCCTTATCTCCGTAGGAAAACCCGACATTACGCAATTCCATTGTGGCAGGAGTGCCGTTTGTTTCGAGCTTCTTCTCTCCCCATTGCACGGGACGATCTTTTTCTTCAAGCTCTTCCATGATTTTCTTCGCGGCTCCCATACTTCCCCGGCCAGTATGAAAGGCCTGCCCGAGCTCTTTCAATGATAGATAGAATTCCGGGGCAAGCACGAGAACAAAGAAAGCTGTGAAGAATGAAATACTTTCGAAGACGACTAATCGCAGCCCTGCTTCCAGGGCAATCAGTCCAATACTTAACATCGAGATGAACTCAAGCATTAAAGAAGATAAGAAGGCGGTCTTTAACACTTCCATCGTGGCTTCACGAAAGTCAAGACTGCTGGCACGGATCCCGTCCTTCTGTTCCTCCCCTCTTCCCAGGAGCTTCAAGGTAGTCAGTCCTTGCAGTGTATCTAGAAATCGACCGGAAAATGCCGTCAACTTATCCATTTGCTTCTCTGATTTGTTTTTTGTCATGACTCCGATAATCGCCATAAACAAAGGAATGAATGGGGCCGTTATGACCATGATCAGACCGGTATAAATATGCTCAGTAAAAATAGTGATCAACAGGATCAACGGGACGACGGTCGTTTGAATTCTTTGTGGTACGTACTGACTGTAATACCCATCCAGCCCATCGACGGCATCCATCATCGTACTGACCTTTTGACCAGACTGCCCTTGAAGGGAGGCTTGCAGTGGATTCTTTGCCCACTTATTCAAGAGCCGTTTTCTCAAGTCGCTCTTTACCTTCGCAGCCATCCTGATTCCTGTTCGTCCGTTCACATACGATAGGACCGCTCTCCCCACTAAAAGAATCAGTAAAGCACCTAGCATTGGGAGAACATCTTGAAATTCTGCCCCTTTTATAAACATTTTATCTACAATGCTAACCAGCAAGTAAGCTTGTCCAATCACCACTCCCCCGATCAATAGGGATGTTCCATAAAGTGTCATCATGGATGATTTTTGCTGCTTAGCCAATCGATTCAGCTCTATCATAACTTCTCTCAACTCCAAAAGTTAAAAGTTAGTGAAACATTTCACAAATTCAATAACTCTATTATAGTAAACTTGTTCCCTTTATGCATCTTTTAGGATTGACCTTTTTGTGACAATTCCAGAGAACCCAGTTAGTTTTGAATATGGCGTGGATGGTATAGTTTTTTATTTATCTCCTAACGAATCCAGCCGAAATCACCAGTAATCCGACCATTTTATAATAATTGCAAAACCTGCACAAACTATATTCCAATCAATAAAAAGAGAGATGCACATCCCTAAGCGAATGACCTCTCTCTTTGTTCAGCTATACTCGGCACATCATATCTTCAATAAATCCTTCGTCACACGCTGGATAATCTCCGGCAGTACTGAGAAGGTGTAAGGTTTATACACTCTCTCTGTCCACTGATGTCCATCTTTTCCATAAACTCCGATATTAATAGAAGGGATGTTCAGCTTTCTGATCATGTCGATGGGAACAGGATACAACTGATCGATCAGCGGCAGGTTCTTTTTGAATACGTCAATATCTTCATCTTCTTCATGAAGAGAGAGAAAGCTGCCATCTGCGAGATAAGGGAAAAACCGTTTAATGACAAATTCTTCGCCGGTTTCTTTCGCTATATCATTTAAGCATTTCCCTAACGCTTCTCTCACCCTCTTGCCATACTCATTTTCTTCATTCACAAAGTTATGAGGTAAAAATGGCGGTGCGAAGAATAGGATCACTCTGGGCGTTCGATCGGGATCCAGATGCTGCAGTGCTTCCACCATGGCATACGCAATCGTCCTTCTGTCTTCTCCTTCCATATCATGAAAGACCTTTTTCATGACAGGATCCGGATCGATGCCTCTTTCCTTCAGCCAGAAGATATACTCCCGTAATGTCAGCACTTCCACTTCCCACGAAAACTCCCTTTCCGGGAAACCATGATAGCTCCGATATTGCTCAAATTGTTTTTTACTCCGTTCTTCCAGCTCACTTACTGCCTTTAATGCAGCCTTTTTCATATCATAGAGCACTTCTCTTGCGGTTTTCTCGTATACAAAGTAATTGAAGTAAAGAGAAGCGCTAAGAGGGGTTTGAACATTATACGTATGCTTATCATCTTTGAAATACAAGCACGATGGCGGCAGGGTGAATTCTCCTGGTATATCCTCCAGATAATCCAGGTTCTGATTGATTTCGAGATTGATTTTGGAAGCAATCACAGTCGGATCGATGGATGTCAGCACATCCCCTACATGCGCTTCTCTTCCATATATATAAAAGCTTGGCAGGAGCTTTCCTGCAGCACCTGTGTAAATATATCGTTTACAGTCCCCATCATAGATCGGAGAAATGAAATCGGTATTGATCGCTGCCAAATAATCAAAGCCCTCTTTTTTCAAACGATAGAGATCACTTAAAGCTGCAATCATTCCGGCATGTTCACTTTCTTCATCACCATTAAATAGGAAGAGTAAATGTCCGTCTGGCGTTTCCTGTCCCGTATAGTACAAGAGATTCGCCATGTGTACGGCAATTCCGCTCTGCATATCCAATGCCCCTCTTCCAAACAGCCAGTTTCCAGAAAGGGCATCCTCTCTCACCTTTTCCTCCCCTTCATAATCCATAAAGAACTTCTGAAGAAAATCGGGATCATGAGCCATATCCTGCAGTGCACCATAATCATCGGTTCCCACCGTATCATAGTGGGCATGGAATAAAACGGTTTTAGAAGACGCGCCTTTCACAAGGGCAAATACGTTTTTCCTTCCAATCGGATCATTCGGGACTTCTTGCAGCCAGACCTGATCCGGATGCTCTTGAAAATAAGGGAATGAAGAAATCACTTCATATATAAATCGGGCTTTCTCACTTTCGCCTATTGTTCCGTTATAACTTTTCAGAGCGACTAAGGATCGTGTGATGTAGTCAATCTGCTCGGAGATTGATTTGTTTTTCAATTGAGTATACACGTTAGTACCGCTCCTTTCCGTAAGAAATGTCACTATTACTTTGTAAATCGTTTATGCCATTATAGACATTGATTCTCTATAATTGATAACATCTTATCGAAAATGAAAGGGGTTTGGAAGGGGTTTCAGGATTATTTCTCAAAAAAAATTCCTATCTTTCTATTGAAATTCGATCTAATACCGAATATTATAGAAGTTGCGCGTTTTTAATGTTCGTTTTTATTGGAGGTATTACGATGTTTAAATTAAAGGAACACGGCACTAATCCCAAAACTGAAATATTGGCAGGGATTACAACATTTCTAACAATGGTTTACATTGTCGTTGTCAATCCCATTATTTTAGCCGACGCAGGTGTCCCATTTGATCAAGTATTCTTAGCAACCATTATTTCAGCCGTAGCCGGAACGTTATGGATGGCCTTGTTTGCAAACTACCCGATTGCCATCGCACCAGGGATGGGATTGAATGCTTACTTTACCTACTCTGTAGTAGGAGCGAATGATGACATTTCTTATATCGTTGCATTCTCTGCCGTTTTTGTAGCAGGTATCATCTTTATCATTCTTTCATTAACACCATTCAGAAAAAAATTGATCGAAGCCATTCCACAAAATCTAAAGCACGGTATCACCGCAGGAATCGGTTTGTTCATTGCATTTATTGGATTAAGACTAACAGGACTGATCCAGGCTCACCCAACGAATTTAGTACAGCTTGGAGATCTTCATTCATCTTCAGCGATCTTAGCGTTAATCGGGTTGGCTGTTACCCTTATCCTTATGGTGTTACGCGTCCATGGAGCATTATTCATCGGAATGATTGTCACTGGACTCGTTGCCTTCTTCACAGGAGAATTATCATTTAAAGAAGGATTTGTGGCTCTTCCACATCTTCCAGAAGGACTTATCGTAGCAAATCCTCTAACGGCATTTGCCGATGTCTTTCAATATGGACTATATGCCGTTGTGTTCTCATTCTTACTTGTAACCATCTTTGATACAACGGGAACCATGATAGGAGTGGCTCAGCAAGCTGGACTTATGAAGGGCAATACGATGCCAAGAGCACGCGAAGCACTACTGGCGGATTCCATCGCTACCACTGTCGGGGCGATGTTTGGGACAAGTCCTACGTCCGCCTATATTGAATCTTCAGCAGGTGTCTCTGCCGGGGGAAGAACAGGATTAACGACACTAACTGTTTCGGTACTGTTTATTACCGCTGCTTTCTTCGGACCACTCGTGAGTGCAGTGTCAGGAATCTCAGCTATTACAGCTCCTGCCCTCATAATAGTCGGAAGCTTGATGATGGGAAGCATCTCTCAAATTAAATGGGATCAGTTAGACGAAGCCTTCCCAGCATTCCTGATCATTCTAAGCATGCCGTTAACCTCAAGCATCGCAACAGGTATTGCCTTAGGATTCATTTCGTATCCGTTACTGAAAGTTGTGAAAGGGCAATGGAAGCAAGTACACCCACTCGTGTATATCTTTGCTGTCCTGTTCTTCTATCAGCTGGCATTCCTGCCTCATTAACTCGGATATAGATACTCGAAAGACCGTTCACAATGAACGGTCTTTTTGTGCAGTAAATTCAGCTGGTTGAGTCCATATTCTCTTAAAGCTAGACATTCATCATCAAAATTCAGACAATATATATCCCCAAAATCATCATCATACTAAATAGTTCATGAGGAGTACCATGATGTTTCCATAGGTTCCAACAACTACGTTTTTCCCATTATATTCTTCAATTATTTAAAATATCCCCTCTTCACCTCTTTTTTGAGCGATGAGATTCGACTCTCATCTCTCCATTGAAAAGGAAGGATCCTCGATGAACCGCTCCTTCTATTTCTGTTTCCTTTTTTATTCGGGGATGAACTCCATCAGCCAGGAATCATGGTATTTCCCTTCATGAAGTTCATGCTCCCTGAGTATTCTTGCTTTGCTATATCCACATTTCTCATAGCATCGTATTGCTCTCGTGTTCCATGTCATAGGATCCATCACCAGCCGGTGAACGCCCTTCCTTTCTAGGAGATAATCCATCGTAGCTCGAATGAGCAGCGTGCCCACCCCTTGATTCCAATAAGCCACCTCTCCAATGAATTGATCCGTACCGAAGATCACTTCATCATAATTGGTGTACCCGTACCGATTCATTGTTTCTTCATCGAGCTGATAATATTGCAAATAGCCGATTTCGTTTCCTTCATGCTCTACAAGGCAGCTAACGACACCTCTCTGAGCTAGAAATTTCTCCTCCACCATCTGGAGGGTGAATGGCCGGTCCCTTCCTTCATAAAATTCCAGCACCTTGGGATCCGATAACCATCTCGACAACGTGTACTTATCCCTCTCCTCTAACGGACGAATATGTAATGATCCATTCCTATAATCCATGCAAACACCTCCCTGCATCTATCTATTACTATATACATTCAGCACACTCGAGAAAAAATCCTTCTTTCATGAGAGGGACGGACCTCCTTGGATATACGACAAGTTTGTGAACTACTTCACAATTATGTATTTTATGTTGAATTCATGAGTAGAATATCTTTGTGTTTCATGTTATTATTAGATTGTGAATTAATTCACAATACATTCACTAATACTCTTACAACTCCATTACTTTCTTTAAAAACTGAACATGGTTTTGAATCATGCAAACAAAAAACTCGTGGATAGGTGATGACGTATGACAATCAAATGCACAAACAAAGTAGCTTTAATCGGTACAGGGTTTGTAGGCTCAAGTTATGCCTTTGCTCTTCTCAATCAAGGAATCGCACATGAACTTGTAATGATTGATTTGAATAAGGAGAAAGCGGATGGAGATGCACGTGATTTAAATCATGGCCTTGCTTTCGCTTCCCCTATGAAAATATCTGCAGGGGATTACAGTGACTGCAAGGATGCTGACTTGGTCGTGATTACGGCAGGAGCGAATCAGCAGCCCGGTGAAACCCGTCTGGACCTGGTGGAAAAGAATGTGAAAATCTTTAAAAACATTGTAGACTCCGTCATGAATAGTGGATTCAACGGCATTTTCCTTGTGGCGACGAACCCTGTCGACATCTTGACGTATGCAACGTGGAAGTTTTCCGGTCTGCCTAAAGAGAGAGTCATCGGATCTGGAACAATTCTAGATACAGCCAGACTTCGTTACTTAGTCGGAGAGCATTTTGATATTGATACACGTAATATCCACGCCTATATTATGGGAGAACACGGCGATACGGAGTTTCCCGTTTGGAGCCACACGACTGTAGGAGCGAGTCATTTAAGTGAGTTGATTGATCTCCACCAGGATGATGTGCAGAAACAACTCGACGACATATTCGTCAATGTAAGAGATGCAGCCTATCACATCATTGAACGAAAAGGCGCAACCTATTACGGCATTGCCATGGGTCTTGCCAGGATTACCAAAGCGATCTTTAACAATGAAAATAGCATTTTAACCGTTTCTGCCCTCCTTGAAGGAGAATATGATCAGGAAGACATATACATCGGTGTTCCTGCCATTATTAATGGCGAGGGCATCAGAAAAGTCGTCGAGCTCCCGTTAAATGATAAAGAAAGAACTCAGTTCGCCCACTCTGCAGAAACGCTAAAAAATGTGATGAAAAAAGCGATGGATACTTGATTTACGCCCTTCGTTAATAGTAATAGACACGCACGCCCACCCAACCTCCTCATAAGATAAAGAGAATTCTTTATGAGGAGGTTCTTCTATGTACGATCACAGACAACTATTCCCTGGTTTTCCCGGGGGAGGCAGCGGGTTCCCCGGCTTTCCTGGTGGAGGTCAAGGATCGGGCGGCGGTTTTCCAGGCTTTCCAGGTGGAGGACAAGGCGCACCAAGCTCACCACCACCTACAGGCGGGCAAGGCGGACAAAATCAACCACCACCCGGACCACCACCGAACTTCCAACCGCAAAAAACGGTGATGCAAGGAACACCAGGTGGACCAAGTGTCTTTGCAGTAGACCCAGGTGCCATCAGAAGATGTTTATTCCGTTACACATATATTTGGTTAAGAAGAGATGCTTTCTGGTTTTATCCTGTCTTTGTCGGGCGCCGTTCCATTGCCGGGTGGAGATGGATCGGATTCACATGGGTATACTTCGGCATCGATTTAGATAAAATTGAATCCTTTACGTGCGTGTAGGTTTGCTCATGTATTCATATCCTTACTATAGAACCGGCAACACCAATGGGACGATTACTGTGACTGGTGAGCATACACTCTATGTGGATCCCGATCAAGCCATCGTCTCTATCGGTGTTGTCACTAAAGATGAAGAACTTGAAGCGGCACAAAACGAGAACCAGCAACAGTCCAGTCAAGTCGTACAATCATTATTAAATAACGGTGTGTCACAAAAGGATATCCAAACCTCCACCTATCAAGTATTCCCGCAGTACAACTATGAGGACGGGAAGCAAATTTTCACAGGATATGAGGTCCGCCAAGTATTTCGCGTTACTATTAAAGATATTGAAAAAGTGGGGACGATTATAGATGATGCCATAAAGAGCGGAGCGAATCGGGTAGAAAACATTCAATTTGTCCATTCAAACCCCATAGAATCCTATCAGTTAGCCCTTACTTCCGCATATCAGAAGGCATACCAAAAAGCACTCACTTTATCGAGCCAATCGGGGCAGCAGCTAAGTCCCCAGCCAAAATCCATCACAGAGCAATCAAGCCCAATGGTCACCCCCTTTGTAACAACTGGATTTGTGAAAGCCGCTGAAGAAAGTACAGCCGTCCAACCAGGACAAATCAGCGTCACAGCCATCCTGACAGTCGAATACCAAACCCGATAAACAACAAACTGCCAAAGTATATCGATACCTTGGCAGTTTGAATAACGTTGAGAGGGACGGACCTCCTGGATTGGTTGAAATTTTGTTAGATTGAAAAATTTTCAGTTTATAAGTGTGTACTTTGGCAGATTCAGAGTTCTTTAACGACTTGAGGTCAATGCCTTCCACTCTACTCGCCCAAGGACTTCGATTTACGGCTGCATGCTTCCATGGCCGTTAAAACGGCTCCTTTAAAATTATTCTTCTCCAGAGCTGATACCGCTTCAATCGTTGCTCCTCCCGGTGAGCAAACGGCATCCTTCAGTTCTCCTGGATGAGTGCCCGTTTCGAGGACCATTTTGGCTGCTCCAAGTACAGCCTGCGATGCGAGCTGATAGGCCTGCTTGCGGGGAATGCCTTGCAGAACCGCTCCATCAGCCAGCGCTTCTATGAACATAAACACATACGCGGGAGAAGATCCGCTCACTGCCGGAATGGAATCCATCAGGCTTTCCTCTACCATTTCAGCCTTTCCGAAGCTTCCTAAAATGGCTTGTACATGAGCAAGATCTTCTTCCGTTACTTCATTATTCACACAATAGGCTGTCATACCCTCTCCTACAAGAGACGGGGTATTAGGCATGGTCCGGACGATTTTCATTGATTCAGAAAGCTGACTCTCCATCCATTCAAGCGTAATGCCTGCAGCGATGGTAATGATGATCGCATCCTCTTTCAGGGAACCCTTTATCGATTCGATGATGCTCCGATAGTGGTCAGGTTTCACTGATAAAAACACAATATCCGAAAAAGCTGCTACACTTATATTATCACTGGTAACCCCCACTCCAAATTGCCCTGCTACCTTATCCAGCGTATCCTGGGTTCTGGCACTGGCTTTAACCGCATGTTTATCCACTAGCCCAGACCTCAGTATGCCCCCCATGATCGCTTGTGCCATATTTCCGCATCCTATAAATCCAATGGTTTTATCCATTTCTTCACCTCATCAGTTTGTATGTAAATAGTCTTTAGCATCATACCAAATTTATCTCCACATATAAAACAAACGCCATTAAAAAAGGCTCAAAGGAGAAATCCTTCAAACCTTTCATCATTCCACCAGCTTCCCGCAGTGGGGACAAAGGGATTTTTGATAATCCTTTGGAATCCTCCTGTGACAATGAATGCATGTCTTCACATACACAGGCTTATCAAATAAATCCCCAGACATCCCATACCCACTCTTAAAAGTCGTCCTCATAAGACGGACTAATAATCCGATGATCACACCTGTAATAAGTAGTGCCCAAATCATTTTGCTCTCGCTTTTTCAATGATTTCACCATAGTCCAGATCGACGATTGGCTCATCATGGAGCAATCTGTCCCTGATTTGAGAAAGAAGCGACTCCTCGACATCCGATAAATTCTCAAGATCCCATTTTTTATGAAAGACAGAATACAGTGTTAAATCCCTGAGCAGCAGGAAATGGGGGATCCGGTCCACCCACTCTTCTTCTATATCACACTCAGTCAGATATCCTTTTAAAAATGAAACGAGAAACTTTGCGCCAAATTGGCTGCGGGTATCTAGATTCTCATTACGAAGCTTCCACCACACAGAATAGTATAGAGGAATGGCAACGTCACTTATAAAAAAGAACTGTGTACTATCGTCAAAGTCAAACACATGAAGATCACCCTCATGGTAAAAAAAGTTCCCTGGATGGATGTCTGAGTGAATCAGCCCAAAAGTATCTTTCGTTTCCACAAAGCTTCTTATCATCTCTTTGTTTTTATGACCTTTTTCAATGATGGACCCGTCTTGTACCGATAAATATTTCTTGAAATCCAGCACATCGTCCTGATCCCATCGAAGACGGTGGATGCCAGCCTGCCCGTATCCCTTTGTTACCCGGTGCATATGTCCTGTCATTTTCCCCCATTTATAAAATAGTTCTTCATCGAATAACGGATCATTCACTTTCAAAGGACTGCCTGGAGCTTTATCAAACAAACACACATAAAAATACGTGTCCCCTGCTTTGATGACTTCTACGAGCTTTCCTTTATCAGAATGATTGACTAATGATACATTCACACCGTGTTTATGTAAGTAGTTCACCCATTTCAGCTCAGCTTCCACTTCACTTTCCGTTCGATGAGAACTGTGAGTGAGGCGGAGGATATAGGGGGTGCCTCCCTTATGCACCTCATACACATAGTTTTCAAAGTCTCCGAGCTTCTTCGCATGAGCAGTATTACAGCCATATCGTGAGGCGGCTTCCGCAAATAGCCCCTCTGTAAAAAGTTCTTCGATCCATTTTTCCATAATACCTTCTCCTACTCTACTAAAGTATTGGTTTCTTTTCTCAGGAGAGCCACTCGATATGGAAACAGTTCTGCTGTCATAATCCCTTCTTTAACGGTAGGGTCTTCCTTCATGAACGCTCTGGCCTTTTCCCCATCCTCCGCTTCAAAAATAACGATTCCAAACGCATTTTCTTCTTCATTCAATGTTCTGCCGGCAAGGATTACCACTCCATCGTCCGTAAGCTCCTTTAGTCTCTCAAAATGACGTTGAACAATTCCCTCATCCCCGGTTGTCCAATTTTCTTCCTTATGTAAGCGCGGAATCAGCTTTAATACATAGATAAATTCCATTGTGAATCAACCTCCTTCTCCCCTATATATACGACCCCTCTTACCAAATTTCCTTTATACGCAAAAAAGCTGTTCAATATACTCAACAGCCTTCTGAGTTAATATTAAAATGAGCGATTCAATCTGCGCTCTACTCAACCATTGACGCAATCCTTCTGCTTTCAAGGGGAAACCTCAATTAAAGAATGGGGGATACGAGTGAATATCAGGTGTTTTCACGACATGAATTTCCTTTCTGACATTGATGGAAGCATAGAACACTTCATCGATTGCCGTGAATCCCTCTTTTGCCATTTCATCCCGAACCCATTTTTCCTCCAAGTTTAATTTATCTAAAACGCCCGTATGCAGCACGCCATCTACAATAAGAGGAAATGCAAGACTCGTCCGCTTCATCACTCCCGCATCCTCCACTGTAACCGTTTGTTTCGGGGGGATCTTATGAATCGATAAACTCCCATTCGATTCAATGATTCCAATTTCCACATCTTGCAATGAGAATACTTCTTTCTCCCGAAGAAGCATCAGGATATTATCAATCGTATAACCGGTTTTCTTTAAGTCTTCTTTTAGAACCTGACCGTTTTCAATGACCACGGTAGGTTCAAATGAAAGCAGTTTCCCTATTTTTCGTGAAGAGATTTTCATTTTGGTCAAGATTTTTTGTAATATGCCGATCAGAATCATTGCGACGATGGTATGGATATGTTTGATGTCAGGATCGGCAATATCCGCTCCTACTACAGAACCAAACACGAGGACCACTAAAAAATCAAATACCGGCAACTCCCCAATAGAACGTTTTCCCATGTACAATGTGACAAAAATCATAAATGGAAGTATCGTAAAGATTCTTATCGCTACAATACCTAAGTCTTTAAAATCAACCATGAGCTATTCAAATCCTTTTTCAGTCTGATAGAGGTAGTTTCCCCTATCACAGAACAAACATGAAGGTTGTTTGCATATAAATAAAACGCTCTTTTCGTAAAGATTGTTGTTTTTAACATAAGTTCTGCAAGGCTCTGTCAATTAGTGTGTGCTGGATGGTGAGGGGAACTGCTTCGCTTGCAGCTAGCGTTCGGCCGAGCCTCCTCAGCTTAGCCGAACGGGGTCTCGGCACGCCCGTACTTCCGCAGGAGTCTGCGCAGTTCTCCTCACCATCTTTAATAGGATCTTTATGACAGAGCTTCAAGGTGTGCAAGAAAACAAAGTAACGAGAAAACATAACCCTTCTTCCTTAAAATGAAATTCCACTCTATTGACCTTAAATGAGATTGCTTGCTAAAATTCTTGTTATTATTGATTTCCATTAAGGATACATGCTCAGAAAGTTGATTGGAGCGGAAGGATGCTCGACTCCTGCGGGAATAGCTGGACAGGTGAGACCCCGGAGGCGAAGCCGAGGAGGCTCACCGCCAGCCCCGCGGAAAGCGAGCATCCTGGAGCGGAAATCAACTATTACTTTCTCCTCTACAATAGCCACAAACTTTACGAATAGAGCCTAATAAAAAAGGCAGATTTCCAAATGGAAATCTGCCTTTTCACTGTTTAATTATCCAATAAATAAGAAGAATACGTTCCGATCATTTTCACTTTGCATCCGAGGGCTTCCATTTCGCTGATCGCTCCCGGCAGTAGTACATCATCCATTTCGTGAGCTACATCTATCAAGAAGAAATAATCCCCTAACCCTGTTTTCAACGGTCTGGATTCAATTTTACTTAAGTTCAATTGTCTCCAGGCAAAGGTTGATAATACCTGGTGGAGCGCTCCGGATCGATCTTTCGGGAGAGTCACCATCAAGGTCGTCTTCTCCATCGTTTTTTCCTGGGGAAGCGACAAGGAATCGGCCGTCTTATGTAAAACGATGAACCTTGTATGATTATAGGCAAAATCATGAATGTTTTCATGCAGGATCATTAACCCGTATCTTTCAGCTGCCAACTCGTTTCCGATCGCCCCTAGAAACGCATCAGGGTTCTCACTCACGAATTTAGCTGCGGCTGCGGTGCTGGTCGTTTGTTCTAAAGAAACGCCCCGAAACTGCTTATGTAAAAACTTATGGCACTGTGCCAATGCGTGGGAATGGGAAAGAATCTTTCGAATCGGTTCTTCACTATCGGTCCATTCCGGATGTATCATTAAATGCTGCTGAATCGCGGACGTCAATTCTGCTGTAATCGCTAAATCCGCTTCATGAAACAAATAATCGACTGTAATATGTACCGAGCCTTCCAAGGCATTTTCCAAAGGAACAACGGCATAATCGACCTCATTTTCTATCACCGCTTCAATGCAATCAGGAATCGTTACATATGGCACCGTTTCTTGTTCTGGAAATGCCTTCTTGACAGCTAAATCTGTAAAGGAAGCCTGGGGTCCTAAATAAGCAATTTTCACTCTGATCTCCCTCTCACACTCACCAAATTTATTGAACATTCTAACACGTCCAGCATCAAAGAGGAAGAGTTTTTAAGCAAAAAAAAGAAGCATCAGGCACCTGAACCCAACACTTCTACTTTTTCTACAAATTCTAATCGTCTCAGCTTTGAAAGTAAGTCTTCCAATCCTATCGTAAGGTCTGTCACATTCAGTGATAGCGTGACATTCGCTCTTCCTTGCAAAGGGATTGTCTGATGTATCGTTAAAATATTGCAACCATGGTTGGCTGTTTCACTGAGTAAATGAGACAACGTTCCTGAACGATCTTCCAGATGGAAGAATAGCGTGATGATTCTCTCCTTCACCACGGTGTGAAACGGAAACACAGTATCACGATATTTATAAAAGGCACTCCGGCTTAAATCAACCCGATGCACCGCTTCCCATACTGAGTCGGCCTTGCCTCTTTCAATCAATTCTTTCGCATCCAGGGTTTTCTTCATCGCTTCGGGCAGCACATCTTCACGTACTAAATAAAACTTGCCCTCTTGAAATTTTTTCCCCAATGACTATTCCTCCAATTGTCTTGCTCGAGTGGCCAGGGGCAAAGATCAAGCCCCTAAGAAAACCTCTCAGCTTACTATTGTAGAGCATCGTCCGCTTATAAAAGCCGACAATGCTATCTGTCTGAAATAGATGAAGGATGAAACTTAATCTACAAACTCGAATTCATATTTTATTAAACGGATCGTATCGCCATTTTTGGCACCACGTTCACGAAGCGCATCATCTACACCATACGAACGAAGCTGTCTGGCGAAACGTCTCGCCGAATCTTCACGTGAGAAGTCAGTCATCTTGAATAGTCTCTCGATTTTCGCACCGCCAACAACGAATGTTCCATCTGGATCACGTGTGATTTCGAATTCTTTTTCTTCTTCTTCATGCTTATAAAGTACACGGTGAAATCCGGTTTCTTCTTCTTCATGAATAGGGAACTCAGACGTTGTTTCCACTTTATCTGCTACAGCATATAGAAGTTCACTTAACCCCTGCTGAGTGACCGCTGAGATCGGGAAGATAGGATAATCTTCCTCAATTTTTTCTTTGAAGATCTTCAGGTTCTCTTCTGCATCAGGCATGTCCATTTTATTGGCAACGATGATTTGAGGTCTTTCTGTTAAACGAAGATTGTATTGCTTAAGCTCTTCATTAATTGTCAGATAGTCCTCGTACGGGTCTCTGCCTTCAATTCCACTCATATCGATCACATGAACAATAACACGTGTACGTTCAATGTGACGAAGGAATTGATGACCGAGTCCAACGCCTTCATGTGCTCCCTGGATTAATCCAGGTAAGTCAGCCATAACAAAACTTCTACCATCTCCCGTTTCCACCATTCCTAAATTAGGAACAATCGTTGTGAAATGGTATGCAGCAATCTTTGGCTTCGCTGCTGAAACAACTGAAAGCAATGTGGATTTCCCAACGCTTGGGAATCCTACCAAGCCAACATCAGCCAGTAGCTTTAATTCCATTACGATATAGCGTTCTTGTCCCGGCTCCCCTTTTTCAGAAAGCTCAGGAGCAGGGTTGGCAGGCGTTGCGAATCGGGAATTCCCTCGTCCACCGCGGCCACCTTTCGTAATCACTGCACGCTGGCCGTGCTGCACAAGGTCGGCAATCGTTTCACCTGTATCATCGTCCTTCACTACTGTTCCAGGTGGGACCTTTACAACCATATCTTCCGCATTGCGTCCGTGCTGATTCTTACTCATCCCGTGCTCTCCACGAGGTGCTTTGAAATGACGTTGATAGCGGAAATCCATTAAGGTTCTTAGCCCTTCTTCCACTTCGAAAATAACGTCTGCAC
This sequence comes from Rossellomorea aquimaris, assembly GCF_003315075.1. Classification (GTDB taxonomy): domain Bacteria; phylum Bacillota; class Bacilli; order Bacillales; family Bacillaceae_B; genus Rossellomorea; species Rossellomorea aquimaris_C. Next base: position 55,177 of record NZ_QNRJ01000006.1, read on the forward strand.
CGTGACCGCCATCTCCTCCGGCGGGACCACCTTTAGGTACATATTTCTCACGACGGAAGGCAACCATACCGTTTCCGCCGTCACCGCCCTTTGTATAAACCTTGACCTGATCTATAAACATACTTTCACTCCTAACTTATCCGTGAAATCGCCTTATCTGGCGACTACATGAATGACAAGAACCTCTTCTTGAAGTTGTTCTATTTCTATATTTTCTCCGTTTGCTCGTTGATTCTTTATCCAGTCTTCCACCATGCTTGTACTCTTTAGTATGCCTGTGAAATCAAATATAAAACGGGATTGTTCTTTTGTAATGTCCAGTAAGATGGATAATTGATTTTCTACATTGTTCATTACATTTGATTCAAGGAATTGTAGAAACTCCTTGCACCAGTTGTAAAGCCTTCGATCTTCAAGCCCGTGTGATGACTCCGTTTGAAGGACTTCAAAATCCAGCTTAATCAAATGTCTTGACCAATTATAGGTTAATATCCATTCTGCCAATAATGGAAGCTTTAAATTTGATAGCTTCGACTCATTTTGTGCAACAAGAACCATTTCCTCGATCACTTGCTTCGCCCGCTCCACGCGATCAAGATCCAGGTTGCCTTTTATTAATTGCAAATCATTCATCCAGTCGTGGCGAGCATGCCTTAACGCCTCGACTACACCCCAATTTTCGCTCATAATCTAACTCCTATACTTTAAGTGCTACCTGTAAGTATATCAAAGATGAGACTCTCGCGTATATTGTTTCTGTAAAATTGGTGGGTGAATGAAAATCAAACCCGAGCCATCACCCATATCCCTGATAAAAATAAAACTCTAACCGAAAGTCGGTTAGAGTTTTCGTTAAAGATATGCGATTAAGCTTCATTCGCAACTGGGTATACGCTCACTTTTTTCTTGTCACGACCCATGCGTTCGAAACGAACAACACCGTCGGTTTTAGCGAAAAGTGTATCGTCGCCGCCACGGCCGACGTTTAGGCCTGGATAAATTTTCGTACCGCGTTGACGGTAAAGAATTGATCCACCAGAAACCATTTGACCGTCTGCACGCTTAGCACCAAGGCGCTTTGAGATAGAGTCACGACCATTCTTAGTCGAACCTACTCCTTTTTTGGACGCAAAAAACTGAAGGTCTAATCTTAACATCTGTTCCACCTCCTACTTTTTGAAGGTTATTTTAATAAAATCACTATAGTCTCTTTCAATCGTCTGGAGGCTGATAAGCATGCTATCCAGTAGCAGCTGTATCTTGCTCTCCGTTTCTTCCGGAAGATCATCAGGGATGACGCAGCGAAGATATCCACCATCAGAGGATTGCTCGATGGACGGTTCTACACCGGTTAACGCCATAATGGCATTAATACTGCCGAATGAAACAGCAGAAGCACCTGCACAAACAATGTCTTGCCCATTTTCGGCAAAATCAGCATGTCCATCCATAGAGAAAGAACGGATTCTTTTCCCCGATGAACGCTCTACGTAAACGTTAATCATAATCTCACGCCTTACGCGTTGATTTCGTCAATGACAACTTTAGTGTAAGGTTGACGGTGACCTTGCTTACGACGGTAGTTCTTTTTCGCTTTGTATTTGAATACTACAAGCTTTTTCGCGCGGCCTTGCTTTTCAACTTTCGCTGTTACAGTAGCTCCATCCACTAACGGACTTCCTACTTTCACATCGTCGCCACCAACGAATAGAACTTTGTCAAAAGTTACCGTATCGCCTTGTTCTCCGTTAAGCTTTTCGATGTAGATTGCTTGACCAGCTTCTACACGGATTTGCTTACCACCTGTTTCGATAATTGCGTACATAATCGCACCTCCTTATAAACTCAGACTCGCCAATGACAGGTGTTGGATTGCTCCACACTTTAGTACCTGTAATGAGCGGTTGTAGCACGGGTGCTACAATCAATAACATTAGAATCCTATCATAAAAATCGATGTACTGTCAATAACAATCAAGAAAATCATAGTAACTTTGTTACATGATAATAAGGATGTCCATGAGTGATTTCTTTGATTTTGATTTCTTTACTCAACGCTTTTTCCAATCTTTGAAGGTGAACGTTCTGATGCCCGGAAAAAACGGTTGCGACTTCCCGGGTCGCTTCCACTTCAATGAGGGATCCATCCATTGACTGCATTTCCCACAGCTCCCGTTCAAGCTGGAATGCAAGCGTCTCAGGCGTCATTTCTCTCCCTGTACCATGACATACCGAGCAAGGGCGAGTCAAGTAGGCAGACAGGGGCTGACGGGTTCTCTTTCGCGTCAATTCAAGAATGCCAAGGGATGTAAAGCCTACGATCGTCGTGCGCTGCTTATCCGATACGAACGCATCTGAAAGCGCATCCATCACTTCCTGTTTGTGGCTTTCCTTTTTCATATCGATAAAATCGATGAGAATCATGCCACTCAAATTCCGAAGTGTGAGTTGCTTCGCCATTTCTCTCGCCGCCAGTTTATTGGTTTGTAAAATGGTCTGTTCCAAATCGTCTTTACCCGTAAACTTCCCTGAATTCACATCCACAACGGTCATGGCTTCTGTTGACTCAATGATGATAAATGCCCCATTATCGAGCCATACCACTTTTTTCAACACGTTCTCCCATACAGAGGCAACGTGATAATGAAGAAGAATATTTTCCTGGCCTTGATAGAGTTCGAAGGTCCACTTATCTTTTATCCCGGCTCCGCTCACTTCTTCTAAATGAAGAAGACTATCATAGTCATCGACTACAATCTTCCCCCCGCTCCCCTTCTTCAGTTGTTCATGGATATCCTCATAGAAAGTATCCTGCCGGGATAGAAGGGAAGGACATTTAGCTCTCAGGGACACCCTTTCCAGGCTTTCATATCTTGAACGTAATGAGTGCAGCTCCTCTTGCAGCATTCCTTCTCTCACTTCCACGGCATTGGTGCGCATCACAATGCCTTCTTCCGGCTCTTTCCACTCATTCCCTAAGCGCCTTAGAACCTTCCTGTTTTCATCATCCACTTTTTTAGAAACCGCCACATAGTACCCTTGTGGCATGTACACAAGATGTTCCCCTTTAAGCTCGATCACGGCCGTCAGCCTTGCCCCCTTCGAACCCATCTCATCCTTCATGACCTGCACGATGATTTTTTGCCCTTCATGCACGCACTTCCCAATGGGATGAGGATCGTTCCCGGCATGATATGCCTCCACGTTCTGCGGAAAGTCCTTTTCATGAAGATAGCCATTTTTCCCACCGCCAAAATCTACAAATGCCGCACCCAGCCCTTTTTGGACCTTGACGACTCTTCCAAGATAAATATTGCCTGTTAAGCTTTCCTCTCCCGGCTGATATGTATATAATCCAATGATTTCATGGTCTGATCGGTATACCCACCGCTTTTCCCTGCTCTTACTGTGTACAATGATTTCTTCCACTCCGAAAACCCCTTTTCCACGAAAAAAGTCATAAGAAAAAAGGGTTGATCCCAACCCTTTAACCAGTATGTCCTTACTTTATACAGTTCGTCTTCATTCGTCAATAAAGGTAAAGGAGATCCTTCGTTTTGGCAGAGGTCATCTTTTCGGCAAAAAAAGCGTGGAGGAGCTCATTTTCATCCAGCTTCCCTACTTCAATTCCTTTTTCAAAGACAACGAGGGGATGCTTTACCCCCCGCTGAAACTTCTCCACTACTGTAATGATGGAATCTTCGCTTTCAATGGGAAGGGGCCGCAGCTCCACAAATTGATGACTCTTCCCGTAATACCGCTCTAACAAAAACTTCATAAACGCATACCGCCTCTGTTTCCAGTCCACCCATAATGAAAAGTACAGGAACGAAAGAACGATCCACAGATTCAGATGAAGGGGAGCGATGATAAGTACAACCAGGTGGAACAGCAATAATAAACCAAAAGAAAAGAGAAGTGTGTATTCATACGCTCTCAAATAATTAAGCTTCGTGGCTAAAAGTAACGAAATCATCTTCCCGCCATCCAATGGCCAAATGGGAAGAAGATTAAACAGCAGCACCATCATATTCAACTGAAAAAAAAGCGAAAATGAGTCCGGGCTGATCACGCCGGTCTCCATGAGCCCCCAACCTGAAGCTATGAGCCATATGTGCTGCAAGGGCCCCGCAGCCACCACCCAGAACTCCTCCCGTAAAGAACGGTTTCCATGCTCATCCATCTCCGCAACCCCACCAAACGGCAACAGGGCGATTTTCTTGACTCTCCAGGAAAAAGAATGGGCCATCAGTCCATGTCCCAACTCATGGATCGTAATGATGAAGAGAAGCAGTATCAGTTCAAAAAAATGAGCTGTCATTATCGCAATGGCTATGACGAGCCAAAGCAAAGGGTGCACCTGAAATTTTTTCAAAAGTGAAATGATATTAGTCAAATGACATCACCTGTATCGGGTCGATAAATGTATCACCCATTTTAATCGCGAAATAAAACTCTCCTGTCACATCGTTCTGGCTGCTGGTGGAAACCTTGCCTACAAGAGATCCCTTCTCAATCGATTCATACTGTTTCACATCAATCGATTCGAGGTGACCATACCAGGATTCTGATTTGTCTGCATGTTGAATGATGACTGTGTTCCCAAGCTCCTCTTTCTTACCTGCAAATATAATCAAGCCCCCTTTCATCGCCGCTACATCTTCCCCTAAGCCTGTTTCAAGCATGATGCCTTGTCCATTGGTTTTGAAATTTTCAACGACCTTCCCCGACGCAGGTGCGGCATATTCCGCACTTTGCGCAGTGGTTGATTCTTTCTTGGTATTACTTGTCGGTAATAACGCTAATGGCTTTCCGAATTGGTCCTCATACCACGTGGAAATCGCGGCAAACTGGAATTCTGTATCCATGGTTCTCGTGACGACCGATTTCGCTTCATTGAAGACGGGTGAGGGACTCTTAAACATAATCGCCGTCACTAATACCATGATTCCCGCTCCAAGTATCTTAAGCATAAAGGTTTCCTTTTTAAATAACGGATGCACCCCTTCTGGTGGCGGTCCCCCTTCAAAGCTTGTCTGGCGTTCCATTCCATAGCGCTCCTCGTCCGACGGGAGAAGAAATGAAGAGTTCTGGCCTGGATTCGTTTTCTTTCGTTTCGCTATCCGCTTGCGTATTTCATCCGCACGATTCCCCATGTACACCATTCCTTTATATAAGGTATTGTTTCATAAACGTCTTTGCACCACCCTGTTCAAGGGTGATTCTATACTAAATGGTTCTGTTCATGATGAGGGACAGGGGGTGTTAGATCCATATAAAAAAGAGAGCCATTTGAATACACATGATTTGCTACAATGTATGACTTGTCCAGAAAGAATATTCATGGAGACAATAAAAAAGTCCCGGCAAAACGCTCGATGCGCTTTACCGGGACTGAGTTGATTCTTATGCTTTTACACCGAATAATTTTTTAATTCTTGAAAAGACGCCTGCCCGTTCTTCTTCCAAAGACTGTAACGGTACCGATTCACCCAGGATTCGTCTGGCAATATTCCGGTAGGAAATGGAGGCTTTGCTTGTTGAATCAAGAGCGATGGGCTCACCTTTATTGGAAGATTTGATGACATTATCGTCGTCGGCAACAATACCAAGAAGATCGATGGAAAGATGGGCTGTGATTTCATCCACATCCAACATTTCACCATTTTTCATCATATGATTGCGTATTCGGTTAATGACGAGTTTCGGTGGTTCAATATTTTCTTTCTCCAGCAAACCGATGATTCGATCTGCATCCCGTACAGCTGAAATTTCAGGTGTCGTGACGACAATCGCACGATCGGCACCCGCCACAGCATTCTTATACCCCTGCTCGATCCCCGCAGGACAATCAATAATGATATAATCATAGTCTTGCTTTAAATCTACTACTAGCTTCTTCATTTGCTCGGGGTTAACAGCGGATTTATCACTTGTTTGTGCAGCTGGCAGTAAAAATAGTTTATCCTCGAAACGCTTATCTTTTACCAGAGCTTGGTGTACTTTACAGCGGCCCTCTACAACGTCTACTAAGTCATAAATGATTCTGTTTTCGAGTCCCATCACCACATCCAGGTTTCTGAGACCGATATCTGTATCAATTAAACAAACCTTTTTGCCTTGTAGAGCTAATGCTGTACCAACATTGGCAGAAGTAGTCGTCTTTCCCACTCCACCTTTACCTGAAGTAACAACTATGGCTTCACCCACATTAGCTTCCTCCTTTAAAACTAGTAATATTTGGTCTAAGATGCTTTAAAACTTGTAATCGATCTACCACAATTTGTCCCTGATCATCGACATAGGCACATTCCATTTCGTGCTCATCGTCTTCTTCCACCCGATCAGGTGCCCGGTTCAGGGAATCCCCTATCCGGAGCTGGGACGGAACCATTTGGGATGCCACGATGACTGCCTCCAGGTTTCCGTTGTGACCGGCATGGGCAATTCCTTTTAACGAACCCAATATGTAAATATTCCCTCCAGCCAGCACTTTTCCGCCGGGATTGACATCGCCGACGATAAGGATGTCTCCTGATACTTCCACGACTTGTCCCGACCGGATCACGCCGGTTAGAGTTTCTATATTCCGTTCATCTATGAGTTTCTCTGCTTCATTCTTTGTAATCACATTACTCCATACTTCATTCACTACTAAATTACGTTTTTGTCTTACGATCTCTTTCAACTCTTCCACTTGATCATCCGTCAGGTAGCGATTTCGTGTTTGAATATTGACCGTGAGCAGGGGAGTCCCTTCTGTTTCCCGGTATTGTGCAGACAGCTTATCGTCCAATTCCTTCTTTAACTCATGAAAGGAGCATTGATCATTGAGATGAAGAGTCAGTCCTTCTTTTGTTCCTTTTATCATCACATTTGGCTTTTTATTCATGGCGCAATTTTTCACCTCAGTCGTCTATTAAATTCGACATAAGCAGTGCCATTTCCTCTTTTTATGAAAAAATTACTAATAGAATTTATTCATCCAGCCACTCTTTCCGTTTTCGGAGAAGATAGTTCCTGAGTGGAAATGCCACAACTATATAAAACAATACATTAAGGACCAATGTCGGCCACAAACGCCAGTCCACGAACTGCATGAACGTCAAATCAGTCCGTTGGATAATTAAATTGATCTGATACACCAAAAACTCCAAGACGGAAAGATTCACAAGTGAAATCATTCCCAATACAAAGAGGTTATTATGTAGGATCCTCATCATCTGATGGGATAAAAAGATGACAAATGGGAAGAGCACTAAGTAAATGCCATTGATCTCTGTGTAGTAAATATCAAATAGAAAGCCAAAGATGAAACCATAAAGCAGGGCAGTGCGGTACTGATAAAACGCACAAATAAAGAACAGCACAATAATCAGAAAATGTGGAACAATGATTTTCTGATCGAACCACTCTTCATTTGGAAAAAGATGAACAAATAAACTCTCACTGTAAAAGAAAAGCAGAGTCATAAACGGAAGGAGGAGCCTACTGATCATTGCCATCCTCCTCAGCATCCGCTTCCTTTTCCGTCACACCCTGAATGTCACGGTCGATGACCATGACGTGCTCCAGGTGATAGAAATCAGCAGCAGGCTTTACATATGCCGTTTGAGTCAATCCGTATTGATCCGGCTTTACTTCTTTCACTTCACCGATGACCAGCCCCTTAGGAAATACGCCTCCAAGTCCCGAGGTCATCACTTTAGAGCCTTTGTCGACTTTCATATCGTTGGAAATCCGTTTAACCAAAATTTCTTTTTTATCACTGTCGTACCCTTCGATCCACCCGTTTATATCTTGTTCTTTCCCTTGTATCACAGTGGAAATCCGGTTTTTTGTGTTATTGGTGGAAATTAATTCAACCGTAGATGAAAATTCATTTACGCTTTTAATCTTTCCGATCAATCCAGCCGATGAAATGACGGCCATGTCTGATTTAATCCCGTTCACTTCTCCTTTATCAATCGTTAGGAGCTCTTGCCAGCGATCAGGATTCCTTGCAATGACGGTAGCTTGAATCGTGTTATAGGCACGAAGGTCTTCCTTCTTTTCAAGGACTGCCCTTAATTCATTATTATCTTGTTTCAGGTCTTTCACCTTTGTTTCAAGCTTCACTAATTCATCTAAACGCGTTTTCAATTTTTCGTTTTCTGTGTATGTATTTTGAAGATCTTGAACGTTTTCAACAACTCCGGCTACATAGTTAACAGGTTTTGAAACCAATGACTGTCCGAATCCTACCATATCTTTTACAAACTGCTCAGGCCAGCTGATGGCATCTCGCTCCCGCAGAGAAAATCCGATTAATCCCACAAGGACGATGACACTGACGAGCAGAATGATCAAACGTTTATTCAGGAAGAATTGTGGCATGATGTACACCTCAACCTTTTCTCATTCTAGTAAATACTATATCAAAAATCGCTTGTTTTTGATATCATTCGTCAAAATATTCATGGTTGCTCGAAAAAAGATGGGGCCGACCTTAAGGCCAACCAAGCACCCTTAAGGAAACGTCCCCCATTCATTATTCACTATCTATTATTGTTAATTATTTTCCTCGATTTTTAAAGAGATGGATGTGGTCGAGGGCTTTCCCTGTACCGATTGCCACACAATCCAGAGGCTCCTCTGCAATGAGGACCGGCATTTTCGTTTCATCACTGATCACTTTGTCAAGATTACGAAGAAGCGCCCCTCCACCTGTCAGCACAATTCCTCTGTCCATGATGTCAGCTGCGAGTTCCGGCGGTGTTTTCTCTAATGTACTCTTAACGGCATCGACAATCGTGTATACGGTATCACGAAGAGCAGATGCAATTTCAATCGCCGTTACTTCGATCGTTTTCGGAAGACCGGTCAGAAGGTCACGTCCGCGAATCTCCATGGCTTCGATTCCTTCAGAGTCACCGGCAGAACCGACTTCCATTTTGATCGTCTCCGCTGTACGGTCCCCGATCATCAGGTTATACGTTTTGCGGATATAGTTGATGATGGCATCATCCATCTCATCCCCGGCTACACGGATCGACTGACTTGTCACAATCCCTCCTAAAGAGATGATGGCTACTTCCGTCGTTCCTCCACCGATATCTACGACCATACTTCCTGTCGGTTCCCATACTGGCAGGTTTGCACCGATTGCAGCGGCAAACGGCTCTTCGATCGTGTAAGCATCCCTTGCTCCTGCCTGTCTTGTTGCATCGATGACCGCTCTTTCTTCAACACCGGTTATGCCTGAAGGTACACAAACCATGACGTAAGGCTTTCGGGAAAAAGCTCCTTTATTACGCGTCGCTTGTCTTATGTAATACTTCATCATCGTGGCTGTTGTTTCGTAGTCTGCGATGACCCCATCTTTCATCGGGCGAAGAGCCACGACATTCCCCGGTGTTCTACCGATCATGTTCTTAGCATCATTTCCGACTGCAACGATATGCTTGTTATCTGTTTGAAGTGCTACAACAGAAGGTTCGCGAACGACAATCCCTTTGCCTTTCAAGTACACCAATGTGTTAGCTGTTCCTAAATCAATCCCTAAATCTTTCGTTCCAAACATGAATGGTATCTCCCTTTCTGATACAAATTGGCTGGTTTTTAACGTTTTATATGTGTTTTCACAGGAGAGTTGTCCAATCACTCTCTATCCTCGTAATTTTCGTCACAATAATTGTTCGTTCATGCATAACGAAAAGACTCATTCCCTTGAAGAATGACTCTCTTTTTTCAAAGACTGCGTTATATAGAATCACCATATTGTTTGTAAAAATCATAAGCTTAATTATATCGCAACCAGGAAAAAAATCATAGTGTCATAAATACCCTTTTTCCTTTAAACTGATAAACTTCTTCTCCCCTATTATAAGATGATCGAGTATATCAATACCAATGATTCGACCACATTCTACTAATCTTTTTGTGACCTCTATATCTTCTCTGCTTGGAGTCGGATCTCCCGATGGATGGTTATGGATACAAATGATCGAGGCGGCGGATCGTCGGAAGGCTTCCTTGAAGACCTCCCGGGGGTGCACGATGGAAGCATTCAGACTTCCAATAAAGATGGTTTGCTTGTGGAGAACTTGATTCTTTGTGTTGAGGTATAAGCATACAAAATGCTCCTGGGCCAAAAATCTCATGTCGTTCATGACATAATTGGCTCCGTCTTCGGGGGAACGGATGCTATATCTGTCGTCAAAAGCCAAGTTGCTGATTCTTCGACCGAATTCGACGGCGGCCATGATTTGAACCGCCTTTGCAAGGCCGATTCCCTTCGTTTTCGTAATCTCTTCCAGGGAAGCATCCTTTAATAGATTCAATCCATCAAAGTGATTGAGCAGACGGTTGGACAGTTGCAGAACAGATTCGGATTTCGTACCGGTCCGGAGTAAGATAGCCAGGAGCTCCTGATTGGACAGGCTTGCTGCCCCACTTTGGATCAATCTTTCCCGAGGTCTTTCATCTTGAGGGAAATCCCGGATCATCAGCCTGTTTTCTTCATGCTGGGGTATTGTTTTAACCATTGGTTCCTCCTATTCGTACGCTTGGGAGTCACTCTGGTTGAAGATAGCCCATTTCAAGTAAAACACGATTCACTCGTGAGATGGGTAAGCCAACGACGGAGAAATAATCGCCTTTGATTTCTTTGACAAATTTCGCTCCGATTCCTTGAATACCATATGAACCGGCTTTATCAAAAGGTTCTTCAGATGCAATATAATCGTCGATCTCTTTAGAAGTCAACTCCCAAAACGTCACATCCGTTTTTTCATAAAAGAGTTCCTCCACGTCACCACGCAGAATGGCAACCCCCGTGTAGACAGAATGGGTAGAACCGGAAAGCATGGATAGCATTTCTTTCGCTTCCTCTTTGGATTCCGGTTTACCAAGAATCAGATCATCCTTCGCTACGACGGTGTCTGAACCGATTACATAGTGAGTGGGGTATTGATTCGAGATTTCTTTCGCTTTTTTGCGGGCAAGATACATCACGACTTCATGGGGCGATAAATCAGATGAAAAAGTTTCCTCTACAGTAGAGCTGATAACGGAAAAAGAAAGTTGAATTTGTTGCAGAAGTTCTTTTCGACGAGGAGATTGTGAAGCGAGTATGAGGTTGGACACACCATACCAATCCTTTCAGGGTAGAAATTGGGAGATACATGAATATACTACCAAATTCCGCCTCTTTAAACAAGTAAAAATAGAGCCGGCACTCTTATGGTCAGGAAGCATAAATCTGACAAAATGAGAGAGGCTCTATTTTCGGTAAAGGATTATTTCCTAGAAAATAGTCTAATCCGGTCGAAATTATAATCCACTGTAAAGTTGCAGGTAGGATAACAGCTCTTCCTGAACCTTCTGGGCATCCTCCGGGGACTTCATCGCCGCCGCGAGATTCCCTGCTTTGACCAAGTTCTCTTTCATGGAAGCGATGGACTCTTGACCCACCTTGATTCCTTCCAGTTCCTTCACTCCGGATTGAATGGTTTGAATGATTGCATCATCAGGGGTCCCCCCGACCACACCACTGCTGCTCGCCTGCGCGATTGTGCTATAGAGGGCATTCCCTTTTTCAAGAAACGTTTTCTCTTCTTTAGAGGCGTTGATTCCCTTAGAACCGAGAACAAAATCCTTCGCGTACACCTCGACTCCTTGGTCTTTGAGTTTGCTCCCAAGATTTTTGGCCGTTTCAAGATCCCCCGCTACACCCAGAAATAAGAAGAATTGCCCGTCCTTCTCCACACTTGCATGAGAAAAGCCTTTTGCTGACAAACTATCCTGCATGGCATTTAGTTGCTCCTCTGTCGAATAAACACCACCTTGAACGATTGAGGTGGAGAAATCCTGTAATTCAACAGCCGATACAGACTGCTTCCCTTCCGTATTTCCTTCTGCTGTCGTATCTTGAAGCGTTGCCGCAGGAGCCGAAGGACCATCTGTTGTCGTAATGACTTTAAGCGTGCCGAATCCCAGCACCGCTCCCACCACCACGGCACCAATGATGGACATTAGAAGATTGACAGAGTCCTGAAAAGGATTCTTGAAAGACTTGCGCTTCTTCTTGTTCCCTGACACATAATTGATTTTCTTATATTCCTTAGGAGGTTGGGCTTCCTCATCGTCGGGAAGGATCCAATCGAACCCATTGTCTTCCGCCTCTTCCCCGGCAGCTGCTTCAGACTCACTTAACTTCCAATCATAAACAAGAAGATCTTCGTCAAAATTTGTTTTTTCACCATTAATTTTAATAGATATCTTTTTATCTTTGTCTCTTTTATTATTCATCATCGCCACCCTCCTTCATCTATTTTTTTCCATGCTATCACATCCAATAAAAAAAAGAACAAGACTTTTGTCGTCTTGTCCTAATAGGTTTTCGTCAAATTTTTTAGTTTTTCTGCAGTGATTGAATAGAAAGGGTAGAAAACGGGATTTCTTCTTTAACTCCGTTTCCATTTGTACATAGATTATACTCTTCCCCCAATAAACAAATGGATATCACACTCTCTCCGTCAGCCAAAACATAAGAGGATTCATCCGGCGCCATGACTGTTTTGGAATGGGGGTCCAAGATCGGTTCAATCAATTGAGCATCTACCAATTCTTTATACGTAATCTTACCCGTTACCTTTTCTTGAAGCATGGCATCCTTCGCATAGTATTGCGCTGAACTTTTCATCGTAAGGGCGTTTGCCACAAACGCCTGTTTCTTTGATTTTTCAATCAGATTGTTTATCGCCAATACAGCAATGACGGCTATGACCCCTAAGATCACGATAACAGCAAGCAATTCTACAAGCGTATATCCTCTTTCATTTTCACGCATTATCATCAAACCTTTAATTGATATCTAGTTCTTCTGACTTTTGTTCAGGGAACTGCTGAAAAGGATTTTTTTTGTTAGAAGGCAGGGGTGCATCGAGCTTCGGCAGCTCCTTCTCAAGTTCTACTAAACCAGGTAAATAAAAGGCGGACACGACTAAATTCAATTGAATATTTTCGAATTCAGCTTGGTATTGCAGTAATTCAGCCGGTCCGCTGAAAGAAATCTGTTCTATTTCCACGATGCGATGCAGCTCTTCTAGTTTATTGATGAACTCCTCTATCTCGAAATAGCTCTTTGCCTCTACAGAAATCGTGGCTGTCAGTTTTTGAAGACCTTGTGGAAGGACCACTACAGGTGCCGGGGTCACTTCAGTGCCTTCTTCTTCAGTTCCTTCAGCACCCGCTCCGGACACATCATCCCCTGCGCCCATGGGTTCAGTTGCAGGAAGATCGACGGCACCTTCCGTAAATTCAATGCTTGTGATGAAACTGTCCGAGACGATTTCTGCTTTTTCCAGATCGATAAGCAGCTGCTGAGTTAGAGGTTTGACCGGAACCTTTTGTTGCAGTGAACTGGAATTTTCAAAGGAAGCCTGTTTAATGGAAGAAATCTTAGAATCCAATGCTTCAATCAGCTTCTTTTCCGTTTTGATTTCATTCTGCAGACTTTCTTTCTGATTTTTCACGGGTAGATAGTAGAACCATACTCCCCCAAGGATAAGAAAAACTGCCATAACGATGGATGTACTGATCAGTAACCATTCTTTTTTCTCGAATCGTACATTCATTCCGAATCGCCTCCCTGCTCATCGGAAGTTTCCTCTGTTTCCATTTTCTTTATCTCTACTCTATTTAACGTTACTTCATATTGACCTATATACCTTGGTAAGATGGTTTCCGTATTAACGGCTGATAGACTATCATTTTCAGAGATGTCTTCTGTAGCCAGAGCTAATAAAGTCGCTTCCTGAATGTACCGGGATTCCTTCAGATGCGTTAAATAAAATGCAGCTTCACTGCTTGTGTCAAATTGAATCGAGAGTTGGATACTCCCATCTTCGGCGTATGTAAATTGCTTCACGAAACCCCGTTCCGGCAGTAATTCGACCAGGTGATTCAAGACCGGCACCGTATCGATGGGATAGCTTTCCGCCCATCTGACTGCACTCTCCAATTGTACCCAGGCATCGGATGATTCAAAATCAGAAATGCTTTGTTCTTTTTCAGCCCTTAGCTGCTTGGTACTCTGTAATTCCGTCGTCAGGACGTCCACGTCTTTTCCAATATTGAAAGACAGCAGAAAAAGAACAAAAAGAGCAAGGATCCCAACGGATAGCACACCGATAACCACATACAGCCACTGACGACTCCCTTTTTCATTTTGAGGTAATAAATTGATATCGACGAGCACTATATCACCTCTTTTAATCCTAAACCAATGGCGAGTAGAAACGCACTCGATAGTTCTTCATTGGTGTAGGCGTCGCGTGCAGCTGTTGGTACCTGGAGAATGTCTATCTCGAACCGATTTGATAAAAGGGTGTGGATTTCCCCTACCATGGGATGGTCACCGGTTACGTATATTTTATTAATCATCGCTTCATCATTTGTTAGTGTATAACGGTAAAAGCTGATCACTTTGTCTATTTCTTTCATCACTTCATCAAATTGAAGTGAGTGAAAATCCTTTTGATACCCTCGATCATCCACGACTTCCCGATCCTCCCCCAACCCGATCGGCCTGAAAAATACAGGCTGATGATCATGAAAGATGGATACGGTCACATTAGCCTGATTGAAATAGAGGAGCATTTCATGGTCCTCTCTATGAGTTAGATCCAATGAGTGAACATAGCGATAAAAGGCAAGTGGACTAATATCCGCCACAACGGGCTTTAAATGGGCATCAGTCAGGATCTGCTGATATTCCATGACAATATCTTCCGGTGCCGCCACCAGGATGATCTCTTTCTTGTCTCCTTTATTTCCTACAACCACCACATCAAAGACCGGATTCTCAAAAGGCAGGTGGATACTCGTACCGATTTCCAGGAACAAGTGGCTCTTCACCTCATCGTCCTCAATATCAGATGAAATCTCCATCTTCCTGATGATCATCTGAGTATTCGGGACGATGAATTGAACTTCCCTTTTCTTGATCCCCCAATCGAGGACACACTCTTCCAAAAAGACTTGAAAAGCTTCTTTTTCAATGATTTTGCCATCGGAGATCATCCCGTCAGCTATTCGTTTCTCTCCAAAATGGTGAATATGTAAAGGAGAAATAGATTTCAATTCTACAAATCGAATCCATTGATCACTGATGACGATATTGATTTTATTTTTATTCTTATTGAAGAGACGAGATAACATCTTGAATAACCCCTTTAGCTATATAAAGAAAAATACCAATGCAGGATTGGCTGGTGAAAGAAGTATGCTGCGAATGTTCCTAGTACGATATATGGACCGAAAGCAATGGGTTCCCCTTTTTTGAAAAAGCCGAGCATCAGGCCTGCAATACCGGCCACCGCTCCAAAAAGGGTAGCGAGGAAAAAGGAAAAAAGCATCACCTTGACCCCCACAACAAAACCAATCACAGCGAACAGTTTAATATCACCGCCACCCATTCCCCCTTTGCTGATGATGGCAATCAAAAGAAGCAGACAAAATCCGGTAATGCTCCCAGCAATGCTGTCCCACCAAGGGTTTAAAGGGATGAATATTCGTTCTGAGATAAACAGCACCGAAAAGAACAACAACACCTTATCGGGAATCACCATATATTTCAGATCACTGACCGTGATGATCATGAACAGGGAAACAAGTGTAAGAGCGACAATCAGTTCCGTCTGTAAGCCTAACATAGTATAAGAAAGTAAGAATAGTATTCCGGTAGACAGTTCCATCATTGGATAAAGAGGAGAAATGCGCCCCTTACACTGAGCGCATTTTCCCCCTTGCATGATATAGGATAGTACTGGTATCAGTTCCTTAACCGTCAGCTTATGCTGGCAGTACGGGCAGGCTGATCTTGGTTTGACGATTGACTTTTTGAGCGGTATCCGTAGGCCTACTACGTTGTAGAAGGAGCCTAGGAGGAGACCGTAGAGGAATAGGAATATTTGAAGCATATTATAAATTTACTACGTCACGTTTCACTGTATCAGGATCGCCGTTAATATGTTCTGTAGATTCCGATTTACCTATAAGAGTAACCACGTAAGAATAGTTACCGGTATCTGGATCTTTAGTAATTGTAACAATACTAGTCTTTTGGTTATACCCCTTAGAATCTGAAGGATTTTCAAACTCTTCCAAATATCCTTTATCAATAAGTTCTTCCATCTTGATAGAACCTACAGCTGCTTGATCAGCAGTAACCGCCAATCTAGCTCCACTCACCATCTGCTGAGCATTCGCAATATGAGCATCCTTCTTCGAGTTATTGATCAACCCGCCAATACTAGGAATCGCAATCGCGGCAATGATCCCTAAAATAACGACAACAGCCAGTAATTCGATAAGCGTCAATCCACGCTCATTTTTCAACCTTTGACCCATTTTCTTTAACATGGTAATTCCTCCTGTTTATTTATCTTTTTCTAAAAAATAGTAATCTAGTACTAGTATACAACACTCATCCGACAAAAAAATCATATTTTTTGTAAATTAATAGGGTATTTTCTAATAGTTTTGAACATTGTTGAATATTTCAAACATCGGTACCAGGATGGATGTGACGATGGTCCCGACCAAACCTGCCAGCATGACGATCATGAGTGGTTCGATCAGTGATTTAAGACGGTCTGTCGCACTCTCCACTTCTTTTTCGTAGAAGTCCGCTACTTTTGCCAGCATCGAGTCAAGGGATCCTGTCTCTTCCCCTATGGCGATCATCTGGGTCACCAACGGAGGAAAAGCCCAATGCCGTTTCATGGGGTCTGTAAGGGACGTCCCCTTCTCCAATGACCTCCGGGATTCGCCGATCACACGTGCTACCACTTCATTTTCCACCACTTTTTCGACGATGGCTAATGCCTGCAAAATTGGGACTGAGCTTGAAAATAAAGAGCTTAACGTTCTCGTCATTCTCGCCAGTACCGCTTTCTGCAGCATCTTCCCGAAAATCGGGATCCTCAGGATGGCATAGTCCAGATAATACTTCGATCGTTTGTCTCTTCTTAACATGGCCAGAGTGCAAGCAATGAATACAAAAAACAAAATGATGATGTACCAGAACTTTTGCATGAATTCACTTGAAGCAATGACAAACTTTGTGATGGCGGGCAGTTCGCCGCCGAAATCGGTCAACATATTCACGAATGTCGGCACAACGGCAGCTAGTAGGAATATCACGACCCCGATGGCAATGACGCCGACAACCATTGGATACGCTAACGCCGAAATGATTTTCTGTTTCGTGATATGCTGCTTCTCATAATGAGTGGCGAGACCCTCCAAAGTTTCATCCAGGCTGCCTGACGCTTCCCCGGCCTTAAGCATATTGATCAGCATGGGTTCAAAAATCTTCTTGTGACGGGAGAAGGCTTCAGATAATGGGTTCCCGTCCCGCAATTCATCCTCGATTTCCGTTAGGGCTTTACCGAGTGCCTTACTCTCTGTCTGCTCGGCCAGGATATGAGTCGAATCAACCACTGTGACCCCGGCTTGAAGAAGGGTGGCAAACTGGCGAAGAAAAATAACAAGATGCTGTAATTTCACCGGGTTGCCGATCGTTATGTCTTTGGTCATGAGTGTCTCAGGCATTTCCAGGATTTCAATGACCCTTACTTCCTGCTTTTTTAGCTGGATGAGGGCATCCTTTTTTGATGATGCCGTGATGATCCCCGACTTCTTTCCTTTTTGGTCCCTGCCTGTGTACTTATAACGTCCCATTTATTGAGGAATCTCCTCTCTGGTATAAGGAAACGCCATTTCCTTTGAAATGATGCCACTTTCATAAAGCCTCATCACACTGTCGCTCATGATGTGCATGCCAGAATTTTTGGACGTCTGCATGACATTTTGAATTTGGTGGACTTTTTCGGAACGAATCAAATTGGCAATCGCTGCATTATTCATGAGGAGCTCTGTCGCAGCTCTTCTTCCTTTTTTATCCACTGTGGCAAACAACCTCTGTGAAAGGATCCCGACAAGGACCGATGCCAATTGAACGCGGATTTGTGATTGCTGCTCCGGCGGGAAGACGTCTACGATCCGTTCGATGGTGGCCGGGGCACTGGATGTATGAAGGGTAGCCAGTACCAGGTGACCGGTTTCCGCTGCCGTGATGGCAGTATGGATGGTCTCAAGGTCCCTCATCTCCCCCACAAGGATGATGTCAGGATCCTGCCTCAAGGCACTTCTCAAGCCTTTTGAAAATGATTTTGTATCAAAGCCCACTTCCCGCTGATCGATGATGGATGCCCCGTGTTTGTGCAGGTATTCGATGGGGTCTTCCAGGGTGATGATATGCTTCCTCATTTTTCGGTTCATATAATCCACGACAGATGCAAGTGTGGTCGATTTCCCACTCCCCGTAGGTCCGGTGACAAGGAAGAGACCCTGTGGTTTTTCAGCAATCGTCTTCAATGCATGGGGAAGAAACAATTCCTCCATTGTTGGAATGGAAGTCGGAATGACACGTATGGCCAGAGATATACACGAACGTTGTTTGAATGCATTCACCCTGAACCTTGAAACGCCCGGGATTCCATAGGAAAAGTCCAGTTCACCCACTTCTTCAAAAGACGGATACATCGTTTCAGAAATGATGGCCTTTGCCATGGATTCCGTGTTATCGGGCAATAAGTTCTCCTTACCGAATCTTTTCAAGTCCCCATGTATGCGGAAAATTGGAGGGGAGCCGACAGTAAGATGGATATCGGACGCGCCTAACTCGTAAGCAGACTTTAGAAGATAATCAACTTTTTCTTTCAATACATTCACCTACTCTGAAATCGCTACTCTTAATACTTCTTCGGTCGTGGTCAAGCCCTGTTTTACTTTCAGCAAGCCGTCATCAATTAAGAAAATGGTTTTATTCCGTACGGCATGCTCCCTTAACTTGGAGAAGGGCTCGTTGTTCAGAATGACCTTCTTCATTTCATCATTCATGACGAGGACCTCATGAATGGCAATCCGACCTTTATATCCTGTCATATTACAGGAGGAGCACCCCTGCCCTCTCGTGATGGTCTCGATCTTCATGCCCCTTTTGGCAAATATCTCAATCTCCCGCCTGGTAGCCGGCATCTCTTGTTTGCAATCACGGCATACCTTCCTGATCAAGCGTTGAGCCACGACCCCGCTTAGTGATGAGGCAACCAAAAAGGGCTCTACACCCATATCCAATAGTCTTGTCACCGTACTGATTGAATCATTGGTATGGATGGTACTCAACACGAGATGTCCGGTTAAGGAAGCACGGATGGATACTTCGACTGTCTCCCTGTCCCGTATTTCCCCGACCATGATGATATTTGGATCCTGACGCAATATGGCCCGAAGCCCCTTCGCAAAGGTCAAACCGACATTTTGATTCACGCCGATCTGGTTGATGCCCTCCAGCTGATACTCAACGGGATCTTCTATCGTAATGATGTTCACTTCTTCACTGTTGAGGTGATTAAGGGCAGCATATAAAGTAGAAGACTTCCCTGAACCGGTTGGTCCCGTGATGAGGACAATCCCAGTCGGCTGCTGGATCATCTTCATGAACCTCTGTTGATTTACCTTGTTGAACCCCAGTTTTAAGAGGTCATTCAGGCTCGAACCTAAATCCAGAATCCTCAATACAATTTTCTCTCCATAGACTGTTGGTAGTGTCGACACACGCAGGTCGATGGGATGAAAGTCGATATTCACCTTGATCCTCCCGTCCTGAGGCACCCTGAATTCGGTTATGTCGAGATTCGCCATGATTTTAAGCCTGGCAATCAACATACTTTGCATGTGCTTCGGGAGATTTCTTTCGGTCCTAAGAATGCCGTCCACCCTGTAACGTATGACGACTTTGGTTTCCTGAGGGTCGATATGTATATCACTTGCTTTTTGGGTCACCGCATTCGAAAGGATTCCGTTCACTAATCGGACGATGGGTGAATCGGAATCCACCACCGTGTCTTCTTCTGCCCTATTTTGATCCCGATTCTCCTGGAATAGGTCTTCAAATCCATCCTCTAAGTCATAAAACTTATTGATGACTTTCAGAATATCATCCTTGGTTGCAATCGCTGTCTCGATTTGAAAGCCTGTGGCCAAGCGCAGATCCTCAATTGCGTAAAAGTCCAGCGGGTCGCTCATGGCTACTAAAAGCCTGTCCCCTTCTTTTTTAAGGGGGATCATCAGGTTCCGCTTAGCCGATTCTTTAGGAATCAAGTGGAATAAGTTCGTTTCGAAGGGGTATCTGTACAGGCTGACATGGGGAATCCCCAATTGAAATTCCAGTACTTCAATCAACTGCTGCTCCGTAATATATCCTCTTTGAAGCAGGGCATCCCCTAACTTCTGTCCCTTCGCCTTATCTTTCAGGGTATCTTGTAACTGGGATGCGGAGATGATCCCTGCTTCAACCAGCAGGTCTCCAAGCCTCTTCCTGATCGTGGTCACCTTATCACCCGCTTTCACGACTTATTTAATGTCTTTTTTCTTTGGTTTCGCTTCTCCATCTGATGATCTTGAAGAATCCTGGTCGGCAGGACCTTCACTTTCCTCCTCTGGGGAAGGGTTCTCGTTCACTTCCTCATCCATTGAGGGAGTATCCTCCTTTACCCCATCATTCGATTCTTCATTCGATGATTCTTCACCATTCTCCCCGGTCGGTACATTATCGAATGTTCCACTTGAGGGTTCCTGTAATTCCTGCAGCGGATAAACTGCAATCTTATGCTGTGGTGCATAAAAATCTTCATTAATCAGTTCTTCTGAAAGGATTTCACCTGTTGAACTCAGTTTTTGCTTATAGACCCGGATCAGGACCCCGTCTTTCCCTTCTTGTTGAATATCGATGCTTCCTTTTTCAACAAAAGGGCTAAACTGTTTAATCACGCGTGGAGGGAACGTTTCCTTTTCCGACAAACGGACATTATAAGAGTTTGGAAAAGGGATCCCCTGCAATTGAGCCTTGATCCTATTCTCATGGATGGCAAGCTTCAGCTCATAACCGGTTGAATTAGGATTGGTGATGACAAAATCCTGGTTATTCATCGGATTGAATTTCGCTTCAAAGCCAAGGGTCACATAGTCCGGAAGCAGCTTGCTTATATTTCGTTCAATGATAGAAAAGTTGGTATGTAAGGTGATCTGATAGAGTAATGATGCAACCGGACTTAAATCAGCCTGTGATTCAACTACAAAACCTTCTGTTTCCAGGAAATTCGAAAAGGAAAATTGGGAATTGGGTACAATGGGAATGGAGGGATAATTGTCGATAAAGCTCTTGATCGTTGGTGTAACCTCTAATTCATTGGACACGGCCTCATACAGGACTTGTGGAGACTCATTACTGGCTGCATAATCGTATATCTGTATACTCTCTTCTTTATGAAGACTACCAGCCAAAGAGAGGATATACTCCCGTAAAGATGGCAGGTTGATGTCTTCTCCCCTATAGTCAGCGAACTGATTTGCAAGAAACGCATCGAATGCCTTTTCATCCAACGTCACAATTAAACTTGTGTTTTCATTATCAACAAGTTTCTCTATGCTTTCTTCCACATGAAATTGAAAGAGAGATGGGTCGACTTTGGCTGTTTCTCCATTGAAATCAAGCATTAGGTTTTGATTTACCTTCCACTCCTCTACTTTCTCACCCAGTATCTTCATTGCTTCCTCTTTGTTTGCTCCACCCAGTTTAATAGATGCAACCGCTGCATGTTTCGACAGATTGAGTGACTTAACAAAGAACGTTTCATAAGCAAAGACGCCTAAATGAGAAAATCCATATAGAAAGAATGTGGATAAGAACAAAACGGTCATCAGTTTAACAAGTAGACCTTTTTTCACACTAGGCGCTCCTTCCTGACTCCTACTTAATATTCATCGTTAAATCAACAAAAACAGATGGACCTGCGTCCTGGGCAGCTTTAATATCAGCTTCGGTTAGAGATGAACCTTTAGCAATCAATAGATTCCCCTCTAAATTATATATATCTTCAATCACTCTTTTTCCTGTAAGTAATTGAGTCTGTTTCGTTTTAATGGTCTCTAAGCCATGTGGTTGCGGTTGTAAAGGCAGAGGCTCTTCTTCGAAAACAGGCTCAGGACTTACAAGTTGATCAAATGATCCTTTAAAATATTCTGCAGCGTCTTCATTCACAATGATGATATCTTTTCCAAATGTTAGAACATGTTCCGTACCAAGGAAAAACGTGTTGTCCTGGGCATTTAATTCTAAGGAAACAATAGCCCCGGTTTCATCATCCACATAAAACTCTTGAATGCTGCCGATCATTTGGCCTTTACGGGTCATCACGCGGGTATCGTTAATTTTAATTTTTTTATTCACCAGCTGGTTCGCAATCGGGATTTCATTTAAATCGATTACGGCATTCTCATTTTCGACTGTGACGGCATATTCCCCTATGCCAACTACCTTTTTAAACGGGATCGCCTTCACACTGACCTGCCAATCTTCATGCTCGATGGTCAGAAAATCAACCGAGCCCTTTTCCGGATTGATTACAAGGGATTTGACCCTCCCTATTTCACTTCCATCGGATATACTGATAATCGGTAAAGCTTTCATTTCTGCACTCTTTTTCATGTCATCTCACCTATTCTGTCAATTTAATTTCGTTTAACTTTTCCCATGCAAACTCATTTGTTTGCTCAATGTCCATTTTAATGTACGGATACTCATTGAATCTCTTTGAAATCCCGTCAGTAAACATTTGTAAGTCATCGTATTGCTCTGTTGAAATGTAATGATCCATTAATATTTTTGCAAATGTATAGTAATCTTGATCGTGTAAACTTGGATGTAAGTAATGCTTAATCATGTTTTCCATCTGGTGGGCTGATAAAATGCTCTTCGAGAGTGTGATTTGTTCAATCATGGTCTTCATAACCTCTCTCATGATCCTGGATCTTTCAGGAAGTACGTGAAGGTCTTCTTCACTGATTTCTTCAGCAATACTATCCTCTGTATCCTCAAATATTTCGGGGTCCTCACCTTCAACTAAATCATCTTCCAATTCATCTTCAGAACCCGGTAAGTCCTCTAAATCTTCTACAGGTTCCAGGTGATCATCAACTACATCCTTCATTTCTTCATCTTCAATGGTCTCGTCAGGTTCATTCATTAATCTTTCAATCTCACTTAAAACGATATCAGAAGACTCATTTCCTTCTTCTATTTCTTTATTAGCTTCGTTATCTTCGTATTCACCGGCATTTTCTATGAACCATTCACTTTCATCATCATCGACCTTTTTCGACTCAGCTTCAGCGGCAGGGTACCCCTCTATGATATCGACAGCTTGTAACGGTTCATCTTGTTTTAAAGATCCATCTGTTTCAAGATCTTCTTCTGCCACGTCTACTTCGATTTTATAAAGATCCTCCAATTCAATTGGAGCTATTTCTTCTTCAACCGGAACGGAATTCACAGTATCTTCAATCAAATCCAATTTTTCTTCCTCAGCTTCAATTTCACCCTTTTTATTATGTAAATTATCCTTTAATCCCTTATGTTCATGGACTATTTGCATAGGTTCTTCTTCCAAATCCATCTCAGTGCCGGTAGCCAGGACTAAAAGACCACTGAACCGTTGTTCAATCACATAAGAAGTAAGTCCTAACAAAACCATTAACATGATTCCAATCATCCAAATTGGATACTGGGTTGATGCGACTAATCCAAGGAGCGTTAAACCGAATGCAATACCGGCAATTAATAGTTTCCCTTTTACGCTGATGCCTATTGGAATAAAATATAAGATAGGTAGCAACAGAATAAGTGCAAGTAATGAAAATAGGTAGATCATCTTACATTCATCTCCTTCCTATGATATATTTCTTATAAATCAGACTTTTTTTAACAAGTTTCGACTACTAGATATTGTATAATAAAGTTAGGTATTTTGAAAGCGGGTGTTGGGTTGAAACTTATAAAAATATTAAAAAATAATAGAGGTTTCACTTTAATTGAACTTTTGGTTTCAATTACAATCCTGGGGATCGTCCTTTTAAGTTTCATGAATTTCTTCCTTCAATCCAGTACATATACGAACGGCAATCAAAAGAAGACAGTGGGAGTAAATGTAGCCAGAAATGTCTTAATGTTTATGGAAAAACAAAACTTCCTTGAGATCAGGAATTACTTCTATGAAGTGAATATAGGAAGTAAAGATCCGACAGATGAATTTTATAAATTATTCATTTGCGGGGATGAATATCAAACCTTCTCTAACTTCTCTACTGAATCAGAAATGGTTGATTCCTGTCCGGACAAGAAAAATATAAATATAAACGGATTAGAATATGAGACTGAGATTTATTCCGGGGAAGTCACGAACCCTGATGAATTAGATTACTATATTCCTATTACAATCGAAGTTAGGTGGAATATCAATGATAGAGAATACAGTACGACCGTTGATGGAAAAGTTAAAAGCGAAGATATCCGATAATAGAGGCATTACCCTGGTTGAGTTATTACTTACCCTATCCATTTCGGCTATCCTGTTACCCGTTACATACGGGGCAATGATTACCGGCTATAAGGTTTACGAGAAAGTTTCGATCGATGCACAATTGAGGGAAGACGCAGATTATGTTTCTGCAATGGTAATGAAGAATCTTTATTCATACCCCTTCGATACAATTGAAGAATGCGTGCCATCCTCTTCTACTTGTGTAAAGTTTATAAACAGCAGTGAACTATCTGTAGCGCCCTATTCAGGAAAATCCTTCTATCAGGTAGTGGAAGAAGAGATTGTGAATGATGAACAGATCTTGCAACTAGTTCAAGTTGGGGAGAAAAAACAATGGAGCTTTGACGGGTCAATATTAACTACACCTTCTGACTTTTCGGGATCCATCATCACTTCCACCTGCACTTCTAAACCGTGCAATGAAGCGATCATACAGCTATCGTACAAAGTTTCACATCCTAATTTCGATAAAACCCTTAATTTAGAGAGCAGCTTCGGATTTTAGAAGGGAGAAAACAGCTTGTTAACCAATCAAAGAGGAAATGCCTTACTTACCGTTTTAATAACATCTCTTGTTATGGTGACAATCGGTATGGCTATCATAAGTTCGACGATAGGTGGAGCTAAACGAACTGAAGTCAGAGAGACCGACATTGACATTACATATGAAGGGCTAAAGGCAGCAGAAGAAATTTCATCCAAGCTTGTCTATCAATTGCAGCCCACAAGGGAGTTAGAGATCACCGCATTGACACCAGCGAATATAAATTCGAAAGTAGCAGCTTTTTTTCAATCTTCCATTCTCCCGTCCTATCAGTCTATCGATAGAATAAAGTGTGTCACCATCATTGATGTGAGTGGGACCAGTGCAATAAACCTACTGGGTGACCGCTGTACGAAATCCAACATTCCTGATTTCAAAACCTTTGAGCTGGACTATCTTGGCACCAACCTTACGAGAGTGTATGAAATCCTGATTCAAACAAAAAACCCTTCTTCTGAACAAGGGAAAGTGGAAAAGACCGTTCGAAAAAGGGTCATTTTATCGCCCATCCCAAGTTTCCTTAAGTATACTCTAGGCTCAAGGGAAAAGCTTCAATTGAATGGATCTCCACATCTGGTTGGTAACATTTATGCTAACTCTTTAGGCATAAGCGAAGAGGCCGACTACCAACTTTCTAATAAACAGGAGAAAACATACCCAGCACCATTCCCGTCCGTTATCGGGGACTTGTATACAAGCTACAACAAAGCGAATTATGAACATATGAAAAGCTTGATAACTTCAAATCAGTTCTATCCGCTAATAGCACCTCCCAAAGTAAAACAGGATAGTCAATTTACTGATATTTCATTTAATCAAACTTACGAAGAAGAGGTTAGCAAGGTATTAGAATCTCTTGATCTACCAATGAGAAATAACATTTCCCAAACAAATTTAATGAGTTCAATCAGAACTGCTTTTCTTTCAAACTCCTTCTCTCCTGCCCTTGTTGAAGATGGGATGTTGGATGAGAGCTCCCAGGGGAAGGTTAAGGTGAGTGGAAACATTACTATTAGAGGGCTACAGTATTCAGGGGTGGACCTGCTTGTAGATGGTGATGTGAATATTATCGCGAGTTCTCCAATGAACATCGGGAATATCATTTCGACTGGGAATGTGACCATTTCTAATTTAGAGGGAGAAATGACCATTGATAATATCGTGGCAGCAGGAAGAGTATCCATAGAGGCAAATTCACCCGTAATGCTTCAGAAGAATATAGTTAGTTTTGATCACATCTCTTTTCAATCACAAAATTCCACTTCCGTCATATCGGGAAATGTATTTTCAGGGAGGAATTTAACCATACTGGGTGATGCCAATGACCCAGCCGGTGAGAATGATGAAATCAAGTTTGATTCCGTCATTTACGCAAGGGGAAAAACAAGTATTTCTAACTTGAATATAACCGGTAAAGAGAGTGAAGACGGCACAAATAATACAGGTGAATTAATTTTACTCTCTAAAGGAGAGTTACTATTAACAAGAATGAATGAATTTCAGTATTATGCTCAGGAGAAGGAAAAGGATGAATTACGTTTATTGCCCGATCCAGCTGAGGCCATCAAGCCGTTACAAGCTTTTTTCTACACGGATAGTGACGCTACCCTTTATGGAGTTGGTTCATTATTTTATGTTAACGGCGGAGTCTTCTCAAAAGGCAACCTTACAGTGAATGCTGTTCGTGGGGACGTAGACAATATCGATGAGGCAAATCAGAGCTCCCCCTCAAATCAGCAAGAGAAACTGTCAAGATTCATCGTAAACTATAACAAAGATGTCCTTCTTTCAAAGCTGGATACTTTACCAAAGGTTGAAGCTCTCTCATTAATCAGTGATGAAATAATAGTTGAATGAAAAAGGGAGGTCCATTATCAAGGACCTCCCTTTATATCACCATCTTCCATCGATATTCCCATCTCCGGTCTCCGGGTTTTCAGTTTCTTCTTCACCTGCAACGACTTCGAAAATCGCAATCGCCTTTATATCAGGATCTTCTTCAGAAGTAACCGTTATCGTCGTCACCCCTGTATTTTTAGGTATAACCTTCCAAACTCCACTTTCTTGTACGATGTCTACAACATCATTACCTGTGTCGACAACGTTCTTGATGTTTTTATTGGTTGCATTTTCAGGATTGAATACTAAATGAGAGTGTATATCGAATGCGTTACCTTCCAGCAATAAAGTGTACTTCGATTTTGTGAAGTCCATGCTTTCCAGTTTTACAATCCTTGACTTAACAATGACTCGGATCGATTTTTTGTATTTCCCATTCTTGGTTTCAACTTCCACTAGATCCTCGCCGGGAGATAATCCTGTCATTCGGTTCTCTTTGGTGGAACTGACTTGACTGTATGAGGAGTTAATCATTCCATCATCCCCTTGTAGAACCTTTACATTATAATTATTGTTGGGTTTTCCAAACGGGAAGATATCGATATTGAATGACTGGGTTTCTCCAACATATAATTCAATTAATGAAGGTACACGTATTAATTCGTCACCCTCGATCCAAATGGTCCTTTCAATAATGTAATCCTCTATTGCAAAACCTCCAACGGCTTTTACACGGATTTCATTCTTCCCGAAACGATCAATGATTTTCGTATCTTCCAACTCAAAATCTGTCCATTCGCCGTTTGTTTCTTCTTCATTAAGAAGTTGATAGTGGTAAGAAACATTTCCTCCAGGAATACCATTAGAGAGATAGAATTCCACTTCATTCGAGACAGAAGAACCATCATCTAAAATAGTTTCTGTGAGTGGGTCTTTTACTATTAATTCAGGAACGAATGGTAAAACAGCGGTTGCTCCATTTTTGTAGGTAATAGTAAGCTGTGTGGGTTCACTCTGCAATGATTTTACAGGCATAATCGGGTATCGACTATCCACTCCAGCTTCCAGTGTTGCTACAACAGTTTCCGTTTGCCCCTGTATTTTAACCTTCTTGATCGTACCGTTTGAATAACCATCAAATGCAAATTCCCTTCCATTTTGCAATTGACGTGTTCTTACTTTCGCGCTGATTTCGTTATGATTCGGGCTCAGATTACTGCTCACTTTGTTCCCATATCGTGAATCGACATAATAGACTTTCGCTTGTGGCATTTTCACATTATTAATGGCCCAGACGGCGTTCATCGTTACAGGTATCTCAAGTGCAGGTTTAGTAAATGCACCGTTTTCAAAGCTCATCTTTTGTTTAACCTTGATTATGGCAATTTGTTGTCCATTGATATTCTGAATTGTTACATCAGGGCTTTCTTTAACGCTGATACCCTCTGGTAAGGGCTGGTGTATAGTAATCTCACTTAAATCACCCTTTGCTTTCGGATTTACCAACCCGCCAAAATCCAGTTTGAACAGTCCTGTGAAAGTATTTGTTTCTTTTCCATCCTCAATAATTAAATTGAACAGGTCTTGATTGATTTTATTTAAGTCTACCCTTCCTGTGACCGATGCAGGTGCATCATCTTTCACTTCAATCGTCACAGACCTTCTATCACTTGATCGCCATTCTGTTTCTTCTGCCGTTTTATACTGTACTTTCAAATCCTTAAACGTATAGGATCCCTTATTGGAGAATTCCACCGGAAGCGATACTGTAATAGGAGTTGGTACACCCTGCCCTACTTCGTATACCGTGGAAAATGGCAAATAGACTTTATTATTCATCACTTTGTATTGATTTTGGTCAACTGTCACATTTTCCGGCAACTGCACGACAATTTCGCCATCCAATTTGACTGAATTCAATTTGTTGGCTAATTTTTCGAATGCATCGGAGACGCTTCCTTCACTGGCTTTAATGAAGCTACCCGACGTTTGCTGTGCCAGCATTTCAAGATAACGATCATCCAGATCTCCTTCTCCATAACCAAGGGTATGCATGGTGATTTTATCGTTGTAGATTTCCTTGGATACTTCAAGGCCTTTTTGTTTGATAAGAGCTTGAACGTACTCGCTGTACTTCTCTAGTTCATCCATTATATACCAACCTGAATTCATGGACTTCCCGTTGATAGAGAAATCATTTACATATAAATAATTCACATCGCGATTTTCGGTAGAAGATATTCTATGAAGCCATTTATTATAGTAGTAATTATATCTATCTTGATAATCGAACTTCACTAGCTGTTCTTTCTCAATAAATTCGTATTTATTACAAGGTTTATTTTTACAGTCTTTGTAACCTACTTTTTCAATCGACGTCGCAATCATCGGCTGTCCATCGGTTAAGAAGACAATATACTTTTCATTCTTGGAATCTTTCAGCATATTCTTCGCTGCACGCAAGGGGTCTGTGTAATTGGTGCCTCCATAAGCTGTGGTATGTAACATGGAAGTTTTAATAGCATCGAGGTCATTACTTAATGGAAGTATCGTTTCTATATCTGAAGAAAACGTAATAAGAGAGAAGCGATCATTACGTTGTTTGTTTTTCTCAAAGAATTGTACGGCATTAGTCAGCCCATCCTTTGCACTTTGCATTTTATCCCTGGTGCTATTCATCGATCCTGACTTATCGAAGACAAAAACGACGTCTATAGGAGGTCGATTCGTTTCTTTCACCTCTCCGATTGGATTGATATGAAAGTCTAATGATGCTTTGGCATTACCATCCACCGGCTTAACAATGACTTCTTGGGACGGGGTAACATTGAAGTCAACTCTTAAATCTGAAGTTCCATTGGCATAGGTATTTGTCGAATTAAAAATAAATGCCAGAAAAAGGGTGAAAAGTAATAGTAGTGGAATCTTTCCCTGAATTCTCATAATATCCCTCATTTGGTTATCCTATAATGCTTTTATTATATCAATCTTCAAACTATTATAATAGGACTTAATACTCAAAACAAAGAAAAAAGATGTCTATTGTCGAATAGACACCCTTTTAACTATTTCACATACTGAGCCACCCGGTTCCGCCCGGCCTGCTTTGCACCCGTATAAAGCGCGCGGTCCGCATGGCGGATGAGTGCCAGGGTATCTTCTGCATCTTCAGGTGCGGTTGAAACTCCGATGCTTGCGGTGATCCGGACCATCATCTGTTTGTTGGATTCATGGAGACTGTCATGGATGGTGAAGGGTTTGTTGGCTATCTCACCCCTGACATGCTCTGCCAGGATGAGCGCTTCATCCCGTTTTGTATCCGGAAGAAGGATGACAAATTCCTCCCCTCCATACCTGGCAACCGTTCCCCTGGTATCGATAAGGGTACGAAGGCGGTCTGCAAGTTCAATCAGGATTTCGTTACCGCTCTGGTGACCATAGTTGTCGTTAATGACCTTGAAATGATCAAGGTCGAGCATGATGAGGGATAGACTTTTCCTTTTCCCGACATCGAGATGATTGAATTCCAGGGACAGGAGATCTTCAAAATAGCGGTAATTGTAAAGTCCTGTCAGGGCACATCTCTCACTGTTTTTCTTCGTTCGTTCATGATGCCTTGCATTGGCGATCGCCACCCCGAAATAGGAGCATAAAATATCGACGATCATCAATTGATATTTTTCATAGGCTTTCTTTTTGGAAGAAGCCAATAGAAGGATCCCTCGCACCTTTTGACTTCTTACAATGGGTACGCACAGAACGCTTTCCACTCCATCAGGCATGTATCCTTCAGCGATCCCGGTCCATTCAGATCGTGAAGTATAGAGGACTGACTTCCCTGTTTCCCACACTACACCGCTGATTCCCTGGCTTTTCTTTAATGGACGCAGGTTATTGGACTTCATTTCTCCATTTTCAACCCGTCTTAACAGGACAAGTTCTTCTTCCTTGCAATCCAGGATATAGGCATATTCAACCGGCAGGGTCTCAATGATCTTCTCGATGAATATATCAAGCACTTCATTCACTTTAAGGCTTTCCGTTAACTGGTGACCGATTTCACCCGCTTTTTGAAGGTATTCATTGATCTTTTCAGAAGAGTTATACATCTTCAAGATGATCGATAAGCTCACAAAAGGGATACCGATCAATAACGAAGCGAAGGCTCCCAGTTCAAACGTTAAATAATAGAGAGATAAAGAAAGGGGGAACATGATCATATTTGCCGTAAAGTCCCATACGAAATCCTTGCTGTAGAAGCGGACATCACTATTCACCAGATAGTGTTGATAGAGCAGAAGCAGTATCTGGTTGACCATGATCGACACAATTTGATAACTCAATATAGGAAAGATTAATTGACTGATATCTCTTAAACCGACTTCTCCACCGAATAAAAAATAGACCAGGCCGCTGACTAATGAAACGATATAGAACATGACAGAATTCAAGGGGATTCTATGCCAATCATTTTTGGTCAATTGAAGCCGTATGAGTAATGGAATGATAGAGAACTGCATGAGGATGATCTCAACAAATAGACCATACTTTATAAACCCTACTAGGGTCACCCACTGGATGAAGAAGATGGTCGCACCATTTATCACAATGGGCATAAGCGGGATAAAAGTAGCGAAAGCCACCAATGTTAATAGCTCTAACTCATTTCCTGCAATATTCTCAGGAGGATAGTATTGATAGGTCATATACAAACCAGCAGGTACAACGGCCAGCCAGGTCAGCAATATGTACAGCTTCTTTTTTACTGATAACGTCATATCTATCCCCCATAGGTCCACCATTAATTTAATATAGTTCGATCATACTATACTAGTTAAATAGTCACAAGTTTAAGAATATTTTATCAAAGCAGTCCAATAAAGTCACTTACTTTTTTCTGTAATTTTCCAGGTGGTCCAGCAGATATGGTTTAACCTTGGATAAAAAGTATAGTGAACCTGTTATTAACAGGATATCTTCTTCTTTCATGCCTTGTACTTTCTCAGGAAGGTAGTCTCTCCATTGGTGAACTTTCATCTTATCGGGATGGGAAGATAGTTCATAGAGCTCTTCAACTGACGCGACTCGCGGAAAGTCAAAGGTCGTGAATCCAATTGCCTCCACCGCTTCTTCCAATGTCGTGATCATCGGTTTTAATTCTTTGTCGTGTAGTGCCGCAAAAAGAACCGTTACCCTTTTATTGATAAAGCGATCGTTTATGGTTTTCACCAAGGCTTGTACCCCTTCAGGATTATGGGCCCCGTCAATATAAATCCCGGGATTGTATGATAAAGCTTCCATTCTGCCTGGCCATGATGCCTTCTTTAGTCCCGTTTTAATATGGGGACCTGCTATTTTATGCTGTTCACTAAGAAGCTCTGTCACTTTAATGGCTATTGCTGCATTATTGATTTGGTGTACACCGATCATGGAAAGCTCATACGTTTCATTTTGAACAGGAGACGTGTATTGGAATCTCTCCCCTTTTTCGAGTAAGGCTTGACGTTCCACAGAAAAATCCTCTCCGAGTTCAAACAGGTCACTACCCATTTCCAGCGCTTTCTGTCTTATCACTTCAGCTGCTTCTTTCTGGTGAACCCCTGATATGACCGGAAAAGAACGTTTGATGATCCCGGCTTTCTCAAAGGCTATGTCTTCTAATCTGCTTCCCAGAAATTGCATATGATCCAGACCGATGCTCGTTATGACTGAAACCATCGGTGTGATGACATTCGTCGAATCAAGTCTTCCTCCAAGCCCTACCTCATAAAGGACGAGATCGACAGGATGCATTTCGGCAAAGTAATAAAAGCTCATGGCTGTTATGACTTCGAATTCAGAAGGGGTTCCCCATTCAGAATGCTCCATGCTTTCGGCAATGGGCTTAATTTTTTCCACAAGAAGAGTTAAATCTTCATCAGAAACAGGTTCCCCATTGATGCTGATCCTCTCATTAAATCGTTCAAAATATGGTGAAGTAAAGGTGCCGACTGAATACCCTGATTCCTGTAGCATATTTCTCAAATAGGTTACAGTGGATCCCTTTCCGTTTGTTCCCCCGATATGAACGGTTTGGAGCTTTTTATGAGGATTCCCAAGCTCCTCTAACAAGTACTGCATTCTCTCAAGACCCGGCTTGATTCCAAGTCTGAGTCTTGAGTGTATCCATCCAACGGCCTTTTCATAGGTTAACAATTTCAATCACTCCCCTTAAGGTTTCATTAGAAAGAGGGCTCAAGTCGGGGCAGATTGCCGGAGAGAAAACCTTGATGCATCCCCTCAACCTTAACAATCAGACCCGATTCTAAAGCCCTCTTCTTATCCTCTGTTCAAAAGATTATAGTGATTTAAGCTCTTCGATTCTTGCTTTCACCGTCGCTTGTTTCTCTAAATAATCTTTTTCCTTTGCTTTTTCCTCATCTACTACATTTTGAGGAGCCTTGCTCACAAATTTTTCGTTGTTTAATTTGCCTTGAACCCGGGAAACTTCTTTCGTCCATTTCTCCAGTTCTTTTTGAAGACGGGCAATTTCTTCTTCGATGTTGATTAATCCTTCTAATGGAAGGAATAAGTCTACACCTGTTACAACCGCCGTCATCGCTTTATCCGGAGTAACTAAATCTGTACCCATTTCCAGCTTCTCTGGATTACAGAATTTTTCAATATATGCTTTGTTCTTCTCGATGATCGTGAGGGTGTGTGCGTCTTTTGCCTTCAGCATCAAGTTGATTTGCTTACTCATCGGAGTGTTTACCTCTGCACGGACATTACGTACGGCACGAATGATATCAACGAGCAGCTTCATCTCTTCTGCTGCCCCTTGGTCTGTCAGTTCATCTTGAACCGTCGGCCACGCAGCTACTGTAATGGATTCGCCTTGATGCGGCAAGTTCTGCCATATTTCCTCGGTAATAAACGGCATGAATGGGTGTAGTAGTCTCATTGTGTTGTCGAGTACATAGGCCAGAATCGAACGGGTCGTTTTCTTAGCTCCTTCGTCCTCGCCATACAGAGGCAATTTCGCCATCTCGATATACCAATCACAGAAGTCATCCCAGATGAAGTTGTAAAGAACGCGTCCCACTTCACCAAATTCGTAACGATCGGCTAATCGTGTCACGGTTTCGATCGTTTCATTTAAACGGGTAAGGATCCATTTATCCGCAACAGACTTCTCACCTGAAAGATCGATCTCGTCGTATGTCATACCATCCATATTCATAAGGGCGAAACGGGATGCATTCCAAATCTTATTCGCAAAGTTCCAAACAGATTCTACTTTCTCAAAGGAGAAACGAAGATCCTGCCCCGGTGAGCTGCCTGTAGATAGGAAGTAGCGAAGGGAATCGGCACCGTACTTTTCGATGACATCCATCGGATCTACACCATTACCTAATGACTTACTCATCTTGCGTCCATCTGCATCCCGAACCAGTCCGTGAATCAGTACGTCTTTAAATGGACGTTCTCCTGTGAACTCCAGTCCTTGGAAGATCATGCGCGATACCCAGAAACCGATGATATCGTAGCCGGTCACGAGTGTATTCGTTGGATAATAGCGTTTAAAGTCCTCTGCATCCAGATCAGGCCAGCCCATTGTTGAAAACGGCCATAGAGCTGAACTGAACCATGTATCCAGTACATCCTCTTCCTGGGTCCAGTTCTCAAGGTCTTCCGGTGCTTCGTTGTTTACATAGATTTCGCCTGTTTCTTTATGATACCAGGCCGGGATGCGATGCCCCCACCAAAGCTGACGGGAAATACACCAGTCACGCGTGTTTTCCATCCAGCGCAGGTAAGACGTTTCAAAGCGATCAGGTACAAAGTTGACCTTGTTCTCATCCTGTTGCAGTTTCACCGCTTCCTCTGCCAGAGGATCCATCTTAACGAACCACTGAGTCGAAAGATAAGGCTCAACCACCGCTCCACTTCTTTCGGAGTGACCAACTGAATGTATATGCTCTTCAATCTTGAACAGAACTCCTGCTTCTTGAAGGTCCTTCACGATTTCCTTACGGCATTGGAAACGATCCATGCCTTGGTATTTATCCGCCTTGTCATTCATGGTTCCGTCTTCGTTCATGACGAGAACACGCTCTAAATTGTGACGGTTTCCGATTTCGAAATCATTCGGGTCATGGGCAGGTGTGATTTTTACTGCACCTGAACCAAATTCCATATCAACATAGTCATCTCCTACAATCGGAATTTCACGTCCAACGATAGGAAGGGTGACGGTTTTGCCGATTAGATGCTTGTAGCGATCATCTTCCGGGTGAACCGCAACGGCCGTATCTCCAAGCATCGTTTCCGGACGGGTCGTGGCAATTTCAATGTGACCACTTCCATCTGCCAGCGGATATTTCATATGATAGAATGCACCTTGTACATCCTGATGAATGACCTCAATGTCTGAAAGGGCCGTTTTCGTTGCCGGATCCCAGTTGATGATGTATTCACCACGGTAGATTAAGCCTTTGTTATAAAGGTCGATAAATACCTTTTGTACCGCTTCCGATAAGCCCTCGTCCAACGTGAAACGCTCACGGCTATAGTCCAGGCCTAATCCAACCTTAGACCATTGCTGACGGATATGCTCGGCATATTCTTCTTTCCATTTCCATGTTTCTTCTACGAACTTTTCACGACCTAAGTCATAGCGTGAAATGCCTTGATTGCGAAGTTTTTCATCCACTTTCGCCTGTGTCGCGATCCCGGCATGGTCCATACCCGGCAGCCATAATACATCGTAACCCTGCATGCGCTTCATTCTTGTCAGGATATCTTGCAGGGTCGTGTCCCAAGCATGACCAAGATGAAGTTTTCCTGTTACGTTCGGAGGAGGAATGACAATTGTGTATGGCTCCTTCTCCTTATCGTTTTTGGCTTCGAAATATTTACCTTCCAGCCACCATTTGTATCTGCCCTGCTCAATGGCATTTGGATCATATTTTGTCGGCATGGATAATTGCTGATCTTGAGTTTCCATTTGTTTTCCTCCTATATTAGTGCGAATAAGTACACTTTTCTAAAAAAAATAAAAAAATCCCCCGTCCTGTGAAAAGGACGAAGGATTCCATTCGCGGTACCACCTTTTTTCTCAGGAGAAATAAGCCTCCTGAACTCTCGACGATTATAACGGCTTTTAACCGGCTTCTACTACTCTCATTTCATAGAAACAGCTCTTCAGGCGACCTTCCATTGTCTTAACGTAGAAAATCTCTCAGCTAACGATTTTCCTCTCTGAAAGTAAGGATCAATGTACTCTTCCTGTTCATTGCTTTTCAAGATTATTTATTTACTCATTATAGTATAGGATAAGATAAACTTTCGTCAATCATTATTGGCATTTTCAATGAAAAATATTCATTTTGCCTATACATAGGCACCATTTTATTCTGTATTCATAAGATAAAGTAGTGAATACACCCAGGAAAGTGAGTGGACGAATATGAAAAAAATCAATCAATATACCATGCAGAAATGGATGGGAAACGCCCGGTTAATATGTAAGCAATTCATCATTCCTTTTACGATCTTTCAAGGGGTCCGGACCATTTTGCTTCCAACCACTTTTGACGTCCTTCTTTTAACTCTTTTTATCGGTATCGGTCTTGCCATTTATTTCGATTGGATTTAATGGACTGACGAAATGTGGACTTCGCCAGTCCTTTTTTTTATTCTGCCTCGGCCGCCTGCTCCTGCTTCTTTTTTTCCATTTCATCTAAACGCATGACCACGTATTCCGTGTTTTTCAGAAGCCAGTAATGCCGTTGCAATTTTTTGAGAGATTTCCGTTCATTCCGCTTATCCTTCGGTGTATGAAAATACTTTTCCACCACAGCGATGACAGAGCTTGGGTAAGCTAAATAACTCATGAACAGGAGCCGCTCTTCGTTACGTACGGTAAAATGCTGAAAATACGTGGTGAGCCACTCGATGCATTCCTCATAATACTTAGGATAGGTTTTCAAAGTTCTGGACAGAAACGGCAGCAGGTCATGGAAGGGTGAGGCCATCTTTGAGTTCTCAAAGTTATGGAAATACCCCAAGCCTCTTTCGTCGAATAAAAAATGCTCCGTCGATACCTTACCATGTGTAATGACGGTTCTGACTTTCTCAAGCTCTTTCGTTTCCTCATACCATTCATCCAGCATTTTCCGTGAAAATTTCAGCGCTTGGGAAGCGTCCTTATAGTACATGCAATAATGGAATTGAAAAGGAGACATATACGTTGTCCTTTCACATGCTTCCACATACTCATCGAGAAACTGCTGTTCTTTATCCCACCTGGAAGTCAGCTGCTCGTAATGAGATTCTCTCTCTTCTTTATCAATCTTTACTTCTTGAGAGGAGAGAGTATGAAGTCTTGCCAATTCCCGGAACATTTTCTGATGCTTTTCAAATTGATCTTCCCTTTCCAGGTTCAAGAGCCAGGGCATGACATAGTATAACTGCCCATCATTCCACACCGCATAGCGTCCATCCAATGTCGGATAGATCGGAACAATCCGGTTATAGCCCCTTTGAAACAACATTTGTACATTCCTGACAAAATCCACTCCAGTTTGGGCTGAGAGCTGCTTCACAGCAAGCGTCCCTTTATTGGAGAATACTTTGGAAATCTTCCCGTAATTCTCAACAAAATGGGGTTCGACACCATAAGGTTGTAACACAGGCTTTAATCCCTCCAGCGTTTGTACCATACCTCTCACCTTCTAAGATTACTTTTCTAAAAAAAACGGACTAACTCCAATGATTTTGGTGTCAGCCCCGTAGTTCCTTCTATATGGCAATTGCGCTCTTCTCAGATGGGAGCGACTTTGCTCTATTCCTTTAACCCTTGAAGACATACTCGCTTTTCGGGATATATAGAACCTGCCCTACATAGACGTCTTGATTGGCTTCAAGTTGATTGACCCTCAATAGCTGAGGAATGGTTAGATCATACTTTTCTGCGATATAATCCAGCGTTTCTCCTTCTTGAACAATGCATACCCTTAATGTTGCACCCTTTTCCTCTTCTTTTCTCGCAAAGAAATCGGTAAGGGAAATGGTCTCATATTTCTTTTTGCCTTTAGTCTTTTTCTTATCATCCTGCTCTTCTCCGCTTTCTTCCATTTCTGCTTCTACTGCGGAGGATGAAGAGGACTCTTCTTCCTCCTCCTGCTGTTTGTATTTAGGAGGCGGCATGTAGGCGGCCTTTGGTTGAGCCGGCTGTTCTTCTGATGACTCGCTCAGGTCATGCTGTGGCAATTCAAACACGTTTTCTTTTCGGAAATAATTTTCCTCATAGCTATGGGCAGGATGAGCATCGTATTGAATCTGTACGGGGATCTCATCGTCCTCTTCGGCTGGCGGTGTCCGTCCTTCCAGATTAAAGGGCTGGTACTCGTCGTCTTCAGAGTCCTCTTCTTCCTCTTCTTCCTCTTCTTCCTCCTCTTCAACGTTCGCCGTTAATTCTTCGACATCGTAGTTCTCATACTCGTATACTTCTTCTCTTTCTTCCTGCTCTTCTTCTGTTTCTACATCTTCCTCCGCTGTATCCTCTTCTACTTCGGCAACTGCACTCGAACGGTACAGCGGCTCGTAATCTTCCTCTCTGCTAAATTCAGCTTCAAGGGGAGTATGCGTCTGCTGTTCTCCATAAATCCCTGTAATCGTTAAATCGGCATTCAATTTTAGACAAGCATTCTCGGGAACCATGTAGTCAAATGACTCAACGAACACGTCGATATCGCCCAGATTGGCAATTCTGTTTTTCGGAATCGTCACATCGACCGGGAAACGGTGGACAAATTCATACTCACCTTTTTCCCTTTTTTCAACTATTTGAACAAACTTACCACCCGCTTCAAACTCATCCTCTTCTTCATCTCTCGGTGAGGTTGGTAAATATTCACCGGAAAGATCAAGGCTACCCCTGATAAGTACGTACTGCTCTTGCTCTTGTATCGTTATATGAGGATCTAAGGAGATAGATAGCAATTCTTCAACTTCCTGTCCTTTTTTAAACCAAATTGATTCTTCCAAAGAAAATCGCAAACACGATTGTTGTTCTTGTGACAAAAGAAATTCCTCCTTTCAGGTTCCAAACAAAGAAATAGTAAACAATGCCATTATCACTTTATGAACCGAAAAGGAGGATTATGATAGGAAAACGAATATAAATAGCCGATCCCTATAAAAAGGATCGGCTACCATCATTACTTTTTACTAATTTTTTCAAACGCTTTTTCCGCTGCTTCAAGGGTTTTTTCAATATCTTCATCTGTGTGAGCTGTCGATAGGAATAGTCCTTCGAATTGGGAAGGTGGTAAGAATACACCTTCATGGGCCATTTCACGGTAGTAATCGGCAAACATCTCAAGATCAGATGATTTCGCGCCTTCATAGTTGGTTACTTCTTCATTCGTGAAGAAGATACCGATCATGGAGCCGGCCCGGTTAATTCTGTGAGGGATGTTGTGCTTTTCTGCTGCTTTCTTTAAGCCTTCTTCCAACAGGTCTGCTTTGCGTGCGAACTCTGTGTACGTTTCAGGAGTCAGCTGGCTCAGGGTTTCATATCCCGCCGTCATGGCCAATGGATTTCCGGATAGGGTTCCAGCTTGATAGATCGGACCGCTTGGAGCGATTCTTTCCATGATTTCAGCTTTACCGCCGTATGCACCTACCGGCAGGCCACCACCAATGACTTTTCCTAAACACGTTAAGTCCGGGGTTACATTGTAATAGCCCTGTGCACATCCGTATCCGACACGGAATCCAGTCATGACTTCATCAAATATTAACAGAGAACCATGATTTTCCGTTATTTCACGAAGGCCTTCCAGGAAGCCTGGCTGAGGTGGAACGACACCCATATTGCCGGCAACAGGTTCTACGATCACACCAGCGATGTCATCACCAAATTGTTCAAAGGCATAACGGAGGCTTTCCAAGTCATTATAAGGCACCGTAATCGTATTCTTTGCTACGCCTTCAGGAACACCAGGACTGTCGGGCAACCCGAGAGTCGCAACACCGGATCCTGCCTTGATTAATAATGAATCTCCATGACCGTGGTAGCAGCCTTCGAACTTGATGATTTTATTGCGTCCAGTATATCCACGCGCAAGACGCAGGGCACTCATCGTCGCCTCTGTACCAGAGGACACCATACGTACCACTTCAATACTTGGAACCCTTTCAATGACTAGTTCGGCAAGTTTGTTTTCAATCTCTGTCGGGGCACCGAAGCTGGTCCCGTTTTCTGCTACCTTTTTAATGGATTCCACCACACGGTCATTGCTGTGACCAAGAATGAGTGGTCCCCAGGAAAGAACATAGTCAATGTATTCATTTCCATCGATATCGTAAATTTTAGCTCCTTTTCCTCTTTCCATGAATAGGGGATCCATCTTTACGGATTTGAATGCCCGTACAGGACTATTAACTCCGCCAGGCATCAGTTTTACTGCTTCTTTGAACGCTTGCTTCGATTTCTCATATGAACGCATTCCGGGTTCCTCCTTTAGTGATCTTTCAGTCATCCTTACAGGAACTTTCCACCAATTAGGATAACCAATTCGCTACATCTTTTGCAAAATACGTAATAATAAGGTCTGCACCCGCACGTTTCATGCTTGTCAGTTTTTCCATTACGATTTCCTGTTCGTTTACCCAGCCGTTTTGAGCCGCCGCTTTCACCATGCTGTACTCTCCACTTACGTTATAAGCGACAACTGGTGCATTGAAACGGTCTTTCACTTCCCGCATGATATCTAAATAGGAAAGGGCAGGTTTGACAATTAAGAAATCTGCGCCTTCTTCAATATCCGACTGTGCTTCTCTTAACGCTTCGAGACGATTCGCAGGATCCATCTGATACGTTCTGCGATCTCCAAATTGCGGTGTAGAGTGTGCTGCATCACGGAATGGACCATAGAAGCTTGAGGAGTACTTAACGGCATATGACATGATCGGCACATCATGATAGCCGGCCTCGTCCAAACCGTGGCGGATCGCTGCAACGAATCCATCCATCATATTCGAAGGAGCAATGATATCAGCTCCCGCTTCAGCCTGGCTGACCGCCGTTTTGGCTAAAAGATCAAGTGTGGGATCATTCAGTACTTTTCCATCTTTGACGATTCCACAATGTCCGTGGCTCGTATATTGACATAAACAAGTATCGGCAATGACAACAAGCTCAGGATAATGTTCCTTCACAAATCGGGTTGCTCTTTGGACGATTCCGTGGTCATGATACGCTTGTGTTCCTGCCTCATCTTTTTCAGCCGGAACACCGAAAAGAATAATGGATTTGATACCTAAGGAAACCACTTCATCCATTTCTGCTTTTAAGTTATCCAGGGAAATGTGAAAAACCCCTGGCATGGAAGGAACGACATTCTTAATATTTTCCCCTTCCACTATAAACAGTGGATAAATTAAATCCTCTTTTCGTAGATGAGTTTCTCTTACTAACGCACGCATATGATCTGATTGACGCAGGCGGCGATGACGATTAAAATGCAAATCTTTCATGTGAAATCCTCCTAAGTAAATAAAGCTTTATTGTGATGATCTATTCGTGATAAATCTTTTCATTTCGTTTACCATTTCATTTACAGTATAAATGGTCGGACAGATTTTTACATGTAATCCGTACTGTTCAGCCGTACTTTTTGTAATGGGACCAATGCAGGCAATCGGTATGTCCTGGATTTTATCATGAAGGCTGTGCTGATCGACCACCTTCATAAAATGATGAACCGTTGATGAACTGGTAAACGTGATGATATCAGGTTTCTCTTCTTCAATACTGTCCTTCAACTGACCGATGCACCCTTCTGGAAGGACGGTTTCATAGACGATCCATTCCTGACAGGACACCCCGGCAGAGAGAAGCTCTGAAGCAATGACGTTTCTGGCCAGGTTCCCCTTTGGAATCAGAACGTCCCCTGAAGGCTTCACTTTCGAAATGAATTCGTCTGCAAAGTCATCCCCTGTAAAATGGTCAGGCACGAAGGAAACAGGGATTCCATTCTTCCTGCAATAGTGTTCCGTCTTACTTCCGACTGCAGCAAACTTCCCGGAAAAAGAAGATAAATCGAGCTGTAATCGTTTCAAAGCTTGAAGAAAGAATTTCACTCCATTTTTACTGGTGAAAATAATCCATTCGTACGTATGTATGGTTGTGTGAAGATTCGTTTCCCACACATCTTCATGAGGTTGAAAATGAAGGAGCGGCACCACAATCGGAACCCCTCCCACGTCTTCGATGAGGGAAGCCGTTTCACTGGATCCCTCACTTCCGCGAGTAATCAAAACCTTTATGTTTTCTAAAGGCCCTTTACCCTTCATTATTGATCTAGCTCCTCTTTCACCTGATCGATTAAAGCCTTAGCCCCCAGGTCTGTTAAGCTTTCAGCGACTTTCTCCCCTACTTGCTGAGGATTTTGTCCCACCATGTATTCTTTATAAATCGTCTTCCCATCAGGTGAAGCTACAAGCCCTGTTAATGCTACATCCCCGTTGTCTTTCAGCTCAGCAAATCCTGCAATCGGCACCTGACATCCGCCTTCCATTTTATGAAGGAACGCTCTTTCAGCCGTAACAGTCTCAGTCGTCTCTTCACAAGCAAACTTCTGAAGCAACTCAAGCAACTCAGAATCATCTTTCCTGCATTCAATGGATAATGCACCTTGTCCGACTGCAGGCAGACAAAGGTCTGGATCAAGGAATTCCGTTACAACATCTGATGTCCAGCCCATACGTGATAACCCTGCCGCTGCTAGGATGATCGCGTCGTAATCCTCATTTTTAAGCTTCGTTAAGCGCGTATCGATATTTCCACGGATCCATTTGATTTCAAGATCTGGACGAACGGATAAAATCTGTGCTCCTCTGCGCAGACTGCTCGTTCCTATGATTGCACCACCCGGTAAGTCTTTGAGGGCCACATGATTTTTACTGATGAACGCATCACGGTGATCCTCGCGAATCGGTATACATCCGATGGTCAGTCCTTCAGGTAAAACCGCTGGCATGTCTTTCATACTGTGAACGGCCATATCGATTTCTTTATCCAGCATCGCTTGTTCAATTTCTTTAACAAACAAGCCTTTTCCACCGACCTTTGACAGGGTGACATCGAGGATCTGATCCCCTTTTGTAACGATTTCCTTCACTTCGAATTCGTAAGAGGGATCCAGTTCTTTCAACTGATCGATCACCCAATTTGTTTGTGTCAGTGCTAATTTACTTCGTCTCGATCCAACAATGATTTTTCTCATAATGACCTCCTGAAAACTTATGAATACCAGAAATGAAATGAAGACAACCTACTGCCCAAGAAAAAGTTAATTAAAATGATCAAAAAGGCTGCAACATTAAGAAAAGCTAATGACTTACCAAATAGATTTTTTTTGATGCGAAGATATAAATAACTACTATATAAAATTAATAGAATGAATGATCCTACTATTTTCGGATCATACCATAGAAATTCCGGCAGTTTGATGTATGCCCATTGCAGCCCCAGTATCAAGCTCAATAGAAGCATGGCTACACCAATGGCGTTCGATATATATGAAATCTTCTCAAGTTTGGACAAATCGCTGATCCGCCATAACCTTTGTCCCCATTTTTTCTCCTTTAATAATTTAAATTGCAGGAGGTAAAGCAGGGAAAACACAAAGGATAGTGAAAAGGCTCCATATGAGAGGATGGCCATCGTAATATGAATCAACAATAATTCAGATACGAGCTGTTCTGCCATCGCCTGTGACTCTACCTGTACCGGCGCAAACGTATGGATCGCCATGATGATGAATCCCAGTACATTTGTGAAGAACACCGTAAAGTCCACTCTTAATAATCGATTGATGACAAGTGACAGGGTGATGAGGACCCAGGCATAAAAATAAAGTCCCTCAAAGATGGTGAGGACCGGAAACCTGCCTGTATTCATCATGTATAGAAATAAAAAGATTGTTTGAAGGATCCAAACAATCGCAAGTAACCAGAAGGCAAACAGATTCGCCTTCCGGTTTTTGTTTAAGAAATCTATAAAGTAAAAGAGAATACTAATAGCATACAGAACAATCATAAGTTCGTGCAGCCTAGTCATCGTTTGTTCAAACATAGACAATAACCTCACTTATGCTTGAAAAGAAGGTTGTGGTACAAGCTTAAGATCGCTCTCAGTCTTTTCATTGGCTGCTTTCACTTGTTTCTGCTCTTGCACTTGTTGTTCAATATTAAAGATATTGATGAATAAATCCAGTTTATCTTCAGCATCAGGAAGTCCGGCGAATTCCTTCGCTTGAAGGATCGGATCCTTCAACAACTGATTGATGATACTCTTCGTATGCTTATTTAACACTTTTCGCTCACGATCCGTTAAGTCAGGCATTTTCCGTTCGATGCTTTCCATCGTTTCAGCTTGGATAGAGAGTGCTTTTTGTCGCAGTGCTGAAATAACCGGAACAACACCAAGCATATTCAACCACTCTTTAAACGCTACAATTTCAGCTTCAATCATGATTTCGATTTCCTCAGCGGCTTTCTTACGCTCAGCCAGGTTCGCCTGAACGATGCCTTCTAAATCGTCGATATCATAAAGGAAAACACTTTCTAATTCTCCGATGGAAGGATCCAGGTCACGAGGTACCGCAATGTCCACCATGAAAAGAGGGCGACCCTTTCTCATGCTTTCCACATGTGACATCATCTCTTTAGTGATGACAAAATCCTTTGCACCGGTGGAACTGATCATAATATCAGCCTCTACAAGGGCACAT
This sequence comes from Rossellomorea aquimaris, assembly GCF_003315075.1. Taxonomy (GTDB): domain Bacteria; phylum Bacillota; class Bacilli; order Bacillales; family Bacillaceae_B; genus Rossellomorea; species Rossellomorea aquimaris_C. The sequence continues at coordinate 99,840 of NZ_QNRJ01000006.1, forward strand.
TGAAGCTCCTTCAGTGTTTTTGCATTCCCACTGAAACGTTCTGCCAAGGTTTGAGCCTTTTCGTACGTACGATTAATGACCGTCACTTTAGTGGCTCCGCTGCCATGAAGGTTTTGGATCGCAAGTTCTCCCATTTTACCGGCACCAAGAATAAGAACATGCTTACCCTCCAGGCTTCCGAATACTTTTTTAGCTAATTCAACGGCAGCATAGCTGACAGACACAGCATTGGAACCAATATCTGTTTCAGAGTGACCCTTTTTGGCTACCGTCACTGCCTGCTTGAACAGATGATTGAATACTGTACCAGTCGCTCCTGACTCCTGTGCACTCAGGAAGCTTGAACGAATTTGTCCGAGGATCTGGGTTTCCCCCAACACCATAGAATTCAATCCGCACGCAACTTTAAAAAGGTGTTCGACTGCTCCTTCTTGTTCATAAATGAACAGATATGGCGTGAACTCCTCTTTATCTATATCGAACCATTGAGATAAGAAATCTTTAATATAATAACGACCTGTATGAAGCTGATCCACTACTGCATAGACTTCCGTTCTATTACATGTAGAAACAATCACATTTTCCAGAATGCTCTTCTTTTCCTTTAAAGCCTTCATAGCTAAAGGAAGATCCGTTTCATTGAATGATAAACGCTCACGAATCTCAACAGGGGCCGTTTTGTAATTCAAACCAACGACTATTGTATACATGCTATGCACTACACCCCCAACTAAAATCATTACTCTTATTATAACATGTCCTAAAAAGCTCCTGTCCCGTAAATGTGAACAGAAATTGAAACCTAAGTATGATACATTTATAAAGGTAAGAAGGCATGCTTCTTCCGGTACTTGCAAAACATTCAATTCATCATATACATTTAAGATTCATAAAGAATGAACATGAAAGCATTTTCAATTCTAAAAAAATCTTTTATATTTCGACATTCCCTACTAATGTAGGGTACCAAAACAAGCTTAAAGAATCAAGTAATGGAAAGGTTTGGGCTTATCTTTAGTATTATGTATTATTTTCCCTGAAAAAACAGTATTTAAAACATTTACTATAAAAGATACGGGAGGAAGAGAATGAGACAACAACAAAGAATTTTCCCAGGAATGATTTTGATCGGGTTCGGAGCATACTTTTACTTACAGCAAGCGAACATTGTCCTGTTTCAGGAGTTTTTCACATGGCCGACATTATTGATGATTGTTGGACTGGCCTTTCTCGGACAGGGATATGGAGGGAGAGATTATGAAGCCATATTACCGGGGACGATCCTCGTTGGATTCGGTCTCCATTTTCACGTTGTCAACAAACTGGAAATCTGGCCGGACCACATGGGTACATTCATTCTGATCATTGCCTTGGGTTTTCTCCTCAGGTATCAGAAAACGAGAGCAGGGCTATTTCAAGGAGTGCTTTTTTTAACCCTGTCTATCATTCTCTTATTCTATGATAAAGTGGTGGGATGGTTTGGCTTCATTGGAGGTAATGTGGAGACTGCCTGGGAATTTTGGCCGATTATCGTTATTGGTATCGGCGTCTACTTATTGTTTATAAAGAAAAAATAATTCTATTTAATCCATAATAAAAGCCCGGAATTCACTCCGGGCTTTTTGTACGGACGATTATAGAACTGAATCCAGAAATTCTCTTGTCCGCTGCTCTTTTGGAGCGTTGAATAATTCCTGGGGAGGTCCCACTTCCACGATCCTGCCATCGTGCATATACACGACCCAATCGGCTACCTCGCGGGCAAACCCCATTTCATGGGTCACGACGACCATCGTCATCCCCTCTAAAGCAAGCTCCTTCATGGTAGCCAAAACCTCTCCGACCAATTCAGGGTCCAGTGCTGAGGTAGGTTCATCGAAGAGCATGATTTCAGGCTTCATGGCAAGTGCCCTTGCAATGGCCACACGCTGTTTCTGTCCTCCGGATAGCTTGGATGGATAGACATTTTCCTTATCCCCAAGTCCCACCTTTTTTAATAATTCTTTCGCATCCTTTTTTGCTTGGGCCTTCTTCACACCTTTTACGTAAACAGGTGCTTCCATCACATTTTCCAGGACCGTTTTGTGAGGGAAAAGGTAGAAATGTTGAAACACCATCCCTACTTTTTGACGGATTTTATTTAAATCATGTGTATCCTGGTTGACTTCATCGCCCTCGATGACAACCCTTCCATTGTCTTTCAGCTCCAGGAAGTTTAAGCAGCGGAGCAATGTACTCTTCCCTGATCCACTGGCTCCAATGAGGCAAACCACGTCACTTTCCTTTACGCTGATATCAATGTCCTTCAATACATGTAAATCACCAAAGGATTTATTTAATTTTTCAACTTTAATCATTTCCTGACTCACACTCATCCCTCCCTCTTCATTATTAATCACTAACCGACATCCGTTTTTCTATGATATTGACAATCGTTGAGAATACCAGTACCAGAACCAGATAATAAATCGCTACAACGAGCAGGTAGGTCATGTAATCGAAATTGTTGGAACCAAGCGTCGTTGCCACACTGAACAATTCGAACATCCCTATGAATGATGCAAGAGATGAATCCTTTAATGCAATGATGAACTGATTACCCAGTGGCGGCAGGGCCCGTCTGAATGCCTGGGGTAAAATGATCCTTCTCATGGACAATCCAAGAGACATCCCCAGGGACCGCCCCGCTTCCATCTGTCCTTTATCAATGGATTGAATGGCACCACGGAAAATCTCTGCGATATAAGCCCCATTATGAAAGGCAAGACCCATCACGACAGACCAGAAGCCTGAGATATTCAGTGAAGTCAATCCGAAATAGAAGATGAAGATCTGAACGATTAATGGTGTACCCCTTACAACGAAAATGTATAAATCCGCAATCAGGGACAAAGGCTTGATCCCTGAAATCTTAAGGAAAGCGAAAAACAACCCAATCACAATCGCAATCAGGACAGAAACAAAGGTTAATTGGAATGTTAACAACATCCCTTTAAGAAAAACATCATATGTACCGGCAAAGGTTTCTAAAAAGTGCATGAACTTCCCTCCGTTCAAGTTATATCCCCATTAAGACAAAAAGCGAATGCGCATAGAAGCACATTCGCTCTGTGTCATGCTGCTTTTACTCTTTCTCGGGATCTGATGTGATGTCTGTATTGAAATACTTTTCACTGATTTTCTTCAGCGTTCCGTCTTCTCTTAATGTTTCTAAAGCTTTATTGACTTCATCCAGTAACGCTTCGTTCTCTTTGCTTACAGCGATGGCTTGCTCACTGCGGCCGATCAGCTCACGTGCTTCGATGTTCAATCCTGCAGCGATCGCTTCTTTCCCTGTAATGAAGTCGGTGATAACGGCATCGTGCTTGCCTTTATTTAATGCTTCTAATGCGACTACGTCACTATCATATTGTTGAACATTATCCGTTACACCCTGGGCAGTCTCTGCATAAGTAGATCCCTTGGAAACGGCAATCTCCATTCCTTCCAGGTCATCAAGCGTTTCTACAGTACTGTCCGAACGAACGAAAATCTGCGGACCGGAATAATAATAAGGAGTCGAGAAGTCTACTTCCTTCAAGCGTTCATCCGTGATCGTATGGCTGGCAACCGCCGCATCAAAACGACCGGATTTCACTCCTTCTACAATTCCTGCAAACTTAAATTTCTTCTGTTCAGGTTCTAGACCCATTTCTTTCGCAACGGCTTCTGCCACTTCAATATCGAAACCTGACATGGTTCCATCATTATTTGTTACACTGAATGGCTTAAATTCACCTGAAGCTGCATAAATGAATTTGCCTTCCTCCACTAACTTCGCACCATTTTCCGTTGTGGCTTTGTCGCCGCAGGCTGATAGAAGAAGCACAGAAATGACTAACAAGACTAGGCTTTTCCAATTCTTCACTGGTTAGAGTCCCCCTTATGTAGCTTGTAATATTTTTAATCTTTCATAATTTTATCAACAAAAGAGAAAATTCTCAAAATTCAAATATAGCTTCCACAGCTTATAATTATCCATTTTAGTGGATGAAGCGGATTCAGCTCGGTTACAGGTACATATGCGTCCCTATCCTTTTATTTCCTTTCATATGCTTTAACATTATAGGCCAATAAACCTTATACGGACTTCAGTAGACCCTCTTTTATACTACTTTTAAGCTATAGTGGTGCTGTCATTACTTAGTCATAAAAAAGAACCGATCTCCACATATGCGGAAATCGGTTCTTTTAAGCTTATTTATAGTAAGACTTGATGGCGTCCCAGGCTTTGTCTTTTCCAAGGCCTGTTTCGGAAGAGAACATGATGAGGTCGTCTTCACTGTCCATATTCAGTGTTTCTCTTGTTACTTTAAGGTGCTTCTGCCATTTGCCTTTCGGGATCTTATCCGCTTTGGTGGCGATGACGATGCATGGAAGCCCATGATGTTTGAGGAAATCATACATCATGACATCATCATTGGTCGGTGCATGACGCAAGTCCACGATCAGGATAACCGCCCTTAGCTGTTCACGGGAAGTGATGTAGGTTTCAATCATCTTCCCCCATGCTTCCCGTTCTGTTTTGGATACTTTGGCAAAACCATATCCAGGTACGTCCACATAATAGAGGGTTTCTTCTATTTTATAGAAGTTCAGCGTCTGGGTTTTACCCGGCTTGGATGATATCCTTGCCATGCTCTTACGACCGATCATTTTATTGATGAATGAGGATTTCCCTACGTTCGAGCGTCCCGCTAAGGCAAACTCGGGAAGGATATCGCCAGGATATTGTTCAGGCCTGACTGCACTGATGACTAACTCAACTTGATTTACTTTCACTTCTTTTCACCTACTAATGCTTTCTCTAAGACTTCATCGATATGGGCTACAAGGATGAACGTTAATTCTCCCCTTACACTCTCAGGAATATCGTCAATATCCTTTTCATTATCTTTCGGAAGGATAATCGTTTTAATTCCGGCACGATGAGCGCTTAATGTTTTTTCTTTCACTCCTCCGATTGGAAGTACTCTTCCTCTCAGAGTCATTTCACCTGTCATTCCTACTTCACGATTGACGTATTTACCTGTCAGTGCGGATACGAGTGCCGTCGTAATGGTAATCCCTGCTGAAGGACCGTCTTTCGGGACTGCTCCTTCAGGAACGTGGATGTGAATGTCATGTTTCTCGTGGAATGACTCGTCGATCCCAAGGTCTTTCGCTTTCGAACGAACATAACTAAATGCCGTCTGAGCGGATTCCTTCATGACATCACCCAATTTACCTGTCAGTACAAGCTTTCCTTTACCAGGGGCTAAAGATACCTCGATCTGCAAAGTATCTCCGCCAACGGTCGTGTAAGCAAGACCTGTTGAAACTCCAATTTGGTTTTCTATTTCTGCTTGACCATAACGGAACTTTTTCTTCCCCAGGAACTCTTCAATATTACTGGACGTAATCACGACTCGCTTCTTCTCACCAGAGACAATGATCTTCGCCGTTTTTCTACAAAGGGCTGCAAGGTGGCGTTCTAAACTTCTCACCCCTGCCTCTCTTGTGTAATAGCGAACAATATCGACAATCGCTTCATCCCTGACTTGAAGCTTCGATTTGTTCAAGCCATGATCTTTGATCTGCTTATCTAATAAATGATGCTTCGCGATATTTAATTTTTCAAGCTCTGTATAACCTGCAATCGTAATGATCTCCATTCTGTCTCGGAGTGGTCCTGGAATGGTCGATAAATCATTCGCCGTTGCGATGAACATGACCTTCGATAAATCATACGTTTCTTCAATATAGTGATCACTGAAGTTCGAGTTCTGCTCTGGATCAAGTACTTCGAGCATGGCAGAAGAAGGATCACCTCTGAAGTCACTTGACATTTTGTCAATTTCATCAAGGAGGAAGACAGGGTTGATGGTACCTGCTTTTTTCATGCCACGAATGATTCTTCCAGGCATCGCACCCACATACGTACGTCTGTGACCTCTGATCTCAGATTCATCCCGAACGCCTCCAAGGGAAATCCGGACAAAGTTTCGACCCAGTGATTCAGCCACGGAGCGGGCTAAGCTGGTTTTCCCGACACCCGGTGGTCCGGCAAGACACAGGATAGGTCCTTTAAGGGATCGAGTTAACTGTTGAACAGCCAAGTATTCAAGCACTCTCTCTTTTACCTTTTCAAGGCCATAGTGATCCCGATTTAAGATCTGTTCAGAACGCTTGATATCCAATTGATCTTCTGTTTCCGTCGACCAAGGCAGGGATACAAGCCATTCAATGTAATTTCGGATAACAGAGCTTTCAGCAGAGCTTGATGGCACTTTCTCATAGCGCGCTAACTCTTTCAATACGGTTCTTTCTACGTCCTCCGGCATATCAGCTTGTTCAATCTTAGACGTTAAATCTTCAATCTCACCGGTTTTTCCTTCTTTGTCGCCTAATTCTTTTTGAATGGCTTTCATTTGCTCCCGTAAATAGTACTCTTTTTGGGTTCTTTCCATGGAACGCTTCACACGCTGCCCGATTTTCTTCTCAAGGCTAAGTACTTCTTTTTCATTGTTGATGGTCTCGATCACCATTTGGAGCCGCTTCTTAATATCCAGTGTTTCAAGAACGTTTTGCTTTTCTTTCATTTTCAACGGAAGATGGGAGGCGACGATATCCGCCAGTCTACCCGGCTCTTCAATGTCTGAAACAGTGGAATACGTTTCTGCTGAAACTTTTTTGGATAGCTTTATGTATTGTTCGAAATAATTCAATAACGTCCTCATTAAAGCGTCTGTTTCTGATTCTTTCACTTCGGAATCTTTGAATTCCTTGATTTCCACTTCATAAAAGTCTTTTTGCTCAGTAAATGTTTCAATAGACGCCCTGTTTAAACCTTCAACCAGAACTCTGATCGTTCCATTCGGTAATTTAAGCATCTGCTTTACCTTTGTAAGAGTTCCCATTTCGTAAAAATCTTCTTGTGCTGGCTCATCTATATTCATATCTCTTTGAGTGGTTAAGAAAATTAAATGATCATCCATCATTGCTTTTTCTAAAGCTTGTACGGAGCGCTCACGTCCAACATCTAAATGTAAGACCATTGTTGGATACACAAGTAAGCCTCTTAATGGAAGGAGGGGAACCGTTAAATTATTTTGATTTGCCACATATAACACCTCCGAATTTTGCTCTAAGTCTTTGTACAATTCTAACTTATTTACTAGGTAGTGTCTATTAAATAGGTATTTACAACTTTATTCAATCTCATTACCGCTTATTCCATTTCTCTTCCATTCAAAAACAAACCGATTCGGATAGACCCGAATCGGTCAACAGTCTATACACTTTTCTTATTTTGTTCTGTTATGAGATCCGTTTGCTGTGGCGTTTCCTTCATAAGAGCAAGATCCAATACTTCTTTAAGCTGTTTCACAGGAATCACTTCAATTCCCTCGATTTCACTTAACATGGCTTGCTGATTATCATAAGGGATGATCGCTATTGTGGCACCAGCCAATTTCGCACCCTTCACCTTCGCGGCCACGCCTCCGACTGGTTTAACGAGACCGTGGATACTGATCTCACCGGTAACAGCAATGGTATGTTTCACTGGGATACGGTAAATGGCAGAGTAGATGCCAAGTGCCATAGCGATTCCGGCAGAAGGTCCGTCTACAGGGACTCCACCAGGAAAGTTCACATGGATATCATATTGATCAGCTGGTACTCCCATGGAACGAAGCACCGTAATCACATTTTCGATGGAGCCTTTCGCCATGCTTTTTCTTCGGACTGATTTACTGCGATCCCCAATGCTTTCTTCTTCCACTATTCCCGTCACATTGATCAGTCCTTTATCCGTTGCCGGGATCACCGTTACTTCAATCTCGAGTAGTGAACCCGTATTAGGGCCTGTGACGGCTAACCCATTTACCAGGCCGATTGTTGCTCGTTCATTGATTTTTTTCTGATAGCGGGGAGAAAGCTGACTGGACTGGATGATCCACTCCAGTTCATGATCAAAGATTTCTTTTCTGTTTTCTGTAATGGCCACTCCAGCCGCAATCTGGACCATATTAACCGCTTCACGTCCATTACGGGCATAGGAGGCAAGCGTTTCAAGACCCTTGTCACTAATAGCCATCTCCACTTTTTCAACGGCTCTGGCAGCGACTTTTTTCACTTCATCATGCTCAAGCTCTCTAAAGAAAACTTCCATACATCTCGAGCGGATGGCAGGCGGAATTTCACTGGGGGTACGGGTGGTCGCACCGATTAAACGGAAATCTGCCGGAAGGCCATTTTTGAATATATCATGTATGTGGGTGGGGATTTGATGATTTTCTTCATTATAATAGGCACTTTCAAGAAACACTCTGCGATCTTCCAGTACTTTTAATAACTTATTCATTTGGATAGGATGCAATTCTCCTATTTCATCAATGAACAATACTCCTCCATGGGCATTTGTTACAGCCCCTTGCTTCGGCTGGGGAATCCCCGCTTGTCCCATGGCTCCCGCTCCTTGATAGATGGGATCATGAACAGACCCAATCAAAGGATCGGCAATTCCCCGTTCATCGAAACGTGCGGTTGTGGCATCCAGTTCAACAAAGACAGCGGCAGGTTTAAAAGGAGATTTTATATTCTTCTTGGCTTCTTCCAGGACCAGGCGGGCAGCTGCGGTTTTCCCGACTCCGGGCGGACCATAGATGATCACATGCTGAGGGTTCGGACTGCATAAGGCTGCTTTCAAGGCTTTAATTCCATCTTCCTGGCCAACAATATCTTCAAAGCTTGATGGTCTTACTTTTTCTGCAAGAGGTTCAGTTAATGAAATGGATCTCATCTTTCGTAACTCTTCCATTTCTTTTTTTGATTCACGATCAATGGAAACTTTTTGCGTTCGCTGATTTTTCAATAGGTTCCAGAAGTACAATCCAATGATGATTCCGAAGAATAATTGGATAAACAAGGCGATGCTAGTAAAGCTCATTCGTCTCCCTCCAAGTAGATACAAGTTGTTATCGGTTAGTATCTCCTTGACCTTGTGGGAATAAACAAAAAAAATCTGGTTCTAAAATGAGTAAAAATAAGAAATATGGGGGCAATTTCTAAAAGCTACTAAGCATGTAATGGTTGATTTCCGCTCCAGGTGCTCGCTTTCCGCGGGGCGTGAGTTGAGCCTCCTCGGGCTTTGCCCTGTGGGGTCTCAACTTTCCCGCTATTCCCGCAGGAGTCGAGCACCTTCCGCTACAATCAACTATGTAGTATTCAATTTGAGTATATTAAAAGCTAATTTAAAAAGTTTTTTTAAATTACCATTAATGATTCTTTTCCACCACTTCATCAAATCGCTATCTTTTTTTTCTTTCTGTTCAATATATACTCACGCTTTTTGTTTCATTAAAAAAGCCAAGAATGAAGGATCATTCTTGGCTTTACTTTAAGCTGTTAGGCTGATGTTTTTTCTTCGTTCGGGTCGATCATGGTTCCATCTTCGAGCATTAGGTGTGGCGCCGCATCTTCTAGGATGGTTTCTTTTGTAATGATACATTTTTTAATATCATCACGGGAAGGAAGATCGAACATTACATCCAGCATCATCGTTTCGATGATAGAACGTAGTCCGCGGGCACCCGTTTTACGCTCGATTGCTTTTTTAGAGATTTCAAGCAGGGCATCTTCAGTGAACTCAAGCTCGACATCATCTAGTTCAAGCATTTTTTGATATTGTTTCACTAGCGCATTTTTTGGTTTTGTCAGGATTTCAACAAGTGCTTCTTCATCAAGAGGCTCAAGGCTTGAAATCACAGGTAAACGACCGATGAATTCTGGAATCAATCCAAACTTCAATAGATCTTCAGGTACAACTTTAGAAAGAAGGGATTTATCTTCTTTAACTTCTGCGTTTTTAGGATCAGAACCGAAACCAATCACCTTTTGACCTAGACGGCGTTTAATGATTTGTTCGATTCCATCGAATGCTCCACCACAAATGAATAGTACATTGGACGTATCGATTTGGATGAATTCCTGATGAGGATGCTTACGACCACCCTGAGGGGGAACGCTTGCTACCGTACCTTCAAGAATTTTCAGAAGTGCCTGCTGAACACCTTCACCTGAAACGTCTCTAGTGATGGATGGATTTTCAGATTTACGTGCTACTTTATCGATTTCATCGATGTAGATGATACCTTTTTCAGCTTTTTCAACATCGTAATCAGCTGCCTGGATCAATTTCAATAGAATATTCTCTACGTCTTCCCCTACGTAACCAGCTTCAGTTAGTGAAGTGGCGTCCGCAATGGCGAAAGGAACGTTAAGAATACGAGCAAGTGTTTGAGCCAGTAATGTTTTACCGCTACCTGTCGGCCCGATCATCGCAATATTACTCTTGGACAGTTCAACGTCATCGACTTTACTGCTTGAGTTGATACGCTTGTAGTGGTTGTATACAGCTACAGCCAGGGATTTCTTTGCCTGGTCCTGACCAATTACGTATTCGTCCAGTATTTCCCGAATTTCACGAGGTTTCGGAACGTCTTTAAATTCTACTTCTTCTTCCGTACCAAGCTCTTCTTCTACGATCTCTGTGCAAAGTTCGATACATTCATCACAGATGTATACACCTGGTCCAGCGACTAGTTTACGAACTTGGTCTTGTGTTTTTCCGCAAAAAGAACATTTTAGTTGTCCTTTTTCATCATTAAATTTAAACAATGATTTTCACCCCTTAGTTAAAACTTCATAAAATCGTGCTCTGTTTTCAATAAACGAACGATTTCTTACATCCCATTACCTAAAGTTATGTACTGCATTTTATCATATTATATGTTCGTAAAGAAATTGATACGATTCTTAAGAATCATCTTATTATGTAACACGCATTTTAGCAAATATTTTACATTGCTAGTTAGTATCTTGTCCAATTGAAGTCAGGTAATGTAAGAAATCTAATTATGTATGTTCCTGGTGAAAAATAATGCAACCCCGTTTAATAAGCTTTTTCCAAAAAAAGTGGTTCTTATTCTTGTTTGATAAAACAATTAAAACTTATTAAGTGAAGCTTAGTGATTTGGCTCATTTACGCCATAATCATCAAAAGCGATAGAGCAAACTCGTTTGCTCTTTCGCTTTTGATGATTATGGCTACTTTTCAGCAAAGCTGAAAAGCGTGAGAAACATCCGTTTCTCACGAATGAGCCAAATCACGGGGTATATCCGCTTCATTGTACAAAACAAGGCACGAATGAATCGCGCCTTGTTTGCTATTTTTATTATGCTACAGTTTTGCTGTTTTCAACAAGGAATTCTACTGCTTTACGTACTTTAAGGTCAGCTTTAAGTGTGTCAAGGCCGCCTAGAGCTTGTTTGATGTTGTCAGCAGACATGTTGTATTGTTCAGCCATTTTATTTACTTCTTCTTCTGCTTCTTCGTCGGTTACTTCAAGGTTTTCAGCTGCAGCGATTGCTTCCAGTGTAAGGTTTGTGCGAACGCGTTTACCAGCATCTTCTTTCATTTGACCTTTAAGATCTTCTTCTGATTGACCAGAGAATTGGAAGTAAAGGTCAAGGTTCATCCCCTGCATTTGTAGACGTTGTTCGAATTCCTGCATCATGCGGTCTACTTCAGCTGTAACCATTACTTCTGGAATTTCAACTTCAGCATTGTCAGAAGCTTTATTTACAAGAGTTTCACGAACGGCTGTTTCAGCTTCGTTCTTTTTAGACTCTTGAAGACGTTTTTCGATTTTTTCTTTTAGTTCAGCAAGTGTTTCAACTTCTTCGTCAGCGTCTTTAGCGAACTCGTCATCTAATGCCGGAAGTTCTTTCGCTTTGATTTCGTGAACTTTCACTTTGAATGTAGCAGGCTTACCAGCAAGTTCCGCTGCATGGTATTCTTCAGGGAAGTTAACTTCAACTTCTTTCTCTTCTCCAGATGCAACCCCGATTAATTGCTCTTCGAAACCTGGGATGAATTGACCTGAACCTAATTCAAGAGAATAGTTTTCAGCTTGGCCGCCTTCGAATGCTTCACCGTCAACGAATCCTTCGAAATCCATTGTTACAGTGTCGCCTTCTTCAGCTTTTCCTTCTTCTTTTACAGCTAGCTCAGCTTGTTTTTCTTGAAGTGAAGTAAGTTCAGCTTCTACATCTTCAGCTGTTACTTCTGTTTCCATTTTTTCTACTTCAAGACCTTTGTATTCACCAAGTTTCACTTCTGGTTTCACTTGTACTGTAGCAGTGAAGATCAGATCTTTGCCTTTTTCCATTTGCTCAACATCGATTTCCGGACGGTCGATTGGATCGATTCCCGTTTCTTCGATTGCTTTCGCATATGCTTCAGGTAAGATGAAATCTAATGCATCTTGGTAAAGTGATTCAACACCAAAACGTTTTTCGAACATTCCGCGAGGCATTTTCCCTTTACGGAATCCTGGTACGTTAACTTGTTTTACAACCTTTTTGAATGCTGCGTCCAAACCTTCGTTTACTTTTGCAGCTTCAACTTCAATTGTAAGTACTCCTTGGTTTCCTTCTTGCTTTTCCCATTTTGCAGACATACTGTTCCCTCCAACAATCTATAATTGATCTTGTATTTTTACGCATAGTAGTAGATAGTCCCGTATGAATCTAGCACTATCATCGTAAATATATGAAAAACTTTTACATTACAACCATTACATTATAACATACAGCCACTGTCTTTCAACAGAGAGCATTTAAATATTAGGAGAGGAAATTTCCTCTAGTTCCGTAATTCTTGTAAGAATCCACTGAGATTGTGTGTTTTCAACCTGGCCTTTTAACTCTTCTTCAAGGATGGCATCGGCAAACATCCCTGCCGTGTAGTAAGCATACACCGAAGCGATTGCTTTCGGTTCCTCCTCAAGTGTAAAAGGATAGAGAAGGAAGGTATGCCTTTTCAGTAAATCTTGAGCGTGCTGAAATAGCGTAGGATTCGTTTGGGCCAGAAGATCGTCCAGTGAGTCTGTGACCATCTTAAAGAAATCAGACTCGAACACATCTTTCAAAGCGGCAGGAGACACCCGCTCCTCTAAGCCGAACTTTGCTACATCTACTTCTTTATCCATTCCATGCTCTCTTAAAACATTTAAGATCATCGTTTGCAGAAATGGATGGGCAGATGGATCCTTTATAACCGCTTGCAACTCCCCGACGAACGGTTGAATGTTACGATGAACCAGCTGCGCCACGATCAACGTCTGTTCCTCCAGGCTCTTCCCGGATAAGATGGACGATTGATCTTCTTCTGATGATTCTTCTTCAGGAATGGACGCTTTTCCGTTCACTACTTTTTCACTGAATTGGAGAAGCTTCCTGAAATGTTCTTCCTTTTCAAAGGGCACTTCTTTTTCATCAAACAGGACGTTGATCGTGTCGACCACTTCCCTGTGCTGATGAAGCTGGATGAGAATCATCAAATACATATCAACGACTTCGAAATAGTCCCCGATCCCTTCGAGGAGCATCTCTTTACATATGGATCTGGCTTTGTCGTACTGCTTGCTTTCATAAAGAGATAGCACGAGTGCAGTATTGATATCGGGATTATCAGGTTCTAATTCATAGGCTTGCGTGAGTAACTGAGAGGATTCATGCACCTCTCCTTTCTCAAGTGCCTGCACACCCTTTTCCAGCAAACGATCCTTCAATCCTGGAAACAGGACGACTTTTCCTTTTCCTTCATGGTTTCCCTTAGTCATAAAACGTACCTGCCTATACTTTTTAGTTTGTATTAGTTTAGCATGATATCTTTTGGATAACAAAAAAAGCCTACCCTTTATAGGTAAGCTTTGTGTATGTAGGATTTATGGCGTCCCAGGAGAGATTCGAACTCCCGACCGTACGCTTAGAAGGCGTATGCTCTATCCGGCTGAGCTACTGGGACGTGATTTGTTTTTCAAGGACAATATTTATTATATTCACATAGCATCAATAAGTCAACAGATTTTCAAAAAAAGTTTAAATTATTTTTCCAGGATCGCTTCTTTTATCTGAAATAATGGAAGAGAACCCGCCGTGGCAGGTTCTCACAATGCTTTTACAATTGAAAGGATTGAGTCAATTCGTCCAGAACTACGTGATCATGAGTTAAGAATGTTACCTTTATTTCCTGATCATTTACTTCTACTAATGCGTAGGTTCGTTCTCTCCTGCCTCTTGGCAAAAGGATGCTTCCAGGATTCAAGAACAATGTGCCATTATTCATTTCTGCACCGAGTGTGTGTGAATGACCAAAGAAAACAAATTGTGCTCCAACTTCTTCAGCTTGATAACGCAGCTTCATCAGTGACATTTTAATTCCATACAGATGACCGTGTGTGACCATGATTGAATGGCCCTCTACCTTTTCAACAAGATCGTCGGGTAACCTGGCATCCATATCACAGTTTCCCCTCACCACAAGGTAGGGGGACAAGGCCTGGTCGTCCGCACTTAATTCAGAATCTCCGCAGTGAATCATGGCATCTACGGCAGATTGATACTTCTCTGATAGCTCCAATAGCTCTTCATTTGAACCGTGACTATCACTTACAACCAATAGTTTCATTCCGCTCACCCTTTAAATAAAGTCTGAGATTATGTTCTTTAGCTTTTTCAAGGCATTTCCACGATGGCTGATCTGACTCTTCTCGTCCTGAGATAGTTCAGCCATGGACTTTTGAAGAGTAGGAACGTAGAAAATCGGATCGTACCCAAACCCATTCGTTCCCCTCTTTTCTTGCAAAATCATGCCTTCGCATGTTCCTGTAACGGTCCTGGTTTCCCCATTGGGATCGGCAATCGCTAAAACACAGTGAAAGCGTGCGGTACGGTGAGTTTCTTCAACAGACTCAAGCTCACTTAATACCTTGTCCATGTTCGCCTCGTCACTCTTCTCTTCACCTGCGTAGCGTGCAGAATACACTCCCGGGCGACCTTCGAGGGCATCGATGGCCAAACCTGAATCATCCGCTATCACCAGTACTCCCAATTCCTGCGCAACCGTTTCAGCCTTTAATATGGCATTTTCTTCAAACGTTTCACCGGTTTCTTCAACATCCTCAATGTGAGGAAGGTCTAGTAATGTTTGTACCTCATACCCGTATGGAGCAAACATATGTTGAAACTCTTTTGCTTTTCCCCGGTTTTTCGTGGCTATGATCACTCGTTTTGTCATCTACAGTCTCATCCCTTTATTGAAATCTTTTTACTATATCCCCTAATGATTGCTGCTGAATTTGGAATATCTCGTGGATTCCTTCTTGTCCAAGTTTTAACAGTTGCTTCAATTGGTCCATCGTAAAGGTTGCTTCTTCCCCTGTTCCCTGAAGCTCTACAAATTCGCCTTCACCCGTCATGATGATGTTCATATCCACCAATGCACTGCTATCTTCAATATAATTCAAATCAAGAACCGCCCCGTGCTCTTCAACAATCCCCACACTTGTGGCTGCCAAGAAACTTTTCAGTGGAAAAGAAGATATTTTTTTGCTGTCTTGAAGCTTTGCCACTGCCATTGCCGTAGCAACGAAAGCCCCAGTGATCGAAGCCGTTCTTGTCCCACCGTCTGCTTGAATGACATCACAATCAATCCAGATTGTACGTTCTCCTAACGCATCCAAATCGACTACCGCTCGGAGCGCCCTTCCAATAAGACGTTGAATTTCCATTGTTCTTCCTGAAACCTTCCCTTTAGAAGATTCGCGAATGTTTCTCGTTTCCGTTGCTCTTGGCAACATGGAATATTCAGCCGTGATCCACCCTTTTCCACTGTTTCTCATAAAAGGAGGCACTCGTTCTTCGATGCTGGCATTACAAATGACCTTTGTTTCTCCAACCGTTATGAGGACGGAGCCTTCCGGATGCTTCACATAATCTGTCTCGATTTCAATATTCCGCAATTGATTCTTTTCTCTACCATCTGTTCTCATATCATTACCTCCTGTATTTTCGTACGTTATGTAAAAACGGTCTAATCAAAAATAGAAGAGGTGGCATTTTGCCAACCTCTTTTCAGATGTTTCTATAATAGTATATCAAAAAATCGTTATTTAAAAACTAATTGCATTCACATTTTCTGGTCTTGTCACTGGTTCTGTGATGGTTTCGCCGTCTTTAGACACTACCGTTGCTTCACCATTCACTAAAACAGAGACTCCTTTAATCCCTTTTTGCTCTGTTAAAGAAAGAACGAGAGAATTTAACATATGTTCAGAAACCATTTTTTCTTCAAGGCTTCCATAAACTGCTTCGTTAAAGTTCAATGTTACGGTTCCGTCTTCAAGCTTCGGATCGTCTAATAGTTTGGCACCTGTAAAATCACTTGCAAGTGCAGAAGAGTATCCTGGTCCATCAATCAACTCTTTCACAACCGCAGTGATTTCATCCACTGAATTTGAGCTTACGCGTTTAGTAACAGGAACGTAATACGTTTTATCATCCGTTTGCGATACATAATACACCGTTAGTGGTTTTGTGCTCGTAAGATCCACCACACCGGAAGTATCCACGTTGATACCGACTTTTCTCGTTAATCCTTTTTCATCAATCGGTGTTCCGTTAACAGGCATTTCAGTCAGTGGATATCCATTCACTCTAAGCTCTACTTTTTCAACTGAATCAAATTGAGTAAGCGTCCACGTGACGGATTGAAGAATTTTCTGCTCATCTTCAGGCTGGTAGTTATTGAATTCCGGAGAGAAATCGGCAATGGCCGTTCCGTCTTTAATATCGACCGTCACTTGTGTATCCGCCGGAAGCACGGCTCTAAAACCATTCGGCAGCACATTTTGAACCGGTCCATCTACGACCAGATACTCAAGAGCTTGTTTTGCCACACTTTCTTCACCTGGGAGCGGCAGCGATTGTGAGACAACATACCCCTTTTTATCGATGAGATATAGCTCTGTCATGACCGTTTCAGCAGTTGCTTCTTCCTTGCTCACTTCTTTTTCTGCGTCTTCTCCTTTAGCCGTATCCACTTTCTCCCCTTCTTTTAAGTAGGATAGGTCTTGAGGAGGATCGATTTTCTCTTTATCATCACCGAAACTGAGTAATCCACAACCTGAAAGATATACAGAAGAAGCTAAAACCGTTACAGCAATTGATACCTTTGCTTTTTTTGCCATTGGGAAACCTCCTAAAAGACAGTTTGTACTAACATGTATACGAGCCCGCTCTATAAAATAGACCGAAACTTTTTGAAAATAAAAGAACCATCCGATCACAGGATACTAATCCTGTAATCGAATGGTTTCTGCTTTCACTTCTCCGACTGTCAGCCAATCGGAGGCAATGCGTGAAAAGATGGCCGAAGACCCTGTGTTGAAAAAGCGGTGTTCAGGCTTTTGCACTCCCCTGTATAGGAGATTGTAATAATCGAGAATCGTACTTACTTCCCGTGCCGTTTCATCTCCGGAGCTTATCACACTGATCTCCGGACCCATGTAGGCTTTAATCTTAGGCTGTAATAGCGGGTAGTGGGTGCACCCCAGAATCAGCGTATCGATATCCGTATCTTTAATGGGGCGGAGAGTCTCTTCTACTATTTCTTCCGCCATGGAGCTATTGTATTCTCCACTTTCTACTAAAGGGACAAATTTCGGACAGGCGAGTGACGTGACATCCAAGCTGCCGTGCAGGGAGTGGAGTGCTTCTACATAGGCACCGCTATTAATCGTCCCGACTGTTCCAAGGACACCGATTCTCTTATTATGAGTATGCTTGATTGCCGCTCTGGCCCCAGGGTGAATGACGCCTATTACCGGGATGTCCAAGTGGGTCTGAATTTCATCCAGCACAACCGCAGTGGCGGTATTACATGCGATGATCAGCATCTTCATATCATATTGCATGAGATATTGGGTCATTTCCCATGTGAATGTTTTCACTTCTTGAGCTGTTCTGGGTCCGTAGGGACAACGGGCTGTGTCACCAAGATAGTAGATGGTCTCTTTCGGTAGCTGACGCATCACTTCTCTGGCAACGGTAAGCCCCCCAACCCCAGAATCAATGATGCCAATTGGTTGAATCACGTTATTCCCTCATTCTGGTTTCATTTCTTGATGAAGCTTTGCTAAATTATCTTTTAATAGTAACACTTCTTGTTCGGAGAAATCCGTCAGGACACTCTGTAAATAATCTTGCCTTTTATTGATGACTTCTTCAATAATTCTTTCGCCCTCTTTTAGCATATGAATCCGGACGACCCTGCGATCATTTTCATCCTTCACGCGTTCCACCAACTGATTTTTCTCCATTCTATCCACGAGATCGGTTGTGGTACTGCAGGCAAGGTACATTCTATTCGATAGATCACCAATGGTCATATCACCATATTCAAATAACCACTGCAGTGCAATGAACTGCGGCGGGGTGATGGTGTACTGACTCAATATTTCCCTTCCTTTTTGCTTAATGATCGATGATATGTAGCGCAGGTCTTTTTCTATATCTGCAACAACCTGTAATTCTCCAATGATTTCTTTAGAATTCGTCATGATTACTCTCCTTTTAAAATCAGAAACCGGATATGTACTCCTTATTGAAAACGGGAATCGATCACATAAGACCTTCCTGTTTTAGCTTCTATTATATGATGGGACCTAAGTGACCTTTCTTTCAGCCTAGACTTCCCCTACTAGCATTTTCGCTCTTTTACTGTAAAAATTCAAGACAAGTTCACAAATGGTCCAGAACTAAAAGAGACTGACTCTCATTCAAACATTAATAGGCATCCGCGGAAGACCCGTTAATTGTTTGTCATTAGAATCAGTCCCTTACAATTAAAGCTTGAGTTCCCCCATGCGAAGAAGCTCTACAACAGCTTGAGATCGCCCCTTCACTCCAAGCTTTTGCATGGCGTTGGAAATATGATTCCGAACTGTTTTCTCGCTAATAAATAGATCACTAGCTATTTCTTTAGTTGTTTTGTCTTGAACTAACAGTTCGAATACTTCTTTTTCTCTTTTGGTGAGCAACGGTTTGTGTGTAAAATCATTGTCCTTCAATTATGGTAACCCTCCTTGCCTTCGCCAGCTTTAAACCGCGGGGATGGGTATTGTGGTCGTCAGAATATCATATGTGAAGGGAGGGTTTGGAGTGACATAGAGAAGGAAGTTAAATGAAAAATAGGCAACGGTTTTTACAACACACTACAATGGGCTAAGATACCGCCATTTTGCAGTCAAGCTTCGCCTTCATTTCTTCCGTCCAAGGGACACCTTTTCCGGTCTGTTTTGATATTTGGACCATGGTTCCTCTACCTGTAAAGCAAACCTCTTCTCTTTCATTCAGACCCATATAGTGTAAATCCACTGAAGATTTCCCCACACTATTCGCCTTTACACAAACCTTCAGCTGTTCGTCGAAGAATACTTGTTTGACAAAATCACATTGTAGATCTGCAACGACAGGAATCGTATCGTGTTCAGGTTTTACCCAGTTTTGCATAAATCCTTTGTGTTTAAAAAATTCGATCCTAGCTTCTTCGAAATAAGTGAATGGAATGGTATTGTTCATATGTCCAAACATATCAGTCTCGGAAAACCGAACCTTTATATGGATTGAAAATGAAAATTCTTTTTGCCATGTTGCTATATCATCAATGTATGTAAAATGCTTCAAATTGGCTCCTCCTTTTGGGAAATGAATATAGAATAAGAAAATGAATGATCATTCATTATTTATTATAATCTTTTTCTGATAAATAAGAAACCTATAAAAGACAAAAAAAGCACTCCCCGAAGGAAAGTGCTTTTTGACTTTTACGATTAATCAACCATATGGTCGCTTCCGAAGAAGTTTTTAAACATTTGGAAAGTGGTCTCTCTATTCAGTGCTGCAATCGATGTCGTAAGAGGAATCCCCTTTGGACATGATTGAACACAGTTTTGAGAGTTCCCGCAGTTTGCAAGGCCTCCGTCTCCCATGATCGATTCAAGACGCTCATCCTGATTCATGGCACCCGTTGGATGGGCATTGAACAGACGGACCTGTGATAATGGAGCAGGACCGATGAAGTCCGATTTACTGTTTACGTTAGGACATGCTTCCAAACAAACACCACATGTCATACATTTCGATAACTCATATGCCCATTGACGTTTTTTCTCCGGCATACGCGGTCCGGGACCAAGATCGTATGTTCCATCAATCGGAATCCATGCTTTTACTTTCTTTAAGCTGTCGAACATGCGGCTGCGGTCTACCTGCAGGTCACGAACAACAGGGAAAGTACGCATAGGCTCCAAGCGGATCGGTTGTTCCAATTGATCAACTAAAGCGGTACAAGATTGTCTTGGCTTTCCGTTGATCACCATTGAACAAGCCCCACATACTTCTTCCAGACAGTTCATATCCCAGTTAATCGGAGTTGTTTGTTCCCCTTTTGCATTGACCGGATTACGACGGATTTCCATCAGTGCAGAAATAACGTTCATAT
Source organism: Rossellomorea aquimaris (assembly GCF_003315075.1). Lineage (GTDB taxonomy): Bacteria > Bacillota > Bacilli > Bacillales > Bacillaceae_B > Rossellomorea > Rossellomorea aquimaris_C. Next base: position 120,271 of record NZ_QNRJ01000006.1, read on the forward strand.
TCGGACGGTAATCAAGCTCGAACTCTTCTTGGAAAGTTGCTGTTTCCGGGCCATCTTGACGAGTAATGATAAAACGGACTCTTTTGTTTTCACTCATCATTTATTTCCCCCTTTTTTCTTAGAATAGTCACGCTTCCGTGGTGCAATCAGTGAAGTATCTACTTCCTCGTAATGGAATTCAGGTGAATTCGTTGCGGCATTGTATTTAGCCATCGTTGTCTTCAGGAATTCTTCATCATTACGTTCAGGGAAGTCAGGTTTATAGTGAGCTCCACGGCTCTCGTTACGATTTAAAGCACCGATTGTAATAACACGGGCCAGTTGCAGCATGTTCCACAATTGACGGGTGAATGTTGCCCCTTGGTTGCTCCATTTAGCCGTGTCATTGATATTGATGTTTTGGTAACGTTCCATTAATTCCTGGATCTTTTCATCGGTCTGTTTCAGCTTATCGTTATGACGTACAACGGTTACGTTATCCGTCATCCACTCACCAAGTTCTTTATGAATGACATAAGCATTCTCAGTACCATTCATGGACATGATGTTGTTCCATTTTTCTTCTTCCTGTTTCACATAACGATCGAATAGAGAAGAAGGGACGGATTCAACTGTTTTCTCAAGCCCTGAGATATATTTAATAGCATTAGGACCTGCAACCATACCACCATATATAGCGGATAGTAATGAGTTCGCCCCTAAGCGGTTACCTCCGTGCTGAGAATAATCACACTCACCAGCAGCGAATAAACCAGGGATATTGGTCATTTGATCATAATCCACCCATAGTCCACCCATGGAATAGTGAACCGCAGGGAAGATTTTCATTGGTACTTTACGCGGGTCATCACCCATGAACTTCTCATAGATTTCGATGATTCCGCCAAGCTTAATGTCAAGCTCTTTTGAATCTTTATGAGATAGATCCAGGTAAACCATGTTTTCACCGTTAATACCAAGCTTTTGGTTTACGCACACATCAAAGATTTCACGTGTTGCGATATCACGGGGTACAAGGTTTCCGTATGCAGGATACTTCTCTTCAAGGAAGTACCACGGCTTTCCATCTTTATATGTCCAAACTCGTCCACCTTCACCACGGGCCGATTCACTCATGAGGCGAAGCTTATCGTCCCCTGGAATGGCTGTCGGGTGAATTTGAATGAACTCACCATTTGAATAGTAAGCACCTTGTTGATAGACGATCGAAGCGGCTGAACCTGTATTGATAACAGAGTTGGTGGATTTACCGAAGATAATCCCTGGTCCTCCGGTTGCCATGATCACTGCATCAGCTGCGAACGATTTAATTTCCATCGTTTGAAGGTTTTGAGCAACGATTCCTCTTGCCACTCCTTCGTCATCGACCACGACGCCAAGGAATTCCCAACCTTCGAACTTATTCACAAGCCCTGCTACTTCATGACGTCGAACCTGCTCGTCCAACGCATACAATAATTGTTGACCAGTCGTAGCACCAGCGAAAGCTGTTCTATGATGCTGCGTTCCACCGAAACGACGGAAATCCAGTAATCCTTCCGGTGTACGATTGAACATTACCCCCATACGATCCAGTAAATGAATAATCCCCGGTGCCGCTTCTGTCATTGCTTTAACAGGTGGTTGGTTCGCTAAGAAATCCCCACCATATACTGTATCATCGAAATGTTCCCAAGGAGAGTCTCCTTCTCCCTTGGTATTAACGGCTCCGTTAATACCACCTTGTGCACATACAGAGTGAGAACGCTTAACGGGTACCAGTGAGAATAAATCTACTTGCGTTCCTTTTTCTGCTGCTTTAATTGTGGCCATCAGGCCGGCTAAACCGCCACCGACAACGATGATTTTGCCTTTACTCATCGTGACTCACTCCTTTTCCTACCATACTTCGAGAGCACTTATTTAATCTATTAGACTCGTATCTATTTCTTCTTATACGAAGGCAAAAATTGCACGCATACCGACAATCGATAATGCTACAAAGATTCCGATCGTAACATATGTAGCAATTAATTGAGAACGAGGTGACACTGTAATTCCCCAGCTCACGCAGAATGACCATAAACCATTCGCAAAGTGGAAGATTGTTGAAAGAACACCCAGCACATAAAACCCTAGCATAAATGGATTAGATAAGATGTTTTCCATCATTTGAAAGTTCACTTCAGCCCCAAATGCTGCTGCTACTCTTGTTTCCCATACATGCCAAGTAACAAAAATAAATGTGATTACTCCAGACACACGTTGAAGTAAAAACATCCAGTTACGGAAATAGCCAAACTTACTTGCATTGTTCTTAGAAGTGAATGCAATGTAAATTCCGTAGATTGCATGGAAATACAATGGAAGGAAGATGATAAAAATTTCAAGGATATAACGGAAAGGTAAACTTTCCATGAAGTGTGCCGCCTGGTTAAATGATTCTTCCCCGCCAGTGGCAAAATAGTTCACGACTAAATGTTGTGTTAAAAATAATCCAACTGGAATAACACCTAGCAATGAATGAAGCCTGCGATAATTAAATTCTCGATTTCCAGCCATGATTTACCCCCCTTAATGATAAAATATGAATTCGTTTTCTAATGCATTTATAAGAATGACTAGACGACGATACATATTTTATATTGTAACAATAATGTGACATGTTCATTTTACTCCCAAGGAGTGGAAGCGTCAAGAAAACGTATACATAATTTCGACAATACCGCAAAAATATTTTCAATTTATTGATAACAGAAAAGATGAGGTATCGTCCCGTTAAATGTTCGAAAATTCAAATAAATATCAAATAAAAGTTATATCACCAAAATATCCCAAGGTCATTTTTCAAGGTATGGGATGATAAATCCCCTGTTCATGTATATAATAGTTTTATAGAAAGAGGGGATTTACTTGGAACAGAAAAAAGAAGAAGTACATCAACCGTCCGTTCCAATCTTCGGATATGAAATGTTACGTGACATATTGATTCCAGAAATTTTAGGAAAGCATACTCCCGATATATTATACTGGGGTGGAAAACAGCTCTCTCGGAAATTCCCCCTTCAGTCATCAGAGGAACTGATTTCGTTCTTCGCTGAAGCCGGCTGGGGAACTCTTACACTGCTGGAACAAAAAAAGAACGAGATGACCTTTGAAATAAGCGGACCGGTGTTAGAACGACGCCTTGCCTTAAAGTCGGATGTAACATTCAAACTGGAAACGGGCTTCCTGGCCGAACAAGTACAGTTACAAAAGAAATGTGTGGCAGAAGCTGCCGACGAACTACATAAACGAAGTCAGTCAGTGAAAGTGATTGTAAGATGGGACGAGAAAGATAAAGTAGAATAGTCCCTGCACAACCAACCACTAATACTTTAATAAAGGGTTGCCCCAATCGATGGGGCAACCCTTTTTCACTTGTCCCGTTCTCTGCTACTTTAGTATTATAACGTGATTTCTTCCATCTTCACCGCGTCCAGGTTAAAGGCAGTATGTAGGACGCCTGCTGCTTTTTGCATATTTTTCTCGTCTACGACTGCCGATACTTTGATTTCAGATGTGCTGACCATTTTCACCACGATGTCGTTTTGGGCCAGCACTTCGAACATCTCCGCCGCCACTCCAGGATTGGAGATCATACCGGAGCCGACGATCGATACTTTTGCAAGCTCACTTTCATGCTCAACATGGGTAAAGCCTAATGGCTCTTTGTTTCGTTCCAGAACAGCAAGGGTTTCCTCCAGGTCTTGTTCTTTAATAGAGAATGATAAATTGGTCGTATTCTGATCGGTCTGGCTTTGAATGATAATATCCACATTCAGGTGATTTTTGGCTAAGGTGGTAAACACTGAAGATAGTCCCGTTAATGCGTTCCCCAGTCCAAATACAGTTACACGGGTGATTTCCCCTTCAAAGGCTACGCCTCTCACGATCAGGTTTTGTTCCATGCTTGCTTCCTCCTCAATATACGTTCCTTCAACTTTTTCAATACTGGATCTGACCTCTAACGGAATTTGATAATTCTTGGCAAATTCCACTGCCCGTGGATGCAGGACTCCGGCCCCTAAATTAGCCAGTTCCAACATTTCATCATAGGAAATGGACGGTAACTTTCGTGCTCCTTTAATATATCGCGGGTCCGTTGTGTAGACCCCGTCTACATCTGTATAAATATCACAGCGTTCTGCTTTCAAGGCAGCCGCGATTGCAACGGCGGTTGTATCCGATCCGCCGCGACCGAGAGTTGTAATTTCCCCCGCTTCAGTCATCCCTTGGAATCCTGCTACGATCACCACTCTTCCCGATTGAAGGTGACTCATCATCTTTTCAGTATGAATATTGGTGATCCTCGCATTGCTGTGAACGGATTCCGTCTCGATCCCTGCCTGCCAGCCTGTGAATGAGATGGCATCATGTCCGGATTGAATCAGGGCCATCGTGAGAAGCGAAATGGTGACCTGCTCTCCTGTAGAAAGAAGCATATCCATTTCTCTCTTACTTGGTTGCGATGTAATCTCCCTTGCCAATCCAACGAGTGTATCCGTCGTTTTCCCCATGGCGGATACGACGACCACAACATCATTTCCTCTTTCTTTTTCCTCTGCGATTCTTGACGCAACATTTTGAATTCTTTCCACAGAACCTACTGAAGTCCCACCGAATTTTTGAACAATAATACTCACAGCTTCTCCCTCTTTCTCAATCGAGTGCTTCGTTAAGACTCATTTTTTGATGGTGAAGAGTACAATCACAATCATCCTAAAACGTTCATGGAACAGGTTCATCACCTGCGCTGGATAATAAAAAAAGCAATGAGAATAATATCTCATTGCTTTATGAACATACAGCAGAACATACTAAATAGGTTCATGGGCATTGTGAGATAGCTCTCCAAGATTGAATCATCTTGACAATCCTACATTTCTTAAACGTAGAACCAGCGGAATCAGCATGAGACCAAAACCACTTCGGCGAATCTCCCCTTTCCAAGCATCTCAACAGAGCTCATACTCCTCTTTACCTGTACTTTTGAAGTTCGCACCTCTATCACCACTTTAAAAAGTGATAATGTTATAAATTTTCGTTAATTATAGCACAGGAGAAATATTGATTCAATGTCTAATTGAAACAATATTTCATTTGATTATTCATTCGTGTGCTGTTTTGAATGAGCATGCGGTGGTTGATTTCCGCTGCAGGTGCTCGCTTTCCGCGGGGCGTGAGTTGAGCCTCCTCGGGCTTTGCCCTGCGGGGTCTCAACTTTCCCGCTATTCCCGCAGGAGTCGAGCACCTTCCGCTCCAATCAACTATCATAGTCAATTAGTAACTTGGAAAATACCAAATTAACAACACACTTTAAAAAATGAGCGATTATAATCAACTTACTATTTCTTATGTCCCCTACTTCAACTTCTCAGCCAAAACCTTCGCCACGGATTCGGGTATCCCGATCTCTACAAACTCTTCCACCGTCGCTTCTTTCATTTTCTTCATGGAGCCGAAGTGTTTAAGAAGCTGTTTCTTTCGTTTTGGTCCGATGCCGTCGATGTCGTCAAGGGTGGACTGGAAGGCGCTTTTTCCTCTGAGCTGTCTGTGGAAGGTGATGGCGAATCGGTGGACTTCATCCTGGATCCGCTGCAGCAGGTAGAATTCCTGGCTTCTCTTTCCAAGGGGGATGATTTGCAATGGATTACCATACAGCAGTTCAGACGTCTGATGCTTATCGTCTTTCGCAAGGCCGCCAAGCGGGATATCCAACCCCAACTCATTCTCAATGACATCCCTCGCCGCTTCAATCTGACCTTTCCCCCCATCGATGATGATGAGATCCGGTAAAGGAAGACCATCTTTTAGAACTCTCGTATACCGTCTGCGAACGACCTCCCTCATGGATTCATAATCATCAGGGCCTTTCACGGTTTTAATCTTATACTTTCGATACTCATTCTTCGCAGGCTTTCCGTCAAGGAATACAATCATCGCAGACACAGGGTCCGAACCTTGGATATTCGAGTTATCAAATGCTTCGATACGGAAAGGAGTATAAATGCCCATATGCTCCCCTAGACTTTCGATCGCCTTTATCGTCCGCTCTTCATCTCTTTCAATCAGGGCGAACTTTTCTTCAAGTGCCTGTTTCGCATTCTTTTCGGCAAGCTTGACCAACTCTTTCTTCTTTCCCCGTCTAGGCTTGGTGATTTTCACCTCTATCAGCTTAGCCGCCAATTCTTCATCAATCTCCTCAGGCAAAAAAAGTTCCTTTGGCTTAAAATGATTGGATTTCGAATAAAACTGACCTAAGAAAGTAAGAAATTCGTCCTCGGGTTCATTATAGAGTGGGAACAGTGACACATCCCGTTCAATGAGCTTACCTTGACGCACAAAGAATACCTGTACACACATCCAGCCTTTATCAACGGAATATCCGAACACATCCCGATCAGTGAAGTCGGTCATGGTCATCTTTTGCTTTTCCATTGTCGCTTCAATGTGAAGGATTTGATCACGGAATTCCTTCGCTCTCTCAAATTCCAGATTCTCTGCTGCTTCATTCATTTTCACCGTTAATTGATTCTTGATCTGTTTGTATCCGCCATTCAGGAACCTGGAAATTTCGTCAGTCATTTGTCTATATGTGTCTTTGCTTACTTCTTTGATACAAGGAGCCAGACATTGACCCATATGGTAATAAAGACATGCCCGATCAGGAAGGGTGGTGCATTTTCGTAACGGATACAGTCGATCCAGGAGCTTTTTCGTTTCATTTGCGGCTCCTACGTTAGGATACGGACCAAAGTACCGGCCTTTTCCCCTTTGGACTTTGCGGGTCGTAATAAGTCTCGGGTGTCTCTCGTTCGTTAACTTGATAAACGGATAGCTTTTATCATCCTTTAACATGACATTGTATTTAGGGTCATATTTTTTGATCAGGTTCATTTCAAGCACAAGGGCTTCCAGATCAGATGAGGTCATGATGTATTCGAAGTCCTCAATTTCACCTACCAGCCGTTGAGTCTTGGCATCATGAGAGCCGGTGAAATAAGAGCGTACTCGATTCTTCAGAACTTTTGCTTTCCCCACATAAATAATCGTACCTTGTCTGTCTTTCATCAAATAACATCCCGGCTGATCCGGTAATAGAGCTAATTTATTCGTAATGGTAGAGTTCATCGTCTCTCCCCCTTCTTGTCTGCCCATTTATAGACGGTGATGGTTGAATAAACAGGATCGAATAGCTCCTGTGAATGGAATACTTGGACTTTTTCTATTTTTTCATCAAGGTTTTCAATACCCTGTTGTTCGAATCCTTTAACCACTGCTCCGGTCAGGTAGATCTCTTTATTCGTATGCTGAATGTCCTGAAGGAATTGAGAATAGGTTAACACACGCTTATGTGAGTAAGGTGCATCCAGATAGGAGTATACTCTTGTTTCTTCCCATGTGTACACCACAATCGGAGTTTTCTCATTTTGCTCTGTGAAGTATGACTCTGTTTTGTAGACGGCGGGTGCAGAAGCGTGATAATCGGTCAATACGCCCACACTTGTTCCTATATGCAAAATAAACCAAAGGCTCAGAGCGATGATCTTCGTTGCATTGAGTTTTTTCATCCATCCTATCAACAAGAAGAAAACTGCTAATATGGCCAGAGGCAGAATATGTCTCGGTTTATCAATATTTTGTGCAAATAACCCCCAGATAAAATAGGATCCAAAGGCAATCAGGAGCAATATGGTGCCTGTACCAGGTTTAGTCCACTTTCCAGTCATTTTTACACTTAATAAAAATAGAAGCGCCGTGATGACCATAATAGAAAGTGATTGTGTAAATAATCCGTTCCAGCCTATATTGATAAATATATAATTCCATAACCTTTCAAAAAATCCTGTATCTGACTCTACCGTTCCTCCCCATTCCGTAAAGTGTCCGTCGGTAAACCCTAAGGCAATCTGTAGCAGGGTCTGAAGGCTCCCCGCATTGGCAGCCAGTGCCGATAGCCACACCCCTTGTGAAAGTATGAGTAGAGTCAGGTGAAAAGCGATGGCTTTCACTTTTTCTGAACCATTGCCACTCTCCTTCCAAAACACAAACCAATAGTAAAGGATCCCCGCACCAAAACCGATATAGGATAATCGTATACCCATCAAGATGGCAAAGAGGAGAATGGGAAGGACAGCCGCATCCTTCGTCTTCCGTATGACAGCCCGGTGCAGACTCCATAAGTACCACCATAATACCGGGATGGCCGCACCTTCACTCATAGCTTGAACGGTCATCACACTCGGATAAGAAAGGGAAAAAAGGAAAAGCGTCGCAATGATGGCTTTCTTTCTCTCAAGGTAATGGCCAAATAACCAATAAACAGGAAGAATCGAGCTAACCAGCAAAATCGTATTGAAAATCTGAAGGGATAGAACCGGGTCATCAACAAAGATGTGCACCATCATTCCCCCGAAAATAAAAAAAGGGTACCCTGGAAAATGAGGCTGCATCTTCAATAAATCGAATTCAATCACGCCCAGAGCATAATCGACTTCGTCCCAGCTTGAAGCATAGGGCGGAAGCAATATAAGTCTGTATATAAAGTACAGGCTGAAAACAACCAGTATACTTATCATCCATTTGTTCAAATGTTTATCGATCATTGTTTTTCTCCTGTTTCTCTCCAAATAAAAACCAACTCAGTTTGAAAACCTTCTTAGCCTATTGTAAGGCTTTATAAGAAAGGTTTCCAATCATGAGTTGGCTCAGGGGGATTTAAGCATTTATTGATTTCACATCATGCGATTTTTTGATTGTCTTTTTCTGTTGTTCCATCCCCGCAGGCACGGACTTTCGATTAAAAGGGTTAATGAGTTTATCCGTTCGGATTAAGTATATCCATAAGAATACGAATCCGAAGTAGAACCAATAGGCAAGCACCTGTTCAATCGTTGGATTGTGGCTATAGCCGAACATTGCCGCCATGAACAGACCAACTTGACCGCTGATCAGAACCTCATTTCCTGTGTCTCTCTCATAGTGAAGCTCATCTTGAAAGTGCTCAGGCATAATTTCCACAAGATTATATACTTCCGCGGGTTTTCCTTCTGCTGTTGTATATAAAGAGCCCATGATCCCAAGATCCTGAAGAATCCCTACTCCTTGAACAAGTAACCCGGCTGCGATGAACATGATCAGCAAACCTGTCACATTAAAGAATGTTTTCAACTTGAATTTCATGGCACCTGAGAAGAACGCATACCCAAGAACCATGGCAAGTAATAATCCACTGAGCGCTCCGTAGCTTGTGAATACTTTCGTTACGTCTCCTCCACTGATGGCAGCGAAGAAAAATACGGTTTCGACACCTTCACGAAGGACGATCAAGTATGAGTGAATGATCATCGCTGATACGCTGCCTGCCGTCAAGGCCGCATTGATCTTCTTCTCCATTTCCGTGTTGATCCCTTTGGACTGCTTTCTCATCCAGCCAACCATATGAGTCAGCAGGAAAACGGATGCGAACATGATGCCAACCTTCAAGTAAACTTCAGCTCCAAAGCTCGAGAACCCTGTCAGGACGACTTGGAACAGTAAAGCGACTAGAAAGCTGGATACAAGTGCAAGTAAGACTCCTACATAAACCCATTTCTTATATTTGTCTGCTTTTAATCTTGTAAGATAAGAAAGAATCAACCCTACAATCAGAATGGCTTCTAAAGACTCTCTCAGTGTAATCAAAAATGCTTGGAAATCCACTTTGTTTCCCCCTTTGTTACCTTCTATTACTGTTTATTTTTACGTTTATTGATCGTTATGAGTACAATAAGAATCAAAATCAGTGCTAGTGAGAAATAGAGCCAGAAGCTTGAGCTTCCCCCTTCTCCCATTCCATCTAAGAAGCCAAGATTCTCTTCGCTTAAATGACTTTCATCGGCTTTTTCAGAAGGAATCGGAAATAACGGTCGAAGTTCTTTGATGATCGACTCTACTTCTTTATCGAAAGCATCAGGATCATTATCTTTGCTTCCAATCCCGAACAACCCGGGATTTCCCAAAGAATTTAGGGCAGTATCGAATGAAGCATAAATCTTATCTGCTTCTTCCTGGCTTTTTTCTTCAACAACAAATGGTTCCAATACATTAAAAGTCCCTCTTGCTTTGGCAAGAAGAAGTTTCGCCTGACCATAATCGTCGAATTGATTTTGAGCAAAATGCAGTCTTCTTTCGATATTCAGCATCAATGCCGCTCTCCAGCTTTCTAATAAAAGATCCTTGTCTTTTTCCTTGAAAGCTTTCTTAATGTCGGGCTGCACCTTTGAAAAATATAGTCCAAAATCCTTTTCATACGAATCATATATTTTCTTTGCATTATCCCAGTCATCATTCTCTAAGCTGTTTTCGAGCTCTTTATACGCTTCAGCGATTTTCTCTTCTCCTGGATCCCCATAAGAATAAGCAGACGCCTGTGACGGGATAAATATGTAATTGAGAATAAATATCAATGTAAGACTAAAAAAAAGGCTTTTTTTCATATGGAAATCCTCCTGTATTTTCAATGATAATGATTATCATTATACTTGTCAATACGATTTTAAAGGCTTTCAAACGATGTTGCAGAAATTTTGTGAACATTATATTCTATATCCACTTTTTCAACCGGCCGCTTCATTTCTTTCGCGATCGCCGGAAGTACATTAAACATATAAGCTTTGAACTTGATGAAGGATCGTCCCTTCGTCCGAACCCTATATTCAATCGGAACTTCCGTCATTCTGAAACCTTTACGCATGATATTTAGAGTCACCACTTGAGCATAATTATAGTCATGAATGATTTCAGCATGTTCCATTACTTGTTTGGAGAATGCTCTCATCCCTGATTGACCGTCATAAATCCAGGTTCTCAGCAACACACATTGTAGTAAGGTGAAACAATAATTGCCGAGGCGGCGATGGATCTTCATTCCGTCGATGGTCCCCTTAAAGCGGGATCCCATTGTATAGTCTGACTGATTTGTGAAGATTGGCTCTAATAGCTCAGGAATTTGAGATGCAGGATATTCTCCATCCGCATCAATCATGACACCAATATCCGCACCCTTTATCAGCGATTCCTTTAACCCTCTTCTTACTGCCGCCCCTAAGCCTGAATTACGTTCCATATGTACGATATAGTCTGCTCCTGCTTCTTCTGCAACCTTAACGGTGTCATCGGTCGACCCATCATTCACGACCAGTACTTCCACTCTGACATCAGGATGAAACTCTCTGGGAATGTCACGAATGACATCCCCGATGGTTTCTTCTTCATTATAAGCAGGCAAAAAAACAACAACCTTCTGTTTATTCACGGTGTTCTTCCTTTCTTCTAAACGCTTCTTCTAATACAGGTCCACGTGCATGGCTCGGGAAAGGTGCTCCCAGAATATGAGCGATGGTGCTGGCCATGGAAACAAGACTATGCTTTGATTCTACCTTGCGTCCCTTTTGGATATTAGGTCCATGCATAATAAATGGCACGAATCGCTCCCCTTCATCAAGATGCCCGTGTCCCCCGATTCCATCAGCCTGTCCATGATCGGCACAGATAAATAATGTTGTGTTTTCCATCTTGCCTTCTTCCGTCATCCATTGGACAAAGTCTTCAATCAATCGGTCTGCTTCTTTTATCTTTTGCAAATACTCGTCGTATAAAACCCCGCGACTGTGTCCGGTTTGATCGGTCCCGATCATTTGTACGATGAATAAATCCGGATCTTGTTCTTTCATGATATGTTTCGCTTTTTTCATGATTGTCGGATCCGCTTTATCGTTATGCATGACGGCTGTGAACGTATCCACGTCAGACCCCATGGAATCGACCAGATGGGCAACCCCTAAAAGCCTTCCCTTCTTCCCTACTTTTCGTAAAGAGTCAAAGATGCTTTCGACTTTAATCCCCAGCTTCCATACCATATTCGAAGTGATCCCGTGTTCATACGGATACGTCCCGGTGAACATGGATGAAAAACAGACCACCGTGCGGGCAGGATATACCGTCTCCATGTTGGAGAATTCGGTTCCTTCTGCCTTGAGGGAATCCAAAAACGGGGTTTCCGCTTCCTGGTAACGTTCCTTCCTCATCCCGTCCACCACAATGACCACTACACGATCTGCCCGATCCTCTTTCCAATCTTCCGCCTCTTTTGCATATTCTTCATACATCTTTGGCTTCCAATCGAATAAATAACGGTGAAGAATGAAGGTGAAAACCAAAAGACCCCCAAAGAAGCTTAAAAACTGAACAATTGGCAGCTGCTGGCTTGTATCAAGGAGTGAGTAAGTGTACTGCCAGTAAGCCAGCAATAATAGAAATTTAGGAAGCTGCTCCTGGGCATTTCCACTTGTAGAGTCACTGTTTTTCAGTACGAGCTTCCAGAACCTTGTGAAGTTAAGCCACGACGTTCCGATGCGTAAGTGATAATATAATGTTCCCCAGAATAAAATTGTGAAGAAAAAGTAAAGACCGATTCCTAACAGGGATAACCCGAGATTCCATTCCCATCCGATGATTAAGTAAGCCACAATCGGCAGCCACAGGTAGTTCCTTAAAAACAATGGGAAATCATAAACAAAAAATAATATAAATAGTGGCAGGGTGATCGCTAAACTAATTGTGAAATTCAGCCAAAATGGTAACGAGGCAAAATCACCAAGATGAAAGAGAAGCATCGTACCTACAGTAAAAATGGGTGTGAAGGGTTTTCCTTCATTTAATAAATTCCAGCAGCGTGCTGCTACCTTTTCAAACTTAGAGGCGCTTTTCACTTCATGCCCCTCCTTTTCTTTTACTTAACTTTTTAATGAGTGTCAGTGAAATAGGATACTTCACCAGGGCATACAGTCCAACAGAATAGGAGAATATGAATTTGATCCCATGTGTCAGAACTGCGATGGTAATACCTGTTTCCATCGGTATTGAGAATTGATTGAGGCCAAAAGCCATGATCGTTTCATAATTCGCAAGCCCACCGGGTGTAATTTGAAAGACCTGACCGAGAATGGTTAGGCTATTCACCCAGATACCCTGAAAGGTCGAGATTCCTGTATTCGTTGCGATGCATACAGACAGCAACAGGGCCGCTTCCAATATCCAACTGATGAAAACAAGGAAAAATGCATAGGAAAATCCCCTCCCCTTTATGAGAGAGAGCGTGACATTCCATTGCTGATAGAGGAATTGACGCTTGTAATAAGAGATCCATCCTATCACCAATAAGATGATTCCTCCGACCACCAATATAACATCTGTTGATAGTGGGTTTTCCAATGCTACAAACGATATCCCCAATGATACGAGTAGACAGAGTGAAAGGATATCCATCAGCCTTACTATAATAACAGATTGAGCCGAAGCTGATTTAGATAATCCTTCTCTTTCATATAAAATATACGAACGGAGAACGTCCCCGCCCTTGATGGGCAGCAGATGATTGAGTGCCAAGCTGTACCAAAGACCATACATGGCACTGGAAAGCTTGATTTGATCACCTAGAAGTTTTTTCGTGGCTATCCCTTTTAAATAGAAAGAGGAACCGTAAATGACCATACTCGAAATCACCATGACGGGATGAAGGATCAGCTGGTATAATAACCGTTTAAACTGCTCATGGTCCCATCCTGTTGCAATGAACCATATAAAATAGCAAAGGATTCCGAGTCCGATAATGAACTTAAGAGATTTATAAATGCTTTTCATTTTGTTTTGCCCACAGAATGGTATTCCCTATTCCCTCTTCAATGGTGGTGATTGGAGAATATCCCAGGTGAGATTGAGCCTTTGAAATATCTGAATGAGTAGAAAAAACATCCCCGAGGCGATAAGTATCATAATTCACGTTCATTTCAGGAAAATGGTGACGAAGAATCTCTAACAATCTAGTCATTTTCACAACCCGACCACTTCCCAGATTGTAGGTTTCTCCTCTTTTCCCCTTATGTAAGGTTAATTCAATCCCGTGGATGATATCATCGATATACGTATAGTCCCGTCCACTGTCACTGCCAAAAATGGAGATGGACTCGTTTTTCAGAAGTTTCGAAATGAATTTAGGAATCGCCATATCCGGTCTTCCCCATGGGTCATACACCGTAAAGAAACGAAGGATGTTCACATGCATATCGTACATATGTGCATACATATGGCAGAAGCTTTCTGCACTCCACTTCGAAGCAGCGTATGGAGAAATGGTCATACCGTCTGCATCCTCTTCCTTTAACGGCATTCCCGGCTTATCCCCATAAACAGAGGATGAAGACGCAAACAAGAAATGTTTGACTCCGGCTTCTCCACAAGCCTCTACCATATTGATGGTGGCTTTAATATCATAATCCACATATTTCAGCGGCTCCTCCAATGAATAGGCCACCCCTGGCAAAGCGGCTAAATGGATGACCGCGTCGGGCTTCAATTCATTGATGATCGCTCTAGTCTTATCACGATCTAAGAGGTCAACTTCGTATAAATCCCCAGTAGGGAATTTAATCTCACTCACATGCTGTTTTTTTCGATGAGCTGAATAATAGGTATGGAAACAATCAATGATTGAAACCTGATGACCCACTTTGAGAAGCCTTTTTGTCAGGTGCATCCCGATAAATCCCGCACCACCTGTAATCACTATTTTCACTTTCATCACACTCTCTTGACTTTTAGACAATAGGTTTAGTTTAGCACAAACGTGCATGGAGAATAAGAATGACTTACAAATAGAGACTGACCTCAACATAAGGCCAGCCTCCATACACTATATTATAATTGATTCAGGATGTTAAGAATAGATTCACTATGCTGTTTCGCTTCATCTGCTTTTTCAGAAGAGATCGCTTCAAACCATTTTTGAGAAAGATCAAACAGTTCTTGTGATTTCTCTTCTCCCAGTTGATTCTTCACGTCCACCTCTAGCATTTTAACAAACATATTGCCTTCCATAGCCTCTACTTTTGCTTTCGCAACATCACCAGACTCTAGAGCTTCTGCAGCTTCTTCATGATATCCTGCTGCTTTACCTTTGATTGCTTTCGTGTAAAGTGAATTTACTTTATCAGCATCAATCGTGGATGGGTCATTCTCCAGGGAGAAGATGGAATCCAATTCATTTGCAGCAGCCTCGTCTCCACCAGCTAAAGATCCTTTAATAGCCTGGAGGAAACCATATCCTTCGGCTTGCATAATCGCTAACTCTTCCGTATTTCCTTCTTCAACCGCTTTGCTGATTTTTTCAGCATACGAATTTGAAGCAAGGTAATAGCTTTGATAGATCGATTTATCTGTCACTTGCTTATAAACAGCGAAGTCTTCCGCATTTGAATCAGCCAATGCTTCTTCCTGTAGAGATAGACCGTTGTTAATGTTTTCTACCATGCTGGATTCACCTGATAATTCATATAAGCTATCACGCTTTTCAGCTGTAGGAATGAATACATTTTCTGCTAAGTACTTGACTTCAGCAAACTTTGCTTTGGCATCATCCGCTTTATCCGCCTCAATGTCCTCAGCTGCTTGGCCCTGTAATCCTTTTTGAACTTGATAGAAATACGATTGTGTCAGTTTATCAATGATTTGACGGGCAACGTTTTTCTCAAGCTCGCCTGATTGACCGCCTGAAATAGCGGCTTCAATCCCTTGAGAAAATTCACCATTCACTTCATTAACCGATGCTTGTAACTCAGAAGTATATAGGTCATTGACAGTCTCCCAATTTACTTCCTTGTCTTCTTTCATCTTCTCTAATTCAGCTTTCATATCTGTGTACGCTTTAACTTGTGATTCTGCATTAAGTGCCATTTCTTCTTTTTCTTCTTTTGGTTCTTCTTTCTTCTCTTCAGAAGATTGATCTGTTTCTTTCGGTTCTTCAGATGTGCTTCCGCAACCTGCTAATACGGAACCTGTTAAAAGGAATGCTGCGAAAATTTTAGTTAGATCTCTCTTTTTCATATGTATGTACCCCCAGAATGTATTGAAATATAAATGATAATGATTTTCATTTCCGTTTAAAATTATATCGAGAATGATTCTCATAGTCAACGTTTTTTGAAAATTTTGTTGAAATAAAAAGAGAGAGGGCTCAATCTTGAGTGACCAGCAGTATGTACCATCCATAAAATACAAAAACACCGGGGCTGTCATGACAGCCCCGGTGTTTTAATAGTGCTTCTTATGCATGTTTGTTTAATAGTTCAGCAAGTGCTTCCTTAGGTTGGAAACCGATTACTTTATCTACTACTTCGCCGTCTTTAAGGACAACTAAAGTCGGGATACTCATAACCCCGTATTTACCTGCTGTTTCCTGGTTTTCATCAACGTCAACTTTGACGATTTTTACTTTGTCGCCCATTTCTCCATCTAACTCTTCCAGAACTGGAGCGATCATTTTACAAGGTCCACACCAAGGTGCCCAGAAATCCGCTAATACCAGTCCAGAATTTGTTTCAGTCGAGAATGATTGATCAGTAGCATGTGTAATTGCCATTTATATGCGCCTCCTAATATCTTTGAATGTAACGTAAGTATATCACCGTTTTTTTTGTGATGCTATTAATCTGCTCGTAGGTAATATTCCCTTCAGATAACGGAATATACAGGGAAGAAAAATAAGGATCAGCCATCTGGCTGCATCCTTATTTTCACTACATACTATGCTCATACCCTTTAGACGCTACTTCAAAACGTCAATGGAATTAAGAAGAGGATACTTTAAGCTTTTTAAACTCTTCAGTCAGCATCGGTACCACTTCGAACAGGTCACCAACGATTCCATAATCCGCTACGTTGAAGATGTTCGCTTCAGGATCTTTGTTGATCGCAACGATGACTTTTGAATTCGACATACCCGCTAAATGCTGGATGGCTCCAGAAATACCACATGCAATATAAAGGTCAGGCGTTACGACTTTACCTGTTTGACCAATCTGCAGGGAATAGTCACAGTAGTCGGCATCACATGCTCCACGTGATGCTCCTACAGCTCCACCAAGAACCTCCGCCAGTTCTTGAAGAGGATTAAATCCATCTTCACTTTTCACTCCGCGTCCGCCGGCGATGATGACTTTCGCTTCAGAAAGGTCCACCCCTTCGCTTGCTTTACGTACGACTTCTTTAATGATTGTGCGTAAGTCTTTAATATCGACGGAAAGGGAAGAAACTTCTCCTGTACGTGACTCATCTTTCGCTAATGGTTCGATGTTATTCGGACGAATCGTCGCAAAAATCACACCGTCAGTCACGATTTTCTTTTCAAATGCTTTCCCGGAATAAATCGGTCTAGTGAAAACGAGGTTCCCTCCAGCTTCTTCAAGATCCGTTGCATCAGAAATCAATCCTGTGCTTAGCTTACTGGCCACTTTAGGAGACAAATCTTTTCCAAGTGCAGTATGTCCGAAGATGATACCTTCAGGCTTCTCTTGGTCGATAACCGATAGTACGGCTTGAGAATAGCCATCCGGCGTATACTGCTCCAGTTTATCATCTTCCACAACCACTACTTTGTCCGCACCATATTGAATCATTTCCTCACCTAAAGCGCTTACACTTTTGCCGATTAGAACGGCTATTACTTCTCCGCCTTCAGATACTGTTTTACCTGCCGCAATCGCTTCAAAGGAAACATTACGTAATGATCCGTCCCGAACTTCTCCAAGTACTAATACTTTTCTCGCCATGTTAAATACCCCCTGAATGTTAGTTATTACTATGAGTCAGCCTTATATAACTTTCGCTTCATTGCGAAGAAGTGAAACAAGCTCTGATACTTGAGCATCCAATTCGCCTTCTAACACTTTACCTGCTTCCTTCTTCGGTGGAAGGTAGATTTCAATCGTTTTTGTCTTCGCTTCTACTTCATCTTCGTCTAAATCGATATCATCCAATTCCACTTCATCTAAAGGCTTTTTCTTCGCTTTCATGATTCCTGGAAGTGATGGATATCGTGGTTCGTTCAATCCTTGCTGTGCCGTAACAAGTAAAGGTAGGGATGTTTCAATCACTTCTGAATCCCCTTCTACGTCACGTGTGACTGTTACCGTTTCGCCATCAATTTCTAATTTCGTTATCGTTGTTACATAAGGGATGTCAAGCTGTTCTGCCACACGTGGTCCAACTTGTCCAGATCCACCATCGATCGCAACATTACCTGCCAGGATTAAATCTACTTCCTGTTCTTTTAAATAGTGGGCAAGAATTTTGGCTGTAGTGAATTGATCACCATGATCAAGGTCATCCTCTGTGTTGATCAGGACTGCTTTATCTGCACCCATTGCCAGTGCTGTTCTCAGTTGCTTTTCACTTTCTTCTCCGCCAACTGTCACAACCGTCACTTCTCCACCATGTGCATCGCGAACTTGAATAGCTTCTTCCACTGCATATTCATCGTAAGGATTTATGATAAATTCAGCTCCATCTTCAGAAATTTGACCGTTTTGGATCGAAATTTTCTCCTCAGTATCAAACGTTCTTTTCAAAAGTACATAGATGTTCATGCGTAAGTCCCTCCTAATAATGTAAACATTCTTTCCCTTAAAAAGATTTTGACAATTTAACCCCTTTGAATGGGCAGCTTGAACGGAAACGTCCATTCAATACTGCCCCTCAATAAGAGTTTACTATATTACAAGAATGTATTCTAGCCTTTAAAGTGCGGTTCTCTCTTTTCAACAAACGCTGAAATACCCTCTTTGGCATCCGCCGATACAAAAATTTCACCGAAAAGATCCGATTCTCTCATTACACCTTCATAGAAACGATCATCTTTTGTATAACTTAACAGCTCAATGGCTGCTTTCATCGCCCCTGGGCTCTTCTTCGCTATCTTATCGGCCATTTCCTTTGCTTTATCGAAAAGCTGGTCCTCAGGATATGCTTTATTGGCAAGTCCCCACTGTACCGCTTCTGTTCCGCTGATAGGCTCACTCGTTAATAGCATTTCTGCCGCTTTTGCCCTGCCTACCAATTTCGGCAAGCGCTGGGAGCCGGCAAATCCAGGTACAAGGCCTAACTGAAGCTCCGGCAGACCGAGCTTTGCATTCTCGCTGACCAATCGGATGTGACATCCCATTGCAAGCTCCAAACCTCCTCCTAGCGCTGCGCCATGGATGGCTGCAATGATCGGCTTTGAAAAGTTCTCCATCCGCTCAAAGACGTCCTGGCCTTTTTTCGCCAATTGAGAGAATTCTTCACCCGTTTCAATCGTTGTGAATTCTTTAATGTCAGCTCCTGCCGAGAAGAAACGCCCCTCACCCTTCAGTAA
Source organism: Rossellomorea aquimaris (assembly GCF_003315075.1). Classification (GTDB taxonomy): domain Bacteria; phylum Bacillota; class Bacilli; order Bacillales; family Bacillaceae_B; genus Rossellomorea; species Rossellomorea aquimaris_C. Next base: position 139,520 of record NZ_QNRJ01000006.1, read on the forward strand.
GATCACACGTACTTCAGCGTTTTCTTCCAGCTCATCCAGAACTGAATCGATTTCTTTAATAAGTCCACTGGCTAAAGCATTAGCAGGAGGTCTTTGGATTAGAACCGTTGCTACCTTTCCCTCTAATGACCATGATAAACTTTCCATCTCTCATCCCCCTAAACTAATTTAGTTCCTGCCGCCACACCCATGAAGTAATAGTTTGTGAATAGCAGGGACTTGAGCTACTAAGTCATATTTCTGTTCGTTCATCACCCACGTTGTCACCATTTCATCCAGAGTACCGAAGATCATTTGACGAGCCAGCCGGACATCCAGATCACTTGAAAATTCTCCGGATTCTATTCCGCTAATCAGAATTTTATCGACTAATTGCAGATATCCTTTTAATACATCGTTGATTTTCAAGCGGATATCCTTATTGGATTGCCTGAGCTCCAGTTGGGTCACAATCGCCAGATGGTGATCATCCGACAGAATTTTACAATGATTTTCAATCATCACTAATAATTTCTCTGAAACTGTCTGTTTTCCTGCTATAACTTCCTCAATTTTTTCGACAAAGAGTACCATTTTTTCTTTGAACAACGAAATCAGGATATCTTCTTTATTTTTAAAATAGAGATAAATCGTTCCATCAGCGACCCCGGCCTGCTTCGCAATCTTGGATACTTGTGCCTGATGGTAACCATTTTCTGCTATAACGATAACAGCAGCATCGATAATTTGCTTGTATTTAGGTTTATTTCGTTTCATGAGTTATTGACCTGCCTTAAGAAAATATGAATGACTGTTCATTCATATTTTTATAATAAAAGGTTTCTCTTTACTTGTCAAGAAAAGATGCCTTGTCCAATTTCACAGCAAAAAGAAAAAGCCCAATGGTATTCATTTAACTTGTTTTCTGTTCTTCTTCTGTCTTTTGGCGCTCTTCTTCTACAAGTGCTCTGCGTAATATTTTTCCTACTGCCGTTTTAGGAAGCTCTTTTCTAAACTCATAAATCCGGGGCACCTTGTAGGCAGCCAGGTATTTACGGGCAAATTCATTGAGTTCTTCCTCTGTCAGGACTTCTCCTTCTTTCAGGACCACATACGCCTTTACGGTTTCTCCTCGGTACTCATCCGGAACGCCTGCAGCTACAACCTCTTGAATCGCAGGGTGTTCATAGAGGACCTCTTCGATTTCACGAGGGTAAATATTAAAGCCTCCCGCAATGATCATATCCTTTTTGCGATCCACAACATAGAAGTAACCTCTCTCATCCATATACCCCAAATCCCCGGTCAATAGCCAGCCATCCCTTAACGTTTGTTCGGTTTCCTCAGGACGATTCCAGTAACCCTTCATCACTTGAGGACCTTTCACGACGATTTCACCCATTTCATTCGGCGGAAGCGGTTCTCCTGTTTCCAGTGAGAAGATGGCTGCATCCGTACTTGGCCAAGGAACCCCTACGCTTCCCTTGATCCTCTCTTTATCCCAAAGGAAATTGGAATGTGTGACAGGTGAAGATTCTGTCAATCCATATCCTTCAACCAGTTTCCCGCCGGTGACGACTTCAAATTGCTGCTGCACTTCAACAGGCAATGGGGCGCTTCCACTTAGGCATGAATCGATGGAGGATAAGTCATAATTCTTCAGTTCCGGATGATTCAGCAGGCCGATATAGATGGTAGGTGCACCAGGAAATAGGGTCGGTTTCTGCTTTTGAATGGTTTTCAAGGTTGTTTCCGGATCAAATTTAGGGAGTAAGATCATTTTATATCCCTGCATGACGGATAATATCATAACGGCTGTCATACCGTACACATGAAAGAATGGAAGGATTCCAAGGACACGCTCTTCTCCTTTTTTACATTTATAAAGCCATGCGTCACACATGGAAGCATTGGCGACAAGGTTCTTATGAGTAAGCATAACCCCTTTCGGGAAACCTGTCGTCCCGCCTGTGTATTGAAGAAGGGCAACATCGTTTTCAAAATCGAATGCCTGATCGGCACTTTCTGGTTTGGCTGTTTTCATGATCTCGGTAAATAAGTGATTCTGTCCTGAATGGTCCACTTTCACAACAATGCCGTATTGTTTCTTCTGGATGAATGGGTAGATGAGATTCTTGGGAAATGGAAGGTAGTCTTTGATAGCGGTTACAATAATGTGCTCAAGTTCAGTATTCTTCATCACTTTCGACACTCTTGGATATAAAATATCCAATGTCAGGATCACCTTGGCACCCGAGTCCTTCATTTGGTATTCGATTTCCCTCTCCATATATAGTGGATTGGTTTGTACGACAATTCCACCTGCATAGAGAATGCCATAGTACGCGATGACGGATTGTGGAGTATTCGGCAGCATGATCGCCACCCGATCGTCTTTCTTAATCCCAAGCGTCTTCAGGTAATGAGCGAACTTGAGTGCGGATTCATGTAATTCTGTGTAGGTCAACTCCTTGCCCATAAATTGAATGGCTACTTTACTGCTATAAAGGGTAGCTGCCTCAGTTAAATAGGACTGTAGCGGCTTTTCAGTCAGATCGAGCTCCGTGGGAATCTCTGCTGGATATTCAGCAAACCATGGTTTGTTCATTGTAATCCCTCCCTTTGAATATTTAGAAAATTTCTTCTATTCACTATTATAATATAAGGGGACTTCAGTTACAATTTCAATTCAATCCACTCGATACTTTTTTCCTATTTCTTAGGCTTGACCTTCCTTACAGATGATTTTATCAAAGAAAAAAGACTGCCTATTCAACCATATGACAGTCTGCTCGTACATTATTATTATTTTAGCATTGTTTCAATATCCAAGCTCTTTATGATATTAACCTCGATATAAGTTCAATCATTTACGTAAAAAACAACATATAAATGATCCCTACGAGTAAAAAGCCCCCACATAGCGTGAGCATAACCTTTGCCAATGTTTCCATATTCCCTCTCCTTACGATATTCCGGCTCCTATGACATAGGATAAACCAACTGAAATGACCAATGAAATGAAGCCGACTGCCCGGTTGTCATTAGCGATTTCTTCATCAATTTTAAATTTGGGTGTGAGAAATTCATAAATGAAATAGCCGATCAGTAGTAGAAAAAAGCCAAACACACCCCACCCGATGGTTGTCAGGATGGTATCGTTATGGCTGATGGAATGGCGGAAGATATTCGCTATCCCGAATATCTTCCCTCCGGTTGCCATCGCCACGGCCAAGTTGCCTTTATTTATTTCTTCCCAATTCTTGTACTTGGTGACCAGTTCGAAGATAGCCAAGAACAGAACCAGACACAGTATGACCACGCTATAATTCCCAGCCGTTTGAACAAATTCATTTTCCCAAAAGTTCTTCATTGTAAAGCTCCCTTTACCGCTTTATTTAAACCACTCTATTTATTGGAGCAGTCTCAAAGGCTCTTATTTAAATTGAACGACTGTGACACCGGTTCCACCTTCACCTGCATCCCCGAAACGAATGTTTTTGACCGATCGGTGATTGTTCAAGTATTCCTGCACTCCTTGCCTTAAAGCTCCCGTACCTTTCCCATGAATGATGGAAACCCGGGGATAACCAGCAAGCAGAGCATCATCGATGTATTTCTCCACTCTGGATAACGCATTTTCGAAACGCTCACCACGCAGATCCAGCTCAAGGCTGACGTGAAAATCTTTCCCTTTCACTGTGGCAAGTGGCTTCGTCTCTACCTTCTGTTGTGATTGAATGAATTCAAGATCTGATTCCTTCACCTTCATTTTCATGATGCCCATCTGTACCTGCCATTCTTTCGCAGACAATCGTTCAATCAAGTGGCCTTTTTGATCAAAGCTTATAACTTTGACTTCGTCCCCGGCTTTTAACTCATGCTTCGCCTGATTGACTTTTTTCTTTTGACCGGACGTTTTCAATTTCGGTGTAGCCTCTTCCAATTGTTTCTTCGCATGGATCAGTTCATGTTCTTTGATTCCAGCTGATTTTTCATGCTGCATTTTTCGTAAATCTTTAATCACTTGTTCAGCTTCTGCCTTCGCCTTTTCTACGACTTCAGTGGCTTTTTGTTGAGCTTTTTCGTAAAGTGTATCCTTTTTCTCATAATACTCCATCATTTGCTTCTGCATATCTTTATGCATTTTCTCAGCTTGCCTTAATAGTTCATGGGCTTCCTCAAGCTCCCGTTCCCCCTGGCGTCTGCTGTCTTCGAGGGAGGCAATCATATTCTCCACTTCTTTACTATCCGTTCCGATATGGGACTTTGCTCTCTGAATGACTGAATCTGAAAGCCCTAAACGCTTCGAAATCTCAAATGCATTACTTCTTCCCGGGACCCCGAGCAAAAGCTTATAGGTAGGACTTAATGTTTCTACATTAAATTCCACACTGGCATTCACGACTCCTTCACGATTGTACCCATATGCTTTCAATTCAGGATAGTGAGTGGTCGCCACGACTCTTGCACCCGTTCCATGTACATCATCCAAAATGGAAATGGCAAGGGCCGCACCTTCTTGAGGATCTGTACCGGCACCCAGTTCATCAAACAGCACTAAACTCTCATGATCTGCCTTTTTAAGGATGTCCACGATATTGACCATATGAGAAGAGAAGGTACTTAAGCTTTGTTCAATCGATTGCTCGTCGCCGATATCAGCATACACGGTGCGGAAGACGCCGACTTCTGATCCATCGAGAGCCGGGATCGGGAGACCGGCCTGGGCCATTAAACTCGTTAATCCCAATGTTTTCAGGGTAACGGTTTTCCCCCCGGTATTCGGCCCGGTGATGACAATGGAAGAAAAGTCAGTTCCCAACTCGATATCATTCGCCACCGCCTCATCCATCGGCAAAAGAGGATGTCGGGCTTTGTTGAGCCTCACCCGACGTTCATTATTGATCGTCGGTTTAGACCCTTTAATAGATCGTCCGAATTTTGCTTTTGTGAACATGAAGTCAATATCCGACAGGACGCTGACAATCAAGAGCAGTTCTTCTCCTGATTCTTGTACACTTTCAGACAGCTCCTGGAGAATCTTTTCAATTTCAGCTTGCTCTTTTAATCGAAGCTCACGAAGTTGATTATTCAGTTGAACGATGGCTTCCGGTTCAATAAATAACGTTTGCCCCGATGATGATTGATCATGGATGATCCCGCCATATTGACCCCTGTACTCCTGTTTAACCGGAATCACATATCGATCGTTCCGAATGGTAATGATTGCATCTGATAACATTTTTTGAGCATTGGAAGAGCGGATCATTCGTTCAAGTTTCTCCCGGATCTGTCCTTCATTGGCCCGGAGCTGCGTACGGATCGAGCGGAGTGCTTCACTGGCTGTATCAAGGATTTCTCCGTTATCGTCGACGACCTTCCTAATATCCTGCTCTAAATGAGGAAGGGGAATGACCGTACCCATTTTCTCCTGCAGCAGGGGTACGTCCACTTCTTCCTCCAATAATTCCTCTACAAAAAGCGTCAGCTTCCTGCTTGCCCGGATTGTACTCGCCACCTGAACGAATTCAGAAGGGGAAAGCATCCCGCCTATTTGAGCACGCTTGACGTGAGGACGTATATCGAAAATCCCGCCTAATGGGGCATGCCCCTTCAACCTGAGGATGGTCATGGCTTCATCTGTTTCTTCGTGAAGAGCTGTAATTTCTTCATACTCAACGGATGGCATGAGAGAAGATACCTTTGCATGACCAAGAGCCGATGCAGCATATTGCTTTAATAATTCTTTGATTTTATCAAACTCTAACGTTTTTAATACTTTAGAATTCACGGAATGTATTCCACCTTTTATCAGTTTCGCTTAATAAATTTGATTAACTCTTTTTTATCCCAAGTATTGATTACAGTATCTTTCCTGATCCAGCCTTTTCGAGCTGTTCCGATTCCGACTTTCATGAATTCCAGGTGATCGATACTGTGTGCATCTGTGTTGATGACGAGCTTTACATTCTGTTCCTGGGCTTTACGGATATTTTCTGCAGACAGATCGAGCCGATTCGGATTTGCATTAAGCTCCAACGCCGTATCGGTTTCTTTCGCCAGCTGGATAAGAAGATCCATATCTACGTCATAGCCTTCTCTTCGACCAATGATCCTCCCTGTTGGATGAGCAATGATATCCACGTGGGCGCTCTTCAGGGCCGTTGTCAGCCTTTCCATGATCTTTTCTTGTGATTGAGAAAAACTCGAATGAATCGAGGCAATCACAAGATCGACTTTTTCAAGAATGTCATCCTCATAGTCCAATGTACCGTCAGGAAGAATATCCATCTCGATTCCTGACAGGACTTCTATATCGTCATACTTCTTATTGATCTCTTTAATTTCATCGATTTGCTTGAGTAATCGTTCTGTAGTCAGCCCGTTTGCCACACGTAAGTACTGGGAGTGATCTGTGATGGCCATATATTGATATCCTTTGGCACGGCAAGCCTCTACCATTTCTTCAATCGAAAATGCACCATCCGACCAGGTGGTGTGCATATGAAGATCCCCTTTTATATCTTCTAATGTGATAAGGGAATAATCCTTATGGAACTCTTCCACTTCTTTCCCATCTTCCCTCAGCTCTGGCGGGATCAGGGGCAGATCAAAATGGTGATAAAATTCTTCTTCGGATTTAAATGTCTGTATCTCACCGGTTTCATTATTCTCGACGCCATATTCACTAATCTTTTCGCCGCGTTCTTTGGCAAGCTTTCGCATGCGGACATTATGATCCTTTGATCCGGTAAAATGATGAAGCGCAGTAGCAAACTCTTCAGGCTTCACGATTCGAAAATCAATGCTGACATCCCAATCATACGAAAGAGTCAGTGATACTTTCGTATCTCCTGCAGCGATGGTTTCCACGATATTAGGCAGTTTCAACAGACCTTCCTTCACTTCTTGAGGATTCTCTGTTGCGAGGATGAAATCGAGGTCCTTGATGGTTTCTCTCATTCTCCTTAAGCTTCCCGCCCTTGAAAAGGTTTGGATGCTGTCCATGCCTAAAAGAAAACCTTCCATTTCCTCAGCGATCCCATTCATAAATGCGATCGGCAGACGGTCGGGTCTCTTGCCAACCTGTTCGATGGATGCGAGGATCTTCTCTTCCGTCTTCTTACCGAAGCCTGCTAAACCTTGTACTTTATTTTCCTTACACGCCTGCTCCAGGTCTTCAATACCTTCCACCCCAAGTTCACTATAAAGCTTCGCGATTTTCTTTCCACCTAATCCAGGTAATTGAAGGAGGGGGATCAATCCCTTAGGAACCTCTTCCTTTAACTCTTCAAGGACAGAAGATGTTCCTTCGTTTATGTATTCCTCGATGACTCCCGCCGTACCTTTGCCGATCCCGCTCAGCTTCGTGAAGTCACTGATTTCCTGTAAGCTTCGGTCATCATTCTCAAGTGCTGCTGCCGCTTTTCGATAGGCGGATATTTTAAAAGAGTTTTCGCCTTTCAATTCCATATATATCGCAATGTTTTCTAATAATTTTATAATATCTTTTTTGTTCAAGAGATTCACCCACTATCTTAGAATTAACGATCAGGATCCTTTAAGATTCCAAGTCCCTTGCAAAAGCAAAATAACTCCATCTATATAGTAGCAAAATTGCTATAAAAAGAAAAAAGACTGACTTATAAGATGAACAAATTCGCTAAGGCATCCCTAACGAATTTGAATTGCATACTTATAGTCAGCCCCTTCTTTTAGGCTACATATTCAATCCACCAAGATTTCACCATATCAGAGAAAACAGGAGTATGTTTAACCATCGCTTGCGCAATAAATGAGTTATTAATGAATGTTTGAACCGACTCGATCGGCAATAATACGGCGATAAATAATAGAATGAAGATCATTAAGTATGCTTCGATAAAACCTAATATCCCTCCGCCAAGAACATTCAACTGCTTTAATAGAGGAAGATGTGCAACAAAATCGAGCATCGATCCAATGATTTGCAGGATGATCCGGACTGCGAAGAAAATCATGGCAAATGCGATTACACGATAATAAGCCTGATCTAAATTGGTCGATTCAAAAATCATATTCAATGTGGACTGCTCGTCCAATACAGGATAAGGAATCCATAATGTTAACTTCGGTGCAAGCTGATCATAATATATGTATGCTACAATAAAAGAAACGATAAATCCAAATATGTGGACCAGTTGCAAAATGAATCCACGTTTTAAACCTATTAAAAATCCTATCACCAGGATGATCAACAAAGCTAAATCCAGCATCTTTTTTTCAATCCTTTAAACGTTTGATTTCTCGTTCCAGCTCTTCAAACTTTTCTTGTAGTTTGAGATAATCATTTACGGCATTCACCGCTGTCAGAACGGCGAGCCTGCTTGTGTCGAGAGATGGATTCATGGAGTTTATTTCTCTCATTTTGTCATCCACTTTAGAACAAACAAATCGGATTTGACTAGTTGATTCAGTCCCAACAATCGTATATGGTTGACCATATATGTCTACAGTGGTGCGATTTTTTTGTTGTTCAGACAACCTGAAAGCCCCCCATTCATAAGAATCCTAAACATTATCATACCACGAAATCTTTTGATTTTGGAAGGAATTTGTCATATTAGCTCACATTTTTTATTATAAACATGAATTTTGTCATAAGGAGAGAGAAACTTGGCTAATACCGTCATTCAAGCAAACAAAGAAACCATTGAGAAAATGAAAGGCCACTACCAAAACGTATTAACGGAGAAACTGCCTCCGGGTGCCGTTTTTGTAGCAAAGCCATCCGGCTGTACGATCACTGCCTATAAATCGGGGAAAGTATTGTTTCAGGGGTCTAACGGAGAAGGAGAATCAAGTCAGTGGGGCAAAATTGAACCTCCAAAGGTAAAATCACCTTCCAAAGGGACGACGACACTGCCTGAGAACTTCGCCGACTGGTCTGTCATCGGATCGGATGAAGTGGGCACAGGCGACTTTTTCGGACCGATCACTGTGGTAAGTGCGTACGTGAAGAGGGAGCATCTTCCACTTATGAAGGAACTCGGAGTAAAGGATTCTAAAAATTTATCCGACCCTCAAATCATCAAAATTGCCCGGGATTTAATTGCCGCCATTCCGTATTCATTACTCATCCTGCATAATCCTAAATACAATGCGATGCAGGCAAAAGGGATGACCCAGGGGAAAATGAAGGCTCTCCTGCACAATCAGGCGATCCTGAATCTGTTGGAAAAAATGGACCCGGAACTACCCGAGGGCATATTGATCGATCAGTTTGTTGAAAAGAATACATACTACAAGCATATTTCTGCACAAAAGAAAATCCAACGGGACCGCGTGTATTTCAGCACAAAAGGTGAAAGCATCCATCTTGCTGTAGCCGCTGCCTCGATCATCGCACGTTACGCCTTCTTAAAGGAAATGGACAAATTGAGTGAGAAAGCTGGTGTCGAAATACCCAAAGGCGCCGGAAAACATGTAGACGTTGCCGCAGCGAAAATCATTAAACGTAAAGGGATTGAAGAATTAAAGTCCATGACGAAATGGCATTTCGCGAATAGTGAGAAGGCGATGAAGTTAGCCGGGAAATAAGTAAAATCCCCATCGGTTATTCCGGTGGGGATTTCTGTTTGGATGGTTGTGTTATCTTGGATTCAGCCATTGAATTATGAATGATATTTACCTGTTGAATTTACTGCAATATTCTCCTGTTAAAATCCCCCCGATATCCTCCTGCTGAATTCACCCCAATATTCTCCTGTTAAAATCCGTTCATTTTTCAACAGGCAAAAACCTCTCCAAACAGCAAAAAGGTGCCAGACGATTGTCTGACACCTTCCACTTTGATCTGTATTACCCTCTCAACTCTGCTCCAGCTTTTTCCTTCACTGTTTGCAGTACTTTATCATGTACTTTGACCACTTCTTCATCCGTCAATGTCTTAGCCGGGTCGAAGTATTTTAACGAGAACGCAAGGGATTTCTTGCCTACTTCCATATGCTCCCCTTCATAAAGATCGAAGACTGAAACTTCTTTCAGAAGCTTGCCTCCTGCGTCTTTAATGAGGGACTCAAGCTCCCCGGCTTTCACATCTGTATCCACGACCAGGGCGATATCCCTTGTGATCGATGGATGACGCGGGATTGGCGTGTAGCTTAATGCCGGCTTTTCGTAATGGAAGATTGGTGAAGCCTTCAGTTCGAACACATAGGTTTCGTTCAGGTCCAACTCTTTTTCCGCTTCCGGATGAATCGCTCCTACAAAACCGATGACTTCATTGTCCAATAGGATTTCAGCCGTTCTTCCCGGGTGCATGCCCTCTACCGTTGCCTGGCGGTAAGAAATGACTTCGGATACGCCGATTTCTTCGAACAGCCCTTCAAGGATACCCTTCGCTACGTAGAAGTCAGCAGGCTTCTTTTCTCCCTGCCAAGGATGCAGATGCCAAAGGCCCGTCATCGCCCCTGCAATATGCTCCTCTTCTTTAGGCAGCTCTTCTCCTGGTTCCTGTAAGAAAACGGATCCCACTTCATAAAAGGCAAGTGAATCATTTTGGCGTGCTTTATTGTACGTAAGCACTTCAAGAAGCTGTGGAATGATGCTTAAGCGGAGATTGCTTCGCTCTTCACTCATAGGCATCAATAAGCGGACAGGCTCTCTTACGTCCAGTGCATATTGTGTTGCTTTCTTATCATTGGTTAGAGAATACGTAATCCCCTGCAGGAGTCCTGCTCCCTCTAAATAACGGCGAACCGTACGGCGTTTCAACTGATGATTTGAAAGTCCGCCAGGTGTTGATTCTCCCTTAGGCAGTGTCAGCGGAAGGTTGTCATAACCGAAAAGACGTGCCACTTCTTCAAGTAAATCTTCAGGGATCGTAATATCCCCTCTTCTTGTAGGAGCCGTTACAACAAACGTTTCTCCAATGACTTCTCCGTCAAATTGAAGACGGCGGAAAATATCTTCCACTGTATCAGCTGAGATGGACGTTCCCAGTGAAGAATTGATTTTTTCTAACGTAATCTCTACTTTCACAGGTTCAACTTCAAGTTCGTTAAATAAAACCGTGCCTTCAAGCACTTTCCCCTGTGCATATTCAGCCATCAGTTGGGCAGCTCTCTCCCCTGCTTTCAGGACACGATCAGGATCGACACCCTTTTCATATCGTGTGCTCGCTTCACTGCGCAGTCCGTGATCTTTCGAGGCTCCCCTGACAATCGCACCAGTGAAATAAGCTGCCTCAAGAAGGACCGTCGTTGTATCATTTTGAACCTCAGAATCCGCTCCACCCATCACTCCTGCAAGAGCGACCGGCTCAGTACCATTCGTAATGACAAGCTGGCTGCTTGATAAGGTTCTTTCTGCATCATCAAGTGTTACGAATGTCTCCCCATCAGTCGCACGACGGACAAGGATCTCCTTGGAGCCAAGGCGGTCGTAATCAAACGCATGAAGAGGCTGACCATATTCCAATAACACATAGTTCGTAATATCGACTACGTTATTATGTGGTCGGATCCCGGCTGAGATCAACGCATTTTGCATCCATAATGGAGATGGACCGATTTTCACATCTTTGATGATTTTGGCACCGTATAGAGGATTATCTTCTTTCGCCTCCACTTTTACCGTTACATAATCTGACGCTTTTTCGCTGCATGCAGTTAAATCTGTTTGAGGAAGCTTCACTTCACGATCCAAAATGGCGGCTACTTCATACGCCACTCCCAGCATGCTTAAGCAATCAGAACGATTGGGCGTTAAGCCCAATTCCAGAATCGCATCATCAAGATTCAATAATTCAACTGCATCTCTGCCTACTTCAGCATCATCCGAGAACACATAAATTCCCTCTGCATGTTCTTTCGGTACTAGCTTTCCTTCTACTCCAAGCTCTTGAAGGGAACAGATCATCCCGTGAGATGCTTCACCACGAAGCTTGGCTTTCTTGATTTTGAAGTTACCCGGCAGGACCGCTCCAACCTTTGCGACAGCCACTTTTTGACCCTTGGCAACATTGGGTGCTCCGCAAATGATTTGAACAGGTTCGTCTTCTCCTACATCCACTAAGCATTTATTTAATTTATCCGCATCGGGATGTGGCTCACATTGTAATACATGACCGACGACCACATTTTTGATTTCTTCCCCGATTCGTTCAACACCTTCAACTTCAATACCGCTTCTTGTAATCTTCTCTGCCAACTCTTCAGGTGTGACACCAGACAAGTCTACATAATTTTCTAACCATTTATATGAAACAAACATGTGTTAGTACCTCCTACCAATTTTCTTTTACTCTTCTGTTCCGAACTGAGTGACAAAGCGCGTGTCGTTTGTGTAGAAATGACGGATATCATCGATTCCGTATTTCAGCATGGCAATACGTTCAGGTCCCATTCCGAATGCGAAGCCTGTGTATTTCTTGGAATCGAATCCTGCCATTTCGAGTACGTTCGGGTGAACCATCCCAGCTCCAAGAATTTCGATCCATCCCGTTCCTTTACATACACGACAGCCTTTTCCACCACAGATCTTACATGAAATATCCATCTCGACTGAAGGCTCTGTGAATGGGAAGAAGCTCGGGCGCAAGCGGATTTCACGATCTTCGCCGAACATCTTTTTCGCAAACACATTAAGCGTTCCTTTCAGGTCACTCATGCGGATGTCTTCATCAATGACGAGTCCCTCGATTTGAGTGAATTGATGAGAGTGTGTTGCGTCATCTGTATCACGACGATACACTTTCCCTGGACAAATAATTTTAATTGGTCCTTTGCCTTTGGCCAGTTCCATCGTTCTTGCCTGCACCGGAGATGTATGAGTGCGCAGAAGGGTTTCTTCCGTAATATAGAAGGAATCCTGCATATCACGTGCCGGGTGTCCCTTGGGAAGGTTCAGTGCTTCAAAATTATAATAATCCTTTTCCACTTCCGGCCCTTCAGCAACGGTATAGCCCATTCCGATAAATAAATCTTCAATTTCTTCCACAATCATCGTAAGCGGATGGTGATTCCCTTTTTTCACAGGGCGCCCCGGTAACGTAACATCGATCGTTTCAGATTGAAGCTTCTTTTCAACTGCTTCTTTTTCAAGAATGGCCTGCTTCGCTTCAAGTGTTTCTGTAATGGCTCCACGAACTTCATTTGCAAGGGCCCCCATTTTAGGACGCTCTTCCGCTGAAAGTTTCCCCATTCCTTTTAAAGCTTCGGTTACAGGTCCTTTTTTCCCCAGGTAAGCTACACGGATATTATTCAGTTCTTTTAAATCCTGTGCTTCGTTCACTTTTTCGATTGCTTCTTGTTGAAGGGATCGTAATTTGTCCTCCATTTATACTTCCTCCTTTAATGTATATCGTCCGAATGATCGTACTGGATTGGTTTAAAAACAAATAAAAAAACCCCATCCCAAAAAGGGACGAGGTTTATATCGCGGTACCACCCTTATAAGCATATCCACGAGGGACATACTCACTTCATTCGGATAACGGCTTTGCCGGAGCATCTTTACATTCATCAACTGAATGGTCCCGATGCCAACTCGAGAGGTGAAATCTTCACATCATGCTATCTTAAGAATGCTTTCAGTCCAGGGCATTCTCTCCCTTAAAGAAGGTCATGTGCTACTTTCCTCTTTCAACGTTTTTTAAGTTATATGTGCATTATTATAGTGAATTTCCAGGCGGATTTCAAACCTTTTCAAGAAATTCACTGCCCATTTTTAAAATAGTATAATAAAACGCCTGCTGCGATCGCTACATTTAACGACTCGCTTTTCCCATAGATGGGAATATATAGATTCTGATCGGTTTCAGTCAGGAGGTCTTTCGATATACCATTTCCTTCGTTACCTACTATAAGAGCATAGGAAGATTGGGGGTTGATCGTTGTATATTCAACACCATTTTCAAGTGCTGTCCCGTAAACTGGGATTTCCCGTTCTTTCAATTTTGAAATGGTTTCATTGAGATCCCCTCTGATGATCGGAATATGAAAGTGACCTCCTTGTGCGGAGCGCAATACCTTAGGGTTATATGGGTCAACCGTTCCTTTGCCTAATACGACCATATCAATACCCGCTGCATCAGCCGTGCGAATGATCGTCCCGATATTCCCGGGATCCTGAAGGCCATCCAAGAGCATGAATGTTGCCGCTTTTTCAATGTCATGTTCATCTTCTTTTTGCTTACAAACGGCGAAAACTCCTTGTGACGTCTCGGTATCGGACAAGGCTTTACCGACTTCTTCTGATACCATCGTCATGGAAACGGAGTCTACGGTCCATTTTTGCGGAAGATCCGTTCCTTCCACCACTATAAGCTCAAGGATCGTATCTTCTTGCTTTAATGCTTCTTCCACCAGGTGAAAGCCTTCAACTATGTATGTACGGGTAAGATCCCGTTCCTTTTTGGTTAATAATTTTTTCCACTGCTTCACAACAGGATTTTTTGAGGATTGAATATACTTCAATCGTATCCGCTCCTTTAGATTACTATTCAGGGTCTCATTATACCTTAACTTTCCTACATAATAAATTCAATTTGAGACAAGATAACAATGAATTCCTCAACTATCGAAAAAGGAGAAATGTGTGATGAATCTAAACTTACGAAAAGCGATCATACACAACGTATCTGGCAACAACCAGGACGAACTGAGAGACACCATCGTTGACGCAATCCAGGGAGGAGAAGAAAAAACCCTTCCAGGTCTCGGTGTACTCCTTGAAGTCTTCTGGCAAAACGCAGATCCCCAGGAACAAAAAATGGTCCTTGAAACATTAGAGGAATCATTGCAGCAGCAACAAACACAGTAAGGACATGGGTAACCCTGAATAGGGGTTGCCCTTGTTTATTTGTCTTCACCTTCCATATTAAAATTCCCCCTGATTTGGTTTTACTGCATCTCCTCCAGTGGTAATGAAGAATACATAAGGTAACGGAAGGGGGAACGAGTGTATGAGTCAAAAGAAAAGCGCATTAGTGATCATCGACATGATTAACACTTTTGATTTCCAAGGTGGAGAGGATTTATACGAAAACACCTTGAATATTGTAGATAATATCCGCGAAATGAAGAGAAAGGCGAAGGAATCCGGCATTCCGGTCATTTATGTGAATGATAACTACGGCCTCTGGCAGGACAATATGAATGACATCATCGAGCATTGCAAAAAGAAAAAAGGTGAAACCGTAATTGAAAGACTTCACCCTGATACAGATGACTATTTTATCATCAAACCGAAGCATTCGTGCTTTTTCGGGACGCAACTTGATATCCTGCTTCATCAGCTGGATGTAAAACACCTGATACTAACCGGAATCGCAGGGGATATCTGTGTACTCTACACCGCCAATGATGCCTACATGAGAGAGTACGCTATCTCGATACCGAAGGATTGCATGGCTTCAGAGACAGACGAGGACAATGAAAGTGCCATTCGCATTATTAAAAAAACGATCGGTGCCGACATGACCCTATCTGATCAAATGACTTTATAATGACAGCCCCACTGTCTCATGAAAAAGAGACCCTAATCCAATAGGGTCTCTTCATTGCAATCAATCAAATGTAATCTTCGCCACTGTATCTTTATCTAACTTCTTGATTACTTCTGTAATCAGTTTAACCGCATTCTCATAATCATCACGATGCAACATCGCAGCATGGGAATGGATATAGCGCGTCGCAATGGTGATGGATAAAGCAGGAACTCCGTTTGCAGTTAAATGAATCGCACCGGAATCCGTTCCACCACCGGCAATGGCATCAAATTGATACGGAATGTTATGCTCATCCGCTGTTTCTGTTACAAAGTCACGAAGCCCTTTGTGAGAGATCATGGATGCATCATACAGGATGATTTGTGGGCCTTCACCCATCTTACTTGAGGCTTCCTTGTCAGAAACGCCAGGTGTATCCCCTGCAATTCCAACATCTACACCAAAGGCAATGTCAGGCTGGATCTTGGCTGCTGACGTTCTCGCTCCACGCAGGCCAACTTCTTCCTGCACTGTTCCTACACCATACACCACGTTTGGATGCTCTTGACCTTTCAGGTTTTTCAGTACATCAATGGCAATCGCGCATCCGATGCGGTTATCCCATGCTTTCGCAAGAAGCATTTTCTCATTGTTCATCACCGTGAATTCGAAATGAGGGACAACCATATCCCCCGGCTTCACTCCCCACTCCTGTACTTCTTCGCGGCTTGAAGCTCCGATATCAATAAACATATCTTTAATATCAACCGGCTTTTTACGTGCTTCCGGAGGCAGGATATGCGGTGGTTTGGAACCGATCACTCCCGTTACTTCTCCTTTATTCGTCACGATCGTCACTCGTTGGGCAAGCATGACCTGTGACCACCAGCCTCCTACTGTTTGAAAACGCAGGAATCCTTTGCTGTCGATTTGTGTGATCATGAAGCCGACTTCATCAAGATGCCCGGCCACCATGATCTTAGGTCCGTTCTCATCGCCGACTTTTTTAGCAATTAAGCTTCCCAGGTTATCTGTTGTGATTTCATCTGCAAATGGTTCTATGTATCGCTTCATTACGTTTCGTACTTCTCTTTCATTACCCGGTACACCTTTTGCATCGGTTAAATCCTTGAGCATAGTCAATGTTTCGTCTAATTTTGTCACTGTTTCGACCCCCTAAATGTTTATACACTCTCATTATACTAAAATCTGTCCGATTCATCAAAATTTCCTGAATCTTCTTAAACTATCGCTCGTGAACCGGATTAATATCCTTCTTTTTGACGATTATAATTCACTTCATTCTTCTTTACATAAGCCTCAAACACCTCTTTATGGGAAAACCCTAACAGCTCACCCAAATAGACATAATGCCTGAACAATTGTTGAAAATGCTCAACCGAACGCTCCTCAGCAAAGTGATTGGCCGACTTGAATACTTCCAGGAATTGTTTCGTTACATCTTCATTTGCGTAATTGGTTTCCCCTAAATCAAATTGCTGAATACCGATTTCAAGTCCCAGTGAGAGAATAAAATGGATTCCATCCACAAATTCTTCAAGGATCACTTCCTTCGATGAAGAGGTTTTCTTACTCCAGAACTTAAAGCTTCTCGTTTCGTTTGCCAGTTCACCCACTTCAACAAGGAGGGCAAGGATCTTCTTTTCAATTAAATCTGCGTTTTGCAAACCATGTTCTTCTTCAATATGCTGATCCAGCTTCTCCTGCATGTCCAATAACGTTTCAATATTCATGACGTTTTCTCCCCTCGTGATGCTCATTTTTCTGATGTTCTCTCTTAGTATGACAAATTTTCTAAGAAATTTTAAATAAAATGAAACCTTTTTCTGTTTTTATCGTAAATAATAGGAGAAGACTTATGCCTAGGGAGGTAATGGTAATGCTTTGGCTTATTCGGTTAGTGATTTTTTTCCTTATTCTTTATCTTTTATACCGCAGTGTGAAATACATTATAGACCCAAAGCGAAAACTGGAACTTGCCCAGGAGCAGAAACGTTTTTACTTTCTCGATGATCAGGAAAATGTACGTAAGAATTTTCACGTAACCTATAAAGGAGTTCTTTTCGAAGGAGAAAAATATTTAGGAGCAACTGAAAAATCCTTTGAGGTGGTCTCCATCTTTGTTTGGTCAAAAAACATCTCTTCTTTAAAGGGACTGACTCAAGAAGATTTTCAATACCTGCAGAATGAAATCAAAGAAAGATACCCGAATGCAAAGCTGGATTGGAAAAGCCCGATTCATGAATTCCTACAAAATAAGCAATAAAAAAACGGCTGCTTAGCCGTTTTTTTATTTACCCGGAAAGAACTCTCTCCATTCGATCACTCTTACTTTTTCTCTTAGCAGGTAAAAGAGGACGATGAGTGCCAGCAAAATCATGACAAGAATAGGAGGGGAAAATTGTTTGATGTATTGACCGAAAACCGTGTAAAAAAACGCCAGGGGAATATTAGAAATAACTGAGGCCCGGATGAAAGGTTTAAGCTTTTTCTTGCGTTCAAGCAAACAAAGGTTCAGCAGCTGATAATGGACAAAAGGAATCAACCGCAGAATAGCCACTTGACCGGTTGTGAGAGTCGCATTCCTTCCAAACCATTTTTCTTTCAGTCTCAGGAGCTTTTCATAGAAAGATGTAAAGCTCTTAATGACAAAATAAAAAGTAATAGATAAGAGCGTTAATCCGATTAATGAATACAGAGTGCCGAATATACTTCCGAACAGCACTCCTCCCGCCATACATACAAGGGCTACCGGGATGAACAAAAATTGCCTTAGGATATGAAACAAGATAAACAGAACAGGAGCCAAATACCCACTAGCTTCCATGAGGGCGAATGCAG
Organism: Rossellomorea aquimaris; assembly: GCF_003315075.1. Classification (GTDB taxonomy): domain Bacteria; phylum Bacillota; class Bacilli; order Bacillales; family Bacillaceae_B; genus Rossellomorea; species Rossellomorea aquimaris_C. The sequence continues at coordinate 157,836 of NZ_QNRJ01000006.1, forward strand.
CAACTAACCGTTCGTCCATGGCTAAGGTGACCTCCTCTGCTTTTCTAAGCTGTTATAGCCACTCTCTATATAGTATGTAGAGGAGACGGGTTAAAGAATGAAAACTTCAATTTCTACAACTTAGTATTCAGCCAGATAAAAAGCAGGCTATGAAGCATGACAAGAAGCGGAAAACCGAAAGCGAATACTTTATGTTTCGTTTTATGCCTGTATACCTTCATCCCCATATAGGCGCCTATGCTGCCCCCGAGGATCGCCACCTGCCACAAAGTACTCTCCCTGATGCGATATTCATTTCGCTTGGCCTTCCTTTTATCCTTGCCCATGATGATAAAGCCGATGATATTGATGACAATGGCATAGAGATATAAGATACCTGTTAACGTACCCATGATTCCTACCTGCTTTCCAATGAGATTTATATAAGAAAGGACCGGCCAGAGGCCAGTCCTTTTTGTCTGCTAGCTTAGCAGGTTATTATTTGTTTAGTTGAGCTTTAGCAGCATCTGCTAATTGGTTGAATGCTTTTTCGTCAGCAATCGCAAGCTCAGCAAGCATTTTACGGTTAACTTCGATACCAGCAAGCTTTAATCCGTGCATTAAACGGCTGTAAGAAAGACCGTTCATACGAGCAGCCGCATTGATACGTGTGATCCATAATTTACGGAAATCACGTTTCTTTTGGCGACGATCACGATAAGCATACATGTATGATTTCATGACTTGTTGATTTGCTACTTTATATAAAGTATGTTTTGAACCGAAATAACCTTTGGCTAATTTAAGAACTTTTTTACGACGTCTGCGTGTTACTGTTCCGCCTTTTACGCGTGGCATAATAATTCCCTCCTGTTTCTATTACTTCTTATTTTAGGTTGTCAAGCATATGACGAATGCGTTTGAAATCTCCTTTAGAGACAACAGCCGCTTTACGTAACTTACGCTTTGCTTTAGTAGATTTGTTTGCGAATAAGTGGCTTGTGTAAGCGTGTGAACGTTTAAGTTTACCAGAACCTGTTTTCTTGAAACGCTTAGCTGAGCCGCGGTGAGTTTTCATTTTTGGCATGTGCTTTTCCTCCTCGGGTCCTTTATTTTTCGTTAACTGGTGCAAGCACCAAGAACATACTGCGACCATCCATTTTCGGTTTTGATTCAACGGTTGCTACATCTTTACACTCATCACTGAAGCGATCCAGAACGCGTTGACCAATTTCTTTGTGCGTAATCGCACGACCTTTAAATCGGATTGACGCTTTAACTTTGTCTCCTTTTTCAAGGAACTTACGAGCGTTACGAAGCTTAGTGTTGAAATCATGCTCATCAATCGTCGGGCTTAAACGAACCTCTTTAAGATTGATGATCTTCTGATTCTTACGTGCTTCTTTGTCTTTCTTCTGTTGTTCAAACTTAAACTTACCGTAGTCCATGATACGAGCAACGGGTGGTTTTGCATTTGGAGCAACCAGAACAAGATCAAGATTTACACGTTCAGCGATTTCAAGAGCTTCATTCTTGGTTTTAATCCCAAGTTGCTCACCGTTTTGATCGATAAGACGTACTTCACGGGCACGAATCGTTTCGTTTAAAATCATGTCTTTGCTAATAATTAGCCACCTCCAAGGTTTATTAAAAGAATACACGGCTTTGGCCGACGCACTCGGACCTCCTCTGCATGCTTGAAGCATACAAAAAAGATGCGAGTGTCGAAACACCCGCACCTGATTATTAAGCATATATAATGGCTTTAATAGTCAATCACATACCTGTAAACAGCTGAACGCGTTATTCAGGTGAGAAGCGGGTAGCTTCTTCTTGTACCAAACTGTATTCAATTCACCTTAGATAATATATCACATGACAATACCGCTGTCAAATAATCATTTAATATCACAACGTATTTCATAATATCAGACATCTAAGGAGAGTGCAATAGTTTTTTGAAATTTATATGGGAGGGACGGACCTTGGTGCAAGGTCCGTCCCTCTTTCTCTTCTTATCGTTTGGCTTCTTTTGTGATGTGGCCGATGAACTCGTCAAGGGAAATCGTTTCTGATTTCTGCTCTCCGTATTTACGGACGTTGACAGCCGTTTCCTTGATTTCATTATCCCCCACCACAAGCATGTAAGGTACTTTACTCATCTGTGCTTCACGGATCTTGTAACCGATCTTTTCATTACGGTCATCGATATCAACGCGCAGCCCTTCAGACTGAAGCTTTTCTTTCACTTCTTTCGCATAGTCGAAGTGGACATCCGGAGAAACCGGGATCACCTGAACCTGCGTTGGAGCAAGCCAAGTCGGGAATGCTCCTTTGTATTCTTCGATCAGGAATGCCACGAAGCGTTCCATTGTAGATACGACACCACGGTGGATGACAACCGGGCGATGCTGCTTCCCGTCTTCCCCTACATATGTTAAGTCAAAGCGCTCTGGAAGTAAGAAGTCCAGCTGAACAGTGGATAACGTTTCTTCCTTACCAAGGGCCGTTTTCACTTGAACATCCAGTTTAGGGCCGTAGAATGCCGCTTCCCCTTCTGCTTCAAAGTACTCAACGTCCAGTTCATCCATGGCTTCCTTGATCATTCCTTGTGCACGGTTCCACATCTCATCATCATCAAAGTACTTCTCCGTATCTTCAGGGTCACGATAAGACAGCCGGAAGGAATAGTCATTCAGATCAAAGTCTTTGTACACTTCTTGAACCAGGCGGACCACACGCTTGAATTCTTCCTTGATTTGATCAGGACGGACGAAGATATGTGCATCATTCAGAGTCATCCCACGAACACGTTGAAGTCCTGATAGTGCTCCTGACAATTCATAACGGTGCATCAGACCAAGCTCGGCGATCCGGATCGGAAGCTCACGATAGCTGTGAATGCCGTTTTTATAAATCATCATATGATGAGGGCAGTTCATCGGGCGAAGGACAAGATCTTCATTATCCATCTCCATGACAGGGAACATATTCTCCTGGTAATGATCCCAGTGACCGCTTGTTTTGTACAGCTCAACGCTTCCCATGACAGGTGTGTATACGTGGTCATAGCCTAAACGCTCTTCTTTATCAACGATATAACGCTCGATGATACGACGGATCGTGGCACCTTTAGGCAGCCACATCGGCAGGCCTTGTCCTACTTTTTGCGAGTTCATGAATAGGTTTAATTCTTTACCGATTTTACGGTGATCACGCTCTTTCGCTTCTTCCAAAAGACGCAGATGCTCTTCCAGGTCTTCTTTCTTGAAGAAGGCTGTACCGTAAATGCGTTGAAGCATTTTATTATCACTGTTTCCGCGCCAGTAAGCCCCAGCGATGCTTAACAGCTTGAACTCTTTAATTTTATTCGTGGACGGAATGTGGATTCCACGACATAAATCGAGGAATTCTCCTTGCTCGTAAATCGAGACTTGTTCTCCTTCAGGAATCGCCTCAAGTAATTCAAGCTTATACTCGTCACCGATTTCTTCATACATTTTCTGTGCTTCGTCGCGGCTTACTTCTTTACGGACCACTTCCAGGTTTTCTCCAGTGATCTTCTTCATTTCTTTCTCGATCAGTGGGAGATCTTCGGGAGTGAACGTGTGCTCGGAATCAATATCATAATAGAATCCGCCTTCGATGACAGGTCCGATTCCAAGTTTGGTTTCAGGATATAGTCGTTTAATCGCCTGTGCCATTAAATGGGCTGTACTGTGACGAAGAATTTCCAGTGCATCTTCTCCTGGAGGTGTAACGATTTCAATCGCCCCATCCTCTTGAATCCCTGTACGTAAATCAATTAATACATTATTTATTTTACCAGCGAGCGCCTTCTTCTTCAGTCCGGGACTGATGGACGCAGCAATCTCTTCTGTTGTCGTCCCTTTAGGAAACTCCTTGACATTTCCATCAGGGAACTGCATTTTCACTACTTCTGACATGTGATTTCACTCCTTAAGTAATCTCTATAAAACATAAAAAACCCCGACCCTTCACGTTTGAAGGGACGAGGTTAATAAGTAAACTCGTGGTTCCACCCAACTTCTCATTGTGTGCAAAATACAGACAATGACTTCATTGAAAACGAATAACGACATTTAGCCGTCAATCATTACTGTGAATCCGTCAAGATTCAGTTCATAATTGAAGTTCCGAGGTGGTAAATATCACTACCGAATTAGGAAGCTTGCAGCCAGGTGACTTCCCTCTCTGTGAATGGAATAGGAATATTGTTGTCCTCATCATAACCTTTATTTATTGACTTATTATGTAGGTATTATAATCGGTTATGTTTTGAAAAGCAAGAGCATTCTATAAAATAAGAAGCCTATTCATTCGCGATATCCCAGGAAGGATAGAGCAGTGTATCAGGGAAGTAACTCGACGGCAAGAGATCGATCCGTTCTTCAAAAATATTCTGAAGCGTCCTGATCAATTGATGGTCCCCATTCCCGTACACGAGTATCTTCTCCGGTGCAAGGGATAATAACGGAGCTATGGTGTACGAATCAACGTATAACGGGTGATTCGTCAGAAGGCGTTTATCAATCGCCTTCGTCAATTCCTGCCGTGTCACCTCTTTCATGTCTTCATCAAAGAAACGATAGCCGTAACCCGTGGAGTACAGATGGATCGTGCGCATTTTCTGCTCCCTCGATGCCAGATACTCCCGCAGCATATGGACAAACATTTGATATTCCTGCTCCATCTTATATTCATCAATAGCAAGATCCAGCATGAGGAGCAGTCTCTCCTGAAGCTTCTTCAGCCTGAACTTGCTGAAGGAGTCGAATGATATGGGGGCCTTCCCTTCCAACAAAAGCTCCAGGCTGTCATGGACGTATTCGGCCTCGTCCCATTCACCGATCAGCTCCATCAATTCAGGTCGTTCACCCATCCTCATCTCTGATACGATTTCTAATATTTGATTGATTTCATCAACATCTTCATAGAAGTAATTTTCTTTCAGGGCTGATTCGGACCAGTCCATGCATTTATCATTTAAGACAAAGTGGGAAACCCCATTGAACAGTTTTTCTCTTTCCTTGAAGAAAGGGGAAACCTCTATCGTCAGATTATAGTGAGTGTTATGTTGAAAGAGCGTTTCATGAAACCATGATTGGATGAACTCTTTATTGAGGTGTGCTTGAAGCTTTAACGCATCATTTTTTTGCTTGAAAATAAATTCAATCAAACTTTCTCGCCTCCTTAAACCCAAATCCCTGATTTATATATATGGGAGGCTTGTATCATTTAGAAGTTGATGAGGGAATTTAATTATCTCTTTTCGAATCTATTAATAGTAAATGAAGCGAGTAGTGGGATTTCCGCTCCAGGGGGCTCGCTTTCCGCGGGGCGTGAGTTGAGCCTCCTCGGGCTTTGCCCTGCGGGGTCTCAACTTTCCCGCTATTCCCGCAGGAGTCGAGCCCCCTTCCGCTCCAATCAACATTGTATTTTTAAACATCTCAGGATTCGTTATCATTCACCCAATAGAATAAACTCTTATTGGAACAATGCTTAGGAAATAAATAATGAATTTATTTCACCAAAAATTCATTAATGAAAAAGAAAAGGTCAAACGCTAAGCGAATGACCTTCCTTTTTTACTTTATACTATTCTCTTCTATTCCTTCCATCAATCAACACAGGCTGGGACAGGTATTTAATCCGTTCCATGATTCGTGCAGCCTTCAGTTTTTCTTCTTCTCCCCGTTGACTGTACGTCAAGTGATGCGTCAGTTCGTTGAAGTTGAAGTTGGAGGTGAAGAATGTCGGCAGGTTTTCAAGCATTCTGTACTGGAGGATCGTTCCGAGGATTTCATCTCTTCCCCAGCTTGACATGGTTTCTGCGCCGATGTCATCGAGCATGAGGATCGGTGCCGCTTTAACCATTTCCAGCTTTTCATTTACCGTGTTGTCTCCCAGCGATTGCTTGATTTCTCTAAAGAACTCAGGAACGTACACAATCAGGGACGCGATTTTTTTCTCGGCGAGTTCATTGGCCATCGCCCCTAATAAATAGGACTTACCCACTCCGAACTTGCCGTAAAAATAGAGTCCTTTCATTTTTGTACCTTCCGTGTAGTTCTCCACGAAATTCTTCGCTAATCGCACAGCCTCCAATCGGCTTTTCGAATCAAGATCCAGGGTTGAGAAGGATGCTTGTAAAATATCCTTCGGCACATACAGGCTCTTGATTAGACGCTGGGCGCTCGTTCTTTCATCGTGAATGATTTTTCGAGGGCAGCGATGGTAATCGATGTCGATGGTGTTGCCTCTGATCACCAAATGAGGGTCATACCCTTCCATCATATTCTTACACTCCTGTAAAGAAGGACAGTATCGACATTCTTTACTTTGAGAGATGTATTCATATAACTTCATCAGACTCTCATTTACCATTTCCCCTGTTACACGGCCTTCATTCCTGCGGATAAAATCCTTCACATCATTGTTTTCAAGAATCTCTTTTTTCATTTGCTCATATCTTTGTTGAAACGAACCAGAAGTCGCCAACTTTTTCAGGGTGTTATTTATTCTCTCCACCGCTACGTTCACCTACTTCCGAAAATTTTTAAGCTCTTCTTCGAGTTTCTTCTTTTCTGCTTCGAAATCATATCCATCAAGGGAAGAATCAATTTCTTTCTCGGTTTCACCTTCCTGGAACCATTCCGGGAGTTTTTCCGTACGAGTCGGCTTTCTTCGCCTATTCGTTTTATTTTCCTTTTTCCCTTCAGCCCACTCAAGATACTGCTTATGTTCTTTTTTGGCTAATTCCATGGCTTCACTTGCAGTCGTCACCTTTTTCCTCGACCAATGGGCCGCGATTTTTTCCATATATCCTTTTGTGAGCTTCATGTCCGTTTTCAGCAAAACATATTGTACCAGGACATTCATGACACCAATCGGCAACTTCTGTGACATGAGCACCTCTTCAACAGCCTGAAGGTCCGCCTTGGAAGGAGCTCCTCCATTTGATATGTCAGATAGAACATCCTTGGGCGACGTTGTTTCCAGATAATCAATAAGCTCTTCTTCTTTCGTGCGGGGTTTGTCCGATTTCACAGGCACTTTAGTCTCTATTCTCGCAGTCAAATCTGGCAGTTGATCACCTGTCTGAACCCCATACCAATCACGTGCGGTTTTGCGCAGCAGCTCTATATCGATGGTATCATCTGCATCCAGGGAGCTTAAGACGATATTTTTCATCTGAAGAGGATCAATTCCGTACAGATAGCTGAGTTTCAGAACCGTTTCCTTTACAGTAGACGTAAAGGCTTTACGTGGAACCATGGATTCAGATAATCCTGCCAGTAATAACTGAAAATCAAAATCGATATCATCCAGTGGAAGACCACCATTCTTCCCATATTTCATATATTGTTCACCAGACTTAGTCTCGGAATCCATATTTGCATCGTGTTGGAGAAAATTAATCTGTTCCGATGTGAAAACATCCTGAAAGGACCGGGTGATGTTTACATGTTGCTGTTTATCCACCGATTCGTCAGTGAAGAATTTCTTTAAACGCAAATAATGAGTCCTGCCTATTTTCCGGTAAAGATACACATTTAACATGCCATCATGAAAGAATTCCTGAGGGGTAAGAGGTGGCTGCAGTTCATAAAGAAAGCTCCGATCCTCGTTGTCCCTTTTTTCGAACGCCTTTAACAATCCTATCCCTTCAAGCTTCATTCTCGCTTCATATACTTCTTGAAGATTGACAGACAGAACGTTCATCAGATGATAATGAGTAGAATGTGTGGACCACAGCCTGTTTTCTTCTACTTCTCCCCACAAACTCATATAAAGACTGTAACAAACCGAACCAATTAAAGGCTGGTACAGAAACGTGATGATTTTCCGATCGTATTCCTGAAGAATCCCATTTGTCCCTACCGTGTAGTGATCGATTGGTTGTATTTCATTCCAATGCTTCTTCATCATAGTTGGATTCTACCTTTCAAAAAAATAAAGAGAAAAGAGCTAAAGAATTACATCTTCAGCTCATTCTTCTACTCTTTTTTTATTAATTCTTTCAGTTCGTCTATAAATACATTAATATCCTTGAATTGTCTATACACAGATGCAAAGCGTACGTATGCAACCTCATCTACCTTAGCAAGTTGATCCATGACCATCTCACCGATCTTAACCGATTCTACTTCAGAAGCACCCTGATTACGGAGGTCCTTTTCAATATCCGTTGAGATCTTTTCTAATCTCTCAAGAGGTACCGGGCGTTTCTCACAAGCCTTGATCAACCCTCTCAAAATCTTCTCTCGACTAAACTCTTCTCTAACCCCTTCTTTTTTCACCACAATTAAAGGAAGCTCCTCAACCTTCTCGAAGGTCGTGAAGCGGAAAGTACATACTTCACATTCTCTTCTTCTCCTGATTGAACGTCCTTCATCAGCAGGTCGGGAGTCCACTACTCGTGTACCATTATGCTGGCAAGACGGGCACTTCATAATATCAGCTCCGTTATTACATACTATTACTTTCATCATATAAAAAAGCTGCGACTTACACAAGCTTCTATCGGATTTACCGTTATTTCACTTTTGTCAGTTCGCTGTCAAGCCTTTGATAATAATGGTTAATCTGTGCTTTTAAGACCGTATATGTACCAAAGATTTTCCCTTTATCCGCACTGACCTTGAAATCGATTGCCGTTTCAAAAGGTCTTACCGTGATGACCGTTGCGACGATAAACAGTTGGGGAGTACCATTTTTACGGACCGTAATTTCCCCTCTGTCCTTGGACTGGGAAATCACCTCATACTCAGAGGATGAGAATAATTCTAATACTGCATTAAATGCACCTTGATGCATGGATTTATAATAGCGTGATTTCAGGTCTTTATCTTCGTGCTGATCAGATGTCTCACATTCTGATTGAAACCGTTTAAAAAAAGTACGTATTCCGCTCATATAAAGTTCCTCCCTTTATTTACCCTTATTTTACACGAAAACCACACGAATGAAAATTCAAAATCAATTCCTGTTCAAAAGCATAAAAAAAGAGATGCATCTAATACGCATCTCTTCTGAGTTATCTTCGATTAAAGGGCTTGAGCTTGAGCCTGAGACTTCTTCACTTGTACAGGACCCATGCCACGTGGCAATTCGATTGTTTCACGTGTGTCAGCACCAAGAGCATCTGCAATATATTCAGCAGCGATGTTAGGATCTAAATCACCGCAAGTATATACATCAATACTGGCATAACCATGTTCAGGAAAACTGTGAATAGTCAGATGTGATTCTGAAATGATCACAACTCCACTAACACCTTGAGGAGCAAATTTATGGAAAGCTACCTCACGTACCTCTGCACCTGATTTCAGCGCAGCATCTACGAATGTTTTTTCAATTCCTACAACATCGTTTAATTTTTCAAAATCGCAACCCCATAATTCTGAGATTACATGACGACCCATTGTTTCCATTTCGTGTTTCCCCCTTTGACATAATTTTTTTCGTCAAAATGAACGTGTCCTTTGGCAAAATCTTAACTACCACGGGGGAAAGTTAGTCCGAAGAGGTCCTAACCCTTTAAGTAGCTAAATCAGTATTCATTTGCTAATAAGAAGTTCACGAAAAATAGTATACTTTGTTTAAAACTCTTTTGCAATAAATTTTTATAAACTTTTTTATATGGGTGGACGATCGTTGACTGCAACTAGATTACGCGGGTTATCGCCCAATATAGTAAAGTGCGTATTGGATTATGTTCTAAACGTTGACCGTTCCTTTTCGCTCCAGGCACTCGCTTTCCGCGGGGCGGGCGGTGAGCCTCCTCGGCTGTGCCTGCGGGGTCTCACCTGTCCCGCTGTTCCCGCAGGAGTCGAGTGCCTTCCGCTACAATCCACTCTATGCTACTACACTAGTTACATGTTTTGACAGATAGATGCAAAGAAAAACATTCCTAAATAAACTTTCTGCCAAAGGAACTAAATATATCAACCATACAAAAAAGTTGTAAGATTCTACTACTTATAAAAAGTGTAATAAAAGAAAAAAACGCACCTGGAAAGGTACGTTCTAAGGATGCAGCTTATTGTTTATTTGGGTTCTTTCAAACGTTGACTTCTTGTTTTGCGTTCATTTTTGATGCGACGAATTTAGCCAGGTCGACGACGCGGCATGAGTAGCCCCATTCGTTATCGTACCAGGCCAGTACCTTGACTTTTCGATTTCCCATTACCATTGTGGATAGTCCGTCGATGATCGCTGAATGAGGATTTGTATTGAAGTCGATTGAAACTAATGGTTCCGTTGTGTATTGCAGTACTCCGTGTAAGGAACCAACAGATGCCGTAATGAAAGCTTCATTGATTTCTTCTACTGTTACGTCTCTTTTCACATCCACAACAAGGTCCACCAGGGAAACATTTGGTGTTGGTACACGTAATGCCATTCCGTGAAGCTTGCCGTTTAATTGAGGCAGAACCAATGATAATGCTTTGGCTGCACCAGTCGTGGTCGGGATGATCGATTGACCGCATGCTCTGGCTCTTCTTAAATCTTTATGTGGATTATCAATATTCTTCTGGTCATTTGTGTAAGCATGGACAGTCGTCATAAGTCCATTTTCAATACCAAATTGCTCATCTAATACCTTCGCAACCGGCGCTAAGCAGTTCGTCGTACAAGATGCATTTGAAATGATGCTGTGTTCTTCAATATTTAATGCGCTTTCATTTACACCCATCACAATGGTAATGTCTTCATTTTTACCCGGAGCTGTCAGGATGACCTTTTTCGCTCCCGCTTCTAAATGAAGGCTCGCTTGATCTTTCGAATTGAATTTTCCAGTAGCTTCAATCACAATGTCGATATTTAATTCGCCCCAAGGCAAAGCTTTAGGATCACGATTGCTTAATAGTAGGACACGTTTCCCATTGACGATGAGTGCATCATCTTCCGTCACGACATCTGCCTGGAATGTTCCATGATTTGTGTCATACTTAATTAAATGTGCTAATGTTTCAGCCGGGTAGCTTGCGTTAATGGCTACAACCTCTAAGTTTTCCTCTAATATTGCTTTTCTGAAAACCATTCTCCCAATACGTCCAAAACCATTGATTGCAATTTTCGCCTTCATAAATCCGGCTCCCCTCTATATTAATGTTATACTTATATGTTTATTTGCTAAAAATAGTATAACATATTTAGAGAATATGTTAATAAGTATTTTGCGGATTTTTAATGTTTTATTATTCTGACAATAGTCTTATTGAATGTATATTTTTGTGGTTTGAATTCATACATCCTTTTCGAGGCTCCGGACTTTTATATTGTCTTTTTTTACGGGTAAGTGCTGGTTGAGTTCCGCTCCAGGTTGCTCGCTTTCCGCGGGGTGGGCGGTGAGCCTCCTCGGCTTCGCCTGCGGGGTCTCACCTGTCCCACTTTTCCCGCAGGAGTCGAGCAACCTTCCGCTACACTCAACTTTGATATCTAGCTCTCAAAAGATAATGAGTGTAAAACATTTATTCAAATAGCATAAGATCAAAATAAAAAGCCGACAAGAGGTTTCCTTGTCAGCTCATTTGTCATTCTATGGTTTTAGATCCCACTCGACTAGTAGTGCATCAAGTTGTTGTTTGGTCTCGTGTAGGGTTCCGTTGTTGTTGATGACTGCGTCGGCAAGGCTTGCTTTGTCCTTTAAGGGGAATTGAGAAGCGATGCGGGATGATGCGTCTTCCTGATTGAAGTGGTTCCGCTCCATTAGTCGGGATAGTTGGGTTTCTTCGTTCACGTATACTACGACTGTGCGATCGACCATCCACGTCAGGTTGCTTTCGAATAAAAGCGGGATATCCATGAAAATCGTATTTTTACCAGCTGCAATGGCTTCATCCTTGTGTGCGAGCATCATGCTTCTGACGGCAGGATGAACGATTCCATTCAGCTTTTTTCGTTTTTCTTCAGAGTTAAAGATGATCTGGCCGAGTTTTTCCCGATTGATGGTTGAATCGTGATCGTGCAGTATGTGTTCACCGAATTCTTCCACAATCGCAAGGTAAGCCGGCTGATCAACCTCCACCACCATACGGGCAGCAAGATCAGCATCAATGATCGTATAGCCTTTTTCATTTAACATTTTCGACACTGTACTTTTACCACTTGCAATGCCACCTGTTAATCCTATAATGCTAGCCATTATCCTATCCTATTCCTTTCCAGCTCAGCCATTAAAACCTCAGGATCCCTATAAGGATCAACAGAACTCCCGGGAGAAATGACACTCGGTGGATCCATCGCAAATGAGAGAAGAATTCCCCCATTTTTAATCCTGAGAATAAGAACGTAAAGCTCATCACCAGGATGGCTAAAGTAAGTATGAATGGCGAGAAATTTAATAACGCTGCGCCAATTCCGGCACCGAATGCATCCAATGATAGTGCAATTCCAAGCATAAATGCTTCAATACCAGTAATTGTACCCGATCTATCAAAGTCTGCCGTTAATGGCCTTCTTAAAATTTGAACCACCAAGCCTATGGATTTAATCTCAAAGTTGATTAACGTTTTTTCTTGGGATAATACCGTTTCTTTTTCCGGTCTAAAGAACTGGTACAGTACGGCCGCTCCGATCACAACCAGAATCAGCCCGCCGATCCTGCCAGCCCAAAGCGGAGTGATGATGGATCCGATGGTCTGACCAAGCAACATGGCCAACAATAAGGAGCTCGCCGAACAAATGGATATGATGCTGATTGATTTTGTAGGGATTTTCACTTTTCGTAATCCGTAAGTTAAACCTGTGCTAAAACTATCAAGACTTACAGCAAACGCCAGCAGTAATAAGGAGATTGTTTCACTCATCTAATAGCCCTCCCAAAAATCATTACAATACTATATGGTAAGGGCTTATCAGATGTTAATTGTTCTTTCTAACGTTGGCAGTCGGGACAATAGTGCGTCCCTCTCCCTGCTGAGACCTTCTTCTCGATGGGAGTGCCACACTTTCGACAAGGTTCTTCCTTCCGGCTATACACCAAGAGGTTCTGTTGGAACATACCCATTTGTCCCTGAGAATTCACATAGGAGCGAATCGTACTCCCTCCCATTTCCACGGCTTCGGTTAGCGTATGAATGATTTCTTTGTGCAAACGTTCAATTTCTTCAGGTGAAAGAGATTTCGATTTCCGGTCAGGATGTATACCTGCACGAAACAACGCTTCATCCACATAGATGTTCCCCAGTCCCACGAGGACGGTCTGATCTAATAATGTGGCTTTCACAATTCTTTCTGTCCTGCCCAGTTTTTCAGCCAGGTAGCCAGCCGTAAATTCGGATTGGAATGGCTCCGGACCCAACTGCAGGAGGGGAAGATGAAGCAGTTCCTCCCCTTTCCTGAATAGGTGCATCGTCCCGAACTTCCGGACATCACGGTATCTGAGTTCTGTGTTATCCGTAAAGTGAAATATGACGTGAGTGTGCTTTTCAATGGGATCCCGACTTTCGGACAGGTTGTACTTCCCTTCCATTCTCAAGTGAGAAACAAGGGCCACGTCGTTTAAATAAAAGATCAGGAATTTCCCTCTTCTTCTCATTTCAAGTATTTCCTGCCCCTTCAAGCTATGAACAAATTCATCGGGTTCGTCGGGGCTTTTAATCATCTTAGGCCAAAAAACCGAGACGTCTTTGATTTTCTTTCCAATCACAAGAAGCTCCAATGTCCTTCTGACCGTTTCTACTTCAGGCAGCTCCGGCACTCTGCCACCTCCTTATCAAACTCTACTTCGCGTCATACCATGTTTGACCGTATGAGTAATCGACCTTTAATGGAACTTCTAACTCCATCGCATTCTCCATTACTTCAGGAACAATTTTCTTTAACACTTCGATTTCTTCTTCAGGCGCTTCAAAGATCAATTCATCATGCACCTGCAGCAATAATCGTGATTGAAGATTTTCTTCTTTCAATCTGGCTGCCATATCAATCATGGCTTTCTTGATGATGTCGGCTGCACTTCCCTGAATCGGCGTGTTCATCGCTGTACGTTCAGCGAAACTTCTTAAGTTGAAATTACGGCTCGTGATTTCAGGCAGGTAACGTCGGCGATTAAGCAGAGTCGTCACATAGCCCTTCTGTTTGGCATCCTGGACGATATCATCCATATATTCTTTTACACCAGGGAAGCTTTCCAGGTACTTCTTAATGAATTCCCCTGCTTCTTTTCGTGAAATATCAAGGCTTTGAGATAGACCGTAGTCACTGATTCCGTATACGATTCCGAAGTTAACGGCTTTCGCATGCCTTCTCATATTGGAAGTGACCTCTTCCTTTGCCACCCCGAAGACGTCCATCGCTGTTTTCGTATGAATGTCCATATCATTTCTGAAAGCTTCCACTAATTTCTCATCCTTGGCAATATGGGCAAGTACTCGCAGCTCGATTTGAGAGTAGTCCGCTGCGAACATGACCCAGCCTTTTTCAGATGGAATGAACGCCTGACGGATCTTCCTTCCTTCTTCAAGCCGGATCGGAATATTTTGCAGGTTAGGGTCCGTCGAGCTTAATCGGCCTGTTTGAGTCAGGGCCTGGTTGAATCGTGTATGAATCTTACTCGAATCTTGATGGACGACCTTCAATAACCCTTCTAGATAGGTGGATTGCAACTTCCCTAACTGACGATAGTGAAGGATATGATCAATGATTTCATGCTTGGACTGAAGTTTTTCCAGTACGTCAGCAGAAGTGGAATAACCGGTTTTGGTTTTCTTCACGACCGGTAAACCCAGCTTTTCAAAAAGAATCACGCCGAGCTGCTTAGGAGAATTAATATTAAAGCTCTCTCCGGCTTGTTCATGTATGTTCTTTTCCAGCTCTTCCAGGCGGTGTGAAAGCTCTTCTTTCATAGTGAGCAAACGCTCTTGATCCACTTTCACGCCGGTGAATTCCATTTCGGCTAAAATAAGGGCCAGGGGTAATTCTAACTCTGCAAATAATTCATAGAGATTGTTTTCTTCTAATTCTTCCATACATGTGTTCTTCAATTCATGAAGAATGAATGCTTTTCGCGCAAGATGCTCCGATAGAATATCAGTGGAAGGAACCTTCTGCTTGGCACCTTTTCCGTATACCGCTTCATCGGATTCGATAGAAGGCTGACCGTGTCCTTTTGAGATCGTAGCGAAGTCTTCACTCGATTCAGAAGGATTGATAATGTAAGATGCTAACAGCAAATCAAACTCGATCCCTTTTATGTCAACTCCCTGTCTCTTTAGAGCGACGACGGTTTCCTTCGAGTTATACACGTATTTTGTTGCGCTTTCGTTTTCAGCCCATTCCTTAAATGCTTCTGAATTCAATGCGGTCTGAAGGGTAAAGAAAATCGTGCCTTTCTCATTGTGCAGACTCATCCCGATTACTTCGCCGAGGTGATAATTCTCCTCCAGCATTTCAATGTATAAGGAGCTTTCGTCTGCAAGATGTTCTTCTTTGATGGTTTCCACTATCTCAAAGGAGATATCATCCAGTTCCTGAGGCTCTTCTTGAGTGGTTTCGCCCATTTTCTCCAGTAGTGAGTTGAATCCGAGATCCCGGTAAACTCCCTTTAGTTTCCCTTCATCCATCCCATCATAATTCAGTTCTTCCACTCCAATCTCGATTGGAGCTTCCCTCAGGATGGTCGCGAGTTCCTTACTCATGATCGCTTGTTCTTTATTTTCTTCGAGCTTTTCTTTTAATTTCTTCCCGCTGACCTGGTCAATGGAGTCTAGCAGCTTCTCAAGGGAATCAAATTCTTTTAGCAGCTTGATCGCCGTTTTCTCCCCTACACCCGGCACGCCTGGAATATTATCAGAGCTATCCCCCATCAGACCTTTCATATCGATGATGCGATCAGGTGTGATTTCCCATTTTTCTTTTATATGATCCGGAGTATACACTTCAATATCCGTTATGCCTTTTCTCGTAATACAAACCGTCGTAGTCTTCGAGCTTAACTGGGTTAAATCCTTATCCCCGGAATACACTTTTACCTCGTACCCGTCAGATTCCGCTTGCAGGGAGAGCGTTCCGATAATATCATCCGCTTCATAGTTTTCTTTTTCATAGCGCTTAATTCCGTATGCATCCAGAAGCTCGCGGATATATGGAAATTGCTCGGACAATTCCGGTGGAGTCTTTTGTCTGCCACCTTTGTATTCCTTGAATGTCTTATGTCTGAAAGTCGTTTTCCCTGCATCAAAGGCGACTAAAATATGTGATGGTTTTTCGTCTTCGAGTATTTTTTGCAGCATGGTGGTAAAACCATATACTGCGTTTGTATGTACACCTTTGTCGTTATTTAATAAAGGCAGTGCAAAGAATGCACGGTAAGCAATACTATTGCCGTCGATCAATACTAATTTCTTGGACATGTAAGTACCTCCTGTAAAGGCTTCTGATTCTATATGTTTATTCTATCATGTTGGGGAATGAAAGGAAAAAAGGGGGGCCTTATTAAGTAGTTAAATCAAACGAATCAATAGTCTAACTGATGAGACCAAAACAAAAAAACTGTTGAAGAATGAGATTACCTCAATCTTCAACAGCTCCTTTTATTCTGTATACCCCATTAACAGTCTTGCGTATGGGGAGTCGGATGGTAAGATGATGACCGTTTTATCATCCACTGTTTTCTTATATGTTTCAAGCGTTTTGTAGAGGTCATAGAAGTCGGGATCCTTGGAGAATGATTTGTTGTAGATTTGTGCCGCTTCCGATTCTCCTTCTGCCCTGATGACATTGGCGTCGGCCCCGGCTTTTGCCAGCAGTTCCTTCACTTCACGATCTGTTTCAGCGGTGATTCGCTGTTTCTCGGCATCCCCCATCGACAGGTATTCCTGAGCCTTTGATTCACGTTCTGAAATCATACGCGTATAGACGGAGTTTTCATTGGCTTCCGGTAAATCCGTACGTTTCATGCGGACATCCTGAACGACAATTCCGTATCCATCCCGTTCTAGAAGCTCGTTCACTTTGTCTGTCACCCGATCGTTCAAACTTCCCCGTGAAGACTTTTCATCATTGATGATTTCATCATATTCTAATTGCCCGAGCTCGGACCTGACGACAGAGTAGATGAACTCTTCCATTTTCGTCTCTGCGTTGATGACCGTCCTTGCATTCTTGATCATTTTAAGAGGATCTTCGATGCGCCAAACCGCATAGTTGTCGATGAGCATCCGCTTCTTATCTTTCGTATTAATTTCAGCTTCTGTCACATCATAGGTCATTTGATGCTTAGGAAGGGTTGTAACCGACTGAATGAACGGAAGCTTATATTTCAAACCTGGTTCTTTGTCTATTCTTACGACTTCCCCGAATTGACGGACGACTTTATATTCTCCTTCTTTGACAATAAAGAGACTGGTAAACAGCAGAAGAAGGACGGCAGCGAGAATGACAAGGAAGATTCCTAATTTTGTATATCGCTTCCACTCGATAGGCTCTTTCTTCTTTTGATTGATGTCAAAGACGTTTTGATCACTCATTCTCTTCACTCCCTTCCTGCTTCACCGGGCCGTTTTGATTTTCAAGCTGTCGAATCGGGAAGTATTTCAACGTTTCTCCACTATCCTTCATAATGTAGATTTCCGCATTTGGAAGAACATTTTCCAAGGTTTCTAATACTAGTCGTTTTCTCGTAATCTCAGGATTCGATTTGTATTCGTTGTACAGCTTATCAAATACGGCTACATCTCCACGGGCCTGCTCCACACGCGCAATTTTATCCCCTTTTGCCCTGGACATGATCGCATCTTTTTCACCTTTTGCTTCATTTGATCGTTGGTTCCGGTATTTCTTTGCTTCATTGATTTTCGTGTTCATCGTTTCCCTTGCATCCGTTACGGCTGTAAAAGCTGATCGGACCTCTGCATTCGGCAGTTCTACATCCTGTAGTTTCACTGCAAGAATGGAAATACCGATATCATAATCATCGATCAGGGTCGTTAGTAATTCTCTTACTTCCGCCTCGATTTCAGCTTTTCCAGACGTTAACGCATCATCTATTAAAGAGCTCCCTATAATGCTTCTTAAAGAAGAGGAAGTAGCATCGTAAAGAATTTCTTTCGGGTTGTCTGAGTTAAATAAGTACGTTTCAGGATCTGTGATTTTCCATTGAACCACTAGATCAGCGAGAACGATGTACTCATCTCCCGTGATCATTTTCGTTTCTTTCGGAAAGTCCTTGATCTTTCCGTCTTTTTCTTCATATCCAAATTGAAGACTGAAGGTTTCTTTAGACAGGACTTCCACTGATTGCATCGGCCATGGCATCTTGAAATGCAGCCCCGGCTCAATGACCGGCTCTCCCGCTTCTCCAAACGTCAATACCAGCGCTTGTTCTGATTCATCAACGGTATACCAGGAAGTCAATAATACAACAATTAAAATAATGGCTGCCACAACCATCCCTGTCACCATGTAAATTCTTTTTAAGCTCATATGCGCCCTCCCTTTTCTATCTCTATATCTTATTAATCGCCTACTAAGATATACGGACTTACTACAGAAAGGTTTCAAGAATATTAAGAGAAGATGACAAAAGAGGGAGGAGCGGGCTCGAGGTGAGTGGATTCCTAACTGAATGCACCCGTCAGGCGACAACGTAAAGTTTTGATCTAAACCCAGCATTCACCGGATAGATAACCCTTTCAAAATAAAAGGCTCTTTTCGCAAAGACTGTGGTTATCTTAAGGAAGCAAGTAGTAGTTGATTTCCGCTACAGGATGCTCGCTTTCCGCGGGGCTGGCGGTGAGCCTCCTCGGCTGCGCCTCCGGGGTCTCACCTGTCCAGCTATTCCCGCAGGAGTCGAGCATCCTTCCGCTCCAATCAACTTTCTGAGCATGTATCCTTAATAGAAAACAATTAAAACAAGCTTTTTAGCAAACGATCTCATTTGAGGTAAGTAGAGATTGATTGTCCTTTTAGGGAAGAAGAATTATTTTTTCTACTTATATTGTTTTCTGGTACACCTTGAAGCTCTGTCACGAAAAAACTATTAAAGATGGTGAGGGGAACTGCGCAGACTCCTGCGGAAGTACGGGCGTGCCGAGACCCCGGAAGCGAAGCTGAGGAGGCTCGGCCGAACGTCCGCGGAAAGCGGAGCAGTTCCCCTCACCATCCAGCATAAACCTGGTTGACAGAGCCCTGGCAGATTCTATGCTAGAATTCAACAACCTTTGCGAAAAGAGCCAAATAAAAAAGCGAAAAGACGAGAACGGGGTTAGTTCTCGCCTTTTCTTAACACCTTGGATGAAGGGGTTTCACTTAGTATCGTAACACCCTTTTATTAACAGGATTTTAACCTATTGTAAATCCAATGTAAAATAATTGTAAACTTACTAAGATTTGCTCGTCCCATTACCCAACGAATAGCTTGAAGACTGTTTGTATAAGGATACTGTGAACGTCGTACCTTCATTCACTTCACTGTCGACTTGAATCTTCCCTTCATGGGCTTCAATAATATGCTTCACAATGGCTAAACCTAAGCCCGTTCCGCCGGAATTACGGCTTCTTGCTTTGTCCACGCGATAAAATCGTTCAAAAATACGGGGAAGTTCTTCTTTACTGATTCCCATCCCGTTATCCTTGATGCTCACATGAACCATTTCCTTATCTTCCGTCACTGAAATCAAGACATCCCCACCCTTTGGAGTGTAGGCAATCGCATTACTGACCAGATTAATGAAAACTTGTTTTAATCGGTAGGAGTCTACATCCGCAAGACCTCTTGACTCAAAGGACGTTTGAAGGGAAATATCTTTTGACTTGGCTTTTTCCTTCAGTATCGGAATCACGTCCTCAATTAAACCGGCAATCTCTACTTCCTGCAGAGAAAGCTCGAACCCCTGTTTTTCAATCTTGGACAATTCCAATAAATCCTGTATTAAGGATTGCAGGCGGTCGCTTTCCATCAGAATGATATCCAGGAAGGATTTTAACGTATCCTGATCATTCATCGCCCCATCCAGTAGTGTCTCCGAGAAACCTTTAATGGATGTGATCGGTGTCTTCAACTCATGAGAGACATTCGCAACGAAGTCTTTTCTCATCTGCTCGAGCTTCTTGAGCTCCGTGATGTCATGGAAGACCACGACAATCCCTTTCCACTCATCGTTATGACCGATTATTGGAGCCCCGTATACTTCATAATGCTTTCTTTCTATTTTATGAGGAAGAAGGATCTGCTTTCTTAACCGTTCCTCTGTCATGAAGATTTCTTCCACAAGCTTATTCACTTCCTGATAGTGAATGACCTCATGGTATCTTACTTTTTTCAGCTGGCTTTCTTTCAGATTAAAAAAGTCCCTGAACGTACGGTTCGTCAATACAACAAAACCGCGATGATCAATTAAGAGAAGGGCACTTCCCATGTTTTCAATCAGCGTCGTTAAGCGGTCCTGCTGCATTTCCTGGGAATTGACCATTTCCTGCAGATTACGGGCGAGAATGTTAATGGAGGTACTTAACATTGTCGTTTCATCCAGGCGGTCTTCGTATGTCCTTGCCCGATAATTCCCTTTGGCGAGCTCCATTGCCACATTCGTCGCCGATTCAATGGGCTTTGTATACCTTACCGTGATCCTCGATCCCAAAATGATAATGAGAATTAGCGCAAGCCCTAAGGAAATGGATAGCACAAACCAAATTTGCTGTATACCTTTCTCGAAGGCTTCTACCTCGGTACTCATGATAAGCAGCCCATTTAACTGGTTATTCCCGCTCTTAAGGGGGTACCAGTAATATCTGTACTCCACACCTGCTGTCACCAGTTTTCTATGCTTTTGCTTTACATCCCAGTTCTGCTGGATTTCTTTAATGATCCTTTTTTGCTGAGGACCAACCAGTGATTCCGAACTTTCCGTATCATGGACTATACTTCCTGATTTATCAAGAATGGTAATCCTGACATCCAATATGTCACTCAATTCTATGATCATGTCGGGATTGATTTCTTTCGGTGTCCCGTTTTCTTCAATGGAATTAGCCAGTAACCTTGCCTCTTTTTGAATCCGGGAATTAAATGTATCCAGATAGAAATTCTTGAAAATCTGACCCAGAAGCAAACCAAGTCCTATTAATACAGCAATGATCAAGGTGATTAGAGCAAAAAGAAGCTTTGTTCTAAACTTGGTCATCGATTTTTAGGCTCCTCCAATTTATATCCAAGCCCTCGGATGGTTTTTATATAAGTTGGTTTTTTCGTGTTGGATTCTATTTTTTCCCGTAAATGACTGATATGAACATCCACTATTCTGGTGTCCCCGGCAAAATCATAATTCCATACCGCACTTAATAGCTGATCTCTCGTCAAGACCCTGCCCTTATTGTCCGTTAGATATAAAAGAAGTTCGAATTCTTTAGGTGTTAATTCCATTTGTTCACCTTGGAAATATGCTTCATACTGTTCCGGATAAACCTTTAATTCTCCCACTTCCTTGTAATCCGTCGGTTCAATGGAAGAGGATTCCGCCGCTTCCTGTATGGCTTGACTGCGTCTTAGAATAGCCTTGACCCTTGCAACCACTTCACGTGGACTGAACGGCTTTGTCATATAGTCGTCTGCCCCAAGCTCGAGTCCAAGAACTTTATCAAACTCGTCATCCTTCGCCGTCAACATAAGAATGGGGATATTAATCTTCCTCTGGCGCAGTTCTTTACAGACTTCGATTCCATCCATGGAAGGAAGCATCAGGTCTAGAATAATCAGGTCTGGGGATTGCTCAATCGCTTTATCCCTTCCTTCTTCACCATCATGTGCCGTAGTAACGGAATAACCGGATTGCTCAAGATTGTACTTTAAGAGTGTTGCAATAGACTGTTCATCATCGACTACCAAGATTTTTTTGCTCATTTGTTGTGCCTCCATACAAAAGAAATTAACCCCAACATCCAACGTCATTATGTAATTGTACTTTCATTATAATATAAATCTTGAGGGTTACCATCATTTAGAGAGTTTTAATACTTTTTAGTTTTCTTGCCGTACGATACTAACCGGTCCAAACTTTGTTCTCTTCTTATATATGATGCACTTCTCCCGCTTTCTTTATCAATTTTATGCATAATAAAAAGAGCTATGGATATCATAGCTCCTTCAGGTGTTTAGAAGTTTTCTAATGCATGGCTGTTCATTTTTTCTAATCGGTGAGGGGGGCATACTTTGATGGTACCGTTGATGACCTTCTCATCTTCTTCATTGGTAGCTGTTACATCGATGGTTACCAAATGAGTGTTGGGATCCACTTCCTTCACTTCAAACAGGAATTGTACGGTTGCGTAATGATAGACCGGTTTAGGGAATTCAATGTTTTGCTCTACTATATGAGAGCCCGGACCCGGTAAGTATTTGGAAACGGCAGATGTAATGATGCCTGTTAACATGATTGAAGGGACAATCGGCTTTTTGAATGGCGTTTGAGAAGCATAATCATGCTGGATGTATAATGGATTGGCATCATTTGTGAGCCCCAGGTATAGAAGCAGTGCGTTATCTTCTATTTTTTCTGTAAGGGTCAGCTTTTCACCAATTGTCATTTCTTCAATTTTTCTTCCCAGTTTTCTCTTTTTCCCTAATAACATAAGAAGCACCTCCGCGTATGTAAACGATTACAATTTTAAATTATAAAAATTGTTTTTATTATCTGTCTATTAATATTTTATCATTTATAGGGTTTCCATACAAAGAGTTTTTACGCGTTGGGTGATTATTTTAATAGAACATCATTTTGCAAAGTCTAGTTGGTTAAACTTCCTCGATGAGCGAGTAGTGGTTGATTTCCGCTCCAGGTGCTCGCTTTCCGCGGGGCGTGAGTTGAGCCTCCTCGGGCTTTGCCCTGCGGGGTCTCAACTTTCCCGCTATTCCCGCAGGAGTCGAGCACCTTCCGCTACAATCAACTTTCTGAGTATGTTTCTTTAAAAGAAAATAAATAAAAAATCCTTTTAATACAGAACACTATTATAAAAAGAAACTCGATCATTTCCACCAGTATTCTTCCATAAAAAAACTGACCCCCAATATGGAAGCCAGTTTTGGATTGAGTGTGTATTAAGCCAAAGAAGACATGACGTTTTTAACGGCGTCTGCAGAGTTTGCGAGTGCGGCTTTTTCTTCTTCGGTTAGTTCGAGTTCGATGATTTTTTCCAGTCCGTTACCGCCTAGGATGGTTGGAACACCGAGGTAGATCCCTTCGAATCCGTATTCGCCTTCCAGGTATGCAATGGCTGGGATGACGCGGCGTTGGTCCTTAAGGATGGCTTCTACCATTTGTACAAGTGAAGCAGCAGGAGCATAATAAGCACTTCCGTTACCCAGAAGGCCTACAATTTCCCCTCCGCCTTTACGGGTACGCTCGACGATCGCGTCTAATCGATCTTTAGGGATTAATGTTTCCAGAGGGATTCCTCCAGCGTACGAGTAACGAATAAGAGGAACCATGTCATCCCCATGGCCGCCAAGAACGAATCCTGTAATATCTTTCACAGAAAGGTTCAATTCTTGAGCGACAAATGTGCGGAAACGGGC
The DNA here is from genome assembly GCF_003315075.1 of Rossellomorea aquimaris. Lineage (GTDB taxonomy): Bacteria > Bacillota > Bacilli > Bacillales > Bacillaceae_B > Rossellomorea > Rossellomorea aquimaris_C. The sequence continues at coordinate 181,357 of NZ_QNRJ01000006.1, forward strand.
TGTATCCAGAACGCCGGATTGTCCGATAACGCGCTCTTTAGGGAATCCGGACTCTTTGAAGACTGTATAGGTCATAGCATCCACCGGGTTTGTCAGAACGATGATGTAGCAATCCGGCGAATATTTAACGATTTGCTGCGTGACCGATTTCATGACCTTTTGATTGGTTTGAACCAGATCATCACGGCTCATTCCAGGTTTACGGGCAATCCCTGCAGTGATGACAACGATATCCGAATCCTTTGTATCTTCATAATTGGAAGTACCGATGATGTTTGAATCAAATCCTTGTACCGGGCTCGCTTCAAGCATATCCAACGCTTTCCCTTTCGTTGGGTCTTCATTTTGAGGAATATCGACCAGCACAACATCTCCAAGCTCTTTCTGAGCAAGCATCAGTGCTGTAGTCGCCCCTGTGAAACCTCCACCGATAACAGATACTTTTCTACGTTTAATAGCCATCATAACTCCTCCTATTCGTGTCATTATGTAAAGGAAGGAGTGCTCCGTTTCGAAGCACCCCATCCCTATTTCAAATTAAGATTATCCCATGTTTTCGATTAAAGCAGAACCGAACTCAGAACATTTCACTTCTGTTGCTCCATCCATTAGACGGGCGAAGTCATATGTTACGACTTTAGAAGCGATTGTTTTCTCCATGGATTTCGTGATTAAGTTAGCAGCTTCTGTCCAACCAAGGTGCTCAAGCATAAGCACACCGGAAAGGATGACAGATGAAGGATTCACTTTATCCATACCTGCATATTTAGGAGCCGTTCCGTGAGTTGCCTCAAAGATCGCATGTCCTGATTCGTAGTTGATGTTTGCTCCAGGAGCGATTCCGATTCCACCAACTTGAGCGGCTAATGCATCAGAGATATAATCCCCGTTTAGGTTCATTGTTGCCACTACATCAAACTCAGCCGGACGAGTAAGGATTTGCTGTAAGAAGATATCAGCGATTGAATCCTTCACGATGATCTTGCCAGCTGCTTCAGCTTCGGATTGTGCTTTGTTAGCAGCTTCCAATCCGTCAGCATCTTTGATTTTGTCATATTGAGCCCAAGTGAATACTTTATCACCGAATTCTTTTTCAGCAAGCTCGTAACCCCAGTTTTTGAAAGCTCCTTCAGTGAACTTCATGATGTTCCCTTTGTGAACCAACGTTACTGATTTACGGCCTTCTGTGATCGCGTAATTGATCGCTGCACGAACAAGACGGTTTGTCCCTTCTTCAGATACAGGCTTGATTCCGATACCGGATGTTTCTGGGAAACGGATTTTGTTAGCACCCATTTCATCTTGAAGGAAAGTGATTAATTTCTTCACTTCATCAGAACCTTTTGCGTATTCGATACCTGCATAGATGTCTTCAGTGTTTTCACGGAAGATGACCATGTCAGTGTCTTCAGGACGCTTAACCGGTGATGGAACACCTTCGAAGTAGCGTACCGGACGCAGGCAAGTGAACAGGTCTAATTCCTGACGAAGCGCAACGTTCAATGAACGGATTCCGCCGCCGACAGGAGTAGTAAGTGGCCCTTTGATCGCGATGAAATATTCACGGATTGCTTCAAGTGTATCGTTTGGAAGCCATTCGCCCGTTTTGTTGAATGCCTTTTCCCCTGCATATACTTCTTTCCAAGAAATCTTGCGCTCACCTTTGTATGCTTTTTCTACAGAAGCATCCAGCACGCGCTTGGCTGCTGCCCAAATATCTGGACCCGTTCCGTCACCTTCAATGAATGGGACGATTGGATTGTTTGGCACATTAAGTTGGCCGTTCTGGTTTGTAATTTTTTCACCTTGTGTCATTATGTAACCTCCATTTATTCATTATCAAAGGGGATGACCCATAATTGCCTTATGCATTTAGAGTCAGTCCCCTTCTCATATTCATTACACCAATATTTTCACCATTTGTAAATATGGATGTTTAACCTCTTTGTTCTACAGGCACATATTCCTGCTTGCCAGGCCCTACGTAATCAGCACGTGGACGGATCAGGCGGTTGTTTGAATACTGCTCCAGGATATGAGCTAACCAGCCGGATACCCGGCTTACAGCGAAGATCGGCGTGAATAGGTCATGATCGATGCCTAAGCTGTGGTAAACGGATGCTGAATAGAAATCAACATTAGGCGGTAAGCCTTTATTAGATGTAAATACATCTTCTACCTTAACGGACATTTCGTAATATTTACTTTGTCCAGTTAATTCAGTTAATTTTTTAGACATTTCTTTAAGGTGCTTGGCACGCGGATCTCCTTGACGGTATACACGGTGACCGAAGCCCATGATTTTTTCTTTCTTGTCCAGTTTGTCGAGGATATACTCTTCCGCTTTATCGACAGAACCGATTTCAGTAAGCATCTTCATTACCTGCTCATTTGCTCCACCGTGCAGTGGTCCTTTTAAAGCACCGATCGCAGCAGTGACACCTGAATACACATCAGAAAGAGTCGCGACACATACACGTGCAGTGAATGTAGAAGCGTTTAACTCGTGATCCGCATGAAGAACAAGCGCTTTATTGAACGCCTCGATTTCAACCGGCTCAGGATCTTTCCCGGTTAACATATATAAGAAATTAGCAGCGAATCCTAAATCTTTGCGAGGAGCAATCGGCTCTTGTCCATTACGAATACGTGAAAAGCTCGTAACGATTGTAGGAATTTTTGCTTGAAGTCGAACAGCTTTTAAATAGTTTTCCTTTTCGTCCATTACATCTGCTTTATCATCATATAGTCCAAGTAAAGACACGGCAGAACGTAAAGCCGCCATAGGATGGACTTCCTTGATGTTGTACATCTTGAAGTGCTCGATGACCTCTTTAGGCAATTCAGCGTTATCTGCCAATAGCTCTGTAAATTCCTGAAGCTCTGATGAAGTAGGTAATTTCAGATGCCATAATAAGTAGATAACCTCTTCGAAACTGGCATTGTTTGCTAAATCATCAATGTTGTAGCCAACATATGTAAGAGTATCATCAATGATCGAACTGATGGATGATGTTGTTGCTACAACCCCTTCTAACCCGCGAGTTGCTGTCATAATAACCTCTCCTTTTGTTAAGTATTTCTCTTTACCCATTTTCATATGAGCATAAAACCCTACAAGACTATCAAATAAGTCAGTAGGCTTGTTTAAAAAGAACATAAATAAAGGTTGAGCGATTGCTCAATTCCTATACAAAAAATGATTCCCGGCTCTTCCTATGATATCACGAGAGCTTGGGATGCGCTTACATTTCCTATTATAAACAATTATCTGACTTTTGTGAATGAAAACGCATCAATTTCTATAAAAATTATTTTTCTAGAAAAATAAACCATAGCATTGAGGCGTGCAAACGGGGTGGTTACAGGGGTTTCTCATCCCGTTGTAAAAGCACTAAATATGTCGAAGATGTATAATCAAAGTCAACCTCCCATCAGAGATATGGAGGATGGATCCTGCCACCGGCACGGACGCCAGTGGCATTCTATAAGAACAACTCATATAATTTCATCACGAGGTACGCAATACCGGCTCCAATCAACGGCCCCACAGCCACTGCTTTAAAGAATGCCACCGCCAAGACTGTACCGAGGACAAGAGCTGTCGTAATATGAGGGTCCTCCTCCAACAGCGTTAACCCGCTCTTTGCAATTAAGGCCACCGCCATCCCGGAAGCGAGGGCAATCCACGCATAAGGTGACTTTAATGAGTCATACAGGTCTTTAAAACCGATCTCGCCTGTAGCGATTGGTGCCAATACGGCAATCGTTATGATGGTAACACCCCAGTTAATCCCTTTGGACTGAATGCTCGTAAACACTTTTTCATCGATGCCTGCCAGCTTTAGAAGGATTAGAAATGTTACGGCTATAATAATGGACTGGTTTTTTGCAGCGAAGCCAATTCCCAATAGGAGCAACAAAAACATGAATGCCTGTGACATTAGTAACCTCTTCCTTTCGTAATCATTATCCTGACATATCAACTTTTATCATTTGTTGTAAAATTGATCAACCTCGTTAAATTAAACTTCCTTTCATTTCCTGTCTCCTTTAAAATAGAAGTAGAAGATCGGGTAGGAGGGAAGCCCTTGAATGTAGAATATGTTTATCGAACGATGAGGTTCATAATCGTTTTAGCTATCGTCATGCTCTCATTGATTTCACTCTATTACATATGGAAGCTTGCTTATCCGTTTATCATTGCCATTGCCATCGCGTTACTCATCAATCCTCTTGTGAATTGGCTTGAAAAATGGCTGCCCAGGATATGGGCGGTTGCTTTATCTCTCATATTGATTATTGCGATTTTTGCTGGGCTTATCACCTTATTGATTGCTGAGATTGTTTCCGGAGCGAATTATTTAGCTGAAGAGCTTCCTAAGCATGTGCAGACCCTGGTCAAATATGCTGAGGATTTCATCGTAGGTCAGGTGATTCCACTATACAACCAGCTATCAGGTTTATTCAAGAACCTTGAAGCAGGGCAGCAGGATACCATATTAGAAAATGTCCAGACCGCCGGAACGAAAATCGCCACATCGGCAGGGGATTTCCTGCAAAACTTTTTCACCAAATTGCCTCAGTTGATCTCATGGATTCCCAACGCGGCATCCGTCCTGATTTTTGCCGCTTTAGCCACATTTTTCATCAGTAAAGACTGGTATTCATTATCTGCCAAAGCAGAGAAAATCATTCCCGGAAAGGCAATGAGCAGCGGGAGAAAAGTATTCATCGACCTGAAAAGGGCCCTATTCGGATTTGTAAGGGCACAGTTCACCCTCATCTCCATCACGGCTATCATCGTGTTAATCGGATTGATCATATTGAGAGTGGATTACGCCATCACCATTGCGCTCGTAACGGGTCTCGTTGATATTTTACCGTATCTTGGTACAGGAGCGGTTTTCGTACCTTGGATCATTTATGAGTTTATTACAGGGAACGTAGGATTAGGTATCGGTTTATCCGTTCTCTATCTAGTTGTCGTGGTACAGCGTCAAATCATGGAGCCGAAAGTCCTGTCATCAAGCATCGGACTCGATCCACTCGCCACCCTGATCGCCCTCTTTGTCGGCTTTAAGCTCATCGGGTTTCTTGGCTTGATTGTCGGTCCCGTTGTGCTGGTCATTCTATCCACCCTCAAAAGAGCCGGCGTCTTTGAAGATACGTGGAAATTTATTATGGGTGTAAAATAGCAAAAAGCACTGCTCCCCATGAGCAGTGCTTTTTGTATTATCTGTATATGATCACATTCCCATTATTGACCCAGCGTTTGAACAGCTTATAAATGAACGGTTTGAACATTTTGCGTGTAGGTGGCAGTAATAGCAGGAACCCGATTGCATCGGTAATAAAACCAGGTGTCAACAGAACGACCCCTCCGACCAGAATGCACAATCCATCAATGATGGCATCTCCCGGCAGCTGACCGTACTGCATATCCTGCTGCGCTTTTCGAAGTGTTTCCATTCCCTGTTTTTTCGCCAAATAAGCTCCCAGAATTCCTGTTGTAATAATCAGTAAAACGGTCGGGATCAAGCCAAACGCTTGTCCGGAAAGAACAAGCAAACCAATTTCCAACGCGGGCACGATAATTAGCAATAACAATATATATCTCATGAGGGATTCCTCCATAAATTTAATACTTATTACTCTCTATTATAACATATTAAGAATTTTAAAGTATTATGTGAGGATTGACTTAGTTAAGCAGAAAAAGCCAGAGTCCATTCCAGACTCTGGCTTTTCATATTTCAAATTATAATACGCTTGCGTGTCCGTTATAGATGACACCGCGAGTAGCGTCTACTGTAATTTCCTGACCATTTGTGAATAAAGAAGTGGCATTGTCCACACCAACGACTACTGGAATTCCTAAGTTGATACCTACTACTGCTGCATGACTTGTCAGACCGCCTTCTTCAACGATCAAGGCAGAACATTTCTCAAGGGCTGGCATCATGTCTTTATCAGTCCCGATTGTCACAAGAACTGATCCTGGCGTAGTATTCTTCACTGCTTCATCTGCAGACATCGCCACGACTGCTCTTCCATAAGCAGATTTACGGCCGATTCCTTGACCTTTAGCAACGACATCGCCTACCACATGGATTTTCATCAGATTGGTTGTTCCAGATTCACCGATCGGAACACCTGCTGTGATGATAATGCGATCTCCATGCTTCGTCATTCCTGAATTGACGCTTTCTTCTACTGCCATATCAAGCATTTCGTCCGTAGTTGTCACTTTGCGTCCAACTGTAGGGTAAACGCCCCAGACAAGTGCCAAGCGGCGTGATACGGAATCTGTTCCCGTTACTGCTACGATTGGAGCTTTTGGACGGTACTTAGAAATCATGCGTGCTGTGTGCCCGCTTTCCGTTGGAGCCACAATCGCATTGACGTCAAGGTTAAGAGCCGTGTGCGCTACAGATTGCCCGATGGCATCCGTCATATTATGCTCACTGTCTTTGCTGCGTGCCGCCAGGATATCATTGAAATCAAGGGCTGTTTCCGCTCTTGAAGCAATGTTGTGCATCGTTTGCACTGCTTCTACAGGATATGTACCTGCAGCTGTTTCACCAGATAGCATGATCGCATCTGTACCATCGAAGATCGCATTGGCTACGTCACTTGCCTCTGCTCTAGTCGGTCTAGGGTTGCGTTGCATGGAATCAAGCATTTGAGTGGCCGTGATGACAGGCTTACCAAGTGAGTTACACTTCCTGATCAACATCTTCTGAACCAATGGTACTTCTTCAGCCGGGATTTCCACACCAAGATCTCCACGAGCTACCATCAATCCGTCTGATACTTCAAGGATTTCATTGATATTGTCTACACCCTCTTGATTCTCGATCTTAGGGATGATTTGAATATGAGAAGCGTCATGCTCTTCCAATAATTGACGAATTTCAAGTACATCAGATGCACGGCGAACGAATGATGCCGCAATAAAGTCGACACCCTGTCCGATACCGAATACGATATCCTGAGCATCCTTATCCGTAATCCCTGGAAGGTTTACGGAAACTCCCGGTACGTTTACACCTTTTTTATTCTTTAAAGTGCCGCTGTTGGCAACATACGTATGAATCTCGCCATTCGCTTTATCGATTTCCGTTACTTCCAATCCGATCAGACCATCGTCAAGAAGGATTTTAGAACCAACATGGACATCTTCGATTAATCCTTCGTATGTAACGGAGAATTTCTCAGTTGTCCCGAGTACTTCTTTCATGGAAACGATAACGCTTGAACCTTGCGTTAATTCGATTGCACCATCTTCCATATTATTCGTACGGATTTCCGGGCCTTTTGTATCAAGAAGGATCCCGACTGTTTTTCCGGCTTTTTCGGCTGCTTCACGGATATTGATGATTCTCTGTCCATGTTCTTCATGGTCACCATGTGAAAAGTTTAAGCGGGAAACATTCATTCCGGCTTCGATCAGTTGTGATAACTTCTCTACACTCTCACTTGCAGGACCGATCGTACATACTATTTTCGTTTTTCTCATTTTCTTTACCTCCTGAAATCTTACAACAATTTAGATTGAAAGCTCTTTGGAAAGTCTGTACATGCCCAAGTCAATTTGATGTGGCTTGGCAAGTGCTTCAATAATATCGTAATCAACTAGTTGATTTTTCTCAATTCCTACTGCTCTTCCGCCTTTTCCTTCAATCAATAACTCTACTGCACGTGCACCTAAACGGCTTGCTAGCACGCGATCAGATGCGGTTGGTGTTCCACCGCGCTGAATATGGCCAAGGACAGAAACACGCGTATCCATTCCCGTAGCTTCAGTGAAACGATTAGCAAATTCATTTGCCGACATGACACCTTCGGCCACAATGATGACACTATGTTTCTTCCCGCGCTCCTGACCTTTTTTCAGACGGGTCACGACATCATCAAGATCGAATTTCTCCTCAGGGATCAGAATGGTTTCAGCACCGCCTGCAAGACCGGACCACAGGGCAAGATCTCCTGCATTACGTCCCATTACTTCGATGATGAATGTTCTTTCATGTGAGGTTGCCGTATCGCGAATCTTATCGATCGCGTCGATGACCGTATTCAAAGCCGTATCGAAACCGATTGTGTATTCAGTTCCCGGAATATCGTTATCGATCGTTCCCGGTACACCCACACATGGATATCCCCATTCAGTTAATGCTTTTGCCCCTTGGTACGAACCATCTCCACCAATGACAACAAGACCTTCAATTCCATGCTTCTCTAATTGCTCGATGCCTTTTTTCTGTCCTTCTTTGGTCTTGAATTCTTCACAGCGGGCTGTATACAGCATCGTTCCGCCACGATGAATGATATCTCCAACTGAACCAAGTTCAAGCTTCTTGATGTTCCCGTTAATCAGTCCGTTATACCCCTGATAAATACCGTACACTTCAATATCAAGGAAAATGGCTTTACGCACAACCGCACGAACGGCTGCATTCATACCTGGTGAATCTCCACCACTTGTTAATACACCAATCTTTCTCACTACGATCACCTCATTAAGAAATATGCCTTTATATGTAAATGAATGGTACAACTTGTTAATGGTTTCACATATATCTAAGAAAAGGAAAATGGAACAAACTATCCTGTTGCATTCACTACATTATTATGGACCAATAGACTATGGATTATTTCTAAAATAACACGAAGATACAAGGTTCTCAACAAGTTACTCAAAGGAAATGCTAAAGACGAAATAATCTATTAAATGGAAGCGTTTTAATTGTTAAAACCTTCAAAATACCGTCACAAATCTTTAATTGGATGGAAAATTAATGAAAAAGACTGACAAAAGGTATTTCCTATTTGTCAGTCCATAGTTCATTATGATTTTACCCCAATTAAATCATTTAAAACAGAATATTCACCCATCGCTTTAAATTTTTCATAGCGATGCTGGATCAATTCATCTTTTTTCATGGGGATTAATTCTTTCAAGGATGCCTTTAATACATCATTGATATATTGTGCTTGCTCTTCGACACCTTTATGAGCACCGCCTTTAACTTCCGTGACGATTTCATCAATGATTCCGAGCTCCTTCAAATCCGGTGCTGTAACCTTCATGGATTCAGCCGCCCGTTTCGCTTGTGTGGAATCCTTCCACAGAATGGCCGCCGCCCCTTCAGGTGATATCACGGAGTAGGTGGAATTTTCAAGCATATGAATATGGTTCCCGACTCCCAGTGCCAGGGCACCTCCACTACCACCTTCACCGATGACCATGCAGATAACGGGAACGGTCAAGCCTGCCATTTCTACAAGATTTCTTGCAATGGCTTCACTTTGCCCCCGCTCCTCTGCCGCTTTACCGGGATATGCGCCCTTTGTATCAATAAAGCAGATGATCGGACGGTTGAACTTGTCCGCTTGCTTCATCAATCGTAAGGCTTTTCGGTACCCTTCCGGATGAGGCATTCCAAAGTTCCGGCGAATATTTTCTTTCGTATCTTTCCCTCTTTGGTGTCCGATGATGGTCACAGGGACATCATGAAATTTACCTACGCCTGAAACAATGGCTTCGTCGTCCCCATACAGGCGGTCTCCATGCATTTCGATGAAGTCCGTAAAGAGATAGCCGATATAATCAAGCGTCGTCGGGCGATTCGGGTGTCGTGCTACCTGAACCCTTTCCCACGGCTTCATGTTTTCATAGATATCATTTTCAAGCTTCGTGAGCCTGTTCTCCAGTTTCTCGATTTCTTTTGATAAATCGACGTCGGAATTTTGAGTGAACTCCTTCAGCTCGGCTATTTTTTTCTTGAGCTCAAATACAGGCTTTTCAAATTCCATCTCATTTACCATGGCAGATCACCGTCCCACTGATGTATATCAAGTACTGTCCCGATTTTCTCTTTTAACTCGAGCCTCGAGATGACTCCGTCAAGTTGACCATGCTTCAATAAAAATTCGGATGTTTGGAAGTCTTCCGGTAAGTCTTCCCTGATCGTCTGCTCAATGATCCTTCTGCCTGCGAAGCCGATAAGCGCTCCGGGTTCAGCAAAATTATAGTCCCCTACGGAAGCGAAACTTGCGGATACACCGCCTGTTGTCGGGTGCGTCATGATCGAGATGAAGAGTCCTCCATTTTCGCTCAATCGATTAAGGGCCACACTGGTCTTGGCCATTTGCATCAAGGAAAGGACACCTTCCTGCATTCTCGCGCCTCCAGATGCTGTGAAAATAATGAATGGGACTTTTCGTTTGTCGGCTTCTTCGATGGCTCTCGTGATCTTCTCACCGACGACAGAGCCCATGCTTCCCATTCTGAAACGTGAATCCATGATGGCCGTGACCACTTCGATTCCGTTCACCTTACCTGAACCAGTTAAGACCGCCTCATTCATACCTGTCTTTTTACGGTCCTTTTCCACTTTCCCCTCATAATCAGGAAAGTTCAAAGGATTACCGGAAGTAAGGTCATGATCAAGCTCCTTGAAGGTACCTTCATCTATAAAACTATCGACTCTCTCCGGTGAGCTCATCCCATGATGATATCCGCAATGAATGCACACCTTTAAGTTTTTTTGAAGTTCTTTCGTGTACATGATCTTTTTACAATCAGGACATTTGGTCATGATGCCTTCTGGAACGTCATGTTTAGCCGCTTCAGAAGGGATGGTTGCATATTTTTTCTTTTTGGATTTATTAAAAAGTTCCTTAAGCAAGGTGAAACCTCCTTAACTAATTACAGTCGCTTATACGTCTTCTGAAGAAAAAAAATGAAGGTGATAAATACTTTAAATCAATTTCCCAGGGACAGCTTCCGCTTTCGTTTCTAGTAGTAAATGCACGATATAAAACTGCTTGACTATCAGTTTAATGGAAAGGTTTAAAAAAAGATGTTGGAAATTGTCGCATCCATATCGACAATTTCCCTGACCCTTTTATACGTCTCTTGCACAGTCTCTTTATCCTGTTTCTCTATTCCTTGAAGCATTAGGATAATCTCTTCCCTCATAGAATTCGTCATCTTGATTTCTCCACAAATCAATGTTTCAAAATCATTTAAGATGTTCCAAATCCGTTGAGCCAAATGATTGGCGTTCATCATCACGATGTCCCTGAACACATCGTCCAGGCATTCCGCTTCTGTCACTTTATCAAAAAGAGCATCCATCTTCTTTTTTTCTGAAAATAGATCTTTCAGCGCTTCTTTTTCAATCATCATTTTCGTATAAAGAATGTCCTCCTGGGCTTTGTGGTCCTCGAGGATGAACATTCCTAACAAGTCGATGAGGTGATGATCGCGAAAATCCCTTAAGAAGGTACCCTCGCCTCTTTTGGTTTCAATCAGTCCCAGCAATTCCAAGGCCCGTAATGCCTCCCTGACAGAAGAGCGCCCAACGTTCAATCGTTCGGACAGCTCTCTTTCAGAAGGGATTTTATCGCCTGGCTTGAGGCCGTCTTTAGATATCATTTCTCGCAGTTGGTGAACAATTCCAATATATACTTTAGCGTGGGAATGGAGAGAGTTCACTTCTGACATCATTCACTCTTCCCGATTACCGCTAAATCTTCTGTCTTTTTGCGAATGTCTTCCGGATCCACCTTCAAACGGGCGACTCCCGTCTCCATGGCGGATTTTGCGACTGCAGCTGCAACAGCAGGTGCTACACGCTTATCAAATGGTGCAGGGATGACGTAATCCTCGTTCAATTCATCTTCTCCGATTAAAGCCGCAATCGCTTCAACAGCAGCTTGCTTCATCTTCTCATTGATGTGTGTCGCGCGAACATCCAGTGCCCCTCGGAAAATTCCAGGGAATGCAAGGACATTATTTACCTGGTTAGGAAAATCAGATCGACCGGTTCCAACCACTTTGGCTCCAGCCGCTTTTGCCAACTGAGGCATAATTTCAGGAACAGGATTGGCCATGGCGAAGATAATCGGATCCTGTTTCATAGAGGCAACCATTTCTTCTGTTAACGCTCCTGCAACAGACACACCGATAAACACATCTGCGTCTTTTAGTACTTCAGTCAGTCCACCTTTGATCTGATCACGATTCGTAAACTTGGCAACTTCGTCTTTGATTCCATTCATTCCTTCGGGACGGCCTTCGTAAATCGCTCCCTTGGAATCACACATAATGATGTCTCTCACACCATAACGGTAAAGAAGCTTAATGATCGCCATGCCCGCAGCACCGGCTCCATTGGCCACTACTTTAATTTCTGACATCTTCTTCCCGACAATCTTGAGGGCATTCATAAGACCGGCCACGGTTACAATGGCTGTACCATGTTGATCATCGTGAAACACAGGGATATTGGTCTCTTTCTTCAAGCGCTCTTCAATTTCAAAGCAATTCGGAGCTGCTATGTCTTCTAAATTCACTCCGCCAAAGGTAGGCTCAAGAAGTTTAACCGTTTCAACAATCTTGTCCACATCCGTTGTGTTCAAACAGATTGGAAACGCATCCACACCCGCAAAGCTCTTGAATAGAACGGCTTTCCCTTCCATAACAGGCAAGGAAGCTTCCGGTCCGATATTTCCAAGACCTAAAACCGCCGTACCATCTGAAACAACCGCTACCATGTTCCCTTTCATTGTGTAATCGTAAACCGTTTCAGGCTTGTCATAAATGACTTTACACGGTTCTGCCACCCCTGGGGAATAAGCCAGGCTCAGGTCTTCAGCATTCCGGACCTCCACCTTGGATGTTGTTTCTAATTTCCCTTTGTTTACCCGATGCATATGCAGAGCTTCTTCACGCAATGACAATCCACTCACTCCTTCTGTTTCTTTACATGCTATATGTCGATTCATGATTATCATAAATCTTCTAACTGTACATGATTGATAGTGAAAAAAATAAAGATATAGAGGTGGTCTGACCACCTTTTTCTATTAAACAATAATATAAATATTGGTTTTAGTAAAGTAGGTTATTGTAATATGACATTTGCCTCACCCAGAATCCGATGCATTTCCCTAAGAGCCTCTTGAGACGGGGACACACGTAAATGATCCGGAAGCTGGACACTCTTTTTTTCACGTTCATAATAAACGATGACAGGATTCTTCCCTTTGAACCGTTGAATCGTTTGCTGAATGCGCTGCGTACAAGCCTCTTCATCCTGATCCATGGCAATTTTCAAATAGAGCTTCTGGTCCCTTGCTTTCACTCTCGCCTGGACTTCTTCCATCGCTTCCACCTGATTCACAATGAACTGAAGCTTATCGTTACGTTCTTCCACGTTTCCACCAAACAGGAGGATATTCCCTTCTTTAAGCTGAATCATATGATTTCGATAGACATTCGGAAACACTACCGCTTCGATCTCTCCACTTTCATCACCGATTTCGAGGAAGGCCATCACTTCCCCTTTTTTCGTCCGGATGGATTTTACTCCGGTTATATAACCGCCAAATGTGATTTTCGACCCCTTCTGAAGATCGGCTATTTGCTGTAAGCCAAGATCATCATACAGGTGACGGTAGGAAGAAACGGGATGGTCGGATAAGTAAAGACCCAGCACCTGTTTCTCGAATTGAAGCTTCGTATCGATGGTCATATCCTCTACTTCGACATGCTTGGGCTTTAACAGGAACGCCTCTTCCTCATGAAACAGATCGGGATCACCTTCAGGGTTGACAAGTTCCGCATGCTGAGCCGCAACATCAAGGCTCGCAAGCAGTGTGGCACGATCCATTTCGAATTCATCGAACGCCCCGGATAATACTAAATTTTCGAGAATCTTCCGGTTAATCGTTTTGGAAGATACCCTCATGCAAAAATCAAACAGATCCTGAAATGGTTTGTCTTTTCTGGCACGGATGATTTCCTTTAAAGCAGCTGCCCCTATTCCTTTGATGGCCCCTAAGCTGTAACGGATCCTATTCTTTCCTTCTACCGTAAAGACAAATTGACTCGTGTTAATGGACGGCGGCAGGATCTCAATATCATAAAGCTTTGCTTCCCGGATGTACTGCGCCACTTTCGTCTCATTTCCCACTACCGATGTCAGGAGGGATGATAGGAAAAAAGCAGGATAATGTGTTTTCAAATAAGCCAGTTGATAGGCGATCATACTATAGGCCACCGCGTGGGAGCGGTTGAATCCATAATCTGCGAAACGGACAATCAAGTCATATATGGTGTGCGCGACTTCTTCGGTATATCCTTTCCGTGTTGAACCGGAAACAAAATGCTCCCGTTCCTGGTCGAGGACATCCTTTTTCTTCTTCGAAACCGCTCTTCTGAGCAAATCTGCTTCCCCGAGGGAGAAACCGGCCATTTTCGAAGCAATCTGCATGATCTGTTCCTGATATACAATGACACCATAAGTCATTTCAAGAATCGGCTTTAAGTCAGGCAACGGATATTCCACCTTTTCCCCACCGTGCTTCCGTTTGATATACGTCGGGATATTTTCCATCGGCCCCGGACGATACAATGCATTTACGGCCACGATATCTTCGAAAGAATTAGGCTTCAGTCTTTTTAATACATTCCGCATTCCTTCAGATTCAAGCTGGAATATTCCATTGGTCAGTCCTTTACTTAATAATTCAAAGGTTTTCGCATCATTCATGGGAATAGACTCAATGGAGAATGATTTATTGGTTCCCATTTGAACGTTCTTCACAATTCTTTCTAATATACTTAGATTACGGAGGCCGAGGAAATCCATTTTCAACAACCCGATTTCTTCCAATATATCCATAGAGAATTGAGTAAGATGGATTCCGGATGAACTTCCCTGGATGGGTACCCATTGCACTAACGGAGCTTCACTCATCACGACTCCCGCCGCATGGGTCGACGTGTGTCTTGGAAGCCCTTCAAGTTTAAGAGCCGTCTGAAATAATTTCTTATAATGATCAGAGCTCGTCACAAATTCGCGGAATCCCTTTGACTTTTCATAGGCTTCCTGCAGCGTGATCCCCAGCTGATTGGGAACAAGCTTGGATACCTGCTCCTGCTCCTTCATATTCAATCCGAATACACGACCTGTATCACGCAGGGCTGCCTTCGCTGCAAACGTCCCGAACGTAATGATCTGGGCAACGTGAAGGCTCCCATACTTCCCTTCCACATACTCGATCACTTCGTCCCGCCGGTGATCGGGAAAATCGATATCGATATCCGGCATGGACACCCGTTCAGGATTTAAAAATCGTTCAAACAACAAATGATGCTCGATCGGATCCACATCTGTAATCCTCAACGCGTAAGAGACCAAAGAACCCGCTGCCGATCCCCTTCCCGGTCCCGTCAGGATCTTCCTTTCCTTCGCATACTTCATAAAATCCCAGACAATCAGGAAGTAATCGCTGAATCCCATCCTGCCGATGACTTCAAGCTCATAATCCAATCGTTCTATGTACTCATCGGAAACCGACTCTACTCTTTCACTCAGGCCTTTCTCACAAAGATGTGTCAATTCCTGAAGGGCAGACACTCCCTCAGGCAGGGGATATTTCGGGAGGAGCTGCTGATGGAAGGGGATGGTCAGGTGACACTGATCGGCAATCTTCATCGTGTTTTCAAGCTCCGTGACATGATCAGGAAACAAATCCACCATCTGCTCTTTAGACTTGAAATAATACTCCTGTGAACCCAATACGTCCCGGTCATCTTCGGATAGCTTTACTCCGTCACGTATCGCACCCATGCATTCATGGGCGAAATGATCTTCCTGGTCTAAATACTGAACATCATTGGTAGCCACCATATCCGTTCCTGTCTCCTTGGCGACTTGTTGAAGTAAAGGAATAAGAGTATCCTCAGACGGAATCCCATGATTTTGTATGCTTAAATAAAAGGAGTCCCTGCCGAACATCTGTTGATAGGCGTGGATGCACTCCTTTGCTTTTTCACTTTCATCATTCAATAAAAGGGTCTCAATCTCCCCTTTGATTCCAGGTGAGATCGCGATTAATCCCTTGCTATAAGATTGAAGCCACTTCAACGGAAGCCCATTTTTAGTCTTGGCTCCGATCGCACTCGAGATCTTCAATAGATTTTGATAGCCCGTCTGGTTTTTCACCAACAGAACAAGCGGATAGGACCCTTCCTCGTTTTCCGTTGCAATATCTGCAGTTAACCCGATAATCGGTTTTATATTTTCTTTTAAACACGCCTTATAAAAAGGGATGGCGGCATACATCATATTTCTATCGGTTAAAGCCAGTGCTTTATACCCTGAATTCTTCGCTTTATGTACAAGTCCATTTATCGATATCGTGCTAGACAGGAGACTATAGGCACTCGCTATTTGTAAATGAACAAATGACATGTTATGCACAACCTTTTTCTCAATATACTTTTATTATAGGAAAGAAACCGCAAAAAAGAAAATATGTTCTCCCTCATATCTTGTCTACTAACCCCATATAGTTATCGTAAAGACACGTAATAGATGGAGATGATGAAATGGCAGAAGCTTTCTTTCCGGAATTGGTGAAAAGTTTTTTCATAGCCTTTGGTGTTTTACTAGGTGGATCCCTGCTCGGCGGTTTAGCTTCTTTTGCTATGGGACAGCCTTTATTCATTGAAATGTGGCGTTTATCTAATTTCCTTAGGATATGGGCGATCATTGCGGCCATCGGAGGTACATTCGATACAGTATACAGCTTTGAAAAAGGCTTCTTAAACGGTGAAACAAAGGAGTTATTCAAACAGTTTCTATTAATACTATCAGCTTTAGGCGGTGCAAACACGGGTGGGATGATTATTAATTGGCTTACACAGGAGCATATTTCATCATGAGAATCCCACCCTTTTACCGGCTTCCTTCCTGGCAGCGGTTCTTCGCCGGAATGGTCGTGGGAGGCATCATCAGCTGGATGATTTTTCTCTTTATGTTCGGCGCCATGCATGAAAAACAAACGCATCTAATAGAAGAGCAGAAAAATGACATCAGCAAACTGAAAAATACCCTGTCTTATTTACAGGAAGAATACAAACAACTAAACAGCGAAAACGAAGACCAACTCACCATCCAGGAAGTCAAAGTGAAGATCATCAACAATACCAAAACAAAAGTTGAATTACTCAGCATACACGAAACAGAGGACCAGTTGAGCGAAGATTTGCGGAGCCTTTTGACCAAAGACTTAGAAACGGTGTACGGGAATAAGGAACTCATCAAGAAAATCATCGAAAATAAAACCGTTAAATTAAATGATAAGTCCTTCAATTTGAAAGTGCGGGAGATGTACTTTTATACGACTACGCAGATTACGTTGGAGTTGAAGTATGAGGAATGATGAATGATGATTGATGCTGCCGGACGAACCTGTTGGAGAGGCGTTAGTGCCTATGATGAGAGGTTCGTCTTTTGTTGAGTGAAGGCTTTTCTTTGCTGTAAATGATTCATTTCTTTTGAAACGATTGGGATATTCCTTTCCGGTCCTTCGATACTGCTCCTTAACCGGCAATTCGAGCATACTTACCCTAGACTTCCATTGTAATTGCGTCGTTCCTTACCATAATTGCGTCGATTCCAACCACAATTGCGTCTAGATTGATGGTAATTGCGTCATTTTTTTAATTATTGCGTCTGGAATCCCCATAATTGCGTCAATATCCTGAGTTATTGCGTCAATTACCATATTATTACACCATCTTCCACATACTTCGGATACCTGAAGATGAGGGTATCATTACGATTAGTACATCATTATTCTGACCATGATCAATCACTTCACTATGATCTATGTTTAATTCCGGATACATTTCTCTAATTCTTTCTTCATGCCTCCTCACTGTCTTCTTTCAAAAGAACCATCATGATTTTCCTTCAAAAACAAATCATACTCTTCCGCAAATCGCTCTGCCTCTTCCAGGAAGGGATAATGGTTACTCTTCTCAAAGATTACTAATCTGGAGTGAGGTATACCTTCAGCCATCTCAATGGAATACATTAAAGGACATTGGACATCATATCGGCCACACATGACTAAAGTGGGGGCTGAAATAAACTCCAGTTTTCTACTGACATCATAAACTTGTAATTCACGGATAAAAAAGTTCATTCTCGAAGCAGACATCCCTTTATGAATATCTAGTGAAAAATGCTCACTATATTTTTCAGGTGCATATAAAGATAATTTCGTCCTTTCCATCGACAATTCTTTTCTTTTCTCCATTGGTAAATCCGGTCGCTTTAACGTTTCAATCAGTTCCTGCATTCTGTGGAAATCCGGGTGGGCACTATTATAAATGCAATCCTTCGAAAATGTCATATACTCTCTCGCAGCCGCTCCGACAATCACATTAAATGTCAGACTTTCCGAGAAATGAATCCCGTAAAGTACACCTAACATCCCTCCAGTTGAATGACCGGCGAATCCCCATTGAAGAAACCCTAGTGCTTCCCGAATCGCTTCCAAGTCGATTAAGGATTCCAGCATACTTAACTGATAGGGTTCGATTGCTTTATCCGATTGACCTGCTTCCCGTAAGTTGATCAAGAAGACTTGGTTGGTTCTTGTAAATGACTCCGCAAAATAGTCCCCGGTTTCGTTGAACTCAGAATAATGGTGGGTCACACAAATCGGTGCTCCCTGACCCTTGATAAATAGCTCAAATACTCCGCGTGTGGTATGTTGTAATTTTCTTTTCCATTTTCCCATAATCATGTTCCTTTCTGATTGAAACTGTTTTTATACAAAAGCATTAATAAAGGATTTTTGTATTCTAGAAAAAAAGCAATTTCATGGATAGCTTAAAATAATCATAAATAAGAAAATAGAAATATTAACACCACATACATATAAGCATTATTTGGTGACTTTTTATTGATTGTTTTCCTTTTTATATCTATGGTTAAAAATGCAAGAAAAATAATGATCAATACAAATGTAATAGCTTCCTTAATTGACAACAGTCCAGTTATAAGTTTCAGTAGTAAAACTAAACTCACGATGAATAAGAACGTTAAAGGAATATATTCAAGTTTGAATTTGACGTTTTCCAAGTGAATCACCCCCAATATTCCTCACCTTTTTTCATCAGCTTGCTCTCACTTTAGAATGAATCAGAATAAAAAATCGAAAGCTTAACCTAAATCACGTTCTCTTCTCAGCTTCCTTTCAACTCCAGCTTTACCATCTCCGGCTGCTTGCATATTCTTTTTCCAAATAACTTTCCTCATCATAATACCAATGGTTCCTATTAATATCAGGACCACGCCAATCCCCCTGAACACAAGCAATACTCCAAAATGATGAATAAGTACACCGCCAAGAAGGGGTCCGGCAATAAACAATATACTCAACGTAGAATCCACTATACCCGATACCCTGCCTATCGCTTCAGCTGGAGGTTCCTTCTGGATCATGTAATTCACTGCCGTAAAAGTTATCCCAGTGCCAATACCTCCGATAAAAGCAAAACAGATTGCTGAGATGAATGTACTTTGATGATCCAGAAAACCTAAACCGCCTGTCATAACACCGATCAGGAGACTGCCAGTCCCGAAGAACCATCCATAGCTCTTGATGGTATCCAGCTTAGTAAGAATAAGAATAACCAGAAGAGAGCCGACCCCGATCGCCGATATCGTCCAGCCTGTCATCTCTGTCCTGTTGGGAAACACCTCGCTGAATAATGTTACAAGCTGAGCATCGATCATTTGAATGGTCAGGGTAATGACCATACCGTAAAGTATACTTGCCAGCAGGATCCTGTTCTTAAAAACGATTTCCCATCCTTCCTTCCACGAACGTAAGAAATGAACATGAACATCCGGGGTTGTTCCTTCGTTATTCTCGTTATTTCGTAAAGCTATTCTTGAGAGGATGATTCCTGAGAGGATGAAGGAAGCAGAATTGATGCCAATAGAAATGTCCGGACTGAATACCGCGGATACCGACCCACCAATTAGCGGACCCACCACTTTCACCAATTGAAGCAGGCTACCGTTAATGGTAACAGCCTTCATTAAATGATCTTCATCGACAATGTTCCTCACTAACCCTTGCTGGGCCGGGGTGCCGACCACTCCAACGGAATTCCTTAACAGAAGAACTAACAGAGCCACTATAGGGGAGGACACAAACACAAGCAATAGCGTTAGACATCCCCTGATCCAATCGGAATAAATCAGGATTCTCAGCTTGTCTTTCCGGTCCACAAACACCCCTGCCAACTGGCCAAATAACGTACTCGGAATGGCATACATAACAGGGATCATGGCAATCAACATAGGTTCAGCATTCCATGTATACCTGAATAGAATGAGAACGGCGATAAAGTCAAACCAATTCCCAAGATTCGATAGTGCATTTGCTGAAAAAAACTTGATGAAATTATGATCTCTCCAGATCGATCGATTTTTCTCCATACTTGATTCCTCCACATTCACTCTTTATTAAAGAATAATCGGCGAATGTCAGAGGAATATCAGAGAAAAGCATCAAGCTGGTTTCGAATGATAAATTCTAAATCAACTAATTGAAACTCTTCCTCATATCTCTTCAACTGAATGGCATAAAATTGTGAAAGGTCACGGTCCCTTACGAATTCAGTCAAATAAAACAAAATGATATTTAGGCTAATGAACAATCCAGGGACATATCTTGCTTGTAAAAACTGGTCCAATCCTCGATCAAAATAGTATTTCGCTTCGACTGCATCCCTTTTGTAGAGAGAGGCAATTCCTTTAATAACCATAAAACTTGCTTTCTCTCTTAAAAAAGGATACTGTTCAAGTTCTTTCTCAATCTCCAATAGTCTTCCTGTTATCCGGTCATCTTCTTTTTTTGATAATAGTATGTAGAGCTCAATGAAGGAAAGGAGTGGAATAAACCCATCCACTTTCTTTTCATGAACCACTTTTTTCGATTCTGCTAAAAGAATTTCGGCTTCCTCCAGCTGCCCATTGAATACAAGAAGGGGTAACCGATTTAACCATTCCAATTCAGTACGATGATCTACTGGGATGTTCGGATTGGATGTTGCTTTGGTGAAATACTCCAGACACTTTTTCTTGTCCCTTGCTATGTAGGAATATATGTGAAGCAAGTAATAACATCGATCCCAAAATGGAATATCACTAGATTCAGCTATCCATTTGAAATTCCCCTTCATGAATTGAAGATAAAGACGGTTCTGTATATTCATTTCAAATCCCAATACGGACTGATTTTCCTCCAGAAGCTTCAGGGCATCACCTTGCCCATATAAGTGATATTTTCGAAAGAGCATTGCCATACTGGAAGATACCGCATCGTCCTTCAGTAGGACATTCTCCCTGACCATTTCCCTGATCTTCAGCTTATAACCTACTCCCCTTATGGTCTCAACGCTCATAATGGAAGAAAGGGGCTTCAATTTTTTCCTGACTCTGTAGATATGATCATCGACCGTTCTGTCAGTTGGTTCTTCCCTTGTCCAAACTGCATCCAGCAACTCATCCCGTGTGAAAATGCGGGACGGACTCCGAAATAAACACTCAAATAACAGAAATTCCTTTCTCAAAAAATGAATTTCTTCTGAATGATATTTTAGTATATATTCATTGTGTAATAGCTTAATATTATCCATTGATTCACCTACATCGTGTATCCTTTTTCATGAAAACACTTCATTAGTTTTTCTTTTAAAGCTAAATGCTTTTCTACTGAATACAAGTAAGTGCTATCCATCCAATGTTTTGGAGAATAATTCCACACCGGTTTTGTAATATTCTCTTCCCTTTCCCATTCGTACCTGGGGAAAATGTGGGCGTGTAAGAAGGCATCTGTGTTTCCGTAAATGACATACTACGAACCTCCCAATTCACATTTTTTACCTCCCGATCATGAAAACAAAACAATAAAAATTTGATAAAAGCGAAACAGCGCTCCTATAAATACGACACCTACAGCAGCCATCATTAGGTACCTGAATTTGAATAACCACTGGTGTTTATATTCATTGGGGTCCTTCCACTTCTTAACATCCTTTTTCAAAGTGTAAAAGAAAAGGAGGATCAGCGGCAAAACAATAAGTAAGAAAATACCAAGAAAGAAAACCTGATTGTAGTACACCATGGATGATTCCTTCAGAAAAACTTTCAATACTTCACCCAGTGCAACAAAAAGCAAAATCAACAGCATGACATTGGATGTAAAAACAGTAGAAAGTTTTCTCCCTTTCCTAATGTTCCTAATGATTAAATATGGAATCATAAGAAGGAGGACAAGCACTGCCAATGCGTAAAAATATGTACGTCCAGACATGGAATCCCTCCTCTTTTACTTAACTAACAAAAAACTGTGACATCCAAGCAATATAGTATGAGGCAGGGATAAATATTAGTTGCGCAATCACTGTTCCAAACAGTCTGGAAATGATCATCATGATGGAAAGACCTTTTAATTCTGTATAATTCCCCTTCCCATTTGCCACATCATCAGCCAACACGGAAATCTTTGGATCAATGAACAGGGTAAGTAATATGGTTGCGATACCATTGATCAACCCCGAAGCCATCATCGCACTGTGTCCTCTATCAGGTACGATGATCGCAGCATATAGCGCAGATAAAACACCAACCGTGTATACCGCTGTAATCATCATATTAATAAAAAATAATCTCTTGGGAATTGCCCTAAAGTTGATTCCCTCCAAATATCTTTTACCCGGCTTGGAAATATGATTGATCCCCCTTTTATAAAGGTCATTTTTAAACCCAAGCTTGATCAATCGGGGAACAGAACCTCCCTGCTCTGAAAGATGGATAATCCCTCTGGAGAACAAAGCAACGAATGTAGGCAATAATACAATTCCCAGGATTGTCCCTAAAGTCGATGCACCAATCAACACCCTGAATTGCCCTTCTATCACTTCTAATTCTCTGCCCTCAGGTGCAGCATCGATGAGACCGCCTGTAAAGGGCTGCTGCATCATATTCGACATCCTTGAAACAATGACCATCATATTAAACAAAGAAAGACCCGAAGCAATTAGCTTCACCCTTGCCCCGGATAACCGGACAGCATAAGCAAGGGTTTCAATGCTATGTATAATCAGAATAAATAGTGCAATCGATATAACTGGTAAAGAAACAAACTCCACGACGACAACTCCCTTATTTATCCAAAACATATTATAACATTAAAAATAAGGAACATTCTGTATTTTTGAAATGTTCCCTGAGTTCGACTCTCCTTTATTTTCTATACGCCTCATACCAATGAAAAGGTTGCACTTCTTTTAAAGTCTTAAATAGAAGATTACCTTCCGGATGAAAAATGCCCACCTTCACGCTATCTCCCCATTAGAAGAGCCTTTCCTGACATATACCACATGGTGTTAGTACTTTGTACTCGGAGTTTTCATCATCCCGCACGACACAAATGGAATGAGTGACTTCAGTATCCAGTTTATGTGCTTCCAGTATGGCTCCGGTTTCGATACATAGTTCTGTGGAAGCATTGATGATTTCCGGGGAAACACTAGTGAGGATTTTTCCGCTTTTTGTATACATTGCAGCAGCACCACCCCAACCTGTCGGGTATCTATTTTGGATTAAGGCTAATGCTTCTTCGAAAAGTGTTATTTCAATATTCATCTATTGGCCCCCTCTAAAAAGTAAATTTCAAACTTCCTATGTACTCTATACTACGTTGGTCATTTTCATTTTACCAGGCGAATGAAGGGCTGAAATCTTCCTATTCTAACTCGAAAACTATTGAAATCAAATGAAATGACGTATTTTCCGCTTCAATAAGTGCTCATTCGGAGTAGAACCTAGATCGGTACTCTCTCTCCAGCGGTTTATGATCCGGTTTGGACTCTTTTTGATCCTCTTTTTGAAAATATGATCCGGTTTCGGGAACTTATGATCCTGATTTTCGATATATAATCCTGATTTTCCCTTTATGATCCTTTTGTCGAAAAGTCCTCATTCAAGGGCTTTCTGCAAAATAGAAAAGCTCCAAGCATTTGATCAACTACCTGAGTTCTTAGGAGCAGTCAATACGTCTGTAAGAAGAAACCATGTACCAATAAGCGCATTCCTAGTCAAAAGAAAAGAAACTGGTTACACTAAAAATAATGATCTTATAGAAGTGGAGAGGATATGATGAAAGCACTCATATTTGAGAAATTTGGAGGACCGGATGTCTTGCATTACCGTGAAATTGAAGATGCCGCCATCGGAGCGGATGAAATCTTATTAGAAATGAAAGCAATCGGCCTGAACTTCGCCGATGTATATAGAAGAAAAGGAAATTATCATTTAGCAGGAAATCCTCCTTACATATGTGGGTATGAAGGAGCCGGTATCGTCAAGCGTGTCGGAAGCAACGTCTCAGGAATAGAAGTCGGGGACCGCATCGCTTTTGCCGATGTCCCTTATGCGAACGCTGAACTTGTGGCCGTACCAAAGGAAAAAGCCATTCCACTGCCTGACGATATATCGTACGAAACAGCTGCCTCCCTTTTATTACAAGGGCTCACTGCTCATTACTTAACGAAAGACAGCTATAGTATCAAAAATGGGGATACTGCTTTAATCCATGCGGCAGCAGGAGGAGTCGGACAGCTCCTTGTCCAAATCATCAAGATTTTAGGTGGAAGCGTCATCGGTTTAACGTCCTCTGAAGAAAAGAGACAAGCGGCGTTGTCCACTGGAGCCGACCATATGTTTTTATATAGCGAAGACTGGAAACAGCGAGTCAAGGATGTTACTGAAGGTAAAGGCGCGGACGTTGTATATGAATCCGTAGGTTCCACATTAATGGACAGCTTTGAGGTCACCCGCATCGGAGGGACGGTCGTATTCTTCGGTATGGCGGGCGGCGATCCTGTTTCGGTTGATCCCCGTATGCTGATGGACACCTCGAAGACACTGACAGGCGGAGACCTATGGAATGTGTTGACGTCTCACGAGGAACGGGTGACCCGCTCACACGAATTATTCGGATGGATTCAGGAAGAAAAGTTAAAGGTTTCTGAACCAACGATCTTTCCATTAAGCGAAGGTGCAAAAGCCCATGAATACCTGGAAAGCAGAAAAAGTACAGGAAAGATTTTATTGATTCCGTAAACATATTTGAAGAGACCCTCCCTTGCAGGACCGGGTCTCTTTTATCCAAGCACTCTATAACTGCTGGGACAACCGGATCATATCACGACACTGGATGCCATTTTCAAATATTTCTTCCGGGTAGTGCCTGATGAAAAAATCCAAATCCACCCCGACGATCCTGAATCCACATTTCTGATAAAGAGCCAATTGACCAATACCAGAGTTCCCGGTACCCACTTCTATGGTCTTATATCCTTTCTCCCTTGCCACTTTAACCGCATTCATCACCAGCTGTTTACCGATCCCTTTTCCATGCAACCCTTCTGCAACCGCTACATTCACTAACTCGACGGTCTCTGGTCTTGTTGGGAGTAATACGTAGACTCCAACAATCTTCCCTTCACTTTCCGCTACATAACACTCCCCTCTACTCACATATTCCTTTACAATTTCTTCTGAAGGATCTGCGAGTAGCAGCAATTCCATTGGGAGATCTTCATCTGTCTTTCGTTTTCTGATAACCATTTTACCCTCACCTAACCATTGACGTTTGTTTCAATCCATACATATTGCTCAATAAATAGTCCTTTTTAGCACAATCGCTATTCGGCTAGTAAGCTATCTTATATGCTTGCTACACTTATTTCCTGCAAAACAGATGCCTATAAATATATGATTATTTAGACTCAAACAACCCTGTTGACTTTGTTATATGAATAACTCCATTGTTCGCTTCTTTTTCAGATGCGAGGAAAGATTGAAACTGTGATAACTTATCATCGACCAAGGTCTTATTCAGGTCTGTATTAGAGGAAAGCAGATAATCGACTATTGCTTTTTCTTCTGTAATGTTCAACCCGCCTGGAAAATCTTTGTAAACGATCTCACTGAAATAACCCTGAAGTTGCTCAGCTCCATTTTCCACTCCGAACTTCAAGGCATGTTCTCTAGCCGATGGAAAGTCTAAATTTGGATCAAAGCGTTTTAACAACCCACCAAATTCTTTCATATGATTTTGCCCGATAGTTGAACTGTAAAATGTACCATCCGGTTTTAACACTCGCCTTACCTCTTTTAATGCTTTTTTTCTATTTGGGACATGATACAACATATGGCTGGCTATAATAATATCAAAGCGATTATCTTCAAAGGGAATATCCTCAATATTTAATGGACGGTAATAGATATTTGGGATCCCCTCTAAATTCTTTTGAGCTGACTCAACCATACCCTCGGAATAATCAGAGAGAATCAAATTCCAGCTACTATCAATCCGTTCTCTATTTTTCAACCAAAAAGTACCGTCCCCGCATCCCATTTCAAGAATCCTACTAGTAGGAGAGATGTTCATCTGTTCAAAAAGCCATAGATGCCAATCCTTTTTATGGTCACTATACTTCTCATGAATGTTTATCCGGGTATTTAGATTCGCTGGATTACGATATTGTTCTTCTAATGAATTCAAGCTTTAATCCCTCCACACACTAAATTTTTCCCTATTGATTATTTAACCTGATATCCCACTAACACGTCTTCAATCATGTCGACAGTTTCAACCAAATAAGTAGGGCTAGATTGACTTATTTCCTCAAATGAACCATATCCATACGTCACTCCGATAGAGTCAATTCCGGTATTATGTGCCCCAATAATATCGTGCTTCCTGTCTCCTATCATAATAAAGCTGCCTGGTTCAAATTCATTATAAATATCTAGAATGTATTGAATGATCTCAGTTTTTGATGTTCTTGTTCCATCAAGGTTGCTTCCTGCAATCAGGGTGAAAAACTGGTCAATAGTAAAATACTTCAGGATTTGTTCAGCGAATACAGTAGGCTTTGAAGTTGCAACAACCAACGTAAATCCTTTTTTCTTTAATGATTTCAATAATGATGGGATATTAGAATATAGCTTATTTTCAAACATCCCCTTCTCCTTGAATCGCTCTCTGTAAAAATCAATTGCTCTTTGTGTTTTCTCCTCATCAAAATCGTAATTTTCAGCAAATGACACCTGTAGTGGTGGTCCAATAAAACATTCCAGCTCATGAACATCTGGCACCTCAACGTCCAAATTCTCTAATGCATACTGAACCGATTTAGTGATCCCTTCTTTTGGGTCGGAAAGTGTTCCATCTAAATCGAATAAAATGATTTTATATTTGTCCATATAAGCTCCTTTCAATTAATATCAGAAACTTCTACATACGCCTTTCAGTTGGACAAGAAAATGAATAAAGGTTCGTTTACTACCTCTCAATCTTCAATACATCCTCAGAAGGAGACAGATAGTCTTTTTCTCCAATTGAAAAAGAAGTTCTTTGACGTTTTAGTTCAGCATACTGAACAACTTTATCCTCATTAAGAAAAACCATTAAATAGATATCATCTCTACTACGGATGTTGCTGGGATCTTCAAATTCAACCCCCAACTGCTTTTCAATATATTCTTCTGGAGTATAAGGTTCAAACAAGTAAGCTTTACCCCACTTAAAATCCGCTAATGATCTAACTTTTATAACCTTATTATCTTGATCTTTAACCATTGAATAAACGGCCTTCTCAAAATCCTTATTATGAAGACCATCACTTTGGCTACAGCCAACAATCATGAATACTATGAGTAGGAAGGAAACCGTTATTATTCTCAAGGCAGACAGCTCACTTTCCTTATTATGATTTGCCCCTGGTAGAGCCTCCCCCTGATACATGCACATTAATTATTTATTTGATTCTTCAAATACTCTATCTTCCCCATATCTTTATGATTATTTTGATCTGCCCGATAGCTGTCCTTGGATGAAGCCTCGTAAACACGTAAATATTGCTCGGGACTCAGCAGATAATATTTCACTTCTCCCTTACGATGCATTTCCAGATCTTCCAATCGTACCCCCGCAAAGTCCGGCAACGTGTCGATGATTCCAAACTCAACGGATAATCCATCTTTAGAGAACTCATGTTCATGTAAATCGATTAGGCGATATTTCATTGAATTCATGATGTTCACAATTTCGTTCCAGTTATGTATGGATGTTTCAGGAGGTACTTCCCATCCTCTCTTATCGCCAGGCACATGTATGTCCAGATCCTGTGCGTCCCAGCTCTTTTCTGTGACCACTTCCAATCCCACAGAGCCCATCAGCAATGGAGTGATTCCAATACCATTTAGCTTCCTGGCAATTTCAATAAACTCATTAAACTTTTGATGATACGCCTTCACTTCTAAAAAACTCCTCCCCCGAGAATACGTTATGGTAGTTTTCCTTTTCATAGTTGAGTATTTTTGTAATGCTCTAATATTTCGATTAGAACCGCTTTGTTGTATCCTGTTTTTCCATGGATTCTTTCAGCCCACTCTTCCACCGTTTCAAGCTTCGGATCCTTCATCAGCCCTTCTGTCGTACTTAAAAAGCTCTCCCAGTTATAAAACTCCCAATGAGCAATTTCAGATTTGTACGGGATTTTGCATTCCAATAATGGATGGTTCTTTATCATTTGTTGAGAATGCTCAGCAGCCATTAAAAAAGTATCCATCTCAACTGGCGCGGTCTGAAAAACTTGCCTCGATACTTTTCCATTCGGTCGATGATAAAGAATTTCTGTTCCTGTTGGATGATCTTTAACCTGTACTTTTGCTGCGGGGAAGAAACCACTTACCTTTTCGCTGGAGTAATCTATGCTATCCGTATCGATTAAAATCGGATTCAACCATTGGTCACCCAAATCACAAAGGAATCGTTCACCCTTTTCATTCAGTGCGATGACAGCCGCATGAGCCTCTTCCGAATTCAGGTTATGACCAACGGGATAAGCCTCTACCCCATCCCGTCTAAACTCATCCAGTAACCAGAGTGCAAGATCGAAACAATTCCCGGACATCCCGAATTGTTCCCGATGCTCCCGCATAAGAGAAACATCCCGCTGTTTCTTCTCGCTTCCCCCGTTATAAAACCAAACCTTTGTTAATGTCTCCATGGGAAAATCATTGAATTTCTTCCACGTCTTTAAAATACTTTCTGAAGCTATCATTCTTGCACCTCGGATTCTTTCTTTATTTGATCTATGTATGGCTTGATATAGCTTTTATATTCGTCCGTTAAGATTATTGAGTTTGAAAAATTTGATATCAACAGATTACGGCTATCTGGAGCTACGATGCTTTCACTTAAATCATTAAAACTATTTTTCACTGCTGCTACTTAGTAATATATCTTTGATTTCCCTAATAGAAGACACAATTGAATATGGAATATGATCCGTTGGTTTTTCTCCCCCTCTGGAATTGACCCATATTGCATCCATTCCTGCTTCCATGGGGCCAAGAACATCATGTGTCCACGAATCACCTATGAATATCGTCTCTTCAGGTTTCTTATTAAAAGCTTCTAAAGCAATAGTATAGATTCTGGAATCAGGCTTTCTAATACCTATTTGTTCAGCATGAACTATTTTATTGTGGCTGAATATATGTCCTAGTCCCATATTGACTATCTTTTGTCGAGGGTCATAAAGTCCGTTTGTTACAATTCCTACTTCATATTGCATATTCAGTTCATTCATTAAATGTAATACATATTCGTTAACAGTAATGAATTTCATGCTTGTATTAGTAAAAAGAGATTCGAGTTGTTCAATTGCTTCCATGTTCACCTTCACTTCAAAGTAGTCAAAAGCACTCTTCCATCTTTCTCTCTTAAATTCCAATGTGTTTATTTCCCCACTTACAAGTTTCTCTATTAAAGATTTTGGAGGTTGTTTTATTTTCTTCAGAAATAGTTGTTTATCCATCCCCTTTGTCAGTGGGTGTTCTGTAAGAGACTGAACCAGTCCATCATCAAACCAAGACGAATTTTCAAGTAGCGTGTCATCCAAGTCAAATAAAAGAAGGCTATACTTTTTCATTGACGTATCAACCCTTTTAACAATTTTTTATAGAGTACGAAATCATTTGTATACTAAAGTTGCCTCTTCAACACAACCTCCCCCCACATTATTTCACCCGTCTTCTCAAATCCCAGACCTTCATATAATCTGATGGCACTCACATTTTCCGGTTCCGCACTTGTGAATAATTCTATATTTCCATATGTATGGGTCAATTTTTCTAAAAGTAGTTGCGTTGCCTTTTTACCATAGCCTCTCCCTTGATAATTTTGATCGATCATTAACCGGCACATCTCCATACGGTTTGTTTCAGGGTCGATCCCATACATGATGAACCCTACCATGCTATGTTGATGATAAATGGCCAATGGATATTGTTCTTCCATAAATGTTGATTGCAGCAATGAATAAGCGTTATCTGCGACAAATTCCTTCTGATGCTCCGAGACAGATAAGGTTACACATTCCTCCCAATTGTCAGCATTGATCTCCTTTAATGCCAGATTCATATAAACCACCCTTTCGATATTATGGATGAAATCGTCCCATCACCACGGTATCGTAATAACGTCCATCCGATAATAATTTATCCTTCTTCAGCACCCCTTCTACTTCAAAACCGTTGTTTTTATATAGTGTTATGGCTTTTTCATTTGTTTCAAGCACATTCAAGGTGATCTTCTTAATCTCGTTGGCATCTGCCCAACGGATTGACTCTCTTAATAGATTTTTCCCAATGCCGTATCCCCAGAACTCTTGTAATACACATACACCAAACTCCACTTTATGAGCAATCCGCTTTAATGGTTTCCCCTCACACCTTGAGAAACCTGCAATCCTGTCTTTCACTTCACACACCAAAAAGAGATTCTGGGGACTCTCCGTATCTTCTTTAATGAGGTGTTTAAAGCCCGCCTCATCTATGTATGCTTCACCCTTTTCCCTATCCATGTTTTCTGTCTCTCCGTCTGCCTGCAGTCGGACTTCTGAGAGACTTTTTGCATCATCTTCCCTTGCTGACCTTATGATATAGGTTAGATTACGAATATGAAATTCTATTGGATTAATGATTATTTCGATCCACTCCTCGCATTGGGGATCACTCCCACCATCAAGCTATCACAAAATATTATCCATTAATTTCTAATTTCTAACAACACTTTTCATCCAGACACAGTAAGGAAATCCTTCCTGTCCTTCAAAGCCGAATCAGTGATATGAGGGAACAAATGAATAAGGAGTTGAAGTCGTTGGGTCGGTTGAATGACTTGGTGTTTTATTAAGAAGAGATGAATTATTTTTGTGACTGTCATGTTAGAGCTTCTGATTAGTTACAGTCTGTATTGGAAATGTCAAAAATAGCTGAAGATCGTTCTAGTGACCTCCAGCTGTACCTCCAATCAGCGGTGCGACGGCCATGATCCCTGCATCTTCCTCAATTGCATGATCTGACCCGTATGGTAAGCATCGTGCATCATGATGTCCAACAATTTCTCTTCAAGAGAATTTTCTTCTAGCATTTCAGTCGTTGTTTTACTAAGCGCCTCCCTTAAGCGACGTTGGGACGATTCAACACGCTCAACGACTGCTTTCCATTCCTTATCATCATTTATTTGTTCCGTAAGATAGAAAGTTTCATTGCCATCGAGAGTCTGAGCCCATTCCCGACCTTCCAATTGTGCCGTCAGTCTTTCTTTGTAATAAGTAAGGTGATTCACATTTTCCCATATGGTTTTCGTCGCTTCTCCATCCGGTCTCCAACAAGCCTGTTCAGCACTGACCCCTTCAATTGCTTGTTTTAACGGTGCATACCAACTTTCCTGGTCGTATGTAGTATCGAGCATTCTTAAGAGCAAGTCAGTTCGTTTCATGGGTATTTTCCTCCTTGGGATTGAAGTTTCATATTGATAGTACTTCCGCATAAAGTGAAGAACTCCTCCTTTTAAAAGGGTCGGTACAAAAAAATCGGGCCAGACCTCATCTTTCATTTCCACACTCTTTTTCACATAATGTAAGCCCTCCTGGAAAATAGTAAGAGCATATGCGAAAAGGAGAATCACAATGAAAAAAGCTATCCTCTTTACCATCATTCTTGCTCTTATTCTTCCATCAACACCCTCCGCATCCATAAACAATCAAGTTAAAGCTGCTTTTATCAGGGAGGGGAATTTGTGGACCTTGATAGATAACCATGAAACACAAGTAACGAATTCCGGAAACGTGCACTCTCAACCGAAATGGTCAACCGACGGAACCTGGATTGCCTATCAAGTAGAGACCACTTCTGAATTCGATAAAAGGGAAATGCAGTCAGAGCTGTGGACTTACAATCTTAAAACGGGGAAAAAGAAGAGAATTTCTTATAACGGTCATTCTCCAGAATGGGCTCCCCATAAAAACCATGTTGCTTATAATAATAGAGGAATTCTAGATATTTCAGACCTCAAGCGTTTCTACAACATTGCAACCGGGGTCAGTGATTTCACGTGGCTTCCGGATGGCAGTGGCTTCCTTCTGTCTTCGTCAGGGACCCTCAACCCGGATGGATGGTCAAGTGCCTCTTTGTTCATAAAAAAAGTCGGAGATAACTATGAGGATATTATTCTTTTTGGTGGCGTGGAGCTATTCTTCACCCTTCCAAGGGAAATTGGGACAAGTGAGCAAAACAAACTGATTGCCGTCTATGCCGAGCAGCTGACCTATTCACCGAGCGGCAAATGGATTTCATTCGTTGTGTCTCCCACCGCGTCCTGGTCCATGGACAGTAATATGGTATGTGTCATAGATAAAGAAGGGAAAAATTTCGAGATATTGGACGAGATGATCCTGGATGTCGGACAGCCCAAATGGTCACCGTCAACAGATACGCTAGCCTATATCGCAGGCGGAGGGAGAATCGTGTTCGGCTTCAAAAATAAAGATCTAAAGGTAAAGGAAATGCCTGTTTCAGGAACCTACACGCCTGCCCATTACGCTGATCTTGATTTTAATTGGATGACCAATAAATCTCTGGTGGTTTCAAGAATCAAAGAACAGGAGTGGACCAATGAATTCAATAAGCACCCGCTGCCTGCCCTTTATACTCTGAATATCGATTCGAATCACCAAATAAAAATCACGAGTCCCCCTAAAGGATATGGAGACTATGCCCCTCAGTATATCGCGTCCATTTCAAAACTTGTTTGGTTAAGAGGGACATCTATAACAGATACGAAAAGGGACCTGTGGATAGGGAACAAGGATGGTACTGATACTAAGCAATGGTTGCGGAATATTGAGGAAATTGTATTTTATAAAAGGTAAGGTTGGATCAAATATCCTGAAAGCGGATCATAAATCTAAAATCCGGATCATAAGTAACGCAAACCGGATCATATCTCAATGTAGCCTGAATTTGTTCAAGGTTTTTAGGTTCCAAGTGGATTTTATAATTACTACTCGCAAAATCCCCCCTCCATTTCCTTGTAAAAAGAAGAAAAAAACCAAAAAGCCGGGCATAACCCCGGCTTACAATTAATACATTCAAAAAAATGACCTCCACTAATAACAAGTCACTTTTCAATCTCTAACACAACCACATCAAACAACTGCCCATCCGCATAAAGCACGAACGCCCACTCACCCCGTTCAGGAATGGTAACAGCCGATGGGGCATGAACATCTGCACCATTGTTCTCACCGCCCAGAGGAATGGTCCAGCCTTCACCGTTATTCAATACAGGGTGCACTGTCTCCGACTCTCTGTGATAACCAACCACTGTCAGTTCTGAAGCATCCGTATTCCACAGATGCCACATCCATTTTTGTGCGGTCAGGCTTGGCATATCAGCTCCGATGATGCCTGATTTGTTTTCATTTCCGATCATATTCCGGTCAAACGTGGTTGCCTTCAGGTCCCAGTTAATTTTGTCAAAGTCACTTTCCTGAACGTATTCCGGAATATCTTCTGGTAATGTGACAGGGCTCCCTTCTTCTATTTCATCCACACGTACGACGACATCTCCATAAGCCTTGCCGTCAAGGGAGACTTCATACCTCCATAGTCCGCTATATGGAACCTGGAAACTTGTGGTGAAGCGCTTCAGGCCTGAGTATCCTGGTGATGGCTCTGTTATTTTTTGAGGCGACACCACTTCAATTTTCTGATCTGTTTCCTTATGAACTGCCGAAATGGAGAGTTCTTTCCCTTTGTATGTGTCAAAAGGTTCTTTGAAACTGAAAATATAGCCATAAGGCATACCGGCATGCAGTTCAGGGTCGGGTAAGATGCTGAACAGGATTTTGTGATTCTCCTGATAATCATGATGGACTTGCCATGTATCCGGACTGCCATTGTTTGTTTCATTTTGCTTAAACAACAATTCGGTCGAAACGAAGAAGCCTATTAAACAAATGGCAACAGTGGTCATGATGAAAATAATGAATGGATTAGGTTTTTTTGCCTGGACCGGACTATGAACGGCTTGCCGAATCTTATTTCTTTGAAATTCCGTAAAGTGCCGGCCCTTGTGAGTTGTAGAATCCATCGCTTTCTTTAAATCATTAAGCTTATCCTCCATCATGCTCCCCCCTTTCCATCATTTTTTTCAGCTTACTCCTGCCTCTGTTCAACCTTGTTTTGATTGTATTTCCATTCAGACCTAATAGCCCTTCCATTTCATCAATGGAACATTCTTCATAATAATAAAGCGTGAAGACCTCCCGATACTTTACGGGCAGGGCCAGGACACATCGTGAAAGAAGCTCTTCCTCACTTCGCTTCAGTAAACTCATTTCAGGTAACGGGTCACTTGATGTAAAAAGAGAAAAAAGGCTTGAATTCATCACCACTCTCTTAAAGGCGGAACTCTTCAGGACATCCTTCGATCGGTTAATGACCAGTCGATATATCCATGCTTTAAATGAGGTAATTTCATCTATTTTTTCATAATGCTTGTAGCATGTGATAAATACATCCTGAACGATGTCTTCAGCCAGACTCCAATCCTTTACATAGTTATAAGCTAATTTCGTAAGATGTTCGCCGTATTCCTCCATGATCATTTCCAGCCAGGACTCCCGGTCTTCTGAATGGGCTTCGTTCTTCACCCTCCTCACACGCTCCTCACCTCATTCCCCTTTATGCTAAGACGAATCAATCAGGGATTGGTTTCATTTTTTAAAAAATCTGCCTCCTCTGCATTCAACACGCCTATCCAAGTATTCTTTGATTTATCCAGAAAATAACATATAATTCTTATAGATTAGAAGTTTAAACAAGAGGGGGAAAATACATGTCTATTCACCATAAAGTCATCGGAGAAGGTTTTCCCATTGTGATGATTCATGGGTGGACGCTTGACCACCAGGCGATGCTGCATGCAATGGAACCGAATTTCGAGAACAGAAGCGGTTGGAAAAGGATATACATAGACCTGCCGGGAATGGGGCTTTCCGAACCTCAACCATCCATTAAGAACTCGGATGATATGTTAGAAGCCGTTGTTGGGCTGCTGGATGAGCTGATCCCCGATCAACCGTTCATCGTGTGCGGGTATTCCTATGGGGGATACGTGGCAAGGGGAATCGTAGAGGCACGACATGACAAGATTTGCGGCTTAATGCTTCTGGCACCCATGATCATACCGGATTCTGACAAAAGAGAACTACCGGAGCAGGTCGTTTTGAAAAAGGATCCGAGCCTGCTATCAGATCTCTCTTCAGAGGAAGCGGATGCATTTTCCTCCATGGGAGTCGTTCTAGGTAAAACGGAATGGGAGAGGTTCCGGGACGACATACTGCTTCCTTCGAGCCAAACGAATGCTGAATTCGTAAACATGATCCGAGAGAATGGATATGGCTTCACCTTCGAACTTTCAGAGAAGCTTGACTATCCAACATTAATTGTAACTGGGCGGCAAGACCATGTAGTCGGATATCAGGATGCCTGGCAACTGATAGAGTATTATCCAAGGGCAACGTTTGCTGTGCTTGATATGGCGGGTCATAATGTACAAATCGAGCAAGTCGATGTATTCAATTCTCTAGTGCATAACTGGCTGGACAAACTTGAAACTGAAATCATCGTACACTCTTAACTATTCTTAAGTAAAAGGACCATTTAAACGTGGTCCTTTTACTCTCTTTGCCCGGTCTCATTATCATTTTATGACTACAAAGATTTCGTCATGCCGAACCATCATCTTCGGTCGTTTTTTTCAGTACGCGTATTTTTTAATAGAATGTTAGACATTTGTTAATTTGCTCCTGCGCCTAAAATACTTGTCTCAATTCAATCTGACCTTCCCCATGCATTCTGTTTCAAGAAACTTTGTCGTATTGAAGTGTTTGTACATCTCTGTTCCATTCAGGATATGGACCGCTCTATTCTGAATCACATTGACACCTCCCTTACACATTCATTCGATCATTTTTACAAACAAGATTCTATCTTGATTCAGTCCATCATAATTGGAAAATACCGATACTCCATCCACATCTTTATCGCCTTGTTCCACTTCAAACCCCATCTTAGTATGATAAGCGATCGAACCCTTATTGACCGGGGAAGTGACAGCACGGACTACACCTCTATTATGCATTTGAACCGACATGAAGAACTCCTCATACAGTCGCTTCCCAATCTGTCTTTTCCGGTATTCAGGATTAACCCCGACAAAGTGGATATATGCTGAATTCTCATCCGACTGAGACAGGAATCCAATTAAAAAGCCCACTATCTCTCCATCATGTTCAGCTATAAAACTAGTATCTTTAAAATGTACGAAGAATAACTTAGGTAGCATATCCGACATCTGTCTTCCACCCCACCATTCGTTAATCAATGGGGAAATGACACCATAATCAGAACTTCTGACATTCCTAATTTGCATAGAGACCCCCCTTTCCCAATTATATTTTTTGTGCTTTTGCAGGAAATAGTTTTTTTAATTCCAATAAATCCTCAATGATCATATCAGCCTTAGCAAGCTCCTCTTCCTGGGCAAAATCAAAACGGCATCCAACTGCCACCAGACCATTGTCCTTTGCCGCATGGATATCCGATAGCCGGTCCCCTACGACTGCTCCTCTCGAAATCTCGTATGTATCAACAATATGCCGGACCAAATCTGATTTATTCATAGATTCAATATGCTGAATACTGAATACCCCTGACACCCATTCATCCAAGCCATAATAACCGACAATGGCGTTTAAGTATTCTATTAATCCGTTACTGGCTATGTATATGCTGAATCCATTTCCTTTTAAATGGCTGAATACCTCCTGAACATGAGGATATAGGGCACCTTTTCCCTTCCTTATATTTTGAATTAACCTCTCTAGAAAATAAACATCGGTCTGTTCTCTATCTTCTAGAGAATGGTCGGGAAGTAATGTTTCCCATACCTTTGGCAAAGGCACACCCATGATCTCCCGGTATTTTTCAATCGGCGTTTCAGCATCCCACTGATTTTGTGTTCGTAACCGTTCAAAGGTATCATCCAGAGAAGTTTCTAGTATTTTATCTGTTTGAAAGAGTGTTCCATCCATATCAAAAATGAGTGATTGTGTCATGATTATTGTTCCTTTCCTTCAATCCATTAAATTCCAATTATTCCAAAAACTCTCCCAATAAACAATCGATTTGTAAATCTTTTATCTACATAAAAATTCGCTATTCCCACTTATTACCATTCATATAATACTATATTGTGACAGGAATATTTTTACACAGAGCAGGTCCTTACATGAAATTTTACAAGTTTTTAAGAATAACACGGACTGCTCTACCGTAAAATGAATTTTGTGACAAGACGAAATCCACCTCAAGACCTAGGCTAATATTAGCCTAGAGGTGGCTGTGATGCCGTTCGTATTACAGTATCTTTAAAAAGAAGGTTAAAAGACAAATCAGTATTAGGGGGGAAACACATGCAAGCTTTAACCAATTGGGTATTCCGCAATAAGGCAGCCATGACACTATTTATCATCATTACATTGCTTCTCGGCATCATCAGTTATTTCCGTCTGCCTATGGAATTCCTGCCTGAAGCGGATAATCCGCAAGTGACAGTCGTCACCCTGGGTCAGGGGTATGACGCCGGCTCCATGACAACGAACATCACAGAGCCTGTGGAACAGGCTGTGACATCGATTTCAGGAAAAACATCGATTCTGTCCACGACCGGGGAAGGATATTCCCAGGTGACCATCAACTTTGATTCAAAAAGTGATATGAAGGAAGCCAAAAACAAGGTCGAAGAAGCGATCAAAGGAATCCAGCTTCCTGATGGATTCGGGCAACCGCAAATCTCTCAGTTGAATACGTCCATGATTCCGATTAGTCAAGTCTCGGTGACATTTGATGACGGCTTGACCAAAAAGAACCTTGACCTCGTCAATGATGAGTTCAAGCCGCTCTTTGAAAATAAGGGCTCCCTGTCTCAGGTAAGCATTGCTGGAGAAAACAGCCCACGGGTCCAAATCAATCTTGATCATGACAAACTGGAAAAGTTACATATCCCGGTCAACGCAGTGATGGGCGTGTTGCAAGGTCAGGATGTTTCCGCCTCTGCCGGGAGCACGACGATTGACGGTCAGAAGAGTACCATCAACGTCACGGACAATCTGACTTCCGTCGATGCGTTGAAGAACTTGCCGGTACCTTTACAAGTCCCGAATGCTCCTGTCGTTCAATTGAAAGACATCGCCACCATTGAAAAAGTGAAACCCGAAAACACCATCACCCGTGTCAACGGGAAAGAAGCCTTGGCATTCGTCCTCTTTAAAGAGAGCGATGCCAGTGCCGTTACCGCCGGAGACGATGTTAAAGAAACAGTCGATCAAATCAATAAGGACTATGACGGTGTAGAAGCAACGGCACTGTTTACTACTGGTGATATGGTGGAGAACTCAGTGAACAGCATGGTTCGCGAAGTGGCACTGGGTGCTCTTTTCGCAACGCTTGTCATTCTCTTATTCCTAAGAAAATTCAAGCCAACCCTGATCACCGTCGTTTCCATTCCATTATCGCTCTGTATCACGCTATTCCTGCTCTGGTTATCCGGAGTCACCTTGAACATCCTTACATTGGGAGGAGTCGCAGTAGCGGTCGGTCGACTCGTTGATGACAGCATCGTTGTCGTCGAGAATATTTTCAGGCGAAGCCAAAATGAAAAACTGACCAAACAGAATGTACTGCTCGCGACAAAGGAAGTTTCCCGTGCGATTACGTCTTCCACTCTCATCACAGTGGCTGTATTCCTGCCGATGGGACTCGTCAACGGATCGTTGAAAGCATTCCTGCTTCCGTTCGGTTTGACTGTTACGTATTCATTGCTCGCATCACTGCTTGTAGCCGTTACGGTCGTGCCATTATTAAGCCGAGGAATGTTGAAAAATACAACCTTGCCAAAACACAACACGCCGCACCGCTATGTGAATGTGCTGCGTTGGTCACTCAATCACAAATGGATTCCCATCCTGTTGGCCATTCTTGTATTCGGGGGATCCACCGCTCTTTATATCACGTTACCGAAAGCTGCTACGAGTGCAAATGACGCCTCTTTTGTTGCTGTCACCATGGAGTTCCCGAGTGATACACCAGAAGAGACAATCAAAGACCGCACGATGAAATTCGAAGATACATTATCAAGTTTTGAAGGATACGATTACCTGATCTCTCAGTACGGTGCAAGTGAAGAAAACGCCGAATACGGAGCCGTGAGTGATCCAAACACAGCGGTGTATACCGTCATCATGAAAGAAGGATCCGATGCAGAATCCTTCATCGAAGAAGTGAATGAAACGAAGAAGGATGAAAAAGGTGTGACGATTACAGCTTCACCATCGTCCATCTTCGGAGGCTCATCCAACTCAAGCATCACCTATGATGTCGTCGGAAATGACACCAATGAACTTCTGACTACATCCAAAACCATCATGGATAAGATCAAAGATGTAGACGGAGCGAAGAAAGTCTCAAGCAACCAGGAGAAAACGTCACCTGTCTTCACAGTGAACGTCAACACGGAGAAAGCAAATGCACAGCAAACCGCCATGCAAATCCGTTCCTTATTGAATCCGCAGCCGATCGGAGCCATCAATCTGGATGATGTAACGACACCTGTATTCCTGGACGCAGGCCTCAATCCTGAATCAACGTCAGATTTGAAAGACTTGACGATTGCCACAAACTCAGGCATCCAGCCTCTTGCGGAAGTGGCATCCATCACGGAAGAAGAAAAACCAAGTACCGTCCTGCATAAAGATGGTGATTTATATGTTCGAATTACGGCAGAGGTAAAACCTGAAGAGCTTTCGGTCATTTCGAAGAATATCGGTACCGAAATCAAGGATATCGACCTACCAAAAGGGGTTTCCCTGGATACCGGCGGCGCCGCTGCCCAGCAGGCCGACGACTTCAAGGACCTTGGCATGACGATGCTTGCTTCCATCATGATCGTCTATCTGATCATGGTCCTGACCTTTAAAACGTTGAAAGCACCACTCGCGATTCTGATCACGCTTCCACTCGCCTCAATCGGCGCCGTCCTCGGACTGCTGATTGCTA
This sequence comes from Rossellomorea aquimaris, assembly GCF_003315075.1. Classification (GTDB taxonomy): domain Bacteria; phylum Bacillota; class Bacilli; order Bacillales; family Bacillaceae_B; genus Rossellomorea; species Rossellomorea aquimaris_C. The sequence continues at coordinate 221,802 of NZ_QNRJ01000006.1, forward strand.
GGGTCCCTGCAGACGCAACGGCGCTTATCGGAGCATTGATGCTGATTGGTATTGTTGTGACGAACGCCATCGTCCTGATTGACCGCGTGAAGCAGAATGAGGAAACGATGATCATTCGTGACGCGATTTTAGAAGCATGCGGCACTCGCCTTCGTCCAGTCGTCATGACGGCCATCGCCACGATCTGTGCCATGCTTCCGCTTCTCTTCGGTCACACAGAAGACGGAAGTCTCGTATCGAAATCCCTTGCTGTTGTCGTCATCGGCGGTCTTGCCGGTGCCACGGTTCTGACGCTTGTGGTCGTTCCTGTGTTTTATGAATTGCTGTATTTCAGGAAGTCGAAGCGCGAGCGTGCTCAGCAGTTGGAAGGTGAGGAGAAAGTGGCTCAGTAGATGAAAGTAAAATAGAATGAAACAGGTGCTTGTCCTCTTGGGGATAAGCACCTGTTTTTCTTTACATGGTTGATTAGTTTATTCAGCTGCTGAACCCAACGACCCTACGAAATGCATCCATTTACAAATCTCTGTAAATGACAAAATGATTAAAGGAAATCCATCCTCTGCATAGAACATATCTAATAGAAAGTTTATAAAAGGAGAAGATACGAAATGATCGATCAACTCATACCAGCAGTCATTGCTTTTATACTAGTCTCAGTCCTATCTCCACAATTCATTGCTCTCTTAAGAAGATTAAATCTCCTGCAGCCGATACGAAAAGAGCTTCCTTCCAATCATCAAATAAAAAAGGGTACACCGTTAATGTTTGGAATCATTCTCTTTATCGGAATCATCGTATCCTTATTTTTTTCACCTACGCCCCTGATGTTTTTCTTGGCCATTACCTACATTCTTTTCAGCTTCATTGGCTTTTTGGATGATTTTTGGAAAGCGTCACGTCAAGATCCCGGCGGTGTATCAAGTAGAACGAAGCTTATCTTCCAATTTCTATTTACCGGTACCCTGCTTTACTACCTGATGAATGCACAAGGGATTGATACGACCATCGGTATCTATCAAGATTTCTCTATTGATCTTCCAATGGCCTTATATCTCATCGTAATTACCTTATTCGTCGTGGCCTCTGCCAATGCGATTAATTTTACTGACGGCTTGGACGGTCTATTAGGAGTGGTCGCGATCCCTACCTATTTTTTCTTTTTTATGATTTCGGACAGTAGTGAGGTCCAGCTTTTTTGTTTAGTCATGATCGGATGCTTGCTCGGCTTTCTCATCTATAATATCTTTCCTGCCCGGGCTTTTATGGGGGATACAGGATCATTGGCGATAGGGGGCTCCCTTTCATTTCTTGCCGTTATTGAAAAAGTGGAGATTCTCATTCCCCTCCTATTCTTTATCTACTTTGCTGAACAACTTTCGGTCATTCTACAGGTGGCTTCATTTAAATCGAGGGGTAAGCGAATCTTCAGAATGACTCCGATTCATTATCATTACGGGTTAAAATATGGATGGGGTGAAACGACCATTGTGACCGCCTTTGGATTTGTTTCGTGGATATGTACGTTTATCTGTTTCGCGTATTGGAAGTTTGTTCTCTAGCCGCATGATAAAAGGACAAAGGAGCTTCAGTAGTTTGAAGCTCCTTTGTCCTTTAGATTTATTCCCTTCAGACCAAATGAAAAGAGTCTTTCACCATCCCGCTGAACTTTTCTTGTTCTTCTAAATGAGGTGAATGGTTACTATTTTCAAAGATATAAAATGTTGAATTGGGAACAAGATTGAAAATCTCTTCTGAATATACAAATGGGCATTGAGAGTCGTGTTTTCCACAAAAAACGATGGTCGGGGTATTAATTTTCGAAATGTCCTCTCTGATATCATACGTTGGCAGTTCGTTAGAAGCATAATACTCTAAACGTTTTTGAACCACTTTTCCACTGCTTGGCTTAGAAAAGTATTCATCAAATCTGCTTGGGTCATTCAACGACATTTTCGTCCATTCCCTGCCTGCTTGTACCCGTTCTTCTTTTGTTGCATCATCGGATTTCAGGATGGAAAATACCTCTTTCAATCGATTGTTATTAGGATTTTCATCACAATAAATACTTTCCTGATCGTTCACATACTCATTTGTAGCTGAAGCCCCACCTACAATTAATCGATTTAGAGAATCGGGATGACCAGCAGCATAAACCAGCCCTAACATTCCACCTGTGGAATGGCCGGCAAAGTTCCAGCTGTCATATCCTAAAGCTGATCGGATGGATTCCAGATCCTTGCTGGTTTCACTCATACTTAGCTCTTCCTCATCTTGAATCTCAGTGGATTTCCCCGTTTCTTTCAAGTTGACCAGGTACACTTTAAAATCTTCCACAAACCGGTCAGCGAAATGGTAGCCTCGCTTGTTAAACTCGCTATATAGATGAGTCACACATAATGGTTCCCCATGTCCCGCCTCAAAGATTTCGAAATCCCCTCGATCTGTTTGGATCAGCTTTTGTTGCCACATACTTTCTCCCCCACTCTGTTTTGTCTGTATCGTTAATTTAGATTTATTGGGTATTTTTTCTTAAACACTACTACCTATTAGACGGGAGCCAAAAGAGAATAGTTTCAATTATTCTGTTAACTTTCGTTTTAATCCATTTGAAACGGTACAGCTGCAGATCATTATCTATTGCTGTTTGTTATAATCTCTTCCTTTAGAACCTCTGCAACATCTGTTTGAGCCGATTCATGAAGCACCGTTTAAGTATTTTATACTTCTAATAGAAGACACAGCTTTCGAAGAAGCAGGATAATTATGAGGAGAAAAATGAATGAAGAAAGATTCAGGAGTTTCATTTCAGATTCGAGAGAAAACCACGGGGCGGGCAGGTTGGGTCATGCTATTTATTGTACCAACGTACCTGCCCGCCTTGGCTTGATGAATTTCTATACTTATGAAATAAGTTGATTTAGAGCAGCCCCAAATAAGATATAGAACTTTATTTGAGTAAAACTCTTATACTTCTAACGAAAACTTATATGATCTGCAAGCAAATGTATTAATCCCTCAGCTGTCTCTTTTTTACTACTATACTTTATTGGTAATTGAAATGTAGAAACAATAAAATGTTCTGATTCTTCACCATAGAGCGAACCTGTTTTATTAGCAACCACCAATTCCGCTTTGGAAGTCCTCATTCTAAGCTTTGCCCTTTCGAACAAGTACTCATGATCATCTGTATGCTCTAACTTAAATCCGACAAGTAAACAGGACCTTTTTTCCTTTTAATAGACTCATATATTCACCTTCTGCATTCTTCCTTATTGGTATCTAATCTTCCTATAAACTCCGACTCCCAGGTAATATAAGAGACCAATCCCCATTATGATTACTCCATAGACCATAAATCCCAATCCTTCAAATCCTCTGATAAAGACAATTCCTATTACAAAGGATATATAACCTATTGTTGATATGGATAAGGGGATAATGAATCCTCTTTTATTTTTGGCCATGAAGAAATGAATAAAACTCAAAATCAAAATGGCAGCCAGGACTGATACAGCAATTACTGCATCTCCATAATACTTCCACCACATGAAAATCTACCCCCTTTCGTATTATCTTTCGACTGTTACCAAGTAAAGGTTGTGTCACGTATATACCTCTTTCAGTTAATTAAAAAGATCATCATCTTTGTACGAGGTGATGGGAAGTCTAATTTTTAATGATTGGATTTGTTTGTTATGGCTAATAACACCTCGTATACGTAAGCCTCATCAGCCCCTCTTCTCACTTCATCCCCAATCAATGAATAGAGAATTGAGTCCTCTAATTCTCTGGCCACTTCTCTTTGCTCATACAAAGTCTCGAATATGTCACGGAACGTTACCACTTTTGTTTCAGTTGTAACGTTTTTATTCTGTTCAAACATATACAGTTTTGCGTGAGCTATTATATCCGAGATATTTGCCAATAGGACGATGAAAATGACCACACCTAGTATGATACTGATTTTCCTCAAAGATATGCTCCCCCTCATACCCTAAATCAATCCTGAATAATGTGATTCTGTTTTATTGTTTAACGTTCAGAACTCAAATACCGCTCCTTAATCAACCTTCGATGATGATTTTCATGCCCGGCAATAATGTACGCAATCGCACGGGCTGTCACTTCTGAACCGTTTGCGTTTCCACGCCGGCGCAACGATTCTTCATCCATGCTGCTTAGAAGAAGAATGGTGTGTTGGCGGACAAGAGCTTGATGATGTAAAAGGTCCGATAATGAAAAGCGATTGAACTGCCCTCTTTTCACATACTCATCATCATTATATCCAGGAAGCATTTCCTGTTCTCCCCTGCCGATACTGAGAAGGCGGTAGCACATAATGCGCTCCGTATCGGTTATGTGGCCGATGACTTCCTTGATGGTCCATTTTCCCGGAGCATACTTAAATTCTGCCGTTTCCTCACTTAAGTCTTTCAACAGTTTCTTGGTTTTCTTTTGTTGATCATCAAGAATCTGGAGCAGGTCTCCATCTGGGACATTGTTTACATATTCCTTATAATATGGGGGATATTCGTTTGTTTCTGGCTTCTTCAACATAGCTTCTACTCCTTTACACATGCTAAATGCATATCAATGATCGATTTACTTCTAAGAAACCCAAGATCTTCATAAAGTTTAATCGCTGAATTATCCTTAATGACAGATAAGCGGGTAGCCGGATACCCTGCACTCGAAGAATGGATCGAATGGGTTAACAAATATCGTCCAAGCCCCCTCTGTTGGTGATCAGGGTCCACGACTAAACTCATGATAAGAGGATAGTCTTCAAATTCCATGTGCAGACAGACACCCACAATGTTGTTAGTGCGATGATCGATCACAACTCTTGAACACTCATCCATGATTTTATTATGTTTATGTTGATTGATAAATTCGTTTACGTGGAGAAGATAATCCTCTTTCGTTCCGATTTGCTTATACGCCGGATTGGCTCTATAGGCTTTCATGAGTAAACATGCGATATCATTCGCATCTCCACGTGAAACAGCCCTTGAACTATACCCTTCAGGGAGAATGGCCTTCATTGGTTCCGTCGGACGGATCATCCATACATTCACTTCATGAATCTTGCATCCTAGTTGTTTATACGCTGCCACATCTTCTTCTACCACTTCTCTTACAATGATTTTATCTTCAGTAGTCGATATCTTTTTAACATAGTTTAATAGCTTCTGGACCAACCCTTCATAATCCTTATAGGGTGGCACAACAAATAAATCCGACATGAAATTAGGTTTTAGAAATGCACCGCCAATAATGGTATCGCCATCCATGATGAAATATCCGCAGTCAAAAATGGATGCGACTTCTATTAACGACTCAGAGGACCTTCTAAAATAGGAATCTGCATTTTTTTGTCCATGATAAATGGAATAGTACCGTATGTATTCTTTGGGTTCTTGATAAACTAATCTTAATCCGTCTTCTAGTTTAATAAGTTGTTTCAAAGATTGACCTTGCTCACTCATGTTTTTCGCCCTTTCTCTTCAGCTCTACTCTGACCCTTTAACTTAATACCAATTATTTCAAATTCAAACGGGTTACTCAAGTAAATGGTCGAAAAAAATGATGAAAGTTCCCTATCTAGATAACAAAAAGAACATTGGGGGTATAAGCTCTTCCCAATGTTCTTTATCTTCAATTAACCTGCCTTATCGTATTTTCTAATTAAAAAGTAAAGGAAAAGTAAATATTACGAAAGCCGCCCAAAGTCCGTAGACCGGCAAATACTTAGTAACGGAATCTTGGATGGTTGAAGGTCCGGATTTGTTTTGTAGAAAACGCATATAGGAGAACATAATCCAAATTAGATTTGCCCAGATAAGGATGTTTACACCTAAAACAGCAAGTCTGTTTGGAGTAATCCCATAAGAAGAAAGTCTGAACACGATGGCTGACAATGCCACACTGTCAATGATAAGGGCAAGAACAATCAGGGCAAAATTTATATAGTCTGAAATGGTTTTTTTCTCATCTGAGTCGCTTTCGGTAATGGAAAATATGGTAACGACCAATACACCAAGGAGTATTCCGTTGAAGGCTATCAGGAAATTACGGTCCAAGAATGGATTTTTTCCGAGCCATATAACCGCAATAAGATAGACCAACAATGTGATCAGGACAAGAGGGCTAAAAATTTTAGCTAGATAGGGTGTAATATTCTTAGCAAGTTTAAGGTTCATTGATACCAGGTAGGCAGCCACAATAGCGAGAGAGGAAGCACCAAATAAAACGACATTGCTAAAATAAAATTCCTCTATTTGCAAGCCGATAAAGCTGAATAACTGCATGGTTAATGCCGCCAGTACCATTCCACTCACAGCCATGCTGGCGTAGAGAATACTAAATTCCAAATTAAATTTGATATAGGCTAATCTAGTACTACCTTTTGAATACTCATTTCCTGTAAATGCAATCCCTAACACGATCCATAAGAATATGGGCATGTGTAAATAAGTAAGGATAATACTGTCTTTATCATTTAAAGGCAGCATATTAAGATAAACCCCGGAAATCAGGAACAACCCTACAAGGGAATAAACAACACTTTTTTTCGGGGTATTTTTGTAAACAAAATAGGTAGCAATAAAAGGAATGATACCAAAGGCGAGGTTAATTGGAGCAATCACTTCCTGTTCGACAAAATGAAAAATGATCCTGGTCAATATCCCTGCCATAATGGCTAAAATGCCCATGAATATAAAATCTTTTTGAACCTTGGAAGATTTTTCTGTATTTGCTGCCTCTTTATAATTCAATCTTTCATACCAAACGCCAAGGACCTGAGAATCAGGATTGTGTTCCCATGCCTGTAAGAAGGAATTTTTAAAAGCTTTTGGGTCTTTTCTATATATTCTCTCCAGTTCATGAGGATTGGTCATGTTTTCAATAATCACGTTGTTAAATTCCATCGTAATACCTCCCCTAATAATTAATAATTACCTCCAAACTGTTTAACTGTCTTCGTCATTTTTGTATTCCAAAATATCCAAGCTGACACTCTAAAGCCTTACAAATTGCTTCCAAGGTGGATAATTTATTCTGTTATTGATTTTAATATAATATTTATTGTTTTACAATAAATATTTATTAATTTTTAAAATAATTTTATTGTTATTAATAAAAATTAATAACAATACCTAAATCTGCTCTGGCAGGTCAAACAGGTTTTTTGTCGAAACTTATACATGAGACATGAGACGTATGAAATTCACTAAATTGGGGGGGAACATGATGGCAGAAGTTTTGTTGTTACACCATGTTTTAGGCAGAACAAAGGGGATTGAAGCAATCGCCGATCAACTGAGAGATGCGGGGCATACTGTGCATGTGCCAGATTTATTTGAAGGCCGCATATTTTCCTCATTGGAAGAAGGTTTAGGATTTGTTAAGGAAATCGGGTTTAAAGAAGTGACGGCGCGTGGCGTTCGGGCAGCCGGCGACCTTCCACGTGATGTCGTTTATGCTGGTTTTTCACTCGGTGTCCCCGCAGCACAGCAGCTCTCTCAAACTCGTGAAGGCGCAAGAGGCGCACTGTTTTTTCATGCCTGCCTCTCGACCTCGGAGTTCGAATCTCAGTGGCCTGACGACTTGCCTGTGCAAATTCATGCCATGAGTGAAGATCCTTTCTTTGTAGAAGACGGTGATATCAACGCGGCCCGTGAACTTGTGGCATCGACCAATCACGCTGAACTTTTTCTATACGAGGGCAAGGAACACCTCTTTACCGATAGCAGTATGCCTTCTTACGATGCTGACGCGACGAAGCTTGTGATCAAGCGGGTTCTCGAGTTTCTCGCATAGCTGTATCTTGGTCAATCACAGGGTCCATTTTAAAGGATTTTCCAAGAAGGATTTAAATCGTTAAGGTTCAATTCCTTTGAAGCACGGAGACGGTTCTGTGCTTCCTTTTTGATTTAAAGGAAGCAATAAACAAGGAGGAACGAACAATGAAACCAAGAATTACCGTATTAACTCTCGGAGTAGATGATCTGGAAAAATCACTGGAATTTTATCAAAACGGTCTACATCTTCCAACTGAAGGGATAGTTGGGAAGGAATTTGAGAATGGCGCCGTGGCTTTCTTCGATCTGCAAAATGGAGTCAAACTCGCCATCTGGGAACGAAAAAGTTTAGCGAAAGAAGCCAATGTCCCCCTCTCTCCCAGGAGTCCTTCTGAATTCACAATCGGACATAATGTAAGCAGTAGAGCGGAAGTGGATCAGGTGATGCGGGAGGCTGAAACAGCCGGGGCAACAATCACTGATCCAGCGAAGGATACATTTTGGGGAGGATATTCTGGTCACTTCCTGGATTTAGACGGACATTTATGGGAAGTAGTTTGGAATCCACATTGGGAATTAGAGCAGTAAAGATGCTTGGTAAAACCAGCTCAATATTATTGTGCTGGTTTTTTCTTTCTATTCTAACTAAAAGGAGTTTGACATGTATCACATTTTCGCATGATTAAACACCTTTATAGTAGAAGTTCGTTGTTGATTATTTTGCTCTTGTTATCCTTCAAAAATTAATTATTAAGATCTTCTGCTATCTTCCGGAAGAACCCAGGCACGGGGACACCACTATCCATAAAATACAGCTCACTTACAATGAGAAAGAACAGTGAAAATACAATAGCAATAACAATAAAAACGGTCCATACTTTGCTATCTTTAAATTTTCTTTCATTATGTTTCTTCTTTCTGTATAAGCTTTGCGCCATTCGCATCCGTTGGTTTTTATCTTGTTTGTGAGCATTCATAGGTTTCATTCCCTCCCTACTAACAATCCCTTTCAAGGATTAAGAATTTCGACAAGAATGATTCACATTACCAGTGCTTTCCTACTGAAAAATGAAAAACACTTTTCACCATGCTCCATCTTAATTCTAACTACAAAACGGCCTTTTATAGACTTAATACCAATTATTCCAAAATAAACCAGAATACTCAAGGGGAATTTCAGATAAAAGGGACTTACCCTATTCTGGATAAGCCCCCTTCCCTCTATTGCTCTTTCAATATTGAATACTTTCGATAAGCCTTATAATAACTCCCGGCCAATAAAACTACCATAAAGGCCGGAAACAATTTCAAAAGGACAAATGGAGTTTCAAATAAGAATGCTTTCCAAAATAATGCACTCTCCATACTCCAAAGACCTTCATGGTATAATCCCGGATCCCTGTAGTAGCTAAAAGAATAAATCAGAAAAATCATACCAAACCAAAAGGAATAGCCCATGATTCGTTTATAATAATGACTCTTTGACTCTCGGTCAGAGAAGATTTCATTCTGGCCATCATTTTCTTTTTGCCAATACCGTATTCCACTCAGCCAGTACCCCTTCAGGTAGTTCCAACCGAAATCCTCATAGATCCCTTTGTATTCCTCGAACTTTTTCTTGGATAAATAATCTTGATAGTCCAGTCGCATCACAAATCTCTTGTCTGTTTTTTCGAAGGTGTATATTCCCAGCCCACTAATGTTTGTGCAGAGATAGCCTTTTTGTAATTGCTCGTTCAGCCAATGCTCTTCTTTTTCAATACTTATGAAAAATTTAAACTTCTTCATTCGCTTCACTTCCTTCATACAAGGATAAAAGATGCAAGAGCCTTTCTTGCTCCATTTTCAAAATAGCGCTTCCTTCTGAAGTTATACTGTAAATTTTTCTCCGGCCTGAATGTCCAACAGGTTCAATCCACCCGTGTTTATTCAAGTTTTCAATCGCACCGTATAATGTCCCGGCCGCTAACAGAACGGTCCCATTACTCATTTCTTCAATCTTCTGCATGGCAGCATAGCCGTGGAGTGGCTCACGCAGAGCTAATAAAATGTAATGCATGGTTTCAGACAACGGCAATAATTTATGTTTCATGTTCTCACCCTTTTATTCAGTTCAACTATATAGTTCAGCTTAATAATAATTTATTACAGTTCAACTGAATAGTCAACCGTATTTTCAAATTTCAATCAAAAAAAGCCGATTTCCGCTACGTTCGGAAATCGACTTGCTGTATTCCATATTACCAGTGGGCTTGCAGCATATTGCCATCTAGATCATAAAAGTGGAAAAAGGCATGACCGTTATCTTCTTTAATATCATCGACCTTAACCTGATGATCCAGTAAGTGTTGATGAAATTTAGCCAGCTCCGGACTTGTAAAGCCAATGCTGAATTCTTGTTCTTGGTTAATGGTAAAATGGGCAAAAGTTACGTCTTCTGTTGGGATTAGGATCAGTAAGAAAGGTCCTTCATTTACTTTTATCACCGCAAGTTCCTCCGTTAAGTTTACTAACTGAAGACCTAATACATCTCTGTACCAATGTGCAGACCGTTCTAAATTCTTTACTGGAATTCTAATATAATGCACTTGTTCAATGAATGAATTACTCATATCCTTCTCTCCTTTTTACTGGTATATCAAGTAGTTCGCTTTCTATATACCTTCCTCTTCAAATTCCTAATTAAATTCTACAATACTAAGATTTACTGTGAATGCACTTCATTTCTCTCTACTACTAATGTCTTTGTCAACTGTTATCAGTTCTATCACTATCTTCTTCCAGACCTTTCACTTTACCGTCTAAAATATCGTCTACAGGAGTGTAATGATTATTAGGGAGTTTCTTTCTTCTAATAGCTTTAATAATAATAAACGCTGGTATGGCAATATAAACAACAAAAGCAAGTCCACTAGATAGTACCTCTTGTACGCTATTTATAATTTCCAACTGTTTACCCTTACCTCCCTTATAGAAAAAAATAATTTTATACTATTAGAAAGTGAACTGCTGGAAAAAGAATCACCCGGGAGCACCTGGTTATACAGCTGATGCTCCATTAATCGATAATCTCATATGAAATATTTCAGAATGCCTTCCGAAAACTCTTCATACTTAAACGACCCCAATCTCCTTTTAGATCATCAAGATGCACTATACTCCAAGCGTTAAAAAAGGTTTGTCCGCGTTTGTTAAAGAAGAAGTGGTCGTCTATGCAGTAAGATGCGTGTTGGATGATCCCGTCTGAATCTTCCCACGTCACCACATCGCCCGCCCTCAAATCTTGAGAGGTGACATGATATTCTTCAAGTTCTAAACGTTGAAGAAACGTTTGAGGATGGACCCATTCATGTATGATCCATTCTTGTTGAGTGATGGCGAACAGAGTGGCTGATAAACAATTACTACCTGCTCTGGAGGGAAAGGTGTTGGCAAACTTAATTAAGTGTGGAGGTGTTTTGATCGGATAATCGTAGCAAATCCAATCCTCCCATTGTTGTGCAATATCTTTCATTATTTCTTCCTTACTGTGATAAGAGAGTTCATCCCACATCGCTTTATGGAGGACTAGATACTCCTCATCCTTCACTTTTATCATATTTCCACTGAGGGATGATGTGCCTACAGTGTAGTCAGAGATTGGATGAATCAACCCCCTGCCCGCTTCTATTTGAATGCGAAAAAGGTCGATTTTCTTCTCAACAGGAAGATGATTCACCCAGCCTGGAGGTGTCACCAGTACATAGGCCACGTCCTTTGATAGATTCCAATACTCATAACTGTTCACAAGTTGTATCTGTTTATAAGATGAATGGTTCATAAACTCTTCGTGAGGAATGACCAAGACATTGCTTACATATTCTTTAAAACTAGCAAGTTTAGTCTCTGGGAGGAAAAAGAGATCTTTATCCGGTACATACGTTTGTATCCATTCTTTTATAGTGTTTGGTGTTGGCTGGATCTTTCTTTTCAATTTCATTCACCTCTGTCGTTTATCCTCTACGAAATTCCAAGACAAGTCCATCTCCAATCTGAGAAGACTGTTTCAGCAGCTCCTTGCTGGCAGAATCAATCCAATAATATTGAAGGGTCTCTCCAAAATACGTTTTCACCTTCCAAGCTTCAACAAAATCTTCTACCCCTCTTTTGACACGCTCTAATTCTACTACTTGAATATGAATATCGACTTTTGACTCAAGTGTTGCATTGAAACCATCCAATTGCAGAGAGTAACCCGCCTTTAAAGGAAGCACCCGCAATATAAGCTCGACAGAAAATGTGTCAAAGTAGTTTCCGATTAATTCGAATGTTTTTTCTGTATCTTTATTCGTGATATGTACTCCTTCATCACCATATTCGGCTTTGACATGTTGACTACCATTTAAGTAATCAGTAAATGAAACGGGTCTAAACGTTGCCTTTTCAATGATTGTAATGCCTTTTCTGTTGCCTAAAATGTCTGAATTCAATTTTTGGACTCTCTCAATAGCTTCTCGGCCATTGATACGAACAAACTTTACCTTTTCAGTAGTAGAACCAACCTTTGTTTCTCTTCCGTTCTCAATAAGATAAATGTCTTTTTCATCTTCAGTCTCAGTTAATGAAGCTCCACTTATTCTGACTGATTGTGATTGACTACCTGCCATTTCCCCACCCCTTTTTTATCTGATTTCCTCCGCCAGTTCTAGAATAATTTCCTCCTAGTTTCGTGAAACTTTCAATAGCTTGTATTGAATTGTTAGAAATTTGTTTGTATTCACTATGTATGAATGCATTTTTAGCAAACCTGCCTCGATAAATGCAGAAAGGCTTTAACCGGAGATGCTGATCTGCACCGATGACCAACAGTATCATATTAGGGGTTTCTACTAAACTCAGTTATTAATTCCTCTGTGGCCAGTATTGTGGCAAATTCATCATTCAAAGTAGCCATCAACTATAATTAATGCTTGTCTCCCTCACACTATAAGATCACCCTCAAGTATGATGTCTTCACAATACCAATTATTTCAAATTCACTCATAAAACTCAATGATTAACCCCCATTTACACGATTAATACAACTATATGCTTTGACGGACGATCGCATCGACTACTTGCTCAATTGGTGCAGTTGCGTCAATGATCCTTCCGTTTCTCGGAATGTCTTCTTTCGTTTCGTGCAAACGAAAGATGAGCTCCCGTTCCGATTTCTTCTCGCCAAATTCATTATCAGGTCGCGCGTCCAGGCGGCGGTTTAATGTTTCCATATCGACTTCTAGAACAAATACACCGTCAAATAAACCGATGAATTTCGAGAAGTTACGAGAGCCACCGCAGAAAAAAGTTAACGGCTCCTCCTCACTATCGATCAACGCTTTTACTTTATCTACATCCCATATATGGTTCTCATGGGAGGCGGTGTCGGTCTGTTCACCAGTTTCCGGATCGCCCTGATAGGCTAGTTCCCGGTCACCATGAATAGCTTGATAGCCGCGACGCTGCAATTCATTACAGACAGTGGTTTTGCCAGTGCAGGATACACCTTCAATCAGATAATTCTTAACGCCCATTCCTAAAGCCTCCTTTTCATTAGAAACTAATAAGTAAGCTTTCAAAATTTGGCATCTCGTTGAAAGCTTAATGTTATCATTAACCCAATACTCCCAATAGTGTAAGTACTTAGATTCACAATCAATCAAACGTAATTTCTTTACTCGGGTAAACATCTGCAAACCAACGTAATACTCCATTATGATGGTTTATAATTTGTTGGGCAGTAATGTCCTGTGAATCCCAGGTGCTGTGTGCATCTGAAGCTAAAGTGACCTTATATTCCATACTAAAGGCTCTTCTACAGGTTGTATCAACACACGCTTCTGTTTGAATTCCTGCAATGACTAAATGTTCAATCCCTAGTTTTTTCAGTTCATCATCTAATGAAGTATGAAAAAATGAATCCGGAGTCGTTTTTTGAATGATGACATCTTCTGTGTTTGGAGTAATGGCAGGATGAATCTCCCATCCCTTTGTGCCATATTCCAAGGGTTTACCAGCAGGCGCATTATGTTGTATATAAAGAATGGGTGTCTCGGTAGAGCGTGCTTTTTCGATTAAATCTTTTAAAGTTTCTATTAATCTTTCTCCTTTCGACACAACATGCCCTTCTTGAAACATCCCATTTTGGACATCTATCACCAGTAGTGCATTCTTCATGATTCTCCCCCCACTTGAGATAACCTCTTTCCATTAAGGTTTTTCCTTGTATTTCATTAATGAGACTTAACCCGGCTTACAAACGAACGTAATTCCTGAGTACTAATTGAAATGATTATGACTTCTGTAAAGCAATCATATCCTTATTTGAATAAGAGTTCCTTAATATCTTATTAATTAAAAATAAACTTCATATAGTCTGCGTGACCTCTTATTAGTTCAGTTTCTTCGTCAGTTGATACCCAAAAAAATTGAAAGGTAAGTTCTTTTTCTTCACCTCCACCTGTAGGGTTATGCTCCCATTCATCAGCAATTTCATTACAAACTATTTTATAAAAATACCTATTATGTATAGCACCATCATCATTTTTCCAGTAGTCTTCTGAAATCAATTTTTCCACTTCCATCCCTTGAATTCCAGTTTCCTCTTTGATTTCTCTAATTACTGCCTTATACGTGTCTTCATTCTCTTTTACTGTACCTTTAGGTATTTGAATACCAGCCTCAGGAATACCCTTGTGCCGAAATACCAATACTTGTGTCTTTTCATCTAGTACTCTAGTGACGTATCCATAAACTTTTTTTATTGGTAGCATACATACACTCTCCAATGTTAATTTCATTCTCTATAGAGTATGATACCGTTCACCGTAACGCCTTTAAAGGTAAAATTAGCGAATTTCAAAATTTCTCATAATATTTTTTTGGAATTTTCCTCTAGGCAAAAAAGGATCTGGAAGCTTGCTTTCAGATCCTTTCCATTTCCCCCCCCTATAAAAGGCGCTAGTTTCTCCAGTACTCAGTCAGACTGATATTCTGTAATACTTACTACCGGGATAAAAAAATAACCGAATAGTGAAGGTGTAAATACCACATTTTCAAGCAGCTATTCAGTCGGTATGATCTATTGAATTTACTTTTCTCCACGGCCAATCGCATCGTTCAACTTAGCGCGATGCTTGTCATTCCATGTTTCCGAGTCCTTTACCAGTTCATCACAGAAAGCAGCTACGTCCTCACCCGTGAGGTCAGTGACTTTCTTGCCTTCCGCTGCACCTTCTTCGAACAGGTCGAGAATACCATTAAAGATACGGCTTGTGTCCTTCCAGTCGGTGATACCCCCAGCGGTCCACATATATTTTTGGATCGCTTTGTAAGCATGGAGGTACTCACTTGGAAGTGTCTTCGCGCGAGCCTCCATTGCTCTCCATTCCCGCTTGTCGGCCAAACTTCCGGTGATTTTTTCAATAAATTTCATTTTACCCTCTCCTTTTGATTTCTTTCGTTTTGAGTTCGTTCATTTTGCTTGAGACGAAATCCCATTTTCCCCAGAAGATTTCGAGTTTCTCATGACCTGCTTCGTTAAGTGTGTAGAATTTTCTCGGCGGCCCCACGGTAGATCGCTTTTTTTCGATGTTCACCAGATTGTTTTTCTCAAGGCGCATGGTGATCGTATACACTGTGCCTTCAACCACATCCGTGAAGCCAAGCTCTCTCAGCTGTTGCGTGATTTCATAGCCATACGTTTCACCGCGGCTGATGATTTCTAGCACACAACCCTCAAGTACCCCTTTTAGCATTTCAGTGAAATTTTCCAACTATACACCCCCTCAATTGTATTTTCCTATATTCTCAGTACTTTGTTTCAGAGGAATTTCGGTATTGTACTTAGTATTACTTACTACTGGTATATAGTATGACAAAGTAGCTTGAATTGTCAAGAAAATTTTTAAAAGCTGAAGACGGACTACCCGATCTTCAGCTTTTATTTCGTTGATTTATATTAAAGACTAGTTTAGAAAGAAAAGGTATCTCCCAGTTGATAAATTTTCCTATATTTTTTTTGAAATTAAGATTATATTCCAGTCCCTAGATTTCCAGAAGCTTTCTTGACATAGCCTTTACTATAAGAAAGTGAGGGCTGGTCATGAGATAGCGATAAGACTTTTCTTTCACTTCTTTCATCCTTTCTTGCGGTTGGGGTTCAATCAGCTCATCGAGATTGAAAAATTGAGTGGTTTCATTAATAATACTCTGCATGGGCCTTCTGTAAAAACTTACGTCAATCGTAATATTCGGTTTGTTCCAGGTTTCTGTTAAGAATTGGGTCTTAAAATAATCTTCGCATTGGTGTCTTGTATAGTCCATAAATGGGTGATGAACCGAAAATAAAAAGGTTCCACCTGCTTTTAGAATGCGATGGAATTCTTGAAATGTATGAGTCCAATCCTTTAGATAATGAAGCGTAAGTGAGCTTACAATCACATCAAAGGAATCATCCTCAAACGGAAGGGACTCTTGAAGATCATGACAAAGAAGTGTCGCTTCGTCCCCTAATCGATGCCGCGCTGCTTTTACCATTTCGGAACTACTATCTATACCAGTGACCTCAGCCCCCTGAAGCAATAATTGAGAAGAATACCATCCCGCCGCACAACCGGCATCAAGCACCCTTTTCCCTTTTAATCGGGAGGGCAAAGCCTTCATCATGGCTGGTCGTTCATAATAAGCGTTATAAGGACTTTTCTCATCAACGTCGTTTTGATATGTATTGGCTAACTTATTATAAATGTCTTTAGTAGAATTTCTCATTTCATTCCTTCTTTCATGACAAGGGAGTGGTTGCTTTTAACAATCACCGCCTGGTTAATTATCTTACTTATTTTCGATATCACTTTCAGTGGTTCCCAAAAAGTAATTATCTCTTACCTTTTCGTTCTAAAAGAATAGGTGCTATATTTAGTAAGATTGAAGCAATTGTCAAAAACCATAGTGCCCTTGCCATACCAGGCACTACATCCGATAAAGCCGCCCAATCTTCCACCTTTACCCACCGAGATACATAACTGTAATCTGCACAAAGTGTTAATGCTGTAAATGATAACCCTAACGCCATAGCGAGCTTATAGTCCTTTCCTGCTGTATACATATAAAGATTTATAACAGTTGCTACTATTGCAATAACCCCTAATATTACCCACATAACTCTTCCTCCATATATTTTTATTTATAACATTCAATAATACTCATGTGCTTCATTTCAATTTTCGCATTACTTTTTTATCAGACATTAATTCAGGTACCACATGTTAGTTGAATAAGAAAATATACTACCTGATTGAGGAGGACAATTGGTTTCAAATAGCTCCATCGCCCCATATGGGCAACAATGAAGTTCACTCAACAACCGTAAACTCGATATAAGGCATCTTTTCGTTAGCTTCTTCCATGGCATCATATAGTTCTAATACTACTTTCTCATACTCGTTTTTGGGGTCATTGTTCTTTATATAATCTACGGTATTATCGTTACCTATATAAATTGCACGGTATTTATGCGCTTCTGAATCTATGACATCGACAATGCCAGAAGAAAAGTGGTCGTTTAACCCTGAAAAACCATCTGCAACAGATAACCTAGCTGCTTCTTCCCCTGCCTTTTCAATTTTAATTTCGGTGTATCGCAAGGTTTTATTTGTCATCTCTTTTCTAGTTAAAACAGTACTTTTTGGAGGGGAATCAAAATCGTTGACCTCAAGCTTTTCATAAATAATAGAATCTCCATTATTAAAACAACCAGCTAGAAGAAAAGCTGCCATTATAATATATAAACAATATTTAATAAGAACGCCTCCTTAACGCTTGGCACCAAAGCATATTCAACAACTTAAATGACAGTTTCGTGGATTGTATATAGGACTACAACCAATATCCTACTCAAAAAGTAGAACAAAAAAGCTGAAGAACCGTGCGTTGAACTTCAACCCTTGTCATTCTTTAGAAAAGCTTCAGATTGTTCAAATTTCAGTTAGAAACATTTGTAGTGCTTTTCTTTTTTTTAGTTTTTAAAATAGTGACTGCTAACATAACTAGACTATTGAAGAGTAACAAAAGTGCTAAATATGCTGATCCAAATGCTTGACCTTGATCGTGAAGATAGCTTGCATAAGTAAGACCAATAATATGAAACAATACGGGGCTCAAAAGCATGATTAAGCAGAGAATCCAATTGGACTTTCCTTTGCTTTTGTTTCTTACAAAAACAAACCATCCACCTGCAAAAATTAATATCGCTAATAGAATTAGCATCTATTTAACCACCTCTGGAAACATTATATTCACCAAATTTACATTTTCCTTAATTGTTTCAAATATATGTAAAATACACAATCACTTATTTGATTAACTGTCCCTTTATCGAAATATACATCCACAGTTACAGGCTTCCCTTCCTTTGTTACTTCGCCAACGACTAACTAAAAAAAACGAGCCTAAAATCTTTATGATTTCA
The DNA here is from genome assembly GCF_003315075.1 of Rossellomorea aquimaris. Lineage (GTDB taxonomy): Bacteria > Bacillota > Bacilli > Bacillales > Bacillaceae_B > Rossellomorea > Rossellomorea aquimaris_C. The sequence continues at coordinate 240,093 of NZ_QNRJ01000006.1, forward strand.
AACTCGATGTTTATGGTGAATCTACTGTTTCCCATAAATCACTTTATACTACTGGATATAAACATGGAGGCATCCTGATTCATGAAAATACTTTCTCCATGATGGAATGTCTTGATTACCGTTGACTTAAATCCCGCTTCGGATAGCCTTTCTTTCAGTTCTTCATGGACAAAACCGTTATGAACCTTCGGGTGGCTGATATGATCGTTTTTATCAAAATCAACAATTATGAGCTTGCCACCATCATTCAGAATGTGAAACAACTCATTTAAAATCTTTTCAGTATCGCGAATATGAAGAAGGACGAGTGACATTAACACGATATCCGCCTTAAGATCTGGAGTTCCCTGAGTAAAATCTGAATAAAGAGCTTCCGAGTTGGTGGTACCTTTTTGAGAAATCTTTGCTTTCGCAACCTCTACCATTTGTTCTGATGAATCCACCAACAAAATGGATTCCACTAAATCCGTTAATTGAAGACTAATCAGACCAGTCCCACTCCCGTAGTCGATTAAAGATTTTGATTTACTATTTTGTAGTTCTTGTTTTACTTCCTTAACAATTACTTTAGCTAATTCTATTCGATCTTCTGTATCGTATCTTTTCGCCATCTCTTCAAAGACGTTATTTTCCATATTTCACTCTCCTATCCATAGCATTGAAGCTGCGTGGTAAACATAATATCAAATCATGTAGATGTGATCTTCCTTAGCGAAACCTTTCGCATAGACCCAAGTCGACGCGATGGAACAAGGAGAGCTTTATAACTCTATTTCCATCCGCCTCATTTTTGTCTTTAAGTTCATTGATTCATAGAACTTAATAGCATTTTCGTTAAACTCCCACACGCCTAGTTCTAATGAGTCTGCTTCTATATTCTTTGCGTACTCTACTATTTTTTCAAAGAATACTCTCCCCAACCCTTTTCCTCTGTACTTATAATCGACACCAAAATCGTCCATATAGACCACTTTCTTTGGAATGAGAATGGGCCTTTCCTCTGTATGTTTGATCGTAAGGATTGTATAAGCGATTGGTGGGCCTTCTTCGAGTAAGAATACCTTTGTATTTTCTCCCTCTATCAAGTGGTTAAAATATTCTTTGTCTAACGTAGTATCAGCCATCTTATAATGGTCTGGTCTTTCCTTTGTATGCATTTCGTGCACTTGTCTTTGGATTCCCTGAACCACTTCATAATCACTCTTTGTGGCTTCTCTAATATGTATATCCAATATACTTTCCCCCTGATGTTTGCTGTTTTAATTTTTTTGAATTAATCTTTTTTCACTTAATACCAATTATTTCAAAATCCAGCATTTTACTCAAGAAGATTTTTCACAAAATAGAGGTATCCACTACTCCTCCCTCTCTACAATAAAACGTTAATATGCTGAGGGTCAGACACCGAAATCCTTATCTATTTTAATAACTTGGTAACTATTCTAACAACCACACACTAAAAAAAGAGCTACATAAAAAGCCAATTTACTGATAAACGCAGTAAATTGGCTTTTCGGTTGGTCTTTATTAACTCCTATAAATTACTTAAAAATGAGGATACTATCGGACACGGGGCGCTCACCAGCGTCGTCTGACGGTTGATTTACAAGTTGGTCATTAACGATCATCGCTGATGAACCTCCACCATCAAGGTTCATTCCTTTAACCGCCCCAAGCGATTGAAGGATTCGAGCACTTTCATAGAAGCTGACACCAATACTCTGTTTCGGGTTACGACCCTCTACAGTAATGAATAATATATTTCCGTTTTCTTTAATGCCCGCAAAGGATCTTGGATGACGATATTGTGCAAAATGATAATAGAAGTCATTGCTCCATGCAAATCCCTCTTCTTTTGCCTGAATTTCTATCTTTCCATCGTCAAGTAGTTGAGGTGCTCCATTGATGATATCTAAACTAGATTGAGTTTTTATCTGCTTTCCATCAGCTGTTACTGTTCTCGTGATCGACAACTTCTCTCCTGCTGAGACATTATTTTCTAGCCAGTCTGCCTGTTCTCCTGTGGCTGAAAGCACACTGCCGTTTGCAGGAATACTGTGCCCTCGTTCGGAGTATGTGTCAACAATTTCCCCATTTTCCTCCAGTACGACCTCAAAGCCGTCTCCTTTAGGAGTAACATCACCGAAATAGGAGTTATATTCGATGATTTCTTCTTCATCAGTACACGTCACATCATGCTTGGGTTCATTGGTTTCCTTGTCCGCGACCCCACCGCAGCTACGGATCAATCCAGGTTTCCGGTTGATACCATCAATGACCGAGCTTTCGCCACTTTCAGTTTCGACTTGTAATGAAGTTGAGGTATTTGTTATCTCTGCGTTGTTACCAGAAAGAAGGAGGCTTGTACGATCTCCAATCGCTTCGCTTACCAATTGTCCATTTACTATTGAGACCCCCGCCGGATCACCTGGAATTCCGTCAGCTGAACCTACGACAAAGTAGCCTCCATTTATTCCAGCTAATGCTTGAGTCCGATTTACCATAGAAGATACGGTTTCGCGGCCTGTGACTTTATTCTTTGCCAGTGAATTCGTCAGTTCACCCTGAAATTCATCAGGATCAATCTCAAGAACATCTATTTGCCATGGACCCGTTGATTTCGTTGTTCCATCATATTCCGAAAAAGTGGCTCTTGCTTTCTCAAATCCTTGGGCTTTCAATTGATCAGCTAATTCATCTGCTTATTTCTCTTCTTTGAAATCCCCTGTACGAACCACATATCCAATTTTTTTCTCTTTTACATCTGTGAATGTCGAATGTTTATTCTCTACTTTATGAAGCTTTGCTTGGTATCCCTTTTCCTTCATTTCTTGAATAAGGGTATCGGCTTTTTCCTTTGTATCAAAAAAAGCGACATCCACCGTATAATAGGCTTTATCTGAATAATAACCTCTAGTAATGTCCGTGTATGTGACTCCTTTGGCTAATTGTTTTGTAATCCGTGATTCAGGTAAATTTGTTCTTCCCGATTGATAGATTCTCTTGAGGATTTGCAGCCTTGGCATCATGATCCTGCACTCCAATTGAAAGAACAGTAGAAAGTGATAACGCAGATACAATAGCCGTTTTCATTAATGAACGATACATGTCTTAAAACCTCCAAACATAGTTTGTTGCAACACCATACTAGCGGGAAATTAATAATAGAACGTTACACTAGTATAAATATTTGATGAACTTCCTTCAGATTTTATTAACTTTATATCAAGGCAAAGCAAAGATCAGGATCAATTCCTATATAACAAAATGAAACCATTGTAATAAAACCAAAAAAACCGAGCCGCATCCATCACCTTCACACAGGCGGCAACAAAGTCACGAGCAAATTTTCCTTTGTTATTATCTTGTGCATACACTTCTGCAATGGCGCGGAGGACGAAGTTGGAACCGAATACGAGGTGCCGGCAATGTATTTTTGTACACACAGAGAATCGAGGTGATTGGTTCATGGAAAATATATCAGCTGAAGAAAAACAGCAATCGATTGAAGCCTTTCTATCGATCATTCGTAAATCGGAAAATGCCCTTGCTCATATGAAACCTGGTGCTCCTCAGACAAAGTTGCTTGAGAAGCGATTGAAAGCCGCTCGGATTGGCGCAGATGTGCTGGATGCACGTTGGGAAGGCAAAGGCAAAGGTTTAGATGTCAGCAAAAAAGACTTGAAAGAGGCAAAAGAGGTTCTGGAGGGCTTGCTGTTGACGCTTCCTTCCTTTCTTGAGAAGCTGAAGTCCGGAAGTGGGCAGCGTACCTACATCGAGAGAAGGATAAAGGCATTTCAGATCGCCGTTTCCTATCTGAATGACTCTGTCAACTAAAATAGCTGACCGGGGGCAGTTGGATAGTGAGGAAACTGTCCCCGGTCTATATTCTTATATGAATAAGTATTATATAAAACTACCTGTCTTAATTATTACTCCAGCATTACCTTAAGTCTTATAGAATTTGAGTTTCTTAGATCATATACATATTCAGACTTTTTCACAAAGCTTACTTTATTTATGAATAAATACAAGTGTCAGTTAACTTGCTACCATCTGAGGATACGTTAATCCTTCTTAGATCAACGCCCCCTAATACGGAACAAGAAATACGCTTAATCTCATATCACTCAAAGTGAAGAGATTTCTTCAATAGATTTTGGGTAGGCACTGTTCAATACTTTTCTGAAGTGATAGTAGTTTAGAATTACTATTTATTTTTATGTAAAAACTTTTTAAGAATGTTTTAATATTAAACACTAAGAACCAATACTCTTCATTCTCAAGCTGCTCTTTTTGAGACTTTAATTCAATAGGTAAGTATTGTACTAGTTCTTCTATTTTTTGAATGTCCAGTCCTCTTTCCAACATTTCAAGAATAGGGTTAATTATCCTTTCATCTTCATCGTGGACATAGACACTGTTAGATACCAGAACCTTCCCCCACAATGTCTTTAGTATTTCCGGATGAAATTCCGTGTCTAATTTTGGGTTTTTTACCAGTTCATCAAAAGTGTCAGCTACGTGAGCAATACTATGTGCCCACCCTTTACCAGCGACATATCCTCTTAAATCTCTCTCAAGGTTGATGTATTTAATTAACTTCTCTTTAATCCTATAAACTGTGCTTGGTGATAAAAAGTTTGCTTGATTATCTCTGTACAAGATCAATGCTATTAAAGGGTAGCAAACGCTCTTGTGAAGACTGTATCCGTTTCTTCTTCACCGATTCCTTTAAAAATCAGTTCACTTAAACAAGCATCTAATAGTTCTTTTAACAGTTCAGGTTCTAGTTGATTATTCTCAATTATCAATCTATAAAAAGAGGTATAAATCAACTGATCGCGGAGTTCACCATCTGTTGAACCAATATGCTCTAGCATAGACTTTATTATCAATAACCTATCCACCTCTTGCCAGTTACTTTCTCCATATTTAATCTTTGTTAATATACTTTTTAACGCACTTTCACCCATAGAAACTTTTCCTAATGATAAACTCATAAATATCCCCTTTCACGATGTAATATTAGTTATTCAAACTAACGCCACATTAGGTTATTGTACAAATTTGTACATAAGAACATCATCAATATATTTCCCATGACTTAACTTGTATTCTTTCATTAAACGACCTTCTTCCAAAAAGCCCATCTGCTTGTACAGCGAAATGGCTCTTTGATTTGTTGAAAGGACCCCTAAACTTACCTTTTCAATTAATGGGTTCTCTTCTGCCCAATCTAATAATGCCTTTAAAAGCGCCTTCCCTATTCCCATGTCTCTGTAATTTTTACTTATCGACATTGAAACAGAGCCAGTATGTGATAATCTCTTCGTCGTTTGTGAACGAAATTCTATCGATCCGACAACTACACCATTTACTTCCGCTACGATAAGCGTTTCTTTGTCGTTATCCAATCTACGTTGTATTCGTTCTTTCTCCTCCTGCACAGGCTTTTTTTCTAGCTCCTCTGCTACTACGATGAAATATTCACCTTCAGAAATAACAGACCTCTCAATTTCCAAAAGTATCTCCGCATCGTCTACTCTTACATTTCGAATCTTGTATTCTGCATTATCTTTAGACACTGGCATTTACGTCCTCCTAAGTGATCATCACTAATGGAATAAATACGACTTCCGATTATAATATCCTTCTTCAATGATCTGGTCCTATTGTGGATTAAAGATAAGAATCTCTTATCCTAGATAACTGCCCTTTAACGGCTTTCAAGGTGAACAATCCAATTCCCTTTTTTAGAGTTTCAAAAAGGACGCTCCCATAACAAACGCGCCCTTTGTTATTTAAGATCACCCAAATATTGAATAATTAAGGTGCAACAAATTCAACTTTTATTCTATCCGGGTCTTCAAAGTAAACGGCATAATAATCGTCTCCCCCCGCAAATGGATGCTGGTTTGTGTAAAGAACGTTTATTCCCTTATCTTTTAATTTCAAAGTCAAATGATCGACGTGTTCTCGTGAATCTGCGTGAAAGGCTAAATGATTTAAACCCACTCTACATCTATGATATGGAATGTCAAGAAACCGTTCTTCTGTTTGTACAAAAACAATATATGTATCTTCCATTTTCCAACTTTGCCCACTTTCCCATTCTTGGAAAAGATCATATCCTAATTCTCCAAGAAACCAGCTCCAAAAATCAATTGACCTATTTAAATTAGATACATAAATTTCAATATGATGGAGTAATCCTTTTCGCACAATGCCTCCCCCTTTATTTTTCCATTCCTAATGATTTTGGGTGTAAAAGAAGAATGTAGTCACACCATCTTCATTCTTCTTTTCTGTATATAAATATTTCCCGATGGTTTTCCTCCAAGATGAATAAGCAGATTTGTTTTCCTTTATAACAGACACTTCCCACCTGCCACTGAATTTCTCAAATAGACTGATAGCAGCTTTTCTACCTACATCCCTTTGGCGGTATTTCTTCATAATAAAAAATTCAGCCATTGAGTGATAGTGGTCAGTGTCCTCATCCTTGATACTTCTGATCAAAGCAAATCCCGCCAATTTATCCTCTACTTTAATAAAGAATGGAAATCTGTCCGGCTCACTCCAGTAATGATCCACATACTTATAGTCATAGAGACCGAATTCATTCACATCATCATGTGTAAATTCGCTGAAATCATAAAGGTACAATTCAATTAGATGTCTTAAAGCCGCCTTGTTCTCATAAGCTACTTGTTCCACTATCATATTCATAGATTGATCACATCCCCACCAGAATCAGTTCCGTATTTATTAAGTTCATATTAACATATTTTGTCACTATTCCTTTCTTAAGCTCACAATTTAAAAAATATGGAGTATATTTTTTTCAAAGAAAAACATCGCTCCTATCCATGTTGAAAGAAGCGATGTGAATGGAGTGATTATATAACCGGCCCCTCATACGGAACTCTCGGCATCCGGTGAAAATCGTACGTCGCCAGTTCTTCTACTTTTGTAAAGTAGGCGTGTAAGCTTTCAGCCAACATTAAATTCATGTTCCCATTTTTTTCATTAATCAATAGGATGGGCTTCCGCATCGAGTATGCGTACCCGATTTCAAATGACGTTCCGCTGTCCACGTACTTGCCTTCGTAATCGCGGATGCCCACCAGCACATCGGAACGCCTCAAGTGTCTCAAGTCATTGCGAAACACCTTCCGCCTCCATTCTTTTGATCCAAATTCAAGATGTTCGAATTGATGAAATCGTGCGGAGAAGATTTCCGACACATATGGATTCCGCATAAGGGACTGCTCGAGCCTTTGTACCCGGTCGACTTGTTCCTCGCTGAAGAAGGGACTTGCGATAAATACTCTGACGTTTCTGATGATCGTGCTCTCCATCGGAACTCCCCCTAAAAGGTACTAATAGTGTATTTTATTAGTGTCCTTCCGGATTCATGTATAAGAGTTTGGGTGTAGGCAATACCAGAGGGACAGGATTCTCCAATGAAAATATAAACAGTAGAGTGGGAACTGAACTGTCCCTACTCTACTGTTTTTCATTTACTGTACTTTGATGCGATTCGTCTCAGGCGGTGCTACGCTTCCGCCTGATTCAATGATATAGGTAATGAATGAGTCCAATGTCGGCGGCCCTTCCACAGAATCATGGCCTTTTTTAAAAGCAGTGAACCCGTCTCCGCCGGTTGTAAGATAATTGGTGAGGGCCACAGTATATGCCTGATCCGGCTGAATGGCGTTTCCATCTCTGTCGGTCATCGCTACGACTTTTTGTCCACGTGGTGCATCTTTATCGTAGGTGTAGTGGAGCCCCGATGTCTGCATGATCGTTTGAAAATTACCCGTCCACTGCTGTTCCAGTGCTTCTTTGATTTCGGCACCGGTCAATGTTAGTTTGACGAGGTTGGTGCCGAACGGGAGCATGGTGTACAGTTCTCCCCAAGTAAGTTCGCCTTCATCCAGATTCGCCCGGATTCCACCCGGATTCATGAATGCGATGTCCGTGTTCATGTTCTCCCGGTGTGAATCTGCGATAAGATTTCCAATCGGCCGCTCCCCACTGGCGGTTTTATCCTTTGTGATGGGGGCTACGGCCTGACCTATTTTCTGGTCCAGCATCATCTGTTTGTCTGCCGAGTAAGAATCCACCATCTTTTTAATTTTTTTGTCGGGCAGGGTTCCATCGTGATAGGTGGAGATGATGGCTGCCTGCTTTTTGACAATTTCCTTCGTCTCCCGGTCGATCAGGAGGTCTACGTCTGAAAAGGCTGTTCCATATGAGTACGATTGTATAATCATTTTCCCGTCAACGGACGTATTGGCAAAGCCGTGACTGTGTCCGCCGAAGATGATGTCTACTTCATCATCGATGCGGGGGGCAAAGTCAGCGAGGTCTTAAGCAGGATTTGTTCCGTCTTCGCTTGAAGAAGCGGAAACATGCCCGAGAACGACAATGGACCGAACTCCTTTTGCCTTCAATTCCTTTACGCTTTGATTGATTGCCGTGACTTCATCTGTGAATTCAATGCCTTCAATCCCGCTTGGCAGGACGATATCTTTCGTTTCTGTCGTAACAACTCCGATTAACCCGATGGGCACCCCATCGACTTCTTTGATCAAATAGGGTGGTAAAATGGTTTTCCCTGTCTTTTTATTGATGACATTGGCAGCTGTGTATGGAAAAGCCGCCCCTTCAAAGGTACCCGTTTTCTCATGTTTGCCGCCATCAAGGAGCCTGAACATCTCCTCCGTTCCTTCATCGAACTCATGATTCCCTAAAGTCCCGATGTCGAATCCGACCTCGTTCATCCATTCGACGGCAGGTTCATCCTGCATAAGAGATGACACAGGCGAGCTTGCACCAACCATGTCACCTGAATGGACCAACAGGGTATTTTCGTTTTCCTGCCGGTGCTTTTTTAAATAGGCCGCCAAGTATTCAGCACCGCCTACCTGCTTTCCATTCCTCGTTCGAACCGTTTCCAGCTGGCCATGAAAGTCATTGACTCCCAGAAGCTGCACAGAAATATACTCTCCAGGGTCAGTGGAAGATGACGCAAATGATGATCCGATGAAGAAAACCCCAGCTGCCATTACTGCCAACATCCTTTTACTTAAAGACATGGAAAACCTCCCTGTGCTTTTGTCATCTTCAAGGTAGCACAGTAGTTTTGATCCATTTTTAATAGAAAGTTATGGTTTTGTAAAGACGTGAAAGATATCTTTATTTTTCTTACAAACCTCTAATTGACCATCAACTAAAACAAATATTTTATGAAAAACAAGAAGAATCCATTTTAAAAAAGTTGATCAAAATGGATTCTTCTCTAGTATATTTAAGTTTTGGATTTATAAAAAAGGTTAATTATTTTCAACCCTTCACCTTAAACCATAGTGTCTTTTTCTTGAAGAACATTTCAGAAAATCACTTGAAAGCAGTCAGTGTGACCTTGGCTGCCCTTGCTATAAGTTCATTATCATAGGCAGCATCCTCAGTATCACGGCTGGATAGGATCGCAATGATGATGGGATCTCTATTCGGCGGCCAAACGATAGCAATATCGTTTCGCGTTCCGTAGCCTCCAGCCCCCGTTTTATCACCTACTTCCCAACCTTTAGGTACAGCTGCACGGATCAGTTCGTCTCCAGTAGTATTCCCCCGCATCCAATCTGTCAGGAGTGTACGCTTATCATGCGGGAGCACGCCGTCGACCGTCAAGGCCTTCAGGTTGGTGGCAAGTGCCCTTGCTGTACTGGTATCACGGATGTCTCCTGGGATGGCACTGTTCAAATCAGTCTCATAGCGATCAGCCTCGGTGACATGATCACCGATTTTCCTCAGTACATTTTCGAAGCCGTCAGGTCCGCCGAGTTCCTGCAATAAAAGGTTCCCTGCGGTATTATCACTGTACCGGATAGCCGCATCGCTAATTTCCCTGAGGGTCATCCCGGTATCCACGTATTGCTCTGTAATGGGCGAATACGTGACGAGGTCATCTCTTGTATAGGTGATGACCTCGTCAAGTTCGTCCATCGAGTTTTGCTGCACCACCAACCCTGCAGCCAAAGCCTTAAAGGTGGAAGAATAGGCAAACCGTTCATCAGGTCGATAAGCTACCGTCCGATTTGTACCGGTGTCAATCGCATAAACTCCGAGGCGGGCATCAAACTTTTTCTCGAGTTGCATGAACTTATGTCCAGTCCCATGAATTGTTGCTTTTTCTTTTGCCTCGGTCTGCTTTGATCCGTTTCCAAAGAGGCTTAAACTGATAAGACTTAGAACCAATAGTCCAACACACGTCCAGATTTTTAACATTCTGACACTTTTCAACATCACCAGTCCTCTCACTTTTTATTGACAATAGTCTAATTAGACTCTATACTAGCTTAGTCTAATTAGACTATTGTGTAAAGGAATGATAATGAAATGATCAAATCTTTTTTAATGCTAGGACAATCGAATATGGCAGGTCGTGGATTCTTGCATGAGGTAGCCCCGATCTATAATGAAAAAATTAAGATGCTTCGCAACGGTCAGTGGCAAATGATGACAGAGCCTATTAATTATGACCGTCCTGTTTCCGGTGTAAGTCTGGCAGCATCCTTTGCAGACCTGTGTACGAAAGCCAACCCTGATGATGAAATCGGGTTGATTCCTTGTGCGGAAGGTGGCAGTTCCTTGAATGATTGGCACCCGCAAGGTACTCTTTTTCTACATGCTTTGTCTGAAGCACGATTTGCTCTTGAAACGAGTGAAATTTGTGGCATCCTTTGGCATCAAGGTGAGAGTGATAGCCATCTATCTCTACATGAGACGTATTATGAAAAGTTATCTCTTATCATTGAAACGTTACGTGAAGAATTAAACCTTCAAGACGCCCCATTAATTATTGGTGAGCTTGGTCATTTCTTAGGGAAAGAAGGTTTCGGAAAGTATTCATCAGAGTTTCAGGAAATCAACGCAGAATTGCATCGATTTGCTCATGAGCAGGAAAATTGTTATTTTGTATCGGCAGAAGGTCTAACTGCCAATCCGGATGGTATTCATTTGGACGCCGTTTCCCAACGCAAATTCGGGTTTCGCTACTTCGAGGCATTTTCGAAAAAGTGTCATATCTCAGGGCCTCTTTCGGATGAAGACCAATCCCTAACGGTCAACCATACCTATTCGAAAAAGGAACAAATCTATATTCACAGTTTGAATTTAGCTCTGGGCAAAATCACATACGCTGAATTTGAAGCACAGATGGCGAAGGTGATGCAGCCTTGATTCCCTTACTCATCCTTGGCTTACTTATTCAAAACCCCGGCGCTCATGGATACGAACTATTAAGTTTAATGGAAAAACGACATTATAAATATATCGTTAACTTTACCAAAGGATCATTTTATTACAATTTACAGCAACTCCAAGAAAAAGGGTTGATTGAAGAAACACATCAAGAACGGCCAAACAAAGGTCGTGACATTCACACCTTTAAAGTAACGTCTTTAGGAATAGAAGAATTTGATAAATTAATGGCCAAATACGGAACCAAATCGGAGTATGTAAACTTACAAGTTTATGGGGCATTACTCTTTGCGGATGTATACGATAAACATAAATTAGTAGAGTTAATCCAATCCCAAATTGATCAAACTGAAGCCAGAATTGCTCTTCTCGATGAGTACTTAGCTACCATTGAGGAATCACCTGGTCAAATTGATTATTTTGGCCGTATGAATGAAAATTCCCGTTCTCACCATTTAGTGAACTTAAAATGGTTTAAGGAATTGAAGGCAGATATAGAGAGTGCGACTGATTAAATAAAAACGAAAAAACGTCCTATTTTTTTGCCCAAGGGACGTTTTTTATGTTTCTCCTATAGATTCACCATATTCCCGTCTAAACTCGCTTCTTAGATAATGAGCATCAACCAGTATCATGCCAGCTTGAAGATAATCGTGCAGGATTTCGGTGAATCATGCGGCTTTCGTCATAATCGTGCGAGAAATGCGATCATCATGCCGACATGTCGAATCTTCTTTATCTATGAGAAAAAAACGCCGTGGGGACAGGTAAGAACCGTTTCGCAAAAAATAAGCGGAGAATTTCCGCTTACATTCAGAATGAAAGGTGTTTTTGGGGTAATTAAGCGGAGTTTTTCCGCTTAAGCAAAGAATACTCGTCCGTTATTGTATTTTTTGAGTCAATAGGCGGAATTTCTCCTTCTATTTCAGCCTTTTTAACCTAACAATGACGAATTAAGCGGAATTCTTCCGTCTATCTGGCAGCTCTGGTTAGTAAGCGACATGGGAAAAAGGAAAAGCCACGGGGACAGGCACCTCGACTCCAATGCAAAGAACCAATGGACCTGTCCCCGCAGCTCCCTCATCCTCAACTCAACAAACTCCCCCTCAACCAAGCCTTCTCCCTGAACGGTCCGATCGGAATCTGAATCAAGGTCGTCAGATTCTCAGAATCCAATCTATAAACCCCATCCGTCACCGCTGTATCAAACCCAAGCAGCGGGTGTCCACCAAACCCACAGGCCGCCGAAGACAAGAGCAGACGCTGGACAAGCATTCCCGCTTCCATTTGCATGATCCGGTAACCTCTGTATCCAAGGGTATCTTGGAAGTAATCCTTTTTCCCAATAATATGAAGGCACAGCGGCACCTGAAGCAAATTGACGTTATCCAGCGACAGCCCCGATTGCAGGTGGAGACGATAATCACCGGTACCGATCTCCCATAGTGAATGGCGGCCGCTGTCATATGCGTATGCGCCATTTGGGATGCCTTCTACGTTATACAAACAGCCATATATGGAAACACGGGGTGCTTCACCATCAAAAACGTTGTCTAGGTCACTGCGAAACGAGTATGAATGAGTCGCCCTTTTCAATAAGGCAGCCAGCTGCTCCTGGCTGACCTTCCCCATGACAAAATCCATTTCCGGAGAATGGCGCTTTTTGCAGGCATCAACAAAATCATAAGTACCAGACTCAATTTCCGGAAGATGGATTTCTTTTTCTCCCGTTCTCATAACCGGTTGTTTCGTCACCTTTTGAAAACCACCGGTACAATCGAGTTTAGAAGCTTCATTCACCTCCAGTAACCTAGGAAACTCCCAAACCTTTTCAGACTTTTCATAATGTCTTAGAGAAATAGCTGGCAGCTCCCGGCATAACTCTTCAGCGGTAACAGCCCGCTCCATCCCCCTCCCACCCCAATTCGTTGCAGCAACGGAAAGCGGGACGACGGAATAGACGCTTTCCTCATCCTCTGTCAGTCCAAGCAAATGGTTGATGGCGGAATCGAGAAATTGAACATACACCCCTGACTCGAATCCAAACCGTTTGGCCGTTTCCAGCAGCTGCCCCATCAGAACGCCGGCATCCAGTCCCTGCAGGCGATAGGATAAGTTATTGTATTTAAAAAAGTTTTTCCAAAACCTTGTAGAGACGAAGGCCGTGGCAAAACACGTCGAGATCTCGCAGCGATTGCCGAGTGCCCGTTCCACATACGAATCGATATCCCCTTCCCGGAGCAGAACGAGGCGGTGGTGGGCAGCATCATAATGATAGATTCCATCGGGCAAATCCTCGAGCTTTAAATAGAGATATAATTCATTCGGATACAGCGCCCCTCCGGATGGAGCAAACCGCCGATACGAGTGGATGGGGTAAGCCGCCTCTTCCTGATACTCATCAGGATGCACCGACTGACTTACCCCGATGATGCCGTAGACGTACCAGAGAAAATGACCGATCCTTTCTACATCGGGTTGTAATGGCGGCTGTCCCTCGGGGAGTGACAGTGGTACTTCTGTAGACAATGGGACCACCCGCAACCCCCGGTAAAGCTTATAGGGAAGAGGCGCATCCTCCCAGTCCACTTCCCAGTTTGGCTGATTGGCCCGATTGATATTAAATTGCAGATTGTGCAGAAATTCTTCCAGACTCATCCTCCTCACCTCCTCGTACCTTAAGGAAACGGATGCGGTTTTTGATTGAGTTGCTCATAGGTCAGCGGCCGCTCGTAGTATCCCAGTTCTACCGGGACGTTAAGGACTCTTTCCAATCCTGTAAGACGGGTGAGATGATGACCGAATGTCATGGGAAGCATGCCGGGAATCAAGACTTTCACGCAGTATAGTCCGTTCTTTTCAAGTTCTGGTGCGGTTTGGTCAACGACAATGACATCAAGGTTCCGGTTTCGGAATCTTTCAAGAATATCTTTAAGGTCATCCGTCAGATCACTGTGATCGGATCTCCAGTTGAATTGCTCTTGGAAACTTCGCAATGGCCTGCTCTCATCCTGTAAAAACGTGAAACGTTCCTCTGCCTGGGAGAGTCCATACAGCATGCCGTGATCATCCATCTGCCTTACGAGGGAATCATCGTCCAGCATTTTTTCATAATTCGCCTTGTTCTTCTCCAATTTTTCATCCAGATTCAGCATCATACCTGCGAGCTCCTGAATCGCGCTTTTTGCCGCTCTTACAGGATCCAGATGGGCACCTGCGGCGAGGATCAGATTCAACCCAGTATCCTTCCTGTTCTTGGCCATCGCAAAGACGCTTGGAATTCCGTGCTCCATGGTGGAGTCATACAAATAAAGATCATACCCTGCGACCGCCCGCATCCGTTCGATCATTAACTGGAGCTCCTCATCCTTTGCTGTTAGAGGATCGAGACGCGGCAGATTGAGCTCGGCATACCAGGTCAAAAGGAACGAGTCCCGTTCGACCACCTCCATGATGCCGTAAAAAATCGCTTCCTCCCTGCTTCCGCCAAGTGCACAGCCATTGGACGTTTCATAAACAAAACCGGATGAACTGCAGCCCAGACTGTAATAGGCAAGGAGTTCTGGGACGAGAATCGGCCGCTCTTCGATGAGTGAATAACCCCATACCCAGTCCATTGCCCTGTCAGGGTCAAACTTTTCAAATAGAAAACCTGGCATGGCGTACTGCTCGTCGGTGTGCACGCCGACCTTCAGGGGATTCAGTGCATGTTCCGCCAACTGTCGGTAGCTATCATGGACGACTGTCCGTTTGCCACGGGGCTCCAACCCGCAGTGACGCTCCAATCCTTCAAGGATGGCGGTCAGCTCGCTGTCTGAGTAGACTTGTGTCCGTCCGGCCGTCCCTTCATCCCCGGAGAACATCGGCATATTGACACTCGCATCGGCAAATGGTGTCACCAGGTCATACATCTTGCTGTTGAAAAGTCCGGTCCGATTATCCAGATAGTCTTTTCTCAGGACGTTTTTCAGTTCATCCAGGGGAGTACAGCGGAAACTGCCGGCATGGATCTTCGGACTGGGCTTGAGGGAAACACGGGCTAACTTCGGAGAATCGTCCGGTATCGGGCTGCAATTTTGGCATAATGAGTCGGGAACGAAAGTGTGCCAGGAGCTGTTCAATGTTTTCAAGTCGGTAAAACATACCTGTCCTTGGGAGTGTGGCTTTGCACTTTCAAGGACCCTGGTAACTTCTGCAGCGATGATGTGAGTCATGTGCACTAAACCGGTATTCGAAGCCCACGGGTCTTTCGTGATTCCACCGTCTTCAGCGAGTTTTTCCTGTACCTCCCGCATCTCATTCCGTTCCTTTCCTCCAAGGAGACGCCTCAAATCAGCACATTGTGAGCATCCCGGTGTGTTGGGCTGAACCAGTGGGCCGATGATCCCTTCTCCGAACGAAACGAAGCCTCTCAGCCATGGAACCGAAGTCCCCCTCATCACTTCTTCTGCCATTTGGTGTACAGCCGGATTCCATGTATCATCCAATGTCAGTACCAAATCGGTATTTACCGGGAAGCTCTTTTCAACGTTTTTTTGCCTGTATACTGGATAACGGGCTGACAATTCGGCACATACTCGATCCGAAAGCATCCCCTCCCCTACAATCACCACGAAAGAATTCATTGCACTCCCTCCTCTCGCAGCAGCACACCAAACACGCCTGCGAGCTCCTGTTTAAAAACGGGCTCAATATTCAGTTCATACACCACTACCTGCTTCTGATTCCGTTTCAAGGTTTCGATTGCTTCTTTCAGAGGCTGGGTCCTGTCTTCATTAGCTGGAATGGTGATTCTTTCTGCCTTTCCTTGCTCTAACGCAACGCCAACAGGGTTTGCATCGAAAGCCTCCTTATCGTTCTGAGCTTGAAAGAGTGCATGTTGGAGGGAGTTCCTCAATGCCATGGTGATCGTTAAATCGGCATTTCCATACCAGCCATTCCTTCCACGAACATAGACGACAGGAAATCCGGCCATTTCCTCCCCTAATCCGATTTCCGGCTGGCCTTGCATGGTGGTCAGTGCCTGTAGATAATAACGGCATGCTTCATCCTCAACCTTATCCAATTCAAGACGGGAAATCGTACTGCTTTGAACCGATTCTCTTTTTCGCAGCCCATCAGTCAAACACTTCCGAAGACCGCGGTCGAGGCATTCTGCAAATGTCGCTCCTGCCCCGATGGCTATATATTCACCAGTCTCATGGGGAACGATCAAACTCCCCAACCTTGAAGCATACATCTCTACTCCCTTTAACCCGGCTTCCCGGCGTGCTTCTTCATGGGTCAAGCCGCTGCAGATCACCTCATCCAGCAGTTCGGCAGGGCCCTCGGACAGGGCATCGACCGGCTGGACACGGCACTGAGCCAAAGGCAGCTGCTTCGTATCCCCTTCCTCCCATACATGAAAAATCCCCGTCTCTTTTGACGTTAGCAGAGTAAAGAGATACAGCACTTTTTCAGGGTCAGATCTTTCTGACACCTGTTCCAGCCGCGTTTCCAGACTTTGAACCAATTCAGCCGCTAACTGTCCTGTCTCCAGGGGATGGGATAAAAAGGAATGCCAGCTTCCTTCAAGCGTTTCTGTATCCAGCAGAAAGATTCTATTTCGCTGATCAGATTTGGTCACTCCTGTAATCTCTTTAAATAATTCAAAGACGATCATGTTCGCAATCATCGCTACAGGGATCGCCGATTCGATCGAAACCTGATTTTCTTTTCGTAAGGCCGGAGTGTGGATCCGCCTCCATGCAGATTCCCAGCCCGCCTCAGAATCAGGATGGATGATGGGTCCGGCGATTCCTTTCTGCCTGTGACAAATCGCCGGAATAAAAAGCTTCTTATCTGTCCTGCAAATGCCGTGTAGGAGGTCCAATTCCTCAAGGTCTTCTTTTTGACTTACGTATAAAATGGAATCGAAAGGCTTCAGGGTCTCCCGCCATCCGCCTTTACTGAATGTAACTTCCTGGAGCTCTACCTCCGGATCGGTTCTCCGAGCATGGTCCACCAGTTCCAGCAGCCGGCCTCTATTCGTCGATCCCTCGTCGGTCAAGAGCACCTGCAGCTTAGCCATCCCGGATTCAATCAGCGATGAAACGAGTGAAGTCAGAATAGGACCAGATCCCACTGCCAGGACGTTGGTCCGGCGGTAAGTTTCAAACCTTGAAGCTCCCGAATCTGCCAAACTGTCGACAAATTCGATTTGTGATGCGAATTTTTTCACTGCATGTTCGGAAAGCTGGTGTGGCAGGTCTCTGCTTACGTCCCGAACAAATCCATTTTTATGCAAAACCTCTGCCATTTCCATGACCCTGTTTTTATAAGGTCCAGGCAGTCCATTCGTCAAATACTCAAGGGAGTACTCCCCATTGAACATCGGCAGCAGCTTCTCAACCCATTGGTCAATTCCGCTTCCTTCCATACGGAAAGAGCATAGGTTATTCCTGAAATAAACACCTCTGCCTGGTTCAGGGAGGTAAAACGTATCCCTCTTTACTTTTAAACGCATAGAAGGGTCCAATTTTCCCATAGCGCTCCTCCTTACCCCCGCTAATCTCTCTTGTATTTTTGGCTGTCATTACCATCGTATGAGTCTCAATTTGTCCCTTATGTATACGTGAAGAATAAAATAAAGACCCCTGCACGAACTCACACAGGGATCCATTTGAAAACCATATTCTAAAATCCGATTAACGTCCGCAGCGTCCACATCTGCCGCAGCCGCCACATCGGCCACCTCCGCCGCATCTTCCGCAGCCTCCGCAACGGAAGCATCCACCACAGCCACCACACCCAAAACAGCTAAAGAAGCATGAGAAAGCAAAACCGAAACAGCCTCCAAACCCAAGGAAAAGTCGTTCGTCATTCGGATCATACATGTTTTGATCCCATGAAACAGGCTGTGTTGCCTGGAAATCACCTACATTCAGATTTTGAAGTTCATTGTGAAAATGATTCATCAATTTCATTACCTCCCAAAAAAATTAGCCAATGTCTCTCACCATTAAGGAACAAGAACAATTGAGCTTTCTAAGAAAAATTTCAGTCATTTAGGTAAATTCACTAAAAATTTGAACACTCCCAAACAATTTATGTCATCTTGCTGGGTATTGTTACTGATACAAAAGCCTATTTTGCAAGAACATGTTGTAAAGAAGAATACAAAAATACTCCAACCAATGGACTGGAGTTTGAACTCTTATGTATGAACCCTTTATATTCAGGTCCCTTTTCAATTTGAAAGGGATGATTTTTATGAGTGTCCGTCAGAACATTATTAAAGGAGCCGGTATCCGCCGGCTCCTCTAAGACTTATCTATGATTTCTGCACACTTCTCTTAAATCCTTCATCACTTCTTCTTTTTCTTCCCATGAATAAATCGAAGCCCCTGCAGCCAGAGGATGTCCTCCGCCGTTGTATTTTTTGGCGATGGTGTTGATGACTGGTCCTTTTGAACGCAGACGGACTCTGATTTGATCACTTTCTTCAATGAAGAAGACCCACGCTTTAATGCCTTTCACGTTACCCAATGTACTGACCAGTAAAGAAGCATCTGAAGGAATGACCTGATGCTCTTCCAGAATTTCTTTCGTCATGATCATACTCGCACAGCCATCCCCATCCATTTCGAAGTTTTGAAGGACGTATCCGTGCAGCTTGATGACATTGGCATCGATCTCGTACATTTTATTGAATAATTCATTACGGTCAAAATCAAATCGGATCAATTCCCCTGCGATATCAAACGTATTCTGAGTTGTGCTCGGGTAAAGGAATCTTCCCGTATCTCCAACGATTCCGGCAAATAACAACCTTGCTCCCTCATCAGACAGCGTGAGTCCCTTATCCTTACCGAACAAGTAGAATTCATAAATCATTTCGCTTACTGAGCTTGCGGATGTATCGATCCATAAATAATCCCCATATGCATCTTCATTGGGGTGATGATCGATTTTCACGAGCTTATCTCCTAAATGATAACGACTGTCACAGATACGTTCTTCATTCGCTGTATCGCAAACGATGATTAAAGCTCCTTCGAACACGTGGTCTTCAATGACATCCAGGCGTTTTAAATAATGAAGGCTTTCCTCTTCTTTTCCGACGGCATAGATCT
Source organism: Rossellomorea aquimaris (assembly GCF_003315075.1). GTDB lineage: Bacteria > Bacillota > Bacilli > Bacillales > Bacillaceae_B > Rossellomorea > Rossellomorea aquimaris_C. The sequence goes on from NZ_QNRJ01000006.1 coordinate 259,481, forward strand.
TTTTTTCCGGGAAGGACGTTTTCAGTATTTCAACGAGGCCCCCCTGGGAACCGTAGGCGTCAGGATCCGGGCGAACATGTCTATGTACGATGATTGTTTCATATTGTTTGATGAGGTCCAGTATTTGTTCTTTCATGGGAATCTCCTTTGTAGTGGAATTTTTTATTTGGCATTCTGTCCTGATATCTGTAAAATAGTAGCGAGAGAAGTCAACGATGGAGGACAAAACTATGTATTTTCTCGCACTACTGATAGTCGTAACATTCACGTTTTATGTCTTTTATAAAATCAGGCAGGTCCGAACGAATCGACCAATGGAAAAGAAATGGTTATCGGCGAAGGCAAGCATTGCACTAGGGCTATTTGTTGCCTTATTTGGTATAAACCAGCTACTTTTATTTCCGGGAACGCTGACGTATTTTATCGGCGGTCTTTTTATCCTGATCGGGCTTGGAAGCTGCTGGGCAGGATATAAGCTGTACAAGCACGTGCTTCCTTATGCTCAAAGAGAAGCGAAGGAACTGGATAACCAATAAGGTATGAAAGACTAGATGTTTGATCTAGTCTTTTTTATGTTTGCAAATACTTTTTCATGAGCGAGTAGTGGTTGATTTCCGCTGCAGATGCTCGCTTTCCGCGGGGTGTGGGTTGAGCCTCCTCAGCTTCGCTTCCGGGGTCTCAACTTCCACACATTTCCCGCAGGAGTCGAGCATCTTCCGCTCCAATCAACATAAGTTTTTCACTTTATCCTACTCTCAATCACTCTTGATTATATAAAGACCTAATGTCGATCAATCAGCTGACAAATCATTAGGGATTTCCCCATGAGTACGCCTTCGTTATATACCTCTACATCCACTTTACCAAATTTTCTTCCTACGTCGAGTACCTTTGGATGGATTTCTAGGATGCTTTCCATCTGGACGGGTTTGATGAAGTAGATGGTCATGTTTTCGATGACGAGGTCGCCTTTTTTGTACGGTTTTAGTACACGGTTGGCGGCATCGGTCATTAGAGTGGTGAATACACCATAGGAGAGCGTTCCGATCCCTGTGGTCATTTGCGGTGTGACGGCAAATTGGTAGATTTCTTTGTTGTCTTTCTTTTCGCCAACTACTTCCACTGCGTTTGAAATGAGATCATCAATTGTCTCCCCGACCTGTGGCTGACGTTGGATCATTTGCAGGGCCTTCAAAACATCTTGACGGCTGATGATTCCCTGCAGTTTGTTCTGTTCATTGACGACGGGAAGTAATTCGATCCCTTCCCAGATCATGATATGGGCGGCGGATGCGACGCTCGTATTCGGGCTGACGGTGATCGGCTGCTTCGTCATGATTTTATCGATGCCTGCATACTTTTCCTGTCCCATGACGTCCTTCGAGGTCACCATCCCATGGACCTTCATGTTGCGGTCCACGACAGGGAAACGGCTGTGGAATGTGTACTGATTCTTTTCGTACCATTCTTCTAACGTATCGTCGAGGTGCAGGTAAATCGTATCGTCCACTTTGGTTAAAATGTCTTCCACTAACACGATCTCTTTTTTGATGAGCTGATCGTAAATCGCCCGGTTGATCATGGTGGCGACGGTAAAGGTGTCATAGGAAGTGGAGATGATCGGGAGTTCGAGTTCATCTGCGAGCTTCTTAACGTCTTCATCTGCATCAAATCCCCCGGTGATCAGGACCGCGGCCCCTGCACGCAAAGCGTGTTCCTGTGCCTGGTTCCGGTTCCCGATGATCAAGAGGTTCCCCGCTTCCGTATATCTCATCATGGCTTCAAGCTTCATGGCTCCAATGACAAATTTGTTGAGCATCTTATGCAGGCCGGATCGTCCACCGAGTACTTGTCCATCGATGATGTTGACCACTTCTGCGTACGTGAGCTTTTCGATATTTTCTTTCTTCTTCTGTTCGATACGGATCGTCCCGACGCGTTCGATGGTGCTGACGTAGCCTTTCGTTTCGGCATCTTTGATCGCCCTGTATGCCGTTCCTTCGCTTACGGTCAATGCTTTTGCAATTTGGCGGACGGAGATTTTTTCACCGACTGGCAAGGTATCTATGTAGTCTAATATTTGTTCGTGTTTAGTAGCCAAGCTTTTCACCCTTCTTTATAACGTCCTGGTTTATATGTTTATTATAATGTGAAAAGCGTGGTCTTTCAATTTTATCGGGGCTTTCGAGAGTGAAAGCCCCAATGAGTGAGTGCATATTACTACTTTTGAGGAGCGAGTGCAGGTTGATTTTCGCTACAGGGGCTCGCTTTCCGCGGGGCTGGCGGTGAGCCTCCTCGGGCTGCGCCCTGTGGGGTCTCACCTGTCCAGCGTTTCCCGCAGGAGTCGAGCCCCTTCCGCTACAATCAACTTATGAGGTTTGTATTCCTCCCCTTCAATAAATACCACTCTCTCCATAATGCTCATCCAAACGACCGCGATCTCACTTTCCGTGCCGGCTTTGATTTCAACATCTTGCCCTTACTTGTTCCTTTAGGTGTGTAAAGAAGGGCTGCAAGGTTTCCGGCTACCACAAAGGTTGCAAGGACGAGCCAGCTGATGGCAAAGGTGCCTTGAAGGCCTTCTGCAAAAATAGACATGCGGGGTGCTCCATAATAAATAAAGGCCCCTGTGAATAGTAGACAGAGAATGTATCGTTGTTTCATACGTTCTTCCTCCTCTCTAGGCTTGTATCATGTATATGCGAGAGAATGGAGGATATTGTGTTAACATGAGAAAAAGGGTGATGCCATTGCACCACCCTTACTGATTTAATATTCGATTACATCTCCGGCCTTCATGACCTGTCCTTCAGAATCCTCAAGCATGTCAACGAATTTATGCGGATCCTGTTTGATCGGCGGGAATGTATCATAGTGAATCGGCACGACTTTCTTCGCTTTTAAGAAGCTTGCAGCCGTCGCCGCATCTTCTGGTCCCATCGTGAAGTTATCCCCGATTGGAAGGAAAGCAAGGTCAATCGGATGACGTTCCCCGATCAGCTTCATATCAGAGAATAAGCCGGTATCCCCCGCATGGAAGATGGTTTTCCCTTCAATCATCAAGAGAACGCCGGCAGGCATACCCATATAAATGATCTCATTGCCGTCTGTGATCAGACCGGAACCGTGGAATGCCTGTGTCAATTTCACTTTCCCGAAGTCAAACTCATAAGCTCCACCGACATGCATCGGGTGAGTCTTCACTAATTTCCAGCTTAAGTACGTCGCCAGTTCATGATTCGCAATCACCAAGGAATCATTTTTCTTCGCAAGCTCGACCGTGTCACCTACGTGATCGTTGTGACCGTGTGTAAGGATGATCACATCGGGTTTCTCGTCATCCACTTTAAGATCCGTCAGTTCGTTTCCGTTGATGAATGGATCGATCAGGATCGTTTTACCATTGGTTTCGATTTTGACTACTGAATGTCCATGATATGAAATCTTCATTTTGCATCTCCTCCAAATAAACTTATCTATTTTTCTTTCTCTCGTTTGCTATTTTATGTTATACCCCAATTTTATAAAAATAAGCGATTAGTAGCAATTAAGTTGTTGTCTCTACTCATATAAGACAGTAAAAAAACCAAGGTTTACCCTTGGTAAGAAAGATTATCTATTTGACCGCTGAATGATCATCCGTTTCCTTTTCCAGTACATTCTCGATATAATCTTTGCCCCATTCATACATACCCTCTAAGATTGGCAACAGTCTTTCCCCATGCTCGGTGAGTGAGTATTCGACTTTAGGCGGGACGACAGGATACACTTCCCGGTGCACAATTAAATGATCTTCGAGTTCTCTTAATTGATTAACAAGCATTCTTTGAGTGATACCCGGCATAAGAGATTTTAATTCACCAAATCGTTTCGTTCCTTCCTTCCCTAGATGCCACAATATTAACATTTTCCATTTACCCCCGATTACTGCGAGGGTTAATTCTTTTTCACAGTTGAAATTCTTCTCTCCTAAATTTGGCATTTGCCTCAACTCTCCTTTATTCATCCAATAGTATACTTTTTATCACTATATGCGGTAAAAGTGCGTACTTTTAATTTATTTACATACTGAGTATACTAAACATCATGCTAGTGAGTAAATAACTTTCAGAAGGAAACATTTACTTCTAGCCGCTTAGCACAACAAAATAAAATTTTCCAGAAGGAGCAAATATATATGAAATTACAATTAGCATTAGATCTTGTCGATATCCCAGGAGCCATTGAATTAGTTAAAGAGGTAGAAGAGTATATTGATGTTGTAGAAATTGGTACACCTGTTGTCATCAATGAAGGGCTTAAAGCAGTGAAAGAAGTAAAAGCAGCGTTCCCTAACTTAACCGTATTAGCAGACTTGAAAATTATGGATGCCGCTGGATATGAAGTCAGCCAAGCCTCTGCTGCAGGTGCTGACATCATTACGATTCTTGGAACGGCAGAAGACGAATCAATCAAAGGCGCTGTAGAAGAAGCCCGAAAACAAGGGAAACAAATCCTTGTTGATATGATTGCCGTCAAAGACGTTGCCGCCCGTGCGAAAGAATTAGACGAACTTGGTGCCGATTATATTTGTGTACACACAGGTTATGATTTGCAAGCTGTAGGAAAAAATTCCTTTGAAGATCTACACACGATCAAAAGCGTTGTAAAAAATGCCAAAACGGCCATTGCCGGTGGAATCAAATTAGAAACACTACCGGAAGTCATTAAAGAACAGCCTGACCTCATCATTGTAGGTGGCGGGATCACAGGCAAAGAAGATAAACGGGCTACTGCACGTGAAATGCAGGAATTAATTCAACAAGGGTAATGAAACGATGAAGTCTACTCAATATTTATCCAAAGTCGTCGAAGAATTAAGTCAAACGGTGCACTTAATCTCTGATGAAGAGGCAGAGAAATTAGTAAATCAGATTCTGGAATCCAAGAAAATCTTTGTTGCTGGTGCCGGCAGATCTGGATTGATGGGGAAATCCTTTGTGATGCGAATGATGCACATGGGGATTGACGCCTATGTCGTCGGGGAAACAGTAACAGCTAACTTAGAAAAGGATGATCTATTAATCATCGGATCAGGCTCAGGAGAAACCAAAACGCTAGTGGCCATTGCTGAAAAAGCTAAAAGCTTGGGAGGTACCGTCGCAGCGATAACCATTTCTCCTGATTCAACCATTGGAGAATTAGCTGATTTGACCGTTACATTACCAGGAGTAACGAAAGACCAGTCCGAGGGTGATTACAAAACGATCCAACCAATGGGCTCTCTATTCGAGCAAACGATGTTGTTATTTTATGATGCCATCATTCTGCGCTTCATGGAGAAAAAAGGATTGGATTCTGGTAAAATGTATGGAAAACACGCTAATCTAGAATAGAGTTAAATACAGAAAAAGCCACATTTCAGTATGTGGCTTTTTCTGTATACTTCTATGTAAAGCATTGCACTCCAATCAACTTAAGGACATAACACCGAGGGCTTCCTAATCTCTCCTATATTTACACAAAAAAGCCGACTGAACATTCCCATGCAGTCGGCTTCCTGTTGTTATTGTTGCTCTAATTGAGTTCTAGTATCTGAATAGTCTACATCATGCGCCTCAGCAACCGCCTGGTACGTCACATATCCATTCAATGTGTTAATACCTTTTAACAGAGCTTCATTGTCTAAGCACGCTTTTTTGTAGCCTTTGTTTGCGATTTGAACCGCGTATGGTACGGTTACGTTTGTTAATGCGATGGTAGACGTACGTGGTACGGCACCAGGCATGTTGGCAACAGCATAGTGTACAACGCCGTGCTTCACGTATGTTGGATCGTCATGCGTTGTGATGCGGTCTGTTGTTTCGAAGATTCCGCCTTGGTCGATGGCGATATCGACAACAACTGAACCAGGTGTCATCGCTTTGATCATGTCTTCTGTTACTAATTTAGGTGCTTTCGCTCCTGGAATTAGTACAGCACCAATGACAAGGTCTGCTTCTTTGACAGCTTGTTCGATATTCAACGGGTTGGACATAAGTGTTGTTACGTCGCTACCGAAGATATCATCAAGCTGACGAAGGCGATCCGGGTTAAGGTCAAGGATCGTGACGTTGGCACCAAGACCGACAGCCATTTTCGCTGCGTTCGTACCGGCAACTCCTCCACCGATGATCGTTACTTTACTGCGGCGAACCCCAGGGACACCTGAAAGTAATACACCTTTTCCACCGTGGATCTTCTCTAAGAACTGGGCACCGATTTGAGTCGCCATACGTCCAGCCACTTCACTCATCGGAGTCAGTAATGGAAGGGCACGATTCAGTTCAACCGTTTCGTACGCGATTCCGATCACTTTATTATCAATTAACGCTTTCGTTAATTCCGGCTCTGGAGCAAGATGTAAATATGTAAATAAGATAAGCCCCTCGCGGAAATAAGAGTACTCACTTGGAAGTGGCTCTTTTACCTTCATGACCATATCCATGGACCATGCTTCCGCTGCAGAATCAACGATGTGTCCACCTGCTGCTTTGTAATCTTCATCTGTAAATCCTGAACCCATTCCCGCTCCAGCTTCAATGTAAACCTCATGTCCGAATTGAACAAGGTTCACAACACCAGCCGGCGTCATGGCCACACGATTTTCGTTGTTTTTAATTTCCGTTGGTACACCAATACGCATACTAAGCCAACCTCCTAAATGCACTATTGCTCCTTGGAGCATTCACTTCCTAAATATAACACTATTCATATATAATAGCGAAGGGCAATTACTCACCCTGTAAGCACTTACATTCTAACAAATAAATAAGGAAATATCTCTATTTTTCTTTAAAAAAATAAATGATTATTTCTTCGCTTTTTTTCAAAAATTCTTTAAAATAGAAACCATGCATCCTAGTATACCTAAAGGAGACTTTTTTTATGAAACAACCTATGATCGAACGGCTCGGACTTGAAAAGGTCCCACCCGAATTAAAATCAACCACATGGATCGAATATTTCATCATACAGCTCGCCTTCTCCGTGAACGCAGGAAACTTCCTCATCCCTGCACTGGCCATCCTTGAAGGCGGACTATCCTTCCAGGCAGCATTTCTTGCCACCGTACTAGGAGCAAGCGTCGCCTTCCTATTCGTATCATTCCTGTCACTACCGGGCTCCCGCTACGGCCTGCCAGCCCAATACGTCCTAAGATCCATCATCGGAACCCGGCTGTCGATGCTTATCGCATCCCCCATCCGGTCCCTGACGTCCCTCTACTGGTTCAGCGTCCAAACCATCGGAGGAACCTTCGTCATCATCTCCATGGTTGAAAAAGTAACACCGCACACGATTCCGTTCATCCCGGTCGCCATCGGACTCGCCATCATCATGACCCTTCTAGCCCTCATCGGCTTCGAAGCCGTCAAAAAAGCGACCAAACTATTCATCCCGATCCTCGTGATCGGCCAGGGAATCATCCTGTACCTGTTCCTAACAAAAGGAGCCGATTCCCTCCCAACACTCACACAAGGCCAGGAACCCTTCTCCATCGGAACGTTCCTATTCTACTCGAGCCTCGTCTTCGTCCAATACATCTCAGGCGTCAGCGCATCCTCCGACATCACCCGCTACAGCAAAAGCGACCGCCACGGATTCTGGGGACTTTACGTGGGCAACGTCGTCGGATTCATGATGACTGCACTGCTTGGAGGATTGAGTGCGAGCTTGTTCAAAGATTTAAACCCATTCGTCGCAGCGGGTCAACTAACTGACTCCAGCCTGCTTCTATTGGTGATCACGGCTTGTGCGATGGTATCGATGATATCGATTAATCTTAGTAATGCGTATACAGGGGGATACAGTCTGCTTAATGCACTGCCCTCCTTATCGCGGATTCAAAGTGCCTTGTTGTTTAGTATCGCAGGGATTATTTTAAGTTCGTTTCCGCAGCTGGTTTATAATGCTCAGGAGTATATTTCTTATCTGGGGATCTTGATCATTCCGATATCAGCGATTGTGGTGGCTGATTATTTGGTTATACGGAAAGGGATGATTTCTGAGAGTGCGCTGGTTCGGCTTGCGAGTGGGGAGTCGAATTTTAATCGGGAGGCGTTGTATGTGTTGGGGGTTGGGATGGTGTTTTACTTGGTGATTCCGGATTCGTTTTCTCCGGGATTTAGTTGTTTTATTATGACAACCATTATATATGTTCTTAGTAAAATAAGGAGTAGGGCGGAAGAACAGAACCCTGTTCAGAAACTTGGTTAAGGAAAAAGAGTGAACCTGTTTATTATAAGGTTTACTCTCTTTTAAATTATTTGAGCTCTCAATAAATATACCAATGTTCAATTTTTGTAATAGGTCATTAATTAAAAACTGTGTCTTAAATCAACAAAGCAAAATTCTTTTAACCTACTATGTTAATCTTTCATAGAGTTCTTTTAATTTTGAGTTCCCAAGCATATTAGCATTTAAATTATTCCATTCTGTCTTATTAAACAATAACACTTCATCAAATCCATTTATTCTTAGTTTAGCCAAAAAAGTATTGTTTGACTGAATGCTATAATGCCAATTATTTCTAATTATTCCTTTACCTTTTGGATTCCACTTATCAGATTGATTAATCATCTGAATAAAAGTGTTTACAGCTCCAATAACTTCATTTTTATAATGAGTTTCTATGCTCATAAGTATTCACCTCCTGTTTTGTTTATGACGAGAAGATATAATATAAAGTATTTACACTTTATTACTAAAGAAAGTATGAAAACTACTAAAGAATTATTAGTAGTTTTCATACTTTTATTGATAAAATTCTTCTTTTACATTTATGTTATTAGTATTATGACCATACTTTGAGAACTTATAGCGTATATACATGGATATCTTGTCCTCATGTGTTGATAAAATTATTTGTCTATCTGAAAAATCGTTTCTCAGCAACTCAACAAATGATGCCATATTTATTTCATCCATGGTTTGAATTGGATCATCTATTAATATTGTACCAAGCCCTCTATCATTATAGACCTTATTTAAGGCTAAAGAGAAAGCAAGAACAGTTGCAGATAATTGGCCGGAACTAAATGAATGCATGATATCATGTGCAGTTTTCTCAGGGGGAACAAAATTAATTGATTTTAACTGAGGATCATCTATTTGATCACTTTGTTCTTCTTTAATAAATACCCCTATGCCTCTTTGATGGTTTTGAATTATCTTTCCACTAAAAATATAAAATGGTATCTCTATTTCACTAATCATCTTGGCACGGTAACCATTAATTTTTTCATTATAAATACCAATTGCTTCATTAAGAGGATTAAGAGATTCATCTATCTGTTCCAATTGTTTAACCAATCTTTGTTGTTTAATAAACAACTCACTCGCTTGCATATAGTACATGTATTCAATATATTGTTTCTTTTGATCGATATTTGCAATACTCGTATCTTTAATCACTTCGTCGCTGTTAGCAAATACATTCTTATAAACCCGTTGATATTCTTTATACTTTTCGTACTCTAATTTACTTTTAGAGAGTTTACTATAAAGAATTTCCTTTATCCTCTCCACTCTTTCACTTAAATTATTCACATGATTCTTTTCTTTATTAAAGTAGGTTGTAATGTCAATATTTAATCCAATGAAGAACTTCTTGGCTGCATTAAAGTCAATATTTAAAAGCTTATACTCTTGAAGCTGATTAAAAAAAGTATCTGCGATTGAATTACTTATATATTCTTCTATATTAATTGCCAGCTGAGTTAAACACTTCTCATAAAGCTTGTTAATTTCATCCAGGATTATTGTAGAAGAATTATCTAGTTCCTCTTTAAACATTACAGTTTGATTATCTATTTGTTCAATAAGACCCTGGTAAGTTCCCCACTCCTTACCACAAAGCGGACAGTTGTTACCATCAATCTGTTTACTATTAATATATTCATCAAACTTTGAAACAAGATCTTCTCTAGTTGAAATGAGTTTTTCCACAATACGTGAGAGGTTACTTGTATTTATACTTAAACCTTTAATAAAATTAATCTTTTGAACGAGATTCTCTTTACTAAGAGTAGGCTTAAAATGTTCAAATACTAAATTCCAATTAATCTCGTCTTTAAAGATATCTTTATTTTCAATCTTAAATTTAATTTTTTCAAACGTTTTTTTCAAAGAATAATTGCTCTTGATTTGCTCAAATTCTTCTTCAAAATGACCCAAGATAATTAAAGCTGATAGTCTTTGATCTTTTGATGCAACACCACGAATTCTTTCGTTATTAGTTTCAATCAAAAATTCATCAAAGTTAGTAATTAGACCTTTAATACTTTCAAGTTCTTCTAAATAACTGGCTTTCTGTTCTTTATCTAGAGGTTTAATAATTTTCTGGTCCCATACAATTTTATTAGAAGGAATATTAATTAGTTGTAAATATTCTACTTCAGAAGTTTGAACATCCTCATCTCCAGCAGGTGTAAAGTCGATGGTTATTTCAGAAATTCCCCTATTTAATCTCGTTTTGTAATGAGACAGTTTATTTTTTACTTTTTCAAGAATATCCCGTTCTTTAATTTCAGATTCAATATTAAAAAGTTTACTAATAGAATCCATACGTTCTTTTTCATTCTTCTTGAGTAAGTGACTTGACTCTTCCTGTTCAATATAATGGTATAAACTGAACCTAGACTCAAAATCTGTAATTTCAATCAACTCTTCTATTGTATGCTGAGACGACTTATTCTGTTCAGTCAGGTCCATGTCAAAGTCTTCGAGCAAATGAACAGAATAATCGAAATCAAATGGTCTCTTCTTAGACCTATTTAATGAACTGGGTTCAATCTTTCGCCCAATAATTATTTTGTCAATTACATTTAAATAAGCGTCGAATACTTCTAATTCGATTTTTAAAATAACGGATTTAGATTGATCTTTAGCAAATAAGTAATCATCATACCCTCTGTTTCCAACATTGATTTTTAATTGTTTAATTCTTCGGATACTACCTGTAAATATTAATTCGATCACATCAAAAATACTAGTTTTTCCAAATCCATTTGGTCCATCAAGGATAGTAACAGATTGATTTTTGAAAGAGAGTGTTGAATTTTCTATGGATTTAAAATTTTCAATATACACCCTAGAAATTTTTATACTATTCAATATATTCAACCCCTATCGCGGGTAAGATATCATTAATATTAAGTTCGGGGTCCTTGGAGTGTTGTTCAAGCATTAGAGAGACAATTTTTGTTTGTGTCTGATTGAGTTTTTCATCTATTTCCTTCTTTAAACTAACTAATTCTTCCTGCTTCATTATTACACTTAAAAATGGTAATTTAATAAATAACTTTGATACTAGATCGTACAAATTCGCTTCTTGACCTTCAACAGGACTTCTATCTTCTTGTTTCTTCTTAAAAGAAGTAAATAATTTCTTTTCCTGCAAGAGATAGTTAAGCACTTCTATTACAGGTACCTCTCTAGTTTCATTTAATTTATTTTCTAAAGTTTCCAACTGATTTTTGGTATAGGTTAATACATACTTTTTGAAGTCATAAGGGTCCTCCTCTAAGCTGTAAATATATTTTGTTCGTTCTTTTGAATAGTAAAGAGATTCCGTCTCTAGTAAAAGGAGTAATGAAAGATTCTTATCAATACCAGATACACTTATTTCCATTAGAATAGAATCAAAACATTGATCCAATTGATCCTGTAACCCCTCAAGAGCTACTTCCCCCTCTTTAAATTTTGCGACAAGATAAAAATCAAATTTATTATTATTTGTTCTAGTAAAAAAGGAGAAATTTGTTGAATAATTCCCTTTAAAATTTATTCCTTCATATAACTCAAATCCAGCTTCCTTAAAGATTATATTAATTAATTTATTCATTCGGTTTAAATTCCTCCATTGCAGTATTAAGATCCATGAATCTTATTTTTTTAGTTCCTGTGAATTTTTCCTTATCTCGATAATCGGTATCAGATTCAACTTCTGTTATACTTCCTCTATACTCCTCATTAATTGACTTATTGATATAGGTCTCCACTTCAAAAAGAAGTTCTAAAAGAGCTGCATCTTTATTGAAATTATTGAAAATATCCTTACCCACTTTTGAACAGGCATACCTTCCATTGTTAAGAATAATGGTAATCAAGTTTGATACCTTACTTTTTTTAATTAGAAGAATATCATTTTTGAATTTTGCTGCTTCTAACAAATGATGAAAAGTAAACAAACACTCAAATAACATCTGCTTAACTCCATGTTGATCAATAAGTCTTTTATATTCTGCTATACTAATAGAATTTGATTTTTTCACATGTATGTTGGGTGCAATTTTTCGACAGATAAGAACAAAGTCTTCAGGAGATAATAACTTTAATATTTCCATATGATGAGTCCATATTTTTGCTTTTTCTTCATCTAGTTCTATATCAATTCCCTGTTCTTCACAATACTCTTCAAAATATGTTGTTAAATCGTCTATGAGTAAACTAGCAACTGTTTCAGTAGTTAAGTCGAATACGCTGTCATTTTGAAGAATTTCTAAAACCTCTGTGAATGTGATATTTGGAACTGACTGCTTTTTCAAGTGGATATTGGATATGAGATTATTCACTGCATGTAGTAGGTTTGAGTAAGCATAGTCAATATTTTCACTACTCATTGAAGAAGTATTTCTTGGTATAACATTTTGAAGAAACATCTTAATTTGTTCTTTTATTTTAATGTTAATTTCATCAACCTGAACAACCCTATTAACGCTTAATTCTCCATTGTCTTTATTATTAATATTAATCTTACTCCATGCACTATCGAATTTATCTTCTTCAAATAACAGCTTCTTAAAATGGTTAAATAAGTCCTTTTTTTTGTCTGGTACATAAGCCATTAAATCACTCTTCAAATCCTCAACCTTAAAGTCTTTTATATATATTGCTGTATGTAGACTTGCTTCCCTTACTGCTGGTTGAATAATTGTTTTTCCTAATAATTCAAGAACCGTGGCTTTGTAACCTCCAATAGTTTCTTTATCTTGATATGACTTTACTTGATGTATTGTGAAATACTCATCCTTATATTTGATACAAAAATCTTCAAACCATTCAATTTCAAGTGAGTAATGATTTATTTCCTCGTTACCTACACCTAGTTCATTCATTAAGCAAAGCATAGTATAAACTGCTACTTTTCCTTGATATGTATATCCATTCCAAGAAGATGCAGCACTGCCACAGGCAACAGCTGTCCAATTAGTCTCTATTTCAGTTCTCTCCATATATCCTCCTAAACTGGGGTCTGACCCCCAGTACATTAATGCTTTACCGTACAGAGGGTCAGACACCTTATCAACATAAATCTGACTATTAACTAAAAGAAGCTTTTTCTTTTTTCTTATATAGCCTGCTTCTCCTTTTTAAGTTGCAGTAAACTGTTCTCAATATCTTGGAGAACTTCTTTATTTGTCTGATGAATTTGAGCGATGTCTTCCCTCAGTTCCCCCTCTGATTTGTTTAGAGGGAAATAAGTTTCAATATAGTTTTCACGCGTGAAGGTGGAGTTAAATTCCTTAAATAGGGAATCAATTTCTTCAAGAATAGTTTCTCGTTCTTTTTTCAGTTTGTGCTCGGAGATCATGTCTGTAATAGCAGAAATTCCGTCGAGTAGTGCTGGAAGCCCCTGAAGGAACTTGCCAAATTTTGCAACAGCTTTGCCCCATTTCATGGCTTGCCACGGCTTGAATTTAATTGGCAGCTTGGCCATATCCCTCACTTTTATAATTGCTTGGGATAAGGTTTTAGAGGATTGGGATGCGAGCTTGGAACCAAGTTTTGCTCCTGCCTGTCCTGAAAATTTAAGTAGTTTGCTTTGTATGTCACTATGGAAAGATAAAGAAGATTCTATACTTTTCAATAGGTTCATCTGCTCATGGAAAAGGGATTCAGTATGCTTTTGGATGATAAGATTTATTCTTTCGCTAAGGATATGCCCCTCTGCTCCAATTTTGACTTGTACTCTATTTTTCAAATGATCTGTGTTTGTGCAGGAGTTAATGACTGAAAAAACATCTTCCCTCAGGTTTAGGATTTCCTCCTTGATATTTCTATATTTCATGATTATATCTCTGCTGAATTTTTCTATTTTTTGATCCAGATCCTCTAGCTGATGGCTGCTTAATTCAACACTTTTCTTTATATCGTCCCGTGCTGCTTCCAGCTGGCAGATGGATTGAAGGATGGCGTCTTTAATTACGCTTATACCTGCATTTCTCAAAAGCTCATTCTTGAATTCTTGGATGAACATATCAAGTTCTGTTACAAGGGTATCCATTCTGGAAAGTCTTGAATATTCGGGTTCTTCGTTAAGCCAATGCTCCAGCCCCATTCCGTATGGATCTGCTGACACACAGATGACTTTCGGTTGTTTTTTCACATTGACAATACTATTGATTGTATCGACAACGACTTTCTGTTTAATTTCGCTGTTACGGTTATAATCCATTTCATCATCTAGGTCTGCAACCTCATCCATCTTGTTGATGACAAACAGAGTAGACTCTGCCTTTCCTAGATCTTCGAGCAACCATTTAATAGTAGAGTGGTGACTATCTTTTAATGGATTAACTGGATCGATGGTATAGATGATCACATTCGCTTCGGAGATATATTTCTGTGTCCGCTCACTATGAATCATATGTTCTGAAAACAGTCCTGGAGTATCCACTATATAGAAATCATCTTTATTTTGATGATGTTCAAGACGGAAGATTGATACTTCATCAGTTGTTGGTTCCGGTGAGATTTCAATATCCGAACGCTTGGTAAGAGAAGAAAGAATCGTTGACTTTCCATCTGTAAAAGCCCCAAACATGGCAATGATAAATTTTTCCTTCTCCAGGTTTCCAATTGATGTCTCGACCTTTTCGATCAGTGCGGAAACGTCGATATCGTACTGGTCGAAGGTAAAAAGTTTTTCTTTCAAAGATTGTAATCGTTCAAGCAAATCCTGTTTATCTGTTTGAAAGGTTTTCGCCATTTTTCATTCTCCTTACTCCTTTGATTGCAAAGCTTTCATCGGTTTTTTTATAGTAGTCAATCAGGTTTGAAAAGGCTCGGTATGTGAACTCCTGAGGGGATTTCAAATAGAAATAGCCCTCCTTTTGATCAGGATAAATGTTTACCATCAACACACCTACATTGGGGTATCTATCGAGCTTATTCAAACGATAAGATCTTGTTGTTGCGGAGGTGGCTGCTTCCCCTATAATCATTCCCTGAGCGAGTTTTAGGTCAAAGTAGGCAAATTCAACGGACCTTTCCTCTATATTAGCTACCATTGATTTACCAATTTCCACTTTAGAGTGAGCCAGGTCACTTATTCTATCATTCATGGAGAAGCTCAATTTCTCAACCTCACGGATAAAGTGGTCCACAGTTAACAATGTGTTTTGGATGCTCCTATCCAGGTTTTTAAACTCTTTATCAGTGTTTGCTCTTGCTTCTTTCTTGATCTTTTGAACCAGATTTCGGATTTCATCATAAGCCATGCTTTTTGCTTCTCTTTTGCGTTTATTAGGATCACCGAAAAACCATTCCCATATTTTTTTCATAAGACTGATGACACCTGTGATGATGCCAAGAACAGGGTTAAAGACAAAAGCTACAATAATCCCTATTACCGAAAATCCCAAGTCAAGGATCTGTCCAAGAACATACTTCATACCGATCTGCATCTTGCTAATGATATTGCTGATATTGAAATCACTATTCTTATAACCTGAGAATTTAAACTCTAGATCCATACGTCGCTGAAGTTGGATCATATTTGATTGTATATCTTCTGTTAATTCTTTTATGATTTTATCCAGAGAGTCTTTAGTTTCTTCCTCAAATCTGGCTTTCTCGCTGTGTAACTCGCTTTTGATCCTTGTTTCTCCCCATTGGTTGTCAATTCCATCATATATAATCTTTTGCATATTGCTCTGCATCTTATCCACTTTAATATCGATGAGATTGAGAACATTATTTTGGCAGGACCTGACAGCATCACGTGAAGAATCCAAACATTCTTTGATTTGAAACTTTAAGCTTTTGATCGTTTCATCAAAGCCTTTTTTTCCCTTTAGGATTCTGCTCGTCACTTCCTCTAGGCAACTGAAAAACTTGTAAGTATTGGAGATGGCGATTTCCTTAATACTGGACTCGGATAAATGCTCAATCAGACCTTCGATTTTACTAAGATTACTAAATTCATAGGCATTGGTGGGCGAACCAAAAATGGTTTTCATTTTTTCTTGATCTCGTTTCAAGTCATCTCTTAAAGGACTGCCGACTGATAAAAATCCAAGATGGGCATGCACGATTAAGTTGTCGACATAATGGTCTCCCAATATTTCACTGAATTTCTCCTTTGTCCTCTCTTCTATTAATTTTAAACTGTTATCGGTTAATCCTTTTTTTAGGATATACGGGTTAGGTTTTGAACGGACATTTATGATGGAGTAGACCTTTGCTTGGTCCTTTAAATAGGATTTTATTTTTCTTAACGTCTGCTCCTCAGGCTCTTTATTTGTTCCAATGACATAAAAGACGACATGGGACTTCTCGACACCCTTCTTGATCTCCGATATGTATTTCCTCTCATTGCCTTCAATGCCCGGCATATCAAGCAGGTTGACGTTTTTTAACGTTTTATTCGTAAGCGACTTCGTATAATCCTTGCTTCCGTCCCCGATTAGCCGTCCGTTTCCACGCTGAAGCGCTTCAATCAATGTACTTTTCCCTGCATTTGTCTCTCCGAAAAAAGATAAGTTGAAGGTCTCCCACTCTACATTTCTCATAAGATAATTTAAATTCTGCTTAATCTTATTAATGCCGTGTGCAATATCCCCGTTAATTTCATACAGCATATCCCTTAATTGCTCATTCTCTAACTCTATTGATGACAATTGGTGGAACTCCTCTAACGTCTGTAATACGTTTTGAGCTTCTTCATAAAATATATCCGAATAACTGACCTTCGCTGTCTCGGCCACTTTTGATCCCCCTTCTAAATCATTCCTATGAACCTATTATACCCTCTTCCTTATTAAGGAAAAAGAACTAATTATAGTAAAGTGCAATTAGGGTGCTTGTAAATCCACACATAAAACCTTGACCATAACTTACCCTATTGTTAAGGACATCTCCTCCTCACCTAGTAATAATTACACTCTTCCAGGTGCTCAAACCAAGCCTCTGCCATATGAACCCTTCGAACGAGCTTCACTGCAAGAAGGATCTGACCCCATTATCCCTTATGTTATTTAACGTTTAATTCCTAAAGGGACTTTTATTTTCAGAGATTGCAACTATAACAATTGAACTTTTTATTAGCTCAATACCTCGTATCTCTCTTTTCAACGGCTACAATGTATTAGCATTCTATAGAATTTACTGTATAGATGATCGCATATAGAGCCATATATAAAGCTCGTGTCCCTCAGACCAGAGATTTGTCGCTCGCTTTCTTCAGTATCTACATCACCGCAGACTCTCTTGCGTTAAGCTACCGCTACTTCCGCCTTCACTGTACGGGACTTTTCCCCAACAGATTGTACCCATGCTGGGCGAACATACAAAGGGAGATCTGGATTCCAGATCTCCCTTTCAATTTCAAAAAATACATTTCTTTTTGTGAAAAATGAGGTCAGAAGACCGTATTGTCAGTTGGCATAGGCCGACTGGGGAATGGGGCGGTAATGACGAGTAAAAAGTTTTAAATAATTTGAGATGCTCAAGTCACTCTGCATCATCTAAAATAAATTAGGTAGTAAGGTGTCCAAAAACCACTAAATGGGACAAGGCTGCAGCCTTGTCCCTTTTCAACACTATTCGCAGTGAACCTAACACTCACTCTCTCACCAGTTCCCCCGCTGTTCTAATGTATCGGGGTCTGACCCCCATCTCATTAACGCCTTACCGTACCGAGGGTCTGATCCCAATACTAAGATTGTTACATTGACTACAGTGTATCCAATGTATAACAATTACTAAAAGTTGAATAAAAAAGCTGGATATAGATTCAATGTTTCATTACTAAAAACGAAACGATTAGGATTATTTTGGTGTACGAGAAAGTATCCAACATTATTTTTCGACGAAGAAAAATATTTAGAAGTTAATCCAATTACCGATGCTTTAAATAGCTCCTTAGATATCTAAACCAGGACAAACCCCCAGTTTATTAAAGCTTCACTTAACCGAAGGTCCAACCCCAAAATCTTTCGCTTATCTGTTCTTTTTAAAAATGTATTACAATCCAAACTATATTAAACTATCTAATGCTTTATCTAACTAAATAACTTTAACATTAAGGAGAAATATACTTAACGAATTACTCTATGATTTTTATAAAAGATTAATCAATCTCAATTTATATTGCTCTATCGAATGTTCTTTACCTACTTGTCTAATTCTTTTAACCCATTCAATAAGGTTTTTTTTATCTCTAATATGTATAGGGGTTATGCTTTCATTATTGAGAAGATATTCAGACAAAGAATTACAGTAACCAAAAATTTTTGGTGGTAAAGATGGCACTATATCAAACTCATTAAGTATATGATGTGGACAATGTGAACTTATAGTGATTTTATCTCCATATCTTGGCATACCAAAAGTGAAGCATTGAGTTTCTCTTTTCAAACATGAAGAAAGTGAATACAAAATTGAGGATAGAGCTCCCCCTAAAGAATGCCCTGTAAAAATCACTTTAGTAGATTCAACTGAAAATTCTTCTATTTTCAAAAAAAGGGCATTATAAACTTTTAAAACTTCATTGAGGAACCCTGAATGATACTTATTTTCATCATCAAAAAAAGTCATTTTCATTTTTCTTATATTAATATTAACAAACCAATCATATAATTGGTGTGTACCCCTTACTGAGATAAATAGGATGTTTTTAAGTTTAATACCAATAATAATCATTTTATTTTCCTCAATAATAAAGTAATCTCTAAAATCAAGGGCAAGTAATAATTTATTAAAATTTATGGATTCTCCACTCGAAATTATATTTTGATATTCAAAACAGGGAACAATCTTAACACGTTTTATTTTGTCGATTTCATATTTAGGTATATACTTATATGCTAACTCTGATAAGAGACATGTAACATACGCTTTTTCATTTGAAAAGTTATTATTATTCCAAACGGATTTATGGACTGCTTCCCATATGGAGTAGTACTCTGATTTATTAGACATAGTTCTCCTTCTATCTTTGTGCATAAAATATTGGTAAAGAATGATCAACAAATTAGGATACATTAATTCACAATCTATAGTAGATTATGCTGTATCAATAAAACATCTGAATAAAATAGCTCTATACTGGTATACGGAAAATTGGGGTCAGACCCTCCGATACATAGAGACAAAATGCCAAATTTTTCACCAGGGTTTCTAATAAAATCATAGAAGAATATGCAACGCCTTGACTTATTCTTCTATAAAGATCCCTAATTCTTTTCTTACTTCTTCATCACACATTACCCTAATTCTTTTCAACTCATTAATAAATTTTTCTTTGAAAGGATCTTCATTAGCAATATTCCAAAAATAATCTCCTAATATCTTGTGATTATAAATATACTGCAGAATTTCCATATATTCTCTAAATTCTTCTGAGCAGAACTTAGAGTGCCTTCCATCGTACGTATTTTGGATACTATTATATATAGAACCTTTTGGTACGATTAAAAATGAACCATCAAACCTGCGAGTAACACTAGAGAAAGTTACCCCCTCTTCCTCTCTATAAGGCTCATATTTTCCTTTACTATTCACTATTAAATCCTCAGATACAATTCTTTCAGCAGATTGGTATTTCTGATTTTCCATCCAATCTTGTAATTCTATAACTGCTTGTGGAAAAATTGGCTTTATTTTGTCAAACTCTAAACGAAAGTAGCTAAACTCAGGATCGTTATTTGGCAGTTCCCATATCAACCTTTTCACTTTAAAGACCTGCACCATATTAAATCCAAAATTTATGGAAACCATACCATTCTCTATATCATCGAAAAAATCAATGTCTATTAAATCCATGCCACCACCTTCATGTATAAACGTATGATTAAAGTTTGTAATAGATATTTGCTTAAGAATTTCAACTACTTGACTTCTTTCTTTCCATATAACTGTACTTGGTTTTGTCTGCTGAAGAACGTTTTGTTCTATGAATCTCCACAGACTTTTGCTTGATTCCCCCTTATCGTTAGATATTCTTTCCCATTCAAGTAATCTGTTTAAGAATTCTTTTATATTTGGTCTTTTATCAGGATTTTCGGCTGTTGAATCTCTTAAAAGCTTATACAATTCCACCAAGTGTTGTTCAGGGTACTTAATGTGTAAACGATTATTTTCGAAATAATTAAATTGCCCATCAAATGCATATTCTTCACCCGTAAGTACTACCCAAAGAGTTTTTGCAAATGAATATACATCTGCTGGTTTAGGATCTGTTACTAATAATGGAATTCGCATCTCTGGTGCCATTGTTTTTCTATTCCCTAATGCTTCTTTTGCTCTAGTTAAATCTTCTTTTTCGGGATAATCTATTAAACCAAAGTCGCCAAAGCAATATTTCCCTTGATAATACAATATATTCTCTGGCTTTATATCACGGTGAGAAATATTTTTATTATGCAATTCACTTAGTGTTAAAGCTAGGTCTTTAAAGATAGCTGTTAATTCATAGATATTTTCAGAGGATTTGACCATTTCTTCTAAAGGTACAGCTTTTGGCATAACAAAAAAGTACTTCCCAGTTGCTTCGCACGGTAATTCATAATTATACACTGGAATAATCCCTTTCTGCCCATTTCTATAAAGCTCATTTACTTTAATAGCCTCTGTTTTAAATCTTTCTAATTTTAGTTTAGAAAATTCACCAGTAACTTTTTCAATTTTTGAAACTTTCACTGCAAATTCTTCGTCCGATTTATCTCGCATAAGATAGACCCAACCATTACCACCTTCTCCAAGTTGATCTATTCTTCTATAATCTGAATAAGTCATTTATTTATCTCCTTTTAATAAAACATAAAATTGTTACTGCCCTACTTCATTTGGTTTAAGCTAATGCACTAGGGACATACACCAGACTTTTACTCACCTTCAAAATAAGAAAAATCCACTTCTTTCACAACAAACTTTTTCTTGTTACTAACCCCAATATTATTTTCTATCATCAACTTAGCTAACTTCCTACCATCAATCAAAACAATTTTCTTAACATCTACCAATCTTTCAACATATTCTTCAGCTGCCTTTGAAAAGTTAGAGGTTGTTATGAAAATACCTTTTTTGGCACCTTTTGCGTCCAATGCCCCTGAGAATCCCATCACTTCTGGACTTCCTACTGTATTTTCCCACCGTTTTGCTTGAACATAAATATTATCCAGGCCTAATTTGTCTTCTTTGATAATGCCGTCTAAACCACCATCATTGGTCCTTTTAGTAACTTCCCCATCACCATATCCCATTGAAGTTAATAACTCTACGACAATCGTTTCTAACCTTCGCCAATGGGCTTGTTTAAGGTGATCGATTAAATCTTTTATTAAATCGGACTCAATTTCTTCGACTTTCTCTTGAATGGTTTCAAAAGGATCAACAACTTTTTCAAGCTCCTCAATTTCATCTTCTTTTTCTTTAGAATTATCATGGAGAAGTTCTAAACCTTCTTCTGTGATTTGATATGTATATTTACTTACCTCTTCGATATAATCTTCTTTCTTGAGTGAGTATCTTGCTGACCTCATTCTATTGGCAAAAATAAACTCTTTACCATCGGAATAGGTGATGTTTAATTGCTCCTCTGATAATCCAAGTTGATCAATAACTCCGTCGTTTATCATAGTCGTGGTATAAGGTTTTTTATCCCTAAGAACATTTAATAAGGGAATTAAAAGTTCCTTTTGAGCAGGAAGAGAATTAGCAATTTCCTTGTCATGATACTTAAAAGATATATTGTTTGTTATTAAATCAGTGGTTTCTTGTTCTGTTTTTGGAATGCCACTCTTTTTAAATATCTCCAAAATTTCGTTCTTTGTAAGACCATTTTCGCTTAAGAATTTTATTTTAGATAAAACATCAAATGACTCATCACTAAAAAACTTCTTTCTGCCATCTTTCTTCACTGGAATAAACTCTGAAAAATATTTTATCCACCATCTACCATTGGCTTCTGACCACCCTACTTTTTTTGATAAAGCAATTTGAGTCATATAAAATGGTTTTTTCATGATATAACACCCTCAGAACATTTTAGTTATATTTTACCGTAAAAATAGTTGTTATTAGTAAACTAGTAAATTTCAAGAAGTAATATCTTGATCAAGTTGCTCCGCTTCCAGTTAGCGAGAGTAAAAACGGGGTCTGACCCCAATATCACCAAATAAGGTGTCCAAAAACCACTAAAAGGGACAAGGCGGCAGCCTTGTCCCTTTTTAACACTATTCGCAGTGAACCTCACACTTTCTCTCACCTTATATGTGCCGGTTCCCCCGCTGTTCTTATCTAAGCACGCAATAATGCTCCATTTGGTTCTTTTAACTCTTGCTCTACTATTTGATTCATCTTAGAGAAGTGGTCCAGAAATTGTTGTGCCAGCTCTTGTTCCTTCGTGTCACTTTTCAATGAAACGATGTCACGCAAAATCTGAGCCATCCACAAATTATCGAAATATCGGTACTTGCCTGTATTCCATGTCGTTTGTTGAGGGGATTTTTCATTGACATAGTACTTCCAGAAAGGCATCTGTTTCGATTCCTCGTCTGTCAGTTGGAGTCTGTAATGGGAATGGGCAGGAATATTTCCATCTTCACAAAATTTACCGATGAAATGATCCTTTACCATATAGACACCTAATATCCGTCTGTCTTTTTCAGGCATGCCGGGATCGACTGCTGTCAGCAGGACCGCACTGTTTTGGTGTAAGCGACTGGGCTTGTTTGGCTTACCCTTTTTAGTACCACTTTTTATTTCACCAGAGGAAACCGTCCAATCTGAAAAGGAGCTACTCTGTTCTTCTGTATCGCACCTGTAAACCATCTGCGATTCGGGATGAAGTTTATGATTTTTCATACTTTTTTCATGCCCCACTCGAAGCTCCTGGTTTCTTCTTTGCCGTGCCTTTTCCTCTTCTTTCTGCATTTCTTCCTCTTTGAGTTCCATTTCCTGCTCGTGTAAAATTTTTTCAAGTGAGTTGGCAGCACTTTTATCATGTAGTTTCAAGTGCTGTCCAAATGCATCCGGGTATACAAATTTTTTATTTTCCGAGGCGAAATGGATTTCAACCACCGTATCACTATGATTCACGATGCTTCCCATACCAAACCGCTCATGTGTAACTTTCTTATTGATTAAATTCAATATATTAGTCCTCCTTGTATAAACACTCGGGTACTATTGCCTAAAAAGCTCACAAAAACTGTTTGAATTTCCCTACGGAATAAATAAGATATTTAATTAAACGTTCAATACAAAAAATCAACAGGTGATAATTATAGCATTTTTTCAAGAAAAATACAAATTAGATGTTGACAACCTGTTTTATTGCGAGGTAAAATAAATTTTTGTTTAAATCTTGATGATTGGTACAACCCTGATTTTTTTCATTTAGCCGGTCAATCCCAGAGTCTTCAAATCCCTTTTTTACAGACATCTCCATCCAATAGTTATCTAAAAACAGGACGACCCACAACTCATTTGGAGCAAACGCAAACAAGAAAAGGTGAATTCTTTTCTCCACTACTTTTATCACCAAAGGAAAAAACCTCATTCGTACAAATGCACGAATGAGGTTTACCACCACAATTTATTCTGAAGAGTCTTCTACGTTCTCCTCCGTCACCAACTTCAACGGCACCGGAATCTTCTTCTCTACTTTCTTACCTTGCAACACATCAGCCCCAGCCTGAACGGCCAGCTGACCAATCTTCTCAGGCTGCTGAGCAACAGTCGCAGAAAGATTACCATTACGAATGCTAGTCATCGCATCTTCATTTCCATCAACGCCAACGACTAATACATCACGGCCAGAACTCTGGATAGCCTGCAGTGCTCCCAATGCCATTTCATCGTTATGAGCGAACACCGCTATGATATCCGGATTCCCCTGAATCAGGTTCTCCATCGTATTCAATCCTTCAGTACGATCGAAGTTTGCCGTCTGTTTGGCTACGACATCAAGCTTTTCATCCGCGATGTTGTGGAATCCTGCTCCCCGATCACGAGTGGCGGATGCTCCAGGGACCCCTTCAAGTTCCGCTACTTTCGCACCTTCACCTAGTTGCTCCACCAGGTATTCTCCGGCCATTTCGCCACCCTTTTCATTATCCGAGCTGACGAGTGTGGCGACGGCTCCTTTTTCCGCTAAGCGGTCAAGGGTGGTTTAATGTGGAATGATCCAATTTAACTTTATGCATTAATCTAGAAAAACGCACTTTCAAACTAAAGACAAATGAACCTTAACTATTTCCGTTTTTCTGTCCACTTTTCCAATTGCTAGGTTTGGGGTCTGACCACAAGATTCTGCACTCTTTTAATGGAGGATTAAACTGTAGCAACACTAACTGCTTCCAGATTATACCCATTTATTCGAAAAACTTCATCACAAAGAATATCTATATCTTCTTGATTATGACTTGTGACTAGGATAGTACGTCCTTCTTTTTTAAACTTTAATAATAAATTTCGAATGGTATTCACACTACTAGCGTCTAAAGCATTAAATGCTTCATCCAAAATAAGAACCTGCTGGTCTTCCATGATTGCTTGAGCGATTGCCAATTTCTGTTTCATTCCTAAAGAGTAATTCTTAACTTTTTGTTTTGCATCTGGTTGCAAACCCACTCGTTCCATTGTCTTTTTAATTTTTTCATCGCTAATTTGCCCACGGATCGAGGCTAAATCTTGTAGATTCTGAAAACCAGTCTTGCTGGCTATATATCCCGGACGATCTATAATGATGCCAAAGTTATCGGGGAATCTCTTTGACTTACCAATCGTTTCCCCTTGAACTTTAATTTGTCCGCTATCAGGAAATACAAATCCACAGATCATTTTGAATAGTATTGACTTTCCAGATCCATTAGGACCAATAAATCCATAGATCTTTCCTTTTTCTATATTTAAATCAATACTGTCAAAAAGAGTTAATCCTTTAAATGATTTACTAACATTTGTCATTGAAATGACAGACATATTTACACCTCACCTATTAAATTACTGTACTTTTTCGAAACAAGATGTTTATGATTAAAATGGCTATGGCATTCATAACCAAGAGAACTATGGTTATATAAAATGGTGAACTGTTTGCTAAGTAAGCAAACCCATTAAGTCCTACTGGCAATACTTCCCTTACATTAAATCCTGGTAACATTAGAACCATTAATATTCCAATTAGTAAAACTCCGTAAATTGACTCCTTATTAATCCAAGCCAAAATAAAAGCTACTAAGGTATAAAAACATAGTTGAAAGAAGCCGTTAACAAGAAAGTGATAAATAATCTGATTCAAAGGAGATTTCAAAAGTGATACGTTTAAACTAATATTAATATCAAATAATAAGGCGCTTAAGAATGAAATCAGTATTATTGAAATTAGAAATACTAGATTCATAAGCAATAAGTTTTTTAGCCAACTCCAAAACCACGTGAATAAACTTTGATATCGTATGATTTTATAGTAACCTAAATCACCAACCTCGTTACTCAAAAAAACTTGAACAAAGTATAAGAACCCAAAGTAAATAATTGAATAATTAAAAAACGACAAGTACATAAAATTCTCACTGCTAGTTCCTTGCAAGGCTTTTACAGCAATGTCCCATACAGATGCCTCAGGAACAGCCTTCAAGGAATTAGCTGAAGTAAAGATTGCCGTTACGCATAAAATGAAATAAATTATAATTGGAGTGTAAGGTATAATGAGCTTTTTAAAATTTTTGTTATTTATATCTATAACTTGTAAGTACAAAATTATAATTAAAAGGAGAACTACCACTACTAGATGCTCAATTATAGCAACATCAAAAGTATTAGCTGCTTTAGCTATAGAAAAATAGGTTGCTGGAGATAAAAAGGATAGTTCCTTTGGCAATAATTTAAACCCAATTATTGTACTTATAAAAACGAATGCACATACTGCAAATACTAAGTTTTTATTTCGGGTTACTACATAGAATATTGCAATGAATAAATGTAGTAGCGAAAAGGATAATATTAATAATATAACTTGTGCTATAAATGCAAGAAGAGGAGCTTCATATAAATTCACTAGTACATGTAAAGTATTTGTAACATAGTCTGATTTACCAATTCCGCTCCATGTTGATTCATACGGAAATCCAATTGTCAAAAAGAAAGACATAAAACACCACACGAGTAATACGGGAAAACTTCTAAACCAAAATTGTATCAATGAGTGATAAATCCATTTTTTAAAAGATCCTAGTCTGATTAACACTTGATAATCAAAGTCTACAAGTGTAGATTTTATAGAGTTAAATACCACTAATGGGACGACAAAGAAAACAATAAGGTACAAATCATTCATTACCCGTAAAGTAATGTCCCAATTATTAAATGATAATTTTAACTCTGTGGCACTCCCAAAAATCTCATTTTTTAACATAAACCCATAAAAGTAAAGAACAATCCCCAGGAAAACCCATTTCAACTTAAGTAAACTATATAAGTAATCTATTTTTCTCTTATTGCCTTTACGCATTTTATATTACCCATTCTTCTCGTTTATGTATGGAATATATATAGACAGCAAGAATAGCAACGAGTAGGGTTACAAATGGTATTAGTACCGTCCATAGAGGCTGTTCTATAATATTAAATGGAAAGATTGTGCTTAATGGTGAGAATTGAGGTCTCCCAAGTACACCTGAAACAAAATTGAATACATGATAATAAAGAAATGGAGCAGATAAAGCAACAAATGAATTGTTTAAAGTAAGAAGTAATACAAATGCAAAAGTGGAGAATAAAACTGCATTGATAGAAACCCAGATTGCATAGATTAAGCCATATGTTAAATCTCCATAAGATAAAAATTGTGAAAATGTAAAGTCTGGCACAGTCGCATTTTGATCCATAAAGGCATAGGACACTAAATCAAAATTCGGTTCAACATAAAGTACAAAGACACAAGAGCCAAAGACCAATAAGAATGTTATTAAACCCGTTAATACTGCATTTACTATACCCTTACATAGTAAGTACATATTTAAAGGAATTCTAGGCCGAGTATATTGAATAAAATTGTTTCGCTGTTCCTCTAAAAAAGTTGGTAAATAGATTGCAATAATAATAGCAGGAAAAAGCAAAGGAATAATTCCCGAAACCATTTCTTGGAAAACCTCTATAGGAACAAAAAACTCATAAGACCCTATAATCATAAAGAATCTAAAGACTGGAATAAATAAAATAATCATCCATATTAGTATATTTCTAATTGTAAACGCTCTCTTAAATTCGACGAATAATTGGTTTGTAAGCACACTTTTCACCTCTTAAATTCTCTGAAAAAAACGGTTCTGTTTACAAAAACCACCTTACTTTACTCCGTATACAACCTATATTACTTTAAATTATTACTATTTGCCACAGATGCTTATTCAAATCGTCACCTCATTTTGTCTAATTAGGTGATGAGATGACCTTCTATTTATACGTTAGGATTCAATTATTATGGTTTAAATAAGCTTGTAGACATAGCTTATTAGCCTTTGTCTACAAGCTGTGAGCTGATTCTTTATCAACTTTTGATTAGTTACTTGCCCAACTTCCAGTTACTCGTACATTTACTGGAGTATTAAGATCATTACTAAATTGAACTATTGCGTCATAACCAGCAGATTGAATACTTGGTAAAGAATAAGTTTTACTGTCCGTTACATCTCTACGCCAACTTGCTGGACCTGAATGACCAGTTTCTCTAGCGTCTACAGTGTAGGATCCACCAACGGATCTTGAAATTAATGTAGCGTATGCTCCACCTTTTGCTTTCGTTTGGTAATTTGAATATCCCCCTCTGTTAGGATAGATGTCGTATGATACTTTAGTGTTATAGTTAAGTAAATAACACGGAGGTCGATCAACATGGCAGGGAGAAATAGAGTA